>NZ_JAERQE010000028.1 GCF_016734765.1 Microvirga soli | reverse complement strand
TCCTGCAAAATCGAAGGCGGTGATGCGCCTGATATCCCAATCGTCTCAACGAGATCGGGATTCTTCACGGACGACTACACAACGCTCATGAAGCGGCTTGACCGTGAAGATCAAGGGAACCTTCGCCAAGCACAAATGGCTTGGATCGCCTACCGTGATAAGTTGTGTAAGTTCGAGACGAGTGGCCTCGGATCAGTCCGTCCGACGATCTTTGCAGGATGTTTGACGATGCTCACGAATGAACACATCAAGTATTTGGATTCCCAACTTACATGCGAAGAGGGTGATCTTTCGTGCAAAGGTCGGACCGGTAACACGAACTAGTAATTAAGATTGGGAACGAGCCTGATCCCTCGCTCGTCCAGCATTGCCTCAAACGCATCAGACCTCAAATACCCCAACTCCTCCGCCCGGCTCTCCACCGCCGGATCGAGGGCGCGCAACTCGCCGTCCACATGGCCTGGATGACACATGACCAGAGGGAGCGGCCCAAGCATCGAGAATGCCTCCTTGAAGATGCCTTGAGCCGGCACGGAGAGATCCAGCGGGGCAAAGCCTGAAAACCCTTGGTTTGACCTAAATCCTGCCCGTTGAGCGGCACGAGCGAAATCTCCGCTCAATGCTTTGACCACCAACGCCTTGCTGCGTCCGATGGGACGCCGCAGGATTGCGGCCGTCCGGTCCGATGGATCACGCAGCCAGACACGCCCGGCGTATCCCCTCTCCGTCAGAACCCCGATGAGAGCCGGCCTGATCACCGGCAGCACATGAACATGCTGGTGGCCGTCCACGAAGGCCGGGAGCTCGCCGTGAACCTCCAAGAAGGCGTCGAGCTGCCGCTCAATCTCTCGAGCAACCTCCTCGGCCGGCAGCTGGCGCTTCAAGGTTTTTGGCAGGAGTGTCCTCAGGGTCGGAAAAATGCCCGTCGGCGCGAGTTGCGGCATGGGACCGAGGGGCGATCCAGTGGTGAGATTGAGGTGCAGGCCCACCACGATCCGGCCTTTCAGGGGCTTCAGATCGCCTGCAGCCCGTCGCCAGCCGGGCATGTTGGTCATGGCTCCCGTGGCCGAGAGACGTCCCATCAGGGCCAGCTCGACGATGCCTCGGCTCACCCCGTCGGCGAGACCGAAATCGTCGGCGCAGAGGATGACGTTACGAAAGGAACCCATGTATGCCCTAAAATTCAGCTTTGCCGCAGTCTAATGCTCTTGAGCAAAGCTGCAAACTCGTCTCTTGATGCGGCCGACAATCAAGGGGTCATCCAGTGGCGTCGCCCAAGCTCAGCGTCATCATCCCGGTCCATAACGAGAGCGCCAACATCGCGCCCCTCTGCGAACGCCTGCTGCCGGTCCTCAGCCGCATCACCCCCGATTGGGAGGTGGTCTTCGTGGACGACGGCAGCCAGGACGACACCCTGGATATCGTCAAGGACGTCAGCCGCGCCGAGCCGCGGATAGGGGCCGTCTCCTTCAGCCGCAACTTCGGCAAGGAGATCGCCATCGCGGCCGGGCTCGATCACGCCCGTGGCGACGCTGTCGTCATCATGGATGCCGACCTCCAGCACCCGCCGGAAATGATCGAGGCCTTCGTGGAACGCTGGCAGGAGGGCTTCCTCATGGTCTACGGCCAGCGCACCGACCGCTCGGACGAGACCCGGACGAAGCGCGGCTTCGCTCAAGTTTTCTATAAGCTCTTCGCCCGCTTCGGCGAGATCCCCCTGCCCGAAGGCGCCGGCGATTTCCGGCTCATCGACCGGAAGGGGATCGAGGTCCTGCGCACCCTCGGCGAGAAGGCGCGCTTCTCCAAGGGGCTCTATGCCTGGATCGGCTTCAAGGCCACGGGCGTGCCTTTCGTGGTGGAGGAGCGCCGCTTCGGCACCACCCAATGGAGCTTCCGCAAGCTTTTCCGCTTCGCCTTCGACGGCATCGCGGCCTTCTCCACCGTGCCGCTGCGGATCTGGACCTATATCGGCTTCCTGATCTCGTTCCTGGCGATCGCGACGGCCGTGTACTTCACGATCCGGACGCTCCTGTTCGGGACCGACCTCCCCGGCTTCCCGAGCCTGATCGTCTCCGTCATGTTCTTCTCCGGCATTCAGCTCATGTCGCTCGGGATCGTGGGCGAATATGTCGGCCGCATCTTCGCTGAGGTGAAGCGGCGCCCGCTCTATGTGGTGGCCGAGAGAATCGGCGGCGCGGCGGAGGTCTCGGACAGCCTCGTTCCCGATACTTACCGTCTGCGCCGGGCCTGACCGATGCTCAAAAAGATCCTCTCCGTCGGCGGCTGGACGCTCGTCTCGCGCCTGACCGGCTTCATCCGCGACGTGGTGCTGGCCGCCGTCATGGGCGTGGGTCCCATCGCCGATGCCTTCGTGGTCGCCTCCCGCATCCCGAACCATTTCCGGGCCATCTTCAGCGAGGGCGCCTTCAACAGCGCCTTCCTGCCCACCTATGCCGGTGTGCTCGAACGGGAAGGCGCCGCCCCCGCCCGCTCGTTCGCGAGCCGCATCAGCACCCTGATGCTGATCGTGCAGATCGTGCTGTTGGCGGCAGCCCTCGTGGGCATGCCGGTGGTGGTGACCCTGCTCGCACCGGGCTTCTCGGACGAGCCGCAGAAATTCGATCTGGCGGTGACGCTCACCCGCATCACCTTCCCTTACCTCCTCTTCGTCACCCTGGTGACGATCCTCTCAGGCATCCTCAACGCCCATGAGCGCTTCGCAGCCGCTGCCGCCGCGCCCGTGCTGCTCAACGTCTCCATCGTGGCGGCACTGGCGGTCGCGTTCCTGTTCCCGAATGCTGGCTATGCGGCCGCCTGGGGCGTCACGGTCGCGGGCGTGCTCGAATTGTTGCTGGTCTGGTTTTCCGCGAAGCGCCTGGGCGTCGCGCCGACCATCGAGGCGCCGCGCTTCGATCCGGCCATGAAGCACTTCTTCAAGGTGCTGGGCCCGGCCGTCATCGGTTCGGCGGGCGTGCAGCTTGCCATGTTCGCCGACACGATCATCGCGTCCTTCCTGCCCACGGGCGCCGTAGCCTCGCTCTATTATGCCGACCGCATCTACCAGCTGCCGCTCGGCGTGATCGGGATCGCGGCCGGCACCGTGCTGCTGCCGGAGATGAGCCGCCGCATCGCCGCAGGCGACGTCACCGGGGCTCATGGTGCCCAGAACCGGGCCGTGGGCTTGACGCTCGCGCTCGCCGCCCCCTTCGTCGTAGCCTTCGTCACCCTGCCCGATCTCATCATGTCGGCCCTGTTCCAGCGCGGCGCCTTCGATGCGGCCGCCGCCGAGCGCTCCGGCGCGGTGCTTGCCGCCTACGCTGTCGGCTTGCCCGCCGCCGTGCTCATCCGCTCAGCGGTGGCGAGCTTCTACTCCCGCTCCGACACGGTGACGCCGCTCATCGCCTCTCTCACGGCAGTAGCCGTCAACGTGGCGCTGAAGATCGTGCTGACGGAACCCTACGGCGTGGTCGGTCTGGCGCTCGCCACCGCCATCGGCATCTGGGTCAATCTCGGGCTCCTCGTCCTTCTCGCCATGAGGAAGGACTGGATGGCTCCAGGCAGCACCCTGGGCCGCACCGCAGCCGCCGTCACTGTTGCGAGCCTGCTGCTCGGGGCTTTCGCCTGGTTCGCGCCAATCCCCCTGTCCGAATGGACCATACGACTCCCCGCCTGGAACAGCGAGATTCTGCTTGCGGTCCTTGGGTTCGCCGGCGCCCTCCTCTATGGCGGCGTGCTGCTGGCCGGCTTGAAGGTGCTTGGGGTCAGGCTGTCGCGCCGCTGATCGTCCAGGCTGCGGATTTCCGGGAACCTTCCTGTCAGGGCTCCATCCAATCACATGTGCCGGGCATCGCCTGGCCCAGAGAGAGGATGATATCATGAGCTTCCGCTTCGCAGCCGCCATTGCACTTGCCGCCTTCGCCCTTCCGGCCATGGCTGCCGATCAGGTTGAGAAGGCTCCGCCGTCGGGCGCCTACAAGAAGGTCAGCGAACTCGTAAAGCTGCCCGATTTCCTGCCGGGCCTCGGCCAGCTCTTTGTGGATCCCAAGACCCTGCCGGCCGGCCCGTTCCTCGCCTATGATCGCGACGGGCGGCTCGTCAGCACGGTCTACATGCTTCCCGTCGAGGATCTCTCCAACAAGGACAAGCGCTTCGACGACCTCGCGGCTCCCGGCGGCAAGGTCGATCACGTGGACGTCTACTTCAATGCCGGCCATCCGGGCGTCGAGAAGCCCCATGCGCATGTCGTGCTGTGGCACGTTCCTAAGGCCGACGAGTCGCGGGTGGCTGCGAAGTGACGCTCACCCGCAGGCATATCCTGCGGATCGGCGAGGGCCTCGTCCTCGCCGGTCTGGCCCAGCCGCACCATCCGCTTGCCGATGAACCGGTAGAGATCCGTATGCAGGGCAATGCGGATGGGTCGCACGTCTGGTTCGACCCGGTGGGTCTTCTCATCCAGCCAGGCCGGACCATCCGCTGGATCAACCTGGATCCGGGCAATTCCCACACGGCAACGGCCTACCATCCGCAGAACTTCGAGCACCCGCGGCGCATTCCGGAAAGTGCCAGGCCCTGGAACTCGGATTACCTGCTGCCGAACGAAAGCTTTTCGGTTACGCTCGATGTGGAAGGCATCTACGATTTCTTCTGCGTGCCGCACGAGCATGCCGGGATGGTGGGGCGGATCATCGTGGGACATCCCGTGAGCCCGCCGGCCGATGATGCCAACGCATCGGGCATCCCGGAGGCGGCGCGGCTTGCCTTCCCTTCAGTCGAGGAGATCATGAACCGAGGCATCGTGCGCCGGATGTGAGCGATCAGGAGATAATTCAGGAACCTTTGCGCAACCGTTTCATCTAATGGCCATATGCGGGAGGGACGCCATGCAACCGAAGACCGCCACACCGCCGCCCCTGGACGAAATGGCTCTGGTCGAGCAGGCTCGACATCGGGATCCCGCCGCGCTTCGCCATATCATGGAGCAGAACAACCGTCGGCTCTATCGCATCGCACGCAGCGTTCTCGGCGATGATAACGAGGCCGAGGATGTGGTCCAAGACACCTACATGCGCGCGTTCACTCATCTTGACGGTTTTCGCGGAGAGGCGCGCCTTGGAACATGGCTCACGCGGATCGCCCTCAACGAGGCTCTCGGACGGCTTCGCACCCGGCGCATCTCGGTGGATCTGAACCAGCTCGACACGATCAACGAGCAGGGAGCGTCTCGCGTGATCTATCTGCCCTCGACCCGGCAGGAGGGTGACCCGGAAGCAGCTGCCGCACGCGCGGAAGTCCGCCGTCTTATTGAGCGAGCCGTGGACCAACTGCCCGATCCGTTCCGCATCGTGTTCGTCCTGCGCGACATCGAGGAGATGAGCATCGAGGCGACCGCATGTCAGCTCGGCCTGCGCCCCGAAACGGTGAAGACGCGGCTTCATAGGGCCCGACGCCTCCTGCGGCAGAACCTCGACAAGACCCTGTCGAGCGCGCTTGCCGATACGTTTCCCTTTGCCGGGGCCCGCTGCGCCCGGATTACGCAAGCCGTTCTGGCGCGCCTTGACGCACAGGCGATAGACTGAAAACGACCGGCGTTGAGGCGCTCCTCTAGCCGGCCGCGAAGGTGAACAGCTCACGCTCCGTGGCGACACCTCGCAGACGATGGCTGCCGAGGGAGCGAACTGGTACCGGGCTCACAGAGGCAACCCGGTCGGACAGGATGACCGAACAATCGAGTGTGCTGCACAGGGCTTCCATGCGGCTTGCCTCGTTGACGGCAGGTCCGATCACTGTGAAGTCGAGGCGGCCTGCAGCGCCGATATTGCCGTAGAACACATCCCCGCAATGGAGCGCGATATCGAGGGCGAGCGGCGTCTCGAACTGACCGTTGACGGCCTCGTTGCGCTCGAGCGCCACCTGCGCAGCCCGGATCGCCGCCGCGCAGGCGCTCTCGTGCGACTGTTCCTCGGTGATCGGGAAAGCGGCCAGGAGGCCATCGCCGAGGAATTTCAGCACCTCTCCGCCCTGCTCCGCCACCGGGTCCGCCATGGCTTCCAGGTGCCGGTCGAGCCGGGCGATGAGATCGAGACCCGCCGTGTCCGCGAGCGTCGTGAAGCCCCGGAGATCGGCAAAGAGCAGAGCCGCCTCGATGGTCGTGCCGGAGCCGCGCCGGATCGCCCCGCTCAGCACGCGCCGGCCGGCCGAGAATCCGACATAGGTGTCGAGCATGGTCACTGTGAGGTCGAACAGGGTCATGCGGTAGGCGGCCAGCCCCAAGATTGGAAGAAGTGCATCAATGCGGGCGACCTCCTCCGGCAGAAGGCCTCCGGGGCGGCTTGTGGAGAACGAGGCTCCGAAACCCCGCAGGTCCGGGGCGCTGGCGTTGCCGAAGCTGAAGAGACGCACCAGGTAATCGGTCCCTCCGAGACGCCTGATGTCCTCGAACACGCTGAATCTTTCTGCATCGGGACCGTGCATAAGCCAGTGGCAGCTCTCCTGATCGGTGTTCATCATGTAGGCGAAGGGGCTGACCTCGAAGGCACCGTCGTTGCGCTCGTGGGAAACCCCTTCCACGATGGTGCCGGCCGATCGGATCCAAAGATGCGTGTAGACGCGGATCGTCGGATTGACGGTCGGCAGGGCGATATAGGCCCGGACGAGAGGGATTCCCTCGTCGACCAGCCGCTCGGCAACCCCTGAGAGCAGCGTGACCATATCGGATCCGCGCAGGCCCTGTTCGATGATCCAGCTTTCGAGATTCGTCATGGAGGCACTCTAGCATCCCGGCTGGGAATGTCTCGATTCCGCAAGCCTTCCGGTCAGCGGCTGGCGTGGCGCGCTGTGCCTCCCTTCCCTGCGATCTCCGTCAGGAGCTTGCGGCGTGCGGCCAGGGCGAAGGGTCGTGTCTCGTCGGCGATCTCCACGAAGGAGCCGGGACCTCCGATGACGTTCTGCGCGTAATAATCCTCCAGCGACATGCTGCCGGGACCGCCCGGCCGACCGCTGCCGGGGCGGCGGATGGCGAGCGCATTGATGGTGAAGCCCTTGGCCAGCGCCTCCCCCCTCACCTGTTCCAGGGACCGGCCGTTCATGTTCGGACCGTCGCCCGACACGTCGATCACCCTGCGCGTTCCCTCATGGGCGTTGCCTTCGACGAGACGCATGGAGAAGTCGATGGCGTTGGAGATGGAGTTGTAGCCTGTCGCGCCGCGCGGGGTGCTCAGGAGCTTGTCCGCAAATACCCTCGCGCTCGCCTCGTCACGGATCACGTGCCAGTCGACAATCAGCACCTGGGAGCTCGGGCCGCCCCATTCCATGAAAGCGACCGCGATGGCCCCGACGGGGCCGTCTTTGATGCCGGTGAGCACATCGGGGCTCGTCAGCGCATCCGCCCAGCCCTGCCGCTGGAGGCGCAACTCGTCATTGTCGATGGAGCCTGACCCGTCGGCGGCGAAGACCAGTTCCAGGTCGACGGACTCCGCATGGGCCGTCGCCGTCAGAAGGCTCAGGGCCACAAGGCTTTTGAGGACAAACCGCATCAAGGGCTCCAGCTTGGGGCGCAATGCTGGAGCCATGTAGGGCACGAGGCGACCACCGCCGCCTCGTGCCTCGTTCACAACTTCGTTGAGGGCGCTCAGGCCGCCTTCAGGATTCCCTTATCATGGGCGAAAGCCCAGTAGAGCTCCCGCGCCTTGCGATAGAACGGGCCGGGCTGGAGATCGCGGGAATCGATGCGCAGCACCGGCATCACCTTGGAATAGTTGCCCGAGATGAAGATCTCGTCGGCACCGGCGAAATCCTCGTAGCGCAGGGTGCCCTCGACCACCTGCACACCGTCGTCGCGCAGGAGTTGGATCACGCGCTGGCGGGTGATGCCATTGAGGAACGTGCCATTCGGATAGGGCGTATGAACCACGCCATTCTTAGCCATGAACACGTTGGAGGTGGCGGTCTCGGCGATGTTGCCGAGAGCATCGCAGACCAGCGCGTTGTCGAAGCCCTTCTCCTTCGCCTCGCGGATCACCCGGGCATTGTTGGGATAGAGGGCACCGGCTTTCGCGTCGGTCGGCATGGATTCAAGGGTCGGGCGGCGGAAGCTCGACTTCGTCAGCGAGGTTCCACCCGGCACCGGCATCGGCGCCTCAAAGAGGGACAGGCAGAACTGGGTCGATTCCGGATCCGGCGCGATGGTGGACAAGCCCTCGGCCTCGCCCCAGTACATGGGCTTCACGTAGAGCGCTGTGCCGGGTGCGAACTTCTTCACGCCCTCGCGGACGAGGTCCATGATGGCCCGCGGCTCCATGGTCGGCTTGAGGCCGATGGTCAGCGCGGAGCGGTTCACGCGCTCGCAGTGAAGGTCGAGATCGGGGGCGACACCTTCGAAGACGCGAGCCCCGTCGAAGACGGACGACCCGAGCCAGGACACGTGCGAGCGCGGCCCGATCAGGGGCGGATTGCCCTCCTGCCAGGTGCCATTGAACCAGTTCCAGGTTTGCGAATACCAAGCCACGTGTCTCATCCTTTGGGTCAGAACTTCTGCCCTATCGAAACGCCTGCACCGGCAGCCGTCAATCGCTTCATCCGGAGCAGCGCATAAAGTCTTGTGATGGGTTCCATGAGAAGGGCTGATCATTGGACGGCTTGCCATGGCTCAGACCTGGTGAAACTCTGGCCCTCATGAATAATTCCAGCCTCATCCCCGCCCGTGCGAAGGCCGTGATCTTCGACGCCTATGGAACATTGTTCGACGTGCATTCCGCCGTGGGCCGCCATATGGCCCAGGTCGGGCCCGATGCGGCGCGCTTCTCGGAGGTGTGGCGCACGAAGCAGCTGGAATATTCCTGGGTGCTGTCTCTGGCGGGCCGTTACGAGCCGTTCTGGATTTTGACCGAGCGCGCGTTGGACTATGCCTTCGCGCGATTCCCGAACGTCGACCGCTCGATCCGTCCGCTTCTGCTTGAGGCCTACCGCACCCTCGATGCCTATCCGCATGTTCGGCAGACTTTGCAGGCCTTAAGCACGCGCGGCCTTCGCACAGGCATCCTGTCGAACGGCGATCCGGGCATGCTCAAGGCGGCAGTGGATTCGGCGAACCTTGCCGGCGATCTCGACGTGGTGTTGTCCGTCGACGCCGTGCAGGTCTTCAAGACGAGCCCACGCAGCTACGACCTTGTGCTGCAGACCCTCTCCATCGCTGCCGAAGAAGTCGTGTTCGTCTCATCCAACCGCTGGGACATCGCGGGAGCTGCCGCCTTCGGGTTCACACCGATCTGGGTGAACCGGCTCGGCTTGCCGGACGAATATGTAGACCTTGCTCCGGGCGGGGTCATCGCATCGCTCGATGGGTTGGTTTGAGATCTCCACTGTCATTCCGGGGCCGCACAGCGGAGCCCGGAATCCATAAACACGACGCTGCTCATTAGAAGCTGCGGCTCACACAACTCCCTTTTCTGCATCGCTACCGGTTATGGATTCCGGGCTCGGCTCTTACGAGCCGCCCCGGAATGACAGTGGGTGCTAGGCTCACTTCGCCATCGCGGCCAGAATGCGTGCCCAGGAGCGGGTGCCTTTGTGGAAGCTCTGGAGGTCGTATTTCTCGTTCGGCGAGTGGATGCGGTCGTCGTCGAGGCCGAAGCCGACGAAGAGCGTGTCCATCCCCAGTGTGCGCTTGAAGTCGCCGCCGACCGGGATCGAGCCGCCCATGCCGATGACGATCGGGTCCTTCTGCCACTCGTCGTGCAGCGCAGACTTCGCCGCCGTGATGGCCGGGAAATCGTGCGGCAGCGCGAGCGCCCGCGAGCCCTTGTGGTGGATGAACTCCACCGAGCAGTCGGCGGGAATGCGCTCGCGCACGAAAGTCTCGAAGTTCTTGGAAATCGCAACCGGATCCTGATCGCCCACGAGGCGGAACGAGACCTTGCAGCGGGCCTCGGATGCGATCACCGTCTTGGTGCCTTCGCCCGTATAACCGCCGATAATGCCGTTCACGTCACAGGTGGGACGCGATTGAATCTGCTCGATGAGCATGCGTCCCTTTTCACCGGCCGATTGCTTCAAGCCCACCTGCCCGAGGAACTCCTCTTCCGTCAGGTTCAGGCCCTTCCACTGCTCCAGCACCTGCGTGGGCGTTTCATGCACGCCGTCATAGAAGCCTGGAATCGTGATGCGGCCGTTGTCGTCGTGAAAGGCCGCGATGATCTTGGACAGCACATGGATCGGGTTGCGGGCCGCGCCGCCGAAGGTGCCGGAATGCAGGTCGCGGTCGGCACAGCGGACGATGATCTCCTCATAGACCATGCCGCGCAGGGACGAGGTGATGCCGGGCGTGTTCTGGTCCCACATGCCCGTGTCGCAGACGAGCGCCACGTCAGCCGTCAACTCGTCCTTGTTGGCCTCGATGAACTCAGGGAGAAACTTGGATCCGTCCTCCTCGGCACCCTCGACCAGGAAGGTAATGTTGATCGGCAGGGAGCCCGTCTCTGCCTTCCAGGCGCGGCAGGCCTCGACGAAAGTCATCACCTGACCTTTGTCATCGGAGGAGCCGCGGGCGCTGATGGCTTTGCGGCCGTCGGAAAGCGTGATCATGCGCGGCTCGAAGGGCGGCGTCTCCCACAGCTCCAGCGGGTCGACCGGCTGCACATCGTAATGGCCGTAGAAGAGCACATGCAGCTTCGCGTCGCCCTTGGCGTGACCGACCACGGCCGGATGCCCGCCGGTCTCACGCAGGGAAGCCTCGATGCCGATGCTCTTCAGCTCGTCCACGAGCCACTGACCGGCGGTGCGGCAATGGTCCTTGTAGGCGGGATCGGTGGAGATGGACGGAACCTTGAGCCACTGGAACAGGCGCTCCAGGGAGGAATCGAGATCGGAATCGATGCGCTGCAGAACTTGGTCGATCTGGGACATGGGGAACATCTGCCTTGTGGACGAGGTCGCCTCAAGAGGTACTCTCATCACCCTGGTGCTCGCAAGCCCGAGATTGGGGCTCAGGACCGGACCAAAGGCTTGGTCATATAAATACGCCGGAAGCCCTTCTCCTCCGCCCGATGGGTCTCCACAAACCCCAGACGTTCATAAAGACGGACGTTCTCGATCATGACCTCGTTCGTGTAGAGCCGAATGGCCTTGAACCCACGCTCGATGGAGAGCATCTCCGCGAAGGCGATCAGCGCGCGCCCATAGCCGCGTCCCTGCATATCCGGATGCACGGCCACATTATCGAGAAGCATGGCCTCGTCTTCCGGAAGAAGAACGAGCATTCCGGCGAGTTTATTCTCACTGGAGAGAACATAGACGCACCGTTTCTCGATCAGAGCGGAATAGTCGTCGCCCATCGGTCCGGGCCTTTGGCCGATGAGCGGGATATACTGGGTATAAGCCGCCGCAATGAGCGCCTCGACGGCGGCCAAATCTTCACGCTGTGCCGGGCGAATATCAGACATCATCAAGAACGAGCACGATATCGGCTGACCTTTATCGCCTCAGCAATCCGCCCAGGGTTCCGCGCACGATGGCGCGGCCGATGGAGCTGCCCTGGCGGCCGCCGATGGATTTGCCGATCTCGGCCGCAAGGTTGCCGACCGTCTGGTTGACGATGGTTCGCGTCACCTCCCGCGTAACACGCTGGCTGACCGTCATGGAGCCCTTGCGCTGCGGGCCCGAGCCGAAGAGGCCGCCCAGCATGTCGAGGATGCCGCCTCCCCCTTCCGCAGCCTTCGCCTCGGCGGCCGCCTGCTCGGCGCGTTTGGCCAGCATCTCGTAGGCGGATTCCGGATCGACAGGCTGGTCGTACTTTCCCTTCATAGGGCTCGCCGCAATGATCTGCTGGCGCTCGGTCAACTCGATCGGCCCGACCTGCGCCATGGCGGGCGCGATCAGCGTGCGCTCCACCATGGACGGTGCACCCTTGCCCTCCAACGTCGAGACCAGCGCCTCTCCGACGCCGAGTTGGGTGATCGCCTTCTCCGTGTCGAAAGCCGGGTTCTCCCGGAAGGACTGGGCCGCCGCCCGCACGGCCTTCTGCTCGCGCGGGGTATAGGCGCGCAAAGCATGCTGAACCCGGTTGCCGAGCTGCGCCAGCACGCTTTCGGGAATGTCGATGGGGTTCTGCGTGATGAAATAGACTCCGATACCCTTTGAGCGGATGAGGCGGACCACGCGCTCCACCGTCTCGACGAGAGCCTTCGGGGCATCGTTGAACAAGAGATGCGCCTCGTCGAAGAAGAACACCATCTTGGGCTGGTCGAGATCGCCCACCTCGGGCAGTTCCTCGAACAGCTCCGACATGAGCCACAGGAGGAACGTGGCGTAGAGGCGCGGATTGCTCATGAGCTTGTCCGCCGCCAGGATGTTGACGACGCCGCGCCCGTCGCGATCGGTGCGCATCAGGTCCTTGATGTCGAGTGCCGGCTCGCCGAGGAACTCGTCGCCCTGCTGGTTCTCCAGCACCAGGAGCTGGCGCTGAATGGTGCCGATGGTCGCCTTCGACACATTGCCGTATGTGGTGGTGAGCTGGCTGGCATTGTCCGAGATGAGCTGCAGCAGCGCGCGCAGATCCTTCAGGTCGAGGAGCAGCAGCCCCTGCTCGTCGGCGATGCGGAAGGCAATGTTGAGCACGCCCTCCTGCGTGTCGTTGAGATCGAGCAGGCGCGAGAGCAGCAGCGGCCCCATCTCGGAGATCGTCGCCCGCACCCGGTGTCCCTGCTCGCCGAACAGGTCCCAGAACACCACAGGGAATTTGTCGGGCACGTATTCGATGCCGATGTCCTTGGCGCGCTTGACCAGGGGCTCCTTGCCGTTGCCAGGCGCCGCCATGCCGGAGAGATCGCCCTTGATGTCGGCGGCAAAGACCGGAACGCCCGCGTTGGAGAAGCCTTCCGCCAGCACCTGCAGGGAGACGGTCTTGCCCGTGCCTGTGGCTCCCGTCACGAGACCGTGCCGGTTGGCGAGCCTCAAATCGAGATATTCGGGCTTCGTGCTTTTCCCGATGAAGATCTTCCCGTCCTGCAGCATCGAATCCCTCCAGCATCTTCTCATGGATCTTAGAAGCCTTGCCGCGAGTTTCCACTCTCGGATTTCTTGATTAAACAGTTCAGTTGTGAACTATCGGCCCTATTCCAGTTTCAGGAGAATCAAATGGAAGAGCTCATCGCCCGCGTGACGCAGAAGACCGGCCTCGACGCAGCGACCGCCCGCAAGGCGATCGGCATCATCCTCGGATACCTTCAGAAGGAAGGGCCCTCGAGCGAGGTCAACCAGCTGATCGAGGCTCTTCCGGGCGCGATGGATGCCATTGAGGAGGGCAAGACCGGGGCCAGCGGTGGCCTCATGGGCATGATGGGCTCCATGGGCGGCGGCGTGATGGCGCTCGGCGGCCAGCTCATGGGGATCGGCGTGTCCATGGGCCAGATGCAGCCGCTCGGCAAGGAGCTCTTCACCTACGGCCGAGAGAAGGCCGGCGAGGACGTGATGGGACCGATCGTCGGCTCGATTCCGGGGCTGTCGCAGTTCGTTTGATCGACAGGTCGTTACAACGCGTCATCCCGGGGCTGCAAAGCAGAACCCGGGATCGTTCGCAGGATCGAGCACCACATTCTGTCGGCGATCCCGGATCTCCGCTGCGCTTCGTCCGGGATGACGCGGGTGGCAGGGTGTCAAAGAGCCAGCACCTGTGGGCCCGCAGCGTGAGCTGCGAGCCTGAAGGTAAATCGAGGGTGGCGCGTCGGGCAGCCCGGCTCGATGTGTGATGGGAAAGGTGAGAGCCAGACTGCTCGTCACGCGCGGTTTGTTTTAGCGGACCTGGAGGCATGCCAGATCGGCCCCCTGCGATCACAGGCGTGCGAGGCCTGCGGCAGGACCGCTCCCCGTCCCACTCTTGCGACGCCTCGCGAGCGCGCCCCTCATCGGACGAGGATGTCCTTAGCTATAGCCGAGGTTAGGACCAAAGTCAAGAACAAAATAAGAACAAAGATCCTCTCGCGTCATGGCCGGGCTTGTCCCGGCCATCCACGTCTTGGGGACCACAGCGGTGCAAAGACGTGGATCCCCGGAACAAGTCCGGGGATGACGCGGGAGGGCTGTGGTACAATGTCATTTCCCCGGAAGCATGCGTCTCAAAGGAGATCCTCATGCAAGCCATTTCATCCCTGTCCCTCAACCTCGCCCTTTAGGGCATTTGCAGCACCCACGCGTCCCGGTATTGTCCCGCGCAATTCGCGCAGCCCTTCTCCGGACGAGGCCCCCATGGACGATCTCTCTCTCGCCGCCGACTTTCCGCAAGCGACCCGCGAGCAGTGGCTCAAGCTGGTCGAGGGCGTGCTGAAGGGCGCCGACTTCGAGAAGAAGCTCGTCTCCCGCAGTCATGACGGCATCGTCATTCAACCGCTCTATCCGAAGGCGGAAGGAGCGGCGCCGATTGCGCGCGAGCAGGCCGGACGCTGGCGCGTCTCGCAGCGCGTCGATCATCCCGATCCGGCCAAGGCCAATGAGCTGGCGATTGCCGATCTCGAAGGTGGCGCCGATGCCCTGACCCTCGTCACTCCAAAAGCGCTCGCGGCCCGGGGCTTCGGGGTAGGGATCAACTCCATCGAGGATCTCGAGCGGACGCTCGGCGGCGTGATGCTCGACCTCATCCATCTGCGCATCGATGCGGGCGGACACGGCCGCCAGATGGCCGCGCTGGTGCTGGCGCTCGCCGAGCGGCGGGGCCACAAGCTGTCCGAGCTTTCCCTCGATCTCGGCCTCGATCCAGTCGGCGCCATGGCAGCCCAGGGCCGGATGTCGGCGTCCTGGGACGCGATGGCGCAACGCATGGGCGACACCCTCGCCCATCTGACATCCAAGGGCTTTGCCGGCCGTGCTTTCCTCGCTGACGGGCGCGTCTATCACGAGGCCGGCGCGAGCGAGGCGCAGGAACTTGCGGCCGTGTCGGCGACCGGCTTGAGCTATCTGCGCGCCCTTGAGACTACAGGGCACTCGCTCGATGCGGCACGGCGAGCGCTGTCGTTCCTGCTCGTGGCCGATGCGGATGAGTTTCTTACCGTCGCGAAACTCCGGGCGCTGCGCCGCCTCTGGGCCCGTGTCGAGCAGGCCTGCGGCCTTGAGCCTATGCCGATCCGCCTCCATGCGGAAACCGCCTGGCGCATGACCACACGGCGCGATCCCTGGGTGAACATGCTGCGCAGTACGGTGGCGGCGTTCTCGGCCGGAATCGGCGGGGCGGATGCGATTACGGTGCTGCCTTTTACAGCCCCCCTTGGTCTGCCCGATACTTTCGCGCGCCGGGTTGCGCGCAACACGCAAGCCATCCTGCTCGATGAATCCAACCTCGCCCGCGTGGCCGATCCTG
This sequence comes from Microvirga soli, assembly GCF_016734765.1. Lineage (GTDB taxonomy): Bacteria > Pseudomonadota > Alphaproteobacteria > Rhizobiales > Beijerinckiaceae > Microvirga > Microvirga soli. The sequence continues at coordinate 54,892 of NZ_JAERQE010000028.1, read as the reverse complement.
CGGCCGGCGCCGGCGGGTTCGAGGCGCTCACCGATGCGCTGTGCGAAAAGGCCTGGGGGCTGTTGCAGGAGATCGAGAGCGAGGGTGGCATTCTGGAGAGCCTGAAGGGCGAAACGCTCCAGGGTCGGATTGCGGCCGTGCGCGCCCAGCGGGAGAAAGCGGTCGCCACCCGTAAGGAACCGATCACCGGCACGAGCGAGTTTCCGAACATCAACGAAGCGGACGTGACGGTTCTGATGCCCATGCCGGGAGCTGAAGAGAGCAAAGGTTCTGCTCCGGCGCTTTCTTCCGCACCTATAACCGAAACCTCCTTCGCCTCCCTCGTGCAAATGGCGGCCGAAGGAGCGACGCTGCCGCAGCTTGCCATCACGGCAGCAGGCTCAAGCGCCGTGGCGGTCGCACCCCTGCCCTCGATCCGTGTTGCGGAAGCTTTCGAACGCCTGCGCGACATCTCCGATGCTTATCGGGCCAGAACGGGTGCAAGGCCGCAGGTCTTTCTCGCCAACCTCGGATCCGTTGCCGACTTCACCGCTCGCGCAACCTTTGCCAAGAATTTATTCGAGGCAGCCGGCATGGAAGTCATCATGAACGAGGGATTAACGGACCAAGATAGCCTGCAGAAAGCCTTCTCTGACAGTAACGCCAAGATCAGCTGCATCTGCTCTACTGACGAGATATACAAGCTGCACGCCCCTGCGACCGCAAGGACCTTGCGTGGGGCAGGCTCAAAACTTATCTTCCTGGCTGGCCGCCCCGGGGAAGATCAAAAAGATCTGTCCGAGGCTGGCATCACAACCTTCATTTTTTCCGGGTGCGACACCCTCAAGGTTCTCGGCGAAGCCCTCGATAAGGCTTGTGCCGAGGCGTGAGGCTTTCCTCCCGGCTATGGACCGGGAGGACCACGGTTATGACTTTCACGAAGATGACGGCTGCGGCCCTCAGCCTCGGCATGGTTTGCACCAGCGCGGCTCTGGCCGCCCCCAAGAACGCGCACGACGGCACCTGGCAGGTGCAGATGGTGACCGAATCCGGCATCTGCGGCACCAACAGCTACGCCATCACGGTCGAGCAGGGGAACGTCCGCTACCATGGCACTCCCGGCGAGACTCCAGCACAGATTAGCGGACAGATCGCCACCAACGGCTCCGTCAGCCTCGACATCCGCCGCAGCTCCGCCCAGGCCCAAGCCTCGGGCAGCCTGGCAGGCCAGTCGGGCTCGGGCGTCTGGAAGGTCGCTTCTTACGGCTGTTCCGGCCGCTGGAATGCCCAGAAGCGCTCCAGCGTCGCGCAGGGCTGACCGCCCTCGCTTCTCTCAAGCCGCCATCGTCGATGCAGCGGCTTTTTCGTGTCCGGCTGCGGCGGAACTCCACAGGAACCTCGCTTGAAACACCCACGTTGGTTCAACCGACTCATCATGTTCAGGAGTGTTTGATGCGTGTTCTTTCCTGGCTTGGCGGCGCCACCATGGCAGCCCTCGTGATGGCTCCCCAGGCCCAAGCCCAAACGAACCGTTTCGACGGCAACTGGAGCGTGGAGGTGGTCACCGAGCAGGGTGCCTGCGACCGGGCCTACCGCTATGCGGTCGTCGTCCAGAACGGTCAGGCGCGCTATGGCGGACCGGAGAACTTCAACGTGAACGGTCGCGTGCAGCAGAACGGCTCCGTCTCCGCCAGCATCTCACGCGGGCAGGACCGGGCCAACGTCTCGGGCCGCCTGTCCGGTGCTACGGGTCGTGGTACGTGGACAACCTCCGGCGGACGCGTCTGCTCCGGTTACTGGAATGCTGAAAAGCGGGGGTGACGGCTCCGACCTTGCGCCGATAGCCTCCAGCCAACGGATGCCCTAGAATGCACCTCATTCGATCCGTTTCCACCGGCAAGGGCATCCGCTTCATCCCATGACCAGCATCCCGGATTTCACGAGCGTCGCTTTTACCGATGCTCCCCTGGCATCCTCCGCAGCACAGAAGGCCGAGCCCTGGCTGACGCCGGAAGGCATTGCGGTGAAGGGATCGTACGGACAGGAGGATCGCGCCGGGCTCGACTTCCTCGACACGTACCCTGGCATCGCGCCCTTCCTGCGTGGCCCCTACCCTACCATGTACGTGAGCCAGCCCTGGACCGTGCGCCAGTACGCTGGCTTCTCCACAGCGGAAGATTCCAACGCCTTCTATCGCCGCAACCTGGCGGCCGGCCAGAAGGGCCTGTCGGTGGCCTTCGATCTCGCCACCCATCGCGGCTACGATTCCGATCACCCGCGGGTCTCGGGCGATGTGGGCATGGCGGGAGTGGCCATCGATTCCATCTACGACATGCGCACGCTGTTCGCCGGCATCCCGCTCGACCAGATGAGCGTGTCGATGACCATGAACGGCGCGGTGCTGCCGATCCTGGCGCTCTACATCGTGGCCGCTGAGGAACAGGGCGTGCCTGCCTCCAAGCTGTCCGGCACGATCCAGAACGACATCCTCAAAGAGTTCATGGTGCGCAACACCTACATCTACCCGCCCAAGGGGTCGATGCGCATCATCTCGGACATCTTCGCCTATACGTCGGCCAATATGCCGAAGTTCAACTCGATCTCGATCTCCGGCTATCACATGCAGGAGGCGGGCGCGACGCAGGATTTGGAGCTCGCCTACACGCTCGCCGACGGCGTCGAATACATCCGCGCCGGCATCGCGGCCGGCCTCACCATCGACCAGTTCGCGCCGCGCCTGTCGTTCTTCTGGGCGGTCGGCATGAACTTCTTCATGGAGGTGGCCAAGATGCGCGCCGCGCGCCTGATCTGGGCCAAGCTCGTGAAGGGCTTCAACCCGCAGAGCGAGAAGTCGCTGCCGCTTCGCACGCATTCGCAGACCTCCGGCTGGTCGCTCACCGCGCAGGACGTGTTCAACAACGTGACGCGCACCTGCATCGAGGCGATGGCGGCGACGCAGGGCCACACGCAGTCGCTGCACACCAACGCGCTGGACGAGGCGCTAGCGCTGCCGACCGACTTTTCGGCCCGCATTGCCCGCAACACGCAGCTGTTCCTGCAGCAGGAGAGCGGCACCACGCGCATCATCGATCCGTGGGGCGGCTCCTATTATGTCGAGCGCCTCACCTACGAGCTGGCGCAGAAAGCTTGGGCCCATATCCAGGAGGTCGAGGAGTTGGGTGGCATGGCGAAAGCCATCGAGGCTGGCATTCCGAAGCTGAAGATCGAGGAGGCCGCGGCGCGGACGCAGGCGCGCATCGATTCCGGCCACCAGAAGATCATCGGCGTGAACAGCTTCAAGTCGACGGACGAAGCCTCCATCGACATCCTGAAGGTCGACAACGCCGCCGTGCGCGCGAGCCAGATCGAGAAGCTGAAGCGCCTCAAAGCCGACCGCAATCAGGCCGATGTGGATGCCGCACTCGCTGCCCTGTCGCAGGGTGCTGCTGGCAACGGCAACCTGCTCGACCTCGCCGTGAAGGCGGCCCGCGCCAAGGCGACGGTGGGCGAGATTTCCGACGCGCTGGAAAAGGTCTGGGGCCGTCACCGGGCCGAGATCAAGGCGATCTCGGGCGTGTACAAACGGGAGGTCGGCATGGCGTCTCCTGCCGTGGAGAAGATCCGCACTCTGGTCGAGCAGTTCGAGCATGACGACGGACGCCGCCCGCGCATTCTGGTCGCCAAGATGGGCCAGGACGGGCACGACAGGGGCCAGAAGGTGATCGCCTCGGCCTTCGCCGATCTCGGCTTCGACGTGGACATCGGCCCGCTCTTCGCCACGCCGGGGGAGGCCGCTCGTCAGGCCGTTGAGAACGATGTGCATATCATCGGTGTTTCGTCCCTGGCGGCAGGACATCTGACCCTGGTGCCGGAGCTGAAAAGCGAACTCGCGAAGTTCGGCCGCGACGACATCATGATCGTGGTCGGCGGCGTGATCCCGCCGCAGGATTTCGACGCGCTGTATCAGGCTGGCGCCTCGGCGATCTTCCCGCCCGGCACCGTGATTGCCGATGCCGCCGTGAACCTGATCGATGATCTCAATCAGAGACTCGGCTACGGGCCGAAGCAGGCGGCGGAATAACCCCGCCTCACATCTCTCCTAGAAGGGGCATCGTGACGCCCGCAATCGACGCGGATACATGCCTGACCAATATTAGCTATGCATTAAGCATGGCGTTGAAATAGGTGGTTCTACGGATTGTGTCCGCCCTGCCGTACAGGAAACATCCCTCAAAGATCTTTTTCAGATAATTTCTTTGAGGATTGTTCATGACATTTAATCTGGACGACTACAGGCTCACCTTTTCTGACGAGTTCACCGGCATCTATCTCGACACTTCGATCTGGGGAACGAAATACTGGTGGGGCGGGCGCAGTCTCGCGAGCAATGGCGAGATGCAGTACTTTGCCGACCGCTCGACGGCAGTCATCCAGCGAAACCCGCATCTCGACCCGTTCAGAATTTCGGCCGATCCCTTCGGGGCCGGCGACGGCATTCTGACGATCACAGCCCAGCCCTCCCCTGACACGAGTCTGACGGACGGTCTCCCTTACGTGTCGGGGCTCATCAACACCCACGGCACCTTCTCGCAGACCTACGGCTATTTCGAGATCTCGGCCCAGGTGCCCTCGGGCCAGGGCCTGTGGCCCGCTTTCTGGCTGCTGCCGCAGAGTGGCAACTGGCCGCCGGAGATCGACGTGCTGGAGCTGCTCGGCCATGATCCTTCAACCTATTACGTCGGCTCGCATTGGACCGATGCGGCTGGCAGCCATGCCTTCGATACGCAGGGCATTTCAGCAGGCATCGATCTCTCCCTCGGCTTCCACAGCTACGGGACCCTGTGGACAGCGGATTCGATCACCTATTACCTCGACGGCATGGAGGTTTACTCCATGGAGACGCCCGCAGGCATGGACGAGCCGATGTATCTGCTCGCCAGCCTCACGGTTGGCGGCAACTGGCCGGGTGTGCCGGATGAAACAACGCAGCTTCCAGCAGAATTCCAAATCGACTACATCCGCGCCTGGGCGCTCGATGAAACTCCTGAGGTGGCGATCCCCCCGGCGATATCGGGCGGATTGAAGGCCGACACTCTCGTGGGTGACATCCGTGCGGGCATCGTCGATGACGCGATCTATGCCTATGACGGCAACGACACGCTCGAAGGGCTGAAAGGGAACGATACCCTAGTCGGCGGCAGCGGTGCGGATACCTTCATCTACCGGACCGGGCCGAGCGGCCACGACGTGATCCTCGACTTTGACCTTCTTGGCGGGGACGTGGTGCGCATCACGAAAGCGATTGCCGGCCAGAAAAACTTTGCCGGCCTCTACAAGCAGATCAAGGACGATGCCGCCGGCGATGCTGTTCTGAAGCTTGCTGACAGCGGCTCCATCACCTTCGACGGCATCAGCAAGGCGCAGCTCAAATACGACGACTTCGTCATCATCTGAGAACCCATGATCGAGCGGTTTATTTAGGACCGCTCGATCGCCCGCTTCACCACCTGCTGCACTTCCTTGTTCGATAGGAACAGGTCGTGGTTGATGATGCCGCCGCCGAACTCGGACGCATCGGCCACGCGCACGCCCAGAGCCTCCAGCCGCTCGCGATCCGCCGCCCCTGCCCGCACGATGCCGCCGGCGAGGCGGCTCGAGACGGCGAGCGCCCGGTCGTTGGTGGAGCTGATCACGGTGATCTTCCTCGCATCCGATCCGAGACGCTCCAGGCCGCGGGCGAACAGGTCGATGTCGATGTCGGGGGCTGCCAGCACCACCGCGCCGATGCGCTCCATGGCGCTCTCGCCGCCAGAGGCGCGCACCATGCGCAAGGTCTCCAGTGTCAGCAGCGTGCCCATGCTGTGCGCCACGATGTGGATGCGCCCGCCGCTCGGGGTCTTGGCGATGGCGGTCAGCAGATCCTCAAGGGAGTCGCGGGACCACATGGCGCTCTCGCGGTCGGCCACGTAGCTGAAGGTCGAGGCGGCGGACGGCCAAGTGAAGAGACCGGTCACGCCCGCGAACTTGATGCCCTCCGAGAGATCGACGGTCGAGGTCGCAGCCGTCTCGAAGCTCTCCTTGTACCCGTGGATGTAGAGCAGCAGGTCGCGGCCGAAGGCGGCCTGCGCGAAGGCCTGCGCGGCGTTGCTGCGGTCAACGTTCTCCACTTTGGCGATATTCCAGCTGCCGCTGCCGAGGAGCGAACCCGACGGCGGCGTCAGGCGCGCCTCCGCGAAAATCATGTCCGCCGAGCGTTCGCTGCTGAACCATGGCTTCTTGGGCGGATCGCCCACCGGGAGCCGCGTGGTCGCGACAAGCAGTTTCGGGTCCTTCTCCAGGCCGATCTTGAAGGCGGCGGGGCTGACGAGCGCCGAATCCTCTCCGACGCAGCCGGACAGGGCAATGCCGGCAAGGCACACGATGGCGAGGCGGGACAAGGAGAAGCGCATGAGGTCCGGGATTCGACAGGAGACAAGGAAGGTCATGCTGTTTTGCCCTCGATCATGGCAGGCGCAAGGCGAAAACCCTGCTGCAGACCCCAGTGGTGCCGGATTGCGGTAAAGCATTGGTGAACGTGAGCATAGGGCACGGTGCCTTGATGCCGGCGGGAACGGACCGTACCTTCAGCCCATGCTCGCCGCCCTCGCCCGGACTCTCCTTATCATCGTCGCCCTTTTCCTCATCCCCCTGGGGGCTCATGCCGCCTGGTGGGCCATGCGGGACGACGTCGCGCCGAACTGGGGGGCGGCCGACTGGTCGAGCGCAAAGCTCCTGCCGGCGGCGTCCGAGGCGCCTCAGGCCATCGTGGCGGTCTATGCCGCGCGGGTCGGGCGCTGGCGCGGCATCTTCGCCCACCACACCTGGGTGGTGGTGAAGGAGGCCGGCGCCCGCACCTATACCCGCTACGACAAGGTCGGCTGGGGCAGCCCCGTGCGCACCAACGGCTGGGCGCCGGACGGGCGCTGGTTCGGCAATGCTCCCCATCCCGTGGTGGTGATCGGGGGCCCCGAGGCCGAGCGGCTGATCCCGCAGGTGCGCCAAGCCGTGGCGAGCTATCCTTATTCGACCTTCGGGGCCTACAACGCCTGGCCGGGCCCGAACTCCAACACCTTCGTGGCCCACGTAATGCGCTCGGTCCCCGAACTCGCCGCTCCCCTGCCGCCCACGGCCCTTGGCAAGGACTGGCAGCCCTGGCGCGACATCGTGGGCCTCACCCCGAGCCGTACCGGCATCCAGATCTCGCTCGGCGGCTATGCCGGCATTGCAATCGGCTGGATCGAGGGCATCGAGATCGACTTCATGGGCCTCGTCGCCGGCCTCGACCTGCGCCGCCCCGCGATCAAGATTCCCGCCTGGGGACGATTCGGCATGGACCCGATCACGTGGTGAAAGCCCAAGAAGGCGAGATCGGGTTAGGAGAGCTCCGGCCTAGAAAGTTGTGAGATTCCTAGATTGAATCGGGCCGCACGTCCCGCAGGGTGTAGTACCGTTGCACTTTCCTCTTACAGATGGTGCTATGAGCGAATTGAAGATTGCCTTGGCGCAGACATTGGTAACGCCAGATGTCGAAGCGAATGCCTCTCGAATGCGGGAGCTCATGCATCGTGCCAAAGCAGAAGGAGCAGATCTCATCCACTTCACCGAAGGTGCCCTGTCCGGATACGGAAGAAAAGAAATAGTCCCCTTCGAGTGCTGGACTACCGCGGATTGGAACCGGCTTCACGCCAAGTCCCAGGATATCGCAGCTCTCGCCGGAGAATTAGGCCTTTGGACTGTATTCGGGAGCGTTCACCGACTGGATGATGGACAGCCACCGCATAATTGCCTTTACGTGATCGGATCTGACGGAAAGCTAATCACACGATACAATAAACGACTTTGCTCTCATTCGGAGATCAACGGCCTCTACACTCCTGGCTTCGACCCTGTGGTATTCACGGTGAACGGAGTTTGCTTTGGATGCGTAATCTGTATCGAGATACGGTTTCCTGAGATTTTCGAACAATATCAGGAACTCGGAGTCCAATGCCTTCTATTCTCAACCTTCACAGCGGGCCGGTATAGCGATCAGGATGCTCGACAGGATGCGATCTTTGGCATCACGGCCCAGGCCCACGCGGCCAACAACTCCTATTGGATCAGCATGGTGACTCCAGCAAACCCAGTCCAGGGCTCCTCCACGCAGTTCATTGATCCGCTCGGCAATGTGGTTGTATTAGCCACTCGTCATAACAATGAGATTGTCATTGGCCGCATTAGCTTAGAGGCTGGGAGTGCCTGGGCGGCAACCGAGCGAGCCCGCATAGGGCGGGAGGAAGCTCGCCGTGGCGATATTTACCGCTCGAGGGCAAGCAAGTCAGCACGGTCGTTCGCACGGGATGCTTTTTAGACCCATCGCTCTCTCAGGAGAGAAAGTAGGCGGTATAAGCGCTTCAAAAACTGAATCCACTTTTCCATACGATGCGCTAAAGCTCTCCTATGACCGGGGGCTCACAGAAGACAGCAGTTTCGGCCGAGACGGTCGCCAGCGGCGACCGGGCCGCGTTGGCGCGCGCCATCACGCTCATGGAATCGCGCCGCCCCGATCACCGGGAGGCGGCCCGCGCTCTCCTTCAGGAGTTGATGCCCCGCACCGGCAAGGCCGTGCGCATCGGCATCACCGGCGTTCCCGGCGTGGGCAAGTCCACCGCCATAGATACCCTGGGCTCCATGCTCACCGAGAAGGGGCACAAGGTGGCGGTGCTTGCCGTCGACCCTTCCTCCACCCGCACCGGCGGGGCGATCCTCGGCGACAAGACCCGGATGGCGCGGCTGGCAGTTGATCCCAATGCCTTCATCCGCCCCTCGCCCTCCTCCGGGACGCTCGGCGGCGTCGCGGCCAAGACCCGCGAGACCATGCTGCTCTGCGAGTCTGCCGGGTTCGACGTGATCCTGGTGGAGACCGTGGGCGTCGGGCAGTCGGAGACGGCGGTGGCGGACCTGACCGACTTCTTCCTCGTCCTCATGCTGCCCGGTGCGGGCGACGAGTTGCAGGGGATCAAGAAGGGCATCCTGGAGCTGGCCGACCTGATCGCCGTCAACAAGGCGGACGATGCGGGTGCCAAGGCGAAAGCCGCTGCTGCGGAGTACAAGGCCGCCCTTCACATCCTGGCCCCCGCCTCAGCCACCTGGACGCCTCCCGTGCTGACCGTCTCAGGGCTCACCGGCCAGGGGCTTGATGAGCTCTGGACCAAGGTGCTCGACCATCGCAAGCGCCTGGAGGCGACCGGGGAACTTGCCGCGAAGCGGCGCGACCAGGATACGAAATGGATGTGGGCACTTGTCCACGAGCGCCTGCACGAACGCCTCACCCACGATCCGGCCCTGCGCCAGCGCGTGCCGGAGATCGAGCGGGCCATCGCCGACGGCGCCCTGTCGCCCAATGCGGCGGCAAGCGAGATCGTGAAGCTGCTGGGAATCTAGCGCATCGTGCGGACCCATCGGGCCGCACGATGCGCCAGTATAAAGCATAAGCATCGGATGGATCCCAAAAGTGCAAATCCACTTTTGGGATCCATCCGATGCTGTAGCACCTATCCGCAATTGCACCTGATCCGGGCTCGAAAACCCGCTTCAATCCTGAAGCGCCTCTATGGCCCGCCAGGACAGGAGTGGATCGCATCGTGATCGACCGGCTGCATCAGCTGCCCCTCCTGCTCGGCGGCGCCATCGTCTGCCTGATCTTCGTGGTGCCGACCCTGATCGGCTCGGCGCTGCTGCAGCCCGTCGTCAGCCGTCTGCTGCGCGGAGAGAAGGACGCGAATACGGTTGTCGGCCTGCTCCTGAACGCCTTCTCGCTCTATTATGGCGTCCTTCTGGCCCTGCTCTCCATCGCGGTCTTCGAGAATTACAACAAGGCCCAGGATGCGGTTGGGCGGGAGGCCTCGAGTGCGGTCGCTCTCTACAACGTCTTCAGCGGCTATCCGGAGCCTGTCCGCACGTCACTCTCGGAGGCCTTGCTCAAGTATGTCGAGGAGGAGACCGGCCCCGGCTGGGCCTTCCAGCAAGGCAATCAGGTCTCCACGCCGGGCACGCAGCTGGTCGATCGCTTAAGCCGGGAGCTTCTCGGCTTCAGGCCCGACCGGACCACCGGCGAAGACCTGCTTCACGGCGAGGCCTTGAGAACCTTCGCCGAGTTCATCGAGCAGCGGCGTCTTCGGGTGCAGGCGGCGGGAACAAGCATTCCGAGGGTGATCTGGGCCGTCGTCATGGTCGGCGCGGCGCTCAACGTGTTCACTCTCTGGCTGTTCGATCTGAAGCGGACGACCCACTTCATTCTCGGCGGCGTGCTGATGGCCTTTATCGGCCTCGTCGTCTATATGGTCGCCGTGCTCGACAGGCCGTTCCACGGCGCGCATGGCCTTCGGCCCGACGACCTCATCCAGGCCCGCCAGCAGATGCAGCCACGGGCCTGAAAAGACTTTGAGCATCTTTCCACGCAAAACCGGTACCCACTTTTGCGTTCGATGCTCTAGGCCGCGCCCGTGATCTCCGCGGTCGGCCGGATCTGCCCGAGTTCGATGCCGTTCCAGTTCTTCAGCACGGGCTGTGCCAGGGCCTCGACCGCCTTGCGCTCATTGTCGCTCAAGGGGAGGAAGCGAAGAACGAGGCCGGCCATCATGGCCTCGGCCGCACGGCCATTGCCGTCCTCGGCCTTCAGGGCAATCCCGTAGCCGAGTTCCGGGAACGAGGCGCAATAGACGCCCTCTGCGCCCACCTTCACGAAGGCGCGTTCGCCGAGGCACTCCATCAGCTTCGTGTCGAAGCGTCCGGTGCCGGCAACCATGAAGGGATGGCGGGCCACGGCCTTGCGGATGCGGGCGGCGGCTGCCCTGCCCTCGCCCGGCAGGCCGATTCCGGTGCCGAACCGGGCGAACCCGAAGGCAAGCGACGGAAGCGGGATCGCATAGGTGGGGATCGAGCAGCCGTCGATGCCGCTCTTCTCGACCGTGTGGCAGGCGCCGGTGATGTCCTCCAGGGTCTCGCGCACGATCCGCTGGACCGGGTGGTCCGCCAGCACATAGCCCTTCGGGTTCTCCCCCTGGCCGCAGGCGAGGCAGATGAAGCCCGCATGCTTGCCCGAGCAGTTGTTGTGCAGGGCGTTGGGGCTTCCTCCCGAGGCTGCCAGAGCGCGGTTTGCAGCCTCGCCCATCGGCCAATGGGTGCCGCATTCGAGGCAGCCCGCATCCTGGCCCGCCTTGGCCAGCATGGAGCCGGCTGCCGCTGCATGGGCCGGCTCGCCCGAATGGGACGCACAGGCCAGCGCGATCTCATCGTCGGTGAGGCCGTATTTGTCCGCGATCCCGCTCTCGACCAGCGGCATGGCCTGGAGCGCCTTGATGGCGGAGCGCGGAAAAACGCGCCGGTCCACATCACCGATCGACAGAACCGTGGCCCCTTCAGCGTCCACCACGGAGACGCTGCCCCTGTGGCGCGACTCGACCAGATGGCCGCGAGTGACCTCGACAAGAAATGGATTGTGCATCAATGCCCCGTTTGAAAAGCGGCGGTGTTGTGGAGGCACTCATGGCAGAAGTCAAAGGGGACCTTGTTGCAAAATAGCAGAAAACCACCACGAAATCGCCGCAGGGACCGGCTTGCGGCAGAGCCCAGGTCACCCTAAACCCAAGGCTCGAACAAACGGGGAGCGCCTGGATGCATGTCGCGATGATCGGAGCAGGCTATGTGGGCCTGGTCTCCGGCGCCTGCTTTGCGGATTTCGGCCATGAGGTCTGCTGCGTGGACAAGGATCCGGCCAAGATCGAGGCCCTCAACCGGGGCGAGATCCCGATCTTCGAGCCGGGGCTGGCGGAACTCGTCGCCAAGAACGTACGCGAGGGGCGGCTCACCTTTACCACCGACCTACCTCAGGCGGTCAGGAGCGCCGAGTCGGTATTTATCGCGGTCGGCACGCCCTCCCGGCGCGGCGACGGTCATGCGGACCTTTCTTACGTCTATCAGGCCGCCCGCGACATCGCCGCTTCCATCGACGGCTACACGGTGATCGTGACGAAATCCACCGTGCCGGTCGGCACCGGCGATGAGGTCGAGCGCATCATCCGCGACACCCGGCCCGACGCGGATTTCGCCGTGGTGTCCAACCCGGAATTCCTGCGCGAAGGCGCGGCCATCGCTGACTTCAAGCGCCCGGACCGCATCGTGATCGGTACCGATGACGAGCGCGCCCTGAGCGTCATGAACGACATCTACCGGCCGCTCTACCTCAACCAGTCGCCGGTGCTCGCCATGTCCCGGCGCACCGCCGAGTTGACGAAATATGCCGCGAATGCGTTTCTCGCCACCAAGATCACCTTCATCAACGAAATCGCGGATCTGTGCGAGCATGTGGGCGCCAACGTGCAAGACGTGGCCCGCGGCATCGGCCTCGACAACCGCATCGGCTCCAAGTTCCTCCATGCCGGTCCCGGCTATGGCGGCTCGTGCTTCCCGAAGGACACGCTCGCGTTGATCAAGACCGCTCAGGATCATGAGGCGCCGATCCGCCTCGTGGAGACGGTGGCGGCGGTCAACAGCCAGCGCAAGCGCGCCATGGGCCGCAAGGTGATCGCGGCCTGCGGCGGCTCCGTGCGCGGCAAGACGATTGCGGTGCTGGGCCTGACCTTCAAGCCGAACACCGACGACATGCGCGACGCACCCGCCCTCGACGTGATCACCGCCCTGCAGGATGCCGGCGCCCGGGTGAAGGCCTATGACCCGGAAGGCATGCAGGCGGCCAGTTCCATGCTGACGGACGTGACCTATGCCAAGGATGCCTATGACTGCGCCCGCGATGCCGATGCCCTGGTGCTCGTGACCGAGTGGGACATGTTCCGGGCGCTCGACCTGCGCCGCCTGAAGGTTGCCCTCGCCTCCCCGGTGGTGGTGGACCTGCGCAACGTCTACCGTCCTGACGAGATGCGCCGCCACGGCTTCACATACGTCAGCATCGGGCGGCCGTAACCTTGGTCTGGGGATCGGCTTGCGCGCCGGTCCCGCCGATGCCATGAGAGAGGCATCGCAAAGACAGCGCCACCGGGAGCGGCCCATGCAGACCTTCTTCGTCGAGATCAAGTGCAAGCTCGGCAAGACCTACGCCGTCGCGAACGCCCTTGCCGACCGGGAGATCGCATCCGAGATCTACTCGACCGCCGGCAACTACGACATTCTCGCCAAGTTCCACGTGGACGACGACGTCGATATCGGCCACTTCATCGCCGAGAACGTCCAGAGCATCCCCGAGATTGCCGACACGCACACGATCATCACCTTCAAGGCGTTTTGAAGCGTCCTGACCCGTATGTGATCCAGGTCACATCAGAGACAGCCGGCATGGCCTAACATCGGATTTCCTTGAGGGAGAAACCGATGTCATCTCGCATGGACTGGCAACAGGTCTACCGGTTCTGGTTTCCCGTCGACCTCTCGAATGCCGACGTCGCCGCCCATTGGCAGATGCTCGCCTGGTGGATGCGCGGCGGCGCCAATGCGGAGCTGGTGCGCTTTGCCCCTGTGGTGCAGGCGGCACGAGCCGGTGAACTGGAGCACTGGCTTGAAACGCCGCTCGGGCGCCTCTCCCTCATCGTCGTTCTGGATCAGTTTCCGCGCGGCCTGTTCGCCGGGACAGCCGAAGCCTATTCGTCGGATCCGGATGCGTTGAGCATCGCCGAGGATGGCCTCCGGAACGGGCACTACGATGCCCTGCAAAGCTCCTTTGAGAAGTTCTTTCACTTCCTTCCCCTCGCTCATGCAGAGGGGCCTGATCATCTGGAGCGGATGAGGCGCATCGTTGCCATCTCGGAACAGGCCCTTGAGGAAGCCCCGGAGCAGCTCAAGCCCGTCTGGCAGTTCTCGCTCGGTCAGGCCCGGTCCAACCTTGAGGTGATCACCCGGTTCGGCCGGTTCCCGCACCGCAATCCGGTGCTGGGCCGCGCTTCCACGCCCAAGGAGCTGGCTTATCTGGCCAAGGGAGACTTCGTGCATACGCGGACGCTGCCGGCCTCAGCCCAGTCGGCGATCAGCGCGGTCGGGTGAGTGGCCCCAGGTCTTCCTTCTTGTTGTTCAGCACGACAGAGAGGCGGAGTGTAACTAAGGAGTATTCGACGCGTGAGGTCCCGAATTAGGATCCCGACGCTCTTGCTCACAGTACTGAGGCTAACGTTCACAGGGTGCGGCACATGTATCTTTACCTCAGGCATAAGATCTTATACGTTACAAAGTTGCATATAAGCCTTTATAGCCTATAGGGGATTTATGCAGATAAGGAATGTGACGTGAAGATTAAGAAACCTGAGAAGAAGCCTGCAATCGTTTTGACAGACAAAGAACTTGCAATTGTCACAGGTGGCCGTGGCCTTGGAGTAGGCAAAGTAAGTTTGCAAGACTTTAACTAAGCTAGGCCAACGGCTGCTCAACTATTTACAATATAATATGTTGTAGGAAGCCACCAGTTCCATGAGCTGGTGGCTTTAAAACGACGGTCTCGAACTATTATTGCACGACGGCCGCTTCGGCCGTGCGCTCGGCCGGACGCGCGATCTCCGCGAGATACGGGCCGATGCCCTCGTAGCGGTCGAGGCGTCGGACGATCTTCGTGTCGATCTTGTCGTAGAGTTCGGCGACGCTCACGGGACGGCGCTTGCGGCCCTTGCCGTCCATGAAGAGCCCGGCGTTGGCGCGGGCGGCCTTCGGGAAGAGCTTGGAGGCCTTCATGTTCGGGTCCTGATCCAGCACCTCGAGGAACCGGACGGCACTGGAAGCGCCCAGGAAGTGCGCGAGGTAGAGCTCGGCCTCGGCCAGCTCCCGCTCGCCCTGAGCTTGCAGAGCCCGCTCCACATCCTTGATCAGCTCGCCGGCCATGAGCGCCGAGAAATAGGGGTCCGTGCGCAGGCTCATGACCCAGTCGCGGTCCTTGGACTCGACGGTGAGTTCTCCGTTGACATAGCGGATCGCCTCGGCGGCTGCCTTGAAGCCGTAATCGGCGGCGTGGTGATAGACGGTCTCGATCCAGGTGCTGTCGATGAACTGGAACAGACCCTGGGCCGAGGAGGTGCGGGCCTTGGCTTCCGGCGAGAGGCTCGATTCCACATCGGCCAGGGTCATCATGTAGACCGGGTCGGCGCGTGTGACCTGAGCGGCCTTGAGAATCGAATGCACCAGCCAGCGCGGCACGGTACGGCCGTTGAAGGGGATCAGTTCATCGGGATCGCCGACTTCCGTCTCCGAGATCGTGGGGGATGCCGGCTTCTCGGCGCGGGGCTTGGTGAAGGAGAAGGCGCCGTCGAGGATGGCCTTGAACAGACCCGGATCCTTGGCAAGCTTCGGGGTGTAGGCCACGGATGCCGTCACCACCGAACCGGTGATGCCCTCCCGCACCTGCGGGGCGGCGGCAGGCCGTGCCAGCAGGCCGGTGGGAATGGTGGCTACGGCGGCCGGTCCGGCTGAGAGGCCTTGGAGGCCCATGATCAGGCCTGCGGCCAGGGCAACGTGGAGTGAGCGGCGGCTTCCGGTCTTGCGCACGTCCGCAACAGGCTGCGGTACTGCGCATAGCAGCGTTCTCGCGTTACTCATCATCACTTATCCCGCATGACCCGACCAGACGATCAGGCCTTCCCTTGTGTTATTCTGGAGACAGGGTTGACGGGTAGATGTGTCGAGAATCGGTCAGCTTGGCCATAAGAGGTAGGATTTTGCTAACCTTGACTGGCTTTTCCCCGGGAAAAATTCAGGTTTTTTCCGGAAATTTAGGATGAGGATTGTGCGACAAGCTGCGCATTGGTCCGCTCGAGACGCTTGGCCAGCTCCCGCATGATGGCCAGGGACATCTGGGGGAACTGCGCCAGGAGCTCCAGGAACACCCGCTTGTCGATTCGCAGCGCCGTGGTCGGCTCGGCCGCCATGATCGTGGCTGAGCGCGGGGTGTCGGACAGGATGCCCATCTCGCCCACGAGGGCGTTGCCCCCGAGTTCCGCCACCTGAATTTCCCCGCCGGGGGTGTTGAGCAGCACACTGGCGCGGCCGTCGAGGATCACATAAGCGGCGTCGGACGGATCCCCTTGGGAGAAGAACCGCTGCCCGTCGGCGAACTGCACCCGCTCGCTGGTGAAGGCGAGGAGCTTGAGACGAGCGGGGTCCACATCCCGGAACATCGGGACCTGCCGCAAGGACTGAACTTCCGTCTCAAGGGTCATGCCACCTCTCCTGCTATCCTCTGGGGCGCGTCCGGCTCAGGGCTAGGGGCCCTCGAGGCCGGAGCGGCCGTCTTGTCGGTTATGATCTGTCCATCGCGGAAGCGCATCTGAACATCGAAGTCGCCGGCCTGTCGATCATTCGGCAGGACCATGAACAGGCTTTGTTGATCGAACATGTCGAGAAGCAGCTGCATCAGCTGCTGGCTGCGCGCCTCGTCGAAGGGAGCGAACGCTCCGTCGATCACGAGAATGTCCGGCCGCTTCACCAAGCAGCGGACCAGGTTGACGCTCGCCCGCTCCTGCGGCGAGAGGAGCCTGCCGGCCGTGCCGACCTGATACTCCAGGCCGACTCGATCGACCTCCTCCTGAAGGTCGAGCTCGCGAACGACGGCGGCAACGGCTTCGCCGACCCGCGCCCGGGCATTGGCCACCTGATAGCTGACACGCCCGAACAGGAGGTTGTCCCGCAAGGGGGCGGCCGTGCAGATCCCTTCCGGATCGTAGAACTCGACGCCAGCCGATCCCGACTTTTCGAGCACCTCGCGCACAAGCCCCCGCGCCTCGACGATCCGGCCGGTCATGGCCTCGTCGAGAAGGCCCAGACGGTGCCGGGCTTCGATATAGGCGAGCGGCAAGGACAGGAGCCGTGTGCGGTCCTCCCGCTTCAGGTTGCCCTCCCCGCGGCTGCGGCGGCGCAGGATGGCCTCGAACTCGGTCAGCTCGTCGGCCCCGATGAAGGAGAACTGCTCGAACAGGGAATGCCCCGGCGGCAGCCCTTCGAAGATCTCGGTCATGGTCTCGGCGATCTGCAGGCCCATACCGACGAGGTCGTCCGTCATGCCGGCCCTGTCGATGGCGCTGCGGAACTGGGCATTGTCCGCGAGATTGCGCCCCCTGAACTCGTCGGAGATCGGCACGCCGAAGAGAAGGTTCTCCGCAATCGTCGCCTGGCTGTTGTAGCGCGCCGGATCGAAGGGTTCGACCAGATCGGCCATGCCGTTGGACTGGAAGGTGTCGCGAAGGCGGTGCCGTGCTTCGACGAGGCGCTCGGCAAGGCTCGCATGGCGTTCCGGATCGATCCTGCCGGCCAAGCCGAACAGGTAGATCGTGTCGCCCATGCCGACCTTGTCGAGGAGATCGAGGAGAATGCGATCCAGCTCGTCTTCGTCCTTCACGCCGAGACGTTCGTAATCGACCCACTGATCGGAGATGCTTTCAATGGGATTGCCGGTTCTGAGCGCCTCCGCGATCCGGCGGTCCATATCCTGCCTGTCCTCCCTCTGCCGGCCCAAAGGCTTGGAGCGGAGGCCATAGACGAGGTTGTCGCGGATGCTGCCGGGAAAGAGAATCGGATCCACGCCCGCATAGGCGATCCTACGCCCGGTCACGTAGACGGGAAGCTGCGTCAGGTCGCGTTCGCCGATGCGGATGCGGCCGCTGAATTCCAGGCTTCGACGGGCCAGGATGCGCGCCAGGAGGCTGGCGGCCGCACCGCCATTCGAGATCAGCGCCACATGGGCGGGCAGTTCGACCGTAAAGGCGCCTCCTTCGAGGATCAGGTCTCCATGGGGTCCCGCCACCCGGATCTCCTCGCCGACGAGGGTACCGATCAGGGGCTGATCCGCCTCTGCCACCTCACGCATCTCGATCATCGGGCCGAGCCTGTCCTCGGCAAAATGCTGCGTGACCTGATCGTATTTCACCTGAACGTCGAGGCGCTGCTGGTCCCAATCGATCAGCTCTTTCAGGGGTGGCGGCAACTCGCGGTAAGCGGCGATGACGGCGACGAGCTGACCGATATCGAGGGTGCCGCGCAGGGCGAAGTAGCCGCCGATGGCGTAGAAGAAGAACGGCGTCAGCTGGGCCAGGAAGTTGTTGAGAGTTTTGACGAAGAATTTCCGGTTGTAGATCTTCAGGCGGATGGAGAAGAGATTGAAGAGGCGGTGCCCGATCTCGGCTCTTTCCCAGCCATAGGCATTGTGAACATGCACGACCTCGATTCCGTCGAGGACCTCCGCGATACGCCCGGCCAACTGGCGGGATGCCAGCTGGCGCTGCTTGCCGAGGCGCAGCAGCTCGCGCCGCAGACGGGGGATGATCGTGAACTGCACGGCGATCACGGAGAGCGCGATCAGGCCGAGCCAGACATTCTGCACCATGATGAACACGAGCGCCGTGATGGCCTGCGTGCCCAGGAATACGGGCGTGATGAAGGCATCGCCGATGAAGCCGCCGATCGGTTCGACCTCGTCCTTAACGATCGTCGCGGTCTCGGAGGACTTGACAGTTCGCAGGGCGTCCGGGGTGAAGCGCAGCACCATGGCGAACAGGTCGAAGCGCATACGCCGGAGCATCCGCTCGCCCAACACACCCTTGGAGACATTGATCCAGTACTTGAAGGCCCCGTTCACGATGACGAAGAACAGGAAGATGAACGACAGGCCCATGAGCAGGCCGACCCGGCCAACCTCGAAGCCCTTGAAGATCTCCCATGAGCCGCCCCCCAGCCAGCCCGGCCAGTCGAACGACAGGTTGAGGAAGGGAGCCGTCGCGTTTCCGTCGCGGAAGGCCTCACCCTGGATGGCCTGGTTCACGATCTGGCGAGGCAGATCGAGGGACATGAAGTAAAATGGCAAGGACGCCAGCACGACGGCGCAGATGATCATCTGGTCGCGCTTCGAATGGGTCCAGATATAGCGGAAAAGGCTCTTTTCCATTAGCGCTGTGATGCCATCTTCATGTGCCTGTGATCCCTCTTTCCGTTCTGCGGCATCGCCATAGTTTGACGAGGGGGGCTATTGCAAGGGTAGAGATAGCTGGCCTAACGTCAATAAACGATACGTCATTTTCCTTTTCTTGCCCACCAAGGGATGCCTGCATGGCAGAGGCGGTCATGGAGCCGAAAACAGAGTCAGGCCTGCCCTTGGTCAAGTCCCATTCGGGCGCAAGGATCCTGATCTACAGCCACGACACGTTCGGGCTCGGCCATTTGCGCAGGTCTCGAGCGCTGGCCAATGCCATCGTGGAGGCGCAGCCGGGCACCTCGGTGATCATCATCTCGGGCTCGCCCGTCATCGGGAACTTCGAGTTTGAGAGCGGGGTCGACTACATCCGCATCCCGGGGGTCACCAAGCTTCCCGACGGGGATTACCGCAGCCTCAACCTCAATGTGAACCTGGATGAAGCCGTGGGCCTGCGCCAGGCCCTGATTCTCCAGGCGGCCAAGGCTTTCCAGCCGGACGTGTTCATCGTCGACAAGGAGCCCACAGGTTTTCGCGGCGAGGTCGTGCCGGCTCTCGATTATCTCCAGGCCGCAGGATGCCGGCTCGTGCTCGGCATCCGCGACGTCATGGACGAGCCTGCGCTTCTCGTTCCGGAGTGGGAACGCAAGGGCGCCAGGACGGCCCTGATCCGCTATTACGACGAGATCTGGGTCTACGGATTGAGGGATGTCTATCAGCCCCTCAAGGCGCTCGACCTGCCTCCGGAAGTGGAAAGCCGGATCACCTATACCGGCTATCTGCGCCGGGACGTGCCGCCGACACCATCCCTGACCAAATATCCCAAGATTACCAAGCAGCCCTTCATCCTGGTGACCACCGGCGGCGGCGGCGACGGGGACGATCTGATCGACTGGGTGATCTCGGCCTACGAGGCGGAGCCGAATCTCGATCAGCCTGCCCTGATCCTTTTCGGGCCGTTCATCGACAGGGACCAGCGCCGCTCCTTCGTGGAACGCATCGCCCGGCAGCCGAAGCTCGACGTGATGTCCTTCGACAATAAGATCGAATGGCTCATGAAGAAGGCCGACGCGGTGGTGGCGATGGGGGGCTACAACACCTTCTGCGAGGCCTTGTCGTTCGACAAGCGCACCCTCATCGTCCCACGCACCCGGCCGCGGCTGGAGCAGTACATCCGGGCCGTGGAGGCCGAGCGGCTCGGCCTCTTGCGTATGCTGAGCGACTACAAGAAACCGCGCACGCCGGAGCGCATGGCGGCGGCCTTGCGGGCCCTCTCGACCCAGCCACGCCCATCCGAGGTGGTGATCCCGGACCTTCTCGACGGGCTTGACCGGGTGTGCGAACGGCTCAAAGTGCTGACCCAGTCCCGACCACGGTTTGCCCCTGCTTATCATCAGGCGGCCGAGTAGCCTGAAGAATGCTTCCCTCAACGACAGCCCGACGCATCGCCATCGTGGTGAACGGTTATCCACGCCTTTCTGAAACCTTCATCGCCCAGGAGATCCTGGCTCTCGAGCAGCGCGGCCTCGACCTCCAGATCTGGTCGCTTCGGCACCCGACAGAGCGGGCCGTGCATCCGATGCATAAGGCGATTCAAGCGAAGGTCAGCTATCTGCCGGAATATCTATATGAAGAGCCCCTTCGCGTGCTGCGCGGCGCTGCCTGGAGCCTGGGCCAGAAAGGTTTCGCGGCCACGATCAAGGCATTCTGGCGCGATCTGAGGCGCGATTTCACCGCCAACCGCGTGCGCCGCCTCGGCCAGGCCTTCGCGATGGCCCGGGAGCTGCCGGCGGACGTGCGGCACCTGCATGTGCATTACCTGCACACGCCCGCCTCAGTCGTCCGCTATGCGGCGCTCCTGACCGGCCGGACCTGGACCTTCTCGGCCCATGCCAAGGACATCTGGACGACGCCGGATTGGGAGAAGCGTGAGAAGATGGCCGAGGCCCGCTGGGGCGTGACCTGCACGGCCCAAGGAGCAGCCCATCTGCAATCGCTGTCGAGGCCGGAGCAGGTGTCGCTCGTCTATCACGGGCTCGATCTCTCGCGCTTTCCGTCACCGCCCGTGAGCCGCCCTGCCCGCGACGGCTCGGACCCGCTCGATCCGGTGCGCATCGTCTCCGTCGGGCGGGCCGTGGCCAAGAAGGGCTACGGCGACCTGATCCAGGCGCTCGCCGCGCTCCCGCCCGATCTGCACTGGCGCTTTGCCCATGTGGGCGGCGGCGAACTTCTCAACAGTCTCAAGAAGCAGGCCGAGCAAGCCGGCATCGGCAGCAAGGTGGCGTTTCTCGGTTCCAAAGCGCAGCCCGACATCATCAATCTCCTTCAAGAGGCGGATCTCTTCGTCCTGCCGTCCAAGGAGGCAAAGTCCGGCGACCGGGACGGCCTGCCGAATGTGATCATGGAAGCGGCAAGCCAGGGGCTTGCCATCGTGGCGACGGACTTCGCCGGGATCCCGGAATTCATCCGCAGCGGCACCGAGGGGGAGTTGGTGGCACCGGGCGATTGGGAGGCCCTCTCCAACGCCCTCAACCTGCTTGCCCGCGAGCCTGAACGGCGGCGGATTCTCGGCTCCGCAGCCTTCACGCGCCTGCGCCGGGATTTTTCCATGGAGGGTGGGATCGACGTTCTGGAAGAGCGCCTGCGCACTGTGACCGACAATCCGCACAGAGAACCGGAGCGGGTGTGACCCACACGCGGCCAGTGGCGTTCTACGCCCCGTTGAAGAGCCCGAACCATCCGCTTCCATCGGGCGACCGCACCATGGCGCGACTGCTGATGAAGGCCCTCGACCGGGCAGGCTACGCGCCATATCTTGCGAGCGAGTTGCGCACCCTCGACAAGACAGGCGATCCGCTGCAGCAGGAACATATCAGGCAGCGATCGCTCGAGGAGGCCTCACGCCTCATCGAGCACTACAAGGCTCTGCCGGAGCATAGCCGCCCCCGCCTGTGGTTCACCTACCACGTTTACTACAAGGCACCGGACTGGATCGGCCCCTGTGTGGCTCAGGCCCTGAACATTCCCTATGCCGTTGCGGAAGGTTCGCGGGCTGCAAAGCGGGCGCACGGATCCTGGGCTCTGGGGCATAAGGGAGCGGAGACTGCTCTCGACAAGGCCGATGCGATCTTCGTCATGACGGCCCATGACCGTGAGGCCTTGGAAGCGGCACGGCCACCGCATCAGGTTTTGGTCGATTTTCCGCCGTTTCTCGACGTGCAGGATTGGCCAGCACCGAGCGCTCTCCCCTCGCCCGGCAGCGAACCGCGCCTGCTCACCGTTGCCATGATGCGAAAGGGCGACAAGCTCGCCTCGTACAGCATTCTCGCCGCCGCTCTCGAACGGATCCAGCATCTGCCCTGGTCGCTCGACATCGTTGGAGATGGCGAGGCCAATGAAGACATCGCCGAGCTTTTCTCGTCACTCGCTAGCCGAGTGCGCTATCACGGCCGGATCGAGAACCGGACCGATCTGAGAGCGCTTTATGAAAGCGCCGACCTCTTCGTCTGGCCCGCCGTCAACGAGGCCTACGGCATGGTGCTGCTGGAGGCTCAGGCGCTAGGCTGCCCGGTGCTCGCCGGAGCCTATGGCGGGGTGGCCAGCGTGGTGAAGCATGGCGAAACCGGCATGCTGACACACCCCGGCGACATCGCGGCTTTTGCCGATGGCTTAAGCAACCTCCTGCAGGATCGAGACCTCCTCCGGAGCCTAGGGACCAATGCCCAGCGCTTCGTGCGCCAGGAGCGCGACCTCGATCATGCCGCTTTGCGATTGCGCAATGCGCTCGAACCGCTCACAGCTCGAGTGGGAGCATGACATTGCGCGTGTTGATCGCCGTCACGCATCTGCTGGGCGCAGGCCACCTGACGCGGGCGGCAGCCCTGGCGCGTGCCTTCGCCCGCAAGGGACATGAGACGATTCTCGTTTCGGGAGGAACCCCAGCCCGACTGGCGGATCTCGGCGGAGCGAAGTTGGTTCAGCTGCCGCCGGTGCGCACCATCGGGACTGATTTCAGGACGCTTCTCGACGAGAGCTTTCAGCCGGTCGATGCGGCCTATCTCGAACAGCGCCAGGCGATCCTGCTCGATACGCTTCGCAGCACCCGGCCCGACATCCTGATCACCGAACTATTCCCGTTCGGGCGCCGCGTGCTGGCGGGCGAGTTCATGGCGCTGGTCGAGGCTGCTCATGCCCTGAACCCGCGCCCGCTCGTCCTATCCTCGATCCGCGACATTCTCGTGGCCCCTGCAAAGGCGGAGCGCATTACGGAGGCGCATGAGCGTATCCTTCGCCACTACGATACCGTTCTCGTCCACGGCGATCCCGACCTCGTGCCCCTGGAGGCCTCATGGCCGCTGGATGAGAAGATCAGGCCGCTCATCCGCTACACCGGCTACGTGGACGAGAATGAGGATCCAGTTCCGCAAGGTCACCGGCACGGCATCGTCGTCTCAGGTGGATCGAGCGCCGCGAGCCTGCCGCTCTACCGTGCCGCTCTCGACGCCGCGCCCCTCATCGCTGATCGCCCTTGGCACATCCTCATCGGGCGAGGAGTATCGGAAGAGAATTTTCAAACGCTTCGAAACAATGCTCCGGCCCATGCCGTCATCGAACGGGTGAGACCTGACTTCCGGGCGCTGCTCGCCCGCGCCGAGATCTCGGTCAGCCAGGCCGGTTACAACACGGTGGTGGACCTTCTGCGCTGCGGCGTGCGGTCGGTTCTCGTTCCCTTCGAGGCGGGCCACGAGACGGAGCAGCGCCTGCGGGCCGAGCGCCTGAAGAGCATGGGACTCGCCAACATCGTCCCGGAGGGTGAGCTGTCCGGAGTGCACCTGGCGGAGGCGATCCGCCAAGGGCTGACACAGCTCTCATCTTCACCCCCTGCCGTCGCCATCAATGGAGCACGGCAAAGCGTCGCCATCGCGGAAAGCTTGATTGCCCCCAAGCCCGCCCTGCATCCGACCATCGACTGGTCGCCTCTGAACACCGCCTTGGAGCGGGCCAGGGATGGGGGCTACACGGTTCGTGTCTGGTGGCGGGATGATGACGCGGTCGCCGACACCCCTGCCCTCGACCGCCTTCTCACGCTGGCCCGCCGCTACAATGCCGGGATCGGCCTCGCTGTCATACCGGAGGGCCTTCAAACGTCCCTGGCCTTGCGGTTGTCGGATGAAACCTCGGCGTTTGCTCTCGTGCATGGCTGGAGCCACGCCAACCATGCCCCTCCGGAGGCCAAGAAGGCGGAGTTCGGCGCCCATCGCCCGGTGGAGACCATGGCGGCGGAAGCACAGCGTGCTCTGCGGACGGCGAGCGCGCATCTTGGAGCGAAGCTGCTGCCGGTCTTCGTGCCGCCCTGGAACCGGATCTCCAGCGAGTTGATCCCGAACCTGCCGCGCCTGGGGTTCAGTGCATTGTCCACGTTCACCGATCGGCGCGTAGCTTCCCCCGCTCCAGGGCTTCTCCAGATCAACACCCATCTGGATCCCATCGACTGGCGTGGCGCCCGCAGTGCGGTTGAGCCACGGCAGATCGTTGCCGGCCTCGCAGGAGCCATCGAGCGGCGCATCGCCGGCGCGGCCGACCGGGATGAGCCCATCGGGCTCCTGACGCATCATCTCGTTCATGATGAAGTCATCTGGGTGTTATCCGAAAGGCTTATCGCGCACCTCGCCGAACGAGACATCTATTTCCTTCCGCCTGATGCATGTTTCGGAATAGAAACAGGGTCACATTTGCGATCTAATGGGATCTGAAGCGTTATGCTCGTAGACTTGGAGGAGCATATGGAAGCGCCCATCCTGTCGGTTCGTCAGTTGACGGTCGACTTCAGCACCGACGCCGGGAACTTCCGGGCTGTCGATGGAGTGACCTTCGACATTCCGAAGGGCAAGACCGTGGCGCTTGTCGGCGAGTCCGGTTCCGGCAAGTCGGTGACCGCGCAGGCCATCCTCCAGATCCTGTCGAAGAAGGCCAGGATCACGAACGGGTCGCTGCTCTTCAACGACCCTTCGACCGAGGGGAGCATCGATATCGCGGCGCTGCCGGCTGAAAGCGATGCCATGCATAGCTTACGCGGCGGACGCATCGCCATGATCTTTCAGGAGCCGATGACCTCCCTGTCGCCGCTCCACACCATTGGCGACCAGATCTCCGAAGCCCTGATGATCCACGCGGACGTAGATCAGGCCACGGCCAACCAGCGGACCATGGACGTGCTGAACAGGGTCGGCTTTCCCGACCCGAAGCGGGCGCTCAGAACCTACCCGTTCGAACTCTCCGGCGGTTTGCGCCAGCGCGCCATGATCGCCATGGCGCTCATCACGCGGCCGGCCCTCCTGATCGCCGACGAGCCGACGACGGCGCTAGACGTCACGACGCAGGCGCAGATCCTCGACCTCATCAAGGAATTGCAGGTCGAAACGGGCATGTCGGTGCTCCTCATCACCCACGATCTCGGCGTGGTGGCCAACGTGGCCGACGAGGTGGTGGTCATGTATCGCGGGCGGATCATGGAGGCCGGCTCGCGGGAGGAGATCTTCCGCAATGCCCAGCATCCGTATCTACAGGCGCTCATGCGTGCGGTGCCGCGCTTCGCCATGGCGGAGAACGAGCGCCTGACGCCGATCCGCGAGGTGAAAAGCGCGAGCCTTGCAACCGCCGATGCGCCGCAGCGCGTTCAACCGGCGGGCCCGATCCTGAAGGTGGAGCGCCTCACGAAATCCTTCACGCTCCGGTCCGGCTGGTTCTCCGGCAAGGCGCGGGAGATCCGCGCCGTCAGCGAAGTGGACCTCTCCCTTCCGGCGGGCAAGACCCTGGGACTTGTGGGTGAATCCGGTTGCGGCAAGACCACCGTGTCCAAGATGATCATGCGGGCGATCCCGCCCAATTCCGGAAAGGTTCTGTTCGACGACGGCACCGGTCCCAAGGATGTGCACAAGCTCGAAGGCGAGGCGCTGACCACCTATCGCCGTTCGGTGCAGTTCATCTTCCAGGACCCGTTCTCGTCCCTCAATCCGCGCATGACGGTCTATGAGTTGCTTACCGAGCCCCTGCGCATTCACGACATCGGCACCTCGGACGAGCGCTACGAGCGCGTGAAGCATCTTCTCGAGATGGTGGGGCTGGATCAAGGGGCGCTGCGGCGCTACCCGCATTCCTTCTCCGGCGGCCAGCGCCAGCGTCTCGGGATCGCGCGGGCGCTCGCGCTCGAACCGCGCGTCCTGCTCTGCGACGAACCGGTCTCTGCCCTCGACGTGTCGGTGCAGGCGCAGGTGCTGAACCTGCTCAAGGATCTGCAGGCGGCGCTCGGCCTCTCGTACCTGTTCGTGTCGCACAACCTCGCTGTGGTGGATTACATCGCCGATACCATCGCGGTGATGTGCCGGGGTTACATCGTCGAGGAAGCTCCGAAATCGTCACTGTTCCGCAATCCGGTTCACCCCTATACTCAGGCACTGCTCGCGGCCGTGCCGGATCCGGACATCGACCGGCCTCTGGATTTCACCAAGCTGCGCACGGGCGGCTTCTCGCAGCCCTCCGCGTGGCCGGAGCCCTTCCGCATCGAGCCGGGCGAGTTCGGGGTCATGAAGGAAATCGAGCCCGGCCATAAGGTCCGCATGGGGCGCCTGACAGCCCGGGAGGCTGCATGATGCTCAGTATCCGCAAGACCACGCTCGCATTAGGCCTGGCGCTCGGATCGCTCGCCCTGCCTGCCGCAGGCCAGGACTACAAGGAACCGCCCTTCTTCGCCGACCTGCCGCAGGACAAGAAGCTCCCGCCCATGGCTGAACGGCTTCCGAAGACACCCATCGTGGTCGGCTCATCCGGCCAGTACGGCGGCGATATGGTCACCCTCGTGCCGCGCCCACGGGATATCCGCTACATCTCGACCTTCACCTATACGCGCCTCGTGGGCTACGACCGGAACCTGGACCTCCAGCCCGACCTCCTGGAAAAGCTCGAGAACGACGGCGACCGGGTGTTCACCTTTACCCTGCGCGCAGGCCACCGCTGGTCCGACGGGTCGCCCTTCACGGCTGAGGACTTCCGCTACTACTGGGAGGATGTGGCGCACAATCTGGATCTCTCGCCCGCCGGTCCGCCCGAGTTCATGCTGGTGGACGGAAAGCCTCCCCGCTTCGAGGTGCTCGACGAGCGCACATTGCGCTACAGCTGGGACAAGCCCAATCCGCGCTTCCTGCCGCAGCTCGCGGGTCCGCTCGATCCCGGCATCTACCGGGCCTCCGCCTATCTCAAGCAGTTCCACGCCAAGTACGCAGACAAGGCCTCTCTTGAGGAGAAGGCCAAGCAGCAGAAGCTGAAATCCTGGGCGGCGCTCCACAACCGTATGGACGACATGAAGGAGCAGACCAATCCGGCCCTGCCGACCCTCATGCCGTGGCGCGTCATGAATGCGGCGCCGGCGAACCGCTTCATCTTCGAGCGCAATCCCTACTACCACCGCGTCGATGCCGAGGGGCGGCAGCTGCCTTACGTCGACCGGATCATCATGGACGTGTCCGCCAGCGGGCTCTTCGCGGCCAAGGCCAATGCGGGCGAGGAGGATCTGCTGTTCCGCGGCCTGAACATGGGCGACATTCCCGTGCTGAAGCAGGGCGAGAAGGCGAAGGGCTACACGACTCTCCTCTGGCCCTACGCTCGCGGCACGGAGCTCGCGCTCTATCCCAACCTCAACACGGTAGATCCGGTCTGGCGCCAGCTCAACCGGGACATCCGCTTCCGGCGCGCCCTGTCGCTCGGGATTGATCGCAAGACGCTCAATAACGCGCTGCTCTTCGGGCTCGGCGTCGAGGGCAACAACACCATCGTGGCGGAAAGCCCGCTCTTCATGCCGGAGCTGCGGACGCAGCACGCCACCTACGATCCCAATCAGGCCTCGCGCCTCCTCGACGAAATCGGCCTCACCAAGCGCAACGGCGCAGGCATCCGCCTGCTGCCGGACGGGCGCGAGCTGGAGGTCATCGTCGAGACCGACGGTGAGAGCAGCCTCGTGGTGGATGGGCTCACCCTCATCGGCGAGTTCTGGCGCGAGATCGGCGTGCGGCTTTTCGTGAAGCCGCAGGACCGGACGGTTCTGCGCAACCGCTCCTATGCGGGACTGACCGTAATGGTGGCTGCCCCCGGCCTCGACAATGCAATCCCCACCGCCCTCATGCCGCCCACCGAACTCGCACCCATGCGCCAGGACAACTACGCCTGGCCGAAATGGGGACAATATATCGAGACCCAAGGCAAGATGGGAGAGGCGGTCGACATTCCGGAGGCGGAGCACCTTCTCAAGTCATACGAGACTTGGATGAACACCGGAGACCGGCAGGTACAGAGGGCAGCCTGGCACGAGATGCTGAAGAATCACGTCGAAAACCAGTGGACCATCGGCACCATTGCCGGCGCCCTGCAGCCCATCGTGGTGCGAAACGGCCTTCAGGGACTTCCCGCCAAAGCGCTCTACAGCTGGGAGCCGACTGCGATGCTCGGGATCTACCGGCTGGATGAAATCCACTGGAACAAAGCCGCCGGCAAAGAGGCCCGTCGATGATCCGCTTCCTGTTGCGTCGCACCGTCACCATGGCGGTGACCCTGCTGATCATCTCGGCCCTGGTGTTCTTCATCATCAAGCTGCCGCCGGGCGACTTCCTGACCAACCAGATCGCGGAACTGCGTGCGCAAGGCGAATCCGCCTCTATCGCCAAGGCCGAATTCCTCATCCGGCAATACGGGCTCGATAAGCCGGCCTGGCAGCAATACCTGGTTTGGCTCGGCGTGATGCCGGGCCCGAACGGCTTTTCCGGCCTGCTGCAGGGCGACTGGGGCTGGTCCTTCGAATACGACAAGCCTGTGGTGGACGTGGTGGGCGATGCCCTGTGGCTGACGCTCCTCGTCAACTTCGCCGTGGTGATCTTCATCCACCTGATCGCGATTCCGATCGCCATCTATTCGGCCACGCGGCAATATTCCGTCGGCGACTACATCGCCACCTTCATCGGCTATATCGGCCTTGCAACCCCAAGCTTCCTGCTCGCGCTGATCCTTCTCTATTACATGAACCGCTGGTTCGGCATCTCCATCGGCGGCCTCTACGATCCGCAATATGCGGGCGAATCGTGGACCTGGGCCAAGGTCCAGTCCCTCCTCTCACATCTCGTGGTTCCCACGGTCGTCATCGGGCTCGGCGGAACCGCCGCCATGATCCGGCGCATGCGCGCGAACCTCCTCGATGAGCTGGGCAAGCAGTATTACGTGACCGCGAAGGCAAAGGGTCTCGGCCCCACCAAGGCCCTGCTCAAATATCCCTTCCGCATGTCGCTCAACCCGTTCATCGCCGATATCGGCAATCTCCTGCCACAGCTTGTCTCGGGCTCGGTGCTGGTATCGCTGGTCCTGAGCCTGCCGACAGTGGGGCCGATCCTGCTCAGCGCGTTGAAGAGCCAAGATCAGTTCCTGGCAGGCTTCATCCTCATGTTCGTCGCCGTGCTCACCGTCGCCGGCATGCTGGTCTCCGACCTCCTTCTGGCGTGGCTCGATCCGCGCATCCGCATGGGAGGCGCACGATGAACACGGCCATCACGTCGAAGCGACACTATGTCGATCCCGCGCCCTTCGATCCGGGCGCCACGGAGCCCGTGGGCGCGCAGAGCGAAAGCTTCTACCGCGCCTCGTCATGGCAGCTGATGTGGTGGAAGTTTCGGCGGCACAAGGTGGCGCTCGCCGCCGCCTTCGTGCTCCTCGCCTTCTATGCCATCGTGCCCTTCGTCGAGGTGATCGCGCCCTACAACCAGACCAAGCGGCACGGCGATTTCCTCTATGCGCCACCGCAGGGAATTCACCTGATGCACGAGGGGCAGCTTATGCGTCCCTTCGTCTATCCCTATACCTATAGCTTCGATCTGGAGAACTTCCGCCGCGTCTACACGGTCGATAGCTCAAGGCCGCAGCCGATCCGCTTCCTCTGCCGGGGCGACGACTACGAGTTCTGGGGGATGTGGCAGACGAATTTCCACCTGGTCTGTCCGCCGGAGAACGGAACGATGTTCCTGCTCGGCACGGACAGGCTCGGGCGAGACCTTCTCTCGCGCATCATCTATGGCGCGCGCATCTCGCTCACCATCGGCATCGTGGGCATCGCGGTCTCGTTCACCTTAGGCCTCTTCTTCGGCGGCCTTGCCGGCTATCTCGGCGGCTGGGTCGATCACGTGATCCAGCGCACGATCGAGATCCTGCGCTCCCTGCCGGAGCTGCCTCTATGGCTCGCCCTCTCCGCAGCCCTGCCGCCGAACTGGAGTCCGATCCTCGTGTTCTTCGGCATCACGATCATCCTCGGCCTCCTCGACTGGCCGGGCCTCGCCCGCGCAGTACGTTCCAAGCTGCTGTCCCTGCGCGAGGAGGATTTCGTGAAGGCCGCGGAGCTGATGGGCGCCTCCAAGCAGCGCGTGATCGCGCGCCACCTCATCCCCAACTTCATGAGCCACCTGATCGCCTCGGCAACGCTCTCGATCCCGTCCATGATCCTCGGCGAGACCGCCCTCTCCTTCTTAGGATTGGGCCTGCGGCCGCCGGTGACGAGTTGGGGCGTGTTGCTCAACGAGGCGCAGAACCTCGCGGCCGTGCAGCTGCACCCCTGGCTTCTGTTCCCGATGGCCCCGGTGGTGATCGTCGTGCTCGCCTTCAACTTCATGGGCGATGGCCTGCGCGACGCGGCCGATCCGTATCATTAGACGCGAAGCCTGTTGTCCTGGAAGCGAGGGAATGCGAGACATCCTGCATCAATGACGATGGCAGAGGTGTTTCGTGGCCGAATACCGGATTGATGCATCCCCGGAGAGTGTTCACTGGGGCTATTTCGATGCGGGCATTCCCCCGCTTCTCACGGTGGACTCAGGCGACACCGTCACGATCTCGACCGTGTCGGGCGGTCCCGAGGCGATGCCGAAGGCGCCCTTCGTCATCCCTCAGGCGCTGTCGGACATTCATGCGGCTCACAAGCCAAAGTTGCCGGGCCACATCTGCACAGGCCCTGTCGCCGTGCGAGGCGCCAAGGCCGGTCAGGTGCTCGAAGTCCGCATCAAGGACATCCAGCTGCATTACGACTGGGGCTTCACCTATTCCGCCCCGCAGAAAGGCGCCCTGCCCGACGACTTCGATGAGATCCACTTCATGACGCTTCCGCTCGACCGCGAGCGGATGACGGGCAAGCTGCCCTGGGGATTGGAACTGCCCCTGAAGCCGTTCTTCGGCGTGATGGCCGTGGCGCCGCCGGTCTCTTGGGGTGCACTCAGCACCCTGCCCCCCCGACGCAATGGCGGCAATCTCGATAACAAGGAGCTGGTGGCCGGCACCACGCTCTACTTGCCGATCCATGTGGACGGCGCCCTGTTCTCCGTTGGCGACGGGCATGGCGTTCAGGGCGACGGCGAGGTCTGTGTCACGGCTATCGAGACCGGCCTCATCGGCACCTTCGAGCTGCACCTGCGCGAGGATATGAACCTCACCTGGCCCATGGCCGAGACGCCGACCCATGTCATGACCATGGCGTTCGATCCCGACCTCGACGACTGCGTGGTCATCGCGCTGCGCTCCATGATCGACCTGATCGTCGCCCGCGCCGGCATCACCAAGGCTGAGGCCTATGCCCTGTGCAGCCTCGCGGCGGACCTGCGCATCACCCAGGTGGTCAACGGCAACAAGGGCGTCCACGTGATGCTCGACAAGAGCCTGCTGCAGAAGGCGCAGCGCTAAACATTCTCAGGTGGCGGCTCCTCGCCGAAGATGGAGCGACCGCCATAGGCATGGGATTTCGCCCGCTCCTGCCTGATGTGGTCCTCCACATCGGGGCCGGTGGCATGCCGCTCGAGCGCGCGAGCCTGATCGTCGAGCCGTTTCAATGCGAAAAGCTCCTCCTGCTGACCGAGCTTCGCCTTCTGGACGGCCGATTTCAGCACGCGGATCGTCTCGTCATAGACCCGCACAGGCACCGGATATGGGTGCCGGTCCTTGCCGCCATGGGCAAAGGAAAAGCGGGCCGGGTCGCTGAAACGGCAGGGCGTGCCGTGTACGACTTCCGCCACCATGGCAAGTGCCTGCACGGTGCGCGGGCCCACGCCTGGTGTCATCAGGAGGTCGGGGAAATCCTCCGGCCCGCGATCCGCTGCAGCGGCGAGGGTTCCGTGGAGGCGGCGCAGCAGCACGTCCTTTGCTCGCACATCGTGATGCTCGGGCATCACCAGATGCGGCAGCAGGGGCTGCGGGCTCGCGGCCGGGGCCGCTTCGCGCCCTTCGAGGGCCAGGAACTTGCGGGCGATGTTGTCAGGTCCCAGCGAGCTCAAGAGATCGATCTGCGCCTTCCGTGAGGCGGCTGCCCGGCGGTCGGTGAGATTGACGATGGTGCCCTGCCCTTTGCCGTCGATGGCCGTATGCGGCTCGTCGACGAAGCTCTTCAAATCTTCGGACAGCCAATGGTACCGGCGTGCCAGCCGGGACGTGTCGTTCATCCCCTGCTGGACCACCGCCCATTTTCCGTCATCAGTGACGATGAAGCCATGAAGGTAGAGGTCGAACCCGTCCTGGATCGCCGCGCTGTCGACCTTGGCCACGAGGCGGCTGGCATTCGCAAGAGCGGCGCCGTCGAATCCGACTCGCTCACCGATGGCGACCAGCTCGTGCGGCGTTTGCCGCGAGTGCTTTCCGCGTCCGCCGCAGACATGAATGCCGAGTTCCTTCGACAGCGGCGTGAGCCCGCGCTTCAAAGCCCCGGTGACGCTGGTGGTGATGCCGGAGGAGTGCCAGTCCATGCCCATCACGGCACCGAAAGACTGGAACCAGAACGGATGGGCAAGCCGGCGCAGCAGTTCGTCGCGCCCGTAATGGTGCACGATGGCCTCAGACATCACGCCGCCGAGACGCGTCATGCGATCCGCCAGCCATTTCGGCACGTGGCCGGAATGGAGCGGCAGATCGGCGCTTCCGGCGCGCTTGGCCATCGGATGTTCTCTCCTCGAAGCCTGAATGTAACAGCAGGGTTCATGCCATGAACCAACGCGGCGGACCATGGCGCAAGAAAAAGGCGCCCGAAGGCGCCTTAAACTGTCTTAGCGACGGCGGGGGCTCTTTTCGAGCCAGGCCACCTGGGCACCATCGCCGCGGCGCCCTTCTGAGCGCTGCCCGGCGGGCTTTGCTTGTGCGGGCCGTTGGCCCTGCGCAGGCCGTTGCCCCTGAGCCGGACGCTGTCCTTGTGCAGGACGCTGCTGGTTACCAGCAGGCTGGCCGCCCTGCGGCTGACCGTTGCCCGCAGGCTTGCCACCGCGACCGCGACGACGCTTCGGCCCCCGGTCGGCATTCGGATCGGCGCTGCGCGGCTGGCCATGGCCCTGATGCCCACGGGCATGAGGAGCGGCGCGGCCCCGCGGCTGACCGTTGCGCCCGGACTGCTCGCGGCGCGGCTCGGAAGCCTCGGACACGGCAGAACCAGCGGGAAGACCCTCCGGCAGCGGCATGACCGGCACCTTGAGGCGGGTCAGCTTCTCGATGTCCTTGAGATAAGCCTTTTCCTCGTCGTTGCAGAACGAGATGGCGGAACCGGTAGCGCCTGCGCGGGCCGTGCGGCCGATGCGGTGAACATAGGATTCCGGCACATTCGGCAGGTCGTAGTTGATGACGTGGGACACGCCATCGACGTCGATGCCGCGGGCCGCGATGTCGGTTGCCACCAGAACACGGCACGAGCCGTCGCGGAACCCTGCGAGCGCACGCTCGCGCTGCGGCTGGGATTTGTTGCCGTGAATGGCGGCGCCCGCGATGCCGGCCTTGTCGAGGCCGCGCACCACCTTGTCCGCCCCGTGCTTGGTGCGGGTGAAGACGAGAACGCGGTCGATGCTGGGATCGCGCAGGAGCGTTTCGAGCAGGACCTGCTTGCGGCCGGTCTGCACGAAGATCACGCTCTGCTCCACGCGCTCGGCAGTGGTCGCCACCGGGGTGACGGCCACATGAGCGGGGTTGCGCAGGAATGACTCGGCGAGCGTGGAGATCGTCTTCGGCATGGTGGCCGAGAAGAACAGGCTCTGGCGCTCCTTCGGCAGCAAGGTCACGATGCGCCTCAACGCATGGATGAAGCCGAGGTCGAGCATCTGGTCGGCCTCGTCGAGGACGAGGATCTCGATGTCGCGCAAGGACAGGGCCCTGCGGTCGATGAGGTCGATCAAGCGGCCGGGCGTGGCGACGAGCACGTCGACGCCGTTGATCAGCGCCTTCTCCTGGCGGGAGATGGTGACGCCGCCGAACACCACCTCGGTGGTGAGACGAAGGTTGCGGCCATAGGCCTTGAAGCTGTCGGCGATCTGGCTCGCCAGCTCACGGGTCGGGCTGAGCACGAGCACGCGGGGGCTCTTCGGCTTACGCGGCTTCGGGCTCTCGGACAGGCGGTGCAGGATCGGCAGCGCGAAGGCAGCCGTCTTGCCGGTGCCGGTCTGGGCGATACCGCATACGTCGCGACCTTCCATGGCGTACGGAATGGTCTGGGCCTGGATCGGCGTGGGCTTCTCATAGCCCTCGGCAGTCAAAGCCTTCAGGATCGGCTGGGCCAATCCGAAATCGGTAAAAAGTGTCAAAGGAGGTGTCTTTCGAACGGATACAGTGAGCCGGAAAGCAGGTTCGGCTTCATAAAGCAAAGGCGCTTCAGGGCTCTTTGGGAAACAGCCCGCGTGATGGGGCCGTCTTATGATGGAGCGATTGAAGAAGGGAACCGGGGTCTTCGCTCATGCGAATATCCGTCACGCAGTTCCGCTCAAGCTGCTCGATGATCGAGCGCCGTCGCCTGCTGTGCATATGGGGGCTAAAAACCTATCCGTCAACCGCCAGGCCTGACATAAAGCAGGAATGTCACCCTCCGGCTCCATGTCCTGGCGCATCGTCTCGACCCTTTCGATCACCCATCTGATCTCCTACGGGACGCTGTTCTATGCCTTTGCGCTCCTCATCGAACCCATGGAGCAGGATCTCGGGTGGTCGAAGACCGCCCTGACCGCCGCCTTCTCGCTCGCCCTCATTTCCTCCGCCTTCTTCGCCGTGCCGGTCGGGCGGCTGATCGACCGAGGCTACGGGCGGGCCGTGATGACCGGGGGCTCGGTGCTGGCCGCCCTCCTCCTCGCCCTTTGGGCCTATACGGACAGCTATCCCGTCTTCCTGCTGATCTGGGTCGGCCTGGGCGCTGCCACGAGCGCCCTCTTCTACGAGGCGGGCTTCGCGGTTCTCGCCCTGAACCTCGGCCTTCTGGCCCGTCGAGGCATCACCATCATCACCCTCGTGGCCGGGTTCGCCAGCACGGTGTTCATCCCGCTCCTCCACGTGCTCATCGACCGCTATGGCTGGCGCGACACGATCCTCGTGATGGCAGCCCTGAACATCGGCATCTGCGCCATTCTTCATGCCACAGGCATTCCGGCCGCTCCTGAAAAGCCGACTCATCGGGATGAGAGCCGCACCGTCGCTCCCTCGACCTCGAACCCGCGTCGCGTTCTCGCAAAGCCTGCCTTCTGGCTCTTCGTAATCACCAGTGTTCTCCAGGGGATCATCTCGGTCGGGATCCCCGTTCACCTGATCCCGATCCTCCTCGAGCGGGGATTTTCCATCGAGGCAGCCGTGGCCGCATACACGGTGATCGGACCTGCCCAGGTAGCCGCACGGTTCCTGACCGGTTTCGGAGAGCGGGCCATGAGCCTCAAGGGCATCGGGGTCGTGACCATGGCCATGAGCACCCTCGGCTTCCTGCTGCTCCCGTTCATCACCACGGGATCATGGCTGATTTTCGTTTTCGCCGCTCTCTATGGCGGCTCCAACGGGATGCTGACCATCGTCAGAGCCCTGCTCCCGCCGGAACTGTTCGGGCGTGAGGATTACGGCGCGATCCAGGGCATGATCGCCATGCCGGTCCGGATCACCATGGCCATCGCACCCTTTGCCTTCGGCGCCCTCTGGGCCTGGTGGGGCAGCTACGATGCCGTGATCATCCTGTGCCTGGGCATGGCGGCGTCTTCCCTGGTGGCGTTCGTGCTAAACCTCGCCCTGGTGAAGGAGCCTTGAACAAGTTCAAGAATTCGCTTGCCTTAGGCGGCTAAAGAAACCATCTGCAGGGCACCGGGACGGCCCGGCATGAAGGAAAGACGCATTCCGTGACGACAGTGACAGATCTTCTGATTGTAGGCGGCGGCATCAACGGCGCCGGCATCGCGCGCGATGCCGTGGGCCGGGGCCTTTCGGTGGTGCTCTGCGAGCAGGGCGATCTGGCCGGCTACACTTCTTCCGCCTCCACCAAGCTGATCCACGGCGGTCTGCGCTACCTTGAGTATTACGAGTTCCGGCTGGTTCGGGAGGCCCTGTTCGAGCGCGAGCGGCTGCTGGAATCCGCCCCTCACATCATCTGGCCTCTGCGCTTCATCCTGCCTCATGAGAAGGGCATCCGCCCGGCCTGGTTCGTGCGCCTGGGCCTATTCATGTACGACCACCTCGCACCCCGCAAGAAGCTGCCGGGCACGGAAGGCATCAAGCTCACCCGGCATCCCGCTGGCCAAGCCCTCAAGCCCGGCTTCGACACGGCCTTCGTCTATTCCGACTGCTGGGTCGAGGACAGCCGCATGGTGGCCCTCAATGCCATCGACGCATTCGAGAAGGGCGCCGACATCCGGGTGCGCACCAAGCTCACCACGGCCCGCCGCGACGGCCAGACCTGGGTCGCCACCCTCCAGAACGTGGAGACCGGCGAGACGGAAGAGGTGCGCGCCAAGGTCATCGTCAATGCCGGCGGCCCCTTCGTGGCCGACGTGCTCAACGCCAAGCTGGGCCTCAACACCACCAAGAACGTCCGCCTCGTGAAGGGCAGCCACATCGTGGTGCCGAAGCTCTTCGACACCAAGGAAGCGTTCATTCTCCAGAACACAGACAAGCGGATCGTGTTCGCCATTCCGTATCAGGAGAAGTTCACCCTCATCGGCACCACCGACATCCCGGTCGAATCCGTGCCGGACAAGAAGGTGGAGATCACCCAGGACGAGATTCAGTATCTCTGCAATGTGGTGAACCACTTCTTCAAGCGCGAGGTCACCCCGGCCGAAGTGGTATGGACCTATTCCGGCGTGCGCCCGCTCTTCGATGACGGCTCGAGCAATGCCTCGGCGGTCACCCGAGACTACGTGTTCGACATGGACGCGCCGCAGGGCCAGGCGCCGGTGCTGTCGATTTTCGGCGGCAAGATCACCACCTTCCGCAAGCTCTCCGAGCACGCTCTCGAGGAGCTGAAATCCTACTTCCCCAACATGAAGCCGTCCTGGACCGAGAAGGCCAAGATGCCCGGCGGTGACATGCCGGACGCCGATTTCGACCGCTTCTTCGCCACCATGCGCCAGCGCTGGCCCTTCCTGCCGGAACACCTCGCCCATCGCCTCGCCCGCGCCTACGGCACGCGGATCGAGGAGCTTCTGGGCTCCGCCAAGTCGATGGCCGATCTCGGCGAGGATTTCGGCGCCGGGCTGACCGCCGCGGAAGTCGATTACCTGGTGCGCCGCGAATGGGCGCGCACCGCCGAGGACATCCTCTGGCGCCGCTCCAAGCTCGGTCTGCATGTGCCGGTTGACGCTCCGGCCAAGATCGATGCCTATTTGGCCAGAACAAAAACCGCGGCCGTCGCGGCTCAATAATTCGGGGCAAATTCGGGGAACGTCATGGCTCAGTACGTCGGTGCCATCGATCAGGGCACGACCAGCTCGCGCTTCATCGTGTTCGACAAGGCCGGGAGCATCGTCTCGGTCGGGCAGAAGGAGCACGAGCAGATCTACCCCAGGCCCGGCCATGTGGAGCACGATCCGCTCGAGATCTGGCGCAACACGCAGGCCGTGATCCAGGAAGCCTTGGCGAAGAAGGGGCTGAAACCCCAGGACCTTGCCGCCATCGGCATCACCAACCAGCGCGAGACGACGCTGATCTGGGACAGGCGCACCGGCAAGCCGCTTCATAACGCGCTTGTCTGGCAGGACACCCGAGTCGATGCGATTGTCGAAGAGTTCGCCCGTGACGGCGGCAACGACCGCCTGCGCGAGAAGACCGGCCTGCCGCTGGCGAGCTATTTCTCCGGCCTCAAGCTGCGCTGGCTCCTCGACAACGTACCGGGCGCCCGCGAGAAGGCGCAGGCCGGGGACGTGCTGTTCGGCAACATCGACACCTGGCTGGTCTGGAACCTGACCGGCGGCGTAAATGGCGGCTGCCACATCACCGACGTGACCAATGCCAGCCGCACACAGCTCATGAACCTGGCGAGCCTCGAGTGGGACGATGAGATCCTGAGCCTCTTCAACATTCCGCGCGCCTGCCTGCCGCAGATCCGCTCGTCGAGCGAGGTTTATGGTGAGGCAACCGACAATCTGGCCGGCGTGCCGATTGCCGGCATTCTCGGCGACCAGCAGGCGGCGCTGGTGGGACAGGCCTGTTTTAAGCAGGGCGAGGCCAAGAATACCTACGGCACCGGGTGCTTCATGCTCATGAACACCGGCGAGACCCCCTACCCGTCGAAATGCGGCCTGCTCACCACAGTGGGCTACCGCTTCGGCCAGGCAAAAACCGTCTATGCCCTGGAGGGCTCGATCGCGATTGCCGGCGCCCTCGTGCAGTGGCTTCGTGACAATCTCGGCATGATCGAGAAGAGCCCCGACATTGAGACCCTCGCCCGCAGTGTCGAGGACAATGGCGGCGTGACCATCGTGCCGGCCTTCTCCGGCCTCTATGCCCCGCACTGGAATTCCCATGCCCGCGGCCTCATCGGGGGTCTGACGCGCTACGCCACCAAGGCGCACATCGCCCGCGCGGCGCTCGAGGCTACGGCCTTCCAGACCCGCGAGGTGCTGGACGCCATGACCAAGGATACGGACATCACCGCAACGGAGCTGCGCACGGACGGGGGCATGGTCGTCAACGAGCTGCTGATGCAGTTCCAGGCGGACATTCTCGATGTGCCGGTGGTGCGCCCGAAAGTGATCGAGACCACGGCTCTCGGTGCCGCCTACGCGGCGGGTCTGGCGACGGGTTTCTGGAGCGGAACGGACGAGCTGGTGCGCAACTGGGCCGTGGACAAGCGCTGGACCCCGGCTATGGAGGCCTCCCGCCGGGAGCGCCTGAACGCCCTCTGGAACAAGGCTGTGTCACGCTCCCTCGACTGGGCAGACTGAAATTCCCGAAAACGAAGCGGCAGGTCCAACCTGCCGCTCATGGCATGAGGCTCAAGCCAGGGCCGCGCGGATCTTCTCAGCCATTGCTGCGAGCACGTCCGGCTTCTCCATCTGGCCCGTATGGGGCTTCAGCGCCACGCCCTCGAAGCGGGGGATGACGTGGAAGTGGATGTGGAACACCACCTGCCCGCCTGCGCTCTCGTTGAATTGCTGGACCGTCAGCCCATCGGCCGAGAGCGCAGCCTTGGTCCCCCTGCCGACGACCTGCACCGCCTTCGCGAGCTCCGCGAGATCGTCCGGCTGAATGTCGAGGATGTTACGCGCTTTCACCTTGGGGATGACCAGAACATGCCCGTCGCCGCGGGGCATAACATCCATGAAGGCCAGGACCCGGTCCGTCTCGTAGACCTTGTGGCACGGCAGCTCGCCGCGAAGGATCTTCGCGAACACGTTTTTGTCGTCGTAGCTCATCCCGTCCTCTAATTCTTCGCCGTTTCTTCAGAGCGCTCGGAGCAGCGCCCTGTCTCTTATACCGGGGCAGGCAACCAGATCGCCACTCCCCCACCCGCACAATCATGAATTCCAGGACGATTCGAATTCGTGCCGCGGTTTGGGCTCGAGCAGACGATCTTCTATGACTTACCTTCGATCACCCATCTATTGGCAAATATAGATGCGTTTCCCCACCTGTATCGGGGCAAGCACCTTCTTAGCTCTTATTCCTATCGACAAGATGTTGCCTTGTTTCCAGAGGCCCAACATTTGCCGCAAGCAGGCCAATTCGTGAGGCCGGAATTATTTCGCAAAATTTTTTGCAAAGGTTGGCCCTTCCTAACCGGAACCATCGATTCAGCGAGCGGTTGATGATGCACGAACACCACTCGATTAGGAGGCATAAATGGCAGGTGGTTCGACCTCGAAGCGTGGCTTCGCGTCGATGGATTCCGACCGGCAGCGTGAAATCGCCAGCAAAGGCGGCAAGAGCGTTCCCGCCGAGAAGCGGTCTTTCTCACAGGACCGTGAACTCGCCTCGGAAGCTGGCCGCAAAGGCGGTCAGGCCTCGGGCAACACCCGTGGCAATCAGGAATAACGCTTTCATCAGCTGAAATCATCAAAGGGGCCGCTCAGCGGCCCCTTTACTTTTATTGATCAATTGAAACAATTATTTACTGATGTCTGAAGCTGAATTCAGCACGCGTCAAAGCTGTCTCCACGAGAACTTCTTCAACTTCTCCAATGCCTGTGATGGCTCGGAATTCGGAAAGCCCCGGAACTTCGAACGCCACGGCACCGAGATCGATCTGCCGCACCAGATCTCCTGCCAGGGCCGCCATGAAATCGAGCGACACGATGTCGAGATAACGAGCAGCCTCGAGCGCCACCTCCGAGGACGGATCGCGTGAGGCGCCAATCAGGGTTAGGAGAGAATACTCGTCCAGGCTTCCATGCCTGGAGCCAACTGGCCTGTGGATGAACGATCGTCCACGCTGCCGGGTGAGCGCAAAGGCGAGAAGGAGCGCGTCCGAGACAATTCCTTTTGCAGTTTCGGCCTGGGTATAGGTCGACAGCGCCTGCTCAGGTCCATCGAGCATGGCCAAGTCGTAATGGTCCTCGAGGCGATTCAGCGAGCGGAACACATCGATGACCGGAACGACGCTCGGGTGGAGCAGAACCGCCACGGGACCGGCGGCAAACGGGATGGACGATACTTCAACCATAAAGGAAAACCTTAGAACTGCTGATCGTTCAGATGCCTGAACTAACCCCGGTCGGCACCACATGCGGCCAAGCGGGGACAACGAGATGACGCCTCAGCATCAGGGGACAGGTCACATCGTCCTGGTGACAGACGGAAATCATGCCGCTGAGCATGGAGGCTACCGACAGCTTGTCCCTGGATGGAGAGCTTGAAGTCAGCCTGGAGAACTCATCCGGCAGTTCTTCCTGGCATAAGACGGCATCCAGTTCGTTCGTCGCAGTCATGGTTTCCTCCGCATCCTGCTTACGGCAACGTATGCCTCGAACCCCGGTTCCTTGTGCGTCAACAGGTCTGGATCGCCGCGGAAGATCGCGCTGAAAGAGGCGAAAGATTTTTTGAGTTTCCTTGGAACTGGATAAGACCGGGGCCGTTATGCTGGTAACCGGTCCGAATGCCCCCTTGGACTGGCACCTTTAAGGCGCAGCTTTATGGCTGCGCCTTTTATTTTGCCCTAGCGCTTGGCAGTCACAGACATGAAAGCGGCGCCTGGGTTTCCCCAGACGCCGTTTCGGTCTTCAGCCAAGCAGCAGATTACTGCTTAGGTGCCGTCGTGGTTCCCGACTGGCCGGCAGAACCGGTGGTCGAGTTATTGCCATCCTCATCAAAGGCAGGAGCGGCCTGCAGCTGATCCTTCGTCATGCGCAGAACCACACGCTCAGGCTGGTTCTGGTTGCTCGAGGCGTTGCTGGCCGTCATGTTGGTCGAAGCAGCTGTGCCGGATCCAGCCGTACCGGCGCCGGTCGCAGTGGTGTTGCCCGTCGTGGTCGAGCCTGTCGTCGCGACGCTGTTGTTGTTGCCACCAGCGCTGCTGTTCGCGGCCTGAGCCTGCTGGGCGCTCTGGAACTCGAGGGCGTTGAACGGAACGGCTACATCCTTCTCGCCGATGCCGAGGAAGCCGCCGACGCCAACCACGGCCGCCATGATCTGGCCGTTGCGGTCCATAATGACGTCGTTGATGTCGCCGATCGATTCGTTATTGGAGCCGACCACCTTGGTGCCGATCAGATCGGACGCCATGACATGATTGGACTCCATCTTGGTCATGAATTGACCCTGCATGCCGCCGCTCTGGCTCATGGTCGATGAGGACTGGCTCATCGTCGACGACGAACCCGAGGCACCGGGCTGCATGGCCGGCGAGCCGGTCGACGTGGTGCCGGTGCCGGATGCAGCCGGACGGTCAGTCGGGGCCGAGGGAGTGGTGGAGGTCTGTGCAAAGGCGGGCGCAGCCGCGAAAGCCGTCACTACAAGGCAAGCTGCCATATGCTTCTTCAGCATTGCTTATTTCTCCTGAGAGTACATTAAATCGCGTTAAGCGCCAAAGTGCGCGAGGGTTAAACGCCCGGCATGAGCAACCGTTCCGAACATTGTCTTATTCAAGGCAATGTGAACGGCCCGTTCAACATTACAGCTTAATGTGAATACTTGTTAATATTTGTTATAATAACAAATCTTCTTTGCCGCCTCTTGGGGGAAGCAGCAGCACCAAGCCTAATAGTGGGAACCACCGCGGAGACATTTGGTTCCTCGGCTATACAGCCAAGACCTGCCATGAGGATCCATTGCCTTATGTGGCGCCTGTCTCATGATGCGGAAGGCTGCGTCTTGTAAGGGCGCTTCACTCTTCCGCGCTTGTCAGGAGAGCGACTGCTGCAGCGACACCAAGCAGAGGCTCGGCATCCGGTCGGCGCTGGCCTTTGCCAGGGGACTGACATCGCCGAGGCAGCCGACCGGCTTGCGGGCTTTCGGCTTCTGCTCACGGGGAACTTCGATGCCCTCCCGCTGGCTGACCGGATGCTGGGCAGCGGGAGCCCGGACGTTTTCCTTGAGAGTGACCACAGGCAGGTCCGTATCGCGGGCGTAGGTGGTCGTGCCGGAATGAGGATCGGACTTATAGAGCACCTTCCCGTCCCGGTCGCGAAGGATCACCGTTGCCTGGGTGACGCCGACGAGCTCAACGATCGACACGGTTGCGGGATTTGTGCTCGGAACCGGGGCAATCATACGATCACCCTTGGTTGATGCGTTCATGCCCTGGGGCAGCGCAGCATCGGCCAGAACTTCGGATTGCGCCTGATAGGAAGCAGGAACGAAGCTTCCTGCAACGAAGAAAATTCCAGCCAGTCCTACCAGTGCTACAGGGATACGGAACATCCCTCTCTCCTGCTCTTCAAACCTCGACGCTTCAAAAATTCAACGCGACCGTATCTTTGATGTTCCTGCATCCTTCCGTAGGAGAGGAGAATAAAAAGAGGGATAAAAAGCCTGGAACCTTTGTTTTCGATAGGACGTTCTTAAGGTACCGGCCTCCTGGTCCTCCCCGCATTCCCCTTGTGCATTGGCCGGCACCTTAGACGGGCTTTAGAGCCCGTCTTTTTTTGCGTCCAATACATCAGCACAAAAGAATAGCCCGGCCTTTAAGCCGGGCTATTACTATTCAGGTTGGTATCCGTTTGGTCTTATGCCGTCGCAGCGCGCGCCTCGCGCCTGCGGGCGCTCTGCTGGAAGAACAGGGCTTGGCTGATGACGGCGGATACGTTCGCCGGCTGGAACGGCTTGGCAATCAGGAACGCCGGCTCAGGGCGTTCGCCCGTGAGGAACCGCTCCGGATAGGCCGTGATGAAGATGACCGGGACCTCGAAGGACTTGAGGAGGTCGTTCACCGCGTCGAGGCCGGAGCTTCCGTCTGCCAGCTGAATGTCGGCTAGGATCAGGCCGGGCTGCTTGGCGGCAGCCAGCTTGACGGCTTCCGTCCGCGTGCGGGCGACGCCAGTGACGTTGTGGCCCAAGCCTTCGACAAGAGCCTCAAGATCCATAGCGATCAGCGGCTCGTCCTCGATGATGAGGATGTCGGTCGCCATATCGGCCGCAAGCTCACGGCCCGCTTCGTCGACGAGGTCGCGCACGGTTCGCGTGTCGACATCGAGGATCTGGCCGACTTCCTCTTCTCCAAAGCCTTCGAGGCAGGAGAGAAGAAAAGCCTGACGGGGAAGCGGTGTGATCTGCCCGAGGCGGACCTCAGCCGGCAGGTCGCGCTGAATCTGCTCGCTCCGACCGTTCACCGACAGGGAGTTCCAGATCCGGGTGAACACCTGGAAGAGCTCGACCTTCACGTTTCCGGAAGGGCCGATGGTCTCAGGCTCGCTCACAAGCGTCTCGAGGGTGGCAGCCACATAGGCATCACCGGCCATCTGACTGCCTGTGAGTGCGCGCGCGTAGCGACGAAGGTATGGTAAGTGCTGGACGACAAGCTGGGCTGTCGACATTCGCTTCCCCTTAAACTGTGCTTTTGACTCGTTGTACCGATGGTTCGTTCAACGCGGCAAAGCTGCAAAAGTTCCGTCGAATGGAACCGGGTGCAGCAATGAGCGTTATTGCTCGAAAACGAATATATGGATACTGCCAAGGTTGGCTACCCCGGATAAACGAGGGGTGGCAAGGGGACGAATATGACGGTTGATAAGGGGAACAAGCTTGCTCGGGCCGGTCTCGAAAACGGCCCAGATGGAACGCTTGCAACCGATCCTAAACTCGACAGCGGCAGCCAGAAGCGCATCGGCGACCAGCTCCGCGCCATGTACGACGAACTCATGCAGCAGCCTGTGCCCGACCGTTTCAGAGACCTGCTCGACCAGCTGGACAAGAACGGACAAAAGGACAGGTCTCAATGACCTCAGAGCCTGAACCCGAATTACGGGAGGCTCTTC
The DNA here is from genome assembly GCF_016734765.1 of Microvirga soli. Taxonomy (GTDB): domain Bacteria; phylum Pseudomonadota; class Alphaproteobacteria; order Rhizobiales; family Beijerinckiaceae; genus Microvirga; species Microvirga soli. The sequence continues at coordinate 10,258 of NZ_JAERQE010000028.1, read as the reverse complement.
TCGCGGCGGTCCCCAGCCTCCGCGCCTTCGCCATCTCACTTTCGGGTCAAGTCGACAGGGCCGATGACCTTGTTCAGGACACGCTCCTGCGAGCCCTCTCCAACCTGCATCGGTTCGAGCCCGGCACGAACTTGAACGCGTGGCTCTTCACCATCCTGCGCAATCTCTTCCACTCCGAATACAGAAAACGCCGACGTGAGGTCGAGGACCCTGACGGCTCCTATGCCGGACGGCTGAAGGTTCAACCCGAGCAAGGCTCTCACCTTGATTTCGAGGATTTCCGCAGCGCCCTCGCCCAGCTTCCCTCCGACCAGCGCGAGGCCCTGCTGCTGGTGGGAGCATCGGGCTTTTCCTATGAGGAAGCCGCGAACATCTGCGGCTGCGCCATCGGTACCGTCAAGAGCCGCGTCAACCGGGCGCGCCTGCGGCTCGCCTCAGTGTTGAATGTCACTGACATCGACGATCTTGGCCCCGACAGCATGACCCGGGCAGCCCTGCAGGGCTGATCCAGATAGACCCCAATGACAAACGCCGCCTTTGAAGGCGGCGTTCGACGTCAATTATGCCGTAGCGGCATCACATAGGGCTGCGCCCACGCAGCAGACCGATGACGGCCGAGATCGCGAACAGCACGATGGCAACGAAGAAGATCAGCTTCGCGATTTCCACTGCGGTGCCGGCGATGCCCCCGAAGCCGAACAGAGCTGCGACGAGAGCGATGATGAGAAAAGTGACTGCCCAACCGAGCATGGTGTTACCTCACTAAGATGACAATCGACTGTAAGCCGACGATGTTCAAATAACGCCAAGCGCGACTGTAAGGTTCCACCGTAAGCGACTTATCAAACCCGTTCATCAGTCGTTCAAAAGTAATCCTCCAGGCTTTTATTCGTATGGAACTCGGCTTCCCGCCACACGTTTTTAAAAACACTTGGGAGAGATGACCAATGAATCGTCCTGTTGCCCTTCGTGCACTTTTCATCTTTGCAGTTGTTGCTGTCTTTGCAGCGATCACCGGCGTGGCTTCTCATGTCGAGATCGCGGAAGTTCTGTTTCTGATTGGTGGCTCCCTCTCGGCCATCATGTTGCTCTTCGTGCTCATGACGCCTTCGCATAGCCCGGTTCCGGTGCGCGTGCGCCGCAGACGCTGACCTCTCCCACAGCGCCACAGAATTGGGCGGCTCGAAAGAGCCGCCCTTCTTGTTTCAGGCCTCTGTGGGATCGCCGCCATTCGGGTGCAGGACCGAGCCAGTGATGTAGGAAGAATCCTCGGACGCCAGGAACAGGTAGGACGGCGCCACCTCATTCGGCTGGCCAGGGCGCTTCATGGGCGTATTGGCGCCGAACTGCTTCACCTTCTCGGCCGGGAATGTCGAGGGGATCAGCGGCGTCCAGATCGGGCCCGGCGCCACGCCGTTCACGCGAATCCCCTCCCCGGCGAGCTTCTGTGCCAGTGAACGCGTGAAAGCGACAATCGCGCCTTTGGTGGCGCTGTAGTCGAGGAGGTCGCCGCTGCCGCGATAGGCCGTCACCGACGTGGTGTTGATGATGGCGGTTCCCTTCTTGAGATGTGGCATCGCCGCTTGAACCATGTAGAAATAGCCGAAGATATTGGTGCGGAAGGTGCGGTCGATCTGATCGGGCGTGATCTCCTCGATCTCCTTCTTCGGGTGCTGCTCTGCGGCGTTGTTGACCAGCACATCGAGCTTGCCGAAGCGCTTGATTACCTGATCCACCGCCGAGCGGCAGAAGCCGGGATCGCCCACATCACCCGCGATGGTCAGGCACGAGCGCCCTTCCCGCTCCACAAGGCGCTTCGTCTCCTGCGCATCCTCGTTCTCGTTCAGGTACATGATCGCGAGATCGGCGCCCTCGCGGGCAAACAGAACGGCCGTCGCGCGCCCGATGCCGCTGTCGCCGCCGGTAATGAGGGCAACCTTGCCCTGCAGCCGGTTGCTGCCCGGATAGCGCGGCTCGTAGTCGGGCCGCGGGTTCATCTCGGTCTCGTGGCCGGGCTGCTGGTCCTGTACCTGAGGCGGCAGGGTCTGTTTCTGGTCGGAGCTCATGTGACATCCCTAGTGCGGAAAGAATGCGAGCCGCCGCCGGCCATCATGGAACAGGCCGGACTAAATGAGGAAGCCCGCGTTGAAGCTCAACGCGGGCTTTAAAAGCGTGTTCCTGGGATTGCTGGCTAGTGCACGGTCTCGGTGCGTTCTGCCGTGCTCGATGTCATGTTCAGGAGATGGTAGAGGATGATGGCCCCGAAGGTCGCCGTCCCGATGCCGTCCAGGGTGAAGCCAGCCACGTTCAGCTTGAAGTTGCCGGCGCCCAGGACCAACGCCACCGCCACCGTGATCAGGTTGCGCGGGTTCGAGAAGTCGACCCGGTTCTCCACCCAGATCCGCCCGGCGGTCGCGGCGATGAGGCCGAAGACCACAATGGAGAGGCCGCCGAGCACAGGCCCGGGGATCGTGCCGATAAAGGCGCCGAACTTAGGGGAAAGGCCGAGCAGCAGCGCGAAGGCCGCGGCGATGAGGAAGACCAGCGTGGAATAGATCCGGGTCACGGCCATCACGCCCATGTTCTCGGCATAGGTGGTCATGCCCGTGCCGCCGGAAGCCCCTGACAGCATGGTGGCAATGCCGTCGCCCATGAAGGCGCGGCCGAGATAGGGATCAAGGTTGCGACCCGTCATCGCCCCGATAGCCTTGATGTGTCCGAGGTTCTCGGCAACCAGGATCACCGCCACTGGGGCGATCAGGCTGATAGCGCGCACGTCGAAGACGGGGCTCTGGAAGGATGGCAGGCCGAACCAAGCCGCCGCCCCGATCTTCGCAAAGTCGATCGGCTGGCCGAGGCCCAGCAGGTTCGCGCAGATGAAGTAGATCAGGTAGCCGAGCACTCCGCCGACCAGCACCGGCAGGCGGCGCCACATCCCGGGGGCATAGACCGCCACGAGACCAACCGCCACCACGGTGGCAAGCGCGATCCAGCGGGCGAAGTCGCTGCCGTTCTGGTTGTCGGGCGTAACCCCAGAGGCGCTGTTGATCGCAATCGGCGCAAGCACGAGACCGATGGCGGCCACGATGGCACCCGTCACCACCGGCGGCATGAGGCGCTCGATCCAGCGGTGTCCCGCCATTTGCACCACGAGGCCGATGAGGAAATAGAGCGCACCGGCCGCGATGATGCCGCCGAGCGCCAGGGGAATGTTGGGATTGGGGCTGCCCACGCTCGCGCCGGTCGCGACGAGGACGGGACCGATGAAGGCGAAGCTAGAGCCGAGATAGCTCGGCACGCGGCCACCGACCACGACGAAGAAGATCAGCGTCGCAATGCCGGAGAACAGGATTGAGACGTTTGGATCGAAGCCCATCAGGATCGGTGCCAGCACGGTTGCGCCGAACATCGCCACCACGTGCTGCAGGCCGACGACCACCATCTGGCCGGTCGGCAGCCGCTCGTCCGGCATGATGACCCCTTCGGTCTTCAAGCTCCATCGCGGCAGGAAACTGTCGGTCATGATTACACCCCCAAGTATGACGTCTTCACTCTGTTACCTGGGGCTGCACCGTAGACTTAGCGCCTGTGGAATGGCTAGGTGCGATAAGGACTTATTAACCGGCGCGATGACCCAGATTCTGGACAAGTGCCGTTTTGAACGGCAAATCTCGGACAATAAACCTCGCGAGGGATCACGATGCGCAGGGACCATGACTTACCCACAGGCACGGTGCACAGCCTCTGGATCGAGAGCGATTGCCTTAAAGGTAACCTGCTCGGTGATCCCTCCCGGCGCCGGATAGACGTCTATGTCCCTGCGGGCCACGATGGCCGGGACCTGCCGCTCCTCGTCGATCTCGTCGGCTATACGGCTGGCGGCCCCGCCCACACCAACTGGAAGAACTACGGCGAGAGCGTGCCCGAGCGCCTGGACCGGCTGATCGGCACCGGCGCCATGCCGCCGGTCGTAGTGGCCTTCCCCGACTGCTTCACGCGCCTTGGCGGCAACCAATATGTCGACAGCTCCGCCATGGGCCTCTGGGAGACTTTCCTGATCCGCGAGATGCTGCCCCTCGTCGAGGAGCGCTTCAGCTGCGGCGGCAACGGACATCGGGGCGTGTTCGGCAAGAGTTCGGGCGGGTACGGCAGCATGGTGCATGCGCTTCGCCATGGCGGCTCCGTCTGGTCAGCCGCGGCCTCGCATTCAGGCGATGTGGGATTCGAATACCTCTATCACCTGGGTGAATTCGCCGGAGCGCTCCGCCATCTGGTCGATCACGGCATGTCCATCGAGGCCTTCATGCACAAGTTCGAGGCCGGACCCAAGGCAAAGGACAAGGACTGGCACACCCTGATGCTGCTCGCCCAGGCGGCGAGCTTCGACCCCGACCCGAGCCAGTTCTACGGCATCCGCCTGCCGGTCGATCTTGAGACCTGCGAGATCATCGAGGAGCGCTGGGCCAATTGGCTGCGCTGGGACCCGCTGCGCATGGTGGACGACGCGAAGCACCAGGCGAACCTGCGCGGACTCAAGGCCTTCTACATCGATTGCGGCGACATCGACCAATACAACATGGTCTATGGTTCACGGATCATGCGGCGGAAACTTGAGGCCGCAGGCATCACCCACACCTACGAGGAATTCCACGACGACCATTCCTCTGTCGATTACCGGATGGACATCAGCCTGCCGCTTCTGGCGAAGGCGCTGACTTAAGGGCGGGGCTTACGCGCCGCCGGGCTCGTCCTCGGTGGGCAGTTCGCAATGGTTGTGAACGTGGGTGGCCGCCACCGCCGCATGGCTCATGCCAACCACGATCTGGTCGAGCCCCCGCACAATGTCACCGGCCGCATAGAGGCCTTTGACCGTGGTCTGGCAATGGCTGTCGACGATCAGGCTGCCCGTCGGGTCGTGCTCGGCGCCTAAGGCGATGGCGAGATCTGAGCGATACTTGAGCCCGAGTGCCGAATAAAGCACGTCGAAGCGATGCTCCTTGCCGGCGACATTCACGGCGGAGATCCGGTCGTTCTCTAGGGCAAGAGACTCGACCGGAGCCTCGACCACCTTGATCCCGTGCTCTTCGAGCCTCCCCTGCTGCTCAGGGTCGAGTTCCAGGTTCTGACCCAACGTCAGCAAGGTCACATCCTGGGAATAGGTGCGGGCGATGAAGACCGCCTCCCCGATGCCATGAGCCCCATAGGCGATGACGGCGATCTTCCGGTCGCGGGATTCGTAGCCGTCGCAGATTGGGCAGTAGCGGACGAGGCCGCGCTGGACGGCATTGGGCACGTCCGGCAGGTCGGGCTCGATATCGACCGCTCCCGTGGCGAGCACCACCCGGCGCGCGGCGACCTGGGCCGTGGAGCCGTCATTGCCCTCCACCACGGCAATGAAACGGTCGGGCTGCTTGCTTAAGCCTGTGACACGCCCCGCCTGGATTCTGGCTCCATACTGCTCGAGATTGGCCTGGGCTCGGGCGAGGATATCCCTGCCGGAGATCCCCTCAGCGAAAACGGGAATGTTGTGGCTCGTCGGGATCCAAGCCGCCCGGGGCGTCCCGCTGTCCACCACTGTGAAGCGGCGCTTGAAACGAGCCAGATACAACGCCGTCGTCAGCCCCGCCGGCCCGCCGCCGACGATCAGACAATCCAAAATATCCCCGTTAGCCGCCATTCCCTCTCCGATCTTCCTGCTGGTGCCACCGGAGGCACAACACGTAAGCCGAAGAAAAGATCAGCTGGGTTCAGGCATTGCAGCATGTCGAATCACAGAGTGACCACGGCAGGTGCATTTGGCTTCGTTCTGCCAAAACCGGTTTACGATCTCTCAACGCACAACAACGAGATCAGGCACTCAGAGGCAAGAAGGCAGGAGCCTCCATCGGCTCAACGGAACCTTTCACCCGACCGGCAGTTGACGTAACGTCAATTAACGTTATATCGTTAATTATCTGTTTGGGAGGTTCCAGCATGAATGATGGTCGAGGTCCATCCACTCATCCCTTACATCTACATACTGAACTTCGGTATGCCATCCGCTCGGCTCGCGCCGTTGTTGAGGCTCTAATTGCCCGTGACAGCAACGCCGCCGAAGACGCGGCTCTGCGCACATGCCGCGATTGCGATCTCCTGATCCGCCTGATCCGGGACCTTGCGCTGTTGCTGCAGGATCCGCTCACCCAGCGCTTCGGATTGGATCCCAGAACGACGGCTGATCTCGTCCGTCGTGCAGACCGCGTGCTTGACCTTGTGGACGCTTGGCCGTCTCGGGAGCTGCCTTCGGCCCCACCGGGCAGGGACCAGGACGGCGAAACCGGTCAGGCTCGTCAAGAGTGCGATGGCCCCTCTGCAAGCCAGACCCTCGATGCCGCGTTGCTGTCCGCGCCTCATGCCTTCCCAGGGCTCACCGTCGCCTCAGTCGGGCTGCGGGTTCGGCTCGTTCCGTATGAGGTCGATGGCAGCACCAGCTCACTGGCCGAAGAGCAGAAGGACAGCGCACCGGCCCTGGCAGCGGACAAAGCCCCTCCTGATGCCGTCAACGACTGAGGATTGTGGGGATGCCTCTTGTTGAACCATCAGAACTCGGGACGACCCAAAGGTCTCGGCTCTCGCCACGAGTGCGGCTTGCCATTTGGGAAAGGGCCAAAGGGATCTGTGTGCTCTGCGAGCGACGCATTGATGGTGTTCGCGAGCGCTGGATCATCGAGCACATTCGGGCGCTGGAACTGGGAGGCGCGGACGAGCCCGACAACATGGGCCCTGCGCACGAGTCGTGTGCAGCGGCCAAGACGCGCAACGATCATCATCGTGCTGCCAAAGCCAAACGGCAGAAGATCCAGCATCTGGGCGCTGCAAAGACCAAACGCCCCCTCCCCTGCGGAAGACAGAGCCGTTGGAAGAAGAAGATAGACGGTACCATCGTGCCACGGCGATAACGCTCCGTCTCATCAACAGGTTCGCCTGCCGCAATCCCACGAGCGCAGCGGCAATCCCAGACGATTATCCCTTAGCCCAGTTTTCGATTGTGAGGCCATCCACCCGCTGAAACTCCTTCTCATTGTTGGTAACCAAGATCATCTCGAGGCTCTTGGCATGGGCGGCGATCCAGAGATCGTTGTTGCCGATCAATTCGCCGCGACCAGCCAGATCGGATCGGATGGTCCCATAGGTCTCGGCCGCATCAGCGGCCATCGGCAGGACCGGGATCAGGGCTATCAGCTCTTCCAAGATCATCATGGCCTTGTGGGGATCTGGGCTTTTCCGAACCCCATAGGCCAGTTCACCGAAGGTAATGACGGAGATCGCCGTCGAGCCGGGAGGCAGTATCTTAAAGCGCTCCATGACAGCTTGCGGCCGCTCCCGGCGAATGTAGATGCAGATGTTGGTGTCGAGAAGATAACGGGGTCGAGCCATCAGAGCCCCTCGCGCTCCTGCGGCGGACCATCCTCACGCTCGACGTCCGGAAGATCACACAGCAATTCGAACGCGCGGGCCAGAGTTCTGGGTTTCTCCCGCAGGACGATTTCGTCGCCCCGCCAATAGATCTCGACCTCATCACTGGTCAGCCGAAACTGCTTTGGTAATCTAACAGCTTGACTGTTGCCGGACTGGAAAACCTTTGCAGTGGCCATCTTGACCCCCCGTATATACACATAAGTATATACCTCTTTCAGTGCAGTTCAAGATGCGCCTGGTGCTGGTCAATGCATGCTCTCGATCCACGGGGCGCCGGGGCGGGTTCGGCAATGCCTCAGGCCGGACTCCGGCTCAGGAGCCGCCTGCCTTCGGCGGCAGCGGAGGAGGACACCGACGGCTCACTCAAAGACCTAGTCAGATCACGCACCGCGAACTTGCGGCGTGAGAGGGCGCGGCGCTCGTAGCGATCGGCACGGTTCAATTGGTCCAGCAAGGCCGCCACGCACCCATCGGGAGCGTCCTCCTTCATCTGGTTCACAAGATCCTGCAGCAGGCTTGCCCGGATGGAACGCGCACGCAACAGGTCGATTTCTGCTTCGATAATCGGGAGAAGTTCCGGCGACTGCTCTTGGGTTGTCTCCAACTCGCCGAGCAGATCCTGCACGAGCTCTCCGACGATGCTGGCATGGGTAGGGTCCCGGCCTGCGGCCGCGAGTCCATGCTTAAGGGCGTTGCGGCTTGCGCGAGCGCGCCCGGTTGGACTGCGGGGACCGGTGCTGTTCTGGGCGTTGCGCCGGTTGGCCTCTTGTTTCCGGATTGATCCCATCGACTGTAACCTCAGTAAACTCGGCGTCCTCAATCTCCTCCTCCGCATGGTGCAGGGTTGAGTTCCGGTACCATTCAAGATCTCGGATTGCTGCGTCGCGCAGAGCCTCGGCGCGGGTTCGCTGGCGAACAATCTGTTCCAGGGACGCGCCGTGCTTCTGATAGGAAGCGAGAAGCGTCGTCCGTGCTGCAGCGCGATCTGCCTCGGATGCCGATATTGGCTTGCTACGGCGCGGTGCTGTGCCCTGGCCTTCGGGTAGCCCGGCGGGTTGGCGGATAGACGTCAGCATGGCTGTCGCGGTTTGGCTCGCATCTTCCTGTTTGGGACCCGCCAACAGGCACGCCTCGATCATCCGGCAACGTTGGATCTTCCAGATCTCATCGATGATGGTTTGAACGAACGAAGTCTCGATGGCATCACATGGCCTGGTATCGGCAGTGATCGCTTGGTGAAGCGCCTGATAAGCCTTGTGATCCTCGCCCTGGGCGAGCGTCAAGCCTGCTGCAGATGCCACGGATCTCCGCCAAGGGTTGGTACGCAAACGGGTGCGGGTCATCGGGAAGGCTCTCGTGCTGTACCATCTGCCGTCATTACGACGCGGCAGGTTCCATGGATGAGGCGCGGCTTCTCCCTGCCTTGCGGGCTCAAACGCGTCGGGCCGCGCGGTACTGCTCCAGTTCCTGGAGAACCGATCGGCGTCGGGCTTCCAAGATCGCGATTGTGCGCCCGATCCGATCAAGCTCGGCGCTGTGGTGGATAAAGGACTGAGCGATGTCATTCGGATCGGCTGGACGACTTTGTGAGACTGAGCTCTGAGGATCAGTGGCAAGGTACTCCTCTACGATCTTGGCAAATTGTGCCCTGATCTCTGGAGTATTCGTCCGGTGGTCTAGCCCCCGCTCCTGAGCCCAGCTATAAATAGCAAGGCCGGCATATGCCTCTGCCAATTGCCTCTCGATTGCGTCGTGGGTGCGGTCCGCATTACGAGCGTGCGCCTCAAGAAGTCCGGCCTCAACCTGCCTTAGCCGCTCGATCTCTAAGGTCTGATCGACGAGGTCCTTGGCCCAGAATGCCTCGATCGAATCCTTTGGCTTCAAGGTTGCGAGCATATCGGCGAGATGCTGCCTGTATGAGTGCTCGTCATCCCCAGCGGGCGTGGGAAACCGCTCGAAGAGCTTGCGGGCCGCAGTTGGAAGCGAGGGAGGCAAGACGAGAGGGTTGCGCTTTGAACTCATATGCCACCTCGGAAACAAGGCTCAGGTCTCGTTTAGGCTGATAAACGCGCAAGTTCGATCTTTGTTCTGATTTTCAGGAGACAGATCATGTGACCGGCGGAGCACAGTGTGTCTCGAGACATGCCCAAGGAAAGCCGCGAGCTATTCGTCAACCGGACCGGAGACAGCCTTGATCCGGGACGTCAGCACCAACTTATAGTTTGATACAGCGTCGAGCGGCCGGCTCCTAAGCAACGTGGGACCGCCAGAATTTCCGTGTATGGGCCGGGTTCATCATCTCAGCCTGAAACGGCCTTCGAAGAGAATGGCAAACTGGGCTTTCGCCATGCTCCACTCCCGGGGCGGCATCTTCCACTCTTTCTGGGTCTGCCTCAAGACCAGGAACACCAGCATCTGCTCCACATAAGCCTTGAAGATCTCGCCCCGCATGGGCCCGTCCACGACGAGTGGAGCGACGATCCCGCTCTCCCGCAGGCCCGCCACAAAGGTTGTGATGAGCCAATGTCCGTGCGGCACCGCATCGACCACCCGCTGCCTGCGCGGCGCCCTGCCGTAGCGCCGGGTCATGGTGGTGGCCGTGCCCGTCTCTTCCAGGAACACAAAGCGGCTGGCATCCATGAAACGCTGCCACACCCGAAAGCGGCGGCGCTCCTGGGCTATATCTGTCCGGTCTTGCTCGACCGCCCGGAGCGTCTTTTTTTCTAGGACGGCAAAGCTAGCTGGCAGGCCTGCTGTTCGAGAGCCGCCAGGTAGGCAGCGGGATCGTGTCGAAAGCGGG
>NZ_JAERQE010000027.1 GCF_016734765.1 Microvirga soli | reverse complement strand
GCGCAGGTCACCACAGCCCTCGATTTCGCCGCTGCGGCTGCCGCCATCGTCTGCACCCGTCGCGGCGCCAACCCGCCTTCCTGGGATGAGGTCGAGCGGTTCATGGCTGAACGCACCTGAACCGGAGGATAGCATCATGACGACCCAGCCTGTTCTTCCGCCGCTCGGCACGCCTTGGCGCTCCAACCGCTTCCACCGGCAATGGCTGTTCGAGCAGGCCGGCAACCTGTTCGACTTCTTTCAGCCAAGCGTCATCAATCCGGCCGGCGGCTTCTTCGATCTCGACGATGCGGGTCATCCCATCGAGGCCGCCAATCCCGTCCGGCAGATCCACAGCACCACCCGCATGGTGCATTGCTTTGCCATCGGCACGCTCCTCGGCCGCCCCGGCTGCGACGCCATCGTCGACTACGGCATGGACTACCTTTGGAAGGCGCATCGGGATGCGCAGAACGGCGGCTATGTCTGGTCGCTCGACAATGATGGGCCGAAGGACGACAGCAAGCAGGCCTATGGCCATGCCTTCGTGCTGCTGGCGGCCTCCAGCGCGAAGGTCGTTGGGCATCCACTGGCAGACCGACTGCTCGAAGACATTACGCAAATCCTCGAAGAGCGCTTCTGGGAGGAGCAGCACGGAGCCGTGACGGAGGAATTCACGCGCGATTGGCGGCCCCTGAGCCAGTACCGTGGCCAGAATTCCAACATGCACCTGACCGAAGCCATGATGGCGGCCTTCGAGGCCACGGGCAACCGTACCTATCTCGATCGGGCGGAGCGGATCGCGAGCCTCATCATCGGCCGCCATGCGGCCTCCCTCGGCTACCGGGTCGCTGAGCACTTCCATGCCGACTGGAGCCTCGACAGGGATTATCGCGGCGACGACATGTTCCGCCCCTACGGCACCACGCCCGGCCACTGGCTTGAATGGGCAAGGCTCCTTCTTCAGCTCTGGTCGCTGGGCGGGCAGCGTCACGCCTGGATGCCCGATGCGGCCCGTGAGCTGTTCCGGCAATCCATCGAGCTGGGATGGGACAAGGATAAGGGCGGCTTCTTCTACGCCCTCGACTGGGACGACAAGCCGAGGCTGCCTTTAAAGCTCTGGTGGCCCTGCGCGGAAGCCATCGGGGCAGCGGCGTTCCTGTGCGAGCACAGCCCAAGCGACTACCACGAGCAATGGTACCGCACTCTCTGGGGTTTCACGAACCGCCACCTGATCGATCATCAGTACGGAGGCTGGCGGCCTGAACTGAGCGAAGATCTGACGCCCAGTGCGACGGTGTTCACCGGCAAGCCGGATCTCTACCACGCCCTCCAGGCCTGCCTCATCCCGCTCTTCCCGACCACCGGCAGCCTGACCAAGGTCATCCTTGAGAGCATTGCTCAGGCCTGAGCGAGATAGCGCTCCAGGGCTTGTCTCTCGGGCATTCCGGCTTGGGCTCCCGGCGTCAGGCATGACAGGGAGGCGGCGGCACAGGCCCGTTCCATGGCAGGGCCGACTTCCAAACCCTCCGCAAGTCTGTTCGCCAGCACGCCGACAAAGGTGTCGCCCGCGCCCGTGGTGTCGACCGGCGCGATCGGGCGCGCCGGAGCATGGACCTGTGTGCCATCGCCTGAAACGGCATAGGCCCCCTGAGCGCCTGCCGTCACGATGCAGGTTGGTCCGAAATCGCGAGCCAAGGCGGTGGCGGCCTTGAGATAGTCGGCGCCTGCCGGAATATTCAGGATCTCGGCGATGGAGAGCGCCTCGTGCTCGTTGACCACCAGCACATCCGTTGCCTCCAGCAGGTCGGCCATGCCTGAACGCTCCTTGGCGGGCGGGACGGGGGCGAAATTCCAGATCACCCTCGCCCCCGCCTGACGTGCACGGGCAGCGGCATCGAGATTGTCCGCCAGGGACACTTCCATCTGGAGCACCAGCACGGAAGCCTTCGACAACAGGCTGTCCGGAAGATCCATCGAGCGCAAGGCCATGTTGGCGCCGCTCGCCACCGTGATGGCGTTCTCCCCGATATCGTCGACCGTGATGAAGGCACAGCCCGTCGGCTCGTCTGTCATTCGAACGGCCCGAACGTCGATGCCGTTATCTTCGAGGTTCTTCAGGCAGGCAGCTCCAAAGGGATCGTTTCCGACAGCCCCAACCATGGCGACCTGGCCGGGTCCACCCTGCCCCATCCGCGCGGCCGCAACCGCCTGATTGGCTCCCTTGCCGCCAAAGAAGCTGTCTGCCCGGAGCGAGAGAACAGTTTCGCCTGGTCTGGCGATGCGCGGCACCCGCGCGACGAGATCCATGTTGATCGAACCGAAGACTACGATCATGCCACTCTCATTCTTCGAGGAACGTTCGTATCATCGGTGGTTCGGGCCTCGCGAGGGAGAACAGGGCAATCCTCCTGGAGGACATCACGGCAGTCGTCCACAGCTATTTCTCCCCTCTGGATCGCTGAGGGATTATGCCCGGGAACTAAGCAGCCTGCCTCAACATTTGACTCGCAGGTAGGCGTAGCAGCGGTAAACTGTCATCAGAATCAAAGATAGTTTGCCACTGGCAGATAAAGATAGGCTTTGATGGGCAGGCAGGCTGATCCTCTCACTCTGGATCGCGGACATACACCGCCCGCAACGACACGCTCTCGTATTCCCACTTCGCTCGCAAGTTTTTCTCCAGACGCCTCTGCGCGGCGCCTGGATGATGGGTGTGCGCAGGTTCAAACCCCGGAGTTGGTCATTGAGCAAGAATCATGAAAAGCAGAGACGCAAGACCCGCCGCTCCCTTGAAACAGCGCAGGTTTTTGATCTCACGGGCTCCAAGTTTCAGGGAGAGCGCAGCCTTCCGCCCATTAAACCGCTCAATGCCACACAGGATGACTATCTCGACGCGTTAAGGGCCAGTTCCCAGGTTGTGGTTCTCGGGCCCGCAGGCACCGGCAAAACCTGGATTGCAGCGACCTATGCGGCGGACCTTTTCCGCCAGCGGCGCATCCGCAAGATCATTCTGACCCGCCCGAACGTGCCAAGCGGCCGTTCCCTTGGCTTCTTCCCAGGCACCCTTGAAGAGAAATTCGGCCCCTGGGCGGCCCCTGTCATTGAGGCCATCAAGGAGCGCATCGGCACGGCGGCCTTCGATATTGCGATCAAGAACGGCGATATCGAGATGGTGCCGTTCGAGGTGATGCGCGGCCGGTCATGGCGCGATGCCTTCATCCTTCTCGACGAGGCGCAGAATGCGACGCCGGCCGAAATGAAGACGTTCCTCACCCGGATCGGGGAGGAATGCAAAGTGGTGATCAACGGGGATGTGAGCCAGTGCGACCTGCGCGAGACATCGGGTCTGCGCACGGTCATTCACCTGATCAAGTCGCAGATGCTCCCCGTTCCGATCGTCGAGTTCACCCTCAACGATATCGTGCGGTCCGGGGTTTGCGAGATGTGGGTGCGCGCATTCGAAGAGGTCCACTGCTGACGCAGTGGACCCGGATCGTTTCACGGAATGTGAAAGAGGCGGAGCCTCTTAGAGCATCGTGCGGAAAAGTGGACCCGATTTTTCCGCATTCAGCGATGCTCTCCTCAAAAAGAAAGCATCGAATTGGATCCCAAAAGTGGAATCCACTTTTGGGTCCGATGCTTTAGGCGAGCTCGATGGCGCCGACTTCGGGGCCCTTGCGGCCCTCGACGATCGCAACGCGAACCGCCTGGCCCTGATCGAGCTGGCCGAGACCGGCCCGCTCCACGACGGAGATGTGCAGGAACAGGTCCTTGCTCTCCCCCTCGACGGACACGAAGCCGTAACCCTTCACGGAGTCGAACCACTTCACAGTGGCCGGAACCTCCGGCGGACCGCTGACCGGGCGAGGGCTTGGGCCGCCGGCCGGACGACCAAAGCCGCCGCCGGAGTTGCCGCCTGGGCCACCAGCACGAGGCGGCCGTGCAGGACGCGCACCGCGCGGCGGCTCAGGCTCGGCCGTGCTGGTGTCGACGCTGACGATTTCCTGCACCTGCGGGCCCTTCTGGCCCGTGCCGACCTTGATGACCAGGGTCGTGCCGGATTCGAGAGCGGTATGACCCGCAGCCTCGACCTGCCGGACGTGCAGGAAGGCCTCGCCCGAGCCATCGGTCATCTCGACAAAGCCGAAGCCCTTCTCGGGATTAAACCACTTCACCCGCGCTTCAGTCTCTGGTCCTGCGGCTGGAGAGCCGTAGGATGTCTGCTGCCGCATGGGCCGTTCAAAAGATGTTGGCGGGGCGAAATCGCCCCAGTGATCTTCGGGTTGACCGCCAAATTGACGTCGGCGATCACGGTGATCATTTCCCCGGCCCATCAGGACTGCCTTCTAAAGTCTCAAGTTTCCTAAACGCCCATAGGCGTACATCCCCCAACCATTGAGGGCAAGAAGATAACTACTCATACCTAAACGTTTCACGCAAGGTCCCAAAATGGTGGTTCTGGCGAATTATCGGGTTTCGTGTCGGGAATTCCGGCCTTCCCTCAGGCTTTTAGGACCTCTGTCCACCCAAGGCTCGAAATGGCAAAAGCAGCAGGTCCCGAGCCCCAAGGGATACGGGTGATGGAAAAACACCTCCGCCAACTCAGCTTGATCATGAGGCATCTGGGGTACTGAGGCTACTAAGCCTTCACGGCGCAATTCTTAGCTTTGAGACCTGCAAGCTTGGCCGGAAGCGTAGGCACCCCGCGCCACCTGGGCCCTTCGAAGCAACGTGGGACCGCGCAGTCATCATGAACTCCATCGCGTTCCTGGGAGCCATAGTTACGCCGGCCTCTCACGCAGAAACCGCCCATAGAAAGACTGCTTGAGAAGCATGAACCCAAGGTCTTTACTTCACCTTGTCGGTAGGGTTACGATACGTTTCAGAATTCTTAATAACATAAGATAGCGAACGGAACCGACGTTAAGATTAGAGTGATTGAAACTGATTCGTATAAAGACGCCGAAAGGGTGCAGCATCAGGTGCAATCTTGCCAGGAGGGGCTATGCTTGAAGATCTCAGAAAGCGGGTCCTGATCGTCGAAGACGAGGCCATGATCTCGATGCTGATCGAAGACATGGTGCTGGATTTCGGGTGCCAGGTTGTGGGACCTGCGGCTCGTCTGGATCACGCCCTCACTCTTGCTCTTCAGGCCGAGATCGACATCGGCCTGCTTGACATCAACGTGGACGGGTCGGTCGTTTTCCCTGTCGCGGATGTTCTGCGCTTTCGCAAAATTCCGTTCATTTTCTCAACAGGCTACGATTTCCGCTCACTCCCGGAGCGTTTCCGCGACTGCGCGACTTTGTCGAAACCGTTTTCATACCAGAACTTTGCCGACACGCTGCAGGCGGCTTTGGCAACCCCGGAACTTCGGGCTGCGGTTTAGAAGCAAGACGCATTTCTGACAAATGTCCGTTCAGAAGCACAATTCTGAATGGCCGTTCATCTAAGAACGCGCCTTGATCCGCATCCCGACATCTGCCCTCGGCCTCAAAGTCACCTTCATGACAGGCTCCGGCATGGAGCCCGCTTTCGGCCGGAGGCGAACGGCCTTCAGCATGACAGCCAGAATGGCGAGCGCCTCCATCTGAGCAAAGTCACTGCCGATGCAGATCCGCGGGCCTGCGCCAAAAGGCATGTAGGCGTAACAATGACGCTCCCTCGTCTGCTCCGGTGCGAAGCGCTGGGGATCAAACCGCTTAGGATCGTCCTAGAGTGCTGCATGGTGGTGCACGGCGTGAATGGGAACGACGATGACGGCACCTTCCGGAACCACAAACCCGCCGAGCGGGAAGGCACGCGTCGCCATTCTGGTGATGATGGCAGCTAGCGAATAGAGCCTCATGGCTTCCGAGAACACCTGCCGGGTGAGGGTTAGTCCCGAAATATGCTCAGAGCGAACAGGACCATCGCTGGTTTCCGGATCGGCAGCGGCGAGGAGCAACGCGACCAGATTCTCGCACGCGTCTGCATCATGATGGCGTTCGGAGATCATGGCGGTGATCGCGGAGCGCAACACGTCCTTGATATGGCAAAATCTGACAGGGATTGTTCGGCATCGACAGGACACCAACAGGCCGAGCGCAGAAACAAGGCTTTGGATCTGGCGAACGTCACGTCATGACCCATTTGATCTGTCGATGATTTCCAGCCATGGAACCTGCAACGTCTCTCAAACGGCACGGAGCACTTGCTGAATATGAATACTAAACAGCCGGAAGGCCCCTTTCGCATAGGGCGCTCGGAAACAGGCCTCGGGCTTTTCGCGACGGATGCCATCGAGAAGGGAGCCTTCATCATCGAATATGTCGGACCTCGGATCACGAGCGAAGAGGTCGAGCGGCGCCGGAACACCCGGTACTTGTTCGAGATCAACAGCCGCTGGACCATCGACGGCTCGCCGCGCTGGAACACCGCGCGCTACATCAACCACGCATGCCGCCCGAATGCCCAGGCAACGATCTCGCGGGGCAAGATCCGCATCAAGGCGATCAAGCAGATCAAGCCGGGCGACGAGATCACCTACAATTACGGAAAGAACTACTTCGAGACCTTCATCAAGCCGCACGGCTGCAGGTGCCGCGCGTGCCAGAAAAAGCGTGAAAGGGAAGCCGCTGCTTGAATCTGGCGAGGCTCAGCCCGCCTTGAACTCGGACACGGTACGCCTGGCTCCAAGCTTGTAGAGTTGCGTGAGGTGTGCAAGCACCTCGCTCGTGAAGCGGGGGGTCGCCGGCAGATCATCTCCGAAGATCTCGCGGATACCGAACAGACCGCGCGCCAGCGTTTCGACAGATCCCTCCGCTTGGCTGGCAATTTCCTGAAGCCGTGCCACCATGGGATCACGGACGTCGATGGCCACGCCATTCTCATCCGTGCCCGTTACATAGCGCATCCAGGCTGCGACCCCGAGTGAGAGCCGTCCGATTGAAGCGCCATTGCTAAGGCGGTCGCGAATCGTGCCGAGAAGGCGCTGTGGAAGCTTTTGGGATCCATCCATGGCAATCTGCCATGTGCGGTGCTTCAAGGCCGGATTCTTGAAGCGCACAATGAGGGCGCTCTTATAAGACTCAAGATCGGCCCCGGCGGGCATGTGCAGGGTCGGCGTGACCTCCTCGTCCATGAGGCCCCGGATCAGCCGGACGAAGGCCTCATCGGCCATCGTATCGGCAACGGTCTCGTAGCCGGCAAGATAGCCGAGATAGGCGAGCGTCGAGTGGCTTCCATTGAGCAGCCTGAGCTTCATGTGCTCGTAAGGCTCGACGTCGCTCACGAACTCAGCGCCTGCGGCCTCCCAGGCTGGGCGCCCCTGCGGGAAGCGATCCTCGATTACCCATTGCGTGAAAGGCTCGGTGACAACGGGCCATGCATCAGTGACGCCAAGCGCCTCTGCGATTCGCTCGCGATCCTGATCGCTCGTGGCCGGCACGATCCGGTCGACCATGGTCGAGGGGCAGGAGACCTCGTCTGCGACGAACCGGCCGAGCTCCGGGTCGACCAGTTCGGCAAAGCGGGTGAGAACGCGCTTCACGGTGCGGCCATTGGATGGAAGGTTGTCGCAGGTCAGTACGGTGAAGGGCGCCACGCCGTTCATGCGCCGGCGGCGCAGGGCCTCGATGATGAAGCCCGGGGCGGATTTCGGGTTCATCGAATAAGCGAGATCATGCACGATATCGGGATGGGCCTCGTTTAAGGCACCCGTCGCCGGATCGTAGCAGTAGCCCTTTTCGGTGACGGTCAAGGTCACGATCCGCGTCTGAGGGTCCGCCATCACGTCGAGAAGATCCTCGATCTCACGGGGAGCAACGATGACACGCTGAATCGATCCGATGACTCGCAGCGCCTCACCCCCCTGGGAACGGACAGAAAGGGTATAAAGCCCGTCCTGCGGCTGCAGCGCGTCGTAGGTGTCAGGGCTTCGCAGGCTCGCTGCCACAATGCCCCAGTCCGGATCCCTTGCCAGGACGTCGTCCGTGTACACAGCCTGATGCGCCCGGTGGAACGCGCCCACGCCGAGATGAACGATGCCTGTTCTCAGGATTCTCCGGTCATAGGAAGGACGTTGGACACCCCCAGCCAGTTCAGCTAGCGTGTCGTCATTCAGGCGATCTGACATTGGATCCTCAATGCGCCGGCTGCTGCTTTGCACGGGTGACGATCTGCGTCGGATTGACGAAGCGCAGGGCAATGATGAGCCATACCAGGGTTGTCACCATGTAGATCACGGCCATCGCGTCGATGGACTGCACGGCGCGCACACCGGCTGCGAAGACGGAGTAGTAGAGCGCCACCACGAGGGTTTGGCTGGTCGGGCCTGCAACGAGGAAGGTCAGCTCGAACATGGCAATGGTGCGCACCAGAACCAGCAGCAGCGCCGCCAGAATGCCGGGTAGAAGCAGCGGCAGGAGCACGTAGACGAAGAGCTTGAAGGTGTTGGCCCCGAAGACACGAGCCGCCGCCTCGATCTTCGGATCGATCTGCTCGATGAAAGGGATCATGACCAGGATCACGAAGGGCACGGTCGGCACGAGATTGGCCGCCACCACGCCCCAGAATGTGCCCGCCAGCCCCGTCTGATAGAGCACCGTGGCCAGCGGGATGCCGAAGGTCATCGAAGGGATCAGGAGCGGCAGCAGGAAGAGCAGCACGAGAAGCCGCTTTCCGGGAAAATCACGGCGGGCTAACGCATAGGCCGCGGTGACACCCAGCGCCCCTGAGATGAAGACCACGGCGCCGATGACCTGAAACGTGACGACCAGGACGTCCCAAAGCTGGAACTCGCTCCAGGCGGAGGAGTACCAGCGCGTGGTCCAGCCTGCCGGGAGCCAGGTGCCAAGCCAGCGGGTGGCGAAGGAACTCGTCACCACAGTGGCGATCATGGCGAAAAGGTTGAGGACGAAGAAGCCGACGGTTGCCCAGATGGCAGCAGCCCAGAGTTTGGAGCCGATTGTGGTATCGCGGATCATCGGCTTACCCTTTCGCGCCGGAGGCCGGACCGCGGTAGAACAACCCGCGGGAGGCGAGCACCACCACGACGATGGCAAGCTGGACGAAGCCCATGATCATCGCAATCGCGGAGGCCATGGAGTAGTCGTATTCCTCGAATGCCGCCGTTGCTGCCGCAATCGAGATGACCCGGGTGACGCCTGCGGGCTCCCCGAGCAGCACCGCTGAAGGAAACACCGAGAAAGCCTGCACGAAGGACAGGCAAAACGTGATGGCAAAGCCCGGCATCAGCAGCGGTAGGTACACATGGCGGAAACGCTGCCACGCACTGGCGCCGAGGGTCGCGGCCGCCTGCTCGAGTGCCGGATCGATGCCCGTCACGTAGGAGAGGGTCAGCAGGAAGGTGAACGGGAAGCCCGTGATCACCAGCGAGGCGAAAACGCCCCAATAATTGTGAACAAGCTTCAATGGCTGCGAAATCAGACCGAAGGTGAGCAAGGTGCGGTTGAACCAGCCTTGCGGTCCGAGGTAGTTCAACAGCCCTTCAGCCACGAGAACCGTGCCGAGAGTGATCGGCAGAACGAGGATCGTGGTCAGAAGGCGCTGGCGCCGCATCAGGCGCACGCGGAACGCGATCGGTACAGCCAGCAAAAGGTTGACGAGCGTGACGGGAATTGCGAGCCGGAGCGTGTTGGCAATCGTCTCGTAGAGAAACGGATCCGAGAAGAAGCGCCTGTAGTTGGCGAGCCAGTCTCCACCACCCTTCGGCTCGAACGACAGAACGAAGCCGAAGGCGAAGGGATAGACAAAGAGCAGCAGCGTGAAAATGGCGGCAGGAACGACGAGGAGGGTCACCGCGTCGAAACCACGAGCCGCCAGACGCTGGCGCAGGCTGGGTCCGTGTTCCACGGCAGGCGCGTGAGCAACGGCGTCCATCAATGCCTCCCTTGGACAGGCTCCGCGAAGACGAGAATGCGCTCGTCCTCCGTCCGCAGGTGAATCCTGGATCCCGGCTCCACCGATACATGAGACCGGAACACGAAATCCAGACCGCCGGCTGAATGGGCGGTTCCGACGAACTCGCGCCCGCGATACTCGATGGTGTCGACGGTAGCGGCAATGGCGTTCGGCCCGGCCTCGCCGACTTCGAGGTCATCGGATCGAATGGCAGCATAGGCGGTTGAGCCGACGGAGACCCGCTCACGGGCGACACCGCTGATCCGGGCGCCCTCCACATCGAGGATCGTACGGTCGCCCTCAATAGCCACGACCTGTCCTTTCAGCTTGTTGCGGAAACCCATGAAGTCGGCCACATCGAAGTGAGCCGGCGCCTCATAGAGCTCCCTAGGCGCGCCGACCTGACGCACCACGCCGTCACGCAGGACGACGATCCTGTCGGCAAGCGACAGGGCCTCGTCCTGGTCATGGGTCACGTAGATGGTCGTTGCTCCAAGCTCGTTGTGAATGCGCCGGATCTCCGCCCGCATCTCAAGCCGCAGCTTGGCATCGAGGTTGGAGAGCGGCTCGTCCATCAGCACCAGGGGCGGCTCGATGACGATGGCGCGGGCGATTGCCACGCGCTGTTGCTGGCCGCCGGAGAGCTGACCCGGCAGCTTGTTCTCCTGCCCTTGAAGGCGGACTAGGCTCAGGGCTTCATCGACCTTGCGGTCGATCTCCGCCTTCGGCCGCCCGCGCATCTTCAGGCCGAAGCCGATGTTCTGGCGAACATTGAGGTGGGGGAAGAGCGCATAGTTCTGGAACACCATGCCGAACCCGCGCTCCTCGGGGCGCAGGGTGTCGACCCGGTTCTTGTCGAGCCAGATCGCTCCACCAGTCACAGGAAGAAGACCCGCGATGCAGTTCAATGTCGTCGACTTCCCGCAGCCTGAGGGTCCGAGCAGGGCGATGAACTCGCCCCGACGGATGGTGAGGGAGACGTCGCGCAAGGCATTGAGTGCCCCGAAATCGCGGCTCACACGATCGAGCCGGACTTCGTCGAATTGGGAAAGGGCTATGGTCATCGCGGGTCCTTGGGTTCGTTCTTACTTGCGCTTGCCGCCGGCGACCTGCTCGTCCCACATGCGGAAGGCGACGACCATCTGCTCGGGCTGAAGCGGCAATTCGATCGGGTTCTCGGCGATCCACTTCTCGTATTCGGGACGGCCGAACTCCTTTATAGCGGCCTGGCTCTCAGGCGGCGCCATGTCGAGTGTCACGCCCTTCACAGCTGGACCCGGATAGAAGTAGCCCTCATCGTAGGTATAGGCCTGCTGCTCCTTGGTGAGCAGGAAGTTCATGAGGTCGAGAAGAACAGCAACCTTCTCGTTCGACAGGCCCTTGGGCACGCACATGTAGTGCGCATCCGCTACCCAGTGGAAGCCCTTGAGGGCCGCCACCTTGGCCTCCTTCGGCACGACGCCGAGGACGCGCGGGTTGATGTCCCAGCCGGTGGTCGACACAGTCATGTCGCGGGAGCCTTCGCCCAGCTCCTTCATCACCGCGCCGGTGCCGGACGGGTAATACTCGATGTTCTGCCCCAGCTCCTTCAGGAACGCCCAGGTCTTGTCCCAACCCTTGGCTGGATCCTGCGGATTGCTGTCACCCAGAATGTAGGGAAGGCCCATGATGAAGGTGCGGCCCGGGCCGGAATTGGCAGGACGCGCATAGAGGAAGCGACCCGGATTGGCCTTGGTATAAGCGAGCAGTTCCTCAGCCGTGGTCGGAACCGTCTTGACCTTGTCGGGCATGTACTCGAGCAGCGGACCAGACGGATAATAGGTCACGACGACGCCTTGCCCCTTAGCCAATCCCTGCATCTTCGCCGCAGCCGGCAGATAGATGTCGTCGAGCTTCGGCAGCGCATTTGCATGACCAGGGATCAGATCGACCCAGAGCTTCTGCTCGATGCCAGCGGAGAGGGCATCGGTACCCGTGAGCACGAGGTCGATGTCGACGCGGCCCGCATCCTGCTGCGCCTTGATCTTGCCGGCGAGTTCAGGAGCCGTCGCCTTGGTGAAGCTGATGCGCGAGACGAGGTTCGGCTTCGCCTTGCGGTAGTTCTCGATGGCCTTCTGCGTCAGCGCGAGATTTCCCGCGACATCAATGATGTTGAGCGTGACCGGGCTCGCCGGCAGGTTGGCTTGGGCAAAGCCCGAACCGCCGAAAGCGGCGACGCCTGCTGCGCCGGCGACACTGCCGACGAAGGTCCGTCTGGTGATCAGATTCGTCATGTTCTTCCTCCAGTTCTGTGCGACATGGCTCTTTTGCTCCATGTCCCGTGTCACAGCTTGTAGGCCTCTTTCGCGAGGCGATAGGCGAGATCGTAGGCCACCTCGTGCGCCTCATCCTCATCGAGACGATGCGTCACCACGAGATTGGCGAGATAGGCGCAGTCAACCCGGCGGGCTACGTCGTGCCGGGCCGGAATCGACAGGTAGGCGCGAGTGTCGTCGTTGAAGCCGACCGTGTTGTAGAAGCCGGCCGTCTCCGTCGTGAGCTCACGGAAGCGGCGCATGCCTTCGGGAGCGTCGAAGAACCACCAGGCAGGACCAAGCTTCAGGGCCGGGTAGTGCCCGGCGAGCGGCGCCAGTTCGCGGGAATAGCTGGTCTCGTCCAGGGTGAAGACGATGATCGTCAGGTTCGGCTCGTTGCCGAAACGGTCGAGAAGCGGCTTGAGCGCTCGAACGTAGTCGGTCCGCGAGGGAATATCGGCGCCCATGTCGCGGCCGAAGCGACGGAACAGCGCCTCGTTATGGTTACGGAAGGAGCCGGGATGGATCTGCAGGACCATGCCGTCTTCCACGCTCATTGCCGCCATCTCGGTCAGCATCTGTGCGCGGAACAACTCGGCATCCTCAGGGCTCACGCTCTCCGTCGAGACGCGGCGGAACAGGGCCTCCGCATCCACCTGCGAGAGATTGGCTGTTCTGGCTGTCGGATGTCCATGATCGGTGGAGGTCGCGCCATAATCACGAAAGAAGGCACGCCGCTTGCGATGCGCCTCGAGATAGCCGCTCCAGGTCGAGGTGTCGCATCCGGTGATTTCGCCGAAACGGGCAAGGTTTTGCCGGAACCCCTCGAACTCGGGGTCTACGACCGGATCAGGCCGGTAGGCCGTGACCACCCTGCCCTTCCAGCCGGACTGGCGGATGGTCTCATGGTGCTTCAGCGGATCGAGTGGACTCTCTGTGGTGGCGATCGCTTCGATCCTGAACCGCTCGAAGAGCGCGCGCGGCCGAAACTCCGGTGTGCGTAGAGCCTCATTGATCCCATCGTAATAGGCATCCGCATTGGCAGATGAAAGGCGCTCCGTGAAGCCAAACAGTGTTGCAAAGGTGTGATCGAGCCAAGCGCGCGTCGGCGTGCCGCGAAAGAGATGATAGTGCGCAGCGAAGCGACGCCAGATTGCCCGCGGATCACGCTCGACGGCACTGCCATCCCTTACTGGAATGCCAAGATCCTCGAGGCGCACGCCCTGGCTGTAGAGCATGCGGAAGACGTAGTGATCGGGAACGACGAATAGCGTCGCCGGATCGGGGAACGGCTCGTTGTCCGCATACCAACGCGGATCCGTATGCCCGTGCGGGGAGATGATGGGCAGATCCCTGATCTCCGCATAAAGCCTGCGCGCCACCTCGCGGGCAGCGGGCTCTACCGGAAAAAGCCGGTCCGGATGGATCAGCATAGCGTTCTCCCTTGGCGCGTCTGGCAAGTCATTTGCAGTGACTTTCAAGCGCCTCATTGCCGATGACCATAAGACGATCCAGAACCGTTTGCAATGGTCTACTAGTATGGTAGTGTGCCACTTATGAATGAGAGAAGCCCCCTTGCGAAACTCGATGTCAGCCGCGAACCCATGGCCCGGCAGGTCACGCGCGCCTTGCGTCAGGCCATTGTCAGCATGCGGATTGCGCCCGGGGAGATGTTGTCGGAACAAGACCTTGCGCAGCGATTCGGTGTCAGCCGCTCGCCCGTGCGAGAGGCTCTGATCAAGCTGAGTGAAGCAGGATTGGTGCGGGTTTTGCCCCAGCGCGGCACTCAAGTGGTCAAGATCTCAAGAGCTGCCGTGGATGATGCCCGCTTCATCCGTCAGGCTGTTGAATGTGCAGTCGTACGCGAGGCTGCCCTCAAGGCCACGCCTGTGCTCCTCGCTGAATTGAGTGCCAGCCTGACCCGGCAGCGCCGAGCACAGCGCGCCACCTCGTCGGATGGCTTCATGGCCCTTGATGAGGAGTTTCATCGCCTCTTGGCAGAAGCCGCCGGCAGGCCGGCAGCTTGGCGCATGATCGAGGATGTGAAGCCTCAGATGGACCGGGTCAGATATCTGGACGTGAAGCAGGCCACGCCGCGCCATACCATCGTGGCGCAGCACGCGTTGATCGTCGATGCCATCAAGGCTTCCGATCCGGTCGCGGCGGAGAAAGCCATGTATCAGCACTTAAGCGAGATTCTGCGCTCATTGCCGGAGCTTGCCGCGCAACATCCCGATCTGTTCGAATTTGAACAGGACGCTGTTGCAGAGGCGCTCAGTGCGTGAGATCGGCGACGATACAATCGGCTCAAATCTGAAGAGGCATAGACATGGAACAAGCTTGGCGCTGGTTCGGCCCTGAAGACGTCATCAAGCTGTCCCATGTCTGCCAGACCGGCGCGACCGGGATCGTGACGGCGCTGCACCACATTCCGTACGGCGTCGTCTGGAGCATCGAGGAAATCGAAAAGCGCAAGGCGCTCATTGCTGCCGATCCCTCGCTCGGCCTGCGCTGGAGTGTGGTCGAGAGCCTGCCTGTTCATGAGGGCATCAAGATCGGCGAAGGCGACCTGACGCCTCTGTTCGACAACTACCGTCAATCGCTACGCAATCTGGCCCAATGCGGCATCACCACGATCTGCTACAACTTCATGCCGGTTGTGGACTGGACACGCACCGAACTCGCCTATCCTCTCCCCGGCGGCGGCACGGCTCTGCGCTTCAACGCGCATGAGTTTGCCGCCTTTGATTGCTTCATGCTGGAGCGCCCCGGTGCGGAAGCGGACCATTCTTCGGAGGCCCTGGAGAAGGCAAGAGAGTGGTATGACAGCTCGTCGGAAGCGGACCGGCGCCAGCTTCTCTCAAATATCATGGCCGGCCTGCCCGGCGCCTATGACCGATACGATATCCCTGGCTTGCGCGCCATGCTCGACCGCTATCGGGACATCGACGCGAAGGCACTCCGAGAGAACCTCGCCCGCTTCCTGCGCGAAGTGATCCCGACGGCGGAGGAAGTCGGCATCCGCATGTGCATCCATCCCGATGATCCGCCGCGCCCTCTCATGGGACTGCCGCGCATCGTGTCGAATGCGGATGACATCGCCTTTATTCTCGACGCTGTGGACTCGCCTGCAAACGGTCTTACCCTCTGCAGCGGCTCCCTCGGAGCCAATCCCGTCAACGAGGTTCCGGCGATTGCCAAGCGCTTTGCGAACCGGATCTGGTTCGCCCATCTGCGCAATGTGGCGAAGGATCCGGATGGCTCCTTCATGGAAGCGGATCACCTCGGCGGCGATACCGACATGGTGGCCCTGGTGACAGTGCTGCTGGAGGAGCAGAAGCGCCGCAAGGACGCCGGAGATGCACATTGGCGCATCCCCATGCGTCCCGACCATGGTCACGAGCTTCTGGACGATGTGGGCAAGCCGACCCATCCGGGCTATCCGGCGATTGGCCGCTTGCGCGGCCTTGCCGAGCTTCGGGGCGTGATGAAAGCCGTATCAGCTCTGCGCAACCTGCCGCTCTGAGGGTCGAGGAAATCCCTATCCGAGCAGATTGCGTATCGTGCGCATGAATACGCGTGCCCCGATGGGGATCAGGTCATCGGGAAAATCGTAATCCGGATTGTGCAAGCTGGGGTGCTTCTCCCCGGCACCGAGGAAGAACATGGCCGCAGGCGCCTTCTGACCGAAGCGTCCGAAATCCTCTGAAGCCCGGATCGGCAGATCGCCCCGGTCATAAGACACCCCCTCGGCGTCGAGCGCCTGGCGCAGATGCGCGACCGCCTCCGGCGCATTCTCGCAATGGTGGAAAATGTCGTCGTAGGACACTTCCACACCCAGTCCCTGCTCCCGTGCAGCGCTTAGCACCAGCTGCTCGGCACTTGCGCAGAGTTCCTCCATCCCTGAATCGGTGAGTGTTCGGAGGGTGGCCCAGATCTCCCCGTGGGCCGGGGCTACACCGAAGGCCGGCTCGCCGATCCTTGCATGCGTCACCGTCACCATGGAGAAACCCTCCTCCATTGGACCGCCCCTGCCGAGGGCCGTGAGCTGCGGCATCAGCTGGGCAACGACGTTGACAGGAGAGAGGCCGGTCTCAGGCATGGAGGCATGGGCAGTCTTGCCCGTGAGCACGATTCGCATGCCCCGCGAGGCGCAATTGACCGGCCCCTCCGTGAGCGCCACTTGGCCGAAGGGCAGACCCGGCACGTTATGCAAGGCGAATGCAAAATCTGGCGCAATCTGCCGGAAGCGCGGATCGGCCACGACAGCTGCCGCACCGGAACCGTCCTCTTCCGCCGGCTGGAACATCAGGATGGCACGGCCGCACTGCGGTCGCTGTCGGCCGAGCTCCCGGGCCAGTGCCGCGAGAATGGCCATGTGCCCGTCGTGCCCGCATAGGTGTCCCTTACCTGGCGTGGCGGAGCGATGAGGCGCATCGGAGATTTCCTGAATCGGCAGCCCATCGAGCTCGGCGCGCACCATTACGGTCGGCCCAGGCTCACGGCCTTCGTAGACCGCTGCGATCCCATGGCCACCAAGGTCGGTGAGGGCCCAGTCCGGATGAGTCGCCTTGAGAAAAGCTTGAACCTCGCGGGCCGTGTCTGCCTCTTGCCGGGAGAGCTCAGGCTTGCTGTGGAGCTTGCGCCGGAACGCCACCAGCTCGACCATGTCTTGGTTGGTCAGGACCATCGCTCACCTCCAGGGCCCGGATTTCAAGAGCCAAGCTGCGGGACTCACGATATCAGGCTTGCCTCGGCACAGGTTTATGGCGGGAGTTCGAAGCGCGATCAACCGAAACGACAGCACCTCTGAGAAATGAGAGTTCACGTCCCTATTGATTGCTGCGCCGCTTCTAAGCCTCTAAGTTGCCTGCCATTGCCTCAATCCACCGCGGTCTCATGAAACTGTTCGTCTTCGGCTTAGGGTACACCGCCCTCCAGTTCATTCACCTTTACGGCCACCGCTTCACGAGTGTCGGCGGCACTGTCCGGTCCGTGGAGAAAGCGAAGGCACTGGTAGTTGAGGGAATTCAGGCCTGCCGCTTCGATGGGAAGGACTTCGATCCCGCTATTCTCCAGCATCTGGAACAGTCGGAAGTCCTTTTGATTTCCGCAGCCCCGGCAGAAGGGCGAGATCCAGCCCTGGAGCAGTTTGCCGAAGCCATCGCCGCAGCCCCTGGCCTGCGCTGGGTCGGTTATCTATCGACCGTGGGCGTCTACGGGGATGCGGGCGGTGGATGGGTCGATGAGGGGACGCCACCCAATCCGGCATCCGCCCGGGCACGCCAGCGGATTGAGGCCGAGCGGCAGTGGCTCGACCTCGGCGCGAGCGCTCCGTTTGCGGTGCAGATTTTCCGGCTCGCGGGCATCTACGGCCCCGGTCGAAATGCTCTGATGAAGGTTGCAGACGGCACGGCCAAGCGCATCGTCAAGCCAGGACAGGTCTTCAACCGGATCCACACGGAGGATATCGCCCAGGTTCTGATGGCTTCCACCGAGAGGCCGAGCCGGAACGCCATCTACAACGTGGCGGACGATGAGCCCGGACCGCCTCAGGATGTGATTGCCTATGCGGCAGAGCTTCTTGGTCGGGAACCTCCACCCGAGATTCCCTTCGAAGAGGCTAATCAGACGCCCATGGCACGCGCCTTCTACGAAGATAACAAGCGCGTTCGGAACATGCGGATCAAATCGGACCTTGGCGTAAAGCTCCGCTACCCAACGTATCGGGACGGTCTCCAGGGGCTGCTCCAAGCGGGTGAAGCTGCATCCGTGCGGAAACCTTAGGCACAGCGTACCGGCTCCTCCCAAGTGCAGACTTGGACCAAAATGATCCAATGATCATCAAAGCGGCAGTTCGACTAACGAACCATCATTGAACCACTTGCAAATTGGTTCAGTATCAGACTAGCCTTGTTGCGTTAAAGCCCTCAGGGGCGCAACAACACGTCGCGACTGCTGATCCAGCAGTAAGATTGGTTCACAGGGAGCTGGATTTCATGTCCAACCCAGATCCTTCAGCAGATAGCTCCAACTTCGCCCTCGGGCGGTTGCGGGCTCTCCTGGACGACAGTTCCTTCGAAGGGGAGCAGCGGCTCCCGGCTGAGCGCGTGCTGGCAACTCAGATCGGAATCGGGCGACGCGCCCTGCGGCGGGCTCTTGAGGTGCTGGAAGCGGAAGGCCGGATCTGGCGCCATCAGGGCAAGGGAACCTTCGTTGGGCCGCGCCCGGCCCATACACCAACCAATCTTGAGGAGTTGTCGAAGCGCACGCATCCGCTTGAGGTCATGGATGTGCGCTTGGAGATCGAGCCTGCCCTTGCCCGACTGGCGGCCATGCGCGCGACGAACGGCGATATTGAACGCCTTCTGCGCCTGGCCGAGAAGACGGCGTCGTCCTCAGATGCGGACGGCCGCGAACTCTGGGACAGCGCCCTTCACCGAACCATTGCAGAGGCAGCGGGCAACTCCCTCCTGCTTGCGATTTTCGACATGGTTGACCGCATTCGCCAAGACACCGCATGGCGGCTCCTGCGGGAGCGGGCACGTTCCGGCGAGCGTCAGCAGATCTATGTCGAGCAGCACCGCCGCGTGATCGCCGCAATCGCTCAGCGCGAGGCACATGCAGCAGAACACGCCATGCGCGAGCACCTCGAACTCGTGCGTGAAGGCCTCCTCAAGGTAATGACCAGCCCCCTGCCCGACCGTTTGGACGGACAGATTTCGGAAACACCCGTGACAACAAACACCAAAAAAGAGATGCGCCATGGGACGTGAGGCAGTCCGACAGACAAGTGCAGAGATTCATCAGATCGGCAATGACGCTGTGACCTCCGAACCGCCGCTTCTCAACGTTCAAGGGCTATCTGTCCGCTTCGATGGCGCCCCGAAGGGCGTAAACGTGGTCGACGATGTCAGCTTTTCGGTGCGCAAGGGTAAGACCCTTTGCATCGTCGGCGAGTCAGGGTGCGGCAAGAGCGTGACGTCTTTGGCCCTCATGGGACTTCTGCCGACCCCTCCGGCGAGGATCGTTGCAGGCTCGGCCACTTTCGACGGGCGAGATCTGCTGACACTCACCGAGCGCGAGCGGGCGGATCTGCGTGGCGACCGGATGGCCATGATCTTCCAGGAGCCGATGACGTCCCTGAACCCGGCCTTCACCATCGGCGACCAGATCGCCGAGGGCATCGTCCGGCATCGCAAGGTCTCCAAGGCTGAGGCCATGGAGCGGGCGCTCGACATGGTCAAGAAGGTGCGCATCCCTGCACCGGAGAAGCGTCTGCGCGCCTATCCGCATGAGATGTCCGGTGGCATGCGCCAGCGCGTGATGATCGCGATGGCGCTCGCGAACGACCCGGAACTTCTGATTGCGGACGAGCCGACCACCGCGCTCGACGTGACCATCCAAGCGCAGATCCTCACCCTCATCCAGCGCCTCCAGGAGGAGACTGGGACGGCGATGATCCTCATTACGCACGATCTCGGTGTCGTGGCCGAGGTCGCCGATGAAGTGGCCGTGATGTATGCAGGGCACGTCGTCGAAAGCGGGCCGGTCGAGGCCATTTTCGAGGACCCGCAACACCCCTACACCATCGGCCTCATGGGGTCCGTTCCATCACTCGGCCGCCGTCAGGGGCGCCTTGCCACGATCCGCGGCACCGTGCCACCGGCGGAACTGATGCCTAAAGGCTGCCGCTTCACGCCGCGCTGTCCCTTCTCGGACGCCCGCTGCGCCAATGAACTTCCGCCCCTTGGCGAGATTCGACCAGGTCATCTTGCCCGGTGCTGGTATGCACCTCTCGAACAAAAGCGTGGAGCAGTCGCATGAATGCCACGGCAACCACCGGTGATGTCATCCTCGAAGGGGTGGACCTCAAGAAGCATTTCGGGAGCGGAGGCTTGCTCTCCTCTCCAACTGTCGTCCGCGCAGTCGATGGCGTGTCCCTTGATATCCGCCGCGGTGAGACCTTCGCGATCGTGGGCGAATCCGGCTGCGGCAAGTCCACTCTCGGCCGCCTCCTCCTCCGCCTGATCGAACCGACTGCCGGGGATGTGCTCTATGAGGGCCGCTCGATCCTTACGCTCAGCAAGAGCGAGTTGCGCAAGTTACGTCGCGAGCTTCAGATCATCTTCCAGGATCCTTATGCCTCGCTCAATCCGCGCATGAATGTCGGTGACATCATCGCGGAGCCGATCTGGCTCCATAATCTGGCCAGCGGCTCTGCGAAGCGCGACCGCGTTGCGGATCTCATGCGCACCGTAGGTCTCCTGCCTACCCATGCGGATCGTTACCCACACGAGTTCTCCGGTGGGCAGCGCCAGCGCATCGGCATTGCCCGAGCATTGGCGGGAGATCCGAAGCTGATTGTGGGTGACGAGCCGGTTTCGGCTCTCGACGTG
Organism: Microvirga soli; assembly: GCF_016734765.1. Taxonomy (GTDB): domain Bacteria; phylum Pseudomonadota; class Alphaproteobacteria; order Rhizobiales; family Beijerinckiaceae; genus Microvirga; species Microvirga soli. The sequence continues at coordinate 49,815 of NZ_JAERQE010000027.1, read as the reverse complement.
TCGATCCAGGCGCAGATCATCAACCTGCTCGAGGACCTCAAGGATCGGTTCGGCTTGACCCTCGTCATCGTAGCGCATGACCTCGCGGTGATCCGGCACATGAGCGACCGGGTAGCGGTCATGTATCTCGGCGAGATCATGGAACTATCCGAGACGGACGCACTCTTCGACAATCCCTTGCATCCCTACACCCAGGCGCTGCTGGCGGCGATCCCGATCCCCAGCCCGTCGAACAGGCAGCCGAAGGTCCTGCTCCAGGGCGATGTTCCGAGCCCGGCGGCCCCACCTTCGGGATGTCGCTTCCATACCCGCTGCCCCCATGCGCGGCCTGTCTGCAAGGAGCAGCACCCCGCCCTTGAGGCTGCGCCCGACGGGCGCCGGGTAGCCTGTCATTTCTGGCGTGAGATTCAAGGAGCGGGCGCTGGTTCGATCAGCGCTCCGCCCCCGAGCGCGGCATTGGCCAAGCGCCTGGCGCTCTACCAAACTTGGCGTGAACGGCAGGATAAGCCCGTCGCGACGAGCCCCTGAACGAAGACTGATCCAGAGAACTATCCGGAGGACGACACAAATGAAGAAGAGATTGCTCCTAGCCATGGCGGCCGGGCTCCTTGTGAGCACTGCCGCCTCCGCGCAGACCCTGCGCATCGGCCTGAACGAAGACCCGGACGTGCTCGATCCCCATCGCGCCCGCACCTTCGTCGGCCGCATCGTGTTCACGTCGCTGTGCAACAAGCTCGTTGACATCACGCCGGACCTGAAGTTCACTCCGGAGCTCGCCACCGAGTGGCAATGGGGCGACGACGGCAAGTCGCTGACCTTCAAGCTGCGCCCCGGCGTGAAATTCCACGATGGCGAGCCTCTGAATGCCGCCGCCGTAAAGGCAAATATCGACCGCGCCCGCACGCTGCCGGACTCGCTGCGCAAGAGCGAGCTCACCTCCGTCGATAACGTCGAGGCCGTTGACGACCTGACCGTGAAGGTCAATCTCTCCCGCGCCGATGCGACCCTGCTGTCGCAGCTCTCCGACCGTGCTGGCATGATCATGTCGCCCAAGGCGCTGGCCTCCGCCGATTTTGCCCAGAGGCCTGTGTGCTCGGGACCGTTCAAGTTCGTCGAGCGCGTGCAGAACGACCGCATCGTTCTCGAGAAGTTCGCCGATCACTGGGATGCGAAGAACTTCAACTTTGAGCGTATCGTGTTCCAGCCCATTCCGGACACCACCGTGCGCCTCGCCAACCTGCGTTCCGGCAACCTCGATTTGATTGAGCGCCTTGCCCCGAGCGATGTTCCCGCAGCCAAGGGCGATTCCAACTTGGTCTTCGCACCGGTCTCCGGCATCGGGTACCAAGGCCTGACCATCAACACCAACAACGGTGAACGCGCCAAGTCTCCGCTCGGTCAGGACAAGCGGGTGCGCCAGGCTTTCGAGCTGTCGATTGACCGCAACGTCATCAACGAGGTGGTCGGCGCAGGGATCTTCCCGCCCGCAGGTCAGCCCTTCCCACAGGCCAGCCCGTACAACAACCCGAAGTTCGGTCCCACCACCCGTGATGTCGCCAAGGCGAAGCAGCTTCTCAAGGAGGCTGGCGTTGATCGGGTGAAGTTCGAACTCACCTTCGGTACTAGCACCACGACCCAGCAGATCGCCGAGATCATTCAGGCCATGGCGGCCGAGACCGGGTTCGACATTACGCTCCGTCCGACCGAATTTGCAGCCATGCAGAAGGAAGCCCAGGCGGGCAACTTCGACGTGAACGTGATCGGTTGGTCCGGCCGTGTCGATCCCGATGGCAACATCCATCCGTTCGTCACATGCAAGGGTGCCCTCAACGACGGCAAGTACTGCAACGAGCAGGTCGACAAGCTCCTGAACGAGGCTCGTATCATCAACGATGAGGCCAAGCGCAAGCAGCTTTACGATCAGGCTCAGGAAATCCTGAAGCAGGACCTGCCGATCATCTACACCTACTACCAGCCCTGGCCCTTCGTTCACACGAAGAAGGTTCAAAACTTCAAGCCCTATCCAGATGGCATGATCCGCCTGAAAGGCGTGAAGTTCGCCTCCTGATTGAACATTGCATGCCCGGTTTCGCGGCCGGGCATGCACCCTCTACTCTGATGCAGGTTCCATAGGCTGATGCTGCGCTACATCGGACGACGAATACTCATTGCCATCCCGACCCTGATCATCGTGTCGCTGCTGGTCTTCGCCCTGCAGAAGCTCCTGCCTGGCGACCCGGTGCTCACTATGGCGGGCGAGGAGCGCGACCCACAGGTGCTGGAATACCTACGCCAGAAGTACCGCCTGGATGATCCGATCCCAGTTCAGTATTTCGCCTGGATCGGCTCGGCTCTAACAGGAAACCTGGGAATATCGCTTCGCACCGACATCCCCGTGCTCGATCTGATTATGAGCAAGCTCCCGGTCACCCTCGAGCTCGCCATCATGGCGATGATCGTGGCGCTGGCCATCGGCATCCCCGCCGGGATCATTTCGGCGGTGAAGAAGGGGACGACCGTCGACTACGCCGCCAATGTGATCGCGCTGTCGGGTCTTTCGATCCCGAACTTCTGGCTTGGTATCATGCTCATCATGCTGATCTCGGTGCGCTGGCAACTCCTGCCCGCTTCCGGATATGTGCCGCCGACTGAGGATTTGTGGCTCAATATCAAGACCATGATCATGCCTGCCTTCGTTCTCGGAACGGGTCTTGCCGCGAGCCTCATGCGGCATACCCGAAGTGCCATGCTCGGCGTCATGCGATCCGACTATATCCGCACTGCTCGTGCCAAAGGCCTCCTGTCGCGGAAGGTCATCCTGAAGCATGCCCTGCGCAACGCGCTCATTCCCATTGTCACGCTTTCCACCCTGCTCTTTGGCGAACTTCTCGCAGGCGCGGTGCTCACGGAACAGATCTTCACCATTCCGGGCTTTGGCAAGCTCATCGTCGATGCGGTGTTCAACCGTGACTATGCCGTGGTGCAGGGCGTGGTTCTGTGCACAGCCGTCGGGTTCATCTTCATGAACCTCGTGGCGGACGTCCTTTACGTTCTCGTCAACCCCCGCCTGAGGCATTCATCATGACCGCTACAGCCGTTGTTGCCGACGACGTCGCCCTGCCGAAGAAGCGCAGTCGTGTGCTCTCCAAGTTCCTCAAGAACAAGAGTGCCGTCCTCGGCGGCGCCATCGTGTTGTTCTTCGTTCTGGCGGCCCTGATAGGGCCTTATCTGGCTCCTTACGATCCCATCAAGCCGAGCTTCACGAGCATCCGCAAGCCGCCATCCGAGTTGTTCTGGTTTGGCACCGATGAGCTCGGACGCGACATGCTCTCCCGCATGCTCTGGGGCGCACGAGCCTCCATCATGGCGGGTGTTGTCTCGGTATTCATCGCCATCGTGCTCGGCGTACCCTTCGGCCTTCTCGCCGGGTATTTCGGTGGATGGATCGATGCCACGATCTCTCGTGCCACTGACGCAATGCTGGCGATCCCGTTCCTGATCTTCGCCATTGCGCTCGCAGCTTTCCTTGGGCCCAGCCTGACCAACGCGATGATAGCCATCGGTTTGTCCGCCATGCCGATCTTCATCCGCCTGACCCGCGGACAGGTGCTGACTGTCAAGGCAGAGGATTTCGTCGAGGGTGCACGAGCCATCGGTCTTCCTGATTTCTGGATCATGGCTCGTTACATCCTTCCCAACGTGCTGCCACCGATCCTGGTTCAAGGCACTCTGACCATTGCCACAGCCATTATCGCGGAGGCGAGCTTGTCCTTCCTCGGATTAGGCCAGCAGCCACCGAACCCCTCCTGGGGTTCCATGCTGAACACGGCCAAGAACTTCATGGATCAGGCCCCCTGGATGTCGATCTTTCCGGGCTCGGCGATCTTCTTGATCGTGCTCGGCTTCAATCTTCTCGGCGACGGCCTGCGCGACGCGCTCGATCCTCGCGAACAGTAAAAAACTCGAAATATCGGATAAGAGACATGTTTACGACACGGCCTGAGATCCTTGGCACTTTCGGCATCGTCACCTCGACCCATTGGTTGGCCTCCGCCGCCGGCATGGCGATGCTGGAGAAAGGCGGCAACGCCTTCGACGCCTGCGTCGCGTCCGCCTTCGTCCTACAGGTGGTTGAGCCGCACCTGGTCGGCCCGTCCGGCGAAGTTCCAGCCGTGTTCTATTCCGCCAAAACCAAAAAGGTCGAGGTGCTCTGCGGCCAAGGCACTGCGCCTGGTGGTGCCACCATCGAGCATTATAAGCGCGAGGGCCTCAAGCTCATCCCCGGCAACGGCATGCTCGCCACTGTCGTGCCCGGCGCGTTCGATGCCTGGATGCTCCTGCTGCGCGATCACGGGCTTCTCTCGCTCAGGGAAGTGCTGGAGCCTGCCATCTATTATGCCGAGCAGGGCCATCCTCTGCTGCCGCGCGTGGCCGATACCATCAAGGGGCTGAAGGAGTTCTTCGAGACAGAATGGCCGACCACCGCAGCCGTGTTCCTGCCCGGCGGCGAGGTTCCAAAACCCCGTCAGCTCTTCCGCAACCCGCAGCTCGCAGATACTTGGAAGCGGATCATCCGTGAGGGAGAGGCTAAGGGAAGCGACCGCGAGGCGCAGATCGAAGCCGCCCGCAATGCCTTCTATAAAGGCTTCGTGGCCGAGGCCATCGACGCCTTCGTGCGCAAGACCGAGGTAATGGACCAGAGCGGCTCACGCCATAAGGGCGTGCTTAGTGCCGACGACATGGCAAAGTGGCAGGCGTCCTACGACGCACCGCAGACTTATGATTACCACAACTACCGGGTCAACAAGATCAGGCCATGGGGCCAGGGCCCGGTCTTCCTGCAGACCCTCGCCTTGCTGAAGGGCTTCGATCTGGCCGCAATGGGCCCGACCAGTGGCGCATTCGTCCATACGGTGACTGAGGCCATGAAGCTCGCCTTCGCGGATCGTGAGGCCTATTACGGCGATCCCGACTTTATCGACGTGCCGATCCAGACACTGCTGTCGGACGCCTATAACGATGAGCGTCGCAAGCTGATAACCGACAAGGCCTCTCTGGAGTTGCGCCCCGGCCGCGTCGAGGGTTACGAGGCTCAGGTCGAGCGCACCCTGAAAGCACTGCGCGAACTCTCGACCACGGACAAGAAGGTTTCCGGTGGCGAGCCAACCCTGGCCTCCATGCGCTCGGCACGTCGCGGCGACACGGTGCATATCGATGTGGTCGACCGTTTCGGCAACATGATCGCCGCCATGCCCTCCGGCGGCTGGCTGCAATCCTCGCCTGTCATCCCTGAACTCGGCTTCATGCTCAATTCCCGGGCTCAGATGTTCTGGCTGGAAGAGAACCTGCCGGCGAGCCTCGCGCCGGGCAAGCGCCCGCGCACCACGCTCACACCAACCCTCGCGGAGAAGGACGGCGAGCCCTACATGGTCTTTGGCTCCCCCGGTGGCGACCAGCAGGAGCAGTGGCAGATGCTCCTCTTCCTGCGCCACGCCCATTACGGATTGAACCTGCAGGAAGCCATCGACCTGCCGATGTCGCACACGGCGCATTTTCCCTCCTCCTTCTATCCGCGGGAGCAAAAGCCCGGCCACCTCATGGCCGAGGAGACCTACGGCGCCGAGGTGCTCGACGACCTTCGCGCCCGCGGCCACGAGGTCGAGGTCGCACCGGCGTGGACAGTCGGGCGCTTGGTGGCTGCAAGCCGCGACAAGGACGGACTGCTGCACGGCGCCGCCACGCCGCGCCTCATGCAAGCCTATGCAGTCGGCCGCTGAGGAGCCTACACATGACTTGGTCAATCATCGCGAAGGACCCTGAGACCGGCTCGTTCGGGGTTGCCGTCACCACCAAGTTCTTCGCCGTGGGGGCGCTGTGCCCCCATGGTACGGCCAAGAACGGCGCCCTTGCCACGCAGGCGCTCGTCAATCCGCTCTATGGAACGGATGGCATGCGGTTCCTGGCTGAGGGACGAAGCGCCGAAGAGATCGTGACGGTGCTCACCACGCAGGACCCAGGCCGAGAGTCTCGCCAACTCCATGTTATCGACCGAGACGGCAAGACCGCAGCCTACACGGGTCGTGAATGTGTCGATTGGTGCGGGCACCTGACGGATGAGAATGTGTCGGTGGCCGGGAACATGCTCGCCGGCCCGACGGTGATCGAGGCCACCCTCGAAACATACAAGCGCCGGATGGATTTGCCCTTTGCAGATCGCCTCCTCACAGCCCTCGATGCAGGGCAAGCCGAGGGCGGCGACAAGCGCGGCACGCAGTCGGCAGCCCTTAAGATCTGGCGTGACGAGCCATACCCCATGCTCGACCTGCGGGTCGATGATCATGCCGAGCCGTTGGAAGAACTTCGCCGCCTCTATGGCGTCGCCCATGATCGCTTTCTCGCATTCATGGACGCCATGGCGACCCGCGCAAACCCTGGTGGCGTTACGGACCGCTCATGGATCGATCAAAGGGCACGCGAGTACCAGGAGCGGCTTGCCCGAAGCGCGTCTTAGATCACCTCTGCAACACTCTCACTTGCCGTAGGGTCCAAAAGATCCTACGGCCGTTCTGCTTTCTAAGGTGAACTTCCCAATGTTCGGCATCCCTCTTTTCGATCTGGCATGGCTCGTGGTGGCCCTTCTCGCAGCGGGTGCCATCACCGGTCTGCTGGCAGGCGTGTTCGGCGTAGGCGGCGGTGCCGTGGCCGTGCCGATCCTCTACGAGCTGTTCCGCATCCTGGAGGTGCCGGAAGAGGTGCGCATGCCGCTTTGCGTCGGCACATCGCTGGCCATCATCATCCCGACCTCCATCCGCTCCTTCAACGCACACCGGGCCAAGGGCGCAGTCGACATGACGATCCTGCGGGTCTGGGCCGTGCCCGTAGTGCTCGGCGTCGCCATCGGCAGCGTCATCGCCCGCTATGCTCCCGCTGACCTGTTCAAGGCCGTCTTCGTGGTGGTGGCCGGCATCTCGGCCATCCGTCTGCTCTTCGGCAAGGACACCTGGCGCTTCGGCCTCGACATGCCGGCAAAGCCGATCATGATCGCCTATGGCTGGCTGATCGGCATTCTCTCGGCCCTGATGGGCATCGGTGGCGGGCAGCTCTCCAACCTGTTCATGACCTTCTACAACCGGCCGATCCATCAGGCGGTGGCGACCTCGTCCGGGCTCGGCATCCTCATCTCGATCCCCGGCGCCATCGGCTACATCTATGCCGGGTGGCCGCACATGGCCGACTATCCCGACGTGGTGGCCTTCCAGCTGCCGCTGGCACTCGGCTATATCTCGCTTCTCGGCTTCGTGCTGTTCATCCCCACCAGCACCTGGCTGGCTCCCGTGGGGGCGCGCCTTGCGCACCGTCTCTCCAAGCGCCGGCTTGAGGTGGCCTTCGGCATCTTCCTGCTGCTGGTCTGCGCCCGCTTCGCAGCAAGTCTTCTCACTTGAGCCATGAACGATCTCCAATCTGCAGCATCAGATAGGAGATCGCGCAGTGACTGAGTTAATGGCAGGCCCCTTACATGCCTTTCTTGCCGGAGTGGGGCAGGACGGTTGCGGGCGCCTAGCTGCCGATGTGCTCGGCTTTTCCAATGATGAACTGGAGGCAGTGCACGACTACATCCAATGGCTGTTTCCTCTGCCGACGCGTAGCGCGGCCCAGCCGCACTCGCCTGTTCTGACCTCCGCTGAGATAGAGGCGATCAGAACCGATGTGCGTGCAGTCGCCACCCTCAAGGCGGCGACTGAGCGTATGCTACAATTCTATCGAGAAACACGCTGGTGGCTGACATCGCATGATCATAATCACCTGCGGATCACGCGGATTTTGCACAGCCTACGCCTCCTGGTCGGCACCGAGGAAGCCAAAGCTTTTCACAGTGCGATCTTAACACTGCATGAAGCAGCTGGAGCCCCAGTCAACACCCGCAGCCTGCACTATTGGGCAGAGGCCGCGGGTGTTGATGGCTCTTGAGAGGCTAGGTTACTCAGGAAGCGTATTTGTCGCGCAGATAGGCAAGGTAAGGCGCTGGGTCGAGCCGGCGTCCTGATTCGCGCTCCAGCAGCTCGTCGCGCATGAAGCGGCGCCCGTGCTGCCATATCCTCGTGCGGAGCTCCTCGGCCAAAACACCGTACTCACCCGCCTCAATGGATGCGTCGAGGGACGTGTTCTGCTTCCGCAGGGTCTCCATCACCTGCGCACCCATCACGTTTCCGATGGTGTAGGTCGGGAATGAGCCGATATAGCCAGTCGACCAGTGGACATCCTGCAACACGCCCTTGGCATCGTTCGGAACCGTCAGGTCAAGATCGCGCTTGATCGCGGCATTCCAGGCGCCCGGAAGATCGGAGACCTGAAGCGAGCCATCCATCAGCGCGCATTCGATATCGACGCGCAGCATGATATGGAAATCATAAGTGAGCTCATCCGCCTCGACACGGATGAAACCTGGTTCCACGCGCGTGACGGCGCGATAGAACTCCTCGGCGCTCACATTGCCAAGCTGATCCGGGAAATGCCTCTGCAGGTCCGGGAAGTTCCTTTCCCAGAACGTACGGCTGCGGACGATGTGGTTCTCCCAGAGGCGCGACTGGGACTCATGTGCCCCGAAGCTTGTGCCGCCGACCGCGTAAAGTCCCACGAGATCCGTCGCGAGGGTCGTGCGGGTATAGGCCGGGTTGACGCCCTGCTCGTAGAGCCCGTGACCGACCTCATGAGCCGTGCCGAACATGGAGGCGGGAAGATAGTTGCGGTTATAGCGGGTGGTGATCCGCACGTCGTTGCGGGTGAACGACACCTCGAAGGGGTGCACCGTAGTATCGAGACGCCCTCGCCGGAGATCGTAACCAAGCTTTTCGGCAAGGCTCAAGCCGAAGGCGCGCTGCCCCTCCTCCGGAAAGTCCCGGAACAGGAAATCTGATCGTGGCTGCGGCCGGGAACGGGCCGCATCGAGGATCGGCAGCAATCCATCGCGCAGCTTGGAGAACAGGGCCTTGAGGCTCGCTGCCGTTTCTCCGGGCTCGTAGATCGATACCATGGCGTCATAGGGATGCTCAGACCAGCCGATGCAATCGGCATAGGCCCGTGAGAGCGCGACAGTCTTTGCCAGATGAGGCTCATAGATCGAGAAATCGCTCTTCGACCGCGCCTCGATCCAGGCAGCCTGCGCCACGGTGCGAAGGGCCGCCCGTTCCTGAATCAAGGATGCCGGCACGCTGCGATGATGCTCGACCGCATGCCGTGTCTGCTCGACCATGCGTCGCTCGGCTGAGTCTGCTGGCAGTCCATCGATGGCCCGCTCGGCTTCGTCGAGAGCCTTTTCGGTCTCAGGTGCCAGAAGAAGGTCGCGTGCGACGCGGGTCAGGGTCGCGATCTGATGACCACGGGTTTCTGCACCGCCCGCCGGCATCATGGTGCGTGAATCCCATGTGAGCAGGGAGGTTGCGTTCAGCACGTCGTTGACGGCGGCGATGCGCTCCTGGAGCGCCGCAAAGGAAGCTTGCTGGGTCATTATCGATCTCTGATGTCAGTCCGTGCCACCGGTGTTGAGATGGCAGGCGGAGAAGCGCCCGGGTCCAATAGCAGCCAGTGGCGGTGCCTCCCGCTTGCAGCGCGGTCCGGCGAAGGGGCAGCGGGGGTGGAAATGGCATCCGCTCGGTGGATTGAGTGGAGACGGTATTTCGCCCGCTATGGGACGGAAGTTCTTTCGGCCCACGCCGACCCGTGGGACGCTTTCGAAGAGCGCTCGGGTATAAGGGTGGTTCGGATTGGCATAGAGATCCGCCGTCGGCGCCAGTTCAACAATGCGGCCGAGATACATGATCGCGACCCGATCGGAGACATGGCGCACCACGCCGAGGTCATGGCTGATGAAGATGCCCGTCAGGTCGAGATCCCGACGCAGATCCATGAATAGGTTTAGCACCTGAGCCTGGATGGAAACATCCAGGGAAGCCACCGGCTCGTCAAGAACGAGAAGGTCCGGTTTCATGGCAAGCGCACGGGCGATGGCAATGCGCTGTCGTTGCCCACCGGAAAATTGGTGCGGGAAACGACGGCGGTAACTCGGATCGAGGCCTACGCGGCCGAGCATGTCGGCCACGTAGGAATCGGCCTCTCGTGACCTAACGATTTTATGCGCCACCGGCCCCTCGGCCACCGTGTCACCGATCCGGATGCGCGGATTGAGGCTTGCAAAGGGATCCTGGTGGATCATCTGGACGCGGGTGGTGAGTTTCTGCGTACGTCGTCCCTGCTCTTTCGCAACAGGCGCGTTGGCAAAAAGGACCTTGCCGTCGCTCGGCGTATAAATTCCGGCGATCATGCGTCCGAGCGTCGACTTCCCGCAGCCGGACTCGCCGACAAGGCCCACGACCTCACCTTTGCCAACACTGAGGCTGACATCCGTCACCGCGCGCACGATCTCGGTGGATCGGCCTGCGCCGATGAGGCCTGCGATCCGCTCCCCGAGATTGGGGCGCTTTACGAAGCGCTTCGATACGTGGTCGATGTCAAGGAGAGCGGCTGGCATGAAACGGGCTCGATTGGGTAATGGCAGAGCGCGGTACGTCCGTCCTCGAAGTGCTGGACAGGCGGAGTGGTGGTGCAGGCAGGGCCTGCCTTGGCGCAGCGGGGTGCGAAGGCGCAACCTTGCGGCAGGTTCGCCAACGATGGAGTTGATCCAGGAACCTGCGGCAGCTTCGTGCCAGGCTCGTGCTCGGCCGGAACCGAGGCCAGAAGCCCTGCCGTGTAGGGGTGACGCGGAGACGCGATGACATCATCAGCCGGGCCGCTTTCAACGACGCGCCCTGCATACATGACGCAGATATCGTCCGCGAGGCTCGACACCACAGCGAGATCGTGGGTGACCCAGACGAAGGCGGTGCCGGTTTCATCCGCGAGACGACGAACCTCGGCGAGAATCTGACCTTGAATTGAGACATCGAGCGCCGTAGTCGGCTCATCGGCGATGATGACTGCCGGGTTATGCAGGAGGGCAATTGCGATAGCCACACGCTGACGCATGCCACCGGAAAGCTGATGCGGATAGGCTTCCAGACGCTCATCCGGGCTTGGAATTCCGACCTTCGCGAGCGCATCGCGTGCTCGTGCGCGGGCGGCTTTGCGGGACACCCTGTCGTGCGCCCGCACCGCAGCGATCATCTGCGTCCCGATCTTCAACACCGGGTTCAGCGTCATCATCGGGTCCTGGAAGACCATGGCGATCTGGGCGCCGCGGACCTGGCGCATGGCATCGCCCCTAAGGCGGGTGATGTCCTTGCCGTTCAGGAGAACCTCACCGCCTGCGATCTTGCCGGGCGGCTCGATCAGACCGAGGATCGAGTATCCGGTTACGCTCTTGCCGGAACCGGACTCGCCGACGAGGCCCAGAATGCGACCACGGCCGACCTCAAAGCTGACGCCGTCAACGGCCTTGAGAGCCCCAGCCCGTGTCTGGAACTGCGTCTGAAGATTGTTGACGCGAAGAACGGCATCGCTCATCGGCTGTTCCTCGGGTTCAGAACGCTGCGCACTTGATCGCCTACGAGATTGATGGCGACGACTGTCAGCATCAGGGCGATACCGGGATAGATCGAGATCCAGTAGCGGCCTGACAGCAGGAACTGGAATCCGTTGGAGATCAGGGAGCCGAGCGACGGCTGGGTGATCGGCAGCCCCAGCCCCAGGAAGGACAGGGTCGCTTCGAGCGCGATGGAATTTGCCACCTGCACGGTCGCCACGACGATCAGGGGCGGCAGTGCGTTGGGAAGCAGATGACGAAACAGCACGTGGCGGGCCGGAAGTGGCGTCGAGAGCGCAGCCTCGATGTAGTCCTTGCGCCGTTCGGCACTCGCAGCACCATGGGTGGTGCGGGCAAAATAGGCGTACTGCGCAGCGACCAGCGCGGCCACGAGCTGCATGAGTCCCTGCCCCAGCATGGCCACCAGGACCAGTGCCAGAAGGATAGCCGGCAGAGAGAGTTGCAGGTCGATGATGCGCATGATCAGCGCCTCGATGCGACCGCCATAATAGGCAGCGATGAGGCCGACCGTCGTGCCAAGGAGCAAAGCCAGGGTGCCGGCCATAACGCCGACGATCAGGCTGGTGCGCAACCCGTAGAGGATCGCGGAGAAAACGTCGCGGCCAGCAGCATCGGTACCGAGCCAATGGACATAACCCCCGGAACCGACCTCACCGGGCTCGAGCCGCGCATCGAACAGGTCGAGAGTCCCCTGATTGTAGGGGTCCTGAGGCGCCACGAAGGGTGCGAGAACGGCCATGAGCACCACGACCACAACCACGATCAGGGCGGCAACGGCGACAGGGCTCCGGCGATAATCCGACCAGAAGTTGGACAGGCGCGTCCAACCCGTTTCGGCCGGCAAAGGGAGGGCGGGAGAATGGCTCATGACGCAGCCTTTACGCGAATGCGCGGATCGAGCTGGCCGTAAATAAGATCGACCACGAGATTGATCATGACGAAGAGGAACACCACAAGGATGAGATAGGCGACCATCACGGGACGGTCGAGCACGGTGATGGAATCGATGATCAGCTTGCCCATGCCGGGCCAGTTGAAGACGGTCTCCGTTACGACCGCGAAGGCCAGAGTAGAGCCGAGTTCAAGGCCGAAGACCGTCACGATCGGGATCGAGATGTTCTTCAGGACATGCAGGCCCACGACCTTGCTCTCGGAGAGCCCCTGCGCGCGAGCGAAGCGCACGTAGTCGGAACTCATCACCTCGACGGTGCCAGCTCGCGTCAGGCGGATGAGCAACCCGAGCTTGAACAATGCGAGGTTGAACGCCGGCAACAGAATGTAGCTCCAGCCTTCCAGCGAGGTGATCGACAGATTCATGCCAAGCACTTCCGTCGTCGGCCCGCGCCCACCTGAGGGCAGCCAGCCGAGTTCGACGGCAAACACCATGATGAGCAACAGACCGACCCAGAAGCTCGGCACGCTGAAGCCGAGCACCGAGAAGCCCATGATGGCTTTAGCGGAGAGTGAATCCGGCTTGTACCCGGCCCACAGGCCCAGCGGAATTCCAAGAAACGTGGCGATCAGCATCGCAGTCAACGCAAGCTCCAACGTCGCCGGCAGGCGCGACAGGATCAGGTTGAGCACCGGCAGCCGGTAGATGAAAGACTCGCCCAGGTCCCCGTGGAGCATGTTGTTCATGAAAATGAAGTATTGCTCGAACAGTGGGCGATCAAACCCGTAGCGCTGGATCAGCGCCTCGCGAAGCGCTTGGTCGGATGCCGGATCGATCATCACGTCGATTGGGTTACCAATGGCATAGACGCCCAGGAACACGATGATCGACATGGCGATCACGACCATGAGTGCCTGCAGAATGCGTTGGATGAGAAAACCGATCATGCTGTCTCGTAAATCGACTTCAAACCTGGAAGATCGGGTGACTGACACCCGGCACTCCATGGCTACCACCAATGAAAAAGCCGGAGGGAAAGCACTTTCCCTCCGGAAGAGATCAGCCGGATTTTTCCGGCTGACGTGTAAGGATCAGCTCTTCGGCTTGATCTCGTAGGCCAGCGTCTCCTGATCGACACGAGCCGGGATGGTCAGCATGCCCTTCTTGGCTGCCCAAACCGTCTGGATCTGCACGGTCGGGATGAGGGCACGATCGTTCATGGAGATTTCCGTCACCTTCTCGAAGAGCGCGCGACGCTTCGTGTCATCCATGGTGCGCGAGCCTTCCTGCAACAGCTTGTCCACTTCCGGATTGGAGTAGCCCTGCTTGTTGAAGGCACCGAGACCGACCTGGGGATCTGCCGTGTGGACTAGCGACCCGTAGGTGTAGCTCGCCTCACCGGTCAGCGTGCCCCAACCGCTCATCCAGAGGGAGAATTCACCCTTCTGCTGAGCCGGGAAGAACACGGTGCCGTTGAGGGCATTGGCGTTCACCTTCAAGCCGGCGCGAGCCCACATCTGCGATAGCGCCTCGCACACCGCCGCATCACCTGGGAGACGGTTGTTAGTGCAGTGGAAGTCGATCTCAAAGCCCTTCGGGTAACCCGCATCCGCGAGAAGCTGCTTCGCTTTCGCGAGATCATAGGGCTTCTCCGGTAGGCTTTTGTTACCGCCGAAGAAGCTGGCAGGCATCAACTGGTTGGCCGGACGGCCCAGGCCTTCGAGAACGACACGCACAAGCGTCTTGCGGTCGATGGCGAGATCCATAGCTTCGCGAACCTTAGGATCACGAAGCGGATTAGCGTCGATTTCCTTGCCGTCGACCTTGACCTTCTTGGGCAGGGTCTCCTTCACGTTCGGCGTGAGGTTCAGGAAGTAGACCGAGTCGGCCACAAAAGTATCGACCGATTTGTCCTTCTGCATGGCAGCATAGTCTGTGGCCGGCACGTAGTTGACGAGATCCACTTGACCAGATTTCATCGCCGCCATGCGTGCTGGATCGCTCGGAATTTCCTTGCGAACAACCTTCTGCCAGGGCTGCTTTCCGCCCCAGTAGCTGTCGTTGCGCTCGAGGACAAGGTCACCTTTTGGCTCCCAGGACACGAACTTGTACGGACCGGTGCCAATCGCCGCCTTGCCCGAGTTGAACTGCTCGTTGCGGGCCTCCATGCCGACGTTCTTCGACACGACGAAGAGGCGGATGAAATCGTTCGGCAGAGTCGGCGCTGGAGCCTTCGTCTTCACGTGCAGGGTGTACTTGTCGGCGACCTTCGTCTCCGCCACCTGCTTCGTATAGATCGTCATGCTCATCGGGCCGGTCACGACCGGAATGCGGTCGATGGAGAACTTCACGTCCTCGGCCGTGAGTTCCGATCCATCATGGAATTTCACGCCCTCACGGATTTTGAACTCCCAGGTCGTGTCGTCGATCGGCTTCCACGAGGTCGCAAGACCCGGCTTCAGACCCAGGTTCTCGTCGGACATGACGACCGTATCAAAGATATGGCGCAGAGCTTCCGCTTGGCTGCCCAGGGTCGACCAGTGCGGGTCGATAGAGTCCGGACCGGCACGCAGACCCATTGTCAGTGTTTGCGCCGAAACGCCGCCACTGAGGATCGTGCCAAGGACGAGAGCTGCTGCGAGTGTTCCACCCAGCTTGAAGTTTTGTTTCAATTCACTTCCCCTCTTGCTAAGACCCTGGCTTTTCGTCCAAGGTGTTCTTATCGATTAGAACGGTAGGTCACCCGAGCAAGAAAAGTCAACAGCACCTTGCCTAAACTCCGGACAGCACCTGACGCTTATAGCGGCATCCGTTATAGTGACACGGAACAGACCCCCGATGAGCGCATTCTTGCCAGCCTCGCAGGGGCACTCGACCGTACGCTCCCCGTCCCGCTTGGTACACAGCTGCGTGGGTTGATCGAGTTTGGAATTGCGCTGGGGGAATTGCCCACAGGTCAGCGCCTCCCCTCCGTTCGGGAACTGGCAGAGCGAGCCGGGATCGCGCACATGACCGTCGCGACAGTCTATAGGGAACTGCGTGAGTCAGGGCTCATAGAGGCAAAACCAGGGGCCGGCACCTATGTGGGAGACGGGCATAACAGCGACGGCCTGCGCTCCCATGCCATCCGCAAGATTCAACGCCGAGTCGATATGCTCTTTAATGAGGCCGAGCAGTTGGGCCTCGCGCCGTCTGTCGTGTCTTCACTCGTGAATGCCCGCGCCGCACGTGGTCCGACTCCGACAAGACCGCTACGCTTGGTCATGGTAGGCAATTTCGTCGAGACGACGCAGCAATATGCCAATCGCATTCAGGACCATCTTGGCTCTGACGACACCATCGTCGTAACGACAGTGGATGCCCTGCATGCAGGAGAGGCCTTTCCCCTGCCCTGCGACATCTGCATGACCCTGGCGCATCGCCGCGGCGAGGTCGAGCATCTCGTGCCCAGCGGCATCCCGGTTGTAGGCTTGAGCTTCATCCCGGCTGAGGAGACGCGGGCTCAACTCGCAATGCTGGATCCGATGTCGCGGGTTGGGCTCGTTTCGATCTTCCCCGAGTTCGCCGCTTTGATGAAACCTGGCGTCCTGCGGTTTGCACCTCATGTGTCTACGGTCGATGTTCGGCTGATCACGGCACCCGATCTCGCAGCCTTTCTTACCCAGGTCGATGTTGCGATCTATGCAAGTGGTGCCGAATCGGCTGTTAAAAAGCTGCTGCCGCCTGGGATGCAGGCTCTGGAATTCCGTTATGTGCCGGACCCGCATGCGATCCGCGCCACGCTGCTGCCCGTGATCGAGCGTCTGCGCTCGTCCATCGAGTCTCAAGAGGAAGTGCCTTCATGAAGATTAGTGAGATGAACTGGCTTCAGGTCGAAGAATACCTGAAGACGGATGATCGTGCCGTTATCCCGCTGGGCTGCACGGAGCAGCACGCCTACCTGAGCCTCTCCGTCGACAGCATCCTTGCCGAGCGTGTGGCCTCTGAAGCCGCTGCACCGATGGGCGTCCCAGTCTTCCCGGTTCAGGCCTATGGCATCACACCTTATTTCATGGCTTATCCCGGCACGATCTCGCTCAGGGCGGATACCTACCTGCGAATCATTACGGACATTCTAGACTCTCTGAAGCGCACCGGATTCCGGCGCATTCTTTTCGTCAACGGGCATGGCGGCAATACGCCGGGCCATACAGCGGCTATCGAATGGATGGGCGAAAATCCGGAATGTCGCGTGAAGTTTCACAACTGGTGGAACGCCCCGCGCACCTTCGAGAAGGTAAAGGAGATCGACCCTGTCGCGTCGCATGCCTCCTGGATGGAAAACTTTGCCTGGACGCGCCTGCCCGGAATTGAACAGCCCTCCCATCAGAAGCCGATGGTCGATCTGGAACGCATGCGGACCTTTAGTCCTGAGGGCGTTCGCGAAATCCTGCAGGACGGCAATTTCGGCGGATACTTCCAGCGGTCCGACGAGGACATGAACGCCATCTGGTCGGTGGCTATCGACGAAACCCGTGCCTCGATCGAGAACTGGTAATGAACGACAACACGATCCTGATCTGGGGCGCCGGCGCCATTGGCGGGACCCTTGGCGCCTATTTCGCCCGCGCGGGCGAGGATATTCTGCTTGTTGACATCGGCGAGCCACATGTGGAGGCGATGAAAAGGGAAGGCCTTTTCATTGAAGGACCTGTAGAAACGTTCCGCCAGCCTGTGAGGGCAGTCTTGCCGAGCGAGGTGACCGGGCAGTTCAAGCGCATCATCCTCGCGGTCAAGGCTCATCACACCCGCGATGCCGTTCGGGCTCTCAAGCCACACCTAGCTAAGGATGGCACCGTTCTCTCCGCGCAAAACGGGTTGAACGAGATCATCATTGCCGAGGAAATCGGCACCGAGCGCACGGTCGGATGCTTCGTCAACTTCGGCGCCGACTGGCTGGAGCCTGGCCGGATTCTCTTCGGCAACAGGGCCGCCGTTGCAGTGGGTGGGCTCGACGGGCAGGCAACCGATGCGGTGCGCGAGTATCACCGCCTGCTCTCGATCTTCGAGCCGAAGGTAGTGCTCACGGACAACATCTGGGGCTATCTCTGGGGCAAGCTCGGCTACGGCTCTCTGCTCTTCGCGACCGCGCTGACGAATGCCTCCATGTCGGAGAACTTGGCGTCAGAACGTCACTTCCCGGTTTATCACCGCCTCGGCCAGGAAGTGATGGCAGTGGCGAAGGCCCGCAGCGTCAAGCCTTTAGGTTTCAACGGTTTCGACCCTGACGCTTTCATGCCAGGGGCGGATGAAACGGCTGCAAGGCGTTCCGTTGCCGATATGGCCGAGTTCAACCGGCACACCGCGAAGACCCATTCCGGCATTTGGCGCGATCTCGCCGTGCGCAAGCGCAAGACCGAGGTCGACGCCCAAATCGCCATCATCGGCACCCTCGGCCAGGAGGCGGGCATTCCTACGCCTGCCATCAACAGGCTGGTCTCCCTGATTCATGACATCGAGGACGGCCGCCGCGAACAATCCTGGTCCACCCTCGATGAGATGCTCAACCCATGAAACTCGACTTCACCAACCGCCGTGTTGCCGTGACCGGAGCCGCACAGGGCATTGGGCGCAGCATCGTTCAGTCTCTTGCCGCCGAGGGGGCTCATGTATGGGCGCTCGATCTCGATGAAGCTGGTCTGCGCGTTGCCGCCGAGTCAGGCGCCAGGGCAACTCGCACCCTTGATCTCGCAGATCGCGCCGCCGTTGCCAGCGCCTTCGCTGATATGGCTGAGGCTCTTGGTGGCATCGACATTCTCGTCAACTGCGCGGGCGGCGTTCGCGGTCAGGTCGCGAAGCCCATCGAGGAGGTGAGCGAGCAAGACTGGCTGGTTCTGTTCGAAGCCAATGTGCATGGTGCCTTCTGGTGCTCGCAGGCAGCAGCTCCGCACATGAAACAGGGCAAGTTCGGGCGCATCGTCAATATCTCGTCCGGAGCAGGTCTTCGCCCGAGCCTCACCGGCATTCAGGCTTATACAGCCTCAAAACATGCCCTTGTTGGCCTTACAAAGCAGCTCAGCTTTGAGCTTGGCCCGTTCGGGATCACTGTGAACAGCGTGGCACCCGGCTTCGTGCTATCGAACCCTGCCACGCAGCGTCAATGGGAGAGCTATGGACCGGAGGGGCAGGCTCGTTTGGTGGAAAGCATTCACACCCGACGCTTGGGATATCCACAGGACATCGCCAACACTGTGATGTTTCTGGCCTCCGATGCGGCAGCATGGGTCTCAGGGCAGATCATCTCCGTGGATGGCGGACGCTCCTGAACCGTTACGCGCCCTTCGATCATTTCAGAGAACGAATTGAGAGAATCATGGACGATATGAGCAGCCAGCCCTGGACGTGGGACGAGCAGACCTGGCGCAACAAGGTGGACCATGTTCGTGCCGGACGCTCGTTGAAACCCAGCAAGTGGAAGAATGGCGCGCGTTGCGCCGTGGCTTTCTCCTTTGACTCGGACCATGAGACAAACGAATTGCGCGATGGAGGGAAATCCATCGGCCGCATGTCCCAAGGCCAATATGGCAACCGACAGGGTGTACCACGCATCCTGAGCGCCCTTGCCAAGTATGATGCCAAGGCGACATTCTTCGTCCCAGCCGTCGCTGCCCTCCTCTACGAGGACGAGCAGAAGCGGGTTGTGGCAGAGGGCCATGAGATCGGCATCCATGGCTGGATCCACGAACTTAATAGTCAGCTGCCATATGAGATCGAGCGCGACTTGATGTTCCGGGCGGCCGATACCCTGGAGCGGATCACGGGTGTGCGTCCGGTTGGCCTGCGCACTCCCTCATGGGACTTCAGCCCGAGCACGCTGCGGATCGAACGCGAGCTCGGCCTACTGTACGATTCATCCCTCATGGCAGATGATGACCCTTACGAGCTGCTTGAACAGGGCGAGCCGACCGGCATCGTAGAGCTGCCCGTGGAGTGGATCCGCGACGATGCTGTCTATTTCAACATGCACCGTTTCAACGGCCTTCGCCCCCACACGCCGCCGACCGCCGTCTACGACATATTCTTCCGGGAATTCGAGCGGGCCTACGAGGAAGGCGGTCTCTTTCTGCTCACCATGCACCCCCATGTCACCGGCTACCGCTCGCGCATATGGATCCTGGAAAAGCTTCTGGAAGAAGTTACCCGACGTTCGAACGTTTGGGTGGCAACCCACGCGGAGATTGCTGCTTTCGTGAAGGAGCAAGGCCTCTGATGCAGCGCCCTGCCCGCGCCAGTGATATGGGCCTTGCCTGCGGCGTTCTGCTGACGGGCGAGTTGAACAGCATCACGGACGTTCCAGGTATTCGTGTCGGCCATTGCACCCTTATAAATGGTAGTATCCGTACAGGAGTCACAGCTATCGTCCCTCATGGTGCTAATCTCTATCGCGAGAAGCCCGTAGCAGCCGTTCACGTGCTGAATGGCTTCGGCAAGAGCGCCGGCCTCGTGCAGGTGGAGGAATTGGGCACAATCGAGACCCCGATCCTTCTGACCAACACCCTCTCGGTCGGCACCTGCTGCACGGCGTTGGTGCGCCACGCGATCAAGCACAACCCGGATATCGGCCGAGAGACCGCTACGGTGAATCCGGTCGTGTTCGAGTGCAACGATGGCTATCTGAGCGACATCCAGGCGCTCGCTGTCACCGAGGAGGATGCACGCGCCGCTCTGGCGAACGCCTCCTCATGTTTTGACGTCGGTTCGGTGGGTGCCGGCTGCGGCATGAGCACCTTCGGCTTTAAGGGTGGCATCGGCACCTCGTCCCGGCGGATCACCCTGGACGGCCAAAATTTCCATCTCGGCGTTCTCGTCCTGTCTAATTTTGGCCGAGCCGGCGATCTTCGCCTTCCCGACGGCAGGCTTATTGCCCCGCCTGAGACTCAGATGGAGGAACTTGCTGCGGAGAAGGGCTCGATCATCATCATCGTGGCCACCGATGTTCCGTTGAACGACCGACAGCTCAAGCGTGTCATCCGCCGCTCCGGCGTCGGACTGGCACGCCTCGGATCCTTCTGGGGCCATGGCAGCGGCGACATCGCGCTCGGCTTCACGACAGCCAATCTCCTCTCGCACGACGAGAAGGCGGCTGTGGTCGACATGCGCGTCCTCAACGAGAACCGCATCGACCTGCTCTTCCAGGCCACGGCCGATGCCACCCAGGAGGCAGTTCTCGATGCCCTCATAGCCGCCGGCTCCATGACTGGCCGGGATGGACATCACCGCCCCGCCTTGACCGACGCTCTTTAACTTTTTCAGAGGACGCCTGATCTCATGCCGAGCACCACCACACCTGGCAACGACTTCGCTCTCGCCATTCATGGAGGGGCAGGAACGATCCTGCGCAGCAAGATGACGCCTGAGCGCGAGGCCGCCTATCACACGGGCCTGCGTCGCGCCCTCGATGCGGGACGCGTTGTTCTCGCTGACAACGGAAGCGCACTCGATGCCGCCACTGCGGCTGTGATGGCTCTCGAAGACGAGCCGCTTTTCAATGCCGGGCGTGGTGCAGTCTACACCTCTGCCGGCAAGCAGGAAATGGACGCGGCCGTCATGGACGGGCGCGACCGTTCTGCTGGCGCAATTGCCGGGATCTGCGGCCCGCGTAACCCGATTCTCGCTGCCCGCGCCGTGATGGAGCATTCCGGCCACGTGCTGCTCATTGGTGAAAGCGCCCTGGAGTTCTGCCGCCAGCAGGGTTTGGCCTTCGAGGAAGCCACCTACTTCTTTACCGAGCAACGCTGGCAGGCCCTGCAGGAGACGCTCGCCATGCGCCAGAGCGGCGCGGTCGATCAGGACGAGTCGCGCAAGCACGGCACGGTTGGCGCAGTGGCCCGCGACCGCCACGGGAATCTCGCAGCTGCCACCTCCACGGGTGGCATGACGGCAAAAGCCCCTGGACGTGTGGGCGACAGTCCCATGATCGGCGCTGGAACTTGGGCGGATAACGAAACCTGCGCCGTGTCGGCGACCGGCCACGGCGAAATCTTCATCCGCTATGCGGCGGCGCACGAGATCGCATCCCGCATGCGCTATGCTGGCCAGACCTTGGATCAAGCATCGCGTGCCGTCGTGATCGATATGCTGGCTCCGGCAGGTGGCTCGGGTGGCATCATTGCCGTGGACCGTGCCGGCAATGTGTCCCTGCCCTTCAACTGCTCAGGCATGTATCGCGGTATCGTCAGACAGGACGGCAGGCTCCTCACCGGGATCTACGACGAGCCCCTCGTCGACTTTCACAAAGCTTAGCTGAGGTTGGAAAATCGATAGCAGGAGCCGGTTCACCCCCATCGATCCGGCCCTATATGCCCTTGCCGCATCCGTCCGAGCAGAGGAGACCCCCGCATGCCACTGAACGACAATCCCGTCTGGTTCATCACGGGTTGCTCCACCGGCTTCGGGCGGGAGCTCGCTCAAATCGTGCTGCGTCGGGGGTGGCGCGCGGTGGTCACGGCCCGAGATGTCACTAGGGTGCAGGACTTGGCACAGGGACATGAGGACCATGCTCTCGCCTTGTCACTCGACGTCAACAACCCCGATCAAATCGCCGCTGCCGTGAAAGCGGCCGGGGATCGCTTTGGATCCATCGACGTGTTGGTGAACAATGCCGGCTACGGCTACCAATCCTCCATCGAGGAAGGCGACGATGCCGAGATCCGCACCCAGTTTGACACGAACGTCTTTGGCTTGGCAGCCATGACTCGGGCCGTCCTGCCTGGCATGCGAGCCCGCCGTCGCGGTCATATCGTCAACATCTCATCCCAGGCAGGCTTCATCGGCTTCGAGGGATCCGGTTACTACGCGGCGACTAAGCACGCGGTGGAAGGGCTGTCGGATTCACTCTCCAGGGAGGTGGCCCCCCTCGGCATCAAGGTGACTTGCGTCGAGCCTGGCCCATTCCGGACCGACTGGGCCGGTCGATCTCTGCAGCAGCGGCGCCCGATGATAGCTGATTACCAGAACACGGTCGGAGCCCGGCTTGAGGCGACCGCCAATATCAGCGGAAAGCAGCCCGGTGACCCCGTGCGGGCTGTGGAGGCGATCATCAAGGTGGTTGAGGCGGAGAACCCACCCAAGCACCTGGTGCTAGGCTCCATCGCTCTCGAAGGCGTTCGGAACAAGCTGAAGGAAACCCTGGCCGAAATCGAGGCCTGGAATGAAACGAGCCGTGGCGCAGACTATCCAGAGGGCGAGCGCTAGGAGCGGTTTGCACCTGCGGCAGGGTGGCAGCTATCATGCGGACAGTCCTCACATCGGTGAGGAAACGCCCGTTGTTGAGACGTGCCCTCATATCTCAGCCATCCTGTAAGGAGTCCACCGGCTATGAGTCTTGAATCCGTTCGCGCCTTTCTCGCCCAGAACGCACCGGATCTTGAGATCATCGAAATGGAAACGAGCACCGCCACCGTTGCGCAGGCGGCGGAAGCTCACGGTGTCGAGCCGGAGAAGATCGCCAAGACCCTGTCATTGAGAGTCGGCGAGAAAAGCTTTCTCGTGGTCACGAGCGGCACTGCGCGGTTAGATAATAAGAAGGTGAAGGCCACGTTCGGGGGCAAGGCCTCAATGCTGGATGCAGAGCAGGTTCAGGCTCTGACCGGGCACCCCGTTGGTGGAGTCTGTCCCTTCGGCCTGGCAACACCCCTGCCCGTCTATTGCGACATCTCCCTGAAGGCCTTCGACGAAGTTGTGCCGGCTGCGGGGTCTATTCACACGGCCGTACGCATCCAACCGCAGCGCATGGCTAATCTTGTCGGCGCCGACTGGGTGGATGTGTGCCAGTGACGTTCTGCACCTACAAAAAGCCCGGCATCGAGTGATGCCGGGTTACTCGGGATATCCCGACGATCAGCGCGCCTTCACGGCAGTATCAGGAAAGTCGCTGAAGAGCCCATCGACCCCAACGGCATAGAACGCCCTGTACTCAGCTGCCGGATCGCCCTTGAATGTCGAAGCCAAGCGCTTGGGCTCGTTGCGGAAGGTCCAGGTGAACACCTGAAGGCCTGCGGCATGGGCGTCCTTCACAACACTGGACGGTTCGGCAATAACACGATCCTGCTCGTCGGCCTTTCCGTCGCCGTTTAGGTCATCTGCCTTGCCATCGTTGTTCTGGTCGACCTGCTTGGTCGGGAGGATGTAGGGTTTCCAAGGCGCCAGGATATCGGCGTAGGACTTTACCTCGGCCAAACCCTCTTTCGTCAGAAGATCCTTGTAAGTGCGCTTGTCGCCCACCACCACGAAATCATAGGGCTGAGCATAGGGTGCACTGAGGACGATGTTGCCATCCTTGTCCACGTCTTCCGCATCCAACAGTTGCGCCAGCTTCACGTCGATCCGTGTGTTCAGGTACTTCAGGTTCGCCACCTCGAAGCTCTGGATGACTACAGGCGCA
This sequence comes from Microvirga soli, assembly GCF_016734765.1. Lineage (GTDB taxonomy): Bacteria > Pseudomonadota > Alphaproteobacteria > Rhizobiales > Beijerinckiaceae > Microvirga > Microvirga soli. The sequence continues at coordinate 25,965 of NZ_JAERQE010000027.1, read as the reverse complement.
GACGCATCGGCCCAGCCGGCCTCCTTCAGGGCGTTCACCAGCCGGTCTTCCATCGGCAGACCGATAGCGGCGTGGAAGGTCGAGTGCTTGGTCTCCGGAGCGATGCCGACGGCCTTACCCCTTGCAGTGCCCTCTTTCATGGCGAGGTCGATCACCTCCTGCAAGGTTGGAACCAGAAACTGACCATTCTTCGACTGATCACGGTCAGCCATGGCCTGCTTGGCGCGAAGCTGCTTGATCTCGGCGAGGGTGAAGTCGCTGGCAAACCAGTCGCTGGTATCAACACCGTCGACCTTCCGGGTCGTCTTGCGGGAGGCGAATTCAGGTCGGTTCGACACATCGGTGGTCCCGCTCAGCATCGGCTCGTGCCGGGCGATCAACACGCCATCCTTAGTCACGACGAGATCGGGCTCGATGTAGTCGGCACCCATGTCGATGGCCATCTTATAGGCTTCGAGGGTGTGTTCGGGCAGATAGCCGCTGGCGCCCCGATGGGCGACCACGATGGTCGGCGCGCCGGTCAGTGTCTTTTCCTGAGCCAAGGATGATCCAATCATCGCCGGCAGAATGGCTGTGACGGATCCGAGCAGTGCAAGATAGTTCATGATCTCTCCTCCTGGACAGGTGTCTAGCGACGCTTCTATGACGCCGTGATGACCGCCGCATCGCTGCAACTATTGCAGTGGTTATTCGATGCAACAAGACTCGGCTCAGCTATCTGATGGAAAGGTGGACCTCACGAATTCCCACGCTGCAACCAGATGGCGGCGCATGGCTTCCTCCGCATTGTCAGGATCGCGGGCGAGGATGGCTTCGAAGACGGCTTCATGTCCGGCGCAATTCATCTGGTCGATACCCGCACCCCGCTTCATCGAACGCCAATGCTGGGTCAACCAATCCACATAAGCTTTGTGGATCGCCGGATAGATCGGATTGCCCGGGATTCGATAGAGCACCGCGTGAAAAGCAGCGTCGGTCTCATCGAATATGATCGAGTTACCGATTGCCTCCCGGTTGGCGTCGAGAGCCGCTCTGAGTTCTTCGAGGTCATCACGCCGCGCGTGCTTGGCGGCCCAGCGCGCAAGAGCGGTCTCCATGAAGATTCGGGTCTCGAAGAGATTCCACACTCCCTTCCGGTCGACCATAAGATGGCCGACGAGATTACCCACCTTGTCGACGGCAATCTCATAATCGGGCTTACGGACGATGGGGCGGTGGCCAAGGCGCGTTTCGACGAGGCCGCGATTGGCGAGCGAAACAATCGCCTCCCGAACAGCCGACCGGCTCACGCCGTAGCGCTGCATCAGGTCGCGTTCGGCCGGAAGGCGCTCGCCTTCCTGAAGGCTGCCCGCCTCGATCATCCGCACCAGTTCGGTCGCCACCGCGTCCGAGCGCCGTGTGCCTGCTCCCGTCGCCGCGTGGCCATGCAGCTTCTCGCTCTGGTCCATGGTCCCCTCGCTTTTGTCATGCAGCTTTTGGCACGTGTTCAGAGCAAGCCAAAGCCGATCTGCGGGTGAGCGAGCGTAGCATATGGTCCGACCATAATCCATTAACCTGCACCTGAGATGCCCAACATCTGCCTAAATCCACCATCAAAACTAGTCCACCGGAGTCAGGAGGCATTAAACGACAGGCCTTGACAGCTCATGACTGTCTGACCATCCTCTTTTCGGTCGAACCAAATAGATCAGAAACTGACGTATGGTTTGACATTGCTCCGCTTGGGCAAAAAGGGAGAGACTGGTGACGCCAACGCAAGGCACCGCACTGTCGAACTCTGATTCGCAAATCCCCTGGAGGGGATTTGGTGTGGGCCGGCCATGACCACATCGGTTCAGGTTGGCCGCCAAGAGGCTGTGACTCATTACCAAATGTATATTGATGGGGCTTGGACCGAGGGCCGTTCGGAAGGACGATCCGAGGTCGAGAACCCAGCCAATGAAGTCGTCTTTGCCTCCGTTCCAACGGGAACGGCCGAGGACGCATTTGATGCCTTGGAGGCAGCGCGTCGTGCACAGCCAGCTTGGGCTGCTCTCCCACCCATTATTCGTGCCGGCTACGTATCCGATCTCGCTGCGGCGGTGAAAGGCGACAAGGCCCGCCTCGCCCGCATCGTGGTGCTGGAGCAGGGTAAGCCCTTGAATCAGGCCGAGGGTGAGATCGAGGCAGTCATTACCTTCCTGACGTTTGCCGCTGAGAGCGCACGCCGCATCGAGGGTGACATCCTTCCTTCCGACTTCCAGAACGAAGAGGTCTGGATCCGCCGCGTTCCCTTCGGCGTGGTCGTCGGCTTGACGGCCTGGAACTACCCAGCGGCTCTGGCGGCGCGCAAGATCGGTCCTGCTCTTGTGGCCGGCAACAGCATGGTGGTGAAGGGGCACGAATCCACGCCTCTGTCGGCGCTTGAGATCGCCCGCCTTGCGCATGAGGTTGGAATCCCGAAAGGCGTGCTCAATGTGGTGACCGGAGACGGGCGCATTGTTGGCGATGCGCTGGTGCGCTCGCCGATCAGCGCCATGATCACCATGACGGGCAGCGTCCGTGCCGGACGGGAGATTTATGCGGCAGGTGCCCATGAGCTGAAAGTCGTGCGCCTCGAACTCGGCGGCAAGGCGCCGTTCATCGTTCTCGACGACGCCGACATCGAAGCGGCCGTGGATGCGGCCATCGTCTCGCGCTTCACTAATTGCGGGCAGATCTGCACCTGCAATGAGCGCATGTATCTGCATAAAGCCATCGCAGAGCCCTTTCTCGACAAGTTTGTATCTCGTGTGAAGCAGATGCGGCTCGCCGACCCCATGACCAATCCCGACATGGGGCCGAAGGTGAACCGGCCCGAGGTCGACAAGGTCGAGGAGATCGTGAACGACGCCATCGCGGCCGGCGCCGAGGTCCTCGCCGGCGGACGCCGCCTGACGGAAGGTGATTTCTCCCGCGGCCATTGGTTCGAGCCGACAGTTCTGCGGGTGGATACCAATAAAGCATCCGTCATGCAGCGGGAGATCTTCGGCCCGGTCGCGCCGGTCATGACGGTGGACAGCTTCGAGCAGGCGCTGAGCTTCGCCAACGACAGCAGCTACGGCTTGTCGGCCTATGTCTACACCAACGATCTCCGCCGGGTGATGCGGCTCTCGCGGGAGCTCTCCTTCGGCGAGCTCTATGTGAACCGCCCTTGCGGCGAGCTTGTTCAGGGCTTCCACAGCGGCTGGAAGCATTCCGGTCTCGGCGGCGAGGACGGAAAGTACGGTTTCGACGGATACCTGCGGAAGCAGACCACTTATGTCCGTTGGTGACGCCCCCGCAGCCACAAGTGCTGCGACAATCCTTCAAGAACCCCGACAAAGGGGCCTAAAAACTGATGGAGGAAGATGATGCTGAGAAGGACTTTCCTTGCCCTCGCGACGGGTGTTGCTGCCATTGGTCTAGGACTTGGCGGTGTGTCCGCGCAGGAACTGCCCAAGCTGAAGCAGAAAGAGAAATACAAGGTCGGCTTCGCGCAGACCGAGTCGAACAATCCCTGGCGCATCGCTCAAACGGAAAGCATGAAGGCGGAAGCCGCCAAGCTCGGGCATCAGCTAGTCTACACCGATGCAGCCGGTTCCGCCGCCAAGCAGGTCGCCGACGTCAACTCGATGATCGCCCAAGGCGTCGATTTGATCTTCCTTGCCCCCCGCGAGGAGAAGCCCCTGATCCCGGCTGTCATGGCCGCCAAGCGCGCTGGTATCCCGGTCGTTCTTCTTGACCGCAACGTGGACCAGAGCCTCGCCAAGGCAGGCCGCGACTACGTGACCTTCATCGGCTCGGACTTCGTGGACGAAGGCAAGCGCGCCGCCGAAGCCCTGACCAAGGCCATGAACGGAAACGCCAAGATCATTCAGCTCGAGGGTACGACAGGCTCCTCGCCGGCCAACGACCGCCGCAAGGGTTTTGAGGATTACATCAAGGCTCATTCCGGCATGAAGGTCGTAGCCTCTCAATCCGGCGACTTCGCCCGCGACAAGGGCCGCCAAGTGGCCGAGACGCTGCTGCAGGCGCACCCCGACGCCACAGCCATCTACGCCCACAACGACGAAATGGCCATCGGGGCCATTGCGGCATTGGAAGCGGCCGGCAAGAAGCCCGGCAAGGACGTCATCGTCGTGTCCATCGACGGCACGCGCGACGCGCTCCAAGCCATCATCGATGGCAAGATGCTCGCCACTGTGGAGTGCAATCCGAAGTTCGGGCCAAAGGCCTTCGAGACCCTGGCCCGCTACGCCAAGGGCGAGCAGATCGAGCCGTGGGTGGTGAACACCGACCGGTTCTTCGACAAGTCAAACGCGACCCAGCTCATCGCGGACGCCTACTGAACCTCAAAGGCGCTGCCCGTGAAACCGAGCAGCGCCTTTATTTGGCCAAGCCCATGAACGGAGCTTCCATGGCGCCGCTTCTTTCCATGCATGGCATAGACAAGCGCTTCGCCGGCATACCGGTCCTGCGCTCGGCCGAACTCGTGGTTGAGAGAGGCGAGATTCATGCACTGATCGGCCAGAACGGTGCCGGCAAGTCCACGATGATCAAAATCCTGACCGGCTACTACAGAAAGGATGCCGGAGAGATCCTGTTCGACGGTAGGCCGGTAGAGTTCTCCTCGCCTCAGGAAGCGCAGCGGGCCGGCATCAGCACGATCTATCAGGAAATCAACCTTGTCCCCTATCGGTCCGTGACGGAGAACATCTGCCTCGGCCGTGAGAAACGCCGTTTCGGCCTTCTCGACTGGTCCGCCATGCATGCGGAGGCGCAAGCTCTGCTTGCCCGGTTCAAGATCGATATTGACGTGCGCCGCCCGCTGATGGCCTATCCCACAGCCGTGCAGCAGATGGTCGCCATCGCGCGCGCCATCGGTTTCGAGGCCAAGCTGGTCATCATGGACGAGCCCACATCCTCTCTCGACGAGCGGGAGGTCGAGGTGCTGTTCGGCGTGATCCGTCAGCTCAAGGAGGCTGGCGTATCGGTGATCTTCGTGAGCCACAAGCTCGATGAACTCTACGCCGTGTGTGACCGCGTGACCATCATGCGGGACGGTCGCACCATACAAGTTGCGCCCATGGCTCAGCTTTCCCGGCTCGATCTTGTAACTTCCATGCTCGGGCGTGAGCTGTCGCAGGTGCTGCATGAGCGACTCGACACCTCCAATGCAGCGGGCGAGGCGCGTGAGACTGTGCTGAAGGTCCAGAATCTTGCCGTAGGTCGCAAGGTACATGATGTCAGCTTCGAGGTTCGGCCTGGAGAAATCGTCGGCCTTGCCGGACTTCTCGGCGCAGGGCGCACGGAGTCGGTTCGAGTCGTTTTCGGAGCCGACAAGCCCGATGGCGGCACCATTGGCTTCAATGGACGCGACAATGCGATCTCGACACCTTCGGATGCCATTCGCGCCGGCATGGGCTTCTGCACGGAAGATCGGAAACACGAGGGCATCATTCCGGACATGTCAGTGCGCGAGAACCTGACGCTCGCACTCATGCCGCAGCTCGCACGACGTGGTATCGTGGACGAGGCTCGCAGTCGGGAAATCGTCGATAGCTTCATTAAACGGCTCGGCATCCGCTGCGCCGGACCGGAACAGCGGATCCGAGAACTCTCCGGCGGCAACCAGCAGAAGGTGCTGCTGGCCCGCTGGCTCTGCATGAATCCCAGGCTTCTCATCCTCGACGAGCCCACCCGCGGCATCGATGTCGGCGCTAAGGCCGAGATCCTAAGCCTGATCCATGAGCTAGCCGGACAGGGCCTCGGCGTTCTGATGATCTCGTCGGAACTGGAGGAGGTCGTTGAGGCAGCCAGCCGCATCTTCGTGCTGCGAGACGGCCGCACCGCGGCCGAACTGAAGGGTGACGCGGTGACCGAGCAGAGCGTCATGGCGGCTATGGCACATGGGGATCAGAGTGCCCGGGAGGCTGTTCATGGCTGATACGGCGGCCACTCTGCCTCCGGCGCATCGATCGCCGCGTTTCGATGTCAGAAGAGTTCTGACGCGCCACGGAGCCTGGATTGCTCTTGCGCTCCTGATCCTGGTCAACTTCGCCATCACGCCAAACTTCGCGACGTGGCAGACGCTCAACGTCAATCTCACGCAGGTCTGCGCCATTGTTATCGTCGGCGTGGGGATGACCCTGGTGATCGCCACGGGTGGTATCGACCTCTCAGTCGGTGCCCTTATGGCAATTGCCGGCGCGCTGGCTCCGCTGATCTTTCTCGGCAAGCTCTTTCCCCTGCCTCACCCAGCTGTCGGCATCGCACTGGCCTTCGTGGTGCCGGTTCTCGTTGCGGCAGCGCTCGGCTGGTTCAACGGCTGGCTCGTCACCCGTATTCGCATCCAGCCGATCATCGCAACCCTCGTCCTCTTCATTGCCGGGCGCGGCATCGCCCAGGTTTTCACCAACGGCAATCTTCAGGTCTTCAACCTGCCGAGCTTCCAGTTCATCGGCCTCGGACGGATCTTCGGTATCCCGTTTCAAGCCATCCTAATGATCACCATAGTAGTGGCAGCAGCCTGGATGCTCAGGCGCACCGTGTTCGGTCGGCAGATCCTCGCCATCGGCGGCAACGAAAGAGCCGCGAGGCTCTCCGGCATTCCAGTCGCATCCGTTAAGCAGCGTGTCTACCTCATCAGCGGACTTCTATCCGGCATCGCCGGGCTCATTGTCATTGCCCGCAACTCCGCCGCGGACGCCAACCTCGTTGGGCTCGGGATGGAGCTCGACGCCATCGCGGCGGTCGCCGTCGGTGGAACGCTCCTCACGGGTGGCCGGGCCACAGTGATCGGAACCCTGGTTGGAGCCCTCATCATTCAACTCGTCCGCTACACGCTTCTGGCGAACGGCGTTCCCGATGCCGCCGCCCTCGTGGCGAAAGCCGCCATCATCGTGCTGGCCGTTTGGCTGCAGCGGCAGAGCCATCGCTGAGGTCTTCGATGAACGCCATCTCGCTCAAGCTGTTTCAGGGAATCGGGCGCTACGGGGTGCTTCTCGCCCTTGTCGCCCTGATCCTGTTCGGCTGGCTGCGCTACGAGAACTTCCTCGGCGCTTTCAACGTGCTCTCGGTCCTGCGCTATAACAGCATGTTCGCCCTGGTGGCGCTCGGGATGTGCTTCGTCATCATCACCGGCGGGATCGATCTCTCGGTAGGGTCGACTGCGGCGCTCGGCAGTGTCGTGGCCGCCCTGCTCTCCCCCTATGGCGTCATGCCAGGGCTTCTTGGCGGCCTAGCAGCCGGGCTGGCGGTCGGTGCCTGCAACGCCTTCATCATTACGAGGCTCAACATTCTTCCCTTTATCACCACGCTCGCCACGATGCTGGCTGCGAGCGGTTGCGCGCTGCTGCTGGCTAACAACCAGTCGGTTTCGGTGTCCTACGAGACAGGGTTTGTGGAACTCGGACAGGGCGACTTCCTCGGCTTTCCCATTCCTGCTTGGATCGCGTTGATCACCTATCTTCTCGGTTCTCTTATCATTAACTTCACCTCGTTCGGCCGCACCGTTCTGGCCATCGGCGGCAACGAGGATGCGGCTCGCCTCATGGGGCTTCCGGCCCAGCGGGTGAAGGCACTTGTATACCTGGCGAGCGGAGGGCTCGCGGGCCTCGCAGGCGTGATCCTAGCGGCGCAGTTCGGAGCAGGACAGCCCATTGAAGGTGTCGGTTGGGAGCTCTTTGCCATCGCGGCCGTGGTCGTCGGCGGCACGCTGCTGACGGGTGGCGTCGGCTCCGTCGCATCGACGCTGGCCGGCGTGCTCCTGCTCGGCCTGATTTTCAACATCCTCAACTTCGAGAACGGCCTCGGCTGGATCAGCCTGTCGGCCTATTGGCAGTCAGTCATCCGCGGCGCGTTCCTGCTGCTCGTCGTGGCCATTCAGGCCCGGCTGAGCATGCATACGGAAGAGGCCGCCTGACGCTCCGCATTCCATCGAGCAAGTGAAGGATAACCATGCCCCGGATCACCTCCATCGAACCCGGCTTCTACCGCATCCCGCTGCCGACCGTCCTGACCGATTCCATGCATGGCGAGATGCGTGCCTTCGAGCTTAACACGGTGCGCATCCGTGATTCCGATGGCGCCGAGGGCGTCGGCTATACCTTCACGGTCGGTCGCAACGGGGCCGCCATCGACACGATCCTGGCCCGAGAGTTGCCCGAGATGATGGACGGCGAAGAGGCCGACGAGATCGAGCGCCTCTGGCACAAGGCGTGGTGGGCGCTTCATTACGGCGGTCGCGGCGGTCCTACTGTCCTGGCGCTCTCGGCCTTCGACATAGCCCTGTGGGACATAAAGGCAAAGCGCGCCAACCTACCCCTCTGGAAAGCACTTGGCGGCTTCGATCCCAAGGTGCCCTGCTATGCGGGCGGCATCGATCTGGACTTATCCCTCGATAAGCTCCTGCGCCAGACGGATGACAACCTCGGAAAGGGTTTCCGGGCCATCAAGATGAAGGTCGGTCGTGCCAATCTGTTCGAGGATGTGGAGCGGGTGAAGGCGATGCGCGAGCATCTTGGCGCAGGCTTCCCGTTGATGGTGGATGCTAACATGAAATGGAGCGTCGACGGCGCCATCCGCGCAGCACGAGCGCTCCAGCCCTTCGACCTCACATGGCTGGAGGAGCCGACCATTCCCGACGATCCTGCTGGCCATGCCCGCATTGTGCGCGAGGGCGGATTGCCGATTGCGGCCGGTGAGAATCTGCGAACGCTCTGGGAGTTCAAGCTCTACGTGGCCGGGGGCGCTGTGACCTATCCGGAACCGGACGTCACCAATTGCGGCGGCGTCACGCCGTTCATGAAGATCGCCCATCTGGCGGAGGCCTTCAATCTGCCGGTCACAAGCCATGGTGCCCATGACGTGACCGTGCATCTCCTGGCCGCCTGTCCGAACCGCTCCTATCTGGAAGCCCATGGTTTTGGACTGGAGCGCTACATCGCCGAGCCCTTGAAGATTCAGGATGGCTTCGCACTGGCGCCGGATCGCCCCGGCCATGGCATCGCGTTCGACTGGAGCGGCCTCGATAAGATCAGAGCCTGAGGCATCGACGACCTCCAGCATATTTTAATCAGGATGCAGGAATGAAAGAGCGTTTCGACTACATCGTCGTCGGCGGAGGCTCATCCGGTTCCGTTGCTGCCGCGCGGCTCGTCAATGAAGGGAGGCGCGTTCTGTTGCTTGAGGGCGGCTACTCCCATCGTCATCCGCTCCTCGATATGCCGCCTGGCATCTTCAAAATGATCAACGGCAGCAAGTACATGCGCTATCATCACACGGTGCCGCAGGAGCATCTGGACGGGCGCGCACACGATATCCCTCAGGCCAACGTCCTCGGCGGTGGCTCCTCGGTCAACGCGCAGGTCTACATGCGCGGCCGGCCCTCAGATTATGATGAATGGCACGAAATGCTCCATGGGGAGAACGACTATCCCGGCTGGAGCTGGGCTGACGTTCTGCCTCACTTTCGAACCATGGAAGGGAACAACAGGTTCTACAATGAGCTGCATGGCGCCGATGGGCCTTTGCTGGTGTCGGATCCCGGCCACATCAACGACATGTCACGCTGGTTCGTGCAGGCTGTTCAGGGCTTGGGTGAACCCTTCAATCCGGACTTCAATGGCCCCAAGCAGCGGGGCGTCGGCTTCTACCAGTTCATGAATCGGCGCGGCCGGCGCAGCAGCGCGGCCTATGCTTTCCTGGCGCCGCTCGCGGATAATCCAAATCTTGTCATCCGTCTGCAGTCGCGCGTGCGCAAGATCGAGATCGAGAACGGGCGGGCCGTTGGCGTGACCTATCGCGACGTCAAAGGAGTGGACCATCAGGTCTATGCAGATGGCGAGGTGATTGTAGCATCCGGCGCGCTTGTGACGCCACAGCTTCTGATGCTCTCGGGTATCGGCCCAGCCAATAAACTGCGGGAGCACGGCATCTCGTGTATCGCCGACCTTCCAGGCGTCGGTGAGAATCTCATCGACCATCCCGAGGTGCCGCTCATCGCCAAGGCGAATGGGCCTTATGGTTATTACAAGCAAGGCGTCGGCTGGCGCATGCTGCTCAACGGCATCCATTTCCGGCTGTTCGGTTCAGGCCCGATCCTCTCGGCCGGCGTCGAAGCCGGCGCCTTCGTCAACCCGACCGACCCCGAGGCCGATCCTACAATCCAAGCCTTCTGCGTACCCATCGTTTACCTAGACCGGGATACCCTCACCCTAGTGGAGGATACCTATGGGCTGACGATTACCACCGTCGTCGTGAAGCCCAAATCCCGTGGCTATGTTCGTCTACGCTCAGCAGATCCAGACGACATGCCCCTCGTCTCACCCAATCTGCTGAACCATCCTGACGACGCCCGAGCGATGATCGACGGTCAACGCTTCTTCCTCCGCGCCTTCCAGACCACTCCTCTCGCCGAGCGGGTTGAGCGCATCTCGATTCCTGACCCTGGCGATCTCAGCGACGCAGCGATCATGAAGCATTGCCGGCGCTTTGTGAAAACGAACTATCATCCTAGTGGAACCTGCCGGATGGGCACGGCAAGCGACCACATGGCCGTTCTCGATTCCAGACTACGTGTTCGCGGGATTGAGAACCTGCGGATCTGCGATCTTTCGGCCATGCCAAACATCAATGCGGGCAACACGAATGCGCCCGCAATGATGCTCGGAAGCCGTTGCGCAGAACTCATCACCGGCCGCCCAACCATCAGCACCTCTCAGTTCGGCCCTCGCCTGTCCGAGCAAGGGGATATGAGTGTCGCCACGCTGAGCTGAGAGAAAGAGAACCGGGCCTTCAAAGACCCAGCCTCTTTCGGCCACTACTCCTCTCGAAAAGCCTTGGCCATGTTGTCGGCGACAGGCTTCGTCAGGTATGAGAACACTGTCCGGTGCCCGGTCTGGATCAGCCCCTCCACAGGCATGCCCGGAACCAGCTTGAGATCGCCGAGACGCTCCCGCTCGTCGTCCGCGAAAGCCACACGCACGGGATAATGAGACCTGTGCGCGGGTGGTCTCGACCGGTGGCTGTTTGGGTGATTCAATAGCGCGGCTGAACATGGCGGGAGCAGTCCCATGGCACGCCGTCAGATTGGGCAGGAAGTCTTCACGTTTGTCGAAGACCCCACCCCGCATCGCTGCTCCCCGGACCGGCTGTTGGGGTTGATCGACTGGTCCTCGCTGGATCGACACCTGGCCGGCATCTATACCGCTGCGAAGGGCGAGCTCGCTTGGCCACCCTTGGCTTTGTTCCGGGCCCTGCTGCTGGCCGTCTGGTACGACTTGTCGGACGTGAAGTTGGCAGAGGCGCTGGAAGACCGCGCCTCATTCCGGCGCTTCTGCGGGTTCGCCGCCCACGAGCCCACCCCGGAGCGCACCGCCTTCGTGCGGTTCCGGCGGGAACTGGTGCGGCGTGGTCTCGACAAGATCCTGTTCGATGAAGTGACGCGCCAACTCAAAGCTCAAGCAGTCACCATCAAGAAGGGCACTTTGGTGGACGCTACAGTCATTTCTTCGGCAAGCACTCGGGATGAGGAAGCCGCCTGGGCGGGGCACAAGCACCGCAGGGCGATCCACGGCTTCAAAGCCCATGTGGCGGCGGATGCCGTTACGGCTCTCGTCGAGGAAGTGACCGTCACACCCGGCAACGTCAACGACGGGCGTGCTGGCGGCGAGGCATTGCCGGAGAACCCTGGCGACGTTTATGCCGACAGCGCCTACCGTGGAACAGCCTTTGCCTCGGCGGTGCAAAGCAAAGGCGGATGCCCGCGCGTGGTCCAGACAGGCGTGTGGAGCCGACCTGGTGGAAGCGCTCTACGCAAGCTGCGGGCGTGGAACCATCATGTCCACCATGTGCGCTGCCGGATCGAGAAGATCTTTGGCACCTGGAAGCGCAGCTACGGCCTACGACGCATGCGCTGGACAGGACTGGCGAAAGCGGCCCTGCAGGTCAGACTCACCGCGATGGCCTACAACCTGAAGCGGACGGCTGTGATCTTGATGATACCGCAGGCTGCCTGATCAGGGGTGAAGTGTGCCATCAGACATCCCCAATCGCAGTATTGGCCGTCAACACTGCCGATCTGGGAGAAGTGACGTGAGGAACATCCCTCACATTCATCAAGATCGCGATTTCGCCACCCGCGCACAGATCTCATAATACTGCATGCCAGAGCGCTGATCCGTCACCAGATCAGCCGCAATCATGCTGACCTTGCCCTTCAGTTCCGGCGTGGTGCGCTGGTTGAAGGCCGACATGCCCAGCACTGTGTCGAGACCGGGGCGGAGCTGGTCGATATCCTGCGGCAGGACCTTCACCTCGATTGACAGCTCATGCTCACGTCCATGCACACGATCTGGGCACGCAACCATAACTTCTAGGTCGACCTGCTCAAGGATCGCACCGGCAACAAGTGGACAGAGGAGTATTTCCAGGCAGCACGCATTGTGAACACTGCTGAATACCAACGTGTGGTGTTCACTGAATTCGCTGACGCAATGGCAGGCGGCATCGATTCGGGTGAGAACGAGCATGGCTTCGACGGATATGATCCCACCGTCGATGCATCCATCTCGGCGGAATTTGCCCATGTAGCCTATCGGTTCGGTCACTCCATGCTCAACGAAACGGTGAGCTACAAGGATGCTGATGGCCAGATGCACGACATATCCCTCGTCCAGGCCTTCCTGAGCCCGGATAGGATGTCCGAACTCGGCATCGATGAGTTGCTTCTGGGGGCGACCGGAACGGCGCATCAGGCGATTGACGTCGATGTGGTCAACGCGCTTCGCAACCAGCTCGTCGGGCGGCCGCTCGATCTTGCCGCTCTCAACATCTTCCGCGGGCGCGACACAGGCATTGCGCCTTTCAACTCCGTTCGTGAGCAGCTGCACGAGAAAACGGGCCTTGCCAGCCTGCGGTCCTACTCCGGCTGGGAAGACTTCCAGAAGCGAAACGGCCTGACCGATGACTTCATCAACCAGCTTAAAGAGGTCTATCCGGAAGGCTTTGAGGCTATGGATCTGTGGGTCGGTGGCTTGGCGGAGAAGCCGACCAAGGGGCAGCTCGGCTCAACCTTCGGCTATCTCTTTCTTGAGCAGCTCGACCGACTGCAGGACGGCGATCGCTTCTACTACCTTGAGATCCTCGACGACAGCATGTTCGAAGACAGTGGGCAGACCTTCGCCGATATCGTCATGCGCAACACCGGTATCACGGGTCCTTCCGATGTGTTCAAGGTCTCCTCAGGCGGCCAGACCAACGGCAGCCGTGTTCCATGCGAGGAGCCGGTCTACCACGCGCCAACGGACATCTCGCTCTCGAACAGGTCGGTGAAGGAAAACTCTGCGGTTGGAACCATCATAGGCGTCCTCTCAGCCGTCGATGCTGATGCGGGAGATACGTTCACTTACACCTTGTCTGGCCCCGCGGCGGGCCTCTTCAAGATATCCGGCGACAAGCTTGTGGTGGCCGAGAGAGCCAATCTCGACTATGAAACGGCGAAGTCCCATGACATCACTATAAAGGTCACGGACAATACCGGCCGTTCGTATTCCGAGGCGGTGACGATCAATACGCAGGATGTCACGGAGCCGAAGCCTGAAGTTCCGAAGCCGCCTCAGCCTCCCAAGGATCTTCTGGTCAAGGGAACCCGTGGCGACGACAATCTCTATGGCGGTGATGGCAACGATCGCCTGTATGGAGACAAAGGGAATGACACTCTTGACGGCAAAGCCGGTCATGACAGGCTATACGGTGGTGACGGAAATGATCTCCTTCGCGGCGGCGCCGGGGCAGACCGGATGTGGGGCGACAAGGGTAAGGATACATATGAGGTCGACAACCACAAAGATGATACCGTCGAAAGCCGCGACCACGGGACTGACGCCGTCAAGGCTTCCGTCTCGTACTCCTTGGGAAAGAACGTCGAGAACCTGACGCTGACCGGATCTGGCAATCTGAACGCCGCCGGTAATGAGATCGACAACACCCTGATCGGGAACTCCGGCAGTAACATCCTCAAGGGCGGCGGTGGCCAGGACGTCCTCAAGGGTGGGGACGGAAACGACGTCCTCATGGGTGGCAAGGTCAAGGACGAGATGACCGGCGGTGCCGGGAAGGACACCTTCGTTTTCGAGCGCTCCGGTCACGATACTATCACTGACTTCCGAGACGGTGAGGACAGGATTGACGCCAGTCGTCTGTCAGGCGTGGACCAGTTGTCCGATCTCGCCATATGGCAGGCAGGCAACGATACCGTGATCTGGTACAAGTTCGACTTGATAGTCCTTAAAGGCGTCAACGCATCAGATCTCGGCAACAGCGATTTCGTGTTCTGATGCGCATCTTCTGTGAATGATGGCTTCGTCGGGAGCGCGGGTTCCAGCGCTCCCGACAGAGTTTCTATCATTTGAAGCGGTCCAACGGCACGTAAGTTGATCTAGGTGCTATGCATCGCTTTTCGCTCACAACCCTAGACGCCTGATACGTTCGTGATGAGTGAAGACCTCGAAGGAATCTTGGCGCGCCACCGCCACCAGGGTGAGACCACAGCCCTGCGCGACCCTGACAGCCAAGGCTGTAGGAGCGGAAATGGCAGCGATGATCGGGGCTCCCATGCGGGCTGACTTCTGCACCATTTCCACCGATACCCGACTGGTCAGAAGCACCATGCTGGCGGAGCAGGACGCATCGGCTCGTGCGAGGGCTCCAGCCAGCTTATCGAGCGCATTATGCCGCCCAACATCCTCTCGGATCGCGATCAGACCTTGCTCAGGACGCCAAAGAGCCGCGGCGTGGATCGCTCTTGCTTCTCTGTTGAGCCGCTGCGCCTTCGACAGATCGGCCATGGCAGCGGCAATGAGCGCGGGCGAAACCTGGAGAGTGCCAGTCACTGTCGATGCTGGCCTCACCGCCTCCGCCAGGGATTCCACTCCGCACAATCCGCAGCCGACGGGTCCAGCCATGGCACGCCGTCTGGACCGATAAGCGCCGCCGGAGGATTCCTGCAGCCACATCCTCACCTCGCAACCAAGATCATGTTCGATGATCTCCATGGAGGCCAGCTCACTCGGCTCGGCAATGATCCCTTCCGACAGGCTGAAGCCGAGGGCGAAGTCCTCAAGATCGGCCGGGCTTGCCATCATCACCGCGTGGGTCGAGCCGTTATAGGTGAGCGCGACCGGCGTTTCCTCCGGCAGCACGCGATCCCCGGCAGCAAACACACCTTCGGCCACGCTCGTCTGCGGCAGGCGGATAACAGGTTCCAAGTGAAGGCTCATTCCGCCGCCTCCGGCAGTTGCTTCTGCTGGAGCGCAATCCGGATCGGGATCGACTTCGCCGCCGGCACCTTGCTCTTGTCCGCATGGTGCCAAACCGGAATCAAGGGATTGCACTCCGGATAATAGGCCGCGCAGCATCCCTCCGGGATGTCGTATGGAGTGACCCGCAATCCACTCACCTGACGCATGACGCCGTCATCGACTGCCGTCGTGAGGGTGACCATATCCCCCTCCTGGAGGCTCAGGCGAGCGATGTCGTTCCGGTTCATGAAGAGCACCATGCGGGTACCCCTGACACCCCTGAACCGGTCGTAATAGCCATAGACCGTAGTGTTGAACTGGTCGTTGGAGCGCACCGTCATGAGCTTGAAGACGTCGCGATCATTGTCTGCGATGCCGAGATCGGCCTGGAGGCTCTGGGGCACGACGAAATTCGCTTTCCCGGTCTTCGTCTTCCAGCGGCGCTCGCGCGCTGCAATCGGGCGGTGGAATCCGCCGGGCTTCCACATGCGTTCGTTGAAGGCGCGGAAATCCTCCGGATAGGTTTCCTCGATGGCGTCTCGGACGCGGCCGTAATCGGCGACCCAATCGTCCCACGGCACTTTGGGATTGGGCGGAAGGGTAGCTTTGGCGATTTCAGCCACGATCCGCGGCTCGGACAGGAGGTCGGGGCTTGCAGGCTTTGCAACGCCCTTGGAGCCATGGATGCAAGCGGTGGAATCCTCTACGGCTACAGCCTGGGGTCCCGTTGCCTGCTCGTCAATCTCGATCCGCCCAAGACACGGGAGGATATAGGTGACCTCGCCCGGAATAAGGTGGTTGCGGTTGAGCTTGGTCGAGATTTGCACCGACAGGCGCATACGAGGCCAGGCCGCCTCCAGGGCTGCCGTCTCCGGAGCGGCGCGCACGAAGTTCCCGCCGAGCGCGACGAACGCCTTCACCTCGTCCTTGATGATGCCCTCGCAGACCTCCACCGTCGTCATGCCCTTCCAGCGCGGCGGCTCGAAGCCATACTGTTCCTTGAGCTTGTCGAGCGGCACCAGTTCAGGTTTCTCCGCAATGCCGACGGTGCGCTGCCCCTGAACGTTGGAATGACCGCGCACCGGGCAAATGCCGGCACCCGGCTTTCCGATATGCCCACGCAGGAGCAGCAGGTTGACCACCATCTGCACGTTCTCGACGCCCGCTTTGTGTTGGGTGAGCCCCATGCCGTAGATGCCGATGACGGCGTTCGCGCGGGCATAGGCCGTCGCGGCTGCCTCCAAAGTCGAGCGGGAGAGGCCTGAACGGCGCTCCAGCTCCGGCCACTGGGCCTGTCGGGCAGCCTGCGCGAATTCCTCGAAGCCATGGGTGTGCTCGGCGATGAAGGCATGGTCGAGCACCGGCTTGGCTCCGGTGGCCTGTGCCTTGTCATCGGCCTCGATCAGGATTTTCGCCAGCCCCATGAGTGCTGCGACGTCGCCGCCGATCTTCACTTGATGATATTGCGACGAGATGCGGGTCTCCGAGCCGGTCAGCATCTCGGTCGGGGCCTGTGGGTTGGTGAAGCGTTCCAAGCCCCGTTCCTTCAAGGGATTGAAGGTGATGATCGGCACGCCGCGCTTGGACGCTTCTTGGAGCGGATGCAGCATGCGCGGGCTGTTGGTTCCGACATTCTGGCCGAAGAACAGAATGCAATCGGTGAGCTCAAAGTCATCGAGGATCACCGTGCCAACTGGGACACCGATGCTTTCCGGCAGGGCCACCGAGGTGCTCTCGTGGCACATGTTGGAGGAATCCGGCAGGTTGTTGGTGCCATAGAGCCGGGCGAAGAGCGCCCACATATAGGATGTCTCGAGCGAGGCGCGGCCGGAAGCATAGAGCACGACCTGACGCGGATCGAAGCCTTTCAGCTCTCGCCCAATCTCCTGAAAAGCCTCACTCCAGCTGACGGAGACGTAAGTGTCGGAAGCACAGTCGTAGCGCATGGGATGGGTCAGGCGGCCAGCTTCCTCAAGATCGTGATCCGACCAGGTGCGAAGCTCAGAAAGAGTATGGTTGGCAAAGAACTCTGGCGTCACGCGCTTCGTGGTGAGTTCCCAAGCCGTCGCCTTGGCGCCGTTCTCGCAATACTCGAAAGGATGCGGATCCGCTGGCTTTGCCCAGGCGCAGCTGACGCAGGCGTACCCGTCAGGCTTGTTCTGCTTGAGCATGATCGCGTTGCCGCTGACGAGCCGCCCCTCCTTGGCCAGGATGCTTTCGACGGAACGCACGGATCCCCACCCGCCCGCAGGACCTGGATAGGGCTTGATCTTGGGCTCATCGCTCATCTGGGTCAACCTCCCGCTTGCCGCCGTTCATCCGCGGCATTCGACTGAACCTATGTAAATGATCGAGACAGATGACCATTCAAGTAGGCTCGAACCCGGCAGAAGCGGCGCTTGCGGGACCCTAAAGAGCGCTCCATTCAGGCTATCGGCAGTGCTCCGAGAGAGCGGCTCGTCAGTGTCCTGTTGTCTGTTCGCGAACCCGATATGGCACCCGTCATGTCAGACGCCCCCGGGCTGCAACAGGTAATTCGCCGACGATTTCATGGCCACGAACCGCAACCAGACGATCGACCATGTTGACCACCACACAGACATGGTTGGGAACAATCCGAACGACGTCGCCAACGCTCGGGCGATCGTTGCAGCCTGATAGATCCAGGAATCCGTGCTCTTCCGCAAATCGGGCAATCTTGGCCTGGGGATGCTCCAGGATAAGTCCATGCCCCTCCAGCCCACCGGTGTCGCTGGTCAGGGTTTTCGATCCGGAATCGAGGATGCCCCTATCCTGCCCTGCCCGACTAACCACGGTGGCATAGACGGTCAGCGCACAATCCTGCAAATGTGCAACGCCTGCGGCCAGCATCATCCGGTCATTGAACACCGACGTGCCGGCCCGGTGCTCGGTCACGCCTTTGATCTTGCCCAGGTTCAGGAGGTTGGGTGTCCCGCCTGATGAGACGATCTGCGGCTCAAGACCAAAGGCACGGATTCCCGCCACGGCCTCATCCAGAAAGGCCTGTGTCTCGTCCATGGCGTTTTCAGGCGGGTACAGCATGAACCCGGCGAATGACAGCCCCGGGCGCGATGCGATGTCCTTTGCCAGAGCCACCGCCTCCGCAACCGTCTCGACTCCTGCCCGCTTGCGTCCGGTGTCGCACTCCACCACCACACCCAAGTCCCGCCCGGCAATAGTCGCAGCCCCCGGCAGACCCGCCACCACGGTGGGATTATCGGCCGCGACAGTCACCTTCGCCTGCGACATAAGCCTGCCAAGCCGGCCGAGTTTCTCCTCACCGAGGATGTTATAGGCAATCAGGATGTCGTCGTGCCCGGCCTCGGCCATCACTTCCGCTTCGCCGATCTTCTGGCAGGTGATGCCACGGGCACCGGCGTCCCGTTGCATGGACGCGATGATCGGGCTCTTGTGCGTCTTGATGTGTGGCCGGTTGGCGACGCCAGCCGCATCGCACATCTCCTGCACTCGGGCGATGTTGCGCTCGACCACGTCCAGGTCGACTACCACCGCAGGTGTCCCGAACTCACGCGCGACCTTCGCCTTGAGATCCTCAATGCTCATGCTTACCGATCCATTCTTAAACGCCTGGACAGAGAATAGACACTCGCGACGATGCTGTCCCGCTTTGCTGATAGGAGCAACATCTCGCCGTAGAGCTCCGCTTTCCCTGCAAATCCTCTCTTATTTCCGGGCAGAATGCCGCTATATGTGGCGATAGCCAAGACCGATAGAGTTCCGGAAAAGACCTTCCAGCCAGTTCTTCAACAAACATCTGAAACATCAGGAGGAACCCTCGTGAGAAGTGCAGCTTTGGCGACCTTGATCCTGCTTGCCATTTCCTCTCCCTCATCCGCACAGGACATGACCCATCACAACCGCATTGACCTGATCCGCCCCGATGCGCCGGCCCTCGCCAAGCATGGCGAGCACGGGATCGGCGTTCGCACGATTGAGGTGATCAACAAGAACCAGATCGACGTCCTGAAGGCCGTGGCCGGCCGGGAGCCTCCACGCTATGACCGCAAGCTAACCCTGGAAGTCTGGTATCCGGCAGAGACAGGTGGAAACCAGTCAGGCACCTATCCTGGCGTGTTTCTGCGTGACGGCAAGACCCAGGTCACGCTTCATGGCAAAGCGCTGCGTGATGCCGAGCCCAAGAAGGCATCCGGCAGCCCCTACCCGCTGGTGATCATCAGCCACGGTTACCCAGGCAATCGCTTCCTACTCAGCCATCTGGCGGAAAATCTTGCGACCAAAGGCTATGCGGTCGCCGCAATCGATCATGCGGATTCCACCTACACCGATCAGGGCAAGTTCGGATCAACCCTGATCAACCGGCCCCTCGACCAGCTTTTTGTCCTCAATGCCATCGATCAGTTGTCGAAGGAGAACGGGCACTTCCTGAACGGATTGGTCGATACTTCCCGCACGGGCCTGATCGGTTACTCGATGGGCGGATACGGCGCGGTGATCACTGCTGGCGCCGGTGTCACCAAGGAAGCCGTTGCCTACGATTCAGGTGTTCCGGCGGGCATGCTGTCCGTGCACTTGGCCGGGTCCGAGACCCATAAGAAGCTGCGGGATGAGCGCATTAAGGCAGTGGTTGCCATCGCTCCCTGGGGCATGCAGCGCGGCTTCTGGAACCAGGAAGGACTGGCCGCGATTACGACGCCGATTCTCTACATCGCCGGCAGCAAGGATGACGTCTCAGGTTACGAAAAGGGCGTGCATGCGCTCTATACCGGCACTGCCAATGCGGATCGCTATATGTTGACCTTCGAAAACGCCAATCACAACGCCGCAGCCCCCATCCCGGCACCGGTCGAAAGCTGGCAGACGGCTGAGGGCGGAGGCTCAACGCCCTTCAACCATTATGCCGACCCGGTGTGGGACACGGTTCGTATGAACAACATCACCCAGCATTTTGCCACCGCTTTCCTGGGACGCTACATCAAGGCGGATCAGGAACTCGGCAGCTATCTGAACGTGCTTGTGGAACGTGCGAGCGAAGGGGTCTTTGCGGCCAACAAGGACGGCCCCTTCAAGCCTGAGCATACTTACTGGAAAGGCTTCGGGGCCCGAACCGCCGCTGGCCTGATCCTGGAGCGTGGCACACGAAGCGCCAACTGATCATACCCTCAGATGACAAGGCCCGGCTGATGCTGGGCCTTGTATCATCAACTTGGCACCTAGAACTCTTCAGTTTCGTTCCAGAGGCATGTTGGGTACTCACCACTGGACTGTGAAACCGATCCCGAATGCGTTAGGATTTAATAAAAGAGACTTTCAACATCGTCTGTCATTCCAGCTGAGCCACTCCGTGGGCAGGAACAATGTTGCGAGCTTTTCTCGATGCAGATCGGCCAGCAATCCGAAGACCCCTTCCCAGCCGCCATACGGGCGAAGCGAGCGGTTCTGATCCTCGATGTGGTCGAATCCGTCCGCCTCGTAGAGCAGGACGAGGCGGAGTTCGTTTCGCGGTGGCTAGCCTTTGTCGAGCAGGTTCGAAGCCGCATTCTTCCTGATCACAACGGCCATTTCACGAAAGGCCTGGGTGACGGGATGCTGTTGGACTTCGATGATGTCCGCTCTGCCATTTCGGCCGCATTCTCGATCCAGCAGGAGCGCAACCGGCAGAACCAGGTCCTTCCCCCAGCCCAGCAGATCATGCTCAGGATGGGCATCGAGGTCAGCGACGTGATCATCGATCAGGCCGATCTCTACGGACGTGGCGTCAGCCGGGCGGCGCGGATCCTGACTCTTGCAGGTCCTGGCGAGATCGTCATCTCGGCCAATGTGCGTGACCAGCTCACAGCCGATCTCGATGCGGATATCGAGGATCTCGGCGAGTGTTATCTCAAGCACATGCCGCAACCCGTGCGGGCCTACCGCGTCGGACCACCCGGGCCACGACCCGTGATCGAAAGCGGGTATTCCTTTGAAGACTTGCTTCCGACCCTGGCAGTCATCCCCTTCACGACACGCGATCCTGAGGACGAGCATCATATTCTGGGGGAGGTGCTGGCCGAGGAGCTCATTCAGGACCTATCACGCTCTCCTGAGCTGCACGTCATATCGCGTCTGTCGACAACCGTGTTCCGCGGCAGAGAAGCCTCCCTGACTCAGGTTGGCACCAATCTCAACGCGAACTACGTGCTTTCCGGCTTTTACCGGGTCCAGAGCCGGCAAGTCATGGTAGAGGCGGAACTCGCCGAAGCGAAGTCGGGACAGGTTGCATGGGGGGCGCGTTACAAAGGCCAGCTAAGCGGCATGATTTCCGGCAAACGGGACCTGATCGACGAGATTGCCGCTAACGTGAATGCCGCCATCATGATCAGCGAGCTGCAGCGGGCTCAGTCGCAGGCCCTGCCGACCCTGAAAAGCTATACGCTGCTGCTTGCCGCGGTTGCTTTGATGCATCGCCTTTCGCCTTACGATTTCGGTGAGTCCTGCAGGCTTCTTGAGGCTCTTATCGAGAGAGCCCCACGCCAAGCCATACCCCGCGCCTGGTTGGCCAAATGGCATGTCCTGCGGGTTCAGCAAGGCTGGTCGGACGACCCGCACCAGGATGCGCAACTCGCCCTGCGCTGTACGAAGCAAGCCTTGGATGCCGACCCGCAATGCTCCCTGGCGCTTGCTGTCGATGGCTTCGTCCATACGAACCTTTTGCGAAAGCTCGATATTGCAGCAGAACGCTACGACCTCGCACTCCTGCAGAACCCGAATGACTCTCTCGCCTGGCTGCTCAAGGGCACGCTTCATGCATTCAAGGACGAAGGGCAGCAGGCGGTGAGTTGCACGCAGCGCGCGCGGAAGCTGTCGCCACTCGACCCTCATCGCTATTTCTATGACTCCCTCGCCGCGACCGCCCACCTCGCGGCCCATCAGTTCGACCGAGCTTTGAAGCTTGCGCAGCGCTCGCTCAAATCCAACTGCACGCACACCTCGACTCTTCGGGCCATGGTCGTTGCGCAGTGGGAGCTCGGGATGCGCGAGGATTCCCGCCGCACGGTGGCAAGGCTCATGCAGTTGGAACCCCATCTCACGATCCGAAGCTGGCGGGAGCGCTCGCCCAGTGCCGGGTACAGGATCGGGGAGGAGTGGGCCTCCGTGCTGCGGCAGGCAGGGGTGCCCGAGTAGCGGCGGTTTTTTCGCGGAAGAGGGAGTGAACCAACGTGAGCTACTTATCGGCAGGAATTGGGCCCCTCGGTGGCATCGGCGGAATTGGTGGCATAGGAGGTGTAGGCGGGATAGGCGGGATAGGAGGAATAGGAGGTATTGGCGGCATTGGCAGCGCCGTCTATGACTCACCCCTGGTGAGCGACGCCCTCATCCGCAGCCGCGACGGAATCGTTGGGCAATGGCGCCCGCCTGCCGCTATCCCCGACCAACTCGGCTTGGAAGAACCCGACAATCTCGATCGCTGGTCACCGTGGGTCCGTGCTGCAATCATCGACGCCGAGATGGGTTCACGCCTCGGTTTCACACTGGAAGAAGCCACTGTAAATCCGCGCCACATAGCGGTCTGGCACCTGGAAGTTCCGGCACCAGCCGGCGGCAATGCTCCTGTCCCGGTCTACAAGCCCCTGATCGTGATGGCCCGTCCGACGAATACCATCTTCAAGACCCAGCTGGACCTCGTGAACCACTATGCCGAACTCCGTCCTGATCGGCAGACGGAGATCCTGGCGCAGATCGGCGGTGGCATGGCTTTTCTGAGTTCCATTGCTCAGCTCCACCCTGACCGGACGCCCCGCACGCTGGAACTGCTGACAGCTACCTTGCGACTGGCGCTCTTCGTACATCTACGCGTGAAGCAGGGCCTCGCATGCCGGCGACCGCTTGAATATTCCCCGCAGATCCAGCCATTGATCGCCACACCGGCCCATGGCGCGCTGCCAAGCGGGCATGCGACGGAATCGTTCGCGGCGGCTCTTGTGCTGTGGCAATTGATGAAAGCCTCCGGAAGACCGGGATACGACAGCACCGATTGGCGCATCCAGCTTCTGCGTCTTGCATCAAGGATCGCCATCAATCGCACTGTCGCAGGCGTACATTTTCCCGTCGACAGCGCAGCCGGCGCCATTCTCGGCCTGACGCTCGGCCAGTACTTCGTCAACCGTTGCGCCGGCGCAGCCGGATACAGAGCATTGCGTTTCGAAGGCGAGAAGTATCCCCAGGACGGCGACTTCATCTGGCACGATCTTTATGACGTGACGACGGAGAGTCTCACATCGATGCCGGCCGCCACAGGCTACTCCGTGGAATATGAGGCCAACGATCAAGTAATCGATCCGCAGTATCAATCCTATGTGCTCACATGGCTCTGGGACAAGGCGAAGGCGGAATGGGAGTGAGCACATACTGGTTCGCCTCTTGAAAACAGGAGTGCCTCATGCCCTGGAAGCGCGTTCAGCCGAAGATCGATCCCGCCTCGCGATCCGTTATCGACCCTTATTCCTATTGGGCTCTGGGGCCGGGCCTGCAGGACTTTCGGCTGCCGTCCGTTGCTGAACAGAGTGTTCCGGTCCTCTTGCGCCGCAAGGAGGGGCCTTGGGACAAGGACGCATGGGCGCTATGGCGGAGCGCCACGGAAATGACCGGTATGCCGGAGAAGCCGCCTCGCGATGCTGAACCCTTCGACGTCGGATTTTTTCCTCTCCCCAAGGCCCTTCGTTTGATCGAGGATCGCAGATTTCGACGTTTCTTCGAGACCCTGGAGCACTTCACCCTCGGTCCGCCCCTGCCCTCCTCGTCCGTAATCCCGCGTGGCTATAAAGAGACTCGCTCCTTCCAGCCCTCATCGCAGGCTGCGACGCCAGGCACGGTTATCATCGGCATCATCGACGATGGCATTCCCTTTGCACATGAGCGCTTCCGCAAAGCCGACGGCACAACCCGCGTCGAGTCCGTGTGGGTGCAGCACGGCCCCTCTGTCAACGTGCCGATCGGGTTCGACAATGGGTTCGAAATCCCCAAGGCAGACATCGACAACTATCTCGCCACCTGCCGACAGGGAGATAATATCGACGAGGATGAGATCTACCGTCGCGCCGGGGTCTCCGACTTCAACCGCGATGGCCGCAAGAGCCTGGCATGGCGCGCCTCTCACGGCGCTCACGTGATGGACCTTGCCTGCGGGTGGGATCCTGATGAGGCACCGGATTGGCGGATCGTCTGCGTTCAGCTGCCAACCGCTACAACAGCCGACTCGTCCGGTGCCAGCCTCGCGCCCTATGCCGTCAAAGCCCTGGAATACATCCGGAACAGAGCTCAGGCCATCGCAGGACCGAGCCAGAGCTTGCCGGTCGCGGTTAACTTCAGCTATGGCCTGCTCGCCGGCCCCCATGATGGCACTCACGAGATCGAACTGGACTACGACAGGATCCTGCGCGAACACAACACGACCCCTGGCAACAAACCGATGCGGGTCGTCATTCCCTCAGGCAACAGCCATCTGGCGCGGGCCCACGCGACGGTCGCGTTTCAGGCCAATGGCGATGAAGCGACCTTGCCCCTGCGCGTATTGCCTGATGATCTCACGCCGAGCTTTGTCGAGATCTGGCTCCCGCCTGCCGCCGCTGCAGAAAACCGTGTGGAGTTGACCATCGCAACCCCACAAGGCGACATCAGTCCTCCACTTGAGGAGAGCGACAGCTTCATTCTGCAATATGACGTCGCCGGAAAGGTGCTCTGTGAGGCGCGGTATCATTTTTCCCCTGCTCCCACCGGGCGCGGCATGTTCCTGATCTCCCTTCAGCCAACCATGCGGATCGAGTCGGAAAACTCTCTTGTCCCGACCGATCCGGTTGCGCCGGCAGGCTTGTGGAACCTGACCTTGAAGAACCTGCAACTATCATCGGGTGAGGCCATCGAAGCCTGGGTCCAGAGAGACGATGCGCCTGTCGGCTACAGACGCCGGGGGCGCCAATCCTACTTCGATGTTCCCAGCTACAACATCTATGGCCATGACGGCGGCTCCCTTGAGGAGGACGATCCTGCATGCCCGGTGAAGCGCGCGGGCTCGATCAACGCAATCGCCACGGGAAAGAACACCATCGTGATCGGCAGCTGTTGCGAAAGGAACTGCGGCCCTCCGCCTATTCCGCAGGCGGACCGATCACGACGCCGGCCGGAGCCGCCTCACCCCATCGCTGCGGCCCCGATGCATTGACCGTGAGCGACGACTCCGTCGTTCAGTCAGGCGTTATTGCGGCAGGCACGCGCAGCGGCTCGGTCACTACCATGAACGGCACAAGCGTTGCCGCGCCACTGATCACTCGGTGGATCGCCGGTGAACTCGCGGCCGGACGCCGGGGCAACAGGGGAGCTATCTGGAAGCTGGCTTATGACAAAGAAGCTGTACTTCCAGCGCCCAAGCCATCGCCTGAGCGCGGCGGGGCCGGGCGGGCGCCGCTCCCACCTCCACGTTCAACCAAGATCAGAAGGTAAAGAATTATCGACCTTCCATTGCCAAAGGGCAGCAAGTACAGCGAGTCTATGCGGGCAATGCCTTATCGGGGATCGTGTCCCGCGGCGTGGTGTAAGAGCGCCAGTGCTCAGCTGAGCCGGGTTGCTCAGGCGGTCACGGCCGACAGCCTGCGAACGGGATCATCGCTCAACGAAGTCAGACTTTCCA
>NZ_JAERQE010000026.1 GCF_016734765.1 Microvirga soli | reverse complement strand
GCAGGCCTCATCGCTTGAGCCGGTTATGCAGCCGAGTTGCCCTCGATGCACCCCGCGTCAGTTAATGTGACATCACCTGTTTCGTCTACCCGCCAAGAACCATTGCTCATGCGCAGGTGCGGACGAATGCGCTTGTCCAGTTCGGGAGCGTAAGCCTGGATCCACCGAAAGAGGGTCGTGTGGTCCACCTTAACGCCACGGTCCGCAAACATCCGCTCGAGATCACGATAGCTGATCGGGGACTGCAGATACCAGCGGAACGCCCACAGAATGATCTCCGCCGTGAATTGTCGACCCTTGAACGGGTTCTTGCTTCCTTGCTTCACCGTCAGTCTCTCGCAGCACCTGGCTGTCATAGCTCAGGCGGAGCAAGCTTTAAAGCTGCAACCGAACCCCTTCCCGCACACCTGCAACTCGCGGCAGAGGGGATCTGTCGCAAGATTTGCGACGTAACCAGTAGATCCTCCAAGGAGAGATCTGCACGATGCTCAGAACTCGCTGGCTTCGTCTTTGCCGCTGTTCAGGACTTGCTTCCAGCCCCAGTGCAGGAGCGACGGGTCATCGCTGTCGACGCCGCGGGTGAGCAGGATATCATGAATTTCTTCAAGGCGATTGATCGTGGCGGGGCCGCGCTTGAGACCGATGATCACCATAAGAATTTCGAGCATAAGCAGTTGGACTACATAGGCGTCGGTGCCCACCCGCATCGTCGCATCGTGAGGCACGTCGATGCTGAGCACGATGTCGGCGATTGTGGCCAGCGGTGTGTTCGTTTGAGTCAGAGCGATCACTGTGGCACCGTGCTCCTTGCCAACCGCCGCGGCTTCGAGAAGAGCGGGCATGCGGCCGACATAGGAGATCGCGAACAGCACGTCTTCTTCCGTCTGCGTAGCCGCCGCGACGAGTTGGAGATGAGCGTCGGAAAATGCATTTGTGGTGATGCCGAGCCGGAACAGTCGTGCCTGCATGTCCATGGCGAGAAAGTTCGAGGTCGCCCCGGTTCCGAAGCAGTCGACGCGCCGGGCGCGGTGCATAATCTCGGCCGCACGTTCGATGTCCGCAGGTACCAGCTGATTCTGCCAGTCGGATAGAACCGAGGTGGTGCTGCCAACGATGTTGCGAACGACTTCCGCAGTGCTGTCGCCCGGCGTCACGCTGCGATGCAGGTAGGGTGCACCGACAGCGAGAGCAGCAGCCAGTTTGAGTTTCAGGTCGCGCAGGCCGTCGCACCCGACCGCGCGGGCAAAGCGAACAATAGTCGGGGCGCTAACACTGGCCCGCGAGGCGAGGTCCTCGACATTGGCCTGCATCGCCCAATGCGGGTTTTCGAGAACCATCGCGGCAATGCGCTTCTGTCCCGCCGACATAGACACCAGGCTCGTGTTGATGGACCGAAGAATATCCGAACCGGGATCCGGTGAAAGGTTCAGAACGGGAGATTCCTTTATCATGCCGCCGCCGGCTCTTCGTCGTATGCGATGTCATAGTGACAGGCGAACCTGTGGCCCCCGCCGGTTGAACGCAACATTGGAACGGTGCGGGCACATTCTTCCGTCGCCGCCGGGCACCGGGTGCGAAACACGCAGCCTGAGGGAGGCGCCATGGGTGATGGGATGTCGCCTGTGAGCATCCGGCGGATTTTCGGTGCGTCCGGGTCAGCCTTTGGGGAGGCCGCAAGCAGCGCTCGCGTGTAAGGATGGCGCGGCCTCTTCGAAATATCGTCCGACGAGCCAATTTCCATGACCCGCCCGAGATAGAGCACTGCGATGCGGTCGCACATCAGCTCGACCACATCAAGATCGTGGGATATGAAGAGCATCGCAAGCCCGAAGCGCTGCCGCAGATCCTGCAAAAGGTTGATCACCTGCGCCTGGACGGAGACGTCCAGCGCCGAGACCGGCTCGTCGGCAACGATCAGCTTTGGTTCGACCGCAAGGGCACGGGCTATTCCAATGCGCTGGCGCTGACCTCCGGAGAACTCGTGCGGAAAGCGGGACAGGTGGGCTGCCTGCAGCCCGACGGTTTCCAGGAGTTCTCCGATGCGCTCGGTGCGGCGGGTTCCACTTGCGATCCGGTGGGCATCGAGTGCCTCCCCAACGATCTCGCGCACACGCAGCCGGGGATTCAGGCTTGCATAAGGATCTTGAAAGATCATCTGCGCGTTGCGGCGAAGGACCTTCAGGTGCCGCTCAGGCAGTTGTGAGATGTCCTGGCCTTCGAAGCGGATGGCACCTGCTGTCGAATCGATCAGTCGCAGAATGAGTCGGCCGATCGTGCTTTTTCCCGAACCGGATTCTCCGACCAAGCCTAGGACCTCACCTGGCGCGATATCAAAGCTTACATCTTCCACGGCGCGCACGAGCTGCGGTGCTCGTCCGAAATATTTTGTCAGACCTTCGACTGCCAAAAGCGGTGCAGCATTCATGCGAGGACCTCCCTCCACCTCAGGCAGCGGACGCTGCGTTCCGTTTCGTCATCCAGTGTGACCGCGCCCGTACGGCAGATATCCGCAGCCAGCGTGCAGCGCGGAGCAAAGCTGCACCCTTCCTTGACGAACTCGACGGAACCGGGAATGGACTGTACCACCCTGCGGCCATCCTCCCGATGCCGTGCGCGAGCCGGCAGACAGTTCAGCAGAGCACTTGTGTATGGATGCCGCGGCGCCTGGAAGATATCCTTGACGGAACCGGTCTCCACCACCTGACCCGCATACATCACAGTTACCCGGTCGGCGACCTCCGCAACGACGCCGAGATTGTGCGTGATAAACAGAACCCCCATGCCAAGGTCCCGCTGCAGGCGCGCGATTAGCGCCAGGATCTGAGCCTGGATAGTCACGTCAAGCGCCGTGGTCGGTTCGTCGGCAATCAGTAGGGCAGGATTGCAGGACATCGCCAACGCAATCATCACCCTCTGTCGCATGCCGCCCGACATCTGGTGCGGATACTCGTGAATACGATCTCGTGCGTTTGGGATCTCCACCAGGCCGAGCATCTCTTCCGCCCGACGCAGCGCGGCCCCATGGCCGATGCCCATATGCAGGCGTACGGACTCGGCGATCTGTTCGCCGACGGTCAGGACCGGGTTGAGGCTGGTCATAGGCTCCTGGAAGATCATCGCGATTTCAGAGCCCCGCAGCTTGCGCAATTCCGGCAGAGGCAGGGTTACGAGATCGGTCACTTCTCCTGACCTCCTGCGGAACAGGATCTGCCCTCCCGAGACCCGTCCGGCTGGGCGCGGCAGAAGCCCCATAGTGGCGAGGCTTGTCACGGATTTCCCGGACCCCGACTCGCCCACGAGAGCCACGGTCTCACCGGCGGCGACGGAAAGTGTGAC
The DNA here is from genome assembly GCF_016734765.1 of Microvirga soli. Taxonomy (GTDB): domain Bacteria; phylum Pseudomonadota; class Alphaproteobacteria; order Rhizobiales; family Beijerinckiaceae; genus Microvirga; species Microvirga soli. The sequence goes on along the minus strand of NZ_JAERQE010000026.1, from coordinate 68,825 downwards.
CCCTCGTACCGGGGTTACTTCGCCGTCCTCAGTACGAAAGCGGACTTCGAGGCCCTTGATCGAGAGAAGGTGCGGGGTGTCCATCGTCACAGTGTCTTCCGCAGTTTGGGATCGAGCATGTCTCGCAAGCCGTCGCCGACGACCTGCAGCGAAAGAGCCGCGAGAACAATGGCGAGGCCGGGGAAGAGCACCACCCAGAAGGAACTATCGGCATATTGCTGGCCGGACGCGATCATGGTTCCCCAGGTTGGCACCTCCGGCGGAACCCCTGCCCCCAGAAAGGACAGCCCAGCCTCGGCCAAGACCGCGTAAGCGAAGATGAAGGTCGCCTGGACCAGCACCGGCGAAGCGACATTCAAAAGGATATGCACGGACAGAATCCGGCGTGTAGAGACCCCCAACGCACGGGCCGCCTCGACGAAGGGCAACTCGCGAACAACGAGGGTAGAGGCGCGGACCACCCTGATCACCCGCGGCGTATAGACGATCGAGAGTGCCAGCACGACGTTGAAGGCGGAAGCACCGAGGACGGCCACCAGGAAGATCGCCAACAGGATATCGGGGAGCGCCATCATGGCATCCACGAACCGCATGACGAGGCCATCGAGTGACCTGAAGTAGCCGGCCAGCAACCCGAACAGAGTTCCGACAGTCATCGACACGAGCACAACGGCGAAGCCGATGCCGAGCGACGCGCGGGCCCCGTAGATGATGCGTGAGAGAATGTCTCGTCCGAACTCGTCAGTGCCCAGCCAGTTAAGCTCGCCAGGGGGCTTGAGCCGGCGGATGATCTTGATGGAGGTCGGCTCGTAGGGAGAGATCCACGGCGCGAGCAGCGCCATCAGCACGATGACGGCGAGGACGATGAAGGCCGCCAACACGAGTTTCCTTCGAAACATGCGTCGGAAGAACAGGATGGCAGGTGTCTGGACCATGATCAGTACCGGACCCGAGGATCGGCTAATGTGTAAATGATGTCGGTCAGCAGGTTGATGAGCACGTAGACCGCTGCCACGACGATGAGGGCACCCTGAATGACCGGGTAGTCTCGTCGCAGCACGGCGGAGACTACGAGATTGCCGATGCCGGGAAGCCCAAAAACGGTCTCGGTCACAATAGCACCACCGACCAGCAGGGCCGCCGTGAGGGCGACCACAGTGACGATGGGAACAAGGGCGTTGCCGAAGGCATGCCGGAGCACCACACGGGCCTCGGAGAGGCCTTTCGAGCGCGCCGTTCTGACATAATCGTCGCTCAACACGTCAAGCAAGCTGGCTCGCGTGAAGCGGACGATTAGGGCCGAATTGACAATCCCTAGAACAGTGGCGGGGAGCGCGAGATGCGCAAGGCGCTCAACGAAGGGCGCGCCCGGCTCGCCGTAGCCTGCTACGGGGAACCAGCCGAGGCGGACGGCAAACAGCTGGATGAAGATGAGACCAAGCCAAAAGCTCGGAATGTTGGCCGCCAGCATTGCGAGGCCGCTGACGATCTGGTCCACGGGACGCCCGCGCCATACCGCCGATACGATGCCGGCCGGGATGCCCACCAGAGCCGCGATGGTCACGGAAAAGAGTGCCAGAAAGAAGGTAGGCTCGGCTCGTTCCGCGATCGCCTGAATAACGGGGCGCTGCAGGAAGATTGAGTGTCCTAGATTGCCGCTGGCGATCTCCTTGAGCCACAGCACGAACTGGACGAGGATCGGCTTGTCGAGACCGTAGACCTGCCGCAACTGGGCAATGTCTTCAGCCGTCGCCTGATCTCCGAGCATGAGTGCCGCCGGATCTCCCGGAGCGAGCCGCGTCAGGAAGAAGACCATCGTGGCCACGAGAAACATGACGATCATGAGGCTGACGAGGCGCTGGCCGAGCTTGAGCCACATTGCTCTAGTCTCCAGAAGGGGCAGAGGCAAAGGGTCCGCCTCTGCGCGTGTTCAACAAGAACGTTGGACTTGTATCCGTTTTCGACGCCTTTGCATCAGAAACTGGCGAGGCGGCGGCACCCTGGCCTTTCGGTCGGGATGTCGCCGCCCAGAGTGTTACTTGGTGAGTTCGACGTTCCAGAAAGCTGGCATCATCATGGGTGTGTAGCCCTTCATCTTGCCCGAGACGCCGCTCAGCGCGGCAAAGTTTCCGACCCGGATGTACGGCACTTCATCGTAGATGACCTGCTGGACCTTGCCCCACAGAGGCCCGCGCTTCGCGGGGTCCGACTCGCCATTGAAGGCTGCGAGGGCCGCGTCCTTTGCGGGCGTCTTCCACCAGCCCGGCGCGCCGTCGCCGAGCTGCGGCGGGGAGAGCATCGGGTCCGGCATGAAGGCCGAGTGGGTGATGTACACGTCCCAGAGTGCCGGATCGCCGCGACGTTGGACCAGTGTGGACCAATCAACCACGTCGAGGGAAACTTTGAACCCTGCCGCTTTCAGTTGCTCCGCCATCATGAGTGCCATGCGATGGTGGAAATCATACTGCTTGGAGTTCAGGATGCGGATCGGAGATCCGTCGTACTTGGCTTCTGCGAGCAGCTTCTTGGCACCGTCCGGATCGCCCTTGTTGTATTTGTCGACATCTGCGGTCGAGTTGAACGGAGATCCCTTCGGAAAATGCTCGCCGGTGACAGTAAAGAACTTCGGCTCGCCGAACGCTGCAAGCAGGAGCTCTTCCGTATTCAACGCCATCTGAAAGGCCTGGCGGATCTTCGGATCGGCCATGGGTCCCTGCTTGGTGTTGGTTGGGATATACGGGAAACCGTAAGGCATCGTCAGGACGGCGTTGACGCCCGAGGCGGTTGAAACCTTCTTGTAGCTTTCGACGGGCAACTGGTCGGCGAATTGATATTGCCCCGCGATGACGCCTTCGACCCTGGTGTTGGCGTTCGGGACGGGAATGAAGCGCAGTTCGTCGATTTTCGCCTCTCGCTTACCCGCATAACCGTCCCCAGGCTCGCCCCGCGAGGAGTAGGCTTCGTTCTTCACGAGTACAACGTATTGATCCGGCTTGCGCTCACGGAACTTGTAGGGGCCGGTACCGATGAACTCGACGAGTGGATTGGCAATCGACTCCTTCGCCATGATCACGGCGAAGCCCGACGGGAGCGCAAGATGCGCGAGCAACGCAGGCTGAGGCTCGGAGAGCACGATTTCGACTGTCGAAGGACCTTTTGCGGAGATCGATGTGATGCTCTTCGCAAGCGCCTTGCCGCGCGGCGTCAGGTCCACCCAACGCTTGAGCGAAGCGACGACGTCCTCAGAGTCGAGCTCGCGGCCGTTGTGGAATTTCACGCCCCGACGAATCTCGATGGTGTATGTCTTACCGTCGGCAGAGATTTCCGGGCTCTTAGCGGCCAGCATGGGCTGCACTGCCGAGTGGCTGTCGAAGGTGAACAATGGCTCATAGACGTGCTGCATAATGATGCTGACAAGGTCGGCCGTGGACGCCATCGGGTCGAGCGATTGCGGTTCGCCGATCATCGCTAGGTTGGCACTGGTCTTTTCCTGCGCCCATGAGGCACTGGGTCCAAGGAGCACGGATGCGGCCACCCCAGCGGCGGCGAGCCCCAGTCCACGGCGCGTGAATGCGCCGGTGCGATCCCTCTGAGTCTTCATGTGGTCCTCCATTGATGCCCATGCCTGTAAGAGTGTTCCCTCATCTCTAAGTTGGGCAATAATGAAAGTTTATTAATCTGTTTGATCGGCTGTCAATTGCCTTGACCGGATTTCCTGCCAGTCTTACGCCATAGGGGTCAGCCACATTGGTTGCAGAAGCCCGACAGCTTCTGGGTCGATGTAATTTTCTTTCGTTCATGCAGGGATCGTATCAAGGAGCCTATCTGACATGAGTATTGATCTCGTTCTGCGGGGTGGACGCGTCATCGACCCATCTCAGTCCATCGACCGGGTGGCCGACGTGGCCTTTTCAGGCGGAAAGGTCGTTGCGATCGGCGACAATCTCGTGGAGGGCGCACACGCCATAAAGGACGTCGCGGGCAAGATCGTTACACCAGGGTTGATCGATCTCCATACGCATGTCTACTGGGGCGGAACCTCCCTTGGCGTGGACCCCCTTGTGCTCGCGCGGGGAGGATGCACGACGCTGGTCGATACGGGAAGCGCAGGCCCAGGAAACTATCCGGGCTTCCTCGAGCACGTCATCAAGCCGTCACCCGTGCGCATTATCGCCTATCTCAACGTCTCATTTGCGGGCATCTACGGCTTTTCCAAGCGTGTGATGGTCGGAGAGAGCGGCGATCTGCGCCTCATGGCGCCCATCGACGCGGTCGAGGTCGCCGCGGCCAATCGTGATACCCTGGCGGGGATCAAGGTGCGCGTTGGCTTCAATGCGTCAGGTAATTCGGGCATCGTTCCGCTGGACATCGGCCGTCAGGTGGCCGACCGCCTCGACATGCCGATGATGGTCCACATCGATATCCCGCCGCCAACCCTCCCGGAGGTTTTGGAGCGTATGCGCGAAGGCGACGTGCTGACTCATTGTTTCAGGCCGTTCCCCAATTCGCCCGCAACTGCGGATCGCAAGGTTCACCCGGCCGTGATCGACGCGCGCCAAAGGGGTGTGATCTTCGATGTTGGACACGGTATGGGATCCTTCGCGTTCGATACTGCGAGGGTCATGCTGGACAATGATTTCATGCCAGACTGCATCTCGAGCGACGTGCATGCCCTCTGCATTGACGGACCAGCCTTCGACCTTCTGACCACCATGTCAAAATTCCTTTGCCTTGGCATGCCCCTGGTCGAGGTGATCAGGGCCGCGACCGAGAACCCTGCTAAGGCTCTCAAGCGACCAGAACTGGGCACGTTCCGCCCCGACAGCGCTGGCGATGCATCGATTCTGGAGCTGCAGAACGGTGCCTTCGACTACGTTGACTCCACTGGGGAAACTCTTTCCGGAGAAAGCCGCCTCGTGGCCACGGGCGTCGTCATCAACGGTCAAGTGTGGCACGAAGCTTGAAAGGAGACGGAATATGACGCCCGAAGAAAGAATTGCTGCTCTGGGTCTTGTGTTGCCCGAGGCTCCGATCCCGGTCGCCAATTATGTGCCATACCGCTTCGCCGGAAACCTCCTGTATCTCTCCGGCCAAGGCCCCAAGCGCGCCGACGGAACATACCGGCCAGGCCGCCTCGGTCGAGACGCGACCATCGAGGAGGCCTATGAGGATGCCCGTCTGACGGGTCTTAATTTGCTCGCGGTGGCGAAATCAGCCCTTGGCGAACTGAGCCGCATTGATGCCGTTGTGAAACTGCTCGGCATGGTCAATGCGGAGCCGGATTTCTCTGACCATCCCAAGGTTATCAACGGGTGCTCGGATTTCCTCGTGGAGGTGCTAGGCGAAGCCGGGCGTCATGCTCGCGCGGCCGTCGGAATGGGATCGCTGCCCAACCGGATGACTGTCGAGATTGAGGCCATTCTTCTCGTTCGGGACTGAAAAGGACAGCCATGAGCATTGAAGCCCTAAAGGCCGAAGTTGCACGCCGGTTCGGGACGCCTGCGGTGGTGGTCGATCTCGACGTCGTCGAGCGCAACATCGCTCGGGTGCAGGCCCTGTGCGATGCGGCCGGCATCGCCAGCCGGCCTCACATCAAGACGCACAAGAGCCCCGTCATCGCCGCCATGCAGCGCGACGCGGGCGCTCGCGGCATCACCTGCCAGAAGCTCGGGGAAGCCGAGGTCATGGCCGAGAGCGGCCACGACGACATCCTGATCTCGTACAACATCCTGGGCGAGGAGAAGCTGGGCCGCCTCGGCCGGCTGCTGTCGCGCACGAAGGTCACGGTTGCGGCCGACAATCCAGTGGTCGTCGCTGGCCTGCCGCAGGCAGCCGCGATCGCAGGCCGGGATCTGGACGTGGTCGTAGAATGCGACACTGGGCGCAAGCGGGCCGGGGTCGAGACGGTGGCGGAGGCCGTTGCGCTCGCCCGGGACATCGCCGCCCGGCCCGGACTCTCGTTTGCCGGCTTCATGCTGTACCCGCCGGAGAACGTCATGGCCGAGACGCAGACCTTCCTCGATGCGGCGACCGCCGGCGTCCGGGAGATGGGCCTCGAGCCCCGCATCGTCTCCTCGGGCGGAACCCCCAACCTGCCCAATCTCGGCAAGATCAGGGGCGTGACGGAGCACCGGGCCGGGACGTCCGTTTTCAACGACCGCATGATGCTGGCGGCCGGCGTCGCAGGGTTGGAGGATTGCGCCCTGACGGTCTATGCGACGGTGGTCAGTCGGGCAGGCCCTGAGCGAGGCATCCTCGATTCCGGCTCGAAGACCCTGACGAGCGATACCGGCGGCCTGGAAGGGCACGGCCTGATCCTCGAGCACCCCCAGGCCAAGATCGCCCGCTTTGCCGAGGAGCACGGCTTCCTCGATCTCTCCGCCTGCAACGACCGCCCGAACATCGGCGACGTGGTGCGCATCGTGCCGAACCATGTCTGCGTGGTAGTGAACATGGTGGATCGGCTGATCGCCTTGCGTGGAGACCAGATCGTCGGCGAATTGTCGGTCGCCGCCCGCGGTCGCCTGACTTGACCTGCTCCCGGCCCGACTTCGCCTAAGCAGGGGCTAACCACTTGGATCATCGAGCGCGAAAGTGAGATCCGACTTTGCTGGACATGATGGCCCCAACCAAACGGAAAGCAACGGGTTCTGTCGCAAACTCGGTTTTTACTTGTTTATACTGGCGAGCTCACGTTGGCCGGTTGCTGTAGAATCAACGGCTTAGCGGTGCCGCCATGACCGAAAATGGCGACGAAAAGCGCCTATACTTCGAGTTTGCGACAGAACCTTTTTCGCCCCAGATAAAAAAATACTGGGAAGAGCTCGGCACGGAGGTCCAACCCTTCGAAGCATCATCTCCGATTTTCGTTGTCGATGAGGATTTTTCGGCCTGGCATGTGCCAAATAGGGCCGCAAAGACCCCAGTGCTTGTGATGCTGCCCGATTTTCGCAGCTTTGCTCATTCCTCAAACAACGGCTTGGTAAGTGCCGGGCTAGCCTGGGGGATTTTCCGGTTCGCTCGGTGTGAGGGATAGTGGTGTCCCCTTCCCTTCTTTTCGTTCTGTCGCACCTCTAACCCGGGTCGTCCCGATCCAGTAGGGATCAGAATTTTTAAGCTATAGTTCGAGAGCTTCGCTTAGCGCGGAGCGTCACCGACTGAATTCGTCCTCCGCCCAAGTTGCGAACTCCTCGAGCTGAGCGAGGAGCTTTACGGCCTCTTCGCTGCGACCGATCCTGACCCCATACTGGACTTCGTCCTTTACGCCCAAGATGCTTTGGAGGTTCTTGAGTTGCTTTTGCGGCAGGCGGTTGCCCAGCGCGGCGCGAAGGTGCTTCAGTAGAGCCCCGTGGTCCTTCTGGTTGACCTCTCCGCCGAATTTTGCAGTCAGTGCATCTGCGTACGCAATCGACGCCGTAACGATGTGGGAAATGATGGGGTTCGTGTTCTCACCGGGGTTGATGAGGCTCATCAATCTCGCCGCAGCTTCCTTGTAGTCACGGCCGTTCGCGAGCCGCCCGTTGGCATGGGCTGCACCTACGGGCTTTCCGGTTCCCTTGCGGGTCATCTATGCGTCCCCTGGCTATTCGAAGCAGTTATTTTGCGAATAAGTACATCCGGCCGATCCCCCTTGAGGACTATGGCCTCCTTAAGCAGGCTCTCCCACCACTTCGTGGTCTTGGAGCGAGCTGGGATGTCGCTTTTGCCGAGGCTCACGATTGAGGCGGGAAACGGAAGTCGATCCACTAACTCGTCGATTGCACTTCGCACTTCCTCAGTAACTCGTTCAAGCTCGGTATCCAAGGTCACGATCGCAATATCGATGTCGCTGTTCGGCCGATCCTCGCCACGGGCCACGCTGCCGTAGATCCACGCGGCAATGACGCCCTCGTTCTCTCCGACGCATTCCCTCAGGAGTTTGATTGCACCGGAGTATGCATTCTCCTCCTCCTCGAACAGCCTCACGATCGATTCCATGATCGGATGGGTACCGATGCCGTACAGGCGAGTTTTAGCCTGTCCCAGCATCGCGACCGCCCCGCAGTCCACAAGCAAGTCCAAGATTTTCCTGACCCCTTGCGGTGTGAGCGCAGTTCGGGCGGCCAGTCCTGTCACCGAGAGCAACCCTCCATGACTGCTGAGTTCCCGCAATACTCTGACGTGCCCCTCGTTCGCGAGGATTGTCGAGAGCGGATGCCTGAAAAAACCTTTGGAAGATATCATCCTCATACCAACATTGGTTCCCATAAGGAAATTATAGTTTCCTTGTAGCAACTATGGTTTCTTCCGGCAATTGGCTCCAGGATGCTTGATGTGCCTCGGCGAGGGGCTAGGGTGAGTGGCAAACCAATCGAATATGAGTTCTGCGAGCATCAGCGCTCTATGCCGGATCACTCCTCAGACGAGAAATGATATGGTGTACGGCGGGTTTAACGCGCGCCCGTGAAACTTTCCAGTTGGCGATTGGATCGCCGGGGCAACTACACTTTGCCTGCTAAGGCAACACACTCCTCCCCGATATCCACAGGCCCTCAGCCGGACCTCACGTTGACTCCCCACGTTGAGCTATGTTCTGGTTTTGTTCCATTTTGTCGCAGGAGGGAGGTGAGCTTGATCTATGGCCACCGGACGCGAGGTCATCGACGACCTGAGGCGTCAGATCGAGAAGCTCGACGGGACTTACCGCCCGCGCAAGGCTCTTCCGTTTGGCATTCCCTCTCTCGACAGGCACCTGCCCAGCAAAGGGCTCACGCTCGGATCTCTGCACGAGGTAATCGAGAATGGGCCAGCGTCAGAGCTTGCTGGAGCCGCAACCCTTTTTACCGCTGGTATTGCTGCCCGTCTCAAAGGGCCGGTGCTCTGGTGCCTGACCAGGCGCGATCTGTTTGCGCCTGGTCTCATGATGGCTGGCCTCAATCCGGATCGCGTCATCTACGCCGAGACCTGCCGTGATGCCGATGTTCTGCCTCTCATCGAAGAGGGCCTTCATCAGAAAGGCCTGGGCGCCGTCATCGGTGAAGTCTCACGGCTCGGCCTTACCGTCTCACGCCGCCTGCAGGTGGCTGCGGAGGCGTCAGGAGTTCCCGCCTTGGTCATCCGACGTTGGTGGACGGTCGCCCAGAAGGATCTGACCAAGCTTCCCACTGCTGCTTCGACGCGATGGCGCGTGTCGCCGGTCCCGTCAGAAATTGCCCCTGCTGGTGGTCTTAAACGCGGCCGCTGGCAGATCGAGCTCGTGCGCTGCCGGGGTGCGGAACCCCGTTCGTGGATTTTGGAGGCCTGCGATGCGCAGGGTCGTCTCGCTCTTCCTTCCCACCTGGCCGACCGACAGGATCAGACGCAAGTTCGGTGATCCACCGCGCGAGCGGCCGCTTGTGACCGTGATCAAGCAGGGCTCCCGCCGGCTGATTGCGTCCGCCTGTCCGGCCGCGCAAAAGGTTGGCCTGATTGAAGGGATGGCTGTCGCCAAGGCACAAGCTATCGTGACAGATCTGCACATTATTGATGCTGATCCAGAGGGCGAAAATGCATCGCTGAGGCAACTCGCCGAATGGCTGATACGCTTTTCTCCTGTTGTCGCGCCCGATCCCCCGGACGGCGTTTGGATCGACATCGCCGGAGTGGAGCATCTTTTCGGAGGTGAGGAATCTCTACTCAAGAAGCTGCTAGATCGTGTCGAGAACAACGGCATTCAGGCACGTGCGGCGATTGCCGATGTGCCAGGCGCCGCATGGGCTGTGGCGCGGTTCGGAAAGGGCGCGATCATTCCACCGGGCCGAGTTGTGGACGCTGTTTCAATCTTGCCCGTGCAAGCGCTCCGGCTCTCTCCTGAGACGGTGAGCGCGATGCACCGCCTGGGTGTCGAGCGTGTTGGCCAACTTGCCGCTATGCCGCGAGCGCCGATGGTGCGCCGCTTCGGACGCGAAGCAAGTCTTCGCCTGGACCAGGCGCTGGGGCATGCCTTTGAGCCGATCACACCAATTCTTTCAGAAGAGGCAGTTATTGCCTCCCGCGCCTTTGCGGAGCCAATTGGCCGATTGGACGATCTAAAGCTTGTGGTGCGACGGCTCTCAGAAGAGATGTGCCAGACGCTCGAGGGACGCGGCGAGGGAGTCCGCCGGCTCGACCTGATCTTCCGCAGGGTGGATCAGAAAGGCGCTTCGCTCCGGGTTGCGACAGCCAAAGCCAGCCGCGACCATGTTCACTTGGCGAAGCTGTTTGACGAAAAGATTGAGACTGTCGATCCGGGCTTTGGCATTGAGGAGATCGTCCTCGTGGCCAACCGTACCGAACCGCTTGCTGAAGAGCAGACGGTCGCAAGAGGGATTGAGGACGAGGAAGAGGCTGTCGATCTGAGCCAACTGGTGGATCGGCTGACCGCGCGAATTGGGGCTGATCGCGTCTATCGGCTTGCGCCGGTCCAATCCCTCGTCCCGGAAAGGATGACGAGGAAAATTCCGGCCCTTGCCCCGCCGTCCGGATCCACTTGGCCAGACAATCTGGACCGTCCTACTCGCCTCCTCGATCCGCCGGAGTCAATCATGACGACCGCCTTGCTACCGGATCACCCGCCAGTGTCATTCATCTGGCGCCGAGTCCGCTACAAGGTCCTCAAAGCCGATGGACCGGAGCGGATTACGTCCGAGTGGTGGCTCGGCGATCAACAGAAAACGATCCGCGACTATTACCGGCTTGAGACTGCCGAAGGGGCTCGCTTCTGGATCTTTCGCGACGCGCCGATGACCGAGGGCGGCCGCTGGTGGATGCACGGGTTCTTTGCATGACGGTGTATGCCGACCTGCAGGTCACAACCCATTTTTCGTTCCTCCGTGGTGCATCCAGCCCGGCTGAATTGTTCGAGCAGGCAAAGCTGCTTGGGATACCGGCGCTAGGAGTTGCCGACCGGAATTCTCTGGCTGGGATCGTCCGGGCGTATGAAGCCTCAAGGGAGACAGGTGTGCGCCTAGTCGTCGGATGCCGCCTTGACCTGACCGACGGCACGTCGCTCCTGGTCTACCCGATGGATCGTTCAGCTTATTCCCGGCTGTGCCGCTTGCTCAGTGTTGGCAAGAGCCGGGGAGGGAAAGGCAAATGCTTTCTCACATGGGACGATGTTGTCCGATGGAACGAAGGGCTCCTTGCGATCCTCCTGGGCGACGAAGCTAACGACACCCTCAAGAACAACCTGTCGCGCCTGAAATCCACCTTCGGGAACCGGGCTTATATGGCGCTGATCCGGCGTTTCGGCCAGAGCGAACACGTGAGGCTGCACTATGTCGAGCAGGCTGCCCAAGCCGCGAAGGTGCCGACGGTCGCACTCGGTGACATCCTATATCACCATCCGGATCGTCGCCGGCTGCAGGATGTGGTGACATGTATCAGGGAGGGGTGCACGATCGACACGGCCGGATATCGTTTGGAGCGAAATTCGGATCGTCATCTCAAAGATCCGGCCGAGATGAACCGTCTGTTCGAGCGCCATCCTGGAGCGTTCATCCGGGTTCAAGAGGTTCTCGACCGCTGCACCTTTTCCTTGGACGAGCTGCGCTATCAGTATCCCAACGAGACCGATCCAGGTGAGACCGCCCAAGAGAAATTGGAGCGCCTGACCTGGGAGGGAGCGAACCGGCGCTACACTAACGGTATTCCCGATACTGTGGCCGGAACGATCCGGCATGAGCTTCATCTGATCAAGAAGTTGGAATACGCACCGTACTTCCTCACGGTCAACTCCATTGTCCAATTCGCTCGTGGCCGGGGCATTCTGTGCCAGGGTCGCGGCTCGGCTGCCAACTCAGCTGTCTGCTATGTGCTCGGCATCACTTCCATCAATCCGACTGAGCACGACCTGCTCTTTGAGCGCTTTGTATCCGAGGAGAGACGCGAGCCGCCGGACATTGATGTGGACTTCGAGCACGAGCGCCGAGAGGAAGTGATCCAGTGGATCTACGATACCTACGGCCGGCATCGGTCGGCTCTGACCGGAGTGGTGATTACCTATCGCGCTCGGGGCGCCGTGCGGGAAGTCGGCAAGGTTATGGGGCTGCCGGAGGACGTGACCGCAGGCCTGTCCGGTCTCGTTTGGGGTTGGGGCAATGATGGCGTCACCGAGAAGGAGGCCAAAGAGCTCAACCTCAATCTCAAGGATCCGCGGCTGAGGATGACGCTTGAATTAGCATCCGAGCTGATCGGAGCGCCCCGCCATTTATCTCAGCACCCCGGCGGTTTCGTCCTGACTCAAGAGCGTCTGGATGACCTTGTTCCGATCGAGCCGGCCGCGATGGAAAACCGCCAGGTGATCGAGTGGGATAAGAACGATATCGATACCCTCAAATTCATGAAGGTGGATGTTCTGGGCCTTGGCATGCTCGGCTGCATGCGCCGAGCCTTCGATCTCTTGCGGGAGTATAAAGGGGAGGAACGGGAGATTGCCACAATCCCGATGAACGACGGCCCGACCTATTCGATGATCCAGAAGGCCGACACCGTTGGCGTATTCCAAATCGAAAGCCGGGCCCAGATGGCGATGCTTCCTCGCATCAAGCCGAAGATCTTCTATGACCTCGTCATTCAGGTGGCGATCGTTCGGCCGGGTCCGATCCAGGGTGATATGGTGCATCCTTATCTCCGGCGCCGGGAGGGTCACGAGGAGCCGGAATATCCCCGGCCCGAGCTTCAGCGGGTTCTGGAAAAGACACTCGGAGTGCCGCTCTTTCAGGAGCAGGCTATGCGAGTGGCGATCGAATGTGCCGGGTTCACACCATCCGAGGCGGACCAACTCAGACGGGCGATGGCAACGTTCAAGCTGACGGCGGGCGTTACCAAATTTCGGGATAAGCTCGTGAGCGGGATGACCGCTCGGGGCTACGACCCGGAGTTTGCCGAGCGTACCTTCAAGCAGCTCGAAGGGTTCGGATCCTATGGCTTCCCGGAGAGCCATGCCGCCTCTTTCGCCAAGATTGCCTATGCCTCATCCTGGATGAAATGCCACCACCCGGACGTGTTCTGCTGTGCGATCCTCAACGCCCAGCCGATGGGGTTCTACGCGCCCGCGCAGCTCGTCCGCGATGCTCGAAACCATGGCGTCGAGGTCCGCCCGGTAGATATTAATCACTCCCGATGGGACTGCACTCTGGAGCCGACGCGCGACCTGAAGCGGTATGCGGTGCGTCTCGGGCTAAGGCTCGTCGCGGGATTGAAGAACTCTGAGGCGGCCATGATCCCACTGGCTCAGGCAGATCATCCATTCACTTCGATTGAGGATCTTTGGCGTCGGGCTGGGATCTCGGTAACGGCACTCGAGCGCCTGGCTGACGCGGACGCTTTTGGATCAATTCGGATAAACAGGAGAGCTGCTCTCTGGGAGATCAGAGGCCTCTCGGATGAGCCGCTCCCGCTGTTCGCCGCGGCCGACGAGCGGGATAATCAGATCCGGCCGGAAGGCTCGGAGCCCCTGGTGGAGCTCACGCCAATGACCGAGGGCCGAGAGGTCGTTGAGGATTATCGATCGAAGGGACTGACCCTGCGCCAGCACCCAATGGCATTCCTCCGAGAGGAATTACGCCAGCAGCGCATTCATCGCTGCTCGGCTATCCGGATGATGCGCGACGGCCGACGGCTCACGGTGGCTGGGATGGTTTTGGTGCGACAGAAACCGGGGTCAGCCAAGGGCGTCATGTTCATGACGGTCGAAGATGAGACCGACGTTGCGAACTTCGTGATATGGCCCTCTCTGTTTGAAAAGCAGCGCCGCCTGATCCTTTCGTCCGGAATGATTGGCTGTCGTGGGCGGCTCCAGAGGGAGGGAGGCGTAACGCATATCATCGCCGAGCACCTCATAGACCTGTCACCCCTACTGCGCAGCGTTGGTGACCGCGACCAGACACTTCAGGTCGAGACAGGCCGTGGAGATGAGGCAAAGATTGGGACGCGCGACTTGCTCCGTCCTCAATCGACGGATCCAAACCGGTCACCTGTGACGCTTGGAGACGAGCATTCGTCTGAGACGCAAATCCGGATCCCTGTCCGGAATTTCCATTAGAGATCCCGAGTTGTTATAGCCCGGTTTCCATTCCAACTACGAACGAGAGTTTAAATGTCATTACCGTCAGACCACCCCGAAGCGATCTATCTGCATGAGGCTGGCCACGTCATTGTGGCGCGTGAGCTGGGTCTTGAGGTTACGAGTGTGCAGGCGGTTAGCGGCGCTGGCGGCGCTCAATTCAGTATAACCGCAGCACAGATGGCCAGGATTGGCTCGGCTCGGCGCGCTTTCGAAGCTGACACAATTCAGGCTGACAAGCTTTTCGAGCTCGCCGTGGATGCGGCATCCGATTACCTGACGGCAATACTCGGAGGCATCGCGGCGGAAGGCTTAGTCGTCAATGGAGCAGCCTACGTTGTAGCGCGCAGCGGCGAGGACATCCCGACCTTCTTCGCACTGCTTCACACCCTATCGCCGGGGCTTGCGCCCAAACAAGCGGACGCTCTCTGGGGGCGTACTTTCCGCAAATGCCACGAGCAGGCATGGACGATAGTGCGATCCCATCAAGCCAAAGTCCTCGCGCTCGCGGAGGCCCTTAAACCTGGCGCGCTCCTCACGAACCAAGATATTGAGGATGTTATCGCGGGGGTCTAGAGCATCGGACGATTAAACGGACGCATATCCGGCGGCCTTGAGGAAGTTCCAGCATTCTTGCGGCTCGAAGAGGTTGCAGATGTCGCCGAGGGCGTGCCAGAGCGCGTCAAAGGTTCGGGCTTCGGCCTTACGCAGGTGGGATTTAATCTTAGCGAAGGCCTGCTCAATTGGGTTCATGTCGGGCGAATAAGCCGGCAGGAACAGGAACCAGGCGCCTCTTTGCTTCAGACACTGCACGGCCTTGTTGCTCTTGTGGACCGCAAGGTTGTCGAGAATGACTACGTCACCTTCGTGCAGCGTCGGCGCGAGTTGGGTCTCGATGTAAGCCTCAAACGCCAACCGGGTGATCGGACCATCAATCACCCACGGCGCGCTCAGCTCACTGCACCGCAGCCCTGCGATGAATGTGTGGGTTTTCCAATGGCCGAAGGGCGCGCTCATGCGCAGGCGCTGGCCCCAGCGCGAGCGCCCGCGCAGGCGCGTCATCTTGGTGTTGACGTAGGTCTCATCGAGAAAGATCAAGCGGTGCGGCTGCTCGCGCATGCTCGGCTGACGGTGGGTGTGCCAGAGACGTTGGTGCATAAATCGGTCCAGGGTGTCGTGTAGGGCTGGCCGTCAGGTATAGAGGCGGTCCTCTGAAGCTGAGAGCCGCATGCCCTACAAGATCAATGAAAAGCGCCGCCACAGGATTCCAAGGGCCCGCTACCGCGTGCAGAACTGGCGGGACTACGATGCCGCGTTGCGCCGCCGAGGCGACTTGACCATCTGGGTGACGGCCGAAGCCATCGAGGCATGGACGCGGGCATCCACCGGCCGGCGCGGTCGACCACAGCTATACTCCGCGATTGCTATTGAGACGGGCCTGATGCTGCGGTTGGCTTTTGGGCGGCCGTGGCGCCAGACCGAAGGGATGCTGGCCTCAATCCTGCGTCTCCTCGGCCTGGACCTCTCAGTCCCCGATCACACCACCTTCTCTCGCCGCAGCGTCGACCTGACTGTTGCCAAGGCGGTGAGACCAGCAACTGGCCGCGTGAACGTGGTGATCGACTCCACTGGCCTGAAGGTGTTCGGGGCCGGCGAGTGGCAGCGCGAGAAGCATGACGGCCAAGGGCGCCGGACTTGGCGCAAGCTCCACCTGGCTGTTGATCCTGACACCGGCGAGATCCTTGCTTCAGAGCTGACCACCGTCGAAGACGGCGATGCCTCGCAGGTCGGACCGTTGCTCGACCAAATCTCGGGCCCAATCGCCTCGGTCACGGCGGACGGCGCATACGACGGTGCTCCTGTCTACTGTATCATCGCCGAGCGGGATCCTGCCGCTGCGGTGATCATTCCACCACGATCAACAGCAGTGCCTAGCGACACGGCCGAGACGGCACCCACCCAGAGGGACCGGCACCTCCGGATGATCCAGGAGCGTGGGCGACTCGGCTGGCAGAAGGCTGCCAACTATGGCCGGCGGTCGTTGGGCGAGGTGGCGATGATGCGCTACAAGACCGTGATTGGTCGTCGCCTCCACGCCCGGACTCTGCCGACGCAAAAGGCTGAGGCCGCGGCCGGCTGCAAGGTCCTCAACGTCATGACCCGCCTTGGCATGCCGGTGTCCCAGCGCATCACCTGAGCCCTGATGGCAGGGCATCAACGCGACCCACATCTGAATTACGCACCAAAGTCCAACACAACCGTTCGAGTTCGTGACAAACCGTTTAGATTCCATCGAGACGATCGCGAACCTCGACCGTATCCAGTCGTCCAGTCTCGCCGATCAGCACAAGGCGGCAATCACCTGAAAGATCAGGGGCGGGCTCCAGTATCACGCGCCGACCGACCATCTGCAGCAGGAAATGCTGGCCCGGCTTCTCACGGAAACGCAAGATCCCCTTCGCACGCACAAGTGCTGGCGCAAACTCCTCGATGACCGCGTGCAGCCCCTGTAGCGAAACCGGCCCCGGCACCTGCCACTCGACAGTCACGAAACGGCCGGTGTCGATCGGCCCTGAAGGTGCGGTGGCGACGAAGGGCGAGGAGGGATGGCCACCGCCGAAGAGAACCTCTGGTGGAACGGTTTCCCGTCCGAGATCGAACACCGGCGGGATGCCCGAAGGCGAGAGTCTAGCCGCGAGTGCACGAGCCTCATCTGACTCACCTACCGTCTTCGATATGACGATAATGCTTGCTGCCGCAAGCTGTGCACGCCACAGATCATCGTTCATACGCGCCGGATTTGAACGGAGATCGGTAGCGTCTACGACGCATACGACTGCATCCTGCCGGGCGCTTTTCCACAGAATGGGATCCATCAGCGCTTGGGTAATGCCTGTCGGATCGGCAACGCCGCTTGCCTCAATTACGATTGTCTCAGGCGCCGGCTCACGCGTCAAAACCAACCTCAACGTGCGCAGGAGATCGCCCTGCAGCGAGCAGCAAATGCAGCCATTTTTAAGGCCCACAACCGTATCAGTTCTTCCGACAATGAGCTCGGCATCAATGTTGATCGCACCGAAGTCGTTGACGATTGCTGCGATGCGTCGGCCTTGCGCCATCTCCAGCACGGAGTTGATAAAGGTGGTCTTCCCAGCTCCCAAAAATCCGGTGACGACCAGGACAGGCGTCGTCATCTCTCTTCCCGCATGATCGGTCGGCCTGGTGCGACGGACGTGTCGAGCTGGCCATTACTAATCACGGATCGGCCATTGACCAGCACATGGACCATACCCTCTGCTGGCAGGTACATCTGCTCAAAGCTCGCGCGGTCGCTTACGGCCTCGAGGTCGAAGACCACGATATCGGCATCACAGCCTTCCTGAAGCCGACCTTTGCGCCGAAATTGCGGGGCGCACCCTTCCATGATTTGTGCCGGTATGAGGCTGCACTTCGCGATCGCTTCCATCAGGGGTACTGCATTGCGCTCACGCACCCACTCGCGAAGGAAGCGTGTGTAGGTGCCTGAGGAGCGTGGATGCGATGTCTTGTCCGAACCGAGGGGCCACTCGTCGCCGGCGTAAATCGATCCGTCCGGGTTGCTCCACGGCACGGCATCTGAAGCGATTGCCCCGCCTGGATACATAACTGAAATGTCTAGAAGCTCGCGGTCGCGAGGATTCTGTTCTGTATCAAGGAAATGCCAGAGGATCAGTGCTTTTGGATCCTTCGCTCGCGCGGCTGCAAGTTCTTCTCGACTATCGAATCGCTTGCCCGTGCTAACAACCTGAATGGAACGGTAGTCGGTACCCGTGCGCTCTGGGAAGTCCGGATCCATGAAGAAACTCGCGCTGATGACAGTCGATCCAGTTCCGTAGGGATAGGCCTCCGTGGTGATCGGCAAACCTTGTTCCTGAGCCTTTCGGATTAAATCTGCGGCATGCTCGACCTCTTGCAGGCTGGTACTGTTGAGGTGACATATGTGCATGTGCGCGCAAGTCGCACCAGCAAGACCGATGAGTCGTACATACGACTCAATCGAGCTCATTGGGTCGATGTTCGACGCGTAAGGAATGTGGGTGAAGGTGGGCGTTCCGTATTGCGCCGCTAGCTCGCAGATTGCGGTCATTTCCTTAACACCCCCACCCGGCGCATAGCCATTTGGAATCCCGATGCCAATAGCTCCTTGATCTAACCCTTCGCGCACGAGCGCCACGATCTGATCGACTTGTTCGTCGGCAGCGGTATCCGACGACCAGCGCATGTCATCCACTCCCGCCCCCATAAGCTCCATCGGGGTCGACTTCCCGTCCAGCTCAAGCCCAATCATCACGGCCTTGCGGGCGAACATCCATGCGGCGGCTGTGCCATAGTTCAGTATGCGGCCGGACTTACTCTGTTCCTCATACCATGCTCCGACGGGCAGAGCTCCAAGTTCCAGCTCTAATGCTGTCGTGACGCCATCGAACGCCTGCATCCTGTCTGCAGGGATGGACTGGCCATGTGCGTGAAGATCGATAAATCCGGGCGCCACGACGAGGCCCGCAGCGTCGATCTCGCGTACGCCCGCAGGGAGGTTCTGACCAATCATTGTGATGCGATCCTGTGAGATGCCGACATCTGCTACCCTGTCTTGTCCAGTTTCAGGATCGAGGATCCTTCCACCTCGTATGACGATATCGAATAGTTCTGACGACAACGACATGAGCGAGTCCTTCTTGTGGCCGCTAAGAATTTAGAAAGGAATCATAGAGAAAGCACAACATGAAAGAGCAATTACCTCAGATCTGCTGCTGGAATCGGCGCCTGCCTGGGAGGGCGTCGATGAGAGACTGAGTATAGGCCTGTTTGGGGGTGGAGAAGATCTCTCGGGTCGGCCCGATCTCGACGAGGCTGCCTTGGCAGAGCACGCCGACCCGCTCGCACAAGTAATCCACCACTGATAGGTCGTGCGAGATGAAGATCATCGCGAGGTTGCTCGTCCGGCGCACCTCGCGCAGCACTTCTAGCACTTGGGCTTGGATAGAAACGTCGAGGGCCGAGACGGGCTCGTCGGCAATTAACAATGCGGGCTCTAAGGCGATGGCGCGCGCTATGGCAATGCGCTGCTTCTGGCCGCCTGAGAACTGATGAGGGTAGCGATCCATGAGGTTGGAGCTGAGGCCCACCCGGTCGAGCAGCGTGGCGCAGCGCTCCCGCAGTTCGTCTTTGCCGAGATCAAGATGCGTGCGCAGCGGCTCCGCCACAATGTCGATGACCCGCCAGCGAGGGTCCAAGGAGGCATATGGACTCTGGAAGACCATCTGCACTTGCCTGCGCGCCTGCCGCAGCCCCTTTCCCTTCAGGCTCAACCAATCCTGACCGCCGAATGTGATCCGGCCGCCGCTCGGATCGGCCAATCGAGCAATCAGGCGGCCGATGGTGGACTTTCCGCTACCACTCTCGCCTACGAGCCCGAAGGTTTCGCCAGCCGTGATCGTGAAGCTTACACCGTTAACGGCTGTCACGGTTCTCGGCTTCTCGAAAAGGCTGTGCGGAAGGACGAAGGTCTTCTTGAGGTTATCCACCTCGAGCAGAGCGCCGTTCATGACCGCGGCTCCTGGTGGACCACGTGGCAGGCGACCCGGTGCGGAACCTTCGCTGAGTCCGTTGCAACGAAGCCTTGCAAGGGGGGCCCTTCCCTGCCGCAGAGATCGACCGCTTGGGCACATCGGGGCTGGAATGCGCAGGCAGTCCCGATCGATCGCAGGTCCGGCACGGTTCCGGCGATCGGCGCTACGGCTTGGTTGTGACCAAAACGCGGTCGCGATGCGAGGAGCCCTTTGGTGTAGGGGTGCTGCGGCGCCGCCAAGACGTCGTCAGTGGCGCCGAACTCCACGACTCGGCCCGCATACATAACAGCCACTGCATCGCAGGTGTCGCCGATCACGTCGAGATCGTGGCTGATGAGGATCATCGCCGTGCCGCGCTCGATGATGAGATCGCGCATCAGATCGAGGATCTGTGCTTGCACAGTGACGTCGAGAGCCGTCGTCGGTTCGTCGGCGATGAGCAGGGCCGGCTCAAGAGCCAGCGCGCAGGCGATGACCACACGCTGCCGCATGCCGCCCGACAGTTCGTGCGGATAGCTGCGGAGCCGCCGCTCGGCTTCGCGGATCCCCACCCGTTCTAGCATCCCGAGCGTTCGCCGACGCACCTCGGTCTGAGGCATGTCCGGCCGATGCCACTGAAAGACTTCGGCGATTTGGTCCCCGATGCGCAGTACCGGGTTAAGGGTCGAGGTGGGGTCCTGGAACACCATAGCAATCCGGTCGCCGCGGATCCGTCGCCAAGCCTTGTTGGTTAGGCCGGTGATGTCTTGGCCGTCAAAGGTTATGCGCCCCCCGACCCGCGCCTGCGAGGCGCCGGTGAGGCCCATGAGCGCCTGGCCGAGAGTCGACTTGCCACTGCCACTCTCACCCACAACGCCAAGCGCCATTCCCGGGGCGAGCTCGAGCGACACGTCGTTCACTGCCCGAAGCCAACCGTGGCGTGTCGGGTACTCTACGGAAAGATTACTGACGGTCAGGAGCGGGTTCGCCATAAGCTGGTTCACAGACGCTGGAGACGGGGATCGTAGATGTCCCGCAGGAAGTCGCCGAAGAGATTGATGCCGATGGAGGTGAGCAGCACCGCGATGCCGGGACCGAGCACCATCCAGGGCGCATCGTGGAGGAAGTCGCGTCCCTCGCTGATCATGAGACCCCAGGAGGGTGTCGGCGGCTGCACGCCGAGGCCGAGGAAGCTTAGGGCCGCTTCCGCAATAATGACGAGGGCAATGTCCAGGGTCGCGATGACGATGATCGCCGGCAGCACATTCGGGAGCACGTGACTCATGATGATCCGAGAGTGCGAAACGCCGATGGAGTGCGCCGCGTCAATGAATTCGAGGCTGCGGATGCGCAAGGTCTCGCTGCGCACCACCCGGGCGAAGTTGATCCAGAGGGCGAATGAGAGGGCGAGCACGAGCGTCGAGAAGCCCGGGCCGAGGATCGCCATGAAGATCAGCGCCAGCAGCAGGAACGGGAAAGCGAGCTGGAAGTCGATGAGGCGCATGATAACCGCATCGACGACGCCGCCGAAATAGCCGGCCACGGCTCCGAGCAGGGAGCCGACCACACTCGCGATGCTGACCACGATGAGTGCCACAGCGATCGAAACTCGGGCGCCGAGCAGAACTCTTGTGAGAATGTCGCGCCCGAGATTGTCACCACCAAGAAGGTTCGTCACCGAGCCTTCCGCAGCCCAGGCGGGAGGCGCGAAGCGCCATTCGAGAATTTGCGCGGCGGGATCGTGCGGCACGATCATCGGCGCCAGCAGAGCGACGAGCAGCACTAGAAGGATCAGGGCTAGGCCGGTCATGCCCTTCGCGCTTCGCAGGAGTGCCTGACGGATGCGCGTGCCGGCCGTTTCGACGGGGAATGCAGCAGCGGCAGTTTGGCGCGGGTGGGCGGTTGGATCCGCAAGCGTGACGCTGAGGCTGTCGGCCGGATCGATCGGGGTGAGATTGTGCGCATTAGCCATGATGGGCCCTCGGATCGATCCACCGATAGAGAAGGTCGACCACCAGGTTGAGGAACACGAACAAGAGGGCGGAGATCAGCACAACGGCTTGGATCAGCGGATAGTCGCGCCAGTGCACCGCCTGCACGGCGAGGCGCCCGATGCCGGGCCAAGCAAAGACCGTCTCAATGACAATGGTGCCGGAGAGAAGCGAGCCGAGCTGCAGACCGACTACCGTCAGCACCGGCAGCAGTGCGTTGCGGAGAGCATGGCGCAGATAGATGATCCGGATCGGCAGGCCCTTGGCACGCGCGAAGGTGATATAATCTTGCTGCAGAACCTCGATCATCGAGGAGCGCACGAGACGCGCGTTGATGGCGACGAGCACGAAGGCAAGCGAGATCGACGGCAGGATGAAGTAGCGGAAGGCGTTCCAGAAGATGCTCGGATCGCCCGACGCGATGGCGCTCGGAATCGACGCCAGCGCCGAGCCGCGGAAGCCCGAGGCCGGCAGCCAGCGCAGGTTCACCGAGAAGACCAGGATAAGGAGGATCCCAAGCAGGAAGCCCGGCACTGACACACCAAGCACCGCCACGACGGTGCCCGCGTAGTCAATGGCGGTGTCGCGCTTCAGGGCCGTCACGATGCCGATCGGGATTGCCACCGCCAGCGCGATGAGGATCGCCCAAAAGGCCAGCTCCGCGGTGGCGGGCAAGCGCTCCCAGATGAGCCCGGCGGCAGGCACCCGCTGCCGGATCGAGATGCCGAGATCGCCGAGGACGGCGTTCTTTGCATAGATGAAGAACTGCTCGAGGATAGGCCGCGTCAGACCGAGTTCGTGACGCAGCTTGTCCATGTCCTCGACAGTCATGCCGGGGTTGCCGGCCGCCATGATGTCAACCGGGTCGCCGGGGATCAGCTTGATCAGGGAGGCGACAACGAACGTCACCCCGATCATCACCAGGACGGCGTAGGCGAGACGCGTCAGAACCAGTCTCAGCATATGGCTTCACGACCTGTGCTCGTTTCGAAGCTCATTGTCTCGCCTCGTCTCAAGGCGAAAGAGCGACATGGGGAGAGTCACTGGCGGCTCTCCCCGGTCAAGGGCCTGCGTTCATCAGGCCAGGTAGAGCGAAGGCGACAGGATGTCGCCTTCGAGGTTCATCTCGACGCCCATCACCTTTTGGTCGACCAAGGCGAAATTCAGAGGCTCGAAGATCGGCTTCCAGTATGCCTCGGCGATGATTTTGTCCTGGATCGTCTCCAGAATTCTCATGCGCTCCGCCTCGTCAAACGTGACTCGCTGCTTCTCAATGAGCGGATCGAGCGCGCCGCTGTCCTGGAACGTGCGGTTCAGAGCGCCCGTGCTATGGAAGACCGGGAACACGATGTCCGCGTCAGGATACGAATAGGTGCTGATCGCGAGGTGGTGCTCGCCCTTCTTGGAGATCACGGACCACTGGCCGATGGGCATGCTCTCGACCGTCACCATGACGCCCACGTCGCGGAGCTGCGCCTGAATGATTTCGGCTGTGCGGCGGATCGGCGGCGTGTCGTTGACGATCATCTTGAGCTGCAGGCCGCTACCGTGCCCCGCCGCAGCGAGCATGGCCCGGGCCTTGTCGGGAGCGAATGGATAGCCCTTGCTCGCGGCTTTCTCGGAGAAGCCTTTAATCGTGGACGGCAGCGGTGTGGTCGCAACCTTGGCGTTGTTGTCGAGCGCGAACGCCACGACCCGCTGCGGGTCGACGGCGTGGCAGAGCGCCTTGCGCACGTCTGGATTGTTGGTCGGCGCTAGCTTCTGGTTGAACGCCAAAGCTCGCATCATCTGAGCCGGCCGCTGGATGAGCGTGATGTCGTCGCGCCCCTTGAGGCGGCGCACAGCATCGAGCGGCACCGACTGGCCGCTGTAAATCGCATTAATCTCGCCGGTCTCGAGAGCCGCGAGCCGTGTCGCATCCTCGGGGTAATGGAGGAACTCGACCGCGTCGACATTGGGCAGTGGCCCGACTTTGTAGTCCTTGTAGCGCTCGAAGCGGATGCCGCGATCCGGTGACCAGGACACGAACCGGAACGGACCTGCGCCGACGGGCTGCCGGCCGAACCGATCGCCCAGTGCCTCGACAGCTTTGCGGGAGAGGGGCGCCGTGTAACCCAGCGTAAGGCCGACCCAGATCGGCACGAAGGGCTCCTTGTAGTGATACGCGACAGTCGTCGGGTTAATGACCTCGGCACGCTCGATGGGCCCAAGGAAGAAGGCGCTCGGCGACGCCGTCGCCGGGCTCATGTGACGGGCAACCGTGTAGGCGACTGCCTCGGCATCCGCTG
Organism: Microvirga soli; assembly: GCF_016734765.1. Lineage (GTDB taxonomy): Bacteria > Pseudomonadota > Alphaproteobacteria > Rhizobiales > Beijerinckiaceae > Microvirga > Microvirga soli. The sequence continues at coordinate 44,896 of NZ_JAERQE010000026.1, read as the reverse complement.
GCGTGCCGTCGTGGAAGGTCGCGCCGGGCTTCAGGTAGAAGGTGACGGTCTTGTTGCCATTGCTGAACTCCCAGCGCTCCGCGAGTGCCGGCACGACACCGCCGTTCACGTCGCGGCGAGCGAGCGGTTCGTGGACAAGCTGCATCGTCATCGACGAGATCGACAGCGTCGTCTTGTGCGGGTCGAGGGTATCGGGCTCCTCGCTCCGCCCCACCCGGAAAGTGCCGCCCTTCTTAGGCGCCTGGGCGAATGCCGGCAGTCCAAGGAGCGCGGCAGCCGAGGCAGCCGCGCCCCCAAAAAGGACACGGCGACGCGATAGGGTGTGCCGGCGCAGGTAGTCCCGCGAGAGCTGGTCGAATTCGGCTGGTGACAGGTCTTCGAGCGACATGATGTTCTCCACTCTGTTGTGTCGACCTTAGTCCTTTGCGGGACCTCAGCGTTCGGTTTCGAAGCGCAGATTGCGTGTGCGCTCGCTATTGAGAACAAAGCCCTGCGGCTCGACCTTGATGCTTGCCAACCAGGAGCGCCCCGGCCGGGCTCCAGCCTCCTCGGCCGCCGTCATAAGGTAGAGTTCCGGCTCGAGCGGTGTGAGGACCGCACGCAGGGCGCCGATGGACGTGCGCAGGACAAAGGAGTTCCGGCCGTCTTCCGCGGCGCCGATTTCCACGTCGAGGCCGAGCTTCGCGTTACGATAGCGGCCGGCGATTGCCTGCGGCTTGATGGACGCCGTCCGATCGATGCGGCGATAGCGCCGCGGAGCACCGCACCACTCGGCGTCGATGATGCCGTCGCCGCTGAGCGAGAGCACAAGGTCCGTAATGCCGCGCTCGGGCTTGAACCGGTTCGCTCCCACGCGCTCAAAAGGAGCGGGACCGCCCGCGCTCACAAAGGTCGGCTCCTCGTTCTGGACTATGATCTCGAAAAGGTCCGTGCCGCCCTCCTCTCGGTAGAAGCCAGCGACCCTTGTGAGCGGTGCCATATCCTCTATGCGCTGCGCCGCAGTCGTATCGCCAAAATAGGCATCGCCGATGCGGCGGGCGAGCGAATAGGTTGCGGCCGCGTCATTGTTCGCGATGATCACAACACCGAGACCGTCGTCAATGAAGCGCATCGATTCGGACTTGCCGCCTGCGACCGTGCCGCCGTGTCCGACCACCCGGCGGCCCCGGTATTCGCCGACCACGAGGCCGAGCCCGTAGGGGCTAATGAGGCCGTTCGCGTAGGCCGTCGCCTTCGCCATACGTTCATACATGGCAGGCGTGCCGACCTGCGGGTTCCAGAGATTTGCCTGCCAGATCAGCATGTCGTCGAGGGTTGACACCATACCGCCCTCACCACCGAGAACGATGCCCCAGGGGAGCTGCCGCCAGCTGCCGTCCGGCTGCCGCGTATAGTGGGTAGCGAGCCGCGACTGGACTTCGCCGTCGCGGGCCATCAGGCGCGTATCGACCATGCCCAATGGCTTGGTAATCCGGGCGTGCAGCACCTCGTCGAACGACGCGTCCTCAATCTTCTCGATGATCTCCGATAGAAGGAAGAAGCCTGTGTTCGAGTAGAGCATCTGCTCACCCGGCACGTAGTTGAGGTCGTCCTGGGCGGCGATGACGTCTCGGCCGGTCTGACGGTTCGAGTGCGAGGTGATCGGAAGGCCGCTGAAGATCATGGCCTCCAGGAAGTCGCGAAAGCCGCTGGTGTTGCTGGCCAAGTGGCGAAGCGTGACAGGGTAAGCCATCCGAGGCACCCAGGGCATGTGAACTTGGACCTCATCGTCCATCGACAGCTTGCCCTCGGCCTCGAGCATGAGGGCGAGAAGCACCGTGAACTGCTTCGTCTGTGATCCGATGCGAATGATCGACTTCCGATCGAGCGGAACTGCGTGGTTGATGTTGGCGAGGCCATAGCTGCCCGAGAAGATTTCCTGGCCATCCTTCGTGATCGCGACTATGGCTCCGGGCGAGCCGGGCTTTGTAAACGGGGCAAAGAGCGCATCGATCTCGCTGGCAAGGTTAGCCGCTCCGCCAGAGGGTGCTTCTTTGAGGGCATTGCGCAAAGGAAGTTCTCCATCAAGGCGCCAGAAGCCTGGCTGTACGACGGCCATTCGGCCTCATAGCGCAAACGGTGGATTTGGTTTACGATCAAGTCAAGTTGTTTGCGCATAAGAAACATGGTGATAGTGCCGCGATGACTTACATCGGCGTCGCCGTCGCATCATCGGGTATGGAGATTTTCGCGCCCAAGGCGAAGAAGCGGTGGCGACCTATCCGATGGGCGCCACATCCGTTTTGAAAGAGAGTTTCACGATGCAGAAAGCTGCAGGTCACCGCCTCGCCAAAGGCAGCGACGCTTCACGGGCCCGCCTGAGCGAGCAGCTGCGCCTGATTCGCCAGCGTCGGGGATTGACGCTGCGCGACGTGGCCGAACGTACAGGCCTCGCCATCTCGACGCTCTCCAAGGTCGAGCATGACCAGATGTCACTCACCTACGATAAGCTGGTGCAGCTCGCCCATGGGCTCGAGATCGGGTTCGCGGAGCTCTTCGCACCGCCCGAGCATCCCACCATGGTGACGGCTCGGCGGTCCATTACGAGGAACGGCGACGGTGTCCTGCAGAGAACAGCTAACTACGAGTACCGCTATCTCTGCACCGAGCTTGCCGACAAGCGCATGGTCCCCGTCGTCACACGCATCAAGTCGCACACAATCCAGGAATTCGGCCCGCTCGTCAGCCATGCCGGCGAGGAGTTCATCTATGTCCTCGAAGGGGCGATTACCGTCCACACGGTGTTCTACGAGCCCGTGCTGCTGCACCGGGGTGACTCGATCTACCTCGACAGCACTATGGGACACGCCTACCTCGCAGCCGGCCAGGAGGACGCTTTGGTATTGGCGGTTTGCTCCAGCGACGAGTCGAATTTTGACAAGCGGCTTCAGGCAATAATCGACAATCGCAGCAAGGGCGAAACTGCAGCCGAGCCTGTGAAGCTGCCCCGCGGCGCCAAGCGCCGACCAGCCGGAAGCGATCCGGTGCCCGGAACCGATCCGGCACGCTGAAAACCATTCTGCTCTCTCAACCGCCGAGGGGACGGGTGGCGTAGGACCCGTCGTTGGTTTCGCACTGCAATCTTGAGGAGGCTCTCCGATGCAGCCGGCCGTTTATGGAACCGACGGCATGGTCGTGTCAGGCCATCCGCTGGCAACAGCCGCCGGATGGAGCGTCCTGACAGAAGGAGGATCGGCAGCGGACGCCGTGGTGGCGGCCGCTGCGGTGCTGACGGTCGCGCTGCCGCAGGCGGTGAGCATCGGGGGCGATGGCGTCGCCCTCGTCTACGACGCCGCACAGGGCCGCGTGCACGCCTTGAATGCCACCGGGTACGCGCCGGAAGCGTCGAGTCTCGAAACACTGTCGCGGCAGGATCTGCTTGTTGGCCCGCGCTCCGCGACAGTGCCCGGACTCGTCGCCGGCTGGGGCACCCTCCACGAGCGCTTCGGCAGGCTCCCCTGGCGCCGCCTCTTGGAGCCGTCCGTGCGGGCGGCCGCCCGTGGCGTGCCGACCTCCCGGGCTTTTGCGTCGACGCTCGTGGAATATCGTGCTCAGCTCGAAGCGGAGCCGTCCCTCTCAGCACTCTTCCTTCCCGGCGGTGCGCCGGCGCCGGAAGGTGCGATCATCCGGCAAGAGGCCCTTGCAGCGACACTCGACGAGATCACACTGAAAGGCGCCGGCGCTTATTACTCCGGACGCATCGCTCAAGCACTTGCGGCGGTGATCCGTCATCGAGGAGGGCTCCTGACGGAACAGGATCTTGCGACGTTTAAACCTGAATGGGTCGAGCCAATCGCAACCCGCTTCCGGGGCCACACGGTCCATGCGGTTCCGCCCAACTCTTACGGCATCTTGCTTCTGCTGCAGCTTAAGGTTCTCGAAGAACTCGGCGCCGAATTCGAAGCGGCGCCGCTGGGATCGGCTGAGCGCCTGAAGCATCTGATCGGGGCTGCGAAGGCGGCCTTCCAGGCCAGCCAGCACCGTATCGCAGATCCCCGCTTTTCCGCTGTGCCCACGAGCGAACTCTTGAACCGGCCGTTGGTGCCGGATGCCGCACCCAAGACGGCGACAGATCGAGGCGGGACTGCCGTGGTCTCCGTCATCGACCGGCATGGCAACGGGGTTACGCTGGTTCAAAGCGTGTTCACTCTCTTCGGCAGCTTCGTGCACGATCCCGCCACCGGAATCCTGCTCAACAATCGCATGCGTGGCTTCTCGACGGATCCACACAGTCCGAATGTTCTCGCGGGCGGTAAGCGGCCCGCCCACACCTTAAGTCCGGCAATGATCTTGAAGGACGGGAGGATCCGGTTCCTCCTCGGAACGCCCGGCGGTCCGGGGCAGACGATCACGCTGGCACAGGTAATCTCGAACAGGCTCGTTCACGAGATGCCCATCACCCAGGCGATCGGTGAGCCCCGGTGGTCCCTGGATCTCGACGGCAACATTCTGGTCGAGCACGGGATCGACCGGCCTGCGCTCGGCGCACTCGGAATCGACACCACCCTCGCAGCATCAACCTCTCCGTTCTTCGGCTCCGCAGAAGCCATTGAAGTTCTCGCCAACGGGGTTTTCTGCGGCGCCGCGGACTTTCGCCGCGAGGCGCTCGTTCTTGGCGCCTGATTGAAAGCATGTTTCCTATAAGAAAATTATTTGACGAAACGCAAGCAGGCCGCCATGCTGCCCGGAATCGCAGCAGAGAACGGTGAGGGCCGGCGTGATCGAGGTCGACGTTGCTGTCGTCGGAGCAGGAATCGCGGGCGCATCGGTTGCTGCGTATTTGGCGACTGAGCGGTCCGTGCTGCTCCTCGAGCAGGAGAGCCAGCCGGGCTATCATACCTCCGGTCGCTCCGCTGCGCTGTTTTCGGAGGCTTACGGCAACGCGGTTATTCGTGGCTTGTCGGTTGCGAGCCGCTCCTTTCTCGAGGCTCCTCCTTCAGGGTTCACCGACTATCCCCTCTTATCGCCTCGGGGTGCACTGCACGTGGGCAGCACCGGCCACGAAAAGACGCTTGATAGTCTTCTCCAAGCTGCACGAGCCCTGGTGCCGAGCGTCCGAGCTGTGTCGGCAGACCAAGCCCGAGCCCTCGTTCCGGTGCTGCGTCAGTCCTGGGTCACGCAAGGCGTGTTCGAACCGGACGCGCGGGACATCGATACCAATGCCGTCCTGCAAGGCTTCCTGCGCCTCATGAGGGAGCGCGGCGGCCGTAGCCTGATGAATGCCGAGGTCACCGGTATTGCGCGCACGGCAGGCGATAGCTGGGTGATCGAAACCAAGGCGGGAGCCGTGCGCGCGCCGACGCTCGTCAATGCCGCCGGTGCCTGGTGCGATACTGTTGCCATCAAGGCTGGCATTGCCCCCATCGGGCTTTGTCCACTGCGGCGCACGGCCTTCATGATCGAACCCCCAGCGGACGTTCAATCGCGCGAATGGCCGCTCGTCATCGGCGCCGAGGAAGACTTCTACTTCAAGCCCGATGCGGGCATGCTGCTGGTCTCACCGGCGGACGAAAGCCCCTCTCCTCCCGGCGATGCCCAGCCCGACGACATGGATGTCGCCGTCGCAATCGAGCGCATCCAGACCGCGGCCGACCTGCCGGTCCGCCGCGTCGCGCGCCGCTGGGCTGGCCTCCGTACCTTCGCATCGGACCGGACGCCGGTGGTCGGCTATGATCCGTCTGCCGAAGGATTCTTCTGGCTGGCTGGCCAAGGCGGCTACGGCTTCCAGACGGCGCCAGCGCTCGCTCGTACGGCCGCTGCGCTCGCTCTGGGCCAGTTCCTTCCCTCCGATATTCAGGATTGTGGGGTCACGGCCGCTGCCCTCAGCCCCAATCGCTTTAGGCCCACAAAAGCAAGGAGAACCGCGTGAACGTCTTCATTGCCGCTCTGGCTACGGAAACCAACACCTTTTCGCCCCTCCCGACAGGCCGCGTCGCCTTCGTAGAACGCGAGTTCTTCCGTAACGACGGCAGCCGGCAGGCGGCGCGCCTCGGAAACATCCCACTGATCGAGTGGCGCCGCATGGCGGAGGCTGAGGGGCACACGGTCGCCGAAAGCATTTCAACTTTCGCACAACCGGCGGGTTCGACCCTGCGCCATGTGTACGAGGAACTCAGGGACACCCTCCTCGACGATCTTCGGAAGGCCATGCCGATCGATGTCGTGTTGCTCTTCATGCACGGCGCGATGGTGGCCGACGGCTATGACGACTGTGAGGGCGACACCCTCGCCAAGGTGCGCGAGATTGTGGGGCCCGACGCCAAGATCGGCATCGAGCTTGACCTCCACTGCCACCTCACGGAACTGATGCGCACTTCGGCCGACGTGATCATCACCTTCAAGGAGTATCCTCACACCGATATCGGCGAGCGCGCCCATGAGCTCTACACGCTCTGCATCGCCGCGAAGGAGGGTCGGGTGCGCCCCGTAATGGCCTACTACGACTGCCGGATGGTGAGCATGTGGCGCACGCCCGACGAGCCCATGAGAACGTTCGTCAAGCGGATGCAGTCGCTCGAGGGCAAGGACGGCATCCTGTCGATCTCCTTCGGACACGGCTTTCCATGGGGCGATGTGCCGGATGTGGGCGCCAAGATGCTCGTGATCGCCGACGGTGACGAGGCGAAGGCGCAAGCCCTCGCATGCCAGCTCGGACAGGAGGTCTGGGCCATGCGCGAGGCGACCACCACCCGGCACGACAGCATCGACGAGGGCATCACCGCGGGCGAGGAGGTATCGGGCGGACGCCCCATCGTTCTGGCCGACGTAGCCGACAACGCCGGCGGCGGTGCACCCGCTGACAACACCGCAATCCTGCGGCGCCTCGTCGATCGCGGCGTGCGCAACGTGGCCACCGGGTGCTACTGGGATCCGGTCGCCGTGCAAATCTGCTTCGAAGCCGGGATCGGCTCGACCTTCGATCTGCGCATCGGCGGCAAGTGCGGTGTGGCATCCGGCGATCCAGTCGACCTGCGCGTCACCGTGCGTGGCCTCGCCGAGAACCACACGCAGAGTGGCCTGAGCGGCGGCCGGGCCACGATGGGTCCGAGCGCCTACGTGGAGGCCGACGGCATTCACATCATCCTAATGTCGATTCGGCAGCAGACGTTCGCTCCCGACGCGTTCACGGGGATCGGCTGTACCCTGGACGACAAGCGGCTCGTCGTGGTGAAATCCACGCAGCATTTCTATGCGGCGTTCGCACCTGTCGCAAGCGCGATACGCTACGTCGCGGCGCCTGGTGCGATTGCGCCCGACTACGACAAGATCCCGTACACGAAGCGAACGACACCCTACTGGCCCAAGGTTGCGGACCCGTTTGCGGGAACGAACCTTCCTTAAGACGAACCGGAGCGAGTTCGCAGGCTCCCTTTGGAGCCTACGAAGATGGAGATTACAACCAGCAGCACGTAGGCCGATAAAACGGAGTGGAGGACAAGCATGACTCTATCGAGGAGAACGGTTCTCAAAGGCAGCGCTGCAGCGCTCGCCACCGGCTTCACCCTAAACGGACGGGCTCCGGCAATCGCTCAGGCGGCGAACCGGACCTTGAAGTTCATCCCCCACGCCAACCTGTCGTCGATCGACCCCATCGGCACCACGGGATACGTCGTGCGCAATCACGGCTACATGGTCTACGATACGCTTTATTCGTTCGACTCTCAGTTCAAGCCGAAGCCTCAGATGGCCGAAGGCCACGAGGTCTCAACAGACGGAAAGACGTACACCATCCGCCTACGCGAGGGGCTGAAGTTCCATGACGGCGAGCCCGTCCGCTCGCGCGACGTCGTCGCGAGCCTCAAGCGCTGGGCGGCCCGTGATGGTTTCGGCCAGACTGTCATGGCTCTTACGGACGAGATGCCGGTCATTGACGATCGAACCTTCCAGTTCCGATTGAAGGAGCCGTTCCCGCTCCTGATCGAAGCGCTGGGCAAGCCGTCGAGCCCCGTACCCTTCATCATGCCGGAGCGGATTGCCCAGACCGATCCGGCGACACCGATCAAGGAAGCGATCGGCTCCGGACCCTTCCGGTTCCTCGCCAATGAGTGGGTTCCCGGCAGCCGCGCCGCCTATGCGCGCTTCGAAGGCTATGTGCCCCGCAACGAGCCGATCGATGGCCATGCGGGCGGCAAGGTGGTGCATCTCGATCGGGTGGAATGGGTTATCATCCCCGACCCAGCCACTGCAACCGCAGCCCTCCAGCGCGGCGAGGTCGACTGGTACGAGCAGCCCCAAGGGGATCTGTTACCGGTCCTGGAGCAGAGCAGGGATATCACGATCACAAGCTTTGATCCGATTGGCACGGTCGTGCTCCTGCGTTTCAATCACCTGCATCCTCCTTTCGACAATCCCAAGGTCCGGCAGGCGGTGCTCGCTGCCGCCAGTCAGAACGATTACATGACCGCGATGGTCGGCAATCCAAAGCTGTTCCGGGAGTGCAAGTCGTTCTTCCCGTGCGGCACGCCCATGTCGACGGGTGCGGGGGGCGAGGCGATGATCGCTAACCTCGACAAGGCCAAGGCCATGCTGCGGGACAGCGGGTACAAGGGCGAGAAGGTTGTCATCATCTCGCCGACGGATCTCGCTTATCTCCACACTCTCGGCCTCGTTACCGAGGACCTCCTCAAACGGCTCGGGATGAACGTGGAACTCGTTGCGACCGATTGGGGAACGGTGCTCGCCCGCCGCGCCTCGCAGGAGGCACCCGACAAGGGCGGCTGGAACATCTTCCACACGACGGCCGTGGGCGTCGAGTTCATGAGCCCGACCTCGCACCTCGCGCTTCGCGGCCATGGTCGCGCCGCTTGGCCGGGCTGGCCCACGAATCCGACGATTGAGAAGCTTCGGCAGGATTCGCTCAAGTCCGGGAGTCTCGACGAGCAACGCGCTATCGCGGCCCAGATGGAGCGGGAGGCCTTCACGGCCGCTCCGTATGTGCCAATCGGCCAGTACCAGCTCCCCACAGCGATGCGCCGCAACATTACAGGCCTCATCGCGGCATCCGCACCTTTCGTCTGGAACATCCGCAAGGCGTAGGCCTGGAGCAAGGGGCGAGGCTGCCATGATCACGTTCATCCTCCGCCGTCTGGTGGCCGCGGTGCCGGTTTTGGCGGTCGTTACGATCCTGGTCTTCTCGCTCCTCTATTTCGCTCCCGGCGATCCGGCAACGATCATTGGGGGCGACCTTGCAACGCCCGAAGAGATCGCCCGCATCCGGTCCGTTCTGGGACTCGATCAGCCGTTCCACGTGCGCCTCGCGATTTTCTTAGGGCAACTTCTCACCGGGGATCTCGGCACGTCGATCTTCTCGAACTTGCCGGTCACGCATCTCATCGCGCAGCGGATCGAGCCCACGTTGGCCCTCGCGACTGTTACGATCTTGTTCTCGATCGCCGTGGCCATTCCGCTCGGAACGCTGTCGGCCTGGAAGGCAGAGGCGCTCATCGATCGCCTTGTCATGGTGGTGAGCGTGCTCGGCTTCTCGATTCCGGTGTTCGTCCTCGGCTACGGGCTGATCTGGCTTTTCGCCATCAAGCTCCAGTGGCTGCCTGTGCAGGGCTACACGCCTCTCTCGCAAGGAGTCGGGCCCTGGCTCGCCAACCTTGTGCTTCCGACGCTCTCACTCAGCACCGTCTACATCGCTCTGATTGCCCGCATTACCAGGGCGAGCCTCCTGGAGGTGCTGGCGCAGGACTATGTGCGCACCGCCAAGGCGAAGGGCCTCGGCGACCGCAAGGTGCTGGGCCATGCCCTTGGCAATGCGGCAGTACCGATTGCCACCATCGTGGGCATCGGCATTGCGCTTCTCATCGGCGGTGTGGTCGTCACCGAGACGGTGTTCGCCATCCCAGGTCTTGGACGTCTCCTCGTCGATGCAATCCTGCGGCGCGACTACCCAATTATTCAGGGGGTCATCCTGCTGTTCGCAGCCGTCTACGTGCTTATCAACCTCATGATCGACATCTCCTACGCGGTGTTCGATCCGCGCATCAGGTACTGAACCATGACGATCGAGACCGCTGTAGCTCCGATCCTCGTGGCGCCGCCGATGGTGCGCCGGCGATTTTGGCGCCGACATCCCACCATTTTCGCCGGCGCCGCGATCCTTGCCGTCATGATCTTGGTAGCCTTGCTCGCGCCGTGGCTGGGAACGATTGATCCGACCCAGCTCTCCCCCATTCGCAGGCTGCGCCCGCCATCGGAGACCTACTGGTTCGGGACGGATCTCCTCGGTCGTGATGTCTACAGCCGAACGCTCTACGGCGGGCGCATTTCGCTCTTCGTCGGGTTCACAGTGGCGACTCTAGCCCTGGCGGCCGGGTTGTTTCTCGGACTCGTGACAGGCTTTATCCGCGTGGTCGACGGCATCCTGATGCGGGTCATGGACGGCCTCATGGCGATCCCCGCGATTCTTCTGGCTATTGCGCTGGTGTCGCTCACCCAAGCGAGCGTGCAGAACGTGATCATCGCGATTACGATCGCGGAGATCCCGCGGGTTACCCGGCTCGTCCGGTCGGTCGTGCTCACCCTGCGCGAGCAGCCCTTTGTCGAGGCCGCCTATGCCACGGGAACGCGCCTTCCCGTGATCCTCGTGCGTCACATCCTGCCCAATACACTCGCTCCGCTCATCGTCCAGGGCACCTATATCTGCGCGGCTGCGATCATCGCCGAGTCAATCCTCAGCTTCATCGGAGCCGGCACGCCGCCGACGGTGCCAACCTGGGGCAATATAATCGCGGAAGGGCGCAGCTACTTCCAGGTGGCGCCGCACATCATCTTCTTTCCGGCGCTCTTCCTGTCGCTGACGGTGCTCGGCGTAAACCTCCTGGGTGACGGGTTACGCGACCTCCTCGATCCGCGGCTCGCGAGCAGGCACTAGGAACAGGCAATGGACGCTCCTGCAGCAGTAACGCCACTCCTCGAGGTCCAAGATCTCAAAACCTGGTTCTATACCCGGGAGGGTGTGACCCGCGCGGTCGATGGCGTTTCGTTCTCGATCGCTCCCGGCGAGACACTGGCGGTCGTCGGCGAGAGCGGCTGCGGCAAGTCGGTGACGTCGCTGTCGATCTTGCGCCTCGTGGCCGACCCGCCCGGCCGCATCGTCGGTGGGTCGATCCGCTTTCAGGGCCGCGACCTGCTCGCCTTGCCGGAAGCCGAAATGCGGGCCATCCGCGGGTCCGAGATCGCCATGATCTTTCAGGAACCGATGACGTCGCTCAACCCAGTGCGCAGCGTCGGGCGTCAGATTGCGGAGGTCATGGTCGAGCACGAGGGCATGAGTGAGCGCGAGGCGATGGGACGGGCCGAGGACCTGCTGCGCCTCGTACAGATTCCCGATCCCGCCCGCCGTGTGCGCGAATATCCGCATCAGCTCTCCGGCGGCATGCGCCAGCGGGTGATGATCGCTATGGCGCTCGCCTGCTCACCCAAGCTTCTCATCGCGGACGAACCGACGACAGCTCTGGACGTGACGATCCAGGCGCAAATCCTTGAGCTCATGCGCGACCTCAAATCGCGGGTCGGCGCCGCGATCCTGCTCATCACCCACGACCTTGGCGTTGTGGCGGAAATGGCGGAGCGCGTGGTGGTGATGTATGCCGGCCACAAGGTCGAGGAGGCCAGCGTCGACGCTCTCTTCGAGCGTCCGCGGCACCCTTACACCAAAGGCCTGCTCAACTCCGTGCCGCGACTCGGCGCCTCGTTGGAGGGCGAGAGCGGGCGCTTGCAGGAAATTCCAGGCCTCGTGCCGGCCCTCGACGGATCCCTCGTCGGCTGCGCCTTCGCGCCGCGCTGTCCGCTTGCGCAGGATCTCTGCCGCCGTGTCGCTCCACCGCTCGAACCCAAGGTACCGGGCCATTCGGCCGCCTGCCACTTCAGCGAGCTCGTTGCAGCATGATGCTCAGGGTGTTCATCGCACGATCGGCGTTCACCCAGCAAAGGGGATTGGGGCATGACTCAGCTGCTTGAGGTGCGAGACCTCAAAACCTATTTTCCGATCCGAAAGGGCCTGCTGCGTCGGACTGTCGGCCAAGTGAAGGCCGTGGACGGTGTGAGCTTTACGATCGCGCCCGGCGAGACTTTGGGCCTCGTGGGCGAGAGCGGCTGCGGCAAGTCGACGGTCGGTCGATCGATCCTGCGGCTTCTGCCGCCGACGGCCGGCGAGGTCATGTTGAACGGCAGCCGGATCGACAATCTGCCTCCGGCCGGCCTGCGGTCCATGCGCCGCGAGTTGCAAGTGATCTTCCAGGATCCCTACTCGTCCTTAAGCCCGCGGCTCAAGATCGGTGCCATCATCGCGGAACCGTTGCGCAATTTCGGGCTCGCATCAAGGGATGAGATCCGCGAGCGGGTCCGCGATCTGATCGCCAAGGTGGGCCTCCGCCCTGATGCGATCGACCGCTACCCACATCAGTTCTCCGGTGGCCAGCGCCAGCGCATCGGCATCGCCCGGGCACTTGCCCTGAACCCGAAGCTCATCGTGTGCGATGAGCCGGTTTCGGCACTCGACGTCAGCGTGCAGGCGCAAGTCGTCAATCTGCTGAAAGACCTGCAGGCCGAACTGGGATTATCATATCTTTTCATCGCCCACGATATGGCGGTGGTCGAGCACGTCAGCCATCGCATAGCCGTGATGTATCTCGGCAAGATCGTCGAGATCGGAGAGCGCAGACAGATCCTAGCCGAGCCGCTCCACCCCTACACACAGGCACTGCTATCGGCCGTGCCTGTACCGAATCCTAAACTTCAGCGGCGAAGAATCGTTCTCAAGGGTGACGTCCCCAGCCCTGCCAATCCACCCGCCGGCTGCCGCTTTCACACACGCTGCCCCTACGCCTTCGATCGCTGCCGTGTGGAGGAGCCTCGCCTCGCCGAGGTGCGTCCTGGGCGCAGCGCTGCCTGCCATTTAGCGTCTGCATCTGGTACGCAACTTACGACCTGAACTAGGACTTTTTATCACTCGTCGATTTGCACGCTGCAGTGATAATGCGGGCCGGAGTCGCGATGAAGCTTTGCTGGTTTCTTTCCATTCGTTCCTGCACTGGGTCAGAAGGTCAACTTCAGCGAGCTAAATGAACGTCCGCTCATACTGCTAAAGCGGAAATCCGGATAAGGTCCGCCTCGTGCCAACAAGCGACATTTCGATGTGTTCCTACTCCTCGATCATGAGCGATCACAACAGCGGCCTACCGCGATGCCTCACGGTCTTCGTTGAAGGGGGATATCGCTGGCACTGCGACGTCCCCTATTTGGGCCTGTAGCCGATCCAGTAACCGCTGGAGTTGCCGCCATACTACGAACTGACAGGCTTGTTTTTCCCAAATTTTGATAATAGTACTCCCATTACGTGAGAATTTGAGGAGCCGGATGTCGGGTGCGGAACGGGTTTTGGATGTGCTAGCAACGGTTGCGACCGCGAAGGAGCCTCTGTCCGCAAAGCGGGTTAGTGAACTTGCCGGCATTCCGCTGTCGAGTGCCTACCGGCATCTCACCTCTCTGAAAGAGAGCGGCTTCATCGTCGACCTCGGGCGCGATATTGGATACGGCCCGGGCCCGGTCTGCATGCGGATCGCGCAGAATTTTGATCGGACGTCGCATGTTCTGGCCTTGGCATTGCCCGAGATGCAGCGCCTGTCCCTGCGCACGCAGGAGAGCGTCGGCCTGATGAAGGCGCTGGGCACAGACGTCTATTGCGTCGAGATGATCGAGAGTCCGCTGTCCCTGCGCTGTTCGTACAGCAAGGGACGTTCGCAGCCCCTAAGCCGCGGCGCTTCGGCGAAGGCTTTGCTGGCGTTCTTGCCTCAATCGGTGCAGGACGAAGTCTGCGACCGGCTTCTCGGCGGGAACCCTGACGAACGCTCGGCCCTCCTCCGCGAGTTGAAGGCGATCCGCGCGAACGGCTATGCGGAGAGTGAAGGCGAGGTCGATCTCGGCGTCTGGGGCGCAAGCGCGCCGATTTTTTCGCCGGGCGAACGCCTCGAAGGCAGCATCAGCCTCATGATCCCGAGCACGCGCGTCGGCAATCGGCGCGATGAACTCGTGCAACAAACCATCGAGGCGGCGAAAGCCATCTCGCTGCGTCTCCACCAAGTCTAAACGTCAACAACAGAGGGGTACCACATGACGTTACTTCGTAAGCTAGCTCTCGGCCTAGTCGGAGCACTGGCCTGTGTGAGCGTCGCGCAGGCTCAGACACCTGACACGCTGCGCGTTGCGACCGATGCGACCTTTATGCCGTTCGAGTTCCAAAAGGACGGCAAGCTGACGGGCTTCGACATCGAACTCGTTGAGGCCCTGGCCGAGAAGATGGGCAAGAAGGTCGAATGGACCTCTATCGACTTCAAAGGCCTTATTCCCGGCATGCTCGCCAAGCGCTTCGACATGGCTGTCTCGGCCATTTACATCACCGATGAACGGAAAAAAGTCGTCGACTTCACAGACTCTTACTATCCGGGCGGTCTCGTGATGCTCGTGAAGAAGGACAACACCACGATCAAGGGGCCTGAGGATCTCGAGGGCAAGAAAGTGTCGGTCCAGGTCGGCACCAAGTCAGTCGCCTACCTGCAGGAGAAGTTCCCGAAGGTGGAGCGCGTCGAAGTCGAGAAGAACCAGGAGATGTTCAGCCTCGTCGAGATCGGCCGCGTCGATGCCGCCGTGACCGGCAAGCCCGCCGCGAAGCTGTTCGCGCAGAGCCGTCCGGGCGTCAAGGTGATCGACAAGCAGCTCACGGTCGAGGAGTACGGCATGGCCGTCCGCAAGGACCTGCCCGAACTGACGAAGGAGCTGAACGGCGCCCTCGCTAAGGTCAAGGCCGACGGGAGTTACGACAAGCTCGTCCAGAAATGGTTCGAGGCCGGCAACTGATCCCCTAATCACTAGCGAGCGTGTCCCGGATGACTTTAGATTTCACCCCCGTCTGGCAGGGCTGGCCCCAGCTGGTTCACGGCGCCGTCGTCACCATTGAGATAACGGCTGCCTCGCTCCTGCTCGGCTGTGTACTCGGCCTTCTCATCGGCATCGCGCGGCTCGATCCGAGCAAGAGGCTGGTCTATGGCCTTGCGACGGGCTACGTCACCTTCATCCGGGGCACGCCACTTCTGGTACAGCTGTTCCTGCTGTTCTTCGGCCTGCCGCAGTTCAACATCCTGCTGCCCGCCTTCGTCTGCGGCGTGCTCGGCCTCGGCATCTATTCGGGCGCCTATGTGTCGGAGATCGTCCGCGGCGCCATCCAGTCGATCGACCGCGGCCAGATGGAGGCCGCGCGGTCTCTCGGCATGTCCTACCGGGAAGCGATGCGCATCATTATCCTGCCGCAGGCGGTGGTTCGCATGATCCCGCCGCTCGGCAACGAGTTCATCGCGCTCATCAAAAACTCCGCGCTCGTCTCGCTTTTGACCATCGCTGACCTCATGCACGAGGGGCAGAAGATCATTTCGGTCTCATACCGCTCCCTTGAGGTCTATTTGGCCATCGCTTTCGTCTACCTGATCCTCACCAGCCTGACCGGTCTTCTGCTGCGCCATATGGAAACGCGCCTTCGCGCCGGGGGAGTCGTGCAATGAGCACTATCGCAAATCCAATCGTGGCGGTGCGCGGCATCGGAAAGAGCTTCGGCTCACACCGAGTCCTGAATGATGTCGCCCTGTCGGTTCAGCCATCGCAGGTTGTCGTCGTCATCGGTCCATCCGGCTCGGGCAAGAGTACACTCCTACGCTGCTGCAATGCGCTCGAGGTGCCCCAGGAAGGGTCGATTACGATCTGCGGAACGGATCTGGTCAAGAACGGCCAGCTCATCCCCGATCGCGAGCTCAATGCCCTGCGCATGCAGGTCGGAATGGTGTTCCAGTCCTTCAATCTGTTCCCGCACCTGACGGTTCTGGAGAATGTCACTGTCGGACCTCGTCAGCTGCGCAAAATGTCGAAGGCCCAGGCCGACGCGCAGGCGCATGAACTTCTCGCTAAGGTCGGTTTGGCCCAAAAGGCGACCGCCTATCCAGCGACGCTCTCAGGCGGCCAGAAGCAACGAGTGGCGATCGCCCGTGCACTCGCCATGCAGCCGCGCGTCATGCTGTTCGACGAGCCGACCTCGGCTCTGGATCCCGAACTCGTGGGCGAGGTTCTGCAGGTGATGAAGGCGCTCGCGCGGGAGGGCATGACTATGATCGTGGTGACACACGAGATGGGCTTCGCCCGCGAGGTCGCCGACGTGGTCATGGTCATGGATGCAGGGCAAATCATCGAGGCCGGTCCGCCCGAGCAGGTATTCAGCTCCCCGCAGAACCCGCGCACGCGTTCGTTCTTGCAGGCTGTCATCACGCGGAACTGATATCTCATGACATTCATAGAATCTGAGGCGGCCCCAGTGGGTCTGCCAAGTGACCAGGGCGAGGTCGGGCCGGTCTTCCGCGTCAAGGATGTCATACGCCCGCTCACTTCCGACGTCCGGGGTGGATCCGCTCTCATCGGCTTTGCCAGCGACGAAGGCGTGCGCCGCAACTTCGGCCGTGTCGGAGCGGCCCAAGGGCCTACCGCCATCCGTCGCATGCTGGAACGGCTGCCGGTACATCACCCCGTCGAAATCTTCGAGGCGGGAGATGTCGCCTGCACGGATGGAGACCTCTCAGGCGCACAGGAGCGTCTCGCGGACGCTGTTGCCACGCTGCTCGACCGCGATATGCGCCCCGTTGTTCTCGGCGGTGGGCACGAGGTCGCCTATGGCAGCTTTCTTGGCCTGGCGAAATATCTGAGCGACCGGCTTGCCACGACAAGGATCCTCGTGATCAATCTCGATGCGCATTTCGACCTGCGTCTCGCGCCCGTTCCTAACTCGGGCACACCGTTCCGCCAGATCGCCGAGTTCTGCTCGGCGCATGGCACCGCGTTCAATTATCTCTGTTTCGGCATCAGCGAGCTTTCCAACACCACGGCGCTATTTGATCGGGCCGGCCAGCTTGGTGTCGAGTACCGGCTCGACGAAGAGATGCGGCAAAGCGAAAGCCCAGACCTTCGCGCAGGGCTGGCGCAGAAATTGATCGTGGCGGACAAAGTCTACCTGTCGATCGATCTCGATGTGCTGCCCGCGGCAGTCGCCCCTGGAGTATCGGCGCCAGCGGCGAGAGGCGTGGCGCTTGAGATCATCGAAGACCTAATCGATGACGTCATATCCTCCGGCAAGCTCGCGCTCGCCGACATTGCCGAATTGAACCCGGTCCTCGATCGGGACGACCAGACGGCGCGCGTCGCAGCCCGGCTAGCCTATCGGCTTCTTCTGGGTCACGGACGGCGAGGCATCGTTCGCTAGGCGGAGAGCGCGATGGCTTTAAGGATCCGCAAGGAGACCATTGGCCTTTGTAGGCAGGATCGTGCCGTGACGCTGGATACACTCGGAATATGAGAAGGTCGCCTCCCAGAGTCGGCCTTTTTGTTTCGCGGGCAAGGGAGGAGCCGTTCAACGTCCGGTCAGGGTCAAAGGGTAACGAACAGCGAATGAAATGAAGGTCCGCTCACCGCGTCATGAGCAGACCAAAGCGCTTCTTCCGAGATGTGCCAGAAGGCGACTTCTGGATCCGCACCTGGGGCTTCGGAGAAACCATTTCAGGGGTAAAGCGATCTCGCTCATCAAGATCTGCAAAGCCTCTTCCACTCGACCGTAAATCTCCCGCGGCAATGACAGGATAGGACGCGGTGGCTCGGGCTCGATCTCAGCAAACCCGAGAGCGTCGGCCATCACATACATCACACGGAATCTGCCGGATTTTCTGAACAGATTCCAGAGCGGTTGGAAGGATTTGTTGATGCGCGCAGCCGCCGGCTGATCGCCGGCTTGCGCCGCTCGAGTGAGAGCCAAAGCCGGAGCGTGCAGCTCGCTGTCCATCCAATCCGGCATAAGAACCTCGCTCAACTGACTCTGAGCGCCGCTGCCGGCACCGCCCTATCGGTCCCCGGCTTCATCTATACCGTAGGAGGCGGTCTGACCGGAGGATATCTCGGTTCGCTGTATGATGGGACCACCCTACTACTCCTCGCCGTAAGCTTTCTCGCTATCGGCACCGCGACGCTGATATGCGTGCTGGTGGCAGAGAAGGTGCGCCTCTTCAGCATAGGTACCGAGCACGTTCAGGCTGAGCATCACGCCGCACATTGAACCGAAACGGCAAGAGCCCACTGCCTGGTTGAAACGGTGGGCTCTTCCATAGTCACTCATCAACTGTGTTAACTTCTCAGGCGACTTGTTGCAGCCCATCTCTGAGATGTCTGGCAGTGAAGAGATCGAGGTGCCCGCCTCCGACGTTTTTGAACACGGTGATCTCACTCCGATCCTTGCGGCCGGTCTTGGTACCGGTGCAGAGTTCGAAGTGATCGGCCTGGATGTCGGTCCAAGCGAAGAGTCCGCGCTCGACCGGCTGGAACAGATCCCCTGCTCCCTCCATGCCGGCCCGCGTATCGACGAAAACGCGACCTCGCTGAATGGTTTCGTCATCGGCCTCGCGCATGGTCGGCAGATAGGCGCCGATCAGGTCCACATGTGCGCCCTTCTTGAGAAGAGCACCCTTTACCAATGGCGCGGTCGACATCGTCACGCAGGAGATCACGTCCGCTTCGGGAAGGGCAGCCTCGAGGTCGTGGGCGGCAGAGATCGAGACTCCGGCGATTTGCATCTCGCGAGCTAGGGCCTCCGCTCGGGCTGGGGTCCTATTCCAGATCAGGACGCGCTTGATCGACGGCCGCACACTCGTATGGGCGAGGATAACATGCGGTGCGAGCCCCCCGGCGCCGATAACGAGAAGAACCTCCACATCTTCCCGCGCGAGGAAACTCGCGCCCAGAGCGGAATCGGCAGCCGTCTTGCGAAAGGTCAGGGCCGCGCCGTCCGCTGCGAGGACGGGAGCGCCCGTCTTGCCGTCGAAAACCGCTACAAGGCCCTGCACGGAGGGTTGAGGTGGCTCAAGCGCAAGGTTCGACGGAAAGACGCCCACGAGCTTGACCGCGATTACCTCCTGCGCGGCCCAAGCCACCAGCGACACGAACTTGTTGTCACCACCTACTGGCTCGTCCATGACCGAGGCGTCGCTTTTGGGAGAAGCACCTTTGTGCGCAATCCGGAGAGCCTCGACGAGGCCTGGATAATCGAGCAGATGGTGAACCATGTCAGCATCGACGAACTTCATGACAATTTCTCCAACTTCACAAAGCTTTTGACGGTTGGGCGGCGTATCGATCAAACGCTCGTTTCATCGATGGATGATGGCTCTTGGTCAGGGATGATCCTCGTTCAAGAGCCGGGGTGTTGCGAACGAAGGTTCCATGAACCCTCTGCATTAAGTCAGAACAGCAGCCTCGGCAGGAACACGACCGTCGCTGGCAGGAAGGTGATCAGGAAGAGAACGACGATCAGAGCCATGAGTAGAGGGATCGATTCTCGCGTGAACTCCTCGATTGAGCATTTAGTGATCGAGCAGACGGTGAACAGAACGGAACCAATAGGCGGCGTCACGGAGCCGATGGTGAGATTGACGATCAGGACCACTCCGAAATGAATCGGATCGATTCCGAACCTCTGCATGACCTGAAGGAACAGAGGAGCTAGGATCACCATTAGAGAGAGCCCCTCCATGACGGTTCCGAGCAGAAGGAGAAGTACGTTGATCAGAGCGAGCGCAACGTACTTGTTGTCGGTCATGTCGACAAGATATCCCACGACTGTCTGCGGGACCTCCTCGAGGGTAAGAACTACCGAGAAGATGGCCGAAGTCGCTATGATCAGCATCACATTCGCGGTCGTGTGGGCGGATTCCCGCGCCAGCTCGTAAGTCTCGCCAAAGGTAAAGCCTCGATAGATGAACAGGCCAACGAAGAGTGCATAGGCTGCAGCAATCGCTCCAAGCTCGGTCGGGGTGAACCAGCCGATCCGCAATCCGAACAGCAGCAGGAACGGCATGGCCAGTGCCCAGAGCGCATGGCGGGCCTTTACTGCGATCTCGCGCACTGGCATCCGGTGCGGTCTCAAGGCGCCGTAGCCACGACGCTTGGCCACCTGATGGACAGTGATCATTAAGGCGGCTGCGATCAGGAAAGCGGGAATGATACCGCCGATGAAGAGTTGGCCGATTGAGGTGTTCGTCAGAAGGCCGTAGATGATAAGTCCGATACTTGGAGGCAGCACAGGGGCGATCACACCGGAGCAAGCACTGATTGCTGAGGCAAATCCGTTGGAGTAGCCCTGCTTGCGCATGATCGGGACGACCGTGCGCGCATCGATGGCGGCGTCGGCGTTCGATGAGCCCGACATGGCGCCCATGAAGAGCGAGTTGATGACTGCAACCTGGGCGAGTCCACCGCGCCAATGGCCGACCAGCGCCTCCGCAAACCCGTAGAGGCGGTCCGCTATCCCGCCACGCGCCATGGCCGCGCCTGCAAAGACGAAGAAGGGCACGGCGAGAAGGGGAAATAGCTCCAGACTTCCGCTCATTCGCTGCGCAATGATGCTCGGCGCGATCGGGTTGAACAGGAAATAGGACATCGCCGATCCGAGCAGGACGAAAGAGATCGGCATTCCTGCGAAGAGCAGCGCCAGGAATACAATCAACGTTAACGCAATCACCGACCGACGCTCCTAACCTGCCTAAACTCGCTCCAAGCTCTTGCGAGATACATCACGAAGATTGCGGCCATGGAAATTGCGAGACCGACCGACATGACCCACTTCGGAACGCCGATGGACATGAACGTCGTAAATCGGGCGGTTCTGATCTGCATGATCGCCGCATAGATCACGCCGGCGGCAATCAAGGCGACGAGGACGTTCATCGTGGCATGAACCAGGCGCCTGCCGCGTGGAGGAAGGAGATCGACGAAGTAGCGAACTCCCATCAGGTCGTCCCGCTTGGCGGCGCCGATTACGCCGAGCCACACCAGCCATACGAAGGCTAGCACGGACACCTCACTCGCGCCGAATATTGGCGCAGAGAAGACGTTGCGGCCAACGACGTCCGCGCCGACACTGATGATGACGAGTGCCAGAAGAATGACGGGAATGAAACTCCCGACCAACTCGCCGATCCAATTAATAAAACGCAAGTTCATGCTCCGGATTAGATGGATTCCGCGGCGCCGCGGCAAGCTCCCGAGACGCCGCGCTATGCCATAAATGGCCGGATTCTACTTGCCCGATGCGGCTGCGCGAACCTGATCGAACAGACCCGCAGGCCATTGCGGGAAGCTGGTGTAGAACGACGCCGTTGCTTTGCGATAGGCGGGAACGTCCGCGTTGTGGAATTTGACACCCTTCGCTTCGAATTCCTTGCGGATCGCGTCGTTCATGTTGGTCGAGCGTTTGGCGAGCTCCTGACCACCTGTGCGAAATTCCTCCAGCAGCATAACGCGATCTGCCTCGCTCAGCGCAGTGTAGGCCGCGTCGCTCATCACCCAGCCGGTGAAGAGATTGAAATGGCCCGTCAGCGTGATGTCCTTGACCACCTCATACCACCGGTTCGCTCGCAATCCAGTCAGGGGAGACTCACCGGCATTCACGACACCTTGCGACAAGGCGGAGTAGGTCTCGGCTGCCTCGACCGTGGTTGGGATCGCGCCGAGTGGCTCGAAGGTCTTCTGCCAGGTCGGCACCGGTGGGACGCGAACCTTCACGCCCTTGAGATCGGCAGGAGTCGGATAGGGCTTGCTCCCGATCATGTGACGGGCGCCGTCAAACCAGTTGAGAGCGAGAACGCGGATCTTCGCCTTCTCCGCAAGCTTATCGTACCATCCTTTCATCAGAGGGGAGAACGCCAGACGCTCAGCTTCTTCATTGTTCTCGACGATGAACGGACCGCCGACAACGCCCATTTCTGGAACGCCGAAGCTTGCAAGATAAGCAGCGTCGGTGAACGTGATAATCGGCTCGCCTTGGCTTGCCTGCTCCAGCATATCGGTCGTCGTTCCCAGCATGCCACCGGGGAAGAGCTTGATCGTGATGCGTCCATCGCTCCGCTTCGCGATGCGCTCGGCCACTTCGACGGCGACCTTATGCGCCTCGATGGTCGGCTGGTTGACGTGGGCTAGGCGCAACTCAACTTTCTGTGCCAGGGCGGCAGCGGAGAACATTGGCAGGGTTGCAAGGATCGCGACCCCGGCCAGAAAATTCCGACGTGACTTCATGCTCAGTTCCCTTTTGTCTTGATTATAACAAGTCTTCTTCCTGCATCCCTGCCGCTTCCTCTGGCCCAGGATGCTACCTCTCTCCCGCCGCGCCTTGGGCGCCTAGATCGCGAAAACCCAAGTTCGGAGTTGTTTGTGCGAACGTTCTCATAGTATCATCATCGAACGTTCGGAGCGTCAAGGCGAAATCTTTCCTTGAACCTCATCCTTTGGAGGGCACCCAACGAACTGTTGACTAGCTAAGCTCGGCCGGAAAGGCCGGCGTAGGAACACATGACTGAAAAGCGCGCGAAGAACGTGACCATCATCGAAGTTGCCCGGCTTGCAGGCGTGAGCACGGCAACGGCTGGACGCGTTCTGGGAGGCTATGGTTATTCCAGCGAGTCCATCCGCGACAAGGTGCGGGAAGCGGCAGAGAAGCTGGGTTATCGCCCAAATCTGCTCGCCCGCGGACTGATCACCGGCAAAACCCAGACCATCGGGGTCGTCGCCGGCGACATGGAAAGCCCATTCTACGCCAGCGTCCTGCGCGGAATCGCCGATGTCGCCCGTAGTCGCGGCTTCGGTATCGTTGTCACCAACAGCGATGAGATCCTACAACGGGAACGGGAAGCCGTGCAGCTTCTGACCGAGAAGCAGGTCGACGGGATGATCGTCGCGCCGTCGGATCTTCAGACCGCCCAACATCTGCGAGAGATCGTGGCTGCCGGCTGCCCTATCGTCCAGATCGACCGCCTCGTCCACGGCCTCGAGGCGGACGCAGTGACCGTGGATAACGTCCAAGGCGCCAAGGCGTGCATCGAACATGTCATTGCCGCGGGCCATCGTCGAATCGGACTGATCTCGGAGCTGGAGCAGTTCGCAGCGGGCGACTTGAAGTCCTTCATCGATCTCGAGGCCCATGGGCGGGTCGATGCGGCAACGCTCTATCCGAGTTGGCAACGTCTTGTAGGCTACCTGCAGGCGCATCGGGAGGCGGGTATCCCCGTCGAGCTCGATCTTGTCCGGCGAGTCGGGGCCTACTCCGCGGAAGCCGCCAAGGAGGAAACGCTGGATCTGCTCCAGGGCAATGGACGCCCAACCGCACTCTTTACGACCGACGGCCTGATGTCGGCGGGGACCATGGATGCGATCAGCGAGCTTGCGCTGGACCTGCCGCAGGATCTGTCCATCATCTGCTTCGACGATCTTGAATGGATGCGCTTCCTTCGACCGGGCATCAGTGCGATCGCCCAGCCGCTCAACGAAATGGGACGCACCGCGGCGCGTCTGATTCTGGCGCGTATCAATGGCGACACGTCACCGTTTCAGCATCAAATCCTCGCACCAAGCATGCGCGTGCGGGGCTCGGTTGCACCACTAAAAGCCGAAGGCCACCAAGGCTCTAATCGGCCGGAGCGACGCAAATCCGCGAAGGCCTGACAGGCCTCTCCCGTTTGGCGGGGCGGCGAATTGTCCCCTCTCCGCCGTACCGCGCATTGCTCTCAGCGCACATCCTCAAGAGCGGGGATATCGCCTGCATTCACAGCCATCGGAGCAGCATGGCCGACGGCACCGATGCGCATGCAGGTTTCGGCGGCTTCATGAGCTGCAGCCCGCAGAAGTTCCGGAGGCTCCTCCTTACGCAAGAGGCCGACCAGGGTGCGTGCGATGAACGTATCTCCCGCCCCGAGCGTATCGACGGCTTCAATCGACACGGCTGGAACTCTGAAAATCTGATCCCCGCGACCGAGAATCGCCCCTTGGTCTCCTCGAGTCACAAGGCACCATTGCGCACCGGCATCCAAGGTGTTTCGCAGTAGCGCCTCGGCATCCGACAAGGCAAGATCGCCGCCCGAAATCGAGGCGAGATAGCAAAGCGGCGCGATGGAGGCACGGTGATGAGCGTCCCGGCGCGTGGAAAAGTCATAGGAGAGTTTGGCTGTCTTTGCGAACCGCACAAGATGCGCATCGAGACCGCTTGATTGTCCGATGTGAACGGCATCGAAAGACTCGACGTAAGTGAAGTCCTGGTCGTCCGGCTCGAACATCGAGACGCCGAGATCATACTTCAGGAAGACACGGTCTCCGTTGCGGTGCCCTATAACGCAATAAGCTGTTGACCCCGGCAAAACCTTCAGCCTGTCCGTAATGACTTCCTCGGCGACGAGCGCCCGTTGCATGGCGTCGCCTGCAGCATCGAGCCCAACAGCGCCAACATAGCTCGCAGTCGCTCCGAAGCGGCGCGCAAATACCGCTACGTTAAAACAGTTTCCTCCTGGAAACATCTCGTTACGCGCGTGATAGCAATCAACATCGTTGTCCCCGACTGCGACTATTTTCGTCATTATCCATTTCCCAAAGGCGGCTGTGAGAACGTTCCCACGTTCATGTCAGACTGTCAATTTGCGTTCCTGGGCTGCCCCCAGAGTTCCAGCCCTTCCCAAGTCCAACCGGCCTACTCCTCGGAAAAAAGCTTGCCAGAACGGAATATGATGTCATATGACGTCATAGGAACATGTCAGCCTCCTCTGCGAGCGGCAGATGGGCTACCACTTGGGGATCGACGATGAGCCAAACCGAATTGAACGCCGATGTAAAAAAAGCCCTGGACGCCTTGTCCGGCAAGACGATCAAGCATGTTTTCTTTGTCGCTTGCGGCGGCTCCCTGTCGGTGATGTATCCGGCTAAGTATCTCCTCGACCGTCATTCCGCAGCCCTGCCGTCCGACTGCTACAATGCGGATGAGTTCGTTCAGCGCGATCCGAAAACCCTGAACGCCGATTCCCTCGTCATCCTGTGCTCCATGACAGGCACGACCAAAGAGACACTTCGGGCGGCGGAGCATGCGCGCTCCAAGGGGGCGACGACCATCGGCCTCAGCGTCGATCCGTCTTCGCCTCTCTCCCAGGCGGTCGAATTCCCTGTTCGCTTCGAGGCGCCTTATACGACGGGTGTGCCCATCGACGCCGTCGACAGCAACTACTCCCGCCTGTACCAGATCGTCATGGGCTTGGTGAAGATCTATGACGGCGTGGACGAGCTCAGCCCCCTTCTGGCGAGCCTCGGCAACCTCCAAACGGCCATCGACAAGGCGCATGTCCATTTCGCGGATCTGTTCGAGACGTACGCTCCGCGGTTCAAGGACGAATCCGTCGTCTACACGGTGGCAAGCGGCGCCTCTTACGGTGCGGCCTATTCCTTCGCGATCTGCGTCCTGATGGAAATGCAGTGGATCAATTCGCAGGCGATCCATGCCAACGAGTTCTTCCATGGCCCGTTCGAAGTTCTGGACAGGGACAGGGCCTTCATCATGATGATGGGCCTGGACGAGACCCGTCCGCTGGAAGAGCGCGCCAAGGGCTTCCTCGACAGGTTCGGCTCCCCGGAAAAGATCATGGTTCTTGATGCCCAGGAGCTGGATCTCACGGGGATCGACGACGAGTTCAAGGGCAACCTCGTGCCCCTCATCTTCTTCGATACTCTCTGGAGGTTCGCCTACAAGCTGGCCGACCTTCGTCAGCACACGATGCTCGAAGGCCGCCGCTATATGAAGAAGATCAGCTACTGATAGCTTCCTCCTCTCCCGCCCCATACCGGTGGGAGAGGCTCCCAGACCGCTTCTTTCCTTCGTCAGGGGATGCGTTATGAATGCCATCATAGCCATCGGCGTTCGAGGGCCATGATACCCCTGCCCGCTTTTCATGAGCGAATGAGATGACGGTCAAATACGACAACCTGACCCCCCTCTACGATCAGGTGAAGCGTCTGATCCTCGGCGACCTGAAGACCGGGCATCGTCGCAGCGGAACCTATCTCCCGTCGGAGACGGAGCTGTGTGAGCATTACGGAGTCAGCCGGATTACCTTGCGACGGGCGGTAACCGAACTCTGCGCGGAGGGTTATCTGCGGCGGGTTCACGGCAAGGGCACGCTCGTCACCGAGCCCAAGCTCAAGCAGACCCTCGTATCGCTGACCGGTTTCACGGAGTCTCTGGCAAGCCTCGGTCACAGTGTCAGCTACAGGGTGCTGGAGAAAGGCAGCCATGCTCCGCCGGAAGGCGTGATGGAGCGCCTCCAGGCCACGGCCGACGATGACGTCGTCGGGATTCGCCGCCTGCTGCTGGTGGACGGGCGACCGCTGACCATCGAGGAGCTCTATTTCCTGCGCAGCCGCTATGAAAAGGCGATCGATCCCGTGATGAAGGGCGGGTCCTTCAATGAGGCCCTGAAGACCTTCTATGGGGAGCAGCCGACCGCGGCGGAGCGAACCATCAATGTGGACGCTCCCTCTCCGAACGAGTGCGAGCTTCTCGCCTGCCCTCCGTCGCAGCCCGTTTATCGCATCGAGAAGCTGGTGATCGGACGCAGGAAAAGTCCGATCTCGCTTTCCATTCTCGTAACGCCGTCAAATCGCGTCACGTATTCCATCTCCGCGTAACCGATCTCAGAACCGCGCGGTCGCCGCGTGGGCGATCTGAGCACCGACTTCGTAATAGGCTTCCTTCACGGCCCGGTAGCGAACGGGCTCAGGTTCGGTCATGGGAAGCGGCAGATCGGCCTCCTGGATGTCTCCGAGGACAAGCCGCGCGAGGATGCGTCCGAAGGTGGTCCCGGGTGCAATGCCGCGGCCGTTATAGCCGCTGAACGACACCACGTTCCGCGCCAGCCTGTGGAATCGCGGCAGATTGTTGCTGGTCATGCCGATGCTGCCGTACCACTCGTATTCGAATGCGATGTCGGCCAGTTGCGGAAAAAGCTTTCGCAGAGCGCGCCGGCCCCAGTTCGGGTGGATGCTCTGCCCCAGCCCACGGAGTGCGCCGACGCTTCCGAACACGAGACGCCCTTGCTGATCGAAGCGATACGAGCTGAGAATTTCATTCGTGTCCCAGACACCCTGGCGCTCGGGCAGAATTGTGTTGCGCAGGTTGTCGCTGAGAGGCTTCGTCGCAAGATTGAAGTAAGGAAGATGTACGAGCTCGGCGCGGATCTGTGGCCAGACATGGGTCGTGTAGGCATTGGTCGCGACGATGACCCATTTGGCCCACACCGATCCACTATGCGTGCGCACTCGCCACCCGCCATCCGCTTCCTCGGCATCCACAACAGGGCTTGAGGTGAAGATCCGGGCCCCTGCCTTGATGGCAGCGCCTGCTAGTCCGCGAGAATAGCCCAGCGGCTGAATGGTTCCGGCACGGAGATCGAGAAGGGAGCCGGAGTAGCTGCTCGTTCCGACCTTGTGAGCAGTCTCCTCGGTATTAAGCAGATGCACAGGAGCACCGCGAGCCTGCCACTGACGTGCCCGCTCCTGAAGCTCGGCGAGTCCCTTTGCACCGACAGCACAATGAAGCGTGCCGCTGCGCTCGATCTCGCACGCGATGGCATGCTTCTCGACCAGCTCGAACACAAGGCTCGGCGCGTCGCCGAGCAGGTGGAGCAGGCGGTTGCCGTAGACCTCGCCCAGTTCTCCCGGCAGATCATCGGGCATAACCCACATGCCTGCGTTGACGAGACCGACATTGCGGCCCGAGCCGCCAAAGCCGATCTGTATGCCCTCAAGTACCACCACCGAGGCTCCCGCCTCGGCAAGATGGAGAGCCGCAGAAAGGCCGGTAAAGCCTGCGCCGATCACCACAACATCAGCGGTCAGATCGCCGGACAACCTCGTCGTTGGAGGGGCCTGAGGCGCCGAGCGTTCCCATAGACCATGGCTGCGCGGATCGTTCTTCATCCTAGGTTCCTGTGTCTGGAGCGAAGGATCGGCCCTGTTCAGGCACCATTCCCTCTTGTAATTAGATCCTCAGAAGCAACCTTGAGAGCAAGCCGTTTTTCCTCAACAGGTCATGAGAAGAGGTAATGAGATGGCCATCGCCCGCCGCTTTCTGCCGTCCATGTCCCTGCTTCGCGCCTTCGAAGCCGCCTCGCGTCATCAGAGCATCACGGCAGCGGCCGAGGAGTTGAACCTGACCCAGGGAGCTGTCAGCCGACAGATTCGGGCCTTGGAAGAGCTGCTTGGTTCGGATCTCTTTCTTCGGGAGCGCCAGACCATCCGTCTCACCCTGGCTGGCGAAACCTATGCCCGAGAAATCCGAGAGGCTCTCAGACGGATCTACAGCGCGACGCTAGCCTTTCGTGCGAACCCCATGGGCGGAACGCTCAATCTCGCGATCCTGCCGACCTTCGGCACCCGATGGCTGGCCCCTCGGCTTCCTGGTTTCCTGCGGGACAATCCCGGGATCACAGTCAACCTGACGACGCGCCTCGCTCCGTTCGACTTCAGCCTGGAACAGGCGGATGCTGCCATCCACTTTGGCAGCCCGGACTGGCTAGGCGCCGAGCTCGCGTTCTTGATGAGCGAGACGGTGGTACCCACCTGCAACCGCTCGCTCTTGGAGCAGTATAGGTTTGAGAAGCCGAGCGACCTTTTCAGAGCCCCGCTCCTGCACCTTGTGTCACGGCCGGATGCGTGGGAGTGTTGGTTTATGATGCATGGCGCGCTCGCCGAGCCGTTGCATGGCATGCTGTTCGACCAGTTTGCCACGGCCGCTCAGGCTGCCATCTCAGGGTTGGGTTTAGCACTGCTTCCCGAATTCCTCATTCAAGATGAGCTCGCACGAGGCGATCTTGTCAGGGCGCTGGATCTGCCGATGCAAAGCACAGAGCAGTATTACCTTGCTTGGCCTGCAAATCGCTCTGCGTACCCGCCATTGGTCGCGTTCCGGCAGTGGATTGTTCAAGAGACACGAGGGAACAAGGCGAGCGTTGGTAGCCCGGTGGAACAACTGCCGTGAGGTTACGGCAATGCGTCGATCGGCTGACAGGTAAAGAAGCAAAGCCATCACCGAGATCACAAAAGTCGGCTCAGGGTCAAAACGTAGCCTACAGCGCTCTGAATGAACGTCCCCTCACGCCGCCATAACGGAAGTTTGGGTATGGTCAGTCCGGTGCCAAAGAACGAACCCGCTCGCGCGGGAGGGCGCGCGCTTCGAGGCTGACGCTTAGCCTCTGGCGTCAGTGAGGCTGTGGTCAATCGTAGGTGACGGAGGTTGCTCCGCCTGCAAGCTTGAAGGGTCAACCTTCCGCTCGAGAGGAGCGCCTCATGATCGTCCACCCGTCGCATCCGGCCGGCAGCGCCTTGCGCCAGCGCATGATCGAGGACATGACCGTGCGTGGCTTCACCGAGAAGACGCAGCACGACTACATCCGGTGCGTGAGGACCTTCGCCGCCTTCCTCGGCTGCTCCCCCGACAGGGCCTCAGCCGAGGACCTGCGCCGGTTCCAGGTGCACCAGACCCAGGCGGGCCTACAGGCTCCAGGCATCAACAGCGCCGTCGCGGCACGGCGCTTCTTCTTCACCGTGACGCTGGACCGCCCCGATCTCGCCCGCCGCCTCGCGCTCGTCCGCCAGCCGCGCACGCTGCCGCTGGTGCTGAATGTCGAGGAGGTGACGCGGCTGCTCGAAGCGGCGCCGGGTCCGAAGTACAAGGCCGCGCTCGGCACAGCCTATGGTGCCGGACTGCGGGTCTCCAAGATCGTTGCGCTCAAGGTGAGCGACGTCGACAGCACGCGCATGCTGATCCGGGTCGAGCAGGGAAAGGGGCGCAGGGACCGCCACGCCGTGCTGTCATCGCAGTTGCTCGGGCTCCTGCGGGCCTGGTGGCGCGAGGGAAGCCGCCAAGGCCTGATGCTGCCGCAGGGCTGGCTGTTCCCGGGCCGCAATCCGGTCACGCCATTATCGACCCGTCAGATGACCCGCGCCGTCCACACCGCGGCCCAAGCCGCCGGGTGGATTTGCTTCGGTTTAGTGGAGAGCGGTTTGGTAGCTAGCCGGCTATCCTTTCGAACTGAACCGGACTGATGTAGTCGAGCGTCGAGTGACGCCGGACGGGGTTGTAAAGGCCGTCGATGTAACGGCCGATCGCCTGCTTGGCCTCGGTTCTCGTCTGGAAGACGGTGCGCCAGACCAGCTCGGATTTCAAGGTCTTGAAGAAGGTCTCGACAACGGCATTGTCGAAACAGTTCCCTTTCCCGGACATCGAGATCCGGATGCCATGCTTCTTCAGTTCTGTCTGGTAGGCCGTTGAGCAATATTCGCTGCCGCGGTCCGCATGATGGATCAGGCCTTTCCCGGGTCTTCGGATTGCCAGAGCCTTGCGCAGCGCCTCCAACGCAAGCTCCTGGTGCAGACGATCACTAACCGCCCAGCCGATCACCCTTCGGGCGAAGAGATCGAGGATCACGGCCAGATAGAGCGGTTTTGTCGCAAATCTGGAGTGGGGACGAGAAGATAGCCTGGCCTCGCCGTGGATTCAGACAGCGAGCAGATCGAACTGTTCCGCGAGTGAAGGCTGAGGATTCCGGGCGTACTTTGCCTGTCCTTTGCGCATCATGTGGATCATCTCGATCCCGACCAGGATCACGCGAGCACTGTTCATCGCCTTGAACCCGAGCATCGGTCGAACCCGCCGCTTGATGGCACGATGATCCTGTTCGATCCGGTTATTGAGGTAAGCACTTTGCCGGATGCGGATCGGCTTGAGTTTTCGGCGTGACCTATCCTGAAGCCGGTCTGTAGTATCACAGGACAGGATTGCCTCGCGATTGGTCTGGCTACCATCGATGACGATCCGCTCCGGACGGCCATGCCGCTTCAGTGCTCGAGCCAGAAAGCGTTTGGCAGCAGTGAGGTTTCTCCGCTCGCTGAACCAGAACTCGACCGTGTCGCTGTTGCTGTCAATGGCGCGATACAAGTACGTCCATTTCCCGCGAACTTTGACGTACGTCTCGTCGAGGTGCCATTTGCCAGTGACAGCCCTCTTCCGCTGGTTGAAGCGCTCCAGCAATTCGGGCGTGTAACGAACAACCCAGCGATGCACGGTCGCGTGATCAACAGAGATGCCGCGTTCCGCCATCATCTCTTCCAGATTCCGGAGGCTGAGATTGTAAGCGAGATACCAGCGCACGCAGAGCAAAATCACCGATCGATCAAAATGCCTGCCCTTGAACACGCCGCCCTCCGTCCCTGAACCCGGGGAGCAGTAGCTGAAACTCTGAAACAAATTGTTGCGACAGATCCTCTGAGCGCGGTTCGTATCCGCTTATGCGGCGAGCCGCTCGAACTGCTCAACGAGCGACGGTTGCTGAGTGCAGGCGTATTTCGCCTGTCCTTTTCGCATCATGTGAACCATCTCATTGAAGTATGGATGTCGATGACGGGGCCTTGTTGGGAGTTGCAAGCGCTATCAACCTCACGCCCACCACCGATGTGGCGCATGGGCGACAACTGCTGGATTGCGAACTAACGCTAAGCCAAGTTCTCGCGCCGGAAGTGGGCGCCGCTGAATCAGGCGGCGTCGGCACGATGAACGGGACCGGAGGGTGTACCCTTAATTATCCCTCCTGTTGAGGCTAAAGTCATGTTGTTATAGATCCTTGGGGGCGACTCGTTATAGGTCCTTGGAGGCGCCTATGATGCTTGACCTTGCTTCGGCTTCTGAATTCGTACGGGCCGTTGAGCTTCCAGTCGCACGATCGTTGGACGCGCTGAGCGCCGAGGAGGCGCTGCAAGCTGGTAAGACGAACGCAACTGTCGTCGGCTCGGACGTGATCTCCTTCACTGCAGAGGTAAAGCCTGCGATGCGTCAGGCAATCATTGATTCTGCGTTGCTTGCGCAGCTTGCCGCAACGCGCAAGGTCGCCGACGAGACCAAGATCTACGACTGGTACGACGCATATTTCGACACGCTGAAGAACGTCGGTTGGCTGGTACAAGAGCACGGGTTCGCTGAGTTTACTGAGACGGCGAACGACATCGAAGCGCATCAGGTGGTTCTCGACATTGCCGCCGGCCTTCTAGGTCCCGGCAGCACGGCGCTGACGCTGGTCAGGACTGCGCTCGAGAGCCTAGTCCGCGCGCAGGAGAAAGAGCCGTTCTTCGTAATCTTCAACCGCGAGACCCGGCACGCCGAAAGCGCTCGCTTTCAAGTCTCGGTGGCCGAAAGCGACGCTACCGGCCACCTGATCACGCTCATGGCATTCGGGATGAAGGCAAGCTCAACGCTCACCCACGTGCTCTTCGTGAAGGTGCGCAGCAGCGAGGTCGAGATCAGGCACCAATCGGGTAAGGTGAGCATCAACGCCGAAGTGCTGCAAGCCGTGCATCCGCTGATCCAGAGCCGGATCCTCGCGCATCAGAAAGCTTTCATCGTCGATCTGCCGATCTGAGCGGCTGGCGAGCGCGCAGTTTGCGCTCCGCCCCAAAGTCAAGGCTGAGGAGGATGAGATGGAGGAGAGAGAGATCCTGATCGCGCGGCTGCGCGATGTCGCGCGGGAGCTCGCGGCGCTGGAGGCCGGCCTAGACGACGAGGCGAAGATCGCGCACCGCGACGCTGTGAAGGACGAATTTGAGGATCTTCTCGACCGCCTCAACCCGACCGAGGCGATCCCGCCGCCGCCGCCGAGTGACGCCCTCGCCCCAGAGGGCCTCGCCATCGTTGTGGGCCACACCGCCCGCAGTCAGGGGGCGCAGGCTCTGAGCCCACCCTTTCCCGCCGACAGCCGGACGACACCGCTCTCGGAGCGCAACGAGTACGCTTGGAACCGCGGTCTTGCCCTTATGATCAAGGAGCGTGCGGACCGCGCAGGAATCCGCTGCGAAATCTTCTTTCGCGACGGGGTCGGGATTGAGGGCGCCTACGCCGCCGTGAGCCGGTGGTCCCCGAAGGCGACTGTCGAACTGCATTTCAACGCCGCCAGCGGCAACTCCCGCGGCTCGCTTGTGCTCTACGGCAGCAACGAATCGAAGAGCTGGGCGCAAGCGCTGCAGAAGGAATTTGTGAGGCTCTACGACCGGCAGGGACGGAACGAGGACAGAGGTATCTTCATACCTAGTCCAGACAGCCCGTACAAGCGCGGCATCGCGAGCGTCACCCAGCTTCAACCGTCTGCGCTGATCGAGCCGTTCTTCGGTGACAACCGTCCCGATGCGACCCTCGGTATTGGGAAGAAGGACGGCTTAGCAGACGCGATCCTCGCCGCGTATGCAAGCTTCACGGGTGTCACCACGTCCGGACCGACGTCGGGAACCGGTACAGGCTCGACGGCGAGGCCGCGGCCCATCGTTCCGCAGGCTGACTCGTCGATCCCGGACGTGCCTCTACTGCGCGAGCTCATCGCTACCTACCGCGTGTTCACGCCGACGGTTCCATCGCTCGCCCCGACTGTGGTGGAGCGGCTGAAGAGCATCACTCTTGCGCAATGGATTGAAGAGACCGGCTGGGCCCGTTCTGAGCTCGCTGCCAAGCACTTCAACTTTGCCGGCATGAAGGCGAAGAGCGAGGTCGACGCCATCATCCGCGATGTACCTGCGAAGAAGGTTCGGTACCTCGCCCACGACGGACTCGACACATATCTCGAGTTCGGCAGCATTCGCGATTTCATTCAGGGCTACTTCATGTTCCTTGAGCGCTCGCCATACCGTGGCTGGCATGAGATGGCGAAGCGCTCGCCGCACGACTTCATCCGCTTCATCGGTCGCACGTGGGCGCAGCGCGAGGGCTACGCGAGCCGGGTAATCGGAATTGAGCGCCAGCTGCTCAATGCGGGGATCGTGCAGTCCGACGGAACCCTCGGCGATGGCTCGGTCGCCGGCATCGGGGATAGCACGGCCGTGCATGGCGCCGCCGGCGTCAGCTCCACGAAGGTGAAAGAGCAAGGCGCGACGGCGGACTTCCTCACCCTCGTCAACTCGGTCGCGGCTGAGACGGTGCTTGTCCCGCTTCTGCCGGTGATTGTCGCACAGTGTGCGTTGGAATCCGACTGGGGCCGCTCCGACCTTGCCAACATCCATGCCAACTTCGCTGGCATTCCCTGGTCCGACCTCTTCAACGAGGTGGCGGTGGCGGTGCCGCATCCTGTCGAGCCGGCTCGAGGTACGTTCTGTCGCTTCCTCTCCGCCGCGACGTTCCTGCGCGCGTACCGGCACCGGCTCGACAACGATCCCGCTTTCGCCGGATGGCGAATGGTCGGCAGCGCAGCGTCCTTCGCGACGTTTCTCAGCAAGACCTGGCGCCCGAGCGACCCTCAATACGAGCGCAAGCTCATGGACATCGTGGCCCGGATCTTGCCGAATGATGGCTCTTCCGGCAATACCAACGCGGGCGGCTTCACCGGCCAGCAGCCCAGCGATGGCACCGACGGCACTGCGGTCGTTGGTGTTGTCCTCCAGATCAGACGCCTTCGGGCGGAGAAGCGCCGCGGAAAGGGCGAGCGAACCGCGAGCATGTACCAGCTCTTCGTTGATGGCCGCCCGGTTGACGGTGTCGCCGGTATGGTCCTCGAACCGCGCGGTCCGGGTGACAACTCGCCTATTGGCGTCCAGCTGCACACCCGGATCAAGGAAGGCACCTACCCTCTCCTGACACATGCGGGTAGCCGCCATCTCGCGGGCGTGACCAAGTTCAAGACAATCGGCTTCACGACCAGCGCGGAGGCCGGCGCACCGCCGATGCCCGCGATCCGCGTGGGCAACACGAAGAGCCGAACTGGCATCCTCCTTCATCCCGGCGACGGCTATCTCTGGAGCATTGGCTGCCTTAACCCGACTCAACAGCTCACTGATGCGACCGGAAACATGAGCTACGCGGACAGCCGGGAACGTGTGATTGATATCGTAGAGGCGCTGCGCGGCGCACTCGCTAATCACTTCCCGAACGGCAACAATGAGACAATCCGCAACGCCACGCTCGAGGTGATCGGCGAACCGGGACCAGCCGGCATCGACGCGCTCGACAGCGGAACGCTGTCCGCCGAGACGTTCGCGCAGCAGCAACTCGCCGTCGCCGACGCGGCGCTCGCCGAAACGTCCGGAGACGCACTCGCCGCGCCGGATCTCGTCGCCGTTCACGAGGCGCTAGCCGCAAAGATGCTCGCGGCGGCGCTGCTCGGTCAGGCGGAGGACGGTGCAATTGACCGCATCGTCGGACAGGGCATCTCCCTTGCCGAGGTACGCGGCTCGACTGGCGAGACGCTATGGACACCTTGGGCGCTCGCGATCTCCGCGGCCAGCGTGCCGGGAGTGGTCGATCGGCTTTCGGCAGTGGCCTTACGCTTGCGCGATGCCGGGGTGCCTCTCGACGATGCGGTCGGCGCCCACAGCGCGCTAGTCACTGCTGCATCCGGCAACGATGTACGGGCGATCAAAGCGCTGCTTGGCGAGAGCGCATCGGTCGACTTCCGCGACCGTTCCGGGGTGACGCCGCTTCTCGCCGCCGCGTTCTTCGGCGCGCCGGAGGCGGTTGAGGTGCTCCTCGCGAACGGTGCCGATCCGCTCGCTATTGTCGGCTCGGCGGATGAGAAGACTGATCTCGCCGACAGTGAGCTTGCATCACCCGGCGACGACGGGATCGACTGCGCTACTGCCGGCGCAGCCCTCGTCGCGGACGATCCTGCCCGCTTAGACGACTACGAGCGAGTCACCGCGCTGCTCTGGAACGCGGTGAACCCCCGTTGACCCGAAGTAACAAGGAGTTGCCCGATGCGCTACCTCCTCGTCCCCAAGGTGGACGATCTCGGCGACTCGCTCGCGTCGGATACGACCTCCATGCAGCCGGCCGCTCGAGCGCGCCGGGTCGAGGCCTTGGTGCGGGCGCGCCAGGCGGTCGCCATCGGGGATAGACGCCTCGACGAGTTCGTTCTCCAGCAGCGAGCGTCTGAGGCGCCGTTTGCTCCGCGCGTCCGACCGCGCACTGCTCCCGCCGATGACGCGATGGGCGGCAACATCAACCGCGACGACGAGGAGGCGGTCGTCCCGCCCGGCATCTCCGTTCTCGCCACTCCCGCGCACGGAACCCCAGTAACGGGCATCACCGTGCTGGAGGCCGAGCCAGAGGCGAAGGACGCGCTCGGTGAGGCCTTCCCCGACCACGACGTGGTCGAGGATTTCGCGCTCGAGCTGATCGCCCCGCCGCTCAACGACGCGCTGGCAGAGAACGGAGGCGGTGGCGCGAGCTCCGTCACGGAGGCGGAGCTGTGGCACCTGCGGGACATCGGCCTCCTCGCCGCGCGTCGCCGCGGGTTCGGCCTCACCGGCGACGGCATCGTCATCGGCGTTCTCGACACCGGCGTCGCCGATGTTCCAGAACTCTCCGGCAGGATTCTTGAAAATCGTGTCTTCGACCCAACGAACCTCGACTACAAAATGGCGGATTTGGTCGCTGACACGGACTGGCACGGAACCCATGTCGCCGGCCTAATCGCAGGGCGCTCGGTCGGTGTTGCACCGGGCTCCAAGATCGTCAGCTTAACCATGATTCCGAACCGCGTCGGCTCGTTCAGCCACTACGTCTTTGCACTGGAGCACGCGCAAGCGCGGCCGGAAGTCCAGATCCTCAACATCTCGGCGGGGAAGTCCGGACAGCACCCGCAAATGCGGAACATGGCCAGGATCGCGCAGCGCCTCGACGTTCTTTGCGTCATGGCGATCGGCAACAGCGGGGTGAACACGAATTGTAGCCCAGGCAACTACCCAGAGGTGATCTCCGTTGGCGCGTCCGATTCCCGCGGCAGGGTCTGGACCAGCAGCAGCGGCGGCGCGATCACCTGGGACGGCATGCAACATTCGACGCCGACCCTGGTCGCGCCTGGCGTCGACGTCGTATCCTCGCTTCCCGACGGCAGTTACCGAGCCGAGAGCGGAACCTCCATGGCAACCCCGATTGTGACTGGCATTGCCGCGCTCCTGATTGAGAAGCACCCGGACATTACCGTGCGTCAGCTTCACGAGGAGATCCTGTCCGCCTGCGTCAGCCTCGATCTCGACGTTGGGCGGCAGGGTGCGGGGGTTTTACGGCTGCCCCCGTCGCTCCTCATCGGCCTGCCGCGGGAGGATGTCGTCGCCGGCGTTTCGCC
Source organism: Microvirga soli (assembly GCF_016734765.1). Lineage (GTDB taxonomy): Bacteria > Pseudomonadota > Alphaproteobacteria > Rhizobiales > Beijerinckiaceae > Microvirga > Microvirga soli. Next base: position 7,820 of record NZ_JAERQE010000026.1, on the reverse strand, counting down.
CCCCCCGAGGCCAGCATGAGCGACGATCCGTTGGACAAGGCGGATGCGAGACTGCGCGACGTGCTTGTAGGCGCTGCGCCGGACGACGAGATAAGCGCCGTCATGGAGCTCACGCTATCCCCGTGGAGCCAGCAGCCGGCTCACTCGGTGGCACGCCGGCCACGACGGTTCTCCGCCGTGCCAGCCGCGAGAGAGCCATCGGCGAGATGCGAGAGCACACGCAGGCTCTTGTAGCGGAGCTGGTGCGGTTGGGTCTGTCGCCACAGAGCGGCCGTTACCTGCCCCTCGTTCTGGTGCAGGGTCCGGTAAACCGGATCCGTGACGCGCTTGCACTCAACGGCGTGGTCAGCGCCGTCCTCCCGCCGGTGACGTCCGGCGAACCCCACTCGGAGGAGGGCTCCGGATGACAGACAAGATCACCTACGAAGAGCTGCTGCGGCCCCCTTGCGTCTGCCTCAGCCCTTGGCTCAAGCTGCATGATCCGACTGGGCGAAGATGGAAGTTCTATGTTCGTTCTAACTTAGCGTGTGTGTGGATGGCTCCCGCGTTAGGTCTGGTCGGTATCGCTCCTGCAGCAGCTGTCGAGTGCACACGTGTGTCCGGCCTGTTCATGCAATCGTCTTGTGACTGCTGGCCTTGAAGGGTTTCGCCGGACCAAGCCCCCTATCGTTTAAGCGGGCTGTCGCGCCCGACACGCTAACCGGGTTCGGCTGGTCCTTGGCGATCGACCGTCTGCTACCTTCACGCACCTCCCGCGCCTCAACCTCGTGCGCCAGTCACCGAACAGGCATCAGATTGCCCGGGGTACCAGCTTGTCCTCGTACTCGCCACCACGCGTCATCACCGACCAGGCAATCCGCGTCATCTTATTGGCTAGGACCACCGCCACCACTTTCGGCGGCCGGCGCCGGAGCAGGCCTGCAATCCAGGGCGATGGACTGCTGCCCTCCCGCCTCAGATAGCGCAGCACTGACGTGGCGCCCAGGATCAGCAACTGGCGCAGGTACTTGTTGCCCTGCTTGCTGATCCGCCCCAACCGAGACTTGCCCCCGGACAAGTTCTGTTTCGGCACCAGCCCGAGCCAGGCCGCAAAGTGGCGTCCTGACCGGAAGGTATTTGGGTCTCGGATGCTTGAAGCCAGGGCAGAAGCAGTGACGAGCCCGATGCCCGGAATTGTCTCAAGCTGGTTGGAGAGATCATTGGTGTAGTGCCAGTGTGCCAACTGCTTATCAATCGTCCGCAGCCGCTCCTGAAGGTCAAACACGAGCCGGGCCAAGGTCTCCAGCACCACGCGGGCAAGATCAGGCAGCTCGAGAGGTTCGCTCCGAACCAGAGCTCCAACCATTTTTGTCACCTGAGAGACCCCAGCCCCGGTCGCAATCCCGAGTTCGGCCAAGTGGGCTCGGCTCGCGTGCAGGAGCATGGTGCGTTGTTTTACCAGGAGAGCCCGGGAGCGGTGCAGCATAGCCGCAGACTGCTGCTCGGGTGATTTTACCGGCACGAAGCGTACGGTTGGCCGGGTGACCGCCTCGCAGATGGCTTCCGCATCGGCGGCATCGTTCTTCTGGCGCTTTACATAGGGTTTCACATAGGCCGGTGGCATGAGCCGGACCTCATGGCCGAGGGCAGTGAGCTCGCGGGCCCAGTAGTGGGCGGTCGCGCAGGCTTCCATGCCGATCAGGCAGGGCGACAGGCCTGCAAAGAACTTCACAAGTTGGGGGCGCCGGACCTGCCGGCGAACAACAACCCGCCCCTCGGCGTCAACGGCATGGACCTGAAACACCGATTTGGCGAGGTCCAGGCCAACTGTTGTGATCTCTCCCATGGTCTCCGCTCCCTCTCGTCCACCTTAAACGGGCTCATCTTGGCACCGTCGGGAGCGGGAGCCATCCACCCCATCGTGTTTGGAAGCAGTTCTGGTTCCGATCCCAATGTGCTCAATGAAATCGTCCAGAGCCGACGCGACAACAAGGCCGCCAAACGCTTGCTGAAACGGCACTTGCGGAAGCAGGACTGTCCGACCCGGCGAATGATCACCAACAAGATCGGCTCCTGGCTGCCGCCCAGCGTCAGATCATGCCAGAAGTCGACCACAGCTCGCACAAAGGGCTCACTAATCGGACGGAGAATGCACCTCGGCCGTCTCGCCAGCGAGAATGGGTCATGCAGGGCTTTTGATCGTCAAGAGGCTTGCAGAGGTTGGTCGACGTGTTGTCTGCTGTGCGCAACCTTTTCGTTCCACCCCGCTCCTGCCGCTCTGTCAGTGCGACCTACCTTCACCGCCCCAACGCCATATCCGAGTGGAACGTCGCGGCGACTATTGCCTCGTGAAACCGTCATGCGGCCAAATTTGCCTTAATGCGCCCGAGGCTGATTAACGTGACAAGACCAAGAGAACACCACCATTCCTTTGATCTCGCCAGGCACTACTACAACAAAGCCGGACAGTAAGGGTCTTAGGTAGTAATTCGGATATCCAATTGACTCTCAATAGGTAACGTGACGTATTTCTGCGATAATAAGAAGATGCATTCCGCGTTACGCTAACCTCTGCTCAGAAGTTTGTTTTTGACGCTCCTCGCTCTCGCTAGCCCGCACTCGTCCGCTTGAATGGCCGTGTAACAGGGTTCCTAAAATGACTAGCATTGCCGTTGCAGACGCTCTCAGCTTTGTCAGCCGTGTCGAGCTGCCAAGCACTCCCGCGCTCGAAAGTCTTGAAGCACGCGCGGAATTCAACTTCGACGCCGCAAAAGCGCAAGCTGCCATCGTCGGATCTGATATTGTTTCATTTGTCCAAGGGGTGACAGAAGAACGACGTCGCGACATCGTCAACTCGGCATTGTTGGCTCAACTCGTTGCAAACAGGAACGTGCCCGACAAAGATAATGTCCTTGCATGGTATGAGGCCTATTTCGACACCCTGAGCAATATTGGTTGGGCTGCACAGACAAAGCAGTTTGTTGAGCATGTTGAGACAAGTGAAAACTTCAATGCTCATGAGGCAATTCTGGCTGTAGCGACAACCCTTCTCGGCCCAGGCACTGCGGCTCTCGAAGTGGTAGTGACCACGCTCAATGCTTTGTCCTCGATGGAGCGAAACAGCCCCTGGATCACCATCTTCAATCGAGAAAGCCAACATGCCCGCTCCGCACGTTTCCAGGTAACACTCGCCGAGCAGGACGAGCAGGGACAGTTCCTTGTCAGTTTAATGGCGTTCGCTCTCAAGGCCGATGCGAATTTGACCCAAATTTTGTTCTTCAAGTTCAGATCCAACGAGGTCCGAATTCAACACTCCTCAGGGAAACTCACGATCAACTCACCCGTGCTAACAGCTGTACGACAGCCAGTTGAGGAGAAGCTCACGAGTTTTGCGTCGCACTATGTGCGGAGCCTCCCCGATCTAGAATAGCACCGGGAGTCTATACAGTTGGCAGAGGAGCGGTACCATGAGCGACGTAGCGCAGCCTAATAAGTACATCTCGGCCGATCAGAATGTGCTGGAGCAGACGCGAGGCGAGCGCGAGGGATTGATATGGTTCAGCGAATAATTTTCTCAGCATCCGAACCTTCAAGGCCCGCAGCTTTCGATTCATCCATCAGCGACACCGATTCCCCAAAGGGCGTTCTATCCTATCGTGCTCCTCGAGGTGAAGAGTAAACAGACGTATACTCAAAAATACTGGAAACCAAATTAGGCATAGGGTGCGTCGGGCGTCACCATAGGGATAGGGCCGTTAGCCCAACTGTACCGTGAGACGATCGCCCTCATAATAGAATTCACTACCCTCATTTGGGCAGCCAGTTGGAAATGATGTGCTCGCGTATAATGGAAGTGTGTAGAACCAAGAACTACATTCATTGGTCCACGAGGAAACTTACACTATGCCGGACTTTCACACGGAAGAAGCAAAAGGTTTCCTTGGTAAAATCTTGACGCCTGACGGGCGTGAATCTGGAGGTCTGGAGTCACTCACACAAGACGCACCAGCCCTAGAAGACCTCGCACTGGAAGAGCTTGTTCCAGCCCGGTCACTTCCGCAGGAGCAGATTGATCTCGCAGAGCGCGCAGCGACAAAACTCTCACGCTCTGAGGAGATGGCTCCAGACGAACGATTTGCCCTGGAAGCGATCATCATTCCTGATAAGCGCCCCGCCATCGATATTATCAGAGGCGACTATCACGTTACCCATCATCTGTGGCTTCATTTCAACAAAGCTCCTATCAAAGAAAAACTTCGGCGCGCCATTCCATCGATTGGACGTATCGAGCTCCCACACCATCCAACCCTACCCTACGGCGGAACGGGTTTTGTGGTCGGTGACGGGCTATTGATGACCAACCGGCATGTGGCGCAAATCTTTGCCTCAGGGATTGGAATACGAGATCTAGTATTTCTCTCCGGCTATGAAGCTGGAATTGATTTCGTTCGCGAGAGGGACAGCACCGTAGCGCACTTTCTCGCAGTGAAAGAAGTCGCGATGGTTCACCCTTACTGGGACATGGCGCTTCTTCAGGTAGAGAGCTTAAGTTCCTCTAAGATTCCTTCACCTCTGACACTGTCACTCAAAGACCCTGTAGAGCTTTACGATCGCGACGTCGCCGTGATTGGGTATCCTGCCTTTGATCCGCGAAACGATGCTGCTATCCAGAACACCGTGTTCAACGGCATATACTACATCAAACGGTTGCAGCCAGGCAAAATAAGAGAAAGGCGCTCAGTCGAGAGCTTCCGAAATATGGTCTCTGCGGTAACCCATGACAGCTCGACCCTCGGAGGGAATTCTGGCTCAGCTGTCGTTGACTCGGTGACGGGCGAGATTCTAGGCCTTCATTTTGCTGGGGTTTACCTAGATGCGAACTTTGCTGTTCCCACCTTCGAGCTCGCGCGCGATAGCCGAGTCGTCGATGCAGGAGTCAATTTCCAGTCAAAGCCAAGGTCCGACCCTGGGGCTTGGGTCAAGTGGTGGAGCGAAGCTGATGTCGAGGGGGAGGCAACGAAGAAGTCGGAAGCGAAGAGCCCGCCAACCGCAAATCCATTGGCTGGACCCATAGTATCTGTTCAGGCTGCGGAGCCTGCGAAAATAACACTAGGACTTGGCGATAGCTCAACCTGGACCCTTCCGATTGAGATTTCCATTCGAGTTGGCGAAGCACGAGGTCTTTCGAGTGGTGAGACGCCTCAGAGTGCACCCTCGACCCAAACGGACACAGCGGCAGAACAATCTTCCCATGAACCACAGGGTCGAACCAGGCCTGTTCGAAATGCGCAGGCCCTGCGTGCTGGTCCCATGACGTTCCGCGATCACTTCGCATCATTGTTTCAGTCCGCTGTCGCCGATCTCGCGAGCAGAACGCCTGAGCCGTCGTCATCGATGGAGGCTAGTGGGCTTGAGAGCTTGCCGCTCCCGTACAATCCAGCTGACGCAGCGGACCTGATTTTGGCGGCCGAAAAGATTGCTCAGATCAGAACCAGCAATGCACCTAACGCCGGTCTAGGTCTAGAGCCGATGTCCTACGAGGAGATGCCCCTCCTGAACCAGGCGCAAGCATGTGCATCATTGGCCTGGCAGCTGATGCAAGCGAAGGTTCTTGGAGATACAGCCGGCGCTGCACAGCTAGAGGCACAGATCACCGGAGGCACCTGCGATCCAAGGTGGGCTCAAACCATCACTGAGTATGTGAAGTATTTCGGACCGAACGGATCGAGACGTGAGCCGCTCTACGTAAAACCAGATAAAGTGAAGCGCAATGTCATAGAGATAGAGGCGGGGTCGCGGATTGCTCTCATTGGCGATTGGGGGACGGGCGCACAACCAGCGAGGTGCGTCCTTGAACAAGCAAGAGATCAGCATCCTGACATCGTGGTGCATTTAGGCGACATCTACTACTCAGGCACGGAGAAGGAGTGTCAGGCGAATTTTCAGGATGTAGTCAATGAGGTGTTCGATCGCGCAAACAGCCACCTGCCAATCTATACGCTATGTGGCAACCACGACATGTACTGCGGCGGTGGCGGGTACTATGGCCTGCTTAAGAGCTTGAACAAAGGCGCGAAACGACAAGAAGCGAGTTTCTTCTGCCTACGAGCATCGGATGAGAGTTGGCAACTACTCGGGCTAGATACCGGGCGCAATGACTATAGCCCGTTCTCCGTCACAGACGCTGTCACTTTCGTTGAAGAAGTTGAAGAAGAGTGGCATCGCAACCGGATCCAAGAGTTCCCAGGCAAAACGATACTGCTGTCACATCATCAGCTGTTTTCCGCGTTTTCCCAAATTGGCGGACGTCAGTCTGACGGCACGCTATGTGCCTACAATCCTCGTCTTAAAGCGATGTATGAGCGCTTATTGACAACCGGTAGGTCTATCCCGGCGTGGTTCTGGGGCCATGAGCATAATCTATGCATCTACCGGCCGTATCTTGGTCTGCCGTTTGGTCGTTGCGTCGGCCATAGTGCGATACCAGTGTTTGCTAACGATGAGCCTTACAAACCACTTGGCGCAACTACTAGCCTACCAGAAATTTTTCCAGAAACGATGCTGTCTGTATCGGGAGATTTCTATACGCACGGGTTCGCTCTTCTGACACTTGAGTCCGAAGCTGTACAAGCCGAGTACTTCGAAGACCTGAATGGAGCGTTGAGGTGTCTATATTCAGAGCGGATTCATTAGCATCAAGGGGGAAGTTGCATGTCGTGCGAATAGATCCGGAACTCAAGGCAAATATTGCCATCGAGGAGCATCAGGGATCATTGTGATGAGCTTCCTAGTCAGATTTTCCGAGAGTCAGTATGCGGCTGATGCTCTTTCTACGGCCTGTTAGTACTTGAGCCAGTCGATTGCTGCGGCGAGGCAGAGCACGCCCATGAAGGATGAGGCGGTCTTCTCGTAGCGCGTTGCAACCGCTCGCCACTCTTTGAGTCTAGCCCAGAGCCGCTCGACGACATTGCGGTTGTTGTAGATCCAGTCTGGACAGGCGACCGGTGCCTCATTGGCCTTGGCCGGGATCGCCGGCCTCGCACCGATGCTCCAGATGTGCTCGCGGAAGCTGCGACTGGAATAACCGCGATCAGCCACCACCCAGGCGGGCACACCTAGCAGGCTGTCGAGCAGCGGAATGGCGTCAGGCAGCTCGTGCGCTTGGCCGGGCGCGATCCGGAACGTGATGGCGCGTCCGAGAGCGTCGGCGATCACGCAAGCCTTGGTCCCATAGCCGCCACGAGAGCGACCAAGTGCTTCACGAGTGTCTCGTTGAGCTTGAGAGCCCCCTTTCGGCGAGCCCCGGCGGCCTTCTGATGCGCGCACGCTGATGCCGTCTAGAAAGGTCATTCCGAGCTGGATGCCGCGCTCCTGCACCAGATGGAGCAGACGCCCCCAGACACCCAGGCGTGCACAGCGGATGAAGGTTTGAGCTGCCCGCCACCAGGGACCCAGTTCAGCCGGCACAGCGCGCCACTTGGCACCATTCTCATGGCGCCAGAGAATGGCATCCAGTGTCCGACGCAGATCCTGCGGCGGGGTCTTACCCTTAGGACGGCACTGTTCCACCAAAGGCTCCAGCATGGCCCATTGCGTGTCCGTCAGCATGGCTCCTCCTCAAACAGGACGAGCAAAACGCCTCCAGGTGCAAAGGGTTCAAGTCATAACAGGCCGTAGTATGGACACAAACGAATTTACTGCATCGAATGCTGTGCGCGAACCCGACGATGAACCCCAGTTACCTATCCCCCGCAGGAGAGATCTGGGTAGAGTCCGCGCTGGTGGTGGAAATTTGCTGACGCGCCGGGTGTTGGGATGAGGTGGTCATTGGGAGGACCGGC
>NZ_JAERQE010000025.1 GCF_016734765.1 Microvirga soli | reverse complement strand
CCGAGGCCGGCAAGGCCATGGAAGAGCATCGGCGCCATGCGGCCGGTCTCGAGCACGATCGTCTGGCAGGCGGGTGCTGTCTCCAGCACGGTGGCGATCGCTTCTGGGGTGCTGGAGGCCTTCGTCTCCAGAACGACAGCTCCGTCCCGCTCGACCACACAGATGTGGGTCTCGTTCATCGAGACATCTAAACCAGCGTAGTAGTCCATGGCTGCTCTCCTGTGCACGTGGCCAGCCGATGTTATCGGCATCCAGGGAGAGCCGCCCCATTACCCAATGTTGAAAAACTCCTGAACGCTGCTTCGTCCATCTATTACTAGCGTCAGCGGGCCAGATCAGGCCCAGCATTTTGTATACTGAGCGCGCGAAAAACGGCAGTTGCGGAGTTTTTCAACAGCATCGACCCAGAGCAGAAGTTCGCGAAGGGCAGGGGATCGTCGCTGCCTGACTCCCAAGAGACCTCCGCAGAAATGAGTCTCGCCTAGTTCCGCTCGATCATGCGAGTGGAGCATGAATCAATTTTGCTCCGTTCTGTCGGTCCCACTCCAGTGCCGCCGCGAGACGCCATTGATCTTATCTCCACTGGACCAGGTCCGGAACTCCTGCCACGCTGTGCCATCCAGCCGTTGAGCCGGAGCCAACGCAATGCGTGAACCGCCAGGGGAGAACAATTTGATGATACGGAATAGCGTATTTATCTCTGCCGCAGCGATGCTGCTCACGGGACTGTCCGTGCCCACCCTCGCAGCATCGCTGCGCTATGCGAACCAAGGCGACCTTAAGTCCCTCGACCCTTATACTCTCAACGAGACAACCACGAATGCCCATCTGGGGCATGTTTACGAGGGCCTGACGCGGCGCGGAAAGGACCTCGCGGTTCAGCCGGCCCTCGCGGAGCGCTGGGAAATCAGCGATGATGGGCTGACCTGGCGCTTCTTCCTGCGCAAAGGCGTCAAGTTTCACAACGGCAACGATTTCACTGCGGATGACGTGATCTTCTCGGCCACCCGGGTGCGGGCGCAGGGCTCGAACTTCACGACCCGCGTGCCGACCAGTGCCGAGCTTGTGAAGGTCGATGACCATACGGTTGACGTGAAGCTCAAAACCCCCAACCCGATCCTGAACTCCCAGTGGGACACCTGGTACATCATGGACAAGGAATGGGCGGAGGCGAACAACGCCACGGCTCCAACACCTGCTGCTGCCACAACTCCAAGCTTCTCGTCGCTGAATGCGAACGGGACCGGTCCATTCAAGATCGAAAGCCATCAGGCCGGCGTGAAGACGGTCTTCAAGCCGAACCCTAGCTGGTGGGACAAGCCAGAGCACAATCTTGATGAAATCGTCTTTACGCCCATCGCGAGTGACGCCACCCGCGTCGCAGCGCTCCTATCAGGCGAGGTTGATGTCATCGAACCGGTTCCCGTACAGGACATCGCGCGCGTCAACTCCTCCCCGAATGCCCAAGTGCTCACAGGGCCGGAACTCCGGACGATCTTTCTCAACATGGACTCGGCCCGTGACGAGCTTCTGTTCTCGAACGTGAAGGGCAAGAACCCATTCAAGGACGTGCGGGTTCGGGAGGCCTTCTTCAAGGCGATCGACATCAATCTTATTCGCGATCGCGTCATGCGGGGATTGTCCACACCTTCGGCACTGATGATCGCGCCTGAACTTTTCGTCTACTCAAAGGATTTCGAGCGTCCGAAGTATGACCTCGAGGGTGCCAAGAAACTTCTTGCCGACGCCGGCTACCCGAACGGGTTCGAGGTCGGCATGGACTGCCCGAACGACCGCTACGTCAATGACGAAGCGATCTGTCAGGCCGTCGTCAGCATGCTGGCTCGCGCAGGTGTCAAGATAAACCTGACGGCCCAGCCGAAGGCCCTCTACTTTGGGAAAGCCGGCAAGTCGGGCGGCTACACCACCTCGGTCTCGCTGCTCGGCTGGACCCCTGGCACCTTCGACAGCCACAACGTTCTCTATGACGTCATGGGCTGCCGCGACGTCCCTGGATCAAGCCGGGGTGAGACCAATTACGGTGGGTACTGCAACAAGGATCTTGATGCCGTGACCGATCAGGTCTTGGTCGAAACGGATCCTGAGAAGCGCAATCAGCTGATCAAGAAGGCTTTTGAAATCGCAACCAAAGACTACGGCCACATCCCGCTGCACCAGCAGTCACTCGCTTGGGGCGTCTCGAAGAAGGTCAAGCTCGTCCAGCGAGCCGACAACCAGCTCCTGTTCTATTGGGCGAAGAAGGAATAGCCCGCTAGGCAGAAGGGTACTCACCTTATTGGAGCAAACATGCTTCACAAGGCAGGATCTCCTCACTGGCCATCGTTAGGCACGTGAGGAGATCTTCTGTCATCCGTTTGCAAGTTTCCGATTGGCAGGCAGCTGAACTATCCGCGCGGCGCCCGAATGGATAGCTGGCGAGTGTCGATCCGGGTGTAAACAGCGGAATGAGACACAGCAGGAGGCTTCCTCACCAAGCAGCGGCACATCGTGCGCTGATTTGGGAGAGGAAGCATCGATTGTGTGAATGGAGGAATGTCTGCGCCTGGCCCTAAGCTGAGATTATCTGGAATCTCAGTGTTAGCCGAAAGAATAGAGGCGGAAGGTCAGGGTCGAAAGATAAGGGATTGGCGGTATCGGTCCTCCGCTACCACTGCAAATTTAAGATCCTACAATCCTTTGCTAGAACTCACGCCGCATTCGGCGTCGCGGCCGCGCGCAGCAGCATGCCGAAGAGATCGCGGGGTTCGTCAGGGTCGGCCAGGAGGTCGAGTTCGTCGTAGAGGCCCGTCTGCTCGATCTGGCGTTTAACGTAGCGTAGGGCCGAAAAATCCTCGATGGCGAAGCCCACGGAGTCGAAGAGGGTGATCTGCCGGTCGCCCGTGCGGCCGGGCTCAAGACCTACAATCACGCGCCAGAGTTCATGAACCGGATAGTCTGACGGGAGCTGCTGGATCTCGCCTTCAATGCGGGTCTGCGGCGGATATTCCACGAAGATATCGGAGCGCTTCAGGATGTCGGCGTGCAACTCGGTCTTGCCGGGGCAGTCGCCGCCGACCGCGTTGATATGAAGCCCTGAGCCGACCATGTTGTCGGTGAGGATCATGGCGTTCTGCTTATCGGCCGTGACGGTCGTGACGATCGGGACGCCTTCCATGGCTTCCTCTATGGAGTTGCAGACCGTGATGCCAAAGCCGAGGCCCGCGAGATTGCGCACGCATTTCGTGCTGGCCGAGCGGTCGATGTCGTAGAGCCGTAAGGTATCGACGCCGAGGAGCGCCTTGAACGCCAAAGCCTGGAACTCGGCCTGTGCGCCATTGCCAATGATCGCCATGGCGCGGGCTCCCTTGGGAGCGAGGTGCTTGGCGGCGACCGCCGATGTGGCGGCGGTGCGAAGCGCTGTGAGGATGGTCATCTCAGTCAGGAGCACGGGATAGCCGGTTGCCACATCGGCCAGCACGCCGAAGGCCGTCACGGTCTGGCGTCCCTCGCGGGTGTTCTTAGGGTGCCCGTTCACATACTTGAATCCATAGACCTCGCCGTCGCTGGTCGGCATGAGCTCGATCACGCCCTCCCGGCTGTGCGAGGCCACGCGCGGGGTCTTGTCGAAGGATTCCCAGCGCCGGAAATCAGCCTCGATGCATTCCGCAAGCTCCAGCAGGAAGCGCTCCACGCCAATAGCGAGAACGAGCTTCATCATGTTGTCGACACTGACGAAGGGGACGACGTTCAGTTTCAGTTTCAGGTTCATGGCTCAGTGCGCTTTCGGCGTGTGACGATAGCTCTGGGTCGGGCGGTCGAGCACGCGCCGGCCCATGAGGCTTGAGACGAGGTCGACCATCAGAAGAGCCGTGCGCCCGCGCTCGTCGAGGAAGGGGTTGAGCTCGACCAGATCGATGCTTCTCACCAAGCTGCTGTCGTGAAGCATCTCCATGATGAGATGAGCCTCACGGAAGGTGGCGCCGCCAGGAACGGTTGTGCCGACTCCGGGAGCAATGCCGGGATCGAGGAAGTCCACGTCCAGGCTCACGTGAAGAATGCCGTCGGCGGCCGCCACGCGCTTGAGGAAGGCGTCGAGCAGCGGCGCGACACCGTTCTCGTCGATGGCGCGCATGTCGTGGACCGTGACGCCAACTGTCGCAAGAGCGGCCCGTTCCGCCGGGTCGACGCTGCGGATGCCGATCATACAGACGTTCTGAGGGTTGAGCGGGTTGCGGACATCCGGGAAGTAGCCATTGAAACCCTTAAGGCCCGTCGCATAGGCCATCGGCACCCCATGAAGGTTGCCGCTCGTTGTCGTCTCCAACGTGTGGAAATCAGGGTGAGAGTCGAGCCAGAGGACGAAGAACTCGCGGCCTTCCTTGGCGGCCCGGCGGGCGAGACCCGTCATGGAGCCGGCAGACAAGCTGTGATCCCCGCCGATGAAGATCGGCATGCCGTCGCCGCCGGCCTGATAGGCGGCCTCCGCGATGGCTTCGGTCCAAGCTACCGTTTCGGCTAAGGCCTTGATGGCGCTGTTTGGGTGGCGCACTTCGCGCTGAGGCGCGGGCGCGATGTTGCCCCGGTCCTCAACCGCATAGCCGAGATTGCGCAGTTCCGTGACCAAGCCTGCCGTCCGGAAGGCGCTGGGGCCCATGTCGCAGCCAAGCCGCCCGGCGCCCTCCTGCACGGGAATCCCCAGAACGATGCACGTGGTTGACGACATTTAACTCTCCTGTCTTGCCGTCAAGCTACTGGACGGACTTGGCACAATGAACACTGAAATTTGACAAATAGAGCAGAGTTGCTGATCGTTATGGTAAGTTCCGCTAACCAAAACGGCATCCATGGACGATCTCGACCAGCGGCTGATCACGCTCCTGCGGCATAACGGGCGGCGGAGTGTCTCGGATCTTGCGATTGCGCTCGGCGCCTCGCGCGCGACAGTCCGGGCCCGAATGGAGCGTCTCGAACGGTCCGGCGACATCGTCGGCTACACGGTGATCCTCCGGGCCGATGCAGTGGCGCTGCCGGTGCGCGGGATCATGCTGATCGAGGTGGAGGGCAGGGCAGGCGACCGGGTGGTGGATGCGCTGGGCGGCTTTCCCGAGGTGAGCGCCATTCATACCACCAACGGGAAGTGGGATCTTATCGTCGAACTCGGCGCCAGCAGCCTCTCGGATTTCGACGCGATCCTACGGCGGGTGCGCCTGATTCCAGGTGTCATCGCGTCGGAGACGAATCTCCTGCTGGCAACGCCCCGCAGCACTCGCGCCAAGCTCTAGGATTGATTCCACAATAGGATCGATTCTCAGGGCTAGTAGGACGATCTCCTTCCGCTACAGTGCTGGTTGTTTTTGAAAGGGCCATCCATGTCGAAGGAAGTCGTCGAGGTTCCCATCCTGTCTGAAGGCGTGCGGAAGGTGGGCGTGCCCCTGTCCATGGTGACGAGAGCGAATGGGTTCGTGTTCGTGTCGGGAACGCCGCCGTTCAACATGGATGGCGGTGGCTTCGTGAAAGGTGACATCGAGGTGCAGACGGAGGCTTCGCTCCGGGCGCTTCAGCATTGCCTGGAAAGTGCAGGCACCTCGCTCGACAAGGTGGTGATGGTGCGGATCTATGCGGCCAATGCCGGATTCTACGGTGCCATCAATCGGGTCTATGCCCGCTTCTTTCCGGAGAACCCGCCCTCGCGAACCTTCGTTCCGGTCGCATCCTGGCCGATGGAGTTCGACATCGAGATCGAATGCATCGCCTTGGCCTGAACCGGTTGGCCTGACGATCCCAATCAGGCGGCTGCATGCGGGAGCGATGCCCTGGGTAGGGATGCATCCTCTCCGGGGCCGCTAATGGCATTGCGGCCCGCGGCTTTTGCTCGATAGAGGGCCTGATCTGCTGCTTCGAGAAGGGCGCTCCTCTCGCTCGCTCGGGAGGGCTGCGCCGAGGCGACGCCGATGCTGGCAGTCACGATGTGATAAGGGCTGCCCTCATGCACAATCGCCATCGCGTTGATGGTCTGCCGAATGCTGTCGGCGATCCTTATGGCGCCGGTCAGATCCGTCTCTGGCAGGATGACCGCAAACTCCTCGCCACCGTAGCGCGTCGCGATGTCCCGGGGTCGCCGGATGCTGCCGTTGAGGGTGCCGGCAATCGCGCGCAGAACTTCATCGCCGCGACCATGTCCGTAGCGATCGTTGAAGCTCTTGAAATAATCGGCGTCGATGGACAGCAGCGACAGGGCGGAGCCTGAACGGACCGCCTGGCGCCATTCGCGTTCGAATGTCTCACGGAAGGCACGACGGTTCGGCAGTCCTGTCAGGTCATCGGTTCTGGCGATGCGCCGAAGCTTGGTCTCGGCCCTCGTGCGGCGCTTCAGCTCACGCTGGAAGAGGAACGTCAATCCGACCACGGCACAGCACAACACCAGCGTCACCAGGCTGAGCACCAGGGCTTTCCTCTCCCAGGCTGCGAAAACATCGTCTACCGACAATGCTACGGTGAGCACGAGAGGGTACTTTTCCAATCGGCCAAAGGAGATGATGCGGTGCACGCCATCGATGGGCGATACCGAGTCGAATGTGCCGGACTTGTCCTTCAGGAGGCGCTGGACATGGGGAGAGCCGCCCAAGTCCTGGTTGATCTGGTTCGCGTCGAAGGGGTAGCGGGTCAGCAGGACGCCGTCGCCTCGGAAGAGATTGATGGCTCCCTGCTGGCCCAAGCTCAGGTGTTCGAACCGCTGATTGATGGTGTTCAGGGCAATCGACCCCATGACCACGCCGGCAAAGCCGCCATCGGCATCGGACAGTCGTCGGCTGATCCCGATGCTGAACTCGCCATGGGGAGCCCTGCTGCGATACGGGCGGGTCACATAGAGACCGAGGTGATGTGCGTTCTTGTGAGCCGTGAAGTACTCGCGGTCCGAGACGTTGAGTGACCGCGAGGCGATCATCGGGCCTGCATCGGCAATCAGGTTGCCGTTTCGATCGACGAGCAGGAGCGCTGCCATGAAGTTCGCCGAAGCCACGCGGTCGAACAGCATTCGGTACTGAAGATCGGGAGACAGTTGATGGAAGCCGAGATGGCGGAGACCCTCCATCGCGCCCTTCAAGGACAGATCGAGGAGTTCGAGATTGCTGTCGAGATCTCGGACGATGGTGGTCAACACGTTCCTGGAGGATTTCTCAGCCTCCTGCCACGTGCCGAGCCGATCCATCCAGAGAGTGTGGGCGGAAATCCCAAGGATGCCGAGGGCAATCACGCCTGCGATCAGGTGCAGATAAACTTCTGATAACAGGCGTTTCATTCGGATGCGCAACGATCTTGTCTGAATTTATTCTATAAAGAATGAAATGAAACGAGCCAACAGAATTGTTGGCGGCATGATAGTGGCTACTGGTTTTTGTAGAGACTAGTTGTTTTCTTGCAATTTGGCTTGATGCCTGTACGGCATGAGCAACAATATATATTGTTATAAAGATACCTTTTATGAAGGTTTCTCCTCTATTCTACCTCCGTCCTTCCGCACACTTCAGAAGATCCGCCATGAAAGGAGGGCGGCTATGTTCGGCCCTTCACAGTCTCATAGAATCTGGCGAATGATGAACGCCCTGATCGATGCCCGGCCGGAATGGGCCGACAAAGATGTTTTCGAGTCGGACCGTGAGAAAATTCTTCGATATGGGACCTCCATTGGGCTTAGCGTGGAGGAACTTCTCCGGATGACGGAGCCTGACACCATCCTCGGCCTCTGGACTGCAGCCGAAGCAGCCCAAGCTGAGGATTAAGCCACTTGGAAAAGGTGGCTTTCAACGCTGTCATGAGCCCTGCCAAGGTAATGGTGTACAGCAAAAGCTAAGCTTATCGATTAAAAATTCATATATTGCAATGACTTGCTTATGTTGCTCCCCAATATGCCTGACGTCGTGGAACCGGCAATGGCGGCACAAGCGTTCTTCTATGACAGGAATGGAGTTGGGTCATGGCAAGGTCACCAGGGCGTTGGCTGTTGACGGCGTCGCTTATCAGCGTTCTGTCGGCTGCAACGCCGGTGCTCGCCCAGGCGGGACGCCCTTGGGTTGATCCTCCGCCGGAGAATGGTGCTGCGCCATCCGCGCCGCCTGC
Source organism: Microvirga soli (assembly GCF_016734765.1). Lineage (GTDB taxonomy): Bacteria > Pseudomonadota > Alphaproteobacteria > Rhizobiales > Beijerinckiaceae > Microvirga > Microvirga soli. The sequence continues at coordinate 65,853 of NZ_JAERQE010000025.1, read as the reverse complement.
TCCCGCGCCGGCAGTTCAAACGCCACAGGCCGCTACACCAGCCCCCTCAGGGCCCCAACCGTCCTCGGCTTCTGCTCCCGCAGAGGCGCCAAAGGAGAAAGAGGCAGTTGCCGCACAATCACCGGCTGAGGCATCCCCGCGTAAAGAAAAGGCAGATGAGGGGGGCAAACAGAAGACTGTCACCGAGCGCAAGGTTCGTCCCGCCACGCAGCAAGCACGCAGCGTTGCGCGTTCTCAGAAACGGGAACGCTTGGCGACCAAGCGGCGTGAGCCGGGTTCGGAGGTATCCGAGGCGCGTCCGCCCCGCAGCGGCATCGAGCGGCGGGCTCGGGCAACACGCTATGGGTCCGCTCAAGAAGGGATCGATGCCGGGCTGGAGGTGATGAGACTTCGGACGATCCAGCTTCCCGATGGACGTCGCATCGAGGTCCTGACACGTCCCAATCAGGACATTGCAGGCGGGCTGCCGGACGGTTACTGATCCCCGGGCTGCTGGAGTGGTCGCCTCAAGGCTTCATGAAGAGTGCTCAGCCTCCATGGCGAGGACCGGCTGAGTTCTTATAAGCGTCCGCAGAACGATCCTCAGCATCGTTCAGACTCTCTGCAATCTCCTGAGTGCGACGGCGGATGTCGAGCCAAAGGCGCTGCTCGCGTCGCGCATCCGCAAGCGCGCGGTGCTCGGCAGGACCTAGCTCATCGTCCCTTCTCTGGGCCTGAGACAGAACCTTTCCCATGAATCTATCATGCAGATCGGCTGGTACGTGCATGGCGAGCAGAACCTCATGCACGGTCTGCCGATGAACGGCTTCCGTATCCTGCAGGCGCAGGGCATGCCGTGGAAGTCCGGCGGTGCGCAGCAAGCGGCTCAGCCATTTTCCGTCCCATGACGGTGCCGTGGCATAAAGGGCGTAGCCTGCGAGAACTGACATCATCCGTCGTGCTACATCCGTCACGGGCGCTCCTTCCGCATGCAGCCGATCGCGTGAGAGCCCATGAATGCTCTCTGCCTTGAGGTCCCAATCGGTCCAAGTTGGATCAGGCCGAATGAGATGGCTCTCTTCCTCGCCGGTTGAGAGAACCCAGGCCACCTCGATCGGATATCCATGCTTGCCCAGAGAGGAAGCTTCAAAATCGAGGAACGCGATCTTTGGCTGATCAGGCATTGCGGGTCCGTTGTCCTCCTGCTTCTTATAGCTTCATCTGTTTCGGCTGCGCTTAAACCTGAGATGCTGAGGCCTCTTCAGCCAGCTGGGAGCGGACAGCCTGCAGCAGCTCGTCGTTGGATAGGCTCGTTTCCCAATCTTCGGCCAGTTCGACACGAACAGACTTGGCTCCTCCCGATGGGGTGCAGACAACATGAACCTGATTTCGCGTGCCATCGACGCGCGCGGCATCCGTTTTCTCCGGATCATTGCCGAGACCGGCAAAAGCCTGAATGCAGGTCCACGTGATGCCCTCCGCATCACTTACCTCACGTGGCATTTCATTGTCCTTTCCGGCATGCAGAAATGCCCCAATGCTCATCAACGCGCGAGGTCTACCGATGCTCCAAGGGGCAGATCACTGCGCTGAGCTTCATCGTCCTTGACACATTTCTCCCTCAGGCAGAGCCTTGCCCGGCTGCCTGATGGCAGAAAATAATGTGGAGAGGATCATGGCGAGAAACGTGAAGGATATGCTGGCCGAAGCGAATTCCTCAGTGCCCAGGATGGCTCCCAGTGAGGCAGCCGAGAAGATGCGCTCAGGCGATGTTCTTGTGGTGGATGTGCGTGACCCGACAGAGGTTCAGCAAAGCGGAAAGCTGAAGGGAGCAGTCAATGTCTCCCGCGGCATGCTGGAGTTTCGGGCTGATCCAGATAGCCAGTATCACAATCCGGAGTTTCGGAAGGACAGAACCATCCTCCTGCATTGCGCCTCCGGAGGGCGCTCGGCCTTGGCAGGCAAGACCCTGCAGGACATGGGCTATACGGCGGTGTTCAATATCGGCGGCTTCAAGGATCTGACGGAAGCGGGCATCGATACGGAGCCTGCGTGACTATAGATAAATTGAACCTCGAAAAGGAAGACGCTCGGCTTGGATCTGGCCGGGCGTCTTGCGGTAGGATCAGCGGTTGCGCCGCCCGGCAACGTCACTGAGCATTGGCAGATGTGAATGCCGAAGTGCGCGCGGCGCTTCCAGCCGCCGCGATGGAGCCGGTCGAAACAGGATCGGTAACAGCCCTGCCGAGCGCATGAAGCAGCCCCTTGCGTTTAGCCTCGTAGTAGTAGCCGCCTGCGTAGAGGGCGACTGTACGGTCGAAATTGCCGCCTGCAACTTTATACGCGTTGGCAAGATAAGGGACCGCATAAGTGAGGTTCGTGTTGGCATTGAGTAATCCCGACGGGTTGCCCCGGTATCCCATGCCACGGGCCGTCGCGTAGCGGATCTGCATCAGGCCGAAATTGCCTTTGCTCAATGCTCGCGGATTATAGCTGCTTTCTCTTCTGATGATCCTATGAACCAGGGCCTCTGGGACGCCATGGGTCTTGGCGTGTTGCGCAACGAGCGAGTCAATTGTCATGCGATCCGATGCAGCGGCAGGCAGAGCGCAAACGATGGCGGCGCAGGCAAGAAGAAGACGAGACATCATGCATATCCCCTTGGTTAGAGGAATTTCTCGTCATCAATCGTGGCAATAGGACGTCAGCTTGGCCGTAAGGGCTCTGGAAATGGTGAAATGAGACGTCAGTAAGAGCTATTCATAAGCCCCTGATCAGGCGCCTACCTCTTTCGGATGAGAGGCAGCCTGTTCACAGTTCGCGATTATCTCCCGATCGTCGAGGATACATCCATGCGAGGCGTCTGAGGCAGAACGTATTCCCGCTAGATGACCAGGAAGTCGGCTGCCGTTAACTTCAGGCCCGCATCGATCTTGGCAAACTGGATAGCACGGCTTGGGCCGGATCCATCCGGATCATAGAACAGGCTACCTGTCTTGTTGCTGTAGATGATTCGATCCTGCGCATCCAGTGCTTTCGAACTCACGGCAAAGTATTCCGGCAACAGCTTTCCGGATTTGAGCTTCGTGAACACTGTGTCGTTGAGGCGGATCGTGTCATCCTTGACACTGAAATCAAGGATGACGTCGACGTTGGCGGTTCCGAGCTTCGTATCGAACGTGAAGGAATCCTTGCCGGCCCCTCCGACAAGGATGTCATTTCCGCTTTTGCCCCAGATCATATCTCTGCCGCTCTCGCCCTCGATTCTGTCATTGCCGGCAGATCCTGTGAGCTTGTCGTCCGTGCTCATGCCGGCATACGTCTTTGACGTTGATGGCAAGCCGCTTTTCTTGATCGCTGCCTGTGATGCCTTGACCGGGTGGCTGAACTTCAGATCGTAGAAGGACGTCTGGCCAAAGCCGGTTCCCTGCGTTTCATTCACCCCAAGGTAGGTGCCTGCCTTGAAATAGAAAGCGTCGCTTCTCCAGGTCTGGTGGATCTTGTCCGTAGCCGTGTAGGTCTGCCCATCGGCGGAAACGGTTACTTTCACATGTTCGGTTGTGACGTTTATCGAATAGGTAAATTTCTCATTGAGGGCGACATTGGGTTTGGAGCCGGCTTTGTTGGTCAGGGCGAACTTCGTCTCTCGGCCTGTAGTGCCCGCAATATCGTTCACGAAGTAGAGGGTGCCCTTTTCCCAATACAGGCGGACGAGCTCCTCGTCCTGTCCATGAACCTGACCGACAACGACGCGTCCCTTCGTTCCATTGAACAGAGTCGGAGCTTGGTCGACCTCGAGGGTAGCCTTCAAGAATCCACCTTGCCTGATAGTCCATGCCGCCCGTTCTGAGCCGTTCATCTCCCGAAGCTCGGAGCGCGCATATCGCGATCCGCCTGTCGTTGCTCCTTCCACGGGAGCCACGAAGATCATAGCTCCGTCAGATCCTGTGTAGAAGTACCTCGGATTTATATAGCCATTGAGGTTCTTCACTTCCGAGGCAGTGCCTGAAAAATCGCCGTTCCGATCCGTCGGGAGAGTTATTTTCCAATGAGCGAGATTGAAATTGCGACCCGGTGAGAAGGAGGAAGACAAAGTCACTTGAGATGCCCCTAGTCATTATGAATTTTAGTTGACTGTCTCTTGCTTGAATGCAGGTTGTTTCTGCGTGTTCTATGTAGCCCCGCGGCCGTATGCATTTGCAGCACGTCTTTGCCAGGCATATTCGACTAATACCGTTGAAATTCTCTCCTCATATCAACGACCGTGTCAAAAATTCTCAGGCATATGGTAAAGACGCCTGCCTGAGCCGCACCTGCTCCTGTCTCAATTTGGCCAATGGCATCAACCTCGCTCCTAAGGGCTAGAGGATATATCATTTTGAAAGCTTGGCGGTACACCAAGAGCCACAAGTCTTCGATATTGAGAGATGCCACCCTTCGAATTCATGCTGGACGCGCGGGGAATAGAACATGCATTCCGGCAACGGTGCCGTTCATCAATTGAAACATGGCAAAGAAGAAACTCACATAGCCCAGTTTCTAAGTTGTTTTTTGAAATGGGAGCGCCTCTGGATGCTATCGAAAACGCGCATTTATTTAGCACTATTATCAACATTCAATAAGATTAATTATAGTATAACAGAATTAAATCTGCCGTGTGCGCTGCAGCAAAATAATCAAGTGGCTATAATTACTCTTATGAGTTAAGCATCTTCTATTGATGGGAGTAGTTCTTTACTTAACCCGTAGGGGGTATCTCTCCAGCCGAAATAGTGAAGAGCTTTCGAGTGAAGCAGGAGTATTTATTGAGCTGCAACCGGCGCATTTCTTTTTAGCGCCTCGATTTCACTGTTAGTCGGCAGGAACAGCCTAATGCAAATTAGTGTCTTTGGGATTGGCTATGTCGGAGCGGTCTCATCGGCGTGCTTGGCCAATGACGGCCATCACGTCATCGCAGTCGATCCGAACCCTCAGAAGGTGGGGCCGCTTAACGAGGGCATCAGCCCCATTGTCGAGCCAGGATTGGAAGAACTGATCCAAGGTGGGATCCGCAGCCGGCGCCTCATGGCAACCAGCGACGTTCGCGAAGCCGTTAACGGCACGGATCTATCATTTGTTTGCGTTGGAACGCCTTCACGTTCCAACGGCTCTCTCGATACTGCCTATGTCAGCGCCGCCGCTGAGCAGATCGGCGCAGCAATCCGAGAGAAGAACTCCTTCCATTCGGTCGTCATGCGCTCCACGATCCTGCCTGGCACCATGGAGAGCATCGTGCTGCCCGCTCTCGAGCGTGCGTCCGGGCGTCAGGCCGGTGTGGGCTTCGGCGTTGCATACTATCCCGAGTTCCTGCGGGAAAGTACCGCGATCAGCGACTACTATGATCCGGGTGCCATCATCTTCGGACGGCATGATCAGGCGACCATTGATCGACTGCTCGACATTCACAAGATCTTCAAGGTGGAGCCGAGAGTCGTCTCAATTCGGACTGCCGAAGCGGTGAAATACACCAATAACGCTTGGCACGCCCTCAAAATCAGCTTTGCCAACGAGATCGGTAATATCTGCAAGGAAGCAGGAATCGACGGCCATGCTGTGATGGACGTGCTCTGCGCAGACAATCGGCTCAACATTTCAAAAGCCTATCTTAAGCCTGGGTTCGCCTTCGGCGGTTCCTGCCTTCCCAAGGACCTGCGTGCCCTGCGCTTCGCAGCTCGGAAGCTGGATGTTCCGACGCCCATCCTCGATGCGACGATGGACGCCAATGAAGAGCAGTTGCGGCGCGCCTACTCGATGGTCGCCGCAACGGGCAAGCGCCGGATCGGCATCATTGGCTTGAGCTTCAAGCCTGAAACCGACGATCTGCGTGAGAGCCCGCTGGTGGAACTGGCGGAGCGCCTTTATGGCCGCGGATACGATATCCGCATCTACGATCCGAACATCCAAGTCTCCAAGCTGACCGGCGCTAACCTCCAGTTCGTGAAGGCCCACCTTCCTCATCTGACGTCTCTTCTGACGGCCGATGTCAACGAGGTGATTGATCACGCTGAAGTGTTCGTTCTCGGGAACCGCGATGAAGCCAAGCGCCTCCTGAATGTTGTGAAGGATGACCGTCCTCTCATCGATCTCGTTCGTATCGACCAAGCAAGGTGCTCAGGTGACTTCTATCAGGGAATCTGCTGGTAACGGCAGTATCCGTCTCTCGGAGACGATAGGAGCGCATATCCTCTATGTGGTTGCCGTGGCGGCTTTTGCCGCCGCGCTTCCATCTGGAGCGTATGTCTCTGTCGGAACCGGCGTGATCGGAGCCATCGGAATACTGGCTATGTGGCGCTACGGATGGGGCCTGCTGCACTTCGTCCGTGCGCTTATCTTTCGGAAGGTGGTTTTTCCGCGCCAGCGGAAGGCTGCCGACGAAGCGATCAAGCACGATCCACCCAATACGTTTCTTCTCGTGACCACGTTCCGGATCGACAGTGCCGTAACCACGCGCGTTTACAGAGCGGCCTTTGAGGCCGCGCTGGCTGCGCCCGGAAAAGCAACTGTGGTTGCATCGATCGTTGAGGCTGGTGATCAGCGACTCATCAAAAGCCTGTTTCAGGCGATCTGCGGCGATCAGGACAAGGTGGACTTGGTCATCGTCAGAATCGCGGGAACGGGCAAGCGGGATGCTCTCGCTTACGGCTTCAGGGCCGTCGCCCGGCGCGCTCCGGCCCCTGATGACGTTGTGGCCGTGATTGACGGCGACAGCATCGTGCCGCGCGATCTTGTCGCGAAATGCGTGGGCTTCTTCCAGCTCGATCCTAAGGTCGGCGCCCTGACAACCGACGAAGTGAGCGAAGTTCGCGGGAGCCGCATCTTCCAGGAATGGTATGCGCTGCGGTTTGCTCAGCGCCATACCCTGATGTCATCCGTAGGGCTGTCTGAGCGCGTCCTGACATTGACCGGCCGCATGTCGATGTTTCGTGCAAGCATCGTGTGCAATCCAGAGTTCATCCGCCAGGTGGAGCTTGATTATGTCGATCATTGGCGTCTCGGCCGGTTCAAGTTTCTCACCGGTGACGACAAGTCGAGCTGGTTCTACCTTCTGCGGAACGGCTACAAGATGCTCTATGTGCCGGATGTCCTCGTTCTGACGGTGGAGGATCCGCCATCGGAGAACTTCGTTTCGGCTGCAGCCATGCTGATGGTGCGGTGGTTTGGAAACATGCTGCGCACGAACTCAAGGGCTCTCGCTCTCGGCCCCCGGAAGATCGGCCTGTTCACGTGGTGGTCTATCCTCGATCAGCGCATGTCGATGTGGACCTCGCTTGTCGGGTTCTTCGTCGCCCTGCTCGCTGGAATTTTTATCAGCGGGTACGCACTCCTTCTGTATGCGCTCTGGATCCTGACAACCCGTTACATACTGACTCTCTCTCTTCTGGCTGCCCGCCAACGAGTGTCGGTTTTCTATCCCTTCCTTCTCTACTTCAACCAGATCTTCGGATCGCTGATCAAAGTCCACGTGACGTTCCGTCTCGATCGTCAGAAGTGGACGCGACAGAAGACGACATCTGCGAATGTGGCAAAGCGCCCCCTGATCGCAAGCAACTTCATGTCAGCATACATGCACAGTGTTGCGCTTATCGCATTCGTATCGGTTCTGGCGTGGGGCATGAAGGTCCTGCCCACGCCAAACCCTGTGTTCTTTCTTCCCTGACGACAGCGGTGCCGCTTGGAGAACGTATCGATGACGAAAATTACGCATGAGGCCGAGGTTCAGAGGCAGCACCCTCGCTACCGGCTGCCTGTGAAATGCATTCACAATGGAGCGCAACTCGCGGTGGTTGACATCTCGGTCGGAGGCTTGGGGCTTCGGACTGGTTCATTGGATACCAAGCCCGGGCAGGTGCTCGACCTCACGCTTGCGTTTCCGTTCAGCGGCTACGAGTTGACCCTGCCCCTCAATGCCGAGGTTCGTTATGTCACCAACGAGCATAACAGGATCGGTCTCCGCTTCATCGACGTCTCTCCGCGCCAGCACAGTCTCCTCCGTTTCATTCTCGATGCCTATCTTGCCGGGGAAGTCGTAGAGGCAGGGGATGTGCTGGATGTTGTCTCGCGGCGCAACGAGGGGAAAACCAGGGAGGTTCCTCCGCGTCCTCAGCCGCAGGGGATTGTAGCCAACCTTGCGCATCGCGGTCGAAGCGCTGCAGGCTACATCGGCATCGGCGCGGCTACGTTGCTTCTTCTAGGCTTTATTGGGACTAGCCTGTTCGATCGTTTCTACCTGATCCCGGCCCAATCGGCGCAGATCACAGCCGATCTGGTTACCGTGCCGGCTCCATCGAATGGACAGCTTACCTTTGTGGCTGCTGGAGACGAGGTTAAGACCGGCGAGCCGCTCCTCACGATCCAAGGGGCCCAAGGCAGCAGCATCGTCCTCGACAGCCCCTGCAACTGCGTGGTTCAGGCCCGCTACAGTCGGACCGCCAACTTCGTGCGAGAGGGAGCTCCTATCCTTACCCTGAGGGAGAAAACCAGTAGTCCCTACATCACCGCCAGCATTCCGCAGGATCAGGCGTTGCGGTTCTACAAAGGGGCAAGTGCCGTGATTGAATACGCCGACGGCACTCGCGTAAGGGAAGTCAGTATTGAGCGTATACCATCCTTTGAAGATCCTTCTCTCGCCGGGGCGTTGACCGTCAAATTGGCACCTGGTCGTGAGCTCGGCGCGTCGACGATTGGTCAGCCGGTAGCAGTGGTTTTCAATACATTTTCCGGGTCCTCGATCGGGTCTGCCGTCGGCAAGCTGCAAACAGCTGTCAACTGGGCAGGAAACAAGATTGCAGCTATTCTGTCTCGGGACAGCGCGACGGCCCATGCACCAAAAAAGGCCACAGAGCCTCAAAGTGAGAATGGAAGGCGGCTAGCCGGACTTCATTCTGGGGAATGAATGAGTCCGGTCATCGACCGGAGGACATCACTTGGATTTTCTGGAGATCAACAATGGACAATATCATTCCGGTTCTCATGTGCGGCGGCTCTGGCACCCGTCTATGGCCGATTTCGCGGTCCAGTGAGCCAAAGCAATTTCATGCTCTTTCTGGGGACGAAAGCCTCTTCCAGCAGACGGTTCAGCGCTTCCGCACGGAACAGTACGCCGAACCCCTTATCGTCGTGAACACCAATCACCGCGATCTTGCATTGCGTGAGATTGGGCAGTTGAGCAAGGGGGCGGCACGGCTCCTGGTCGAGCCATGCGTTCGCAGCACAGGGCCGGCCATCGCTGCGGCTGCGGCTCTGATTGCGGAAGAGGATCCGGATCGGCTGATGCTCGTTGCACCGAGCGATCATCTCATCGAGCAGACAGAGGTGTTCACAAAGGCTGTGTCGCAGGCCGCGATGGCCGCACGTCAGGGGCAGATTGTTCTTTTCGGTATCCGTCCGACCCATCCTGAGACCGGCTTCGGTTACATCGAGGTTGGTGAGGCTTTCGATGGTGCCAGCTTCAAGGTCGCAGGTTTCGTCGAGAAGCCTAAGCGGGACGCGGCTGAGACATTGGTGGCCGGTGGCCGCCATCTTTGGAACAGCGGGATCTTCATGTTCACCGCCCGTACTATTCTGGAGGAGCTTGAACGTTACGCGCCGGATGTCCTAGCCTGTGCCCGCCGGGCTCTTTCAACAGCCCATCGTGGCAACGATACGATCCGTCTCGCCGCTGACTTCGATACGGCCCCAGTCATCTCCATCGACTATGCCGTCATGGAACGGAGCGACCGGCTGGTCTGCATTCCCGTAGCGCCTGAATGGCGCGACCTTGGTTCATGGTCAGCCCTGTGGGATGTGGGGAGCAAGGACGGCGACGGGAATGTCTCCCGCGGAGACACGCTCCTTCAGGATGTGCGGGACAGCTATGTTCTTGGCAACTCCAGGCTCGTTGCCGTCATGGGCGTCGAGAAGGTCGTCGTGATCGACACGGCCGATGCTGTCCTCGTGAGCTCCCTGGACCAAGCCCAGAATGTCGGCCGCCTCGCAGCCGAGCTTGCTGCAGCGAAGCGTCCGGAAGCGAACCTGCACAAGAGGGTACGGCGTCCATGGGGCTCCTACGAGTCCCTGCGCGTCGGCGAGACTTTCCAAGTAAAGCACATCGTCGTCGATGTGGCAGGACAGCTGTCGCTTCAGTATCATCACCATCGCTCCGAGCACTGGACTGTCGTTTCCGGCACCGCTCGCGTCACTGTGGGCGAGAAGGTCTTCGTCATGAAGGCTAACGAGTCGGTTTACATCCCCAAAGGCGATGTCCACAGGCTGGAGAACATCGGCGACGATGAGCTTCATCTGATCGAGGTTCAGTGCGGCACGTATCTCGGCGAAGACGACATCGTGCGTCTGGAGGATCAGTATGACCGCATCGTCACGATCTGACGGTCGACGTCGATTGCGTATTGCCTTCCTGTTCATGTCCATGGCGCTGACTTCAGGCGCCATGGCACAGGGCGGCAATGAAGTCTCACGTCTTGCGGAGGAAGCCCGCCAGGCTTTTCTTTCCGCCGAACAGAACGGCGTCAGCCCAAAGCAGAAGGCTGGCTTCTATCAAGTTGCCAGGGCGCGGGTGAAGCTGCTTGAGAAATTTGCCAGTCAAGACAATACAGGCTCGATGGAGCTGCGGGATGGAGCCCGCTCTGAGCTCACGCGGCTTGCGGATGATGGGCTGAGCCACGACATTCTCAGCTCATTCCTTCTGCAATCCTCCCTTGGCGATATCGCGGGCGCCACATCCGCCGCGGACCGTGTGGAAGTTGGCGTATCGCTGCATCAGATTGCTGGCGAGCAGAGGTCGGCCGCCTACCGGTCTGCCGCTTTCGTGGATCTTGCCTATGCCTATTCCAGAGCAGGCTCTCAGGATCGCGCGCTGAGATATGCCTCCCTGGCGATGGATGCGGCCGATCGGATTCCCGAGCAAGGCACACGCGGGGGAGCCTACAAGGCAGCAGCCCGTGTGGCAGCAGCGTTGGGGCCGTTGGGTGTGGATCTGGCTGACCGTGCCATCGCCCGTATCCCTCAATCGCGTGACCGTGCCTTTGCGCGCCATGAACTGGCACGAATCCAGATCAAGGGTAGTGCCTGGGAGAAGGCTCCGGACGTCAAGCTGATGGCAGAGGCCAAGCGCCGGCTGGAAGTTGGGGATCTTCCCGGAAGCACCTTTCTGGCGCTTTCCCTCCTCGACAGCAAAGCAAGAGACGACCTTCTCTCCAGCCTCATCGATGCCGCGATTTCCAAGCAGGAGGACCGGGTTGCCATTATGGCCTCACAGGGCCTTACCAGCTCGAGCAACCAGGACAAAGCCATCGGGTTGCTTGTCAGAAGTTATGTCGACCGTGGCGTCACATTCCAAGCTGCCGAAATACTCAACGCCATGCAGGACAGCCCTGGCAAGGTTGTGATTCAACTGAAACTTGCCGCTGACCTGAAGCAGTCCGGCTATGACGCAATGGCCGGTCACCTTCTGTCTGCAAGCATTCAGCAGATTGAAACATATGGCGAAGCCCAGCAACGCACCGTTCTCCCCGAACTCGTCCGGGCACTCACACAATCCGATCGTCTCGACGAAGTGCTGCGTTATGCCGGTAGGATCGAGGCTGACGCAGAAGGATCGTCCGCTCTCGGCGAGTTGGCGAAGAAACTGGCGGATCACGGCCGCGTTCCCGATGCCGAAGCCTTGCTGCCGCGCCTCGTCGATAAGGATCGTCGCTTGTACGTGCTGAGCGGCATTGCGCGGGCGAAGGCGAAGGCTGGCGACATTGCCGGCGCCATGCAGATCATTCCCGAACTTGTCGGGACGAAGGATGAAGGCCCTGTTCTCGCGTCTGTAGCCAGCGCTCACTCCCGTTCCGGCGATTTCAACCAGGCGATAGCGCTGGCCGGACGTATACAAGGCGCTGACGACCGCCTCGCGGCTCTCTCGGAGGTCTCCCGTCTGGCACGTCAGCAGAACAAGTTGGACATTAGCGACCGTGCGTTGAACGAAGCCGTCCGAGCTGCCGAGGGACTGGACACGCAATCGCGGGACAAGGCATTCCTGGAAATTATCGGCTCTCCGGCGGCAGAGGCCAATAAAGCTCTGGCTGGTCAACTCGCCGGACGCATCACAGACAATGGCATCCGCACGCGCGCCCAGCAGCTGCTCGTTGCGGCCGACGCAAAGGACTTGGTTGGCAAAAGGAGGCGTGGAGAAATCCCTGATGTTCTTCTGCTGCGCGGGATCAAGAAAGTAGAGGCTGATGAGGATAAGGCGGAGCTTGCACTCGACCTCGCCACTTTCCCGGAAGGTCGCATCCATGCTGCCGATCTGATCCGCTCCATCCAGGATAAGCGACTCCGGCAGACGGCTTTCCGGCGTCTGGCCGAACGACAGGTTGATCTTCCGATGAAACCCTCGGATGAAGAGCCCGGCATCGGCGGATCGCAGGATGTGCAGACGGTCGCATCCGTTTCCGAAGAGCCTGAGGAAAGCGCTCAAGAAATCCAGACCCGCAGGGGGCTGGCGCTTATCACGGGAGATTCCGGACAATCCTCCAGCGCAGTGGGCCAACTCCCTCGCAGCTTCGTGACGGCTGCAGACGCCAGAGCCGGTGCGCCATGGCCCACTGATGCAGTCGTCGGAAGCACCTTTGCGAACCACAACCCATACATCGCAAAGTTCTTCGAGGACGATGAGGGAGGGAGCACCCGCCTGGAGCAGGCGATCCGGTATCAAGGCCTGTCCTCGCCGCGGGTTATTGTGGTTCAAAGTGGTGTCGCTACTTTGAGCATGGTTGCGCGCCAGCTGCAGGGTACCGACGCACGGGATCTCATCGAATATGGTGCCGACGCTGTGACGGTGCGTGCACCCATCTTCGTCGCTCCCGGAGCCACGCTCATCCTGTCTCGCCTCGACAGCCTGGTCTATCGGCTCAGTGCCGATGCCGGCGCCTTCATCGTCAATGCCGGCAATGTTCATATCCTCGACGCTGAAGTTGTCGGAATTAGTGAGAAATCGGGGCAGCCGCTCTGGTCTGAGACCGACACATCCACCAAGTTCCGCCCCTTCCTTCTCACCTGGGGGGATGGGCGCATGGATGTGGCTTCGTCCACTCTCGTGGCTCTGGGCTACGATAACGCCAAATCCTTCGGATTGAGCTACTCGTCGGGACCGGAACGGGTGGCGGAACTGCGCGACCAGGCGCGCCCCACAGGCGTGGTCGTCGACAGCGTATTCCATAACCTTCATTTCGGCTTCCATTCCTTCGAGGCGGAACGCATCCAAGTCGTCGGCAACGAGTTTCGCGACAGCGTTGTCTATGCTTTGGACTCCCATGACCGTACGAGGGAGGCCATCATCGCCCTCAATACGATCTACGGCACGAAGCAGCGGCACGGAATCACCATCTCACGCGAAGTGAACGATGGGTTGGTCATTGGCAATGTGACCTTTGACAATGCCGGCTCGGGAATTGTTATCGACCGCGACAGCACGAACAACGTCATCCATGCCAACAGTTCGTTCCGCAATGCGCAGGACGGAGTGAGTGTGTTCGAGAGTTCCTGCAATGTGTTGACCAACAACTATCTCGCGGGCAACAGAAGGGATGGTCTGAAGGTGCGCAACAGCTTCGATGTGGGGGCATATTCCAACCGCATCGAGTCCAACAGCAACTCCGGTGTCAGCGCCTATATCGCCAACATCATGGCGTCGAAAGGTGGTGAGAGCCAGAACACCGATCAGGCCAGCTATCATCCGCTGACCAGCCTGTCTCTCAGGCACAATCGGTTCTCGGCCAATGGCGTCGGCATCAATGCTCAAGGCGTGTCGAGCCTGGCGATGTCATCCAACAGGTTCGTGAAGCAGTCCCGTCGTCTCCTCGGGGGTGATATTCGCGGACTGGAAGGTCAGATCCTGCGGCTTGCATCCCAATCCGATGTTCTCGTTGCAAGCACGTGCCGCCCGGCAAAGCCGGTTTCCGCATGTCGTCTGCGGGATCGGGGATTCTTCGAGGGCGGCAGTGAGTTGCAGGTTTTCAGCGCTCAAGAAGGATCCGATTGCACCGATGTTAATGGAAGCGTCCAGCACCGTGCCTTCTCCAGCACACCTCAAGGCACATAGAGGCAGCATGAAATCGGTTCTCATCGTCCTTCTTCTGAATGCCCTGACGATCGGTTCGTCTTACGCTCAGACCAAGGGGCAGGGGCTCTTCGACGTGGAACTTCGCAGGGCTGCACTGGCGCAGCCGGCTTTCACGAGCGTGCGCGCAGCCTGCCTTGCCATACCACGCGATCCGGCGTGGAGCAGCCTCAAGCCTGTCGAGAGCCTCAAGGCAACTGAAGGTTATGGGACTGACGGGGCTGCCAATAGCTATGCCTGGGCCGTTATGGTGCTTAGCGGTCGGGCTCTTGCAGGCGATGTAGCGTCGGAAGCTTCTCTGCGCGATCTTCTTCTCGCCTGGGCCAGGGCCAAGGCTTTTGCCAATACGGAGGTCGAGCACGACGCCTATTATGCCCTGAAGCGCGTCCTATTGCCCACTGTCGTGGCCTACTCGGTCCTGCAGCGCGGATTGGATGAGGGGCAGAAGCGAGAACTCTCCGAGTGGATCGACCCTCTGGTCCGCAAAACGGATAAAACCTTCGAAGGTATCGTCGACCGCAACAATCATCGTTATCTCGCAGACAGCCTGCTGATGGCATGGGGAGCCGTCATCAAGGACGAAGCGCTTTACGCCAAAGGACATGACCGATACCGCGCAATTCTCGCGGAGGCACGTCCTGATGGAAGCCTTGCCCTGGAGACCAAGCGAGGCGCCAGGGCTCTCTGGTATATGCGCCAGTCTCTGGCGAGTCTGACCGTGATGGCCGAGGTGGCTGCCACGCGGGGCACGGATCTCTACGAGCTTCGAGCGGGAGAGGTAAACTTCGACCGCATCGTGTCATATCTTCTCAACGGCATAGCGGAACCCAACGTCGTTATGGCCTATGCGTCCGAAAACTACATTCCTGGCGGTGAGACAGACCCCCGCCGCCAGGACCTGGGATTCATGACGAAACGCAGTCACGGACGGCACTACATGGCCTGGGTCGAGCCCCTGATGGCACGGGATCGGGCAGGCCTCGCGACGAAAAGGCTGAAAGCATTGTTCGTTCGCAACATTCGTTCGGATCGACCGCTCATCGATGAGTTTGTCGGCGGCAACGCGACATGCTTCTGGGGACGCTGATGACCAAATCTCAACCGCTTCTCGTCAGCACCGTCGCACTCTTCGCTCTTCTGCTGTCCTCCGCAGTTCAAGCTCAGGACCCGGCAAATGCCGAGCTCCAGGCTCGCCATCGTGCCGCAATGGCCAAGATGGAGGAACTGAGGCAGCGGACTGACCCCGCCGCTCTCGTCGAGCGGGCGCAACTGCTCCAGGATGGCATCCCGATCAGCGAAGCCAATCCTCTCAAGGCCCGTCGTCTTGACGAGGCAGAGCGGCTTTACGACCAAGCGCTTGCGGTGCCAGGAGTCCACTGGCCCTCCGCCGGCGTGCGCCAGGCAAAGCTGATTTTGTCGCGCGACAAGGACCAGCCTTCCATCCAGAAGGCGATAGACCTGCTTCGCCGGGCCGCTGCAATGCAGAACCACGAAGCGGCATTCCTTCTGGCCGGTTTGATGGAAGCCGGTATTGGTGGAAAGCGCGATATCGAAGCGGCTAAGAATCTGTACCAGATCGCCCTGCGTTCCGAGCATGGTCCCTCGGGCCTTGCTCTCGCGCGCCTGGAGACCGATCCAGCAAAGGCGACTGTGTTCGCAACGCAAGGATTGCGGCTGCTCTTCCAGGAGGCCAGGCAGGGTTCGGCCGAAGCGGCGAGAACATTGGCCGATCATTACCGCACGACGGGCGATGGACCGGAGCGGCTGAGCGCTGCTATCGAGTGGTATCAGCGAGCCATCGAACTTGGTGATGCGGAGGCCGCCCTGCGACTGGGTCGTCTGCGTGTCGACCCGAAGTCGCCGCTGCGGCAGCCGCAGGAGGCCCGGAACGCATTCGTGAAGGCTGCCGAGCGCGGCTCGATCGAGGCTGCCATGATCCTTGCGGAGGATCCCTACAATGGTGCCGCTCTCGGCGTTCAGAACAGTGTTGCGGAGTTGTGGCTCAACCGTGCCATCGAGACGAAGGCACCGCGCGCATTGGTTCTGGCTGCGGAGATCCGAAGCCAGTACGGTGAAGAGGGCCGCGCGGCTGCCAAGAGCCTCCTTCAGGAGGCTCTGCAGCGAGCTGATGACGATGTGACGGCACTCCTGGCACTTGGTCGCCATGTTCGCGATGGGGTTCTGATCGACCGAGACGTTCCGCTGGCCCTGAAGCTCTTCGACAGGGCATCGATCAGCGACAACACGACGGCCTATTATGAGTACGCCCGCACCGCATTAAGCCACCAGGATGCGATAACAGAGGGAACGCTCCAGTCGGCCATCGACCGTCTCAGGAATGCGGCGGAGCGCGGCCACATCAAGGCGTCCGTCGCCATGGGGGACGCGCTGCTGCGCGGGCAGGGGATCCCTGAATCCCAAGCCGCAGCCATGGAGTGGTACCGGCGAGCCGCCGAAAGCGGGTCTCCCGCCGCTTATATCCGCCTTGGGGATGTTTACGCCGGTCGCTCCGCAGGGCTGGAGGCTCCGCGAGCCCTGGAATGGTACCGCAAGGCAGCAGAAGCCAATAGTTCAATCGCGATGGTTCGCCTTGGCAAGATGTTCAATGAGGGCAGGGGGGTGCCGCAGGATCAGGCGCTCGCCGCCACATGGTTCAGTCGCGCGGCCGCCGCTGGCAGCGGCGCCGCCATGGTCGAGTTGAGTTCTCTCTACTCCCGGGCTGGCGGGCCGGGGCATTTCAACCTGGCTCGGGATGCGCTCGAAAAGGCAATCCGCGCCGGTGATATTCGTGCGCCCATTGCCTTGGCAAAGCTCTATCTCGTCCGTGGAGAGCGTACACTTGCCGAGATGACCCTCAAGAGGTCCGCAGATGGCGGCAGCGCCGAAGCTGCACTGAACTTGGCTGAGCTCTATCTTTCCGGGCAGGCGACGGCGGAGCAGCTGAGCGCCGCGCGCCGATGGCTCGCCTTTGCCGAGAAGTCCATGGCAGGAGATGACGACCAAGCCAGCCGGATTGCTTCGATGTATCTTCGGCTTCCGGATGCGGGATCCATCGAGCATGGCTCTTCCGCGCTGGAAGCCCTGGTCCGGAAGAACAACGCGGACGCGATGACGCTGCTGGCAACCGCCCTTCTGCAGGGATCTGGCATACAGCGAGATCCCATACGGGCCGAGGCATTATTCCGCCGCGCCATTCAGCTCGGGCACGATGGGGCGCGCTTCATTCTCGCCAAGGCCTATCGAGACGGCGAAGGATTGCCGCGCGACCCTGCACGGGCATTCGCACTCTATCGCGAGATCTACAGCGAGGAACCAGGCGATACGAAGATCCAGATTGCTTTAGGCGACGCCTATGCGCGTGGTGAAGGCGTCACTCCAGACAGGCGTCTGGCTGCTGAATTCTACGCGCAAGCAGCCCGCCAGGGAGATCCGGACGGGCAGGTCAGGCTTGGAACCGCATACCTGTATGGCGCGGGCGTGGATCGAGACAGCCAGAAATCGGATCACTGGTTCTCCCGAGCGGGCGACGCCGGGGTGATCGAAGCAAAGGTTCAACTCGGCAACGCGAAATTGTCGGGTCTTGCGGCAAATGTCGATGCCGAGGGGGCGTTCGCATCGTATCTGCGCGCTGCGGAGGCGGGCTCGCAGCCGGCCATGATCGAGGTGGCACGCGCATTGATGAAGGGCTTCGGCACTCTTGCGGACCCAGCTCTGGCGAAAATGTGGCTGGAGCGCGCTGCCGCTCTGGGATCGCCGGACGCGATGTTCGAACTGCACCGTCTTTATGATCTCGGGACGAAGCCCAATGCCCGTGAGGCCGAGCGGTGGCTCAGGCAGGCAGCGCAGAGCGGCCATGCTGCCGCCATGTATCGTCTCGCGATCCGCTCTCAGCAAGGAGCGTCCGAGCAGGACAAGGCAACGGCGCGGGAGTGGTTCGAAAAGGCCGCTCAGGCCGGGCATTCGCAGGCTGCCAAGGCTCTTCAGAGGCTCGTCGCTGCGGCGGCAGAGCCAGAGTGAGAGGCTGACGACGTGACGATGATTACAAGGCAGCGGGCCATAGGACAGATTCAGGCAGAACGGAGCGCAACAATGACGATTCTCATCCGTTCTGCCAGCACGAAAGTAGGAAGCGTCATGGTGCAATCGTTGGCGACTCTTGCCGGCACGGCATTGGCCACGCTCATCGTACTCGCAGGTTCTGCCGAAGCCCAAGTCCCATCATCTCAGTCGCTGGCCCCGACATTCGATTTCAGCAAGATTTGCTCGCCTGCTCCCAAGCCGCTCCTGACGCGGGATTGGAGCAAATGGAACAAGTCTCAGCCGGTTGCCGACCCTGAGGAGATGTATGACGCGGCCATTGCATACGCGGAGGGAAGTTCCACCCTCAACCGCGATCCCGTGACGGCTAAACGCCTGCTCGAGGACTTGACCGATCGGGCATGGCCAGGGCGGGGACGGGCTCATTTTCGCCTCGGCAAGCTGCTGCTGGATCCCGTTGCGGGGCCTGTCGATTCTGAACGCGCCGCGACACACCTTGCGACCGCCTCGTCCATGCTGAACATGGATGCGTCTGTTCTCCTGGCCGAGCTTCATGAGCAGGGCCGGATCAGCGGCGCCAGTCTGGCGGAAGCGGAGCGTCTCCTCCGTGCAGCGTCTACGGCGGGTCATGTAGACGGTCTGATCGGGTTGGCGCGGCTGCAGCGCAGCGGACGCCTCGATTCGGCGCCTCAGGCTGGCGCCAACGACCTCGTCAATCTGGCTTTGCAGACCCTCCAAGGCGAACTGAGCAGAGGGCGGTGCTCCGCTCTCTCTCGCATCGGTCTCATCCTCAGCGACGAAAGCCTCGTTCCGGGTGGCGTGCAGGAGGCTGTCAAATGGTTTGAGGCTGCTGCCCGCCAGGGCGATACCAGCGCCGATCTCGCTCTCGCCGAGATCTATCTGCAGGACCGCGTCAAGGTTGCGCCGGACCGCTTCATCTATCACCTTGAGCGGGCTGCGGAAGGCGGAAGACCCCGTGCCATGACTTTGCTGGGCGAGCGCCTGATGCTGGGAGATAAAGCGCCCAAGGATGTGCCTAAGGCGGTGAAATGGTTGGAGCGTGCCGGTCTCAATGCCGATTCAGAGGCCTATAAGCTTCTTGCGCGACACTATCGTGGAGAGTTCGGGGCTCTCCAGGATCTGCCGAAGGCCGCAGATGCTCTTGCAAAGGCAAGCCGACTTCCTAATCACAGTACAAGCATTCTTGTGGGCCTCGCGCGCCTTTATGCCTTTGGGGTGAATGGCCAGCCTGATATCAAGGCGGCGCTGACCTATTACCGTCAGGCAGCCGACAGGGGCGATGTGGGAGCCCTGACCGACATGGCGAAACTCCTGTTGAACTATCCGCAGGAGGGGCGGCCAGAGGACCCATTGCGGCTGCTCAAGGAAGCGGCTGCCCGCAATCATCCTGAAGCCATGGGTGTTCTTGCGGATCTGTATTTCTGCAGCGCGATCGTTGCCCCCGATGCGTCCCAAGCCCGGGCATGGTTGGACCGCGCAGCGGAAATGGGGCATGTGCGCAGCATTCTGGCGGTCGCGTCCCAGAACGCTTCCGACCAGACGACAGCTCAGAAGAATGCAGCAGCTCTCCTGCGCGCCGCGGAGCGAGGTGACCGAGAGAGCATGGTTCTGCTGTCTCATGCGCTCCGTTCGGGCAATGGTATAAAGCAGGATATTCAGGCTGCCGACCGCTGGCGGGATGCAGCGCTTGCACCAGGAGAGGGACGATCCCGTGCGCTGCTCCTTCTGGCCCGCAGAATTCTGAACGGTGAAGAAGGAAATCGGGATGTCGATGCAGCAAGAGCGCTTCTCGATCACGCCGTGCAGGAAGGTGAGCCGGGCGCTCAGATGGAACTCGGACGTCTTCTGATTGGGCAGAGAGAAGACAAGGAAGGTGTGTTGCGCGGCCTGCGGCTTCTCAAGGCGGCTGCAGTCTCAGGAAACACAGCTGCCATGCTGGCTCTGTCGGAGGCTCCGGCTGATCTGCTTTCTTCGACTGGAAGGACCTCACAAGAGTGGATAAAGACAGCCGCAGAGGCGGGCAGCGCTCGCGCTGCCGTCGCGCTTGCTTCGGCTGCGAAGGAAGAGACGGACAAAGTCGCTTGGCTTTCACGTGCCGAGGCGCTGCCGGTCTGCGCAGCACGGGATATGATCGAACTTGCACAGGCCTATCATAAAGCACCTGTTCCTCAGCGTGCAGAGCGCGCACGGTACTGGATGGAGAAAGCCCTTGGCAATCTTCAGGGCGGCCTGAAGGATCCTGCCGTTTCGTTCATGATGGGCCGAGCCATGATCGATGGCGTCGGTGCAATGGACGATAGAGCGGCGGCTCTCACCCACATCAAGCTTGCTGCCGATGCCGGACGGGCCGATGCAATGCGGTATCTGGGGCGAGGCTACATCTCCGGGCAACTCGGTGAGCGTAACGTGCAGATCGCGGTGAACTGGTTGTCGAAGGCTCTGCGCAACGGTGATGGCAGCGTGGCCGCCGATCTATCTCGCCTTGCTGCCATTCCCGGTGGTGAGGGAGCTGAGGCGATTGCGGTTCTGAAGGAAAGCGCGGAGGGCGGCCTTGCGCCCTCCATGCGTGAATACGGCCGCAGCTTGCAACTTGGTTTGGGAATGGCTCCACAGCCGGAGGTCGGCGCCTCCTGGCTGCGGAAAGCTGCAGAAGCTGGTGATACCGCCGCAATGAAAGAACTTTCGCGCGCCTATGCCTCCGGCTACGGCGTCGAACTTTCAGCGCGCTCCAGCACGGAATGGCTGCAACGGGCCGCACAAGCCGGCGATGCCGAAGCCATGCAGGGCCTGAGCCTCGCCATGACTCTCGGCTTCGGCACGGACGTTGATCCGGTTGCAGCACAGCAATGGCTGAAAACGGCCGAGGGAGCGGCCCGCAAGTGAGTTGAAGTTCGGAACGTGGAGCCGGTGTAACCGTCTTTACAGGGCGGTTAGGAGAGACAGATGATGAGAGCAGCCCAAATTGTAATTCTGAGCTCCCTGGTGGCAGTCACCGCGCCAGCCGCGTTGGCAGCTTCGAATTCCGGCAACGGAGCGCAACCAAGATCATCGCAGGCTGTTGTGCCGGCTTCACCGCCCACTCAGGCGCAACTCCGGGCCATGTCCACCGTCCGCCTTTTGAAGCTCGGTCAGAAGGCGCTGACCGTGGAAATCGACACGCAGGACTTCGTAACCGGACTTGATGCCGTCAAGATTGCGTCCGCGCGCGGAGATCGCGAGGCGACCCGCCTCATGGCCAAGATCATGGCTCGTCATCAGGTTGTTCTTGGAGCAGACGACCGCGCAAAGCTGGAACGGCGTTTCCGCTTCGAGGCTCTGCGAGGCGCATCGAGTTCGGTTCTCGCCGTGGCCAACATGTATGACCAAGGCGACGGTGTTCCGGCAGATACGAAGAAGGCGGCAGAATGGTATCTGTGGGCTGCACGGGTCGGGCACGAACGTGCCATGGCCCATGCGGCCTATGCCTATGGTACGGGACGCGGATTGGAGCGCAACGAGGCGACAGCTCTCAAATGGCTCGACGGCGTCAATGAAGGGCGCCAGCGGAGCACCCTTCTTGAGATCGGGTGGGCTCTTGTCCTGGGTACGGAGGGCGCGAAGGATATGCCGGCTGCTCTCCGGTTCTTCGAACGCGCGGCGCAGATCAAGCCTGGTGCGATCTATCAGGTTGCTCTCGATCTCGAAAGGGGAACACGTGGCGTCCAGGATCGCGAAGCCGCGGGTCATCTGATCCGTATTGCCGCCGAGCGCGGCGATAGTGGCGCTGCGACTCATCTCGCCAACGCGCTCTCCAGCAGCACAAATGTCGAGGATCAGCGTAGAGCGGTGCAATTGTATGGGGTCGCCGCGCAGGATAAAACCAACCTTGCCGCCGGGCAGAGTCTTTCGCGCCTGCTGGCTCTGCGACCCTCGAAGGACCTTGTCTCCGACATCTTCGTGGCGCTGGAAAAGGCAGCTGCCGCGGGCAATACGGAAGCACTCATCGGGCTAGCCTACGCTTACTCGGAAGGGCTCGGATCCGATACCTCGCCAGAGAAGGCCGCCGCCCTGCTGCAGGAGGCCTCGAACGCGGGACATCCAGAGGCCAAATATAAACTAAGCCTCATGTATAAATCGGGTGCAGGCGTCACGACCGATCTCGGCAAGGCGGTTGAACTCATGACAAGCGCACGGGACAGCGGCTATCCTCTCGCGGCCGTCGCGCTCAGCTCCATGACGGAGCCGGCCACGACAAATTCTGTCGAAGAGCCTGCCAAAGCTCCGGGTCAGGCGAGCGAAGCTGCCGTGAAATGACCTGTTGCTAGCCTGTGTTTAGAGGCATGCCCCTAAACGGAGCCACCGATAAAGCAAGAGGGATCGCGGATCACCTGGGTTCAGGCGAATGTTGCTGAATGAAGGTAGCATCTAAGCAAATATTCCGTCTTAGAAAGACTTGTATTGGGTGCTTGGCAGATGATCTTATTGGAGATGGTGTGCGCAGAGTAATGTGAACGATGTATGGGCTGGTATTGTATTTCTACCTCCTAAGCATAGTTCTTTACCTCTTTATCAGGGATGGTTGAAGGAGCGCGATTTTGTACACTTAGAGGTAATCTCTGCGGAAAGGCACATCGCATGTCGAACCTGTTGCCAGTCACTACCGTCTTGAGCTGCAAGAATTCGATGCTCCGCGAAGGCTTGAAGCACATTCTCTCCAGTACACGGTTCAAGCTGCACTCGGAGGGAATGACCCGCGACGAGATCATTCTGGATCAAAATGCGCCGGGTTCGTCTTTCCTGGTCATTCTCGATGCAAATCTCTACCCGGCAATGCTGGCTCATGGGATAGCTTCTATCAAGGAGCAGTATCCTCAGGCGCGCGTTGTGGTTCTCTCCGACAGCTTTAACCTTGATGATATGAAGTCGGCATTCCAGTCGGGAGCGGACGGCTACTGCCTTGCGACGACAGGGTGCGAGGCTCTTATCAAGTACCTCGATCTTGTCATGCTAGGCGAGGTGGTTTTCCCATCAGCGGCATTCCTCAGCGCGATCTCGGACACCCGGGACCAAGCAGAGAATAAGGAACCGTTGGCGATCACGGTTCTCCCCGCTCACCTTCCTCTGGGCCTCGAGTCCCATGACTCGCCCATACGGACGCTCTCAAGCAGGGAGTCCGAGATCCTGCAGTGCCTTATGCAGGGAGCGCCGAACAAGGTGATTGCACGCAAGCTCGATGTCGCAGAGGCAACAGTCAAAGTGCACATCAAGGCCATTCTCCGCAAGATCCGGGTCGCCAACCGAACGCAGGCTGCCATGTGGGCCGTCAATCATCTTTCTGGTGGAAGCGAGGCTCCGTTGCCAGCCTCCAGTGAGAGATTGGCAGCACACGGGTTGCGCTGAACTGCCTCCAAGGCTTGATGACACAGGTTGGGTGTCGCATCGGCGGTTGCCGAATGCGACACCTCTTAGAAGGAGCCTGAGCAAGGTTTCTTCTGGCTCGCCCATGATGGCAGCCACGCATGGCCGAAGATGTCTGGCCATCCAGAGCGCGCATCCTGATTTGTACTGACGCACCTGATGGCCCGCAGTTAAATTAGATCTCCTGACGGCTGCAGAGTATCCATAGAGAGCGAATATAACCTCTCATGATGTCGATACTTAATTATATTGAGTGTCTCTTGCCGCCTGACTAACGCCACAGGCATCCGCACTCTGCTCTTGTAATATTATTTCCATTTTATACCTTTTGATGAACGATTGTTAAAATGTTTTGAATGGGTATTGATTGCTTCTAATAAGATTATAAGCTACATAACTTAAGGGAAATTTTACTTTTTGCTTCACCGAATCAAGACCAGAAAGGCATCTGCGATGCGGAACACCTACGATCTTGATAGTCTTCCGCATCCAGGTGCCTCTTCGGCCAAGGATGTCGCATACTCGAGGTATATGGAACTGGCGCGTTCGGTTGAGCCCTCTTCGGCGGACCATATCGCAACAAGGTCTATCAGGACATTTCTCGTCGAGCCCAACGCCCTGTTGCGAGAGGGCTTGAGAAGAATTCTCTCTGAAACCGTCTATGCTCCCTCGGTTGCAGCTGGAACCTTCGATGAGGTCAGCTCCCAATGCGGGCCGGACAGCGGCACGGTTGTCCTCATCGCGGATGCAAGCCGCGATCATGAGGGGCTTTGCCGCCAGGCGAAGCTGCTGAAAGAGCAGAACCCGAATGCAAAAGTGGTGATGCTGGTCGACCAGTATGACCTGAGCCACGTGCTCACCGCTTTCCGTTCAGGAGCAGATGCCTACCTCAAGAAGTCCATATCCTATGAGGTGCTCGTCAAATCGCTGGATCTCGTTCTCCTGGGGGAGGCCATCTTCCCCGGTGCGATCATCGACCTCCTGCGCGAGCAGGACGCCCGCGTCGAAGAGAGCAGGCAGGCATCGGCCGCGGATGGACCTCAAGAGCTGAGCCCTCCGGCAAAGGGCCTGTCCGTCCGTGAGACGGTTATCCTGCGCTGCCTGATGGATGGCGACTCGAACAAGATCATCGCGCGTAAATACGACATCACGGAAGCCACTGTGAAGGTTCACGTGAAAGCCATCCTGCGTAAGATCCAGGCCAAGAACCGAACTCAGGCGGCGATCTGGGCAGCGAGCCATCTGTCTGCGAGCCGGGGGGCAACCGTCAGCTGATTGGTTCGGTTGCTGGGTTCGTCGTTTAAGGGAGCCAACGGCTCCCTTTCTTTTTGGCACAAGCAACAGAGCTTCGAAGAGCCTAAAGCATTGGACGTGAATTTGAACTCACGTCTGATGCTTTAAGTTTTTGGTCTGGCGCATCTTTTTAAGCAGAACCGGTATCCACTTTTGCGGTCGATGCTCTAGGCCAAGCGGAGCACCTCGACGCGGGTCGGCGCCTGATCCTCCAGAATCATCGCAGCTCCCTTATCGGCAATCATCAGCGTGGGTGAATTCGTATTGCCGCTCGTGATTGTCGGCATGATCGATGCATCGATGACGCGAAGGTTCTCGATGCCGCGGACCCTCAGGCGTGCATCGGTCACGGCCATCGGATCGCTGTCGATACCCATCTTGGCCGTGCCCACAGGGTGGAAGATCGTTGTGCCGATGTCCCTGGCACCCTTAAGGAGTTCCTCGTCGGTCGTGAGTGCCGCACCTGGCTTGTACTCCTCGGGGCGGTACTTCTGAAGCGCCGGCATGGAGACGATCTGCCGGACGAGGCGAAGGGCATCCACGGCCACCCGCTGGTCTTCTTCCGTCGAGAGGTAGTTCGGACGAATGGACGGGGCTTCTCCGGCGGTGCTGCTTCGGATCTGGACGGTGCCGCGGCTGGTGGGCCGCAGGTTGCACACGCTCGCCGTAAAGGCCGGGAAGGGATGCGGATCCTCGCCGAACTTGTCGAGCGACAGCGGTTGGATGTGGAACTGGAGGTTTGGAGTGGCGTAGTCCGGCGAGGAGCGGGTGAACGCTCCCAATTGCGAGGGCGCCATGGTAAGCGGCCCTTTACGGAAGAGGGCATATTCGAGTGCCATCTGTCCCTTCTTGAACAGGGAGCGGTACTCCTCGTTGAGGGTCCGTACGCCGCTGACCTTGTAGATGGGCCTCAGCTGGAGATGATCCTGCAGGTTCTCGCCGACGCCTGGCAGGTGGTGGACGACGTCAATTCCGTGTTCCTTCAGGAGGGCACCGTTGCCGACCCCGGACAGTTGCAGGAGCTGCGGTGACGCAATGGCGCCCGCAGACAGAATGACCTCCTTGCGGGCCAGGATCCGCCGCAGATTGCCGTTCTGCAGGATCTCCACGCCGATGGCGCGCTTCCCCTCGAAGAGAATACGCGTGGCATGGGCGTGCGTCTCGACCTTCAGATTGGGGCGCGACAGGGCCGGCCTGAGGAAGCCGCGGGCGGACGACCAGCGCCGTCCGTTCTTCTGATTGACATGGAAGTAGGAAACGCCCTCGTTGCTGCCCGTGTTGAAGTCGCTCGCTCGGGGGATGCCGGCCTCGACGGCGGCTTCGATGAATGAGTCGAGGATCTGCCACTGCATGCGCGGTGCCTCGACCCGCCATTCTCCGCCCGCGCCGTGATGCTCCCCAACACCGAGGTAATGGTCCAGGTGATGGCGGAAGATTGGCCGCACATCGTCCCAGCCCCATCCTTCGAGTCCCAGTTGGCGCCAATTGTCGTAATCCTCACGCTGGCCGCGCATGTAGATCATGGCATTGATGGCCGAGCAGCCGCCCAGGACCTTGCCGCGCGGGTAGTTGAGGATGCGGCCATTCAGGCCCACTTCCGCCTCTGTCTTGAACATCCAGTCCGCGCGCGGATTGCCTATGGCAAAAAGATAGCCGACCGGAATGTGGAACCAGATCCAGTTGTCCTTGCCGCCGGCCTCGAGGAGGCAGACCGCATTGCCCGCATCCTTGGACAGGCGATTGGCCAGAACGCAGCCGGCCGAGCCGGCACCGATGATGACGTAATCGAATGTTTGGCTGTCTGGCATGATCCAGCTCAATCAAGTGGGCCGGCGCTCACGGCAGGAGCGCCGGCAGGGTTCCGATGCCCCTTGAGTTACGCGGCGCCTTTCTGCCTGCGCTTCATGAGCTCCAGGATTTCGCCGACGATTCCCCGGCGGAACAGCAGCACGCAGATCACGAAGATGATGCCGATCAGCACGGTCACGGGGAAATTCCAGGCCGCAAAATATTTCTGCAAGGCGATCACCAGGCTGGCGCCGACAACCGGGCCGATCAAAGTGCCGATGCCGCCGAGCAAGGTCATGAGAATCACCTCGCCGGACATCTGCCAGTTCACGTCCGTCAGGGTCGCGAACTGGAAGACGATCGCCTTGGTGCCGCCCGCTAGGCCCGCCAGGGCCGCCGACATGACGAAAGCGCCGAGCTTGTACCGGTCGACCCGATAGCCGAGCGAGACCGCCCGCCGTTCGTTCTCGCGAATGGCCTTGAGGATGTTGCCGAAGGGCGAATTGACGATGCGCCAGATGATGAAGAAGCCGAACAGGAAGATCGCCAGGGTGACATAGTACATCGTCAGCGGCTCGTTCAGGTCGAGGATGCCGAGCAGGTATCCGCGCGGCACGCCCTGAATGCCGTCCTCGCCGTGGGTGAAGGGCACCTGCAGGCAGATGAAGGCGAACATCTGCGACAGGGCGAGGGTGATCATGGCGAAGTAGATGCCCTGGCGACGGATGGCCAGGAAGCCCATTAGGAGACCCATGACGGCAGCGCCCGCCACGCCGAGCAGGATGGCGGCCAGGGGCTCCCACCCCCACACCTTGGCCGCATGGGCGGTGAAATAGGCGGCTCCGCCGAAGAAGGCAGCATGGCCGAAGGAGAGCAGCCCCACATAGCCGATGAGCAGGTTGAACGCGCAGGCGAACAGCGCGAAGCAGAGTATGCTCATCAGGAGCACGGGGTAGAAGAAGAACGGCGCCGCCAGCAGGGCCGCAATGGCGATCGCGCCCAGCACCTTGGAGGAGGTGCGCAGCTTCGGTTGCTCTGCGATATATTGGGTACCGACAGCCATGATGTTACTCCTCCCGCCCGAAGAGACCCGCCGGCCTGACGAGCAGAACGATGGCCATGATTACGAAGATAACGATGCTTGAGGCTTCCGGGTAGAACACCTTGGTCAGGCCTTCCAGAATGCCGAGCACATAGCCCGTTATGATGGCGCCCAGGATCGAGCCCATGCCGCCGACCACCACCACGGCAAACACGACGATGATGAGGTTTGTGCCCATGAGTGGGCTGACCTGGTAGATCGGCGCGGCCAGCACGCCGGCAAAAGCGGCAAGCGCGGCTCCCAGGCCGTAGGTGAGCGTCAGAAGCAGCGGCACGTTCACGCCAAAAGCCTGAACGAGTGTGGCATTCTCGGTTGCCGCACGGAGATAGGCGCCAAGCTGGGTCTTCTCGATGAGAAGCCACGTGCCGATACAGATGACAAGGGAGGCGACCACCACCCAGCCGCGGTAGATCGGCAAGAACATGAAGCCCAGGTTGACACCCCCTGACAGTTGCGAGGGCGCGGCATAGGGTTGTCCGGCTGCCCCGAACCAGTGACGGAACGCGCCTTCGAGAATGAGCGCGAGGCCGAAGGTCAGGAGAAGGCCATACAGATGGTCAACACCGTAGAGCCGGCTCAGCATGGTGCGCTCGATGACGACGGCGACCGCCCCGACGACGAGAGGCGCCACGATGAGGGCGAGCCAGTAGTTGATGCCGAGATAGTTCAGGAGCAGGTAGGCCACAAAGGCACCCAGCATGTACTGCGCGCCATGGGCGAAGTTGATGACCCGAAGCAGGCCGAAGATGACCGCCAGGCCGAGGCTTAGCAGGGCATAGAAGGAGCCGTTGATCAAGCCGATGAGGATCTGGCCGTAAAGCGCCGGGGTGGGAATACCGAAGATTGTGCTCATGATGCTCTACACCCCAAGAACTTCGTGAAGCTCGTCCATGCGCGCATCGAGTTCGTGCCCTGGGAACGAGTTCACCATACGCCCATCCTCCATGAGGTAGAAGCGGTCAGCCACCTTCTTGGCGAAGCGGAAATTCTGCTCGACCAGTAGGATGGTCATGCCGCGTTTCTTGAGTGCCATGAGCACGTCGCCGATGCGCTGGACGATCACAGGCGCCAAGCCCTCTGTGGGCTCGTCGAGAAGAATGATCTTCGCGCCCGTGCGCAGGATCCGGGCGATGGCAAGCATCTGCTGCTCGCCGCCGGACAGCTTCGTGCCCTGGCTCGAGCGCCGTTCATGGAGATTAGGGAAGAGGGTGTAGATCTCCTCCACGCTCATGCCGCCGTCCGACACGGTCGGGGGAAGAACCAGGTTCTCGGAAACGCT
Source organism: Microvirga soli (assembly GCF_016734765.1). Taxonomy (GTDB): domain Bacteria; phylum Pseudomonadota; class Alphaproteobacteria; order Rhizobiales; family Beijerinckiaceae; genus Microvirga; species Microvirga soli. Next base: position 36,816 of record NZ_JAERQE010000025.1, on the reverse strand, counting down.
GAGGCTCGCGAAGATGCCGCGTTCCTCCGGCACATAGCCGATGCCGGCCTGCGCCACCTTGTGCAGCGGCAGGCTGAGGAGATCCTTGCCGCGCAGCCGGATGATACCCTCGCGGCGACGCAGGATGCCCATGATTGCGCGCAGGGTCGTGGTCTTGCCGGCGCCGTTGCGGCCGAGCAGCGTGACGGTTTCGCCCTCGCGGATGTCGAGGTCGACCCCGTGCAGGACATGGCTTTCGCCGTACCAGGCATTAAGCCCGCGGACTTCGAGGAGAGGAGCGCTACTCATGCTCGGTTCCCATATAGGCTTCGCGCACGCGCGGATCCTGGCTGACGGTATCGTAGGACCCGTCGGAGAGGATCTCGCCGCGGGCCAGAACGGTGACGCGGTCGCAGAGATCGGCGACGACGTTCAGGTTGTGCTCGACCATGAGCACGGTGCGGTTCTTGGCAATCCGCCGGATCAGGTCGGAAATACGGCCGATATCCTCATGGCCCATGCCGGCCATCGGCTCGTCGAGCAGCAGCATGGCCGGGTCGAGCGCCAGCGTGGTCGCGATTTCGAGCGCACGCTTGCGGCCGTAGGACAATTCGGAGGCTGTCAGGTCTCTGTAGGATGAGAGGTTCACCGCATCGATCAACTCCATCGCCCGCTCATCGAGGGTCGAAAGGGCGTTGGACGAGCGCCAGAACTGAGTCGCGAGGCCGGACGGGCGCTGCAGCGCAACGCGCACGTTGTCGAGCACGGTCAGATGGGGAAACACCGCCGAAATCTGGAAGGAGCGCACAAGACCCAGGCGGGCGACCTCGGCCGCCTTCAGCCGGGTGATGTCCTCGCCTTTGAACGTGATCTGCCCGCGGGTGGGCGTGAGAAACTTGGTGAGAAGGTTGAAAACCGTCGTCTTGCCCGCGCCGTTGGGGCCGATCAGGGCATGGATCGTGCCCTCGTTGACGGACAGGGTCACGTCCTTCACGGCGAGGAAGCCACGGAACTCCATCGTGAGTCCGGTGGCGCTGAGGATAGGTTGCGTACTGACCATAGGGTTCGGCCGCTACTCTCTGGATAAGGCGATGGTTGGTTCAGACATCATGCGCGATGCCGCCAGCTATCGCCAGACAGCAATAGAGGCAGGGCAGCGTTGCATGCTGCCCTGCCTCGTTCAAGGCGCTTACTGCGTGACCTGGCAGCCGCTGTCGGCAACCTTCATGTAGGCGCTGTCGCCAGGGATTTTGGCGAGCTGCTTGTACATGTCCCAGTCGCTCTTGCTCTCTTCCGGCTTCTTCACCTGGAAGAGGTACATGTCGTAGACCATGCGGCCGTTCGGCAGCACCTTGCCGTTCTTGGCGAAGATGTCCTGAACGGGCATCTCGTGCAGGAGCTTGGCAACCGGCTCGGTCGCATCCGTGCCAGCCTTCTCGACTGCCTTGAGGTACTGCAGCACGGACGAGTAGGTGCCCATGTGGATCATGTTCGGCATGCGGCCGGTCTTGTCCATGAACTTCTTGGCGAAGGCGCGGTTCTCGTCGCTCTGATCCCAGTACCAGCCCTCCGTGAGGGTCAGGCCTTGGGCGGCCTTGAGTCCTAAGCCCTTCACCTCGGCCAGCGTGAAGAGAAGCGCCGCGAGACGCGTGCCGCCCTGGGTGATGCCGAACTCGGCCGCCTGCTTGATGGCATTGGCGGTATCGAGGCCCGCATTGGCCATGCCGATCACGTTCGCGCCGGAGCTCTGCGCCTGGAGCAGGAAGGACGAATAATCGGTCGCCGCCAGCGGATGGCGCACGGCGCCGACCACTTGGCCGCCCTTCGACTTCACGAACTTCGAGGTCTGGTCTTCGAGGGAGTAGCCGAAGGCGTAGTCGGCGGTGAGGAAGAACCACTTGTTGCCGCCGTTCTCCACCAGCGCGCCGCCGGTGCCGACTGCAAGGGCGTGGGTGTCATAGGCCCAATGGAAGCCGTAAGGAGAGCACTGCTTGCCGGTGAGGTCGGTCGTGGCCGCACCGGTCGTCATGGTAATCTTCTTCTTGTCCTTGGACAGGCCCTGAACGGCCAAGGCGACCGAGGAGGTGGTCAGCTCCATGATGGCATCGACCTTTTCGGTGTCGTACCACTGACGGGCGATGCTGGCGGCCACGTCAGGCTTGTTCTGGTGGTCCGCGCTCACGATCTCCACCGGAACGCCGAGAACCTTGCCGCCGTAATCCTGCACCGCCATGCGGGCAGCTTCGACGGAGGACTTGCCCCCGAAATCGGCATAGACGCCGGACTGGTCGTTCAGGATGCCGATCTTGACCACGCCGTCGGAAGCCTGCTGCGCATAGGCCGAGGAGGCCAGGGCGGTGCAGCTGAGGGCAAACAGAAGCTTGTTGAGGATACGCATCGATTTCCTTCCCTTTATTCCCAAGGCAGATTGGTTCTGCCCTTGCTGGAGCCGCAGCATAAGGCCTGCGGGCGATGGTCAGAAAGGTACAGACACTTCGGTCGCGATCAATGAGAAGGGCGTTCATCCTTAAGTCGCAGAAGCTTTTGATCTTTTATCTATGTTCCACGCTGCGATCAGGATGATCCCGGAAACGTGACTGTTCTCGCGGCAACCCGGCTCCGCATTGCCCGCAGTTCCCAAGTCAAGGGGCGGCCCTTATATGACTTTCAACATTTCCGTCGTTCTTTATCAGCTGGAGCTCTGCCATGACTGCGCATGCGAAACCTGTGGACCGTGGTGCCTTGGAATTGCGGGACCCGTCGCTTCTGGTGGACCGGGCCTATGTGGCCGGCGAGTGGGTAGCAGCCCCGGATGGGCGCACCTTCCCGGTCACCGATCCCTTCGACGGAGCGCTGATCGTCAATGTCCCCGATCTCGGCGTGGAGGCTGCCCGCAAGGCCATCGACACCGCGCATACGGTGCAGAAGGAATGGGCCAAGCGCACGGCCAAGGAGCGCAGCGCCATTCTGCGCCGCTGGTACGACCTCATCATCGAGAATGCCGACGATCTGGCTCTCATCCTCACCACCGAACAGGGCAAGCCTCTGGCTGAGGCCAAGGGAGAGGTGATCTCGAACGCGGCCTACATCGAATGGTTTGCCGAGGAAGCCAAGCGCATCGACGGCGACGTCATTCCCGGCGCCAGCCCGAGCCAGCGCATCCTCGTGCTCAAGCAGCCGGTGGGGGTATGTGCGGCCATCACCCCGTGGAACTTTCCCAATGGCATGATCACCCGCAAGGTGGGACCGGCGCTGGCCGCCGGCTGCACCATGGTGCTCAAGCCTGCAGCGCAGACCCCGCTCTCGGCGCTGGCGCTCGCCGTGCTGGCCGAGCGGGCCGGGGTACCGAAGGGCGCCTTCTCGGTGGTCACCACCACGGACGCCAAGCCCATCGGCGAGGAGTTCTGCCACAACCCGAAGGTGGCCAAGATCACCTTCACCGGCTCCACCAATGTGGGCCGTTGGCTGATGAAAGAGGCGGGTGACAGCATCAAGCGCCTGTCGCTGGAACTCGGCGGCAATGCGCCATTCATCGTGTTCGACGATGCGGACCTGGACGCGGCCGTGGAGGGCGCCATGGCGTCCAAGTTCCGCAATGCAGGCCAGACCTGCGTGTGCGCCAACCGGATCTACGTGCAGGAGAGCGTCGCCGAAGCCTTTGCCGCAAAACTCGCCGCGAAGGCCAAGAGCCTCAAGCTCGGTCGGGGCACGGAGGCCGGCGTGGCCATGGGGCCGCTGATCGACGAGCGCGCCGTAACCAAGATGGAGGAGCATGTGGCCGACGCTCTCGCCAAGGGCGGTCAGGTGCTGGTGGGCGGCAAGCGCTCGGATATGGGCAGCACGTTCTTCGAGCCGACCGTGATGACGGGTGTCACGCAGGCGATGAAGGTGACGAAAGAAGAGACGTTTGCGCCCCTGGCGCCGATCATCACGTTTGCCGACGAGGCCGAGGTGATCGGAATGGCCAATGCCACGGAGTTCGGCTTGGCCTCGTACTTCTATGCCAAGGACATGGCTCGCGTGTGGCGCGTGGCGGAGGCCCTGGAGAGCGGCATGGTCGGGGTGAACACGCCTGCGCTCGCCAACGAAATGGCGCCATTCGGCGGCGTGAAGCAGTCGGGCCTGGGCCGCGAGGGCTCCAAGTACGGCATCGAGGGCTTCCTCGAGATCAAGTACATCAACATCGCCGGTCTCTGACGGCAAACAAAAAAGCCCGGCTCAGCCGGGCTTTTTCTTGCCTGGAGGTAGGGAGAGCCTTTTAGCCTTTTGCCTTGAGCAGCAGATCGGCGAGCTCCGCAAAGCCTTCGCCCGAGTGGCCCGCCGTGATGTAAGCGGGTTTGTGGGTCAGCCGGTGCGCGAAAGCCTGGATGTTGGCCACGCCGACGCTGAACGGGAATGCTTCGAACATGGGTTCGTCATTGGGGGAATCGCCCGCGTAGACCACGGCGTTTTTCGCCTGCTCCCAGTCCATACCGAACATGTCGGCCAACAGGGTCTTGGCCATGCTGAGCTTGTTGTACTCGCCGAACCAGCCGTTCACGTGAATCGAGCTCACCTTCGCCTGTGCGCCGGCCTTCTCGAAGATGGACACGATCCGGTTCACTTCCGTTTCCGGCAGAGCGGGCACGTCCTCGCAGAAGTCGATGGCCAGATCCGCCAAGCGGTAGGCCTGGTCGCTGGCAAGCGCGCAGCCCGGTACGGTGCCCAATACCTCTTTCTCGATGGCATCGAGCCTGATCCGGTTCTGCCTCAGCTCCTCGGGGCTGGCCCAGAAGTGCTGCTGCATCTTTTTCCGCTCGCGATCGTAGCGGAAGTAGAAGGCGCCGTTCTCGCCCACCACCGCATCCACCGGCCACATGCGGGCGATGTGATCGCACCAGCCCGCCGGACGACCGGTGACCGGGATGACGATGAAGCCTGCACGATGCAGCTCTTCAAGCGCCCCATAGGCCTTCGCCGTCAGCAGTCCCTCCGTGGTCACCGTATCGTCGATGTCGGTCAGCACCACGCGAATAGAGCGTGCCGCCGCCAGCGGAAGCTGCGAGAGAGGCTTCATGTCACGAGTTCCAGGATAGAGGGGCAGGAGAGCGGCATCGTTAGGGGCATCCTTGTTGAAAGCAGCTGTCATCGGAATGGTGAGACGGCTAACGGTGGTTCTTTAAGCACAAGCGAGGGGCAGCCTCCAAGACCTTTGATCGGTGCTCTCGACAGGCTTCACGGGCGCGATTTCTCACGTAAAGTGACCTCATGCACAATGATCGCGACATCCTCCATGCCTTGTTCGAAGCAGCCCTGCAGGCGGCGCTTCCCGATGGAAAATTCGACGGCCGCCTTCCTGAGAAGCCAAAGGGGCGGACCATCGTGCTCGGGGCCGGCAAAGCGTCGGCCCGTATGGCGGCGGCCTTCGAGGAGGCCTGGGCCCGCACCGGCGGAACCTGCGAGGGGCTTGTGGTCACCCGCTACGGACACGCAGTGCCAACACAATCGATCGAGATCGTGGAGGCGGCCCATCCTGTTCCCGACGAGGCCGGTCTGCAGGCGGCGAAACGAATTCTTGCGCTCGCCCAGGAGGCGGGACCGGACGATCTTGTCGTCTGCCTGATGTCGGGTGGAGCCTCGGCGCTCCTGTCCCTGCCGGCCGAGGGCGTGACGCTCGCCGACAAGCAGGCCCTGAACCGTGCCCTGCTGAAATCCGGTGCGCCCATCGGCGAGATGAATCTCGTGCGCAAGTCGCTCTCGGCCATCAAGGGGGGCAGGCTGGCAGCAGCCGCAGGCCGGGCGCAGCTCGTCACCTACCTGATCTCCGACGTGCCGGGGGATGATCCTGCCAGCATCGGATCGGGCCCGACGATCCCCGAGAGGATCGACCCGGAGGTCGCCCTTGGGATCCTGCTCCGGTACAACATCGATGTGCCGAGCCATGTGGTGCAGACCATCCGAGCGAGTGCTGTCACGGAGCCTGTGGCGGGTGGTGCTGTTCATATGCTGGCGACCCCCAAGATGGCGCTCGATGCAGCAGCCGCCAAGGCGCGTGAGTTGGGCCTGAACACTCTCGTTCTCGGCGATGCCCTGGAAGGAGAAGCGCGCGAGGTCGGGCGCGTCATGGCCGGCATTGCACACTCGGCGCTCATGCATGGAGAACCTGCCCGAGCGCCTTGTGTCCTCCTGTCGGGCGGCGAGACCACCGTGACGGTCCGCGGCCAGGGACGTGGCGGCCGCAACGCCGAATTCCTGCTGTCCCTGGCTCTTTCCCTGAAAGGCGAGAGCGGGATCTCTGCCATTGCGTGCGATACCGATGGCATCGATGGGTCGGAGGAGAATGCAGGCGCCTGGTGCGATGGCAGCCTGATCGAGAGCGCCCGGGCAAAGGGCATCGACCTCACCGCCCATCTCGAGCGGAATGACGCCTACACGGCGTTCGCGCAGCTCGACAGGCTCGTTGTGACAGGGCCGACGCTGACCAACGTGAATGACTTTCGCTGCATTCTCATCCGTCCATAACAGTCGGAATGTCTTCAGATGGAGTAGCTGAGTCCCGTCGTGTTCGTTTCCGGCACGATCAGGCTCACCTTGGTGCCGCGCTTCTCGCGACTGTCCACCTCAAGGTTTCCGCCATGGAGCTTGAGGATGTACCAGGCAAGGCTTAGGCCCAGGCCAGTGCCGGGCAGCTTCTTGGCATTCCGGCCGCGAAAGAAAGGCTGCAGAATGAAAGGCAGATCCCGCTCCGAGATGCCGATGCCACGATCCTTGACGGTGATCCTGACCATGCTGTCTTCCCCACGGGCCGTCACGTCGATCTGCTGATCCGGCCGGGAATACTTCATGGCGTTCGACACGACGATGACGAGCGCCTGTTCCAGCAGAACCTGATCGCCGATGATCACCTCGGGCAGGTCCCTGATATCGAGATGAATGGGCCGGTCGGGTTCCTGACCTCCCTGTTCGCGACAGACCCGCTTGATGAGTTCCAGAGGGTTGAACTCGCTGGGATTGAGCACGATTCCGCCGGCGCTGGCGCTGGCGCTGGCGCTGGCGCTGGCGCGGGTGTAGGATAAGATCGTCTCCACCAGCTCATCGAGCCGCAGGCTCGCCCGCCAGATCTTCTCGGCTCTGGTTTGAACGTCGATGGGGCTGAGCCGGTCGGCCCGTCTTATGAGCCCCTGCGCCAGAGCGTTGATCGTCGACAGGGGCGTCCGGAGCTGATGCGCCAGCAGTGCCAAACGATCCAGTGGAGGCGCCTTCCCACGCGTTCCCGAGCGAGACGCAGCATGACGAAGGGATTTCAGTGACGATTTGGATGGTCGAGCAGCGGACACGAACACGCAACCTATAACTTTATAACGTAATCTTACGAGTCGTTCCGAATTAGAGCGCTAATATCCGATGTCCATCCCCCGACAAGCGTTCCACGGCGCCGATGTGCCGTGGAACACATATCTATGTAATGATTGCACGTGTGAAGGTAAAAGCGTGGCGGTGTCGCTGAGCGCGCAGTAGAAGGAATAGCAAGAGTTTCCCATCTTTCTTCCGCGTTGCGTTTGCTTCGCGTGATGGCAAAGTCAGTTTGCTCGATAAACATTGATGATATCGATATTCTGCAAGAACTATTGGTGTCTATAGGCGTTGATATCTCAGATGGTAACACTGGGAGACAGACATGGATCGCGATCGCAGCGAAGGCAGCATGAAGAACATCAAGGGTCGGGTGAAGGAAGGGCTCGGCAAGGCTCTTGGCGACTCGAAGATGGAAACTGAAGGCAAGATGGATAAGACCGAGGGCAAGATCCAGAACACCATTGGTGGGATCAAGGATTCGCTCCGCAAGGACACCTGATCCTCGGGACGTTGATAAAAGGCCCGGCATTGCCGGGCCTTTGTCATGCCGGCGGGCCGGCCTTGCGGATCACGAAGCTGATCGCGGCGTTCTCCTGCCGTTGATCCTCCAGAATGTCGCCTGTTTCGCGGATCAGGTTCGGAACATCAATGCCGGCCAAGGGGTCCGTGCAGACGACCCTCAGCAGGCTGCCGGGCTGCATGGCATGAAGGGCTTTGCGGGTGCGCAGGACCGGCAGGGGGCATTTCAGGCCGGACAGATCAAGCTCGGTCATTGCCTCGCCTCCTGTAAGGCCAAACTCTCTGCATGGCTCAGGTCCTCGGGCGTGTTGATGTTGAAGAACGGATCGATTGGGTCCACCGGCCACGACACTTCGGCATGCCCATGATCGTTCAGCCATTCCCTGATGCTGCGCATGCCCCTTTCGACAAGAGAATGCCGCAGATCGTGTCGCAATGAGATCGGCCAGAGGCCCACGGCGAAATGGGTCTGTGAACCCGAGGCGGCACAGGCGATGGGCTTGCGGCTTTCCTCGCAACCCTCGTGCAGCCGCAGCACCAGATCCCCCGGGAGGAAGGGCGTGTCGGCCGGTGCGCTTACAACCCAGGCGATGTCCGGCCGATGAGCGGCGCTCCACTCGAGAGCGGCCAAGATTCCGGCAAGCGGCCCCGGATGGCCTAGAATGGAATCTGGGACGACGGGAAGCCCCATCTGAGCGAACAGGTCAGGATCGCAGTTGGCGTTTAGGATCACCCTCCTGCATTGCGGGCCAAGGCGCTCAACCGCGTGCTCCACCAAGGGCCGCCCTGCAAGAGGCAGAAGAGCCTTGTCGTTGCCGCCCATGCGCCGCGAGAGCCCGCCTGCCAGGATGACGCCGAGGGTCGGAGGAGGCAGGCTCATGCCGGGTACGCTCACTCGATGACGATCCGCGGGGCAGGGCGCGCGGCAGCGCCACCCGAGAGGGCGGTCCAGACCTGCTGCGCGATGTCTCGATAGGTTCCGGCATGCGGTCCTTCCGGCTCCGCGACGACCACGGGCCGGCCGGCATCGGACAGCTCACGGATCGTCATGTTGAGCGGGACCTCGCCGAGGAACGGCACGCCGAGACGCGCCGCCTCGTCCCTTGCTCCCCCGTGACCGAAAATATGCGAGCTCTGCCCGCAATGGGGGCAGACGAAGGTCGCCATGTTCTCGACGATGCCAAGGATCGGGATCTCCACCCGCTTGAACATGGACACCCCACGCCGGGCATCAATGAGGGCGAGATCCTGGGGGGTGGACACGATGACAGCACCGGCGAGGGGTGTCGCCTGGGCCATGGTAAGCTGCGCATCGCCCGTGCCCGGCGGCATATCCACCACGAGTACATCGAGATCGCCCCAGGCGACCTCCCGCAGCATCTGGGTGATGGCCGACATCACCATGGGGCCGCGCCAGATCATGGCGGCTTCTTCCTCCACCAGGAACCCGATGGACATGACCTTGATCCCATAGGCCTCCATGGGCTCCAGGATCCGGTTCTCCAAAAGGCGGGGCTTGCCGTGGATGCCAAGCAGCTTCGGCATGGAAGGGCCGTAGATATCCGCATCGAGCAGGCCCACTTTCAACCCGAGCGCCTTCAGGCCGAGGGCGAGGTTGCAGGCGGTGGTGGACTTGCCGACCCCGCCCTTGCCCGATGCCACCGCGATCACGTGTTGCACGCCCGGAATGCGCTGGTTCTTGGGCTGCGCTGCCGAGCGGGGGCGCTGGGGCGCACCAGAGGCGGTTGCCGAGGTGCCCGAACCGGCCGGCCGGTCGGCCGTCAGGCTGGCAAAGACGCCTTTGACTGCCGGCAGGCCTTGGACGGCCGTCACCGCAGCCTGGCGCACGCGCTCCATGTTGGCAGCCTCGGACGGATCGATGGTGATTGAGAACATGACCCGGCCGGCATCGTCCACGACGACGTCGGACAGGCGTCCCGATGCCGCGAGGTCGGTTCCGTTCGCGTCGACTGGGACAGTCGATAGGGCCTGCAGCACATGCTCACGGGTGATTGCCACTTCGTCATCTCCTGGGCCGTTCAAGGCGTGGTTCTAAAGCATCGTGCGGACCCAGCGGGCCGCGCTAGCGAAAAGTGGACCCGGTTTTCCGCTCCGAACGATGCTCTCGATTATAGAGGAAGCATCGGATTGGTCCCAAAAGTGCAAGTCCACTTTTGGGTCCGATGCTTTAGTGACATCTATAGGCTGCCGGGCGGTTCGTTAAGGCATTCCCGCCGAGAAGAGGCGGTATTCCGAACCAAAGCCCACCTTGTCCGTTGTTCACCCGATCCCTCGGGAGCCGGCTCGACCGGCCGAGTGGCTGCCTTCGCCAATCGCATCCCGGGCGTACGACATCAATCGAGGAGACGAGAATGCACCAGCACGGCCATAACGACCCGAATGCTGCGAAGCTTTATGAACTGATCAAGGACGTGAAGATCGCCATGATGACCACCGTCGACACCGACGGCACCCTGCACAGCCGGCCTATGCACAGCCAGGACGCTGATGAGCATGGCGACCTCTGGTTCTTCACCCAGATCCAGTCTCCCAAGATGACGGAGATCTCCCGCGACAACGAGGTCAACCTCGCCTACAGCGACCCGAAGACCCAGACCTATGTGTCGGTGTCGGGCAAGGCCGAGATCGTGCGCGACAAGGCGAAGATCGAGGAGAAGTGGTCCGAGCCCCTGCGCGCCTGGTTCCCGAAAGGCACGGACGATCCGCAGATCGCCCTGATCCGGGTGCATCCCGCCAAGGGCGAGTACTGGGACAGCCCATCCTCGACCTTGGTGCATCTCTACGGCTACGCGAAGGCCGTCGTGACGGGCGAGTCGCCGAAGCCAGGCGATCAGGCAAAAGTCAACTTAAGTTGATCATGCTCGCAAGGCAGTGAGTAGTCGGGGCCGCTTCGCGGCCCCTTTTCTTTGTGTTTACTTCATCTACCTCTACGTCATAAGCTTGAGCTTATTGAAGACCGGCCAATGCCCAAGACGGAAACAATCCGCGCAACGATCATAACAAAGAACTGCAAGGGGGCGCTTATGGGAGGAAACGATGAAGTCCATCCTGCTTGCTGCTGGTTCCATTGTTGCTCTTGCGTCCCCCAGCCTTGCCCAGCCCGCCGCTCAGCCTTCAAGCAATCTTGAGAAGCTGACTTCATTCCAAAGTACGGGAACCGAAGAACCAAGGCCCATCGCTCAGGAGGGCCGCCGCGCGGATGCGCTGCGACGCAATCTTGAGAAAATTCAGCTTCCAGCGGGCTTCAAGATCGAGCTCTACGCTGTCGTGCCTGATGCGCGCCATATGGCTGTGGGTCCTAATGCCAGTGTGGTCTTCGTCGGCACGAGAAAGAACAACGTTTACGTTGTGACGGATCGCGACAAGGATCGCGTTGCCGATGAGGTCAAGCAGTTCGCTCCGTCGATTGCGATGAAGATCCCGAACGGCGTCTGCTTCTCCCGAGACGGCATGCTCTATGTGGTGGAGCAGAACCGGGTGCTGCAGTTCCCCGCTGCGGAATTCTTCTACGAAGGACCGGATGTCGCCGCCTTCGTCGTTGCAAAGCAGGGAGACCTGATTCCGCCTGCAGAGGAAAGCTTCAACCATACGGCGCGGGTCTGTCGGATCGGGCCTGATAACAAGCTCTATGTTGCCCTGGGCCAGCCTTTCAACGTGCCGGCGAAGGAGAAGCTCGATCTCTATAAGCGCACGGGCATCGGCGGCATCATCCGCATGGATCAGGACGGCAAGAACCGCGAAGTTTATGCAACGGGTATCCGCAACTCCGTCGGCATGGATTTCAACCCGGCCGACAAGTCCCTGTGGTTCACCGATAACCAGGTCGACGGCATGGGCGACGATCAGCCTCCCGGCGAGATCAACCGGATTGCAAGCCAGGGGCAGAACTTCGGCTTTCCTTATTACGGCGGCGGCACGGTCCGCACGGTGGAGTACAAGGACGATCAGGTTCCGGCAGGCGTTGTCGGGCCGCAAGCGGAGACGGATCCTCATGCGGCCGATCTCGGCATGATGTTCTATACGGGCCGCATGTTCCCTCAGACCTATCAGGGCGGAATCTTCACGGCCCAGCACGGCTCCTGGAATAGAACTAAGCCGATCGGCGCGCGTGTGATGTTCACCCCGGTTAAGCCGGACGGCACGGCGGACAAGCCGCAGGTCTTCGCGGAGGGGTGGCTCACGGAAAATGGCGAATATCTCGGCAGGCCCGTGGACGTGGCCATGCTGCCTGACGGGTCTCTGCTCGTCTCCGATGACACCGCCGGTGCCGTCTACCGCATTTCTTACGAAGGCCGATAAGACCCCTTTGACAGGCGCGCCTCTGGTGCGCCTGTTCGCCCTGGAGATCATCATGAAGTTTTTTACTGCTCTGGTGGGGCTCGGAGCGTTTCTCTCGATGCTCGGGCCAGTTGGTGCGGAGGCCGGCGATGCGAAGGCAGGGCGCCAGAAGCTTACCACCTGTCAGGGCTGCCATGGGCTCGATGGCCTCTCGAAGAACCCGGAAGCGCCCAACCTCGCAGGCCAAGTCGAAAGCTATCTCGTCAGAAGCCTCGCCGCTTACAAGTCCGGAGAGCGTAAGAACGAGTCGATGAACATTGTAGCAAAGGAGTTGTCCGACGAGGACATCGCCGATGTGGCAGCCTATTACGCCTCGATTCAGGTCGATGTCCTGCCCCCTTAAGCTGTGGCTGCCCCCACCCTTGTCACCGGGCACCCTTTCATCATGGGCAACGCTTCGCTATTGTCCTGCTCCCCGTGAGTGGCAAGGAGCAGGCGATGGTCGACATCGCGACCCGCGTCTACAACCATACCTGGAAGATCGATCCGATCGTCCGGTCGGTTCTGGATACGGATTTCTACAAGTTGCTGATGGCGCAGACGATCTTTCGTCGCCATCGCGACGTGCAGGTGACGTTCGGCATTCACAACCGGACCACGCGCATTCGCCTGGCCGACATCATCGATGCCGGCGAGTTGCGCGAGCAGCTCGATCATGTGCGCAGCCTGCGCCTGACCCGGGGCGAATCCACCTGGCTGCGGGGCAACACCTTCTACGGCAAGCGGCAGATGTTCTCGCCGGAGTTCATGGACTGGCTCGAGACCTTCCGCTTTCCGGAATATCTGCTGGAGAAGGAGGACGGCCAATACGTCCTGACCTTCCACGGACCCTGGATCGAGACCACCATGTGGGAGATCCCGGCGCTAGCGATTCTCAACGAGTTGCGCTCGCGGGGTGTCCTCAGGGGAATGGGCAAGTTCGAGCTTCAGGTGCTCTATGCCCGCGCCATGACCCGGGTGTGGGAGAAGATCGAGCGGCTTAAAGGCCTGCCGGACCTTTCCATCGCGGATTTCGGCACCCGCCGCCGCCATGGCTTTCTCTGGCAGGATTGGTGCGTGCAGGCCATGATGGAAGGGCTCGGGTCGTCCTTTCTCGGAACGTCCAATTGCCTGATCGCCCTGCGCCAGGAGGTGGAGGCTGTGGGCACCAATGCCCACGAGCTTCCCATGGTCTATGCGGCGCTGGCGGAATCCGACGAGGAACTCGCCCGGTCCCCTTACGACGTACTGTCGGACTGGCAGGAGGATTACGAGGGCAATCTGCTCGTCATCCTGCCCGACACCTATGGCACCACGAACTTCCTGCAGAATGCGCCTGACTGGGTACCGTCTTGGACAGGCATTCGCGTCGATTCCAAGGACCCCATCGAGGGCGGCGAGGAGGCCATCGAATGGTGGCGCCAGCGCGGGCAGAACCCGCGCGAGAAGCTCGCGATCTTCTCCGACGGACTCGACGTGGACGTGATCGAACGCATCCACCGGCATTTCCGTGGCCGCATGCGCATCGGCTATGGCTGGGGCACGCTGCTCACGAATGATTTCCGTGGGTTGGCCCCTGAGGGAAAACTCGACCCGATCTCCATCGTCTGCAAGGTCATCTCGGCCGATGAGCGGCCGACGGTGAAGCTCTCCGATAATCCGACGAAGGCCATGGGGCCGAAAGCGGAGGTCGAGCGTTACAAGCGCATCTTCCACGTGGGCGAACAAGCGGCGAAACCGGTTCTGGTGTGACGAGCATGATCATCGATCTCAACTGCGATATGGGCGAAGGCTTCGGCCCCTGGCCGATGGGAGACGACGAGGCGATGCTCGACATCGTGTCCTCCGCCAACATCGCCTGCGGCTTTCATGCGGGCGATCCCTCCATCATGTTCCGCACGGCGGAGATTGCGAAGCGCAAGGGCGTGGCCATCGGGGCGCATCCCGGCTTCAACGATCTGCATGGCTTCGGCCGTCGCATGATCCGTGGCGATTCCCCTGCCGAGATTGAGCGGATGATCGCTTACCAGATCGGTGCCATGCAGGCCGTGGCTTCGCTTGCCGGCCACAAGGTCACGTATGTGAAAGTGCATGGGGCGCTCAACAACATGGCCAATGAAGACGAGGACCTCGCTCTCGCGATTGCCCGCGCCATCAAGGGCGTCGATGCGAGCCTCATCAACATGTGCATGCCGGGCCTTCTGATGGAGAAGGCCTCCCACACCATCGGCATTCCTGTCGTGCGCGAGATTTTCGCCGACCGTACCTACGAGGACAACGGCACCCTCACCAGCCGCAAGAAGCCCGGTTCGGTGCTGCACGATGCCGAATTCGCCGCGGAACGCATTCTGCGTGCTGTCCAGGACAGGGCCATCACGACGGTTTCAGGCAAACGCATCCCGGTCGAGATCGACACGATCTGTGTTCATGGTGATGAGCCGAGCGCGGTCGCCATGGCGCGAACCGTTCGCGCGAAACTGGAAGCGAACGGCGTCAGGATTGCGCCTTTCGCGGCTTCCTGAACCTGATGAAGCGCCGCCTCTTTTAACGCCTGAAAGCTCTGTCAAGGAATGGCTGCAAGGCCGCCAGCGTTTCCTCTGGCGCTTCCTCGGCGAGATAATGGCCGCAATCGATAGCGCGGCCTTCTACGTGATCGGCCCAGTCGCGCCATACGGCTGGCACGTTGTACCATTGGTCGAGACCGTTCTTGCGACCCCAGAGGGCCTGCACCGGACACGTGATCCGCCGGCCCGCCTTCTGGTCTTCTTCGTCGAGACGCATGTCGACGGTCGCGCCGGCACGGTAATCCTCGCACATGGCGTGGATCGTGTCCGGGTTGGTGAAGCAGCGGCGGTATTCTGCAAGCGCTTCGTCATCGAACATCGAGCGCCCGCGGCGAAGATAGATCGCATCCGGATCCGATGCGATCAGGCGTTCCGGGAGCGGATGAGGCTGCGCAAGGAAGAACCAGTGCCAATAGCCCATGGCGAAGGCCATGTCCGTGCGCTGGAAGTGCTCAGCGGTCGGGATGATGTCCAGAACGGACAGGGCCACGATCCGCTCCGGGTGATCGAGCGCCATGCGGTAGGCGCAGCGTCCGCCGCGATCGTGGCCGACAACGGCGAACCGCTCGAAGCCGAGGGCCTGCATGACCTCCACCTGATCGCGCGCCATGACGCGCTTGGAGTAGGGCTCATGCTCATCGTTCGTCGGAGGCTTGGAGCTGTCGCCATAGCCGCGCAGATCGGCGCAGACGATTGTGTAGCTCTCGGCAAGCTTCGGAGCCACCCTGTGCCACATGACATGCGTCTGTGGGTGCCCGTGCAGCAGGAGCACAGGCGGGCCGTTTCCGCCGACCCGCAGGTTGATGACCGCTTCGGATGTCTCGATCCGACGATGGGTAAAGGTCTCGAACATCGGGTGAGTGTCTTACATTTTTCATGTCGAAACCAGAGGGCGCTTGCAAAGCCGCGGGGCTGCGTGCAAGCCGCAGCCCCGTCGTTCAAGGCAGAGATGAAATGGATCGAAGCCTCACCAGGAGCGGCGCTCTCCGTTGTCGATGTGGATGATGCCATTGCCATACATCTTCAGGCCCCCAACCTGCGGGTGAGATCGCAGGTAGGCCATGACCCCCCGCACGCGGGTGCGGACCCTGAAGTCGATGGCCCGGCAGGAGAGGTGAAGAGAGTGGCGGGCGCCGCCGGCGCGCCAGTTGCGTGAGCGGTTGCGATGCGTGGACTCGACGCTAACCGGACCGAACTTCTCCGCGACAGACGCGACGACCTCGCGCAGGTTGCCGGGGACGCAGTTGGTCGGGGCGCTCGCTCGCAGCGTGATCGCGCCATGCGAGACCAGAGAAGCGAAACCGGAAAGGGTTCTCGCACTCGGCAGGCTTCCCGTCGTCTTGGGATCGTTGAGTTCGTTCTGTGAGGGGAGGCTGGCATATTGCGCCGGCGGAACAAGCCCTCCGTCACCGTCTCCAGCTTTGAGCGCAGCTGGCGACAGCCCAGAGAGAAGCGCGCCGGTCACGAGAGCGAATCTGGACGCATGGCGAAAGCGGCAGGTGATGCTCATCGGGTTCTCCCGTTCTGAGCCCCTACAAGAATGTCATGCCGCCGAACTGGTCCTCCCAGCGGCATTCCCTTGTGAGTTTATTGGTCAGCTAACTGACGGTTGCGCGCTAAACGCAGGGAAAGCTACCTAAAGGAAGCTTGGCACTAAGCAAGTGTGCGTGGGTGGTATCGAGAGCTTCGACTGAGGTGCATGGTTGGCAAAGCTTTAACCTGCAAGGAATTCAGCGTGTGGGGAAATTTGGTGTTAGTTCTGAAATAACAGAGCTTTAACACTTGCAGTCTGTAAGTCTGATACACACATTTCGCCCGTTGGACCGAACGAACCTGTGGTCCTCTGGAGACTGGAATGAACGCTGCCCGAAGTGCTGTTTTCGATGCGATCAGGACTGCCGGCCCACGCCGGGAGGATGCGATCGCGCGCATCACGCTGGTTGCAAAATTGATGGACAGCGCCTTTCTGGTTCCGGGCCTGAACCGGCGCGTGGGCTTCGACGCCATGCTCGGCCTCGTGCCGGTCGTCGGCGATGCGCTCTCCGCGGCAATCTCGAGCTATATCATCTGGGAGGCACGCCAGCTCGGCCTGCCACGCTGGAAGATCGTCCGCATGATCGGCAATGTTGCGATGGACACCGCCATCGGCGCCGTTCCGTTCGCAGGCGACGTGTTCGACGTCTTCTTCAAGGCCAACGAGCGCAATCTCCGGATCATCCACGAGCATCTGGGCACGCCCAAGAGGGGGCCGAAAGAGATCGACGGGATCGCGGTCAGGGTCGAGGAGCGCTGAATGAAACGGCTGCTGTGGGTTCTTGCCTGGATTGCCGTGGCGTTCTGGTCCCTGTTCGCCTGGGGCGCCTATGGGCTCCTTGATTTCTTCGGCGGCGTTGCTGCCCGCAATGCCGACATCGTCACGGGACACCCCGAGTCGGTCGAGTGGCTGTCCTGGGCTCTGATGACCCTGAGGGGCTTGGGCCTTGGCGCCATCGTGTTCGTCTGGGGACTCGTGTCGCTGCTCATCCTTGCCGTTCCGGCCGTGCTGGGACTGTTTTTCGGCGGCTCAAGACCTGAGCAATACCGTGACGAATGGCGCGGGCCTCAGGTCGATCCTCGCATCTCGGGCTCATTCCCACCCGCGTCCGGGCAACCTCCGGTCCAGCGGATCGAGAGGCGCTAAAACAAAAGGGCGAAGCGGCATCCGCTTCGCCCTTTCAGTTTGATGGTCTCAGCGATGGCTTGAGATGAACTGCTTGAAGCGCTCGGATTTCGGAGCGCCGAACACCTCCGCCGGTGCGCCTTCCTCCTCCACCACACCCTTGTGCAGGAACACGACCCGGTTCGACACATCGCGGGCAAAGCCCATTTCGTGCGTGACCACCAGCATGGTGCGGCCCTCCTCGGCGAGCGAGCGCATGACGCGCAGCACCTCGCCGACGAGTTCCGGATCGAGCGCCGAGGTCGGCTCGTCGAAAAGCATCACCTTCGGGTGCATGGCGAGCGCCCGTGCGATGGCGGCGCGCTGCTGCTGGCCGCCGGACAGGTGCGAAGGATATTGATTGCGTTTGTCGACGATGCCGACCTTCGCCAGCAACTCCTCGGCCTCGGCAATGCATTCGGCCTTGGGGCGCTTCTGCACATGGATCGGCGCTTCGATCACGTTCTCCAGAACGGTCATGTGTGACCAGAGATTGAAGCTCTGGAACACCATGGCGACGCGTGAGCGGATGCGGTCCACCTGACGCTGATCGGCCGGCTCCATGCCCTTGCGGGTTTTCTTCAACCCGATGGTCTCGCCCCCGATGCGGATCTCGCCGGAATCGGGAATCTCCAGCATGTTGATGCAGCGGAGCATGGTCGACTTGCCGGAGCCGGAGGCACCGAGGATCGAAATCACGTCGCCTTCGCGGGCGCTCAACGATACGCCTTTGAGAACTTCGAGCGATCCGAAGCTCTTGCGGAGATTCTGCACGGAGACGGCCGGGGCCGCCTCGGACGACGCAAGGTGAGACGACAAGGATGCAACTCCGTTAGACATGGGCGGCCTCCAGACGCGGCTCGATGGCCGGAGGACGGCGCAGATGCGGCGAGAGCCACCATTCGATGGCCATGATGATGCGTGTGATGATGAAGTTCAGAACGAGGTAGATCAGGCCGGCGACCACGAAGACCTCAACCGCGCGGAAGCTTTGCGAGATCAGTTTGGCGGCCAATCCGGTCACTTCCATCATGGTGATGATCGAAGCAAGCGACGTGGCCTTCACCATCAGGATGATCTCGCTGCCATAGGCCGGAAGAGCCTGACGGACTGCGATTGGGAATATGACGCGGCGGAAGAGCAGGAAGCCCGACATGCCGCAGGCCCGCGCCGCCTCGACCTGATTGTAGGGAACCGACTGCAGCCCGCCGCGGATGATCTCGCTGGCGTAAGCCGCCGTGTTGAGCGTAAGGGCGAAGACCGCGCACCAGTAGGGCTCGCGGAAGAAGGTCCACAGGCCCCATTCCTGCAAGGCAGGACGGAACTGCCCCAGGCCGTAATAGATCAGGAAGATCTGCACGAGCAGGGGTGTGCCGCGGAACACAAAGACATAGGCCTGCGCCGGCCAGTCGAGCACCTTGAGGCCCGACATGCGCATGAGCGCCAGAAGCATGGCGAGAACGGCGCCGAGGCCCACAGCCATGAAGGCCAGGTTCAGGGTCAGCGGCACGCCGCCGATGAGCGTCAGGAAGGTATCCCGCATGAAGGCGAAATCCATCACGAAGCCCTCCGCATGCCGCGCATCGAGTGGGTCTCCGCGCGTTGGAACAGGTAGGTCGAGACCCAGGTGATGAGCAGGTAGAGGATGGCCGCCGTGAGGTAGAAGTCAAACGGGCGGCGGGTGGAGCCGGCCGCGATGTGAGACTGGCGCAGGAGTTCGACGAGACCGGTGACCGAGATCAGCGCCGATTCCTTCAGCACCAGCTGCCAGGTATTGCCGAGGCCCGGAATGGCGTAGCGCAGCACCTGCGGGGCGATGATGCGGCGGAACATGAGCCAGCGGTGCATGCCCACGGAGCGCGCCGCCTCGATCTCGCCGCGGCTGACCACCTGATAGGCGCCGCGGAAGACCTCGGCCTGATAGGCGCCCGACACGATGCCGATGGCCATGGCACCCGTGGCGAAAGCCGGCACGCCGACGAACCCGTCGGCTCCGAACAGGCTGCCGATGGCGCCGAGCGCCGCGCTGCCGCCGAAATAGAACAGGTAGATCACGAGAAGATCGGGAATGCCGCGCAGGACAGTCGTGTAACCGTCCGCGAGGCTGCGGATCACCAGATTGCCGCCGATCTTGCCCCAGGCCACCAGGGTGCCGACAACGGAGCCCGCGAGAAAGCCGCAGATGGCGACCGCAATCGTCATTCCCGCTGCGGTGAGGAGAGCCCATCCCCATCCATTGGGACCAAACCCGACGAGCTCGAAATAGCTCAATTGCTGCACGCGTCGTAACTTTCTTGAATATGTCTCCCCGCTGTGGAAGGCAGCGGGCGAGACAGCATCTTTAACATCCGGCCGTCGACCGGATCATATCCCGGGTCTGCGGAGCAGGACTCGGGACTGCATTTCCGGCACGCCGTTGTCAGACTTGCGGGGTCGCGTCAATCTTGAACCACTTCTCGGACAGCTTCTTGATCGTGCCGTCCTTGATCGCAGCCTGGATGGCCTCGTCGAAGCCTTTCTTGAGCTCCGTGTCGTCCTTGCGCATGCCCACCGCGACTCCGCGGCCCAGCACGCCGCCGCGCATGCCTGTGCCGACGATGGCCATATCCTTGAACTCGGGCTTCTCCTGCGTGGCCTTCAAGGCTCCATGGCCGGCGAAGATCGCATCGATGCGGCCGGCGGTCAGGTCGAGGTCATGCTGCTCCGTTGTCTTGTATTCGCGGATCTCGACCGTGTCCTTGAGGTACTGCTCCAGGAACTGCGAGTTCACGGTCGAACCCTGAACGCCGATGGTCTTGCCCTTGAGCAGCGGCTTCCAGGCCTCGATGGCCTTCTTGGCGCCCTCGGGGTCCTTCTCGAAGCTCACCGTCGTTCCGGTTCCCGCCAGCTTGGCGAGAGGCGAGTCCTTCATCACGCCGAAGCCATGGGGAGTGGCGGCATAGGGGAGCGAGAAGCTGATCACTTCCAGGCGCTTGTCGGTGATGTTCATGCCCGCCATGATGGCGTCGTACTTCTTGGCATTCAGCGCCGGGATGATGCCGTCCCAATCCTGGGCCACGATCTCGCACTTCACCTTCATGCGACCACAAAGTTCGTTGGCGAGATCGATCTCATAGCCCTCGAGCTTGCCGCCCGCGCCCGTGAAGTTCCACGGGGCGTAAGCGCCCTCCGTGGCAATCTTGACCGTCTTTTCCTGAGCGGCCGCTCCGCCGATGGCGAGAGCGGAGGCCAGAAGCCCGAGACCCAAAGTCTTGAACAGTTTCATCGTCATCCCTCTGGTCAGTTTCGACTGATCCGTTTGTCGGGTGAAAGGCTGCTCCACCGAGCCGAGCCCTTCATCCTGCGCGTCAAAGCTAACATTCAAAAGCCAAGCCGGTGCAAGCCCTAAACATGTTGAATAAGGCGGCCAAGGTGGCAATTTCGGTCGCAGATGGCGTGTGTTCATACAAAAAAGCGCGGCCGGAGCCGCGCTTTCGAAGAGACGTGTCAGAGATCAGACGCGCGGGGTGGTGTCGATCTTGAACCACTTCTCGGATAGCTTCTTGACGGTGCCGTCCTTGATCGCAGCCTGGATGGCCTCGTCGAAGCTCTTCTTGAGCTCGGTCTCGCCCTTGCGCAGGCCGACGCCGACGCCGGCGCCGAGCAGGCCACCGGTGATGGACGGGCCAGCCAGGGTGTAGTCCTTGTTGAACTCGGGCTTCTCGAGGGTGCCGATGATGGCCGTCGCGTCGGCGAGAACGGCGTCGATGCGGCCTGCGGCCAGATCGAGGTCGTGCTGCTCGGTGGTCTTGTACTCGCGAATTTCAGCCGTACCCTTCAGGTACTTGTCGGCGAAGTTGGAGTGGATGGTCGAGCCCTGGACGCCGACCGTCTTGCCCTTCAGGAGCGGCTTGTAGGCCTCGATGGCCTTCTCGGCGGCAGCCTGCTGGGTGCTGAGGTTGAAGGCCTCGCCCATGCCGGGCATCTTGGCCAGCGGCGAGTTCTTCGCCACGAGGAAGCCGTTCGGAGAGTTGGCGTAAGGACCGGCGAAATCGATGGTCTTCTTGCGCTCTTCCGTGATGCTCATGCCGGCCATGACGGCGTCGTACTTCTTCGCCTGAAGGGCCGGGATGATGCCGTCCCAATCCTGGGCGACGATCTCGCACTTCACCTTCATGCGCGCGCACAGGTCATTAGCGAGGTCGATCTCGAAGCCCTCGAGCTTGCCGCCCGCGCCCGTGAAGTTCCAGGGAGCATAGGCGCCTTCCGTGGCGATCTTTACCGTCTTCTCCTGAGCGGCTGCTGCACCGATGGCGAGAGCGGAGCCGAGAAGAGCCAAGCCGACGGTCTTAACGAATTTCATTGTCGTTCCCTTAGTTTTATGGCGCCGGTTTGAGCCGGAGCCTAACTTACCGCAGCCCTCAGGGCCGCGCCGTGACGCAGTAACGGCCAATCCGGCAAAAAAGGCAAGGGGATGCGGGCAGGCCTTACACAACCCGTAGCCGGATCTCGCCCAAGCCCTCGACGGCGCCAATCATGGTCTGTCCTTGCGTCACTGCCCCACCCCATCCGGGGTGCCTGAGAAGATCATATCCGACAGATCGGCCTTCTGCTTAATCCGGCAGTTCCCATAAGAATGCGGCGGGTCCATTGGACCCGCCGCATCGTAAGGTCAGGCTGGAAGCCGATTAGCGGCGACGTGCGGTCGCGCCGGGAAGGCGACGGGAATCCGCAAGGTGATGTTCGATGTGCGGAACCACCGAGGCTGCGAACTGGCGCAGCGACGGGTCGTTGCCGGCCTGAGCATAGCCCGAGTGCAGGGCGAGAGCCTCCTGATGGCCCATACGCTGAGCCTGTCCGTAGAGACGGTCGAACTGCGGACCGGAAGTCGAAGCCATCTGGTTCAGCATGGCCATCTTTTCCGGGGGAAGCGGAACGCCGAGGCGGATCGGGGTCACCGAGCCGGTCGACTGCACGTCAGCCGCACCGCCGGCTGCCGCACCGGTCGTTGCGCCAACGCCGGCGCCGACTGCCGCGCCCACCGGGCCGCCGACCAGGGCACCAACGCCAGCGCCAGCCAGAGCGCCGGTCGCCGTTCCACCAGCCGTGCCAGGGGAGCCGCTCGATGCAGCACCAGCCGTCGCACCGGCCGTTGCGCCGATGCCGGCGCCAACGGCTGCACCCACAGGGCCGCCGACCAGGGCGCCGATGCCGGCGCCAGCCAGGGTGCCGCCGAGCGATCCGCCGATGAACTGACCGTTCTCAGAATAGACCTGACGGCCGCCGTTCAGGGCCTGGCTCGTCATGGAGTGATCTTGGATCATCTGCTGGGCGTAGCGGCGGACGACCGGATTGCGGGAGCGCTCGAGGGCGAGCTGGCTCGTGGCAATCTCGAAAGCATCCGATTGAGCCGCCATCATGCGATAGCTCTGGCTGTCCATGACCATCTGGGCGGAGGCCGGGGCGGCCGAAACGGATGCGAACAACGCCGCGAGGGCAACGTATTTCTTCATGAGATGAACTCCTGTTTTCTCGGGTCGCAGAACACCGTGCGCAGCCCGACAGGCTTGCGAAGTTCATGGGTGGCTGCTGCACCCCTTCAACGAGGAGCGATCTAAGCGGTTCCAGGAAAGTGAGGGATTGCGCGAAGAAAATACGCTGCGAATACTAAAGCTTAGCTCTTTCTACGCTCGTCCCGCATGGGGATTAACTTGTGTTAGTCGAGATTGTCCGGAGATGAGGCTTCTGGTCTAGCCCTGCTCGTGGGGCTGACGAATGCGGGCGAGCGAAAGCATGCCGAGGCCACCGACCGTTCCGTCGGGCTTCAAGCCCCTTCGTTCCGCCATCAGGAGAAAGCCGGTTTCATCCCGGCCGATCGTGAAGAGGTGATAGCCGGCCGTGTGGGTCAGGGTTCCGCCGCGGGCCGAGGCCGAGGGTGCGCCGATCACCGGGATCGGGCCGCGCGGCCCGTCGAGATGGGCCAGCGATCCCACATGGTTGTGGCCGTGGAGCACGAGCTCCGCACCGGCGCGGCAGAGCATCTTCTCGAAGCGTTTGGCATCGGTCAGGTTGCGGCCCGGGTCCGCCCCGCCCACATGCGGCGGGTGATGGATAAGGACGATCCGGAAGCAAGCCGGATCCTGACCCAGATCCTTGAGGATCTCCTCGGTGGCCTTCATCTGCCGGGAGCCGATCCGGCCCGATGCCACGAAGGGCAAGGTCGGGATTGCGGACGACAGGCCGATGATGGCGATGGATCCGTAGCGGCGTAAGTAAGGAAAGCTCGCCTCGCGGCCGTCATCGCCCCGCGTCCATGGGGCGATCTCCTTCATGAGCCCTTCCAGGGAGCCACGAACGTAGGCGTCGTGATTGCCCGGCACGAAGGTCACGCGCGACGGGTCGCCGAGCTCCTCCATGAACACCCGGGAGGTCTTCCACTCGTCCGGCAGGCCGATGTTGCAGGTGTCGCCCGTGCAGGTGATGTGGTCGGGCTTCTGGGCATGAATGTCGGCCACCAGCGCGGCCAGGAGCTCCATGTCGTGCATGTCCTGCCGGCCGCCGCGGTGCCAGTTGTACCAGCCGGTCAGGCGCTTGTTCAGGAGCTGCTTCAGGCGCGGCCGGGGCAGGGGGCCCACATGGGGGTCGGTCAGATGGGCGATGCGGAACATGGCGGCCGGGTTCATGCGAGTGGACATGAGAACTCGCGCGGCCGCCCCGCCCCGTCAAGCGCTGCCGATGAAGATACCGGCGAGGAGCACCAGCACGCCGCCGACGATCACCTGGTAGGTGGCGCTCCAGAACGGCGTCTCCATGTACTTCGTCCGGATCCAGGAGATCGCGACGAGTTCCACCGCCACCACGAGAGCCGCGATGCTCGTGGCCAGGATGAAGGCATTGGGCCAGGAATCCGGCACCAGATAGGGCAGGGTGTGGCCGATGCCGCCGGCCGCCGTCATGAGGCCGCAGATGAGACCGCGCAGCCAGGGCGAGCCGCGTCCGGTGATCTCGCCATCGTCGGAGAGAGCCTCGGTCAGGCCCATGCTGATGCCGGCGCCGACAGACGCTGCGAGCCCCACCAGAAAGGTCTCCCAGTTGTTCTGGGTAGCAAAGGCCGCGGCGAAGAGAGGAGCCAGCGTCGAGACGGAACCGTCGATGAGGCCGGCGAGCCCCGGCTGCACATATTGCAGCACGAAGAGGCGGTGGCGGGCATGCTCCTCGGCGGCCTGCGCATTCTCGGTCAGATGGGCGGCATGGAGTTCGCCGGCTTTGCGCTCGTGTCCGCGCTCGATGTCGGCCAGCTTGGTGAAGAGTTCCCTCAAGGACACGTCGAGGGTCTGCCGGGCGGCCTTCTCGTAGAAGCTCGCCGCCTGCAGTTCCATGACCTCCGCCTCGCGGCGCATCCGGTCCAGATCGAGATGGGGGCTCCACCAGACGGCGCGGCGCTTCAGGAAGCCGCGCACGTCCTCCCGGCGGATGGGGGGCAGATGCTCGCCGAAGCGGGAGCGGTAGAAGCCGTAGAGGGAGTTGCGATGCTCGCGCTCTTCCTCGGCCATGCCGTCGAGGATATCGGCCGAGGCGGGGAAGTCAGGACGAAGGCGATCCGCAAAATGCTGATAGATCCGCGAGTCTTCCTCTTCGCTCGCAATGGCGAGCGCAACGACCTCGCGTTCAGAGAGTTCGGACAGGGACTTCATGGCGGCTCCAAATTAGAAATATTCTAAAAGAGAGCCGCGCCATAGCCAAGTGCCCTGTCATTGCAGACAGAGGCCCGTCCGAACTCAGTATTGAGCGCCGGGGATCAGCGTCGAATAGACCGTGCGGTCATCGAAATTCAGAGCGGGCGACCAGGAGAAACGGGCGGAGCGGTTCAAGCGGGACAGAATGAAAGCGAGAAACATTGGAACACCTTTGGTTGCCGCTGTCTTAGACCTTCGTATTATGCGGGTCACGCGCCAAATTGAGACCACTGCCATGCGTTTAATGAATGACTACATTCATCCTCCGGTAATCTTGTTGTGATGGCATGGGCCGATGTCTGACTCCGCGCCGTCACGGAAAGCCTCGCGCCTCCTGTCCCTGGGGCTGCACACCTATTGGCGCTTCTCACGAGGCATGACCCTGGGGGTCCGTGGCGTGGTGCTCGACTCCCAAAACCAAGTCTTCCTGATCCGCCACACCTATGTGCCGGGCTGGCACCTGCCGGGCGGAGGCGTCGAGACCGGCGAGACGGCCCTTGAGGCGCTCGACCGCGAGCTGCGCGAGGAGGCTTGTATCGCCATGGACGAGCCTCCCAGCCTGTTCGGCGTGTTCTTCAACAACCGGATCTCCCGGCGCGATCACGTGCTGGTCTATGTGATCCGGCGCTTCACGGTGCTGCAGGCCAAGCAGCCTGACCGGGAGATCGCGGAAGCGGGGTTCTTTCCCCTCGACCGCCTGCCCGAGGAGACGACCTCGGCGACCCGCAACCGACTGGCGGAAATCCTCGAAGGCCAGCCTCCATCGCCGCATTGGTGAAGAGGGCTTGGGTGAAGAGCGTTTGCGCCGCGTTCCCGACGCTGCTATGGCCTAGTCGACAAAGGAAACGCCGAGCCCCATGAGCATTACCCGGATTCTGCGACGACGACACGGCTGACATCCATTTAGCCGCCTGATCTCTTTTCGTCCTTCGCGCTTTGAGTCCGTTCATGACCGAGCTCTCGCTCCAGATCCGCACCGAACAACCCATCGATTCCGAGGCCATCGAGCGCCTGCACGAGCGCGCCTTCGGCCCGGGCCGCTTTGCCCGCACCGCCTCGCGCCTGAGGGAAGGGGCGTCCCACCTGCTCGACCTGTCTTTCACCGCCATGGTCGGCACGCTGCTGGTCGGCTCCATACGCCTGACGCCCGTCGTGGCCGGTGAGGAGCCGGCGCTGATGCTCGGGCCGCTGACGGTGGAGCCGGCCTTCGAGAACCGCGGCATCGGCGCGGCCCTCATGCGCCGGTCGCTGGAGGCCGCCAAAGCCAAGGGACACACCCTGGTGCTGCTGGTCGGCGATGAGCCCTATTACAGGCGCTTCGGCTTCAAGCACATCCCGCCGCAGCACCTGCAGCTTCCGGGTCCGGTCAATCCGGGACGCTTCCTGGCTTTGGAGCTCGAAGAGGGGGCGCTGGCTCGCGCCAAGGGGCTGGTCAGCACGGTTCCTGACACGAGCCGGTAGAGCGCAGCCTCTCCGCGTCATGGTCGGCCTTGTGCCGGCCATCTTGGTGCTGTGAGTCTCGGCGTTTCATTCAATCGGGATCACCGGCACAAGACCGGTGATGACGTGGTGGTGGTTTGAGGCTCGCTTACGCCCTTCGCCGCCCCTCGATCAGCCAGGCGGCCAGGGTCGAGCCGATCAGCAGCACCAATCCGATGAAGCCGAGTGCCATCGGGAAGACCGACACGCCGCGCACGATGGCGCTGTCGCTCGGCCTGATGCCGATCCAGTCGCCGCCGGCAAAGCGGGAGCCCGAATGCACCGCGATGATGCGGGGCAGGGTGATGCTCTGATCGCCCGCCACGGCCACGCGACGAACGGACCCGCCCGTCGCCTGCGCGATGGGCTCGAGAGACTCGGTGTTGCTGAACACGTCCATCAGCTCGCGCGGATTGGCCGGTCCGATGCTGACGAAGGCGATGAGATCGCCCGAGCGAACCGTATGCAGCCCAAGCTCGCGGCTTGCCGCCTGCGCGGTGAACAGGCCGGGGCGCGACTCGGCCAGTGCCACGCTGCTCTCCTGGCCGCTGGGCGTGATGACGGTCACCGGACCGGCCGTCTCCGCCATGGTTTGCCGTTCGATGCGGATGTCACGTCCCTGCGCGCTTGCCCGCAGGGCCTCCTCTTCCAGGGCCGGCTCCTTCATGAGCCAGTGGGCGAGGCGGCGCAGGAGGTCGAGATGTGGACCACCCTCCTGATAGCCTCGGGCCCAGAGCCAGGCATGGTCGGAGAGTAGGAGCGCCACACGGCCCTTGTCCTCCCGGCGCAGCACCAGGAGAGG
This sequence comes from Microvirga soli, assembly GCF_016734765.1. Lineage (GTDB taxonomy): Bacteria > Pseudomonadota > Alphaproteobacteria > Rhizobiales > Beijerinckiaceae > Microvirga > Microvirga soli. Next base: position 9,387 of record NZ_JAERQE010000025.1, on the reverse strand, counting down.
CAGGTCATTGGCGCCCGACATCAGGGTCGAGCCCGACTGCACCTGCGAGCCGATGATGCGCAGCCACTCGCCCCAGGCGGGCGGCGATTGCTCCGATCCCGGCAGGTCGCGGGTCACGGGATGGCGGTCGCCGGTATCGGTGATCTCGGCCTTGTAGGGCTGCTCGATGATGCTGCCGTTGGGCTGGCCTGGAATGATCGGTGAAAGCCGCGTCTGTGCCAGGCTGCCATAGCTGGCGAATTCCGGACCCGCCGCCACGAGGATCGCGCCGCCCTCGCGCACATAGCGCACGATGTTCTCGAAATAGCTCGAGGGCAGGATGCTCTGGTTCGCGTAGCGGTCGAAGATGATCAGGTCGAATTCCTTGATCTTCTGCTGGAACAGCTCGCGGGTCGGGAAAGCAATCAGCGACAGCTCGTTGATGGGCGTTCCATCCTGCTTCTCCGGCGGACGAAGAATCGTGAAATGCACGAGGTCCACATTGGCGTCCGACTTCAGCAGGTTGCGCCAGGTGCGCTCGCCCGCATGGGGCTCGCCGGAAACCAGCAGCACGCGCAGCTTCTCGCGGATGCCCTCGATGGGAATGACCGCGCGGTTGTTGGCCTGGGTCAGCTCGTTGGGCAGCCCTTCCACCTCAAGCTCGACTACGTTGGTGCCGCCATGCTCGATGCGCACGTCGAGGGAGAAAGCCGTATCGGCCTGGACCTGCTGGCGCGCGAGCACCTGCCCGTCGCGTCGCACGGTCACGAGGGCCGATCCGGTGCCGCCGCGCTCCATCACCTGGGCGCGGATCGTCTGGTCCTTGCCGACGATGCCGAAACGTGGAGCCTCCAGAAGCTTGATCTGCCGGTCGCGCTCGTCGGGACGGCCGGTGATCAGCGCGTGTAGAGGCGCCCTGAATCCGAGCCCTTCCACGTTGGGCGGGATGTCATGAACGACGCCGTCGGTGACGAAGATCACGCCGGCGAGCCGATCCGGCGGCACGTCGGCAAGCCCGTTGGAGAGCGCCGAGAACAGGCGTGTGCCGTCGTCGCCGCTGCCATCGTCGGCCTCGATGAAGCGAGGGTCGACATCGGCCAGCGAGCCGAAGCGGCGCTCCAGTTCGGCCCGCACCTGATCGGTCATGGGAGAGCGGTCGCCCAGGGTCTGCGAGGTGGATCGGTCGACGACCACCGCCACGATGTCCTTCACCTTCTCCCGGTCCTCCTGCACCAGCGCCGGGTTGGCGAGCGCGAGCAGAACGAGGCCGAGGGCAACGGCACGCAGGATCGCCACAGGCCCGCGCGTGACGAGCGCCAGGATCGCCAGAAAGGCAACGACCGCGCCGAGAGCCCAGAGCGCGTAGTCAGGAATGAGAGGAGAGAAGCTGACCGAAAGCAAAGGCAATCTCCCCTTACTGCCCGAGGCGTTCGAGCAGGGCCGGCACGTGCACCTGGTCGGCCTTGTAGTTGCCGGTCAGCGCATACATGACGATGTTGACGCCGCTGCGATACGAGAACTCCCGCTGGCGCTGGTCGCTGCCGACCACAGGGTAGAGCCACTCGCCCCGCTGGCCCACGGCCCAGGCGGCCGCGAGATCGTTCGACGTGATGATGATCGGCGAGACGCCGTCGCCCGACCGGGCCGGGCGGTTGGCCTCGCCCTCCGCCTGCGGCGGCAGGGCTTCGACCCAGGTCTGTCCGGTGGAATAGCGGCCGGGGAAGCTGTCGAGGATGTAGAAGGTCTTGGTGAGCACGTGATCGACCGGCACAGGCTCGATCTCCGGAATGTCGAGGCCCGCGAGCAACCGGCGCAGATACTGCCCTTCGGCTGTAGGCGCGCCATCGAGACGATTGCCGAAAGCATCGCGCGTGTCGAAGATCACGGTGCCGCCGCCCTTCATGAAGGCATCGAGACGCCGGATCGCAGCCTCGGACGGAATAGGCCTGCTCGCCACGATGGGCCAGTAGATCAGCGGATAGAACGCTACCTCGTCCCGAGAGAGATCGATGCCGATGGGCTCGCCCGGCGACAGGGCGGTGCGCTGGCTCAGCACCTGCGTCAATCCGGTGAGGCCTGCCTTGCTGGTGTCGTCCACCTGCGTATCGCCCGTGATCACATAGGCAAGCCGCGTCACGAGGGCGGGGCTGGAGCTTTCCATTGTCATCGACGACCGGCGCTCCTGCGCGCTCGCGTCCGAGACGGGGTTGAGAGCCAAGGTCGAGCCCAGGACGATCGCCGCCGCAGCACCCGCCTTGCGCAGACGGCCGGAGAGGTTCGACAGATGACCGCCGAGCCAGAGCGACGCGATGGTGTCGGCGACGAGCAGCAGCAGGGCCAGCATGAACAGCGGCATGCGCAGATCGACGGTCTGGGCTCCGGCCAGCGGAGCGATCCGGGCGTTCAGCGGAGCGAAGTTCAGGGGCGCTAGGCGATCGCCCGGCAGGAGCGCGTTGACCGCGAGGCTCGAATCCACCGGGCCGTAGAAACCCGGTGGGTGCTCGCCCCGCGCACGCTCGGCATAGTTGCGCGTTACCGCGCGGGCATTGGCCGGCGGCGAGATGTAGATGCCATAGCCATCGAGGGTCAGACGGGGCGCCACGGTCTCGTTCTCCGCGTTGCGGGATTCCGCGTTCACATCGGTCGGTGCGCCGGCGAGAGCCGTGGTCCGGCGCAGCATGTCGACGAACAGACCCGACAGAGGCAGGTTCGACCAGGTGGTGTCGGCGGTCACGTGGAAGAGCACGATCATTCCGTCGCCGCGCTTGTCGGCCGTCACGATGGGCGTGCCGTCGGCCAGCGACGCCCAAGTCTTGGCCGGTAGGTCGCCGTCGGGCTCCGCGAGGATCTGGCGGCGAATGCCGATCTCCTCCGGCACAGTGAGGCCGAAGAAGGGGCTCTCGCGAGTGAAGGGCGCAAAGGTTTTGGGAGTATCCCAGGACAGGGTGCCGCCAAGGCTGCGCCCGCCACGGCGCAGGCGCACCGGAACCAGCTCGTCGTTGCCGGCGGACAGCCGCGAACCCGCAAAGCGCAGCAGCATGCCGCCCTGTTCCACGAAGGCCGTGACCTTGCCGAGCGTCTCGCGGTCGAGACCGCCCACATCGGCCAGCACCAGCACGGAGACCTGCTCGTCGATGAGCTGGTTCACCGAATCCGCCACGCCGCCGCGGCCGGTGCGGATCTCGGAATAAGGCGCGAGCGCCCGCTCGATGTAGTAGAGCGGCGAGAGGAGAGGCTGGGCCTGGTCCGAAGTGCCGCCGAAGACGAGACCGACGCGACGGCGCTTGCCGCGCTCGTCGAGCAGGTGCACGGCTCCGGCCGAGCCCTCGCCGAGGATCTCGATGCGCGCGATGGCATTGCGGATCTCGGTGGGCAGATCGAACGCCACAGAGGTCTCGGTCGCATTCGCCTCGAAGGAAAAGCGCATGTCGGCGAGCGGCAGGCTCTTGAGGTCGAGAACGCGGACGGTGCCCGAGTCGCGTCCGTTCGGTTCGGGGCGGACCAGCCGCACATTCATCTGGCCGCTGGCATTCTCGACGCCTGCGACCGCAAGGGCCGGAGCCCGCTCCGCTTTCAGCACGGTGATCCGCTGACCGTCCGCCATGGGAGCCAAACCATCGATGAAGCCTTGCCCGTCAACGCCCGCAACCCCATCGCTGATCCAGACAATGTTGGCGTCCGGCGTTGCTTCCAGAAAGCGCCCGATGGACTCGAGATGCACCTGGCGGTCCTGCCAATGCGGCAGGGGCTTCAGGGAGCGCAGGCGCTCGAGCGCTGCGGCGGGGCTGGCAGGCTCGATGCCGGCGGGTGTTTCCGCCGTGGCCACAAGGGCCACCGTGCGCCCGTCGCGTCCTGCCGCCTCGATGCGCTCGGAGGCCAGGTTCATGCGCTCGCGCCAGTCGTGAGCGGCGGCGAAGCCGTTGTCGAGCACGATCAGAAGCGGCGAGCGGCTGTTGCCCTCGGCCAGGGGATTCCAGATCGGCCCCGAGGCCGCGAGGATGAGAAAGGCCGCCAGCAGCAGCCGCAGGAGCAATAGCCACCATGGCGTGCGGGCGGGCATTTCCTGCTCGGGGCGCAGGTCCGCCATGATCCTGAGCGGCGGGAAATCCACGCGCTTCGGCTGCGGCGGCGTGATGCGCAGGAGCAGCCAGATCGCCGGCAGCGCGGCCAGTGCTGTGAGAACAAGTGGAACGGTGAAGGTGAGGGGGAGGCCCAGCATCGCTTTAGCGCCCTCCCACACCGGCACCACGGGAGGTCGCCACCAGCGTCATGAGGCGAAGCGCCGCTTCGCTCGCCGGTCGGTCGGTCCGGTGGATGGTCAATGTCCAGCCGCGGCGGCGGGCCAGTTCCTGCAGCTCCGCCCGATGCTGCTCAAGCCTTAAGCGATAGGCCTTCCCCCAGGATGTGGCATCGCCGATCCGGAGCGATAGGCCGTCTTCCAGGTCGTGCAGAACCGCCTGCCCCTGGAACGGGAAGGTCTCCTCGACGGGGTCGACGATCATCACCAGATGCCCGCGTGCTCCGCGGGACGAGATGCCTTCGACCATGGTGACGATGTCGCGCGCAGGCGACAGGAAATCGCTGATCAGGATCGCTTCGTGCTGTGGCGCGACGGGAGCCTGCGGGGGCAGGTCCTCCTCCAGGGAGGCGCGGTCCGCCACCAGGGTCTGGGCCATGGTCTCGGCGATACGCCGGGTGGCGCGCGGCGACATCAGTCCCAGCATGCCCACGCGCTCGCCGCCCTCGACGAAGCAATTGGCGAGCGCCATGCCGAGCACGACGGCGCGCTCGATCTTGGGCGCCTGGGCAAGGTCGGAGGCGTAGCCCATGGAGGCGGAACGGTCGATCCAGAACCACACGGTCTGGGCCGTTTCCCACTCGCGCTCGCGCACATAGAGGCGGTCGTCGCGGCCCGAGCGGCGCCAGTCAATCCGCTGCGCGGCCTCGCCTGCCACGAAGGGACGAAACTGCCAGAAGGTTTCGCCGGTGCCGGAACGGCGGCGGCCGTGGATGCCGTGCGCGAGATTGGCCGCGACACGCCGGGCCTCGAGCACCAGGCGCGGCATCCGGTGAGCGAGGGAGAGAGCGCTCTCGGTCTCGACGCGGCCCGGCGAGCGGGCGCTTTCGGGGAGGACCCGGACACGGGCCATGGCGATGATCCTAGCCTGCCAGCCGCGAGGTGAGTCGGCCGATCACGCTTTTGATCGTGTCTCCGTCCGCACGGGCCGAGAAGGTGAGCGCCATGCGGTGCTTGAGCACGGGCTCGGCCAGGGCCGCCACGTCGGCCAGCGAGGGAGCCACGCGGCCCTCGATGAGCGCGCGGGCACGCACGGCCAGCATCAGGGCCTGGCTGGCGCGGGGGCCCGGACCCCACAGGATCTTGTCGCTGACACCCTCGATCCGTTCCGCTTCCGGGCGGGCCGAGCGCACGAGGTCGAGGATCGCCTCGATGACGCTCTCGCCCACGGGCAGGCGGCGGACGAGGCGCTGCGCGTTCATGAGCGTCTCGGCATTCATGACGGCGCTAGGCTTGTGATCCTCCGCGCCGGTCGTCTCGATGAGGATGCGCCGCTCGGCCTCGCGGGTCGGGTAGCCGACGTCGATCTCCAGCAGGAAGCGGTCGAGCTGAGCCTCGGGCAGGGGATAGGTGCCCTCCTGCTCGATGGGGTTCTGCGTTGCCAGCACGTGGAAGGGCTGCGGCAGGTCGTGACGCTCGCCGCCCACGGAAACATGATGCTCCTGCATGGCCTGCAGCAGGGCGGACTGGGTGCGGGGGCTGGCGCGGTTGATCTCGTCGGCCATGAGGAGTTGCGCGAAGACCGGGCCCTTCACGAACCGGAAGGAGCGGCGGCGGTCGGCGCCCTCGTCGAGGATCTCGGAACCCAGGATGTCGGAGGGCATCAGGTCCGGGGTGAACTGGATGCGGCGGGCGTCCAACCCGAGCACGGTGCCGAGCGTGTCCACGAGCTTCGTCTTGGCAAGGCCCGGAACACCGACCAGGAGGCCGTGGCCGCCGGCCAGGAGGGTGATCAGGGTCAGGTCCACCACCTCTTCCTGGCCGAAGATGACGGTGTGAATGGCCTCCCGGGCACGGCCGACAGTCTCAAGCGTCGCCTCCGCGTTGCGGATGATCGCGTCGTCCAAGGCGGTGGGCGCTTGAGCAATGCTGGCCGTCATGAGGTCATTCTCCCTCTACATTCGCGCGTGCCCCCGGTAGCTAGTCTGCCTTCGATCCCGGTCGAGTGGCAAGGGTCGATGCGCCGCAGCGTTGAACCCGAGTGGAGTGGACGAGACAGGCGGGGACTCTATGCTCTAGGAAGTAACCATCGGCAGCCGTTCGTCGATCCCGGAAACTGAAATTCCTGTTCACGCTTATGTCATGATGGATCCTTCGTCTCTCACACCTGGAAGCGCCCTGGCCCGCCTGACGCAGGCGCTCGGGTCCGATTCAAAGCGGAAAGGCCCACCTCCGGTCGAGCGGTGGAACCCGGCCTATTGCGGTGAGATCGACATGCGCATCGCGGCCGACGGCACATGGCATTACATGGGCTCGCCCATCAATCGGCCCGCGCTCGTGAAGCTGTTTTCGACGGTCCTTCGCAAGGATCCGGAACGCTACGTGCTGGTCACACCGGTCGAGCGAGTGGGGATTGTTGTGGAGGACGCGCCCTTCCTGGCCGTCGAGATGGCCGTGGAAGGTGAGGGGGAGGGCCGGCAGATCGCGTTCCGCACCAATGTGGACGATCTCGTGCAGGTCGGGCCCGATCATCCCCTGCGCTTCGAGCAGGACGCGAATGGCGGCATCAAGCCTTACGTGAAAGTTCGAGGGGAGCTGTGGGCCCTGGTGACGCGGAGCCTGACCCTCGATCTGGTGGCCATGGGCGAAGAAAAGACCGTGGACGGGGCGGCAACTTTCGGGATGAGCGCAGGCGGCGCCTTTTTCTCCATCGCTCCCGCGTCCGAGCTGGGCGCTGCTTGATGCGTCTTGCCCCTTACGACACACCGGACTTCCTGACGCTCGCCACTGAGCGCCTGCTGCCTGAGCCGCCGCATGCGGAGGAGGCGCTGACGGATCCTCGCGGCGATCACAGCCTCGACGAGGTGCCCCTGGTCTACCCGCTGACGCCGAAGCCTGCCGCGGTCCTGGTGCCGGTGGTCATGCGCGAGGAGCCGATGCTGCTTCTGACCGAGCGCGCCGCGCATCTGCGCCAGCATTCGGGGCAGATCGCCTTCCCGGGCGGGCGGGTCGATCCGACGGACGCATCGGTCCTGGATGCCGCCTGCCGCGAGGCCATGGAGGAGATCGGCCTCGACAGCCGCTTCATCAGCCCGCTCGGCTATCTCGACCCCTACCTGTCCACGACCAACTATCTCGTGATGCCGGTGGTGGCGCGGGTCTCGCCCTCCTACACGCTCAACATCAATCACGACGAGGTGGCCGACGCCTTCGAAGTTCCGCTCGGCTTCCTTATGAACCCTGAGCGCCACGAGCTTCATTCCCGCGAGTTCAAGGGGCGTTTGCGCCGCTACTATGCAATGCCCTATGAGGGACGCTACATCTGGGGTGTGACGGCGGGCATTATCCGCAATCTTTATGAGAGGCTCTACGGTTCATGACACGGGCAGTCGTTCAGGGTGTGGTGCTGTTCCTGCTGCCCTTCGTTTTGTTTGGAATTTATCTTCTCATCCGCCGGCGCAATCCTCTGCTTTGGACGCATTGGAGCAGCCAGTCGCTCTGGCTCACGATTGCAGGCTTGAGTTTCGTGGTTCTCTCGCTGATCGCGACCGGGCTTCTGGACGAGCGCCAGACGGGCGCCTATGTGCCGACGCACGTTGAGAACGGCCGCGTTATCCCGGGGCATTTCCAGTGACGGAAGCCCTCGATCGTCAGGCCCTGGCGAGCCTTCTTCATCGCCGTGAACTGCGCCGTCTCCTGGAGGTCTTCAACGATGCGGCCGAAGAGACCCGCATCGTGGGTGGTGCCGTGCGCAACGCCCTGCTCAGACGGCCCGTCACGGAAGTCGATTGCACAACGACCATGCTGCCCGACGCCATCATGGGGCGGGCGAAGCGGGCCGGGTTCAAGGCGGTCCCCACGGGCATCGAGCATGGCACGATCACGGTGATCGTCGACGGCGAGCCCTTCGAGATCACCACCCTGCGCGAGGATGTGGAAACCGACGGGCGCCGCGCGGTGGTGCATTTCGGGCGCGATTTCGTGCGGGATGCCAAACGGCGGGATTTCACCATCAACGCCCTGTCCCTCGGGCTCGACGGGCAGCTCTACGACTATACCGGTGGCGCGGCGGATCTGGCCGCCCGGCGCGTGCGCTTCATCGGCGAGGCCCGGACCCGCATCCGCGAGGATTACCTGCGCATCATGCGGTTCTTCCGCTTTCACGCGGAATATGCGCAAGGCGACCCCGATCCTGAGGGGCTGGCCGCCTCCGGCACCGAGCGGCAGGGGCTCGCGATCCTCTCGAAGGAGCGGATCCGGCACGAACTTCTCAAGCTCCTTGTGGCGAAACGGGCCGAGGAAACGATCCGGGTCCTGGCCGATCATGGTTTTCTCACCGGCCTGCTTGGCGGGATTGCAGAGTTCGGCCGCTTCGACCGCGTCACAGCGGATGACCGGGACAACCCTGTCCCGATCTGGCGTCTGGCGGCCCTCGCCGTGATGGTGGAGGAGGATGCGGAACGCCTGCGGGAGCAGCTTCGGCTATCCAATGACGAGCACAGGAAGCTTGCCGCCTTTGCCGGGCTTCTCAACCTTCTCAAGACCTGCGCTTCGCCCCTCGATGCCGGGGCCATCCGGCGCCTGGTGGCAGGCCATGAACCCGATGCGCTCGGCATTGTCCTTGCGGCAACAGCCGGAGAGCCGTCTCCCGTCGTAAACAAGGAGGCTCGGGAGGCGCTCACTCGATACCGAAATGGCACCGAGCCCGTGCCGGTCTTCCCCCTGCGTGGAGCCGATCTCATCGAGGGGGGCGTTCCGAAGGGGCCGAAGATTGGCACAATACTCGCCCGAGCCCGTCAGGCTTGGCTGGCGGAAGGCTGCCGGACGGATGCGGAATACGCCAGGGGCCTTCTGAACCGGGTGATGGAGCAGGCCTAGGTCGCCATTGTCCTGGGCGAGATGAAGTGCAGATCCGGGTTCGGGTTAAAAACAATTCGCGGGTCTTTCCCCTCCCCCCTTTGCGGGGGAGGGTGGCGAACGGAGTGAGCCGGGAGAGGGGCAGTGCTCGATGTCTCACGGCCCCTCTCCCGACCTGCTGCCGCAGGCCACCCTCTCCCGCAAAGGGGAGAGGGCGTGCAGTAGTCATGTTCTCATTTTGTTCTTGACTTCTGTCCTAAGCTCGGCTATAGCTAAGGACATCCTCGTCCAATGAGGGGCGCGCTCGCGAGGCG
>NZ_JAERQE010000024.1 GCF_016734765.1 Microvirga soli | reverse complement strand
TCGAGCGGCTCGCCGCATAAATGAATACAAACCGCGCTCAGATCTTTCTGTCCGCAGTCAGAAATTGCGACAGAGCCCTGGCCCCGCCAAGGCGGGGCCTCCTTGCACCCAGCCGCAGGAGGATCCTGCTGACGCAGGAAAGCTAGCGCGAGCGAATCCGGACGATGGGCATGCTCCTTCTCAGATGAAGGCGGTCCATCTCGGCCTTAGCTTACTTGTCACCCTCTTCACGGCTCTCGAGAGGCTCACTCGTTTCCATGATGAAGTTGTAGTTGGCCGCGGAGACGTAGAGCACATCGGTCCCGAACAGGGAGAACGTCACCGTTCCGCTGCTGTCGACGCTCACGGCATCCGCTTCGAGTTGGAGAGACTCCCCAGAGACAAAGTTGACCGTCCAGCCTTTGACCACGAGGGCGGCGCGAGATCCTCGCCGCTGAGCCACGCCTTTCTTGGCGGCTCCCCGTTTCACAGCACCTCTTTCCGTGCTCCTTCCCCGAGTGGCTGCTTGCTTACCAGTGCCTTTCTTGGAAGCCCCCCGATCCGCTGTGCGTGCTCGACTGACCGACTTGGTGGTTCGTGCCATGATCTACTCCTCTCGGCTGGTACCTACCGTTTGACGTAGAGAGCTCCCCAGTGACGGAAAGCCCGTCTTTCCGACGGCAGAGACTTATCGGCGATGGAGCTGGAATAACGGCGAATGGTCAGGCTGGGTGGTGACCACTGCAACAGGCAAGACCGGGTGACTTGTGACCAGCTCGATCCGGAACGAGCGCATGAGTTCGGCCAGCACCAGGGTGGCCTCCGTGAGGGCGAAGTGAGCGCCGATGCACACGCGGGGCCCGACACCAAAAGGCAGGTAGGCGAAGCGGTCGATTGCCGGGGCGCCGGGCAGAAAGCGTTCTGGGGCGAATGCATCCGGCTCGTGCCACCGCTTCCGGTGCCGGTGCAGCACCCATGGTGAGATGATCGCGAGATCGCCCGGTTTCATCGCAACACCGGCGACATTGTCCGGCTGGCGGGCTGCCCGGACGATCACATAGGCCGGCGGGTAGAGACGCATGACCTCGTCCAGCACCGCCCGTGTGTAGGTCAGCTTGCTGATTTGTGGTTTCACCATGTTGTCCGCTAGCACAGCCGCGGCTTCTTGGGCGATCTGCTCCTGCACGTCCGGCACTTGAGCCAGCAGATACACCGCCCAGCACAGGGCCACGGCCGTGGTCTCGTGCCCAGCCAGGATCATGGTGGCGATCTGATCCCGCAGTTGCTTGGGTGAGAACCCCTCCCCGCTCTCCGGGTCACGAGCCGCCATGAGCAGGTCGAGCAGATCGCGGGGGCTGCTGGCATGGGTTTTGGCCTCGAGGCGCTCGGTCATGATCTGGTCGATCAACCGGATCCAGCTCCGCCGGAACCAGGCCCGCGCCCAGTCATGGGGTGTCGGAATGCCGATGGGCACAACAAAATCGAGCAGGTGCGGTCGGCCGAGCCTTTGGCCATAGCGCATAATCTGCTCCCGGAGCGCGGAGCCGTGCTGGCCCATCTCCAGGGAGAACATGGTGCGCCCAGCGATCTCGAGGGCGAGGCGCTGGATTATGGGAAAGAGATCCACCCGCTCCGTCTCGGTGGCGGCGAGACTGCCGATCATCTCGGTCGTGGCTGACCGGATATGCGGAATGAGAAGCTCGACTGACCTCGGCGTAAAGGCCGGCGCCAAGGTCCGCCGCTGATGGCGCCAGGCAGGTCCCTCGCTGGTGAACAGCCCCTCCCCCAGCAGCGGCTTGAGGATCCGGAGAGTGGCGCGGGTTCGGCCATAAGCCTCCGGGTGATCCACCAGAACATGGCGGATTGCTTCGGGAGCATTGAACAGAACCGAGGAGCGGCCAAAAAAGCGGCGGAGGACCACCTCCTCCTCATAGGCCCGCTGCGACCAAACCCGAATGTTGTTGGTGCGCATGAGCGAGGCGAGCTGACGCGGCGAGAGGTTCTCCGGAGCAGGATCCGGATGCGGCGGGACGAAGGTCCGAATGTCCTCGGGCGCGACGGATGTCTGCATCGGTCCTATTTTATCACATTCAGTTGCCGCGGCAGAGATGCCGGGCGAGCACGATAGAACGGGGGCACAATCCACACGATCGCGTAGTCTTAAACCTTGGCATTATGAGAATTGGAGCTCGGCCGTAAGGATGGGGTGCCAAGAAATGACGTCAGAAGCACGAAACGGATTCAGCAGCTTGGATGCGAAGGCTAATTGGGGATTCTAGGGCTGATCCTTTACGACCTGCCAAGCTCGCTGCAAGGATTGAAAATCACCTGAACAAGGATGAAGCCCTTTATCCGTCGAGCCAGTGTTTGCACGAGGGAATTTTCGGCCGTTGGTGGCGAGCCAGTTGGTACCAGCTTGGTACCGGATCTGATCGGAAACTTGGGGAAGGCCAGAAAAGGCCGTAGGCCTTGGTGCCGGAGGAGGGATTTGCCTCCCGACACAAGGATTATGATTTGACGTCGCACAATTCTAAACTATTGAATTTGTTATGCCTTTGCCAACTTCACTAGCTCTACGCTAGATTATAGACTCCAAACTTACGCTCTTCTCACTACGGCTAGAATTTAATTGCCGCATCGGCTGCAAGTTAAATCAGCCACCTTCCCCTCGGAAACGTCCGGTTCGCTCCTGCTGATATTAAGCACATCTCCCGCGAGGGCTCGCTCTGGACGCTGACCATGCAATCCAAAAATCAATAAAGACATCATATAACTCATGCGCTCAGAAAAGAAGCAATGCTGCAAATTTATACTGATATGCCTACAGCGCATAAGTCATGTGTGCTGACCTATCTACCGCGCAGCAGCATAAGAATTATCTATTCATCACAGGAGGCTTATTGAACGCCTCTGTAGAGGGATAAGAATTATGCTCGTAACAGCAATCCTCCGCATCGTGATGCGCGTCGTTAACGCAACTGCCTACGCGAACCAGCTCAGGGCCGAACGTGTTCTGAATGCGCATCTCGCACGCGCTGGCAACACACTCAACTGAGAACGCCAGTAAGCCAAAGGCAAGCTTCCGCAGTCTCTGCGAAGCAACTCACAGGCCTGCCCGTCAAGACGTGTTACGGCTACCAGCGACAGCTAGGCTACATTCCTGTGACCGGGGAAACCGGACACGAAGTCGTTCCAAGCGCGAAGAGCTGCCCCCTCCGCTTCGGCTGCCGTCCCGCACGGTTCTGACAAAGGGCCCTGTGGGGCGACTTCGCTCTCGCAACTGAGGCAGAGAAAATGCGCCTCGTACTGCCCATATAATTCAAGGCAGTTGATCCCTAATTCGGCGCTTCTGCACACTGGGCATGGCTTAGGCTCAGTCATTGTCGCTCCACTCTACCGTTGATACGGACATTGCGGATTTGGGAAGCACTAATCTACACGCATGAGATTGTCGCTCGGGCCTTTCCGAGGCTCTCACTCGCTGATGTTGAGGATCGAAATCTTCGATTCTTCCCGGCGCCATAACCAGTAACACTCCTGAATAGCCTCACGAGCGAGCTCCGGCTCGCGATCCCTTAGCGCTTGCACGAGTGCGCGGTACGCTTCGACGTTTCGCTCGAACGCACCGCGGACCATGGAGATGATCCTGACCTTGTTCGCAATCACAGACCGGATGACGGACGAGAGGCCATCGATGACGATCACGATCACGGGGTTGCGGCACGCCCTGGCGAGGCTGGCGTGAAGCTCGAACTGGAGCTCGACCACATCTTCCACGGAGTCTGATGCAGCGATCTGGTCGATGAGATCCTCGAGGGCCTCAAGATCAGCATTGCTGGCCTGGATCGCGGCGGCTCCTGCCATCTCTCGACCAATCATTTCCATGCCGTTCTGGATCTGATCAATCGAGATGAACCCGAGCTTCAGAGCAACGCCGAAATAGAACTGCAGGAACCGCGAGTTCGGGAGCGCCAGATAGGTTCCGCTGCCTTGGACGCGCTGGAGCAGCCCGAGCGTCTCCAGAACGGTCAGCCGATCTCGCAGAGTCGGGCGCTGGATGCCGAGTTGATCGGCCAGCTCACGCTCTGTGGGGAGCTTGATCCGTCCGCTGCTGTCGGGCCTCAGCTCCATTGCGATGTCGATGACGCGCGCAAGGATATCGTCTTCGCCGTCGGTCATATAAAACCGTAGTTCCTTTTACCCAGCGGCTCGCACCCCTAGCCGGGGCCGTGCCTCCTCATCTGCGTACGGGCCAGAACTACGATCTGCGAGGGCGTGCATCAAGTCGCTCAGCTGTGGGTAGGCTGAGTCAAAGATCTTGAACATGCGGTCGTAGGTTTCAATGGTTCGCTCAGACCCGGGCCGAATTGCGGTGGCGTTGGGCGAAATCAGTGGAAGTTCGCTATCGTCGCTGCCCGTGAACAGCCCTGCTGCTATAGCACCGAGCAAGCCGGCTCCCAGCGCCGCAGCGTCGGGCATGTCGGACATGATATAGTCGAGCTTCAGGACATCTGCCTTCATCTGTCCCCAGAACTTGTTCCGCGCTCCGCCGCCCACGCTGAGCATGCGTTCCGGGCGCTTGCCCCACTTGGCTGAACCTCGCTCCAGAATTTGCCGCAGGCCGAAGGTCGTTCCTTCGAACACAGCGCGGACCATGTCCTGTCGGCTGTGCCGGAGGAGAAGCCCGAGCCAGCTGCCGCTCGCCTCTGCATCCCAGATGGGGCTCCGCTCGCCAGCAAGGTAGGGCAGGAACAAGAGACCGTTGGCTCCTGGAACAGACTCTTGCGCCAGGCGCTCCAACTCGGCGAGGGTCTTGAGTTCCGGCCAGACCTTGTTGTTGAGCCAACCGAACGCACCGCCCAGCGTCGACATTGCCCCGTGGGCGAGCCAGCGGCCGGGCACGATATGATGGCGATGCAGGAACGACGGCTCGAAGTCCGGACGGTCGAGGCAGAAGGTAATAACTCCGGACGTGCCGACGGACTCGAAAACCTCACCGCTGTCCATCAGGCCAACCGCAAAGGAGGCCGCTGCCGTGTCGGCAGCGCCAAGCGCAACTGGGGTGCCGGCAGGAATTCGCGTCAAGGAGGAAGCTTCATCGGTCACCCGACCGATCATATCGGTACAGCCACTGATTTTCGGCAGGATAGCTGCATCGAGTTCCCACCTGGCTAAGAGGTCGCGGCTCCAGGATGGCTTAGGGTCAGCAATGCGCATCAGACCCGAATAAGAAGCTTGGGTCGGCTCAATGCCATCCTGGCCACTGAGGCGGCGAGCCAAGAAACCGTTAAGCATGGTGACCCGCCGCACCTTTGCCCAAGCGGCCGGCTCATTCTCTCGGATCCAGGCCAGATTGGCGGCCCAGCAGGTAGACGTGCTGGCCCGGTTGCCGGTCTGCTGCACATCCGCTTCAGCGTCGGCGCCGACCACGTTTTCGAGACCCGCCTGAGCCCGGCCATCGAGGTAAAGGATACCCGGCCGTATTGCCTGACCGTCCCCGTCGAGGAGGATGGTTGTTGGGCAGGTTGTGGCGAGCCCGATCGAGACAATCGTGGGGACGCGGGTGGCAACCTCCCGAATAGCATCGGCGGTGGCTGCCCAATAGCGGTCGAGGTCGATTTCGGCCCAGAGCGGATAAGGTGTGACCACGGGAACTGCCCGGTGTGCCTTCGCAACCAAGCGGCCTTCGCGCGTGAAGGCACAAACCTTGATCCCGCTCGTTCCAGCATCGACCCCGAGGAAGGCTTCAGTCATTGCGGATTGCTACCTTAAGGGCCCGCCCACTCTCTGCCTCCTTCAGCGCCTCGACAGCATCCGCCAATCCGAAGCGATGGGTGACAAGCGAGTTGGCATCGATGAGCCCGCCTGCAAGCAGGTTGAGAGCCGTCTCATAATCTTGCCGGCGCAGCGCGCTGGCTCCGGTCACGACGATCTCGTTGTAATGCACGAGATTGACGTCGAACGTCGCCATGTCACCCGCCGAGAAGCCTGCGAAGAGGTTGACGCGGCCACCCTTGCGCACGAGCTTCAGCGCCTCGTTGGCAAGCGCCGGAACGCCGATGGCCAGGATCGCCACATCCGCGCCGAGCCCATCCGTCACCCCGCGGATTACCCCTGCTAAATCCTCCTTGGTCGGATCGCAGGCGATGTCGACGCCGCGCTCGAGAGCAGCCTCGCGGCGCATCTGGTTGGGCTCGCTGACGATAACCAGTCGTGCCCCGGCGCGGCGCGCGAGCGCCGCATGCATGAGGCCAATCGGCCCTGCCCCGAGGATGACCACCACATCACCGAGTTCAATGCCGACGTTGCGCAAACCATTGATGCAGCACGCCAGCGGTTCCGCAAGCGCAGCCGCCTCGAAGGGCATCCCCTGCGGAATACGAACAGCGTTGCCGGACTCAAGCGCCAACGCCGGCACCTTCAGGTACTCGGCATAGGCCCCATCAAACTCGTATCCAATGGCTTGACGATTCTGGCAGACATTCTCCCGGCCGGTTTTGCAATAGGCGCATTTGCGGCAGGGAATGACAGGATTAACCGACACCGGGTCACCGCAGGAGAACTGCGAGACACCTGCCCCTACCTCAACCACCTCGCCGGCGAACTCGTGGCCGAGAACGGACGGGAAGCGGACGCCCTTGGTTTTGCGGCCACGCAGGATGCGGATATCTGTCCCGCACACGGTTGCGGCCCTCACCTTCAGGATCAGCTCACCGGGTCCGGCGGACGGGGTTGCGACATCCTGCAAGACGACGTCGTCGGGAGCGCGAAGAACGGCTGCCTTCATTTCTGGAGATCCTTCTCTTCTTCGAGGGCGCGCTCGTAAACTTTGAGAGCTCCTTCGACGCTGGCGTCATCGTGCATCAAAGCGGACAAGGATTTGATAACGGCGGAGGTATGCGGGTGAGACCACACGAAGCGGCCATAGGTAACGCCGCGCATACCGACATCGAGTGCCTGGCGGGTCATGCGCAAATAGTCCTCCAGAGTCTCGCCCATCTCGCCACCAGCCAGAGCCACGATGGACGGGCAGGCATCCACAACCGAGCGGAAGCTCTCGGCTGAACCGGACCACATGGTCTTGATGATGTCGACGCCAAGCTCGGCGCCAGCGCGCACCGCGTAGGCCAACACCTCAGCGTCGTGCTGATCCTTGATCAGCGCGCCCTTCGGATAGATGTGCGCGACAAGCGGCATGCCGGCTGAAGCTGCTTCCTTGGAGATCTTGCCAAGGAATGTCAGCTGCTGGGCTTGGTCGGGGCCGCCGACGATGCAACCCACCGAAATGGCGTCAGCGCCAAAGCGCACCGCTTCCTCCACGTCCGCAACGGGCGTGTCGTATGTCGGATGATACTGCACGGAATAGGCACTAGCCTTCAAGATGATCGAGGCTTGGCCTGCATAGGGTGCGAACACCTTCTCGGCGATGCCCTTGTGCATGGTGATACCGTCAGGCTTGCCGGCTACAACCTTGCGCATGACGGAGCGGATATCCACGAGTCCAGGCATCATCCCGCGGGTGATCGGATGGTCAACCGTGATGGCGAGCATGCGGCCAGACTTGGGATTCACGATCCGGTTCAGACGAACTTCTTTCCCGAGAAACATAGAGGCTCCTTAATGCAGGTCGGATGTTGCCGACGAAACTGGGATGAGATTTGGTTATACCAATCAATGCTCATATACAAGCCCAAACAAGAATTGGTTGTACCAATTCTAAGTTACAAGATTCTTGGGTTTACCGGCCCGAAACAGCTCGATGCTCTCAAACAGCTGGTCCGTGAGCCCCTGGACAGCCTCGCTGCTCGCCCAAGCCACGTGCGGCGTAAGGATGAAGTCGGGCCGGTCCAGCAGGCGCATGAAGGGGTGATCCGCAGCTGGCGGTTCCGCCGTGACCACATCAAAGGCGGCGCCGGAGATTTGTCCGGCCGTGAGCGCATCCGTCAGGGCAGCCTCGTCCACCAGCCCACCGCGGGCCGTGTTGATGAGCAGGGGCCGACGCTCCATAAGGGCGAATTCCGGAGCGGCGATCATGTTGCGGGTCGATGGCATCAGCGGAGAGTGCAGCGTGATGACGTCACTCTGGCGCAGCACATCCTCGAAAGGGGTGTAGAGCGGACCCATGCCGGTTGAGCCCTTGTAGGCAGAAAACAGCACTCGCATGCCGAAGCCCCGGGCGATGTCGGCGACGGCCTGTCCAAGCACGCCATCGCCAATGATGCCGAGAGTCGAGCCAGCGAGATCGCGGATTGGATAGTCGAAGAAGCAGAACTGACTCGCCTCCTGCCATCGACCGCGGCGAACAGCATCCGCATAGGCTAGGATGCTGCGCCGCAGGGCGAGGATCAGCGCGAAAGTGTGTTCGGGCACAGTGTTCACCGCATAATTGCGGATGTTGCACACGGAAATGCCGCGCTCCCGGCAGGCTGCAACGTCGACGACGTCGTACCCGGTGGCCGCAACAGCGACGAGCTTGAGGTTGCGTGCCTGCGCGATGGCATCGCGTCTCACCGGTGCCTTGTTGGTGATGACGATATCAGCGTCAGCAATGCGCGTGCCTACATCGTCCGGAGCGGTCTTGCCATAGGTGATAAGTTCATGGGGGAAGGACAGCGTCCGTAACTGCGTTTCTGGAGAGAGTGTCTCTCGATCGAGGAACACAATGCGGACCGGCGCACCGGGCAGGGCTTCAGTCATATGACACCACTTTCTGCGAGTCGGTTGTGGCGATCTATGCGCGGCATGTGAGGTCTGGATCCGCCTCGACAAACCGGCTTCCACCGTCGCCAGGAAATGCAAAGGGCCAGATGTTGATGCACCATGCCCTTTCTTGACCTGTTGCCGTCAATAGAGTCCGAGGAGCCTGATCGGCCCCAGAGTCAAGACTGGAAACAAGACCAGCGCCAGGATCGCTGCGGTCAGGATCCCAACCGGGATCATGGATCCGCGGATAACGTCCTCAATCCGCATTTTCGCCACTTGAGCCACAGCGAACAGACAGACACCTACCGGCGGGGTGACGAGGCCAAGCGTGAGGGTGATCACGGTCACGATCAAGAAGTGCATCGGGTCGATGCCCATTTTCAGTGCCGGAGGTAGCAGTACCGGTATCAAGATGAACATGGCCGCAATTGCATCCATGAACATCCCAACCACGATGAGGAACAGGAAGATCAGGAACAGCGCCATGGTCGGGCCGGTGCTGATGCTGCCAAGAAAATTAGCGACCTGGACTGGCAAGCCGTCGAAGGCGAACACCCAGGCAGCGAGCTTCGCGGTCGCGGCAATGAACAGAATCGTCCCAGAGGCCCGGGCCGTCTCGACCAAGATATTCCATATCTCAGCTGGAGGAATTGAGCGGTAAACGATGACTGACAGAAACATCGTATAGAGCACCGCGATGGCGGCGGCTTCCGTCGGCGTGAAGAAGCCATTGACGATGCCGCCGAGCAGGATGATCGGTGTCAGCATCGGCAGGACAGCGCGAAGCCCAGTCGTTACGACCAAGCGGAGGTTGAACGGAGTCGGTGGATTATAGCCGTAGTGCACAGCGTAGAAATGGTTGAACACCATGAATACGAAGGCGATGAACAAGCCTGGAATCAGGCCAGCCACCAGCAGCGTACCGATGGACACGTTTGCGATCGAGCCTGCGATCACGACCAGAATGGACGGCGGGATGATGGAGGACAGCGTCGAGGTGACGAGCGTCATGCCGACTGCGTAACTCTTGGGAAAGCCATGCCGCTCCATAGCTTTGATCTCGATCGCGCCGACAGACGCGATGTCGGCAACGGACGATCCGGAGATGCCGCCGAAGATCACCGAGGAAACCACGTTCACGTGGCCGAGGCCGCCGGGCATCCAGCCGACCATCGCCTCGGCGAAGTCGAAGATGCGCTCAGCCACACGCCCCCGCTCCATGAAGTGCCCAACTAGGATGAAGAGCGGCACGGCCACAAGCAGGAAGGAGTTCATCGCCGAGAACATGCTCTGCGAGAGGAGATCGATCGGGGTGGACGTGAACATCATGATGGCTGCCACGCTAGCCAGGCCGAGCGCCACTGCCAAAGGAACGCCAAGGGCGGACAGCCCCAGGAAGAGAAGAAGAAGCGCAATGCTCACGGCGTATGTCCTTTCGAAACAAAGACATCAGGCTCGTCGAGGTCAACCCGCGGCGCGCCAACCTCCGGAAGCGCAATCAGGTCGCGCTTCGTCTTCAGCGACTCAACAATGGCCAAGACAGCTAGAATTGCCGAGATGGGCATGATGAGACCGATCACCCACATCGGGATGGCGAGCGTCGCCGCCTCCTCGCTCATCATGATCTGCTGGCGAACGAGGCTAAGGCCAGTCCACCCCATGATGCCGAAGAACAGAACGGATGAGACCACATAAATTGGCACCGCCAATCCCCGGAACAGGCGTGGCGCCGCAGCGATGAACACCACAACCCGGGCACTTTCAACGGTGCGGAAGCCTGCGGCGAGGCCTAGGAAGACCATCCAGACAAAGAGAAAGCGGGTGGCCTCCTCAGACCAGGAGACAGGCTGCCCGATCAAGCGGCTTACAATCTGTACGACCACGACGATTAGGATCCCGGCTGCCGTGGCGCCAGCTGCAAAGTCGGCGGTGAGCTTGACGAAACGGCCGAGCAAAGACGTTTGTTGAGCCATGGGGCTTCACCTCTCAGATGGATCCTGGCCGCTGGATCGCGACCAGGATGCCCTGTAGGACTGTCTTACTACTTGCTGACGGCCGCGATCGTGCGGTCGAAGAAGGTCTGATCCTTAACCAACTTGGCGAAGGTCGGAAACAGCTCCTTGGCGACGTCCGCGAAAGCCTTCTGTTGCTCAGGGGTCAGACGGTCGACCTTCATGCCCTTCTCGGTCAGCGCTGCGATCGACTTGCCCTCGTCGGCAGCGTCGTTTTCCACCTTCCAGGCCTCGGCCTCAACAGCCGCTTCTTTGATAGACTTCTTCTGGTCTTCAGGGAGCCCGTTGTACTTAGCAGGGTTGATCCCCAGCACCCAACCATCCGCCATATGGTTCGTCATGGTGGCGAAGGACTGCACTTCGTAGAACTTAGCCGTGACCGGGATGTTGATCGGGTTTTCCTGGCCATCAATGACCTTCAGCTGCAGGGCATTGTAAACCTCTGCAAACGCCATTGGGGTAGGGGCAGCGCCCATCTTCTTGAAGAACTCGACCCAAAGTGGATTGTTGGGCACGCGAAACTTCATGCCGGCCAGATCCTGCGGACTGGTGATCGGCTTGCGGGAATTGGTCATTTGGCGGAACGGACGCGGCCACAGGCCAAGGCCTTGAATACCGATCTTGTTAAGGTCAGCGATCAGCTCCTGCCCCAGCGGCCCGGACAGGTATGTGCGGAGCTGCGCCGTATCGGTGAAGAGGTACGGAACTGAAATCGCCGTGAACTTCGGGTTGAAGTTGGCATAGAGCGACGTCGAGAGCAGCAGCATGTCGAGCGAGCCACCTGAAAGCTGCTTCACTGCAGCTGAGGGATCGCCGCCATACAGCTGGCCATTTGGGAACACCTTGATCGTGACCTTGCCGCCTGTCTTCTGCGACACCAGCTCGGCGAACTTGTTAGCCGCCAGAGTGATCTCAGAATTATCCGGATCAGGTGTAGAGAGAGTAAAGTTGGTCTGAGCACTCGCTGCAGTCGCAGCAATCATTACAGCGGCTGTGGCCAAGCCACGAATCATCGACTTCAGCATTCTTGTCTCCTCCATGAAAACGTTACGATGTTCTTATTGGTTATACCAAAAAGTTAGCCGAATGCGCAGAGATTAGCAAGCGTTGTCTGAATTGGCATAACCAATTATCACTCACGGCCGTGATCGGGGAAAATGTTCTGACCTCGTCGTGCTAAGCGTGGCAGGACGTGGCGGCGTCGGGGCGAGTCCAGCAGATCTGAGGTGGCGGCTGAAAGCTTAGCTTATAAGAAAGGGCGTAAAGTTGCGCTTGCCCGGTCCTATTTGGAGAGCGAAGCTGGATTACCCGAGCATTTCTCATAGACAGGGCTCCGACGCGATGAAGACAATCACGGACTTCCCGGCTTGGCACGCGCTTCAGGCGCATTCCGATGGCATTCGTAACCTTCATTTGCGCGATCTGTTTGCCCAGGACCCGCAGCGTTTCAACCATTTCTCGCTCCGAATTGAGGATCTCCTGCTCGACTACTCCAAGCACCGGATCACAACTGAGACCATGACGCTTCTACTCGACTTGGCCAGGGTTGCGGATGTGGAGGGCTGGCGCGACAGGATGTTCGCGGGGGAGAAGATCAACAGTACCGAGGATCGAGCCGTCCTGCACGTCGCGTTGCGCAACCGCGCAGAACGACCGATACTTGTCGATGGCACTGACGTCATGCCGGGGATCGCGGCTGTGCTGGAAAAGATGCGGCTGTTCTCAGAGCGGGTCAGAAGCGGCGCCTGGCGCGGGGCGACGGGCGAGACCATAACCGATGTGGTCAATATCGGCATCGGCGGCTCTGACCTCGGCCCTGCCATGGCTTGCGAGGCGCTGAAGCCGTACCAGCGACCGAACTTGAGGCCGCATTTCGTATCCAATGTCGACGCAGCCCATCTCTCCCACACGCTCGCTCGTCTCGATCCTGCGCGCACGCTGTTCATCGTGGCATCGAAGACCTTCACGACGCAGGAAACGATGACGAATGCTGCCAGCGCGCGATCCTGGCTGACCAACGCCTTGGGTGGGGACGCGGTGGCGAAACACTTCGTTGCCGTCTCGACCAACGCTGCCGAGGTGGCGCGGTTTGGCATCGATACGACGAACATGTTCGAGTTCTGGGACTGGGTTGGCGGACGCTACAGCCTCTGGTCAGCTGTCGGCCTGCCAATCGTGCTGGCCGTCGGGTTCGAGCGCTTCACCGAACTGCTTGAAGGCGCCCATGAAATGGACGAGCATTTCTGCAGCGCTCCTCTTGAGCAGAACATGCCCGTGATCATGGGTCTCCTTGGCGTCTGGTACCGCAACTTCTTGGGCGCCTCGACTCTCGCCCTGCTGCCTTATGACCAACACCTCGTTCGATTCGCGGCTTATTTCCAGCAGGGCGACATGGAGAGCAACGGCAAGTCCGTGCGCCGAGACGGCACACGGGTAGACTATGATACCGGCCCGATTATCTGGGGTGAGCCGGGCACGAATGGGCAGCACGCCTTCTTTCAGCTTCTCCACCAAGGCACGGAGCTGGTACCAGCCGACTTTCTCGCTGCGGCCGAGAGCCAGACGCCCTTGGCAGATCATCACGGGAAGCTGCTCGCGAACTTCCTGGCGCAGACTGAGGCCCTCGCGTTTGGCAAGACGGCAGATGAAGTCCGAGCCGAGCTTCAGAAACGAGGCCTAACGGGTGAGGCCTTGGATGCCCTCGTGCCGCATAGGGTGTTCGATGGAAACCGGCCTACGACTTCAATCCTTTACCACAAGCTGACGCCACGCCGTCTCGGCTCTCTGATTGCCCTCTACGAGCACAAGATCTTCGTACAGGGCATCATCTGGGGCATCAACAGCTATGATCAGTGGGGCGTCGAACTTGGCAAGGAGCTCGCATCAAGGATCCTGCCGGAGCTCCAAAGCCACGAGCCAGTGACAGGGCACGACAGCTCGACGAGCGGCCTGATCAACCACATCCAGCATCTTCGCAGGCCTACGCAGTAGGTTCGAATCTGCTAGGCCCGGATGCCGTCAACGCACTACCAACCATCCATGCTTTCACTAGCATTCCAATCTGCCGGTTCACAGAAGGCAGATCAGTCAGCCCGCATTTTCCCTTCCCACAAACAAGCTCTGGCACGAGGTCAGTAATGCCAAACGATGCTGAAATTCTGCGCGCCCTGTTCGATGCGGCGCTGAACGCAGCTCTCCCAGAGGGAAAGTTCGACGGCAGGCTGCCACCGAAACCACAGGGGCGAACCATTGTTCTGGGTGCAGGAAAGGCCTCTGCGCGCATGGCAACAGCTTTTGAGGAAGCTTGGACACGTGCGGGCGGGACCTGCGAGGGCCTCGTGGTTACGCGCTATGGCCATGCGGCGCCGACTCGCTCCGTCGAGATCGTCGAAGCCTCGCATCCGGTTCCGGATGAGGCAGGCGTGAACGCAGCGCGCCGGATCCTGGCCCTGGCACAGCAGGCTGGCCCGGATGATCTCGTCGTCTGTCTGATGTCCGGCGGAGCCTCGGCACTCCTGTCGCTGCCGGCGGAAGGGGTGACGCTGGCCGACAAGCAGAGCCTGAACCGCGCTCTGCTGAAATCCGGTGCTCCCATCGGCGAGATGAACCTGGTGCGCAAGTCGCTCTCCGCGATCAAGGGCGGGCGGCTCGCGGCAGCGGCCGGCAAGGCGCAGCTCGTCACCTACCTAATCTCGGATGTTCCGGGCGACGATCCCGGCAGCATCGGCTCCGGTCCGACGATCCCCGAGCGAGTCGATCCGGACGTCGCTCTCAGTATCCTGCGCAAGTACGGCATCGACGTGCCTAACCATGTCCTCCAAGCCATCAAGGCCAATGTGGTCAACGGAGCTCCTGCGAGCGGCGCGCTGCATATGCTCGCGACCCCGAAGATGGCGCTCGATGCCGCCGCAGCGAAGGCGCGTGAATTCGGTCTTTCCCCCCTGATCCTCGGGGACGCCGTTGAAGGTGAGGCGCGGGAGGTAGGGCGCGTCATGGCTGGAATCGCTCAGTCGGCCCGCAGGCATGGAGACCCAGTCAGAGCTCCCTGCGTACTGCTCTCGGGTGGCGAGACCACTGTCACCGTGCGAGGTCAAGGCCGGGGCGGGCGCAATGCGGAATTTCTGTTGTCCCTCGCCCTCGAGTTGAAGGGCGAAGCGACCATTTCCGCCATCGCTTGCGATACGGATGGCATCGACGGTTCGGAAGACAACGCGGGAGCATGGTTCGATCCGATGCTGCATGAGCGCGCGCAGGAAATGGGCATGGACCTTGCTTCTTATCTGGCGAGTAACGATGCCTATACTGCCTTTGCGGAACTGGGCAGGCTTGTGGTCACAGGACCGACTCTGACGAACGTGAACGACTTCCGCGGCATTCTCATTCGCTGATGGCAGAATGCACAGTGATTTGCCCTGGCGCTGGAGGGCTGTGTCCACTCGATGTGAGGGTAAGGCATTTCCTGCAAAGGACTGCTCTCAAGTCCACACCCGACCTTATGTGAGTGCCAGTTACAGAGGCACAAACCGCCTCGTCAATCTGACGACGAGCAAAGGCTTCGTACAGTTTCCATCCTCAACCCAGCCTTCGTAAACACGCTGGGCACGTGCCCCGGCCACACGCAAGCTCTCCCCGTTTGTGCGCATCACAAAGTGCTTGGGTGGATCAAAGCTCACTCCAGTGACCAAGGCTTCGGCAAGCTTCCTCTCAGGAGCGAGATTTTGGATGAGCTCGTTTTATTCAGATCACTGAGATCGAAGAATTCAGGAGATCGGTCACAAGCATATGCCCCGGCGCGTGAGTGATACAGAATTCGGGCCGGATATTCGCGATAACGGATTGAGGCGTGACTCCGCAGGCCCAGAAGACAGGCATTTCACCCTCGCGGATTCCGACTGGATCACCGTAATCCGGCTTGTTGATGTCGTCGATACCAATCAGCGACGGATCGCCCAGGTGCACCGGAGCACCATGAACCGAAGGGAAGCGAGACGTAACCTGCACCGCCCGGATCGCATCGGCTGCCTTCAATGGACGCATGGACACAACGAGAGGCCCTGAGAAGGGGCCCGTTGCGACTGTAGGAACGTTCGTCCGGTACATCGGAACGTTGCAGCCCTGCTCGATATGGCGCACCGGTAGGCCATCAGCCAGCATGGCCTCTTCGAAGGAAAACGAGCAGCCGATTAGGAAGGCTACCAGCTTCTCATTCCATAGGTCCCGAATATCGACGGGCTCCGCTACGAGCTCGCCATTCCGCCATACCCTGTAGCGAGGCACATCGGTGCGAATATCAATATCCCTCCCCAGTTCAGGCAGTGAGGGATCGCCTGTCTCGGAGACCGCGATCAGTGGGCATGGCTTGGGGTTACGCTGGCAGAAGCGCAGGAAGTCGTGCGCCAGTTCCTCCGACAGGATGGCGAGGTTGGCCTGAACATGCCCTGGAGCGAGATTCGCGGTCGGGCCAGTCAGAATTCCAGCCCGCGCGTCCAAGCGGGCTTGGTAGGCAGCACCACTGTCGATCGTTACAGACATCTTTCAATCCATCTGCCAGCAATTATTTTACGCCAGCTTTTGTGAGCGTATGGCTTCGACTGCCATGCCGATGGCAAGAATTCTGCGATCGGC
Organism: Microvirga soli; assembly: GCF_016734765.1. Lineage (GTDB taxonomy): Bacteria > Pseudomonadota > Alphaproteobacteria > Rhizobiales > Beijerinckiaceae > Microvirga > Microvirga soli. Next base: position 59,001 of record NZ_JAERQE010000024.1, on the reverse strand, counting down.
CCCCGCGGGTCCGGCGATCATCAGTCCCACAGGAGCTTCGCCGGGCGCGTGGCAGGGCACGGACAAAGCGGCGCCATCAAGAAAGTTGATCAGAGTGGGATTCCGCAGGATCAAGCCATTGGCGGCGTAGTAGACCTCGTCGCTCGCGGCGAGTTCCGCAATGATAGGTGCGACAACCGGCACGGTTGGGAGAACCAACGCATCATAACCGTCGATGCGTGCCTCCACGCCTGCCTTCCAGGCTTTACGGGCTGCGAGCAGATCGAGGTAGTCGGCGGCGGATATATCCTTGCCTCGCAGAATACGCGAGCTGACACGCGGATCGTAGCGGTCGCCTGCACGACCGATCAGGTCCCGGTGCCAAGCCCATGCCTCTGCTGCGGTAAAGCCTCCTTTGGAATTGATCGCGGCAAGACCAACGAATTCCGGTATGGCAATCTCGTCAATGCGTGCACCGGCAGCCGAAAGACTTGAGAGTGCTGCTTCGAAAGCACCCGCGACGTCCTTGTCCATTCCTTCAAGAGCCAAGGTTGTGGGCACAGCAAACCTGAGTTTGCCGATGTCAGCTGGCTGTGGAAGTGGCTCCTCGTCACCAGCCATGATCCCATCGAGGACAGCACAGCACGCGACAGAGGCAGCAATGGCACCAATGGAGTCGAGGCTGAACGAGAGCGGTAGAGCGCCGATCAGCGGCACTCGCTCAGCAGTCGGCTTAAATCCTACCAGACCACAGAGCGCAGCAGGTATGCGAACTGACCCACCCGTGTCCGACCCGATCCCCGCAACTGCCATTCCGTCAGTCACCGAGACCGCTGCCCCTGACGAAGAGCCCCCTGGAATACGCCCGGTTTTGCGATCCCAAGGATTGCGCGGAACATCGTAGTGCGGATTGAGGCCAAGACCGGAGTAAGCGAACTCAGTCATGTTGGTACGACCGACAGTCACCGCGCCCGCAGCCCGCAGGCGCTGAACGACGACAGCGTCCTCCGTAGCCGCCGGCTCACCGGCACGAGCGAGAGATCCGGCCATCGTAACCTCGCCGGCGACATCGAACAGGTCTTTGATTGAAACCATCAGACCGTCAATGGGTGACCGGGCCAGACCGGCACCTCGCAGGGTATCCGAGGCCTGTGCGGCAGCACGAGCCTCGTTGGGATAGAGCTTAGTAAAGACACGTGAGCCCTCCCCACTTGGATCGGAGGCGCGACTCAGCGCCTGCTCCGTAAGAGCCAAGGACGTGATGCGGCCCTCTGAAAGCGCCAACTGCTGTTCGTTAATTGTCGAAATCATGAGTTATCAACCGTCGTGGTGGGTTTCATCGGATCCAGGATCAGGCAACCTCCGGCAAAATCTCGATGGCATAGCTATGGCTCAATGTACGCCCGCTCCGTGGGTCGAAGAGTTCCATCGTGAATGAGGGCGCAGGCCGGATGCCACCCTTTGCCCCAACCGTTCCGCAGATCATGCCTGTGCCTTCCGGGAGCTCGGCCTGTCCGGCGAACCCAGAGATCAACTCAGACGGCGGTCGGAGAGAGGCGAGCGTGCCCTCTTGATAGAGAACCCGTTCGCCGTCCTCCTGAATGTACGATCGGATGACAAGTTCATCCCAATATTCTGCAACGTCGGCGAAGAGCCATGCCTCGGCAGCGACCGGTTTTGCGCAGACCTGTTTCGATAGAGCGACACTGTGGGTCTCAAGCTTACGGTCGGTGTGGTCGGATGCGATGCTAACGTAGAGCTCACCGCCGGCCCGAAACACGAAGGTCTCCACCTCCCCCGATGACTGATCGCCCACAACCTGAATGCGCGAGGCCTGGGTCAGCTGATTTTCCGCAACACGATAGTAAAGTGGAACGGAACTCGGCCGTGGCACACCGATAGCGAAGAGTTCCTCAATGTGATGCTCGATGGCATGCTGATCGCGCCCAGCCCACCCGGCAACGACGAGCGAAGAGATATCAACGTCGATTGTGCGTGAACCTGAGAGGGCCTCTGCTTTGAAGGAAAGTTTCATTGTAGGAATCCATTTTAGAGTTGAACGAGGCCAGTTGATCCTAAGCCTTAGCTGAAGATGCTTGGGAGCCAGAGTGCGAGGCCTGGGAAGAACGCCAGAAGTGCTAGCAGAATGAACATTGCTAAGACGAAGGGCAGCGAACCAGTGATGACTGCACTCATCGACCCGCTCTTGCGAAGGCTTTGCACAACGAAGAGGTTAAGCCCTACAGGTGGCGTGATCAGAGCCGCTTCGACGAGAACGATAATAATGATGCCGAGCCAGATTGGGTCGTAACCGAGTGCGATCATGATTGGCGCAACGATCGGGATCGTGGTGATCATCATGGAGAGCGTCTCCATGAAGCAGCCGAGTACCAGATAGAAGAGGATGATGATCAGCAGCATCCATCCGGGCGAAAATCCGAGGCCTGTGATTGATCCGGTAATCGCGTCCGTCAGGCCCGTGGCCGACATGATGAAATTCAGGAAAGCCGCGCCGATCACGATCAGCATGATCATTGCGGTTGCCTTCATTGTGCCTTCGATAGATTCGCGCAGCATCGTCCAGGTTAGCCGGCGGAACCATGCTGCGAGGATAAAGGCGCCTGTCACGCCGAGAGCAGCAGCTTCCGTCGGAGTGGCAAGACCGGCATAGATCGAGCCTACAACGAGAAAGAAAATTCCAAGAGGTGGTGCAAGATGGATCAGGCTCTTGAAGCGCTCGCCCCAAGTGGCATGAATTTTGTGGCCGCCCCAGGATGGCTTCGCGATACAGCCGACCACAATCACCAGCATGAAGAGGCCAGCGAGCATAAAACCAGGGATGATCCCCGCGAGATAGAGCCTAGGAACGGAAGAGTTGGTGAGAACGCCGTAGATCACGAGATTGATTGACGGCGGAATGAGGATTCCGAGCGTACCGCCTGCTGCGAGACTGCCGAGGAAGAGCGGCTCATTGTAGCCATACCGCTTGATCTGCGGAATCGCGACGGTGCCAACCGTGGCTGCAGTAGCAACGCTCGATCCAGATGTTGCCGAAAACAAGGTTGAGGCGCCGATATTCGCATGCATGAGCCCGCCGGGCAGCCATGAGAGCCAGAGGCTCATGGCACTGTACATTCGCTCAGCAAATCCGGCCCGCAGCAGAATCTCTCCCAACAGAATGAAGAGAGGCACCGCTACCAACAAGAATTCATTGTTCGTGCTCCATGCCAACTCGCCAACAGCGCGTGTTAGGGGCAGCATGGAGTACAGTGGGTCTAGAACTAGCCCGAGCACGCCGAGCGCGGCACCGACAGGAATGCTCAGCCCGATCAGAACGAGGAGAAGGATGAGTGCAGTGGCAACCATATCGCCTTACCCCTTAACCATTCGCTCGCCCGCGGCGGCTTCTTCTTCGGCTTCTTCTTGGGTCGAGCGAACACCTGCGATGGCTTTAACGTCGTCAAATCTACCCGTGACGAGCGCAACAGACGACCGCACCAGCATGAGAGCCAGGACCAGGCACATCCAGATCAGACCCAATAGCCAGAGACCCTGCGGAATATAGAGAGGGGTTGCGAGGGGGGTATTAGCAGCGGAGTTCTGAGTCCACGAGGTGGCGGCAACGTCATAGGCATAATAGGTTAGCATCACCATAAAGACGCCAAGTGCCACGACGGAGAGCCAATCCAGCACGGCCGACAGCCGAACAGGCAGATACTGATAAAGCACGTCGACGCGCACATTTGCCCGTTGGAGGGTCGCAAAGGCGAATGCCCATGACGTGCTGATCGCGAAAGCATAGCTCGACAGCTCATCGGCGCCGCCGGTTGTGAAGCCAAAGAACTTACGAGCGAGAACGTCAAAGGTGATCAGCAGCACGCTGCCGATCGTGAGAGCACCGCCGAACCAGACGGCCCAGCGTGACAAATGCTCGGCTGCGCGGCTCAAGCTGCCCAAAAAAGAAGGGTATATGGTCGGCGCCATGAAAATACCTGTGTCGGCGCATGAGCGCACCGCATTGGATCAGAGGATGTTCGGCCAAAAGGCACGAAACGACGCGTCGGTCTCGCAACTGGTCCGACGCGTCGCATTAGACTATTTGGAGGCTGTGACGTTCACCGTCTTACCAATCGTGTCGTTGAAGCTCTTCACACAGTCAGCCGAGCAGCGCGCTGCCCATTTCGGCAGAACCGATTCCTGAAGAACCTTCTTCAGAAGTTCACGATCAGCAGCACTCGGTTCGACCAGCTTCATTTTTCCCTTCACAGGCAGCGTACAAGTTGCAGCGCCCGTGTTGCAGTCATACCCCTGCTTGGTCTGCTCGTCGGCGGCCTTCCAGATATCGTCCATCAAGGTCTTGATGTTGGTTTGGAGGAACTGTTGAACCTTTGGGTCGAGCTTGTCCCAAGTAGCCTGGTTGACGGCGTGGATCTGCTGGTTCCAGTTGATCGGGAGCGCGTAGAGGTGGGTCGAGACTTCGTACCACTTGGCGGAGTAGCCAGAGAGCGAGCCAGTGATGGCGCAATCAACGACCTTGTTCTGCAGGGCCGGAACCACCTCGCCGAATGCCATCGTTACGCTCGCGCCGCCGAAGGCTTCAACGAACTCGGCTTGGGTGCGGCTGCTGGTGCGGACTTTCTTGCCCTTCAAATCAGCAAGGCTATTCACCTCAGCATTGCAGAACAAAACCTGCGCTGGATAGGTGGAGATCCCCAGAAGCTTTACCTTTGAGCCTTCCCCGTAAAACTTGCCGTAAACCGGCTCAAAAGCCTCCGTAACCTTGCGGGCAGTCTGCACATCAGGCGCGAGACCGGCCAGATCGATCGCCTCGTTGATTGGATTGTCGCTGGCGAAGTAGGAAAGCGTCGCCGTACCGAACGGGATCACACCCTGCGACATGAGGCGGAGGATCTCAGGACCCTTGAGGCCCATCTCATTGAAGCCTTTGATTTCCGCAGTGACTTGCCCGTTTGAGCGCTCGGGGATCGTTTTTGTCCAGAACGGCTTCTCGAAGTCGTTGTAAGCGGTGAGATTGCTAAGACCTCCGACAATCTGGAGTTTGGTCTTTGGCAAATCCTGAGCCAGAGCTGCACCAGACAAGCTCAGCAGGGCTGCGGCTCCGAAGGCATAAGCGATTCTTTTCATGATGTGTCATCCTCTGGTTCAATCTTGAGGCTGAGTGAAGACACATTCAGGTCGGATCAAAGCGCCCTTGTCCGTTTTCCGGCTCCTAGGATCTCTCAGGCGATCACCAAAAGACCTACGGCGTTAAAGAGAGCTTTATATACGCTACCTAGCTGTCGTTCCTCAGTCTGGTCACATTGCATCCTAGGAACCTTTAGCTTGTCCATTCGTATGTTTTAATGGGGGATATAAAAACTATTTATATCCTCTGGGCGCTCTGCCCTTAGTTCGAAGAGCAACATCCTGGGCGAGTTCGGCAAGTGAACGCATCGGGCGACTGTCGAGACCATCGATCCAACTCGCGGTAAAACTGAGATCTGGAAGCGGATCGCTCTCCACATCAAGGATCTGCAGTTCGCCAGAAGCAAGCTCCCGGTCAAGGAACACCGGCGTGATTACAGCGGTTCCAATACCGTCCAGCGCCATACGCACGATCATCGATACCGAAGCGCTACCGTACATCCGTGGCGTCTTTACTCCAGCGCGCATGAGCATATCACGGACTACACGGTAAGGGCTGCTGTTGGAGGAATGAGTTATAATGGGCCGGTCCGCAACTTGTTTCAATGTTACAGAAGATTGTCCCAGTTTCAGTGTCGGTCTGGCAATCCAGGAAAGGGAGTAGGTGCACAGAGGGAGATTCTCGACCCGCTCCTCAAGAACAGGACCCATCAATAACGCGATGTCGATCTGCCGCGACATCAGGTGAGAACGAAGCACATGCGTACTGTCGACTTCAATCTCTAGGACAAGTGCCGGATAAGCACTGTGCACCTCCTCAATAAAAGTGGACAGCCAAGTCTGTACGATGGTTTCTGCGACACCAATTCGGATTGTGCCGCTCATTACGTTCTGATCCTGGGCGGCCTTCAGCATATCGCGCCGCGCCTGCATCATGCGCTCAGCATGCGAAAGCATTTCCTGCCCCTTAGCCGTAAGGGTCACGCCTCGCACGTCACGCTCGAACAAGCGCACGCCCAGCGCGGCCTCCAGCGAAGCGATACGCTGTGACACAGCAGGTTGCGTTGTCCCGAGCTTCTCAGACGCCGCCCTAAGGCTACCGAGTGCAGCAGCCCAAAAGAACGTTTCAATGTTTCTAAAGTCAATCATCAGGGTTGGTTCGGCAGTCACAGGCAGTTTGTTTCACGGTCACCATACCCGGAGTGACTGCGGTTCGCGATGTACTCTGTACCGGGTCCCGTAGGGCACCACAGGAGCTTTGTTCTCAATTGGGCAAAACAGTTTATATGGCTCAAGAGCAGAGTTCTGTCGGCCTACCACACTGTTTCCGCTCTTGCGGATTGGGATGGGCGGCTGCGTCCCCTTTTGAACACACCACAACGCCTGTCCCATTCCGATACATTCGCCATAACTGCCCAAAGGAGTGAATTGTGAGCCGCCTTTTCGAGCCCATACAGATCGGCAAACTTCACCTGGACAACAGAATTGCTATCGCACCTATGTGCCAGTACTCCGCAGAAGGAGGCCTCCCCAACGACTGGCACCTAATCCACCTTGGGCAACTTGCCCTATCGGGTGCAGGCCTGCTGATCCTTGAAGCCACGGCCGTCTCGCCGCAGGGCAGGATTTCACCATATGATCTTGGTCTCTATTCCGATGAAACAGAGGAGGCTTTTGCCCGTCTGCTCAAGGGAGTCAGGCTGCACTCCACTATTCCACTCACCCTTCAGCTGGCCCATGCAGGCCGAAAGGCCTCAAGCCGAGCCCCATGGGAGGGCGGCGCCCAAATCCATCCAGACGAGCCCCTCGGTTGGGAGACAGAGGCTCCATCGGCCATACCGCATGCTGAGGGCGAGAGTGTACCTGCAGCCCTCGACAGAGATGGGCTCAAGCGCGTCCGTGATGATTTCGTAAATGCCGCACGGCGGGCAGCACGACTAGGCTTCGATGCAATCGAGATCCATGCCGCCCACGGCTACCTACTCCACCAGTTCCTCTCGCCGATTGCTAACAACCGTGAGGACGAATACGGCGGCAGCCTCGAAAACCGGATGCGCTTCCCACTTGAGGTCTTCGATGCTGTCCGTGACGCTTTTCCTGCAGATCGGCCGGTCTGGGTACGGGTTTCTGCGACTGATTGGGTTCCTAAGGGTTGGGATATCGAGGGAACAATCGCCTTTGCGAAGGCTCTTGAGAGCCGAGGCTGCGCTGCCATCCACATATCCACCGGCGGGGTTTCGCCAGCACAGGCAATCACACTCGGACCAGGTTATCAGGTACCCTATGCAAAGCGAGTAAAGGCTGAGGTTGGTCTACCAACGATTGCCGTTGGGCTGATCACTGAACCTGAGCAAGCAGAAGGCATCATCGGGGACGAGGAAGCAGACATGGTCTCTCTCGGACGCGCCATGCTGTACAATCCGCGCTGGCCCTGGCACGCGGCCGCCAAACTCGGCGCCCAAGTTAATGCACCCAAGCAGTACTGGCGCTCGCAGCCCCGCGAGCAGAAAGATCTCTTCAAGAACACCCAATACGGACAGCGGTGAACAGCTTTCCAACAGGCAGATTAACGAAAGCTGGGATGATCAAATCCCGGCTCTCTCCCTCAAGCGCCAGCGTCGTAGTGCAATCAAGGAAGCGTTCCACCCGATGCTGACCGCCAAGGCTAAGATCAGCGCGAAGGCGGCTCCGAGGCGCACGGCGCATAAATGCAGCAGACTGAGCGCTCCTACGAAGCCGAGCATACCGGGCACGCCATTGGCAACCACGGATGCCGCTGCCGTGCCGCCCATACGTGGCTGCAGAATCAAAGCTACGCTGATGAGGACGACAGGAGCCAAAGCAGCCGCGGCAGCGATCGAGGGACCAAGCGTCCTCCCTACTACGAGCGTTACGCCGACAACAGTCATGACCAAGGCGGCACGGAAAGGAACGTCCCATGCACGCTTCTTTGGAGCAACGGGCACGGCAGCAGTGGAGAATTTGCGCGTGAGCGGTATGGCGAGAGCATATACCGCCATGTTCAGTGCAAGAGCACTCCCAAGAGACCATTGCCACTTGAGAATAGCCGCTATGGCGATGACCCAGACTCCTAATGCAGAGCCGACGCTCGGCAGAACTCCAAACCGTTGAGCAAGGGCAGCATAGACAACCATGTAGATGACCGTCGCTGCAGAGACGGGCAGGCCAGCCAAGGCGCTAGCTGCTATGAAACCAGAACCATGATCAAGAGCTAGAAACACATAGGCTGGTCCAGCCGAAATCGGCAGGGTCACAATCATAGCGCCTAAGAACGGCCCGCTTCGCTCCACCACCAGCGATGCTCCAACAACGATCGCCGCGCTGGTCAGCATCTTCATGACAAGAAGCGCCCAGAAAGAGAAGTCCAAGATTTTCAACCTTTGATGACTTGCTGTGAGGAGGCACCATATTGTCGGAGCACCAAGGTGCATGTGACAAACCTGCTTTCCTTATATTGGCATAGAACTAAATTCTACTGGCCGATTCCGACTGTGCTCCCGGCCTTTTTGCTGATCTCACCTTGTCATGTGTATCTGTTGTATGTCTCTGAGACTTGTCTCCCGCGCCGGATGAGCATTGGCAAGGTGACCGATAAGTTCAACCGTTGTTGATCGGCGGGTTAACATTAGGCATGTGGCTTCCGGCCCGATGGTTCGGGTCGCATGCCAAACGCCGGCATGCATGCAAGTTCCGACCCCAGGAGACAAGTGAAAGGCCCGGACAGTGGCGAGATCGGGAGCACCCTCTCCGTCACTCAAGGCTACGACTTGAATAATCTCCCCGATGAGCGGTACGACCGCTTGCTCGGTCAGATGATGAACCTCTAAGCGATCGATTGCCTGACTAGCATCGTTATAGGTCACCCAAAGGACCTCTACTTCCCCATCCAGTCCTGGATCGAACAGATGCTCCTGCCAAAAGGCAGTCGCAGTGCTCCGGTAGGCTGTGGCACCGGCTTCTGGTGGATATGGCTTACCAAGCATCCAGCCGAATGGAGCAACGGCAATCGAGTCGGGACGATGAATGCTCACCGCATTATTGATTGACATGCCCATTCCTTCCCCTTCGACGTGCCCGGCAAATCTGAGGTCGATGGATTCCGCCTCTTGCGGCTGCCGCAGCCCTTGGCACGAGCTGCATGAGTCGACCGGGCGAAAACGGCGGTTCGCGGTTCGTTCTAGCTTAGCGTGTGTTTGGAAGCAGTTCTTGTTCCGACCCCAGAATCCAGCCGCGGCACCTGTGATGTTCTTCCAGGTCATGATGGCCCAGGCTTGGGCTGTTCGATGATCAGCAGCGTTGGTGTTGGCAGGGCGGCGGAAGAGGTTCGCGACCTGATCATGAACCGAGAGGAAGCGTTGCGCCTGCCCGGCTGATTTGAAGCGCTTCATGATGCGCTCTCGCCGTCGGATCGGCTGATGACTGTTTTCTGCTCGGTTGTTCAAACCCCGATGCTTGCGATGCTCGACACCCGGCATGATCTCTCGCTTGGCCGCGCCGTAGCTGGCCAGTTTGTCGGTGATCATCACGCGCGGAGCGATGCCCTGCTTCTTCAGCAGCTTGCGCAGCAATCGCTTGGCTGCTTTGGCATTGCGCCGGCTCTGAACCAGAATATCAAGCACGAGCCCATGCTGGTCGACGGCGCGCCAGAGCCAATGCTTCCGGCCCGCGATAGTGATCAAGACCTCATCAAGGTGCCATTTGTCCCCGGTTGCCGGAAGACGCCTGCGGATCTGATTGGCAAAGCCCTGGCCGAACTTCAGCGCCCACTGCCGCACCGTCTCATAGCTCACCTCAATCCCTCGGGCGGCCAGCATCTCCTCGACCATGCGCAAGCTGAGCGGAAAGCGAAAGTACAGCCAGACGGCATGGCTGATCACTTCGGCTGGAAAGCGGTGGCGGGCGTAACGAGGGGCACGGGTCGGGGTCATGCCTCACGGATAGCCCGGTCCAGGTCACTCTTCGGTTAAATTGACGGTACCGGTGGAATTGATCTCGACCATCCATACTGATCCACTGTGAAGGGGCTGAGAGAAGTTAAGAGATATTCAGTTCCACGGTTTGCCGAGGGCCAGTTGGTCTGCAAGGGCGCTTGAGGCCGCCTCCAGGAGACGCTCGCCCTTGGCAGCCGAAGAGCGACGGGCATCACCGATCACCCCGGTCGGGGCGAACTCTTGAAATGATCGCCAGCGGTGCAATGGCGGACTCAGCACAGAACCCGCTCCGCTTGCCTGTGGCCCCAGGGCATTGGGTAGTTCTGCGACGTCGACCAGATCTGGCCGAACTGCCATCATCATCGAGGTCTCGGCCTCGCAGGCGTGCAGGACGGACTGCTGATCCTCAAGGATCTCTGCGAATGCTTCATCGGCGAGAAGCCAGTAGGATGTGGTGGCGATCGGCGCTGTCAGCTCCCGCGTGAGTTCAACCGTCAAGGCATTCAGGGCGCTCATGTTGCCGCCGTGCCCATTGACGATCAGTATCCTGCCAAACCCGGCTCGCAGGATGGAGCCGCATAGATCGCGCAGGAGCGCGTGGTACGTTGGCAGGGTAAGCGTGAGACTGCCGCCAAAAGCCATGTGGTGCTCGGCAAGGCCGATTCCAATTGTCGGTGCGACGACCGCTGGGGCGTTCTGGCCTGCAAGCTTCAGCGCAGCCCGGCGGCAAACCTCCGAGCAGAGGACATCGTCGACACCCGTGGCAAGATGCGGCCCGTGTTGCTCGGTGGATGCGACAGGCAGGAGCACGATGGCTCCGCGGCCGGCACGGTCGCGCAGCTCAGCGGCCGTAAGGTTTTGCCACAGGACTTGTGTCATCGATAACCCCTTACCTTCCTAGTCTCGTGAGCCATTCTCCCGCCGCCTGGCAGCATGCGGTCTCTAGATGCAACCCGCATGATGGTCTCATGCGGCTTCCATTTATGCCATCCCATCTGTTCCTGCGCCACAGATCAAGGCGCAAACGTGATCGTTTGCTGAACGCGGAACCTTCCCGGCCTTCAAGGCGGCGATCGATGCCGCTCCCGACAGATCGGCGGCAATGCCGAATTCAAACCAGAGCCAACGGGCCGCAGCCTGCATTTCATCGTCCGTGACAAGGACAATGTCGTCAACCTGGCGGATAACCGTTTGGAAGATCGCCTCGTCCGTTCGCCGGCAGGCCATGGGGCACCGTCAACTTAACTGAGTAGAGGCCGTTTTCCGCAGTTCTCCAGCTATTCCGCCATGGGTCTAAACTATTGAAAATGCGTGGCCCCGCTCCGGACCTAAACACTGGCAAGCGCAACTAAAAGCGTTAAGTTGACGATGCCGTAGTACCATCCCGCCGGATGTGGATTCAGGCGAAGCGCTTTCTGAACTCCTTCGATGGCAGCGGTGGACTGTCCATTGTACGTCAGAAGCTCAGACTGCATCGCCCAGGCGTCGGCATGGTTCGGATCGAGCTTCAGCGCGGTCGCATACTCTGCATCCGATTCTGACCAGCGTCCCTCATACGCCAACAGAAGGCCGAGAACCCAACGGCTACCCGCGTCATGCGGGTCGAACGCAACCGCTCTCTCTGCCAACTCAACAGCTCGATGCCGATTCGGCTCGATGGGACCACCACAGTGCACCCACGTTGTCCAAAGATTGAAGGCCAGCCATCGATATGCCTCGGCATAACCAGGATCGAGGGCAATGGCCTGTTCAAGCAATAGGGTGGCTTCGCGCTCTGCTTCTGGCGACCTTCCGACCAGTGCCCGCGCGCGCACGCACAGATCGTACGCCCTCAGGTCTGTGGGCCGGATCCGCGGAGGCGGTGCCACGAGCCGGCCAAGCAGAGCCTCCACAATCCGACCGATCACCTCATCCTGGACACGGAAGATATCTTCAAGTTCGCGGTCAAATCGCTCTGCCCACAGGTGCTCGCCACTGCTGACATCAACAAGCTGGGCGTTGATGCGCACCCGCTCAGCCGCCCGTCGGGCGCTGCCCTCAAGGAGGTAGCGCACCCCGAGATCGCGAGCGATCTGACGGACATCGGCGGCCTTGCCTTTATAGGCGAAGGTCGAGTGGCGTGCGATGACGAACAGTTCGGAATGGCGCGACAGATCCGTGATGAGATCCTCGGTCAGGCCATCGACGAAGGTCTCCTGTTCCGTGTCTTGGCTCATGTTCGTAAAGGGAAGGACCGCAATCGAGGGCTTGGCTGGGAGCGCCAAGGGCTCATCGACCTGGCTGGCTGTTACTGGCTTGGCCGAGTTGCCGAGCCTGATCCGGTAGACATGCACCGGCTCCGCAATGTTCTTGAGCATCTGCGGACCAAGGGCAGCAAAGTCGGTCGGGAGCTTGCGCTTGACCTGGTCGTAGACACTGCCGGACAGGCAGATTCCTCCTGGCTCGGCCAAGCTCTCCAAGCGGGCCGCCACATTGACGCCGTCGCCGAAGAGATCACCCTCCTCGATGATGACGTCTCCAAGATTGATGCCGATCCGCAATAAGATCCAGCTCGCTTCTGGAAGGCCCCCGTTGGCCTGTGCCATCTGCTCCTGCCATGTGATCGCACATTGGACGGCGTCGACAGCGCTGCCGAATTCGACGAGCACACCATCACCCATCAGTTTCACCAGACGGCCGTGATGCTCTGCGATGAGGGGGCGGACGATCTTGCCCCACCGGGCCTTGAGGGTTGCCAATGTCGGTTCCGTTGCATTAACCTTGGCAGTTTAACCGGGGCGGCTGTCTAAGGAGCCGCTCCATTGTCTCTGTTCAAGCGCCGCCGTTTTCCCGTCGAGATCATCCTGCTGTGCGTGCGCTGGTACTGCAAGTACGGGATCAGCTATCGCGATCTGTCTGAGATGATGCAGGAGCGCGGTGTCAAAGTAGACCCATCCACCCTCTTTCGTTGGGTACAGCGCTATGCCCCAGAGCTTGAAAAGCGAGTTCGCCAATATCAGGGCTATCGATCTGAATCGTGGCGGGTTGACGAGACCTATGTGCGGGTTGGCGGGAAATGGAAGTATCTGTTTCGTGCGGTCGACAAGCATGGGCAGTTGATCGACTTCATGTTGTCTGAACGGCGCGATACGGGAGCGGCTTATCGCTTCATGCGCAAAGCCCTGAAGGCGGTGAGCGACTATCCCCCATCCTCGATCACAACCGACAAACTGGCGTCCTATCCGAAGGCGATCCGGCGCCTGCAGTGCGAAGGCCTGCTGTCGAGGGATGTGGAACACCGCACCTCAAAATATCTCAACAACATCATCGAGGCGGATCACGGAGCGCTCAAGCGTCTTATCCGGCCGACGCGCGGCTTCCAGAGAATGAAAACCGCTTCTGCGACCCTGAAGGGCTTTGAGGTTATGCGCATGATCCGCCGCAGCCATTGCGTCCGGACACAGCCCGGCGTAACAGGCGAAATCCGTCTGGTGAACCAGCTCTTCGGCCTTTCGGCCTGAGTGCCTCAATCAACTGGGTCCGTCTTGCCCTTTCCGAGTTAATGCAACAAGGCCCAGGCGAAACAGCTCGTGACGGTGGTCGAGGATCTGGTCGAGGCGGCTGCGGTAGAGATCGCCGGAGCTCAGCATCGTCGGCTTGGGTCCCATGGCAAAACACCGGTTTTGATCGGGGCACTTCCCAGATGCCGGCATTCTACAATGCTTCGCAAAGGTGAAGAATCCTTCAACCTCAATCAGTTGTGGGTTATTCAGGGTCGACTAAACTAAGGGACCTGCGATCATGGCAGTTATCCGCGTAAATGGGGATAATTTTTCCGTGAAACTTGATGGACCTGCGACCGCGCCGGTTCTTCTTCTTTCAAATTCGCTCAGCTCCGACCTCTCCATGTGGGACGATCAGGTGTCGGTCTGGTCCCAGCGGTTTCGTGTAGTCCGCTACGATCAGCGCGGCCATGGCAGCAGTGTCGTCTCGGCAGAACCGTATTCCATAGAACAACTCGGCCGGGACGCCATCGGCGTCATGGATGCGCTCGGGATCAAGAGGGCGCACTGGTGCGGGCTGTCTCTCGGCGGAATGGTTGGCATGTGGATGCTGACACATGCGCCAGAGCGCATCGACAAAGCGGTGCTCGCCAACACGGCTGCCTACATGGGACCGGTCGAACTGTGGAACGGGCGTATTGAAACAGCACGGCGAGATGGAATAGAGGCACTCGTCGAGCCGACGATTGAACGCTGGTTTCCTGAGCATTTCCGACAAGTCGCGCCTGCCACCATGGATCGCATGCGCGCCATGATTCTGCGGACCTCGGTCGAGGGTTATACGGGATGTTGTGCAGCTATCCGCGACATGGATCAACGGACAGCAATCCGCAGCATCACCAACTCGGTTCTGGTTATCATCGGCTCGCGTGAGCCAGCAACTAAACCGGCGGACGGTCAGTTGATCGCATCATCGATCAGAAATTCCAACGCGGTATTCTTTGATGCGGCTCATATCTCGAACATTGAGCAGCCAGAAGCCTTTGCCTCGACGGTGATTGAGTTCCTGGCTTGACAGCGAGGGCGCGACAAGTTCGGCATATGAGCCGATGCGTTACCCTGATCCGCGATGCGCCGGCCTAGTCAGTTCTGTTCTTCATCCATGTGTAGCTCGTCCCAGATAGAGCTCGGCGGCTCGATCATCTGCCAGCAAGTTCGCCGCCTCGCCGGCAAGAGCAACCCGTCCTCCATCCAAGATGCAGCCTCGGTCGGAAATCGCAAGCGACTGGCGGGCCCGCTGCTCCACCACGAGCACCGAAACACCGAGGGTTGGCAGCCGGTGGATCAGCTCGAAGGCGTCCACGACCTTCGCCGGCGCAAGGGCTGCCGTGGGTTCGTCGAGGATCATCAGGCGGGGGCGCGTCATCAGCGCGCGTGCAAACGCCAGTTGCTGACGTTCGCCGCCGGAGAGACTGCCCGCCCGCGTGCGCTTGCGCTCGCCCAGGAGCGGGAACACCCCGAACAACTCAGCAATCCGCTTGCCCTGATCCTTTACCCCAACAACCACTTGGAGATTCTCAAGGATGCTCAGGGAGCCGAACACGTTCGCTACCTGCGGCACATAGCCGATGCCGCACGCGATGCGAGCCTCGGTCGGAAGCGACGCCAGGTCTGCTCCCTCAAAGACGATACGGCCCTGCACACGGGGCAACAGGCCGACGATCGCTTTTGCGAGCGTCGATTTTCCGGCGCCGTTCGTCCCGGCGACCGTCAGGATCTCCCCTTCTTGCAGCGAGAGCGAAATGCCGTTGAGAATATCCACCTCGGAATACCCGCCACGAACCTCATCGATTTCCAGCAGCGTCACGAGACACCTCCCAGATACGCTTCCCGGACGAGCGGATCGTCGAGCACCGCCTGCGGCGCACCCTGCGCAAGGACCTTGCCCCGATCCATGACCGCGAGCTGTGGCACAAGGCGGGTCAGTGCCTCGAGGTCGTGCTCGATTATGGCAAAGCCAATTCCGCGCGTGTTGAGTTCGGTAATCCGCTCCATGATTTCGCCGATCAGCACAGGGTTAACGCCGGCAAAGGGTTCGTCCAGCAGGATCAGGCGCGGCTCGACCATCAGCGCCCGGCCGAGTTCCAGCAGCTTCTTCTGACCTCCCGATAGCTTTCCGGAGGGCTGATCCGCCACTGCACTCAGTTTAAGAAAGCGGATCGTCTGATTGACACGTTCAGCGATCGCCCCCTCCTCCTCACGCACCCGGCCTGGACGAAAGAAAAGGCCCAACAGGCTTTCCCCCGTCTGCTTCGGCGCTGCCGCCATCAGGTTCTCACGAACGGTTAGATGCCGGAACTCGCGTGGTACCTGGAATGTTCGAACCATCCCGGCACGCGCACGCGCCGGAGGCGACAGGCTGTCGAGGGACTGTCCATCCAACCGGATCTGCCCCTCATCGGCACGAGCGAAACCCGATACGACCGAGAACAGGGTCGATTTCCCGGCCCCGTTAGGACCAATGATGCCGAACAGGCTGCCGGTCTCGATGGTCAGGCGGACGCCGTCGAGGGCGCGAAAGCCTCCGAAGGCTTTGCTGATGTCATGGATCTCAAGGCTCATCGCTTCGTATAATCCCCCATGAGACCCTGCGGGCGATACATGATGAACAACACCAAAAGCAGACCGACCGCCCCGATGCGCACCGAGGCCATATCGACTTCGGAAACTCCGGGAACGATGTCGCGCAGGAAGCGTGACCCCTCCAGGAAAAGCATTAGGATGGCGGTACCCACGATCGCACCGGAAACGCGCCCGACGCCGCCCATGATGATCGCCATCCAGACGTAGAACGTCACAAGCGGGATGAACTGATCGGGGACGATATAGGTGATGTAATGGGCGTAGAATGCGCCCGCGATCCCGGCGAGCGCGGCACCGACCACAAGCACCTGGACCTTGAACCGGGCCGGATCCTTTCCGAGTGCCTGCACGGCCTCTTCGTTGTCGCGGATGGCTTCGATGAGGCGCCCGAACGGCGAGCCCGCGATGCGACGGATGATCCATGCCCCCACGAGAGTTACGGCCAAGACCGTGACCAAGACGGCCAACTGAGCCGCAGATCCTCCCAAGCCTTCGTAGAGCCGCGGGATGCCGGGGAGGCCCTGAACGCCGTTTGTCAGCCACCTCTCACTCGTGATGACGATCCTGACCACTTCGGAGAACCCGAGCGTGACGATCGCGAAATAGTCGTCCCGCAGCCGAAGGGACACGAGGCCGAGCGGCCAGGCGGCGAGACCGGCCAGGGCGGCAGCGGCCGCGAAACTGAAAACCAGTGGCACGCCCTTCAGGGCCAGTAGGGCACTGGTATAGGCCCCGATCGCAAAGAAGCCGACGTGCCCGAAGTTGATCAAGCCTGTCAGGCCATATTGCAGGGTCAGGCCCAGGCTCAGGATCACATAGATGAGGGCAATGATACCGATCGCGATGAAATAGGCTTCCATCAGCGTGCTCCTTCCAGTCGGCCGAACAGGCCCCGCGGCCGTACGAGAAGCACGGCCAGCATGATGATGAAGGCTAAGGCGATCTTGTAGGTGAAGCCGACGAACGGGGTTGAAACCTCCTGCACCACGCCCAGGAGCAGGCCGGCAACAACGGCGCCGACCGGGGACCCGATGCCGCCTAGGATAGCCGCGGTGAAGGCAGGGAGCAGCATCTCCCAGCCGAATTCCGGTGTGACGATCGTCTTGATCCCCAGCATCATGCCGGCAACGCCCGCCACACTTCCCGCGAGCAGCCAGAGCGCGATCATCACGCGATCTGGCCGAATGCCGGAAACCCGCGCAAGGTCCCGGTTGTCCGCGACGGCCCGCATCTGACGTCCGATGGGCGTCAGGTACAGGATTGCAAAAACGAGCGCGAGAGCTGCGAGAGCAACGGCTGCCAGTTGCAGGTCAAGGGGCGTAATCCTGACACTGCCGAATACATAGGGACGCGAGAGCGGGACCTGAAAGACCTGTTGGCTGTGCCCGAAGGCAACGCCCAGGACCGCTCGGATGAAAAACGCGATGCCGATCGACGCCACCAGCAGTGCGACCACAGATCGCTCGGCTAGGCGACGGAACACGGCCAGATAGGCCAAGAGGGAGATCACGCCGGTCGCGATAATGGCAGCCAAGCCCCCCATCGCGATTGATCCGGTCGCTTTATGGGCGGATAGCGCCGCGTAGGCACCGAAGGTCATGAAGTCGCCGGTGGCTGCATTCGGAAACCGGGCGATGCCGAACACGAGCGTGATCGACAGGGCCGCCAAGCCGATGACGAGGCCTTGGACCAGACCGTTTACAAGGAGCTGGGCATAGAACATGGACAACCTATAAACGGGGTCCTCTCCGCAGAGGGACCCAGGACAGCACCCGGCCCAGTGGACTGAGCCGGGCGTTAGGAGCGGCCGCTAAATCTTGACGACATAGCGGCGGTTGAGCTGACCACCCTCGATGAAGAAGACGCCGAAGTCGGGCGTCACATCGCCGTATTGATCGAAATCCAGCACCGACGAGGCACCTTCGAAGTTGATCTTGCCCTTCTTTAGCGCCTCCTTGCCCTCCGCATAGGTATAAACCTGCTGCCCCGCGGGGTTGGAGACCTCACGGATCTTGGCGTTGATGGCAGCCATGTCCGTGCCATTGGCCGCCTCGATTGCCAGTGCCAGGACATGCACCATATCCCAGGTCATGGCCGCATACACGTTTGACTGCCCCGGCTGTCCCGTCGCCTTCCGGTAGGCTTCATCATAGGCCTTGTAGGACGGAGCATTCTCGTTCGAGACCGAGTCGACAGAGATGACCCCCTCGACGACGTCAGGGCCGACAGCCTTCACGAGATCGGGGCTGGCGGCCCAACCCGGCATGACCCACTTGACTGGCTGGCCGCTCTGATACCACTCGCGCATGATGATCGTGGTGTCGGCCAGGTATGAGCCCGTGACGATCACATCAGGGTTTGCTGCCAGGACTTTTTGCAGCTCTGAGCGATAAGTCGGCTGGTTTGGCTCGTACACGACGCTTTCGACGAGCTTGTGGCCCTTGGCCTCCCAGGCTTTGCGGAAGCCTTCCGTGTTGCCGACTCCGGAAGCATTGTTGAAGGCCATCGTCGCGGGCCGCTTGAACCCTTCCTTTTCGCAGATCTCCGCAAAGGCGCGACCGAATCGGTCGTTGGTTGCTTGGAACCGATAGGACAGTCCCTTGGCGTTTGCGGGAGGCATGGAGAGTGCCGGCGCGCCGGACGTGTTCATGAGGATGATGTTGGCGTCATTGGTCAACGGGACGACCGCGAGCGAAACTCCGGACGACCAAGTTCCGAGAACCGCCTGAACCTTGTTGACGTCGATGAGCTTCTTCGCCGCTAGCACTGCCGCCTGAGGGCTCGTCTGGGTATCTTCGGAAACGATCTCGATCTTGCGCCCGGCGGCGCCGCCGGCGGCGTTCACCGCCTCGGCTGCGGCGATGATCATCTTCTGCATACCGGAACCAAACGGGCTGCCGGATCCGGTGACTGGGCAGAGCGCTCCGATCCGGAATGTGCCTTGGGCCTGCGCACGAAGGATGGATGGGGCACCAATCAGCGCCGTAGCGGCGCCAATCGTGCCTATGAATTGCCGGCGGGTGTGGGTCATGTGGGTTCCCTTTCTGGTGCTCTAGGTGTGGAGCTCGTTCTCGTTGGAGTGACTGCGTTTCGATGCGGCCGGCATCCGGGAGCGTTCGTTGGTCGGAGATCCGGGGCGGAACCGCAGGTACATCCGATACCGGCAGTGATGTCCCGGCACGTGTCTGGCCGGAACGTTCCCATCTCCGTACTCAAGGGTCAATCGCGTTGCCGGCTTTGGCATTAGCTGACCTGCTCCTGATGCGCCTTTGCCAATTCGGCCATATTCGTGAACTGAAAGTCGTAACTCGGCGTTTCGCCTGGATCCATAGTGGCTCCGAAGCCCGTCTCCTGCTTGCGCCGGTAAATCCAACATGATGCAAGCCCCATATCGTTGGCCGGCTTGTGATCATGGAACAGACTTTCCGCCGTATGAAGGATATCGGCCCTGGCGAGCCCTATGCCCTGAAGCTTCTCGAGCATGTACTCAAAATTCCGCAGGTTCGGCTTGTACGATCCGATGTCTTCTGCGGTGAAGATGGCATCGAGTTCAACCTGAAGCCGCCGGTTGCTGTGGCTGAATGTCTCGTTGTCGACATTCGACAGGATCGCGAGCTTGTAGTGCTTTTTGAGGTACTGGAGCGCGTCGGCGGAGTCTGGGAAAGCGGGCCAGTTGGGAACGGAGCGGCCATAGGCGACGCATTGCTCGTGTGAGGCAGGGACGCCCCATTCCTCGGCGAGGCGTTTGTAGACAACGCTCAAGAGATCCCGGTAGAGCATCGACGGCGTCTGTCGCTGCTGCGATGACTCATGGCGCGCATGAGCCTCTAGAATTTCGTTCCGCGTGAGAGCCCGGTCCGTCGTGCTGGTGAGGGGCTTCAGGGCCTCGACCATGCCGCTTTCCCAGTCGATCAGAGTTCCGTAACAGTCGAAGGTCAGAACCTTGAAATCGGTTAGCCGCATCTCGGGTTTCTCCTATGTTGCGAGCCTGCCGGACGGCCGTTACCGCACGAGGCGTACTGTCGAAGCGGCCGGGCACGGGGCCAAGGGCGATCCAAGCCCGGCGGGCAGGCCGGACGGGCCGTCCGACCGGCTCCGTCGATCAGGCTGCCAGCTCATCCTTCACGAAACGTCCTGCCCTCATGATTGCCGGCATGTGCCGCCCTTGGCCAGTGAGAAGCGCGAGATCCTTCAAGGGATCGCCGTCGACGACGATGAGATCTGCATGGGCACCGGCCTCGACCACACCGAGCTTTCCCTCTTGTTTGACGACCTTGGCGGCGTTGACCGTGGCGGAGCGGATAACCTCAATCGCAGGCAGCACCTCACCACGCAGGAGGAACTCATCGGATTGATGCTGGTGCATCTCGCCGAGCAGATCCGAGCCGTAGGCCATCATGACCCCTGCATCGTGCAGCGTTCGAAGTGCAGCAAGGCCCTGGCTGCGCACGTCCTCGATCTTGGCCACCGATTCCGGCGGCAGCCCGAAGGAGGCGCCTTCCTTGGCAAGATAATCAAACGTCACGTTGGTCGGCACCACATAAGCGCCTTTTTCCTTCGCAAGCCGCGCTGTTTCGGCCGAGATCAGGTTGCCGTGCTCGATGGACTCGACCCCGAGCTCCACCGCCCTGCGGATGGCCTCATCCGTGTAAAGATGAGCGGCGACATAGGTTTGCGCGTTGCGCGCCTCCTCGACCGCAGCGCGGATCTCGTCCGCGGACAAGCCGAGGAATGCGATGGGGTCTGTCGGCGACGACACACCACCATTGGCCATGATCTTGATGAACTGGGCCCCGGCCTTGATCTCCTCGCGGGCAGCCCGGCGGACGTCGTCCACACCATCGACGACGCGACCGAGGCTGCCGGCCTTATCCGCGTAGTAGTCGACGTTGCGGGCGTGGTATCGGCCGCGGTAATCGGTGTGGCCCCCGGTTTGTGAGAGCGCCTTGCCGCAGATGACGAGTCGCGGAGCCTCGATAAGCCCCTCCTCGATCGCCATGACGAGGCCATGATCGGCGCCGCCCAGATCGCGGACGGTGGTGAAGCCGCGCATCAGCATCTCGCGCATGATCTTGGCGGAGCGCAGCGCCACGAGCGTGTTCGGCAACTCGGCGTTGGCGCCGAGATTGGCGACGGTGGCGATGACGTGAACGTGGCAATCGATCAGGCCGGGCATCAAGGTCTTGCCGGCGAGGTCGATCACGCGGGCGGACGAAGCTGTGATAGGGCCATCAGACACCTCCCGGATCTCGCCGTCCTCCACGAGAACGTTTTGATCTGCAAGAGCTTCGTTTCTCCGTCCGTCGAGGACGCTGGCGTTCTTGAACAGGATTGCGGACAATGCATGTCTCCTATGAGCAATGGCTTTTACTTGCGGGCTTTCGTCAGGGCGGAAATGAGCAACGGTGTGAAGGAGCGCACGATGGCAACCTGATCCTCGCTCGAATAGGCCCCCTCCTCATCCAGGACGTTTAGGGTTCCGAGGATCTCCCCGCCTTCCTGCACGGACACGTTGATGACGCAGCCGAGCCCGAGGCTCTCGATCAGCTCATGGTCGGGGAAAGCCCAGCGGATCGCTTCTTTGTCGCGACCGAGGAAGGTCTGCTTGCGCGTCAGCACGAGATCACCCCAGGGCGTCGGCCCCATGCGCTTGCGGCCTTGCACAGGGTAGGCTTCCGGCTGGGACGAGTAGACCCTCTCGACCTCCTCACCGCCCTCGCAACGCACGAGGATGGTGAAGAGACCGTGGCCTATCAGGTCGTTGATGGCCCTTTCGACGGCACGGTATGCCGCCTCAGGCGAGGCGTCCTGCGCGATTGCGTCGGTGACGGAGAGGTAGGCCTGAAGCAATTGGTTGTTCATGAGGCAGGAGCTTTCTGTGAACGTTCGGGAAGAAGGCCGTCGGGACGCAAGGTCAGCACGAAAACCAATCCGATACCGACGGCGATCTCGCGAAGGGCGGCGGCTTGCAGGGCCGTTACGCCAGGAGCGATTTCGGCCAGAAAACGTGTCGCCTCAAGAAAGGCGACGAGAAGATAGGCACCGAGCACTGCACCCGCCGGGCGAGCGTTTCCACCGGCTGTGACCGCAAGGAAAATATAGATCGTGATCAGTGGCTGGAATTGATCCGGCGCGACGTAGCTCGTGTAGTGGCCGTAGAGGGCACCCGCCAGACCTGCGATCGCAGCCGCGAGGGAGAAGGCTTGAGCCTTGAAGCGCACGATGCTTTTGCCTGCTACCGAGGCAACGGTTTGGTCCTCCCGGACAGCACGCAACGCCCGTCCCCAAGGAGACGCGAGGAGCCTGCGCTGAAGCACGTAGACTAGGATAACGGCCGCGACGGTGATCAACAGGGTCCCGAGATGGAACCAGATTCCCGTGTCACGGGCGATCATCACCGGAACGCCGGAGATGCCATCAGTGCCTCCGGTGAGCCAGACTTCGTTTGAGGCCACGATCCGCACGATCTCGGCAAAGCCGAGCGTCACGATCGCGAGATAGTCGTCCCGCAGGCGAAGGGTCGAGAAGCACACCAGCAGGCCTGCGAAGCCTCCAGCCAGCACAGCTGCGAAAACGCCGACCAGGATCGGTGCTTGTTCCCATGTGGTGAGCATGGCCGAAGCATAGGCGCCGACCGCAAAGAATCCGGCAAGGCCGAGATTGACGAGCCCCGCCAGTCCCCAGGACAGCATCAGGCTCTGCGCCAACAGCGCATAGATCGAGCCGACGACGAGCGTGAACAGGATATAGGTCAGCATGTTGTCAGCCCGCCTTGCTACCGAGGAGACCTGAAGGCCGGATCACGAGCACTACAAGGATGACGATGAAGCCGACGGCGAGGCGGTACGCGGGAGCCAGCGCAAGCACCGTGATCTCTTCTACCATACCGATGACAAAGGCACCCGCCACAGCGCCGGGAATGCTTCCGAGGCCGCCCAGAACCGCGGCCGCGAATACCGAAAGGAGCACGCGTCCTCCCAGAAGAGGATCGATGGACGTATCCAAGCCGATGAGCGTGCCCCCGACGCCGCATAAGCCGCTCCCGACTGCGACAGTTACCAGCGCTATCAAGCGGGGGTTGATGCCTTTTAACCGCGCCAGGTCGGCATTGTCCGCAACCGCCCGCATTGAGCGTCCGAGCGACGAGAACGACAGAAAGGCCCAGATCGCAACCATGATGGCAAGAGCGAAGATGAAGTTGGTGATCTGCTGCGGCCCGATCCGGATCGGGCCGAAGACAAGATCGCGGGCCAATGGAAGGTCGAACGCCCGCAAATCGTTGCCAAAGAAAAAGCGAACTATGTTCTCGATCACCATCGACATGGCAAGCGACCCGATGGCTTTCATCAGCGCTCCGCCCCGTCCAAGACGCTCCAGCGCACCGTACTCAAGCGCTGCCCCGAAGATCGCCGCGCTCACGAAGGCAATGACAATCGCCGCGACGATGGGAAGACCGAAGTTGACGTTCGCGATCCAGGCGATGTATGCGCCGGCCGTGGCCAACGCACCAATCGCGAAATTCGGGAACCGCAACACCGCGAAGATGGCGCTGAAGCCGAGCGCCGGAATCGCCAGGAGCGCTCCGGCGATCACGCCATTGACAAGAGCTTGAAGGACCGCGTCGAACATCACGCAATCTTCAGCAGGATGATCTTACCGCCCTTGACCTGCTCGTAGCGGAACTTAGCATCGGTGATGTCGCCGATGTCGGTGAAGTCGCAGGGGCCGGAAGCGCCGTCATAGTCGACCTTCTTGCCGTCGGCGATCAGCTTGAGCCCATCGACTGCGGTTTCGACGCGCTCACCGCCGCCTTGCGATACCTTGCGCACGTTGTCCTTGATAATGGTGCCGGTGTCACCCTTGCCAACCGCCATGGCCATGGCGATCAGGTTGAGGTGGTCGTAGACTTGGCAACTATACGTATCGGGCGAGTCGACGCCGAGGAGGCGCGCCACGTTCTTGTAGGCGTTGCTGCCTTCGGCAGGAGACGGAGACAGGGTGTAGATGCCTTCGCTCACATCTGCCGGAAGCGCGTCCACAAGCTGCTTGTTCACGGAATAACCGAAGCCGAACAGGCTGCCGCGATAGTTGGCGCGGTAGAGATCGCGGACGAGCACGGCAGTATCGTTGGTATAGCCGCCCATCACGATCGCATCAGGCTTGCCGCGCAGCACCTGATCGACCTCGGTGCGCAGGGTCGTCTTCTTGTCGTCGTAGATCAGTGAGGTGGTCTTTCCGCCAGCCGCTGTGACGGTCTTGGTCAGTGCCGCATATTGCGACTCGGTGAAGGGCGTCTGCGGCGAGACGAACGCCACTGTCTTGGCGTTGGCGCCGAGGGCAAACTCTCCAAACTTAGTTCCTTGCAGGGTCGTGGTCGGCTGCGTCCGGATCAGAAAACCCTGGTGGGGGAGGAGAGTGATCGGCTCGGCACCGGAAACAGTTGAGAGGAACACGCCGGACTGCGAACACACCGGCACAACCGCCGTGGTAACCGCGGAGGCCCAGGTGCCGATGATGGCGGAGACCTTGTCGATATCGATGAGCTTGCGGGCGGCGCGCAGACCCGCTTCAGGGCTGGTCTGATCGTCTTCCGAGATGATGAGCAGTTGACGTCCGAGAATGCCGCCTGCCTTGTTGATCTCGTCAGCGGCCTTCTTCACAGTATCCGCCATGGCCGGGCCATAGGAGCCTCCCGAGCCGGTGAGCGGGGTCAGCGTTCCGAGCTTGATGGGACCTGTCTGGGCCCGCAAGATCGCCGGCATTGCCACTGTGCTGGCAAAGGCAATGCCAGTGCCGAGAATATGTCTGCGCGTGATATCTGTCATGATACTGTCCTCTTCAGTGCCGCGGGGGATTGGCCTGCTGGTCCACCCCGGTCGGTTTGGTCGCGCGTCCGCCCAGGAAAAGACGGCGGATATCGGGATCGTTAGCGACGGTTTCGGCTGGCCCATCGAGGTGATTTCGTCCATCGACGAGTACATAGGCGCGGTCGGAGACCTCGAGAGACTCAAGCGCATTCTGCTCAACCATGAGGATCGCTATGCCTTCTTTAGCGATACTGCGGATGTATTCGAAGAGCTCGTGCGCTGCCTTCGGGCTGAGACCCGCCGTAGGCTCGTCGAGCAGAAGTGCGCGAGGCTTGCCCATAAGAGCCATCGCCATAGCGAGGATTTGACGCTGTCCGCCTGACAGACTCTTGGCCGAGACACGTCGTTTGTCGGACAGCATCGGAAATCGTCCATAAGCCTCTTCCATCCGCTTTTTTGCCGCGCTGCGCTCGAAGAGGCAGCTGACTTCGAGGTTCTCCGCGACTGTAAGCGAACCGAATACATTGCGCTCCTGCGGCACGAAGCCGAGGCCCGCCTTTGCAATGGCCTGCGGCGACTGACCCGTGATGTCCTCGCCGCCGATCAAAACCCTCCCTTGTGACGGGGACAGCAATCCGGAGATCAGCTTCAGCGCGGTCGACTTGCCGGCACCATTTGGCCCGATGATGGTAACGACTTCGTCCGCATCCGCGCTCAGGGCCACACCCTTTACGATATGCTCGGCTGAGGCATAGCCGCCAACGATACCTTCGACATCCAGCAATCTCATCTGCGTCCTCCAAGGTACGCATCCTGAACGTCGCGGTTTTCTCGTACGTCGTCGAAGGTTCCTTCAGCGAGCGTCCGGCCCTGCGCCATCACGATGACGCGCTTGCAGATGCGCTCGATCAGCGCCATGTCGTGCTCGATGAGCAGCACCGTCATGCCCTCGGATACGAGCGCGAGCAAATGGTCGCCGATTTCCTCCGCGAGCGTGGGGTTCACGCCGGCTGCCGGCTCGTCAAACAGGATCATGCGAGGCTCGGCCATCAGGACTCGCCCAATCTCCAAGAGCTTCTTCTGCCCCCCAGAGAGAGCTGTCACCTTGTTGTCAATGACGTGGGAAAGCCGCAGGCGCGCAGCGATGGACAAGGCCTTCTCCGCTAATTCCGCCTCACGCTGTCGCGCGCTCGCCGATCCGGCCAGGGCGGTACCGATGCCTTCGCCAGGCTGTTGCGCACCATAGACCATCAGGTGCTCAAAGACGGTGAGCTTGGGAAAGCCGCGCGCAATCTGAAACGTTCGAACAAGCCCGAGCCGGGTGATCTTATGAGGGCTCAAGCGCTCAATGGAATGGCCCATGAATCTAATGGATCCGGAATTTGCCCTGTAAAGGCCGGATATGACGTTGAACATCGTCGTCTTTCCGGCACCGTTAGGCCCGATCAGTCCGGTCACCACCCCTGGCTCGACATGGAACGACGCCCCGTCCAACGCCTTCAGTCCTCCGAAAGCCAGACGAACCCTTTCAACGGCCAAGGGATATGTAGATGTATCGTGGGTTGCTACCATGGGTGTCTTCGCGTGTGCATGCACGTTTATCGCCCTTTCGTCGCTCCCTGATGCCGTAACCTCGCCGCCGAGATCTCAAGGGCAGCCAGGCTCTGCTTCGGTTCGCCCGCACCTGTGGGGTATTCGTCATTCCTCAGCATGAACTCACGGCGCATCTGCTCCTTCCAGAAATCGAGCAGCGCATCGAAGTAAGCCGGATCGTCTCTCGTGGCGGATTGAGCGATCATCCCGCGGATCAGGCACATCGTCGCATTCATCAGGACGAGCGCATGCTCGACCTCGACGCCAACCTGCCCGGCGAGCTCCGCCCATACGGAATTGAGACCTGCATGAAATTCCTTGACGACCGGAATGATAGCCGTGCGAAACTCTGCATTGTGCCTTGCCTCAGGCAAATACTCCATTGTCACGTAGAACAGGCGGTCCTTCATCATCCGCCACAGGTAGTCGACGATCTCGTCGGACGTCCCTCCAGACTGACGTATCCCCTCGGCCATCTTGTGAAGGCCGGCCGTCGCATTGCGCAGTTGATGGGATACTGCCGCCGCGATGATTTCCTCTTTCGAGCTGAAGTGATGCGTCAATGCACCTCGCGACACTCCAGCAGCCTCTGCGATGTCGGACGTCGACATGCGGTAGAGCCCACGGTCATGCAGCAGAGCGATAGTCGCGTTGAGCAGCTTGAGCGTTGTGTCAGCGGTACGCTCCTGCTGTGTTTTCCTACGGCCGCGGGGCTTCATTCTGTTTCTCCCGTGGCATTGAAGAGTGGCAGGCAAATTACAAACAAACAAGCCTGTTTGTTTATCAGTTATGCAGAACTTTCGTATTACTTGCCTTAGTAATAGGCATGTCGTCCCCTCTTGGAGAGCATAAGGAATTGTGGGGCAACAGTACCGCCTACCATCTTGGTCCTCATTGTACTGCCACTGATCGGGCCTGACCGTCGGGTGTCCGGAGGAGATTCTCACGGGTTGCCCCACAGAACCTTATGCTCTCCGAGTATACGATCCAGTTGCCCTAGGCCTCCCTGTCGAGGCCATACTTGGCCTACTCCAGCCGCACCACGACACTGTCCGTGGCGCCTCTTGCGTCTATTACGGAAAGGCGAACGAAGCCGGCCCCCTCCGGTTGCCAGAATGCCTCGCGTCGCAGGGTGCTGATCTCCACGGGAGCCCCGTCCACCATCCAGGTTAGAGGGGGAACCCCGCCTGACACCTTGAGGACTAGGCTGCCCCTCTCATCTGACGGATGCGAGAGGCCAAGATCGACCCGCGATCCGTCAAGTGGGAACGCAATTTTGAGAGGCGCCTGTACGGTCGAGGCGATCGTCTTCGGCACATCTTGGCGGATATGGCGCAGGGGCGGCGGCAGGGTGGCGGTCGTGGCCTGCAAGGCGTAGGGAGGTACCGCCAAGGCTTCCGGCTCGACACCGAGACGGGGATAGGCATCGAACAGGATTGGCGCCGCGATCAAACGGCCGACGAGGCCAGGTACAGCCGTGCCGTCTGGCCGGCCAACCCAAACTCCTACCGTAAACCGCCGTTCATATCCGACGGCCCAAGCATCGCGATAGCCGTACGACGTGCCAGTCTTGAAGGCAATTCGTCCGGCAAGCGCGTTGTCCGGTGGTGGAGCTCCTCGCAGGATATCGAAGACGTACCACGCTGAGACAGGGTCGACGATGCGTCGCCCCTGCGTCGATGCCGCTAGCTCACCGGTGTAGCGCACGAGATGTGGCATCTCCCCGCCTCTCGCGAGGCCACTATAGAGTCGTGTCAGGTCAGTTAGCGTAATGCCGAGGCCGCCGAGGCCGACAGCAAGGCCGGGGGCTGCCTCTTTCGGTATCACAATAGCGGTCTCCGTATCCCGCAGACGCGCCAACAAACGGGCCGGCCCGAGTTCGTTTAGGAGTTCGACCGCAGGCAGGTTGAGGGACATCTGCAGAGCCTTGCGTGCTGTCACCGTGCCCTGGAAGGCAAGATCGAAGTTCTCTGGCTGGTAGATCCCATATCGGGAGGGCCTGTCGTCGAGAAGTGTCTCTGGATGGGCCAGACCACCTTCAAAGGCGAGCGCATAAATGAAAGGCTTCAAAGCTGAGCCAGGCGAACGCATTGCGAGCGTCATGTCGATGGCGCCCGCCCGTTCCTTACTCATGTAATCGGGACTGCCGACTTGGGCACGCACTTCGCCCGTCGCATTGTCGAGCACCAAGATGGCGATGGACAGCTTGGAATCGAGCCTTTCGACCCGCTCTCGCGCCAGTTGCTCAAGGTTTGCTTGCAATCGGGCATCGATGGCGAGTAGATGCGTATTTGGATCTGGCCGTTCCGCGACAGCAGCCGCTGCCGCATGGGCTGCCAGCATCGGGAAAGGTCGACGGGCGTCAGGTATAGGCGCGGCCTTCGCGGCCTCAGCCTCCGCCGTTGAAATGACGCCACGCTCTCGAGCCCGGTCAAGAACCCGGTTACGGGCAATCAATGCTGCTTGGGCAAAGCGATCCGGACGGCGCGTCTCCGGCGATTGTGGCAGAGCGACGAGAAGGGCAGCCTCACTGAACGATAGGCGCTTCGGCTCGCGTCCAAAATAGGATAGGCTTGCAGCCCGCATGCCCTCGAGATTGCCGCCATACGGTGCCAGCGTGAGGTAAAGACGCAGGATCTCGTTCTTCGAAAGGCGGCTCTCCAGCTGGACCGCCCGGATTATCTGGCGAAGTTTTGCAGAGAGCGTACGCTCATCCCTGGGCTCCAAGAGGCGTGCCACCTGCATGGTCAATGTAGACCCACCGGACACAACCCTGCCGTTGGCGACGAATTGCCCTGCCGCTCTCAGGAGCGCTAGGGGATCGATGCCAGAATGGCGGTCAAACCGCCCATCCTCGTATGCTTTGAGCATGGCGAGATAGCGTAGATCGACATCATCTGTCTCGATCGGAAGGCGCCAGCGGCCCCCTTTCATCGCGAAGGGACGCAGTAACTGTCCATGGCGATCAAGGACCACTGTTGAGCGGTTCTCTACAACGGTCAGATCAAGCGGCCCCAAGCTCTCAGTAAAGTGCCGCAGGGCGAGAGCCGGAATGGAAACGACAAGCGCAAGAGTAGTGGCAAGGATAAGTCCCCACTTTGCTTGCTGGCGTTGTCGCTTATTCGTCACTGTTGGCGCACCTGCACGACCCCGACGGAACCGAAGCCCGTTCGGCCGTAGCGTTCGGGCCGGTACATGTCCTCAACCTGTGCCGATGGGTGAACATAGGTTCCAGGCGACACGGCACGGACCATGTAGGCGACCGTGAAGAAAGCGGGCTGATCCGGCTTGCGGTCAAAGGCCACGACAAAGCGGTCGTCGCGGTATTCCGTATGCGCCGGCTCCACATCCCGCTTGAGCCAGGAAAGGTTTGCCACCGTATCGCTGTCCACAAGCTTCGGATTATCGATCTCAAACCCTGCAGGCAAACGGTCGACCAACAGCAAGCGTGCCTCCTTTGCCTCTGCTTCAGTGACTTTCAGTACCACCACGAGGCGCTCGTTCTGCGGCACGGAAGTGAGCTGGACCTCACTGCCGTCGAGCCTGTAATAGCTCCGTTCCACCGCATAACCGTGTGACAGAGCGGGCTCAGGCTCAACGGGATTGCCGGCCACAGTCACAACCGCTTGGACCGGGGTGCGTCCGGCATTGGCGAGGCTAATTGAGGCGCTATCGAGCACGGCATCCTTGTAGGTGCGGTAAAACGCTCCGCGATGCCCGGCGCCATCGACCGTAAGGACGACATTTTCCGCACCGCGATCCATCGCCTGCGCGGCCATGACCAGCCAAGCGTCCTCCTGCGTGCTGGTCCGCCGGGTGCCCCGTTCCTCCTCGATCACTCGTGCGACCGGCTGCATGATCGCCGGCAAGTTACTCGCCTCCGAGGCAAGGGCCAGGAGCCCTGCCCCATCCCGCAAGCGTGAGCCATAATCTGGACGGTAACTCCCGGCATCTTGAGAACTCTGCAAGAGATCAACAGCAGCCAAGAAAGCCTTCTGAGCTCTGGCACCATCGCCAAGCAAAGCGAGCGCCGCACCAATCTGACCACGTGAGAGGGGTGACGCAAACTCATCGATCTTCGTATCGGCGAGATAACGTAGATCTCCCATGACCGGGCGGCCGTTACGGGCCAGCACATAAGCCGCATAGGCGAGACTGGCTGCATTTTCCTCCACCTGGGTCGTGTTGGCGACGAAATTACGCAACCTGTCGAGGGCGAGGTTGAACGCCACTTGCGGCACCGTGAAGCCCCGCTCCCGCGCTCGGGTCAGGAAGTCGCTGGTGTAGGCATCCAGCCACAGATCGTCACCGCCAACGGACCAGAGGCCGAATGACCCGTTGGAGGCCTGCCGCGCCAGAACGCGTTCGATCGCCTGCCGAACCCTTTCATCGGCTGTAGCATCGAGAGAGAGGTTCTCCTCCTCGGCAAGTCGATTGACATAGAGCAGCGGCAAGGCCTGGCTCACGACCTGCTCCGTGCAGCCGTAAGGATAGCGGTCGAGGGCTTTGAGAAGGCCCGGCACGTCGAGGCTCGCAAGCGGCGAGACTGAGACCGAGACTGTTCCGGTGCCTGCGAGGATATCAGCGACGAGATCCTTCGAGATAGTGAGTTTCCCTCCCGGTGCCATCGTCTGCACAGTTCGCCTTGCAAGGGCTCCGGTCCCGGGCTGCATAGAAATAGCAAAGCTCTGCCTCAGCTCCTGGATATCTGGGCCCTTGAGGACGATGTCGATTTCCGCCGTTCCCTGACCGCCTGCAGTGACCGGAATGATGAGGCTGCCCTTTGCCTTTGCTTCTAACTTGATGGTGGAGCTCAGGGCATCCGCCGCTACGATGATCGGGCCGCGGATGTCGAGATCGACCGTGTAATCTCCAGTAGGCCCCTCCACGTTGTCGATCTGCATGAAGAAGCGAGAGCGGTCGCCGACGGACAGGAAACGGGGGAGCGTACCTGTCAGCACGACGGGGTCGCGGACGATCACGTCGGCGCTCGAACTGCCAACGCGGTCCTTCGTCCAGGCGACAGCCATGACCCGCACGGAACCGTTGAAGGCAGGGAGATCGAAATTGATGTTGGCGGAGCCATCTGGCTCCACCATCACCACACCTGAGAAGCGTGCCAGCGGCTCCTGAGTCGGCGGGATGCCGTCGAGGGCCTTCGGGTCCATGTCGCCGCCCGAACGGATGGCCCCGCGAGTGCCTTGCATGCCGTCAATAAGATAGCCGTAGAGATCCCGGATCTCAGAGGAGAGTTGTTTCTGACCGAAGAAATAGGTCGTTGGGTTCGGCGCCTCATAACGCGTGAGGTTGAGGATTCCCACGTCGACTGCCGCGACGGTGATCCGCGCTTCCTCGCCTGGTGCCAGCCCGGCAACCTTGATCGGCATGGTCAAACTTCCCCGAGGTCGGGCACTACTCGGGGCGTTCAGGCTCACTTGGAGGTTTCGAGCGTCACGGTCGACTTCGAACCAGGCTGTCCCCAACGACCGTCCGGGCATCCGCTTCGCTGTCTGATCAAGGGGGCGATGTGCTATGGCAATGACGTAAGCCCCCGAACCCCAAGAGGGCTGTACAGGCAGGCTGACATTCGTGCCTTCCGCTGCCACATCGACCACGCGGATGTCGTGCACCCGGTTGCTGACGACAGCCAGCGTCGCTTTGCCCTTGTAACGCGGGTTGAGGCGCAGCTGCATGGGTTCGCCGGCGCGATAGCTCGCCTTGTCGAGGCTCATATCGAGAAGGTCTGGCGTGTCGGCCGTCTGGTCTCCGGACCAGCCCACCGTGAAGGACAGACTGGTCTGCCCTGTTTCGCCGAGGTCGGGGGCACTCACGTCGAGCCTGTAGGTGCCCCACTCTACGGGAACCGAAATACGCCCTGACGTATCGGCGGTTACATTGATGCGCCCATCTGTCACGCGGCGTGTTGCTTTGACCGGCTCGTAACCCCAGCGCCCATCGGAATTGTACCACTGATAGCGTCGTTCGATCTTATAAAGGCTCCAGGTGACGTTGCCGCTGGCAAGTCGCTTGCCCGTCGGATCTGCAAGAACGACATCGAAGGTGGCGTTCGCCCCCTCCCCGAGTTGTCCGGCAAAATTCTTACGTACGGCCACCACCGGACCCTTCGGCAGGATCGGCAGCGTCAGGCTGCGCTCCACTGCCCGTCCGCCAGCCTCAGCCACACGTAAGGTGAACCTCGCCTCGGTCGGGCGCGGTGCCGCCATGTCCTGCACAGGGATCTGAAGATTGGCACGTCCCTGTGCATCCGTCGTGGCACTCTGCTCAATCTCTGCCGTGGAAGCATCGACCGTCTCGTCGTCAAGGCCGGTCGTGTAACCCTCGAGCCCCTTGATGCCGCTCGCGGTTGCCGCCGCGACCGTGACCTCGCCGCTAACCGAGAGTCCTGCCCCGGGAGCGCCGTAGAGATATCGCGCCGCCAAATCAATGGGAGCCGGCTGTCCCGGCCGCAGAGCATCCACCTTCGGCGTAAGGGTCAGTTCCAGCCGTTCGGGCACGTAATCTTCGACCAGGAAACTTGCGTCACCAACCGATGAACCCTTGGGATCGGTATAGGCGGCGATCCGCCAAGTGCCACGTAAGGATCCCGGCAGGATGGGGATTGATAAGGCGCGGCCGCCAAGGCCTTGGTCCTCGACCAGAGCTCGACGGTACTCGACGCCGTCGGGTCGCCGCACGACGATAGTCAGCGGCACTCCTGGGACTGCGGCGCCCTTCGCGTCCCGCAGGAGCGCTGACAGCGCCACAGTTTCGCCGGTCCGGTAAACGCCGCGCTCCGTATAGAGGTAGGCATCGACAGCGCCGGACGCAGTCCGTCCCTTCACACCCCGGTCGGTCAGATCAAACGCCGCGGTACCGAGGTCGAGGAAACCATAATCGACCCCCTCCGTCGCTACCACGAGGCCCGGCGCAAGCCCGCCCTCGCCTCTGGCGAGACCCGGATCGAAGACGGCGACTCCCATGGCGTCGGTCTTCTTCGTCGACAAAACCTCGTTGTTGCGGGCGACCAGCCTCACCTCCACGTTGGCACGTGGTTCGGCGCCAGCGAGCGAGCGCACGAAGACCTGCACGCCACCCTTGCCGGTGAAGGCCGTCAGACCGAGGTCGGACACCACGAACCATTGCGTGGCGATACTCTCGTAGTCCTCGGCGCTTTCGTTATCTGTCGCCGTGCCGTCATGAGGCTTCACGGTCATCACGTAGACGCCAGTCTCGAGCTTGCCGACCGCCTCCATGACAGGGAAGGCCGTGACCACGTCCCGATTGAGAGCGGAGCCCGTATCGAGCGTGCCGTTCCAGATCTTTAAGCCCTTGTCGCGAGCAATTTCGGCGGCGGAGTAGCGGGTGAGCTGTCCAAGAAAATCGTAGGACCGCACGGTCGGCAGAAGGTTGCGGTCGCCAATCCGATAGACCTCGACATCGACTTTTGACGTGTTCACCGACACGACCGGGATGCCTTCCTGCCCCGTGCTCGGCAGCACGTAATTGCGACCGGTAAAACGGACTTGGGGTGCACGGTCCCGAACATAGACCTCGTAATCCGCCGCCTTGATCAGGCTTTCTCCCACAGCCGACGGCAGTCCTTGCCGGAGGACGATGGCGTAGCGCTCACTGTGTTTCAGACCATCGACGCAGAGCTGTTGTCCCTCGGCTGATACTGCCGCATTGGCGTTGCCAGAGACAGCCACGTAGGGAGCGAAATCCACCTTGCCGGCCGTCAGCGGATCGGAGAACTGGAAGCAAACACGGGGCGAAGCCGAGTCGGAGTCCACCTTGAAGTCAGTCACCCTGAAGCCGTGCTCCTCGCGGAGTTGCTCGTAGGTCGAGCGTACATCAGGATTATCTTGAAGTTTTAAGCTCGCCGCATAGGCGTTGAGAGATGGACGCCACGCCTGCTGGGCCGCATAGACCTCGCCAAGAAGCGCAAGCGACATAGCCTCGTCGTTAGGCGTGCTTGCGCGTTGGTAAGCTGCATATGCCGCCGTGGCCTGACGCTCCTGCAGCTTGTAGCGCTCATCCCAGTTATTGCCTGGATTGATCGCGAGCGCCGCTCTGGCATAGCTGTACCAGCCCGCTGCATTGTCAGGCTCCACAGCAATGGTGGCAGCGAAGAGATCCAATGCCTGACGTGGATTACCTCGAGCCAGACTTGCCTCTCCCGCCTGCTGCAGCTGCTGAGCTGGCTTGCCGCCTGTCAGCCGTCCACCTTCGATCCTAAGGGCCTGCTCCAGCCGTACGGCCTGACTGGCTAGGT
Source organism: Microvirga soli (assembly GCF_016734765.1). Lineage (GTDB taxonomy): Bacteria > Pseudomonadota > Alphaproteobacteria > Rhizobiales > Beijerinckiaceae > Microvirga > Microvirga soli. The sequence continues at coordinate 24,128 of NZ_JAERQE010000024.1, read as the reverse complement.
CGCCGTGTATGAAGCTTTTCTGCGCCTGTGCAGAATATCCGCCTGCCATCAAACCCACGGCGACCAAGACCGTGCGCAACAGAGATCGGGCCATGAGAAGTTCCTTATACTCAGCTATCAGCAGGTCCGCCGACCTTAGCACCAGGGCACTTTCTCGGCACTAGCTTCCGACGTCAGAGTTTGGGAAAATGGTCAAGCTTTTGAGGATATAAACGATGGATTTCTCCAACCCGCGAGCATTCATGAAATGTTATTTTGTGATAGTCGCTCTCATGGCTTTCTATCCTCAATCTGTCCAAGCACAATCGCCGTCTCCCAATCCGAGAACTGCCGCCTCCGACACTGCTCTCGATGACGCCCGAGTTGCCTTCGAGGCTTTGTCCGAAACCGATCGGAAGTCGATTCAAGGCGCCCTGATATGGACAGGTGACTACAACGGCGTGGCGGACGGAACGTTTGGGCGTCAGACCTATGCTGCCATTGCCGCTTATCAGATCAGATCGCGGCAACAACCGAATGGCATACTCATTCCCCGAGCTCGATCGGGCCTGCTTGCCGCTGCCCAGCAGGCCCGATCGGCAGCCGGCTTTACGCTGGTTGACGATCCAAAGACCGGGATCCGCATTGGCATCCCTACAAAGATCCTTTCTAAACAGGCCACGAGTCCCAGCGGCGGAAGCCGGTGGCAGAGCGCGGACGACAGGATAACACTCGATACCCGCTTGGCGCCGCCGGATGCGACCCTGCAGTCGCTCTATGACCGCAACCTCTCGATCCAGACTCCTGGGCGAGCAGTGAACTATAAAGTGCTTCGCCCGGACTTCTTTGTCATCGCCGGCGAAACATCAATCGGGAAATTCTATACCCGCTACAGCCGCGGCACAGGAGGCCTGCGCGGTTTTTCAATTGGCTATGACAAGACTTTGGCGCCTCAGTTCGATCGGTTTGCCGTCGCAGTCGCCAACAGCTTCACACCGTTCCCTGAACAGCTGGCTCCGGCAGCCGTTGCTGTGGCTCCAGTCCCCAAACTGGAGCCTCAGGCACCGAACCTCATCGGCACCGGCATTGTTATTGGCCGCCGGCAAGTCATTACGACGGCTCCCATCGCTTCCTGTAGAGATGTACAGGTATCCGGACTCAAGCCACGTCAGATCAACGGCCGAAGTCCCTTCGTGCTGGAGTTCGCCGATGATTTGAACGCGCAACCGCTCAAAGCGGCTCAAGGGGTTCTCGTGGAAGACTCGCCCCTCTTGGTCATCGGCTTTGCCGAAGAAGGCGGGAAGATGAATCTCTCCGCTATGCCGGCAAAGGCCTTGAAAGCCGGCATGATCTCCGCTCCTTTGCAGCCTGGAATGAGCGGAGCTCTTGTTATAGATATGCATGGCACTCTTGTTGGATTGGCCGGTATCCTTACCTCAAAGCCCCAAAGGATTGCTGGCATAGTCCCGACTGCAAACCATCCAGTCGTCCCAGTATCCGAACTTTTTGGGACCGCTCCAGTACTTGCTGATCAATGGAATGAAACGATGGCGCAGAGCCGCACCGCTGCTGATATCGTAGGGTCTCTGCGGCCGTCTTTAGTGCCGATCATATGCGGTCCTTGACTGCGCGGGGGTGAGACGGCAAGAAAAATCGATGGCAACGTGCTTCAGTACGCGGCAGCTGCGAATGTTTTAGTCCCTCTGGATTAGAGTGAAGTCACCAAATCGAAGTCCCTGCTGGAACGCCGATCGGGTGTTATTCAGGTCGATATCGATCTGCATGTCCCGCGACTCAGTCGATTACCCCCACAGATTGCCGGGGACTTCCCCATGGAATCTGTTGCATCGGTGGGTGAAGGTCCCGAAACCTTTGAAAAACAAGGCACTCAGGATCGGGTAAGTCAGGTGATTTCCTCACCTGATCTCTGCCAGCGACGCAACTTCCCCCAAACGGGCGTGTCGATGGTTACGCAGGCGTCGTCACGTTAACCCAGACATGAGATCGAGCGGTGTAGATGGTCCGGGGCATCGTCAACTTAACGACTTGAGACAGGTCCAGCCCTTCAGGAACATCAGATCAGGCGCTCGCGACATCGGTCACCTCGGCCCAGACCCGAAAAGCCTGAGCGCGGACACTGCGATGATCTACGGCATTGGTGTTTGCGGGACGGCGGAAGAGGTTCGCGACCTGATCATGGGTGGATAGGAACCGTTGGGCCTGCCCAGCCGACTTGAAGCACTTCATGATGCGCTCCCGTTGTCGGGTGGGCTGATGGCTGTTCTCCGCGCGATTGTTCAATCCTCGATGCTGCCGGTGTTCGACACCTGGCATGATCTCTCGCTTGGCTGCACCGTAGCTGGCCAGTTTGTCGGTGATCATCACGCGTGGAGCCATGCCCTGCTTCTTGAGCAGCTTGCGCAGCAGGCGTTTGGCCGCTTTCGCATTGCGGCGGCTCTGAACCAGGATGTCGAGCACAACCCCGTGCTGGTCGACCGCTCGCCAGAGCCAGTGCTTCCGCCGCGATGCTGATCACAACCTCATCAAGGTGCCACTTGTCACCTGGCGCAGGAAGGCGCCTGCGGATCTGATGAGCAAACCCCTGGCCGAACTTCATCGCCCATTGCCGAACGGTCTCATAACTGACCTGGATACCTCGGGCCGCGAGCATTTCCTCCACCATCCGCAGGCTCAAAGGAAAGCGGAAGTACAGCCACACGGCGTAGCTAATTACTTCTGCCGGAAAGCGGTGGCGGGCGTAACGAGGGTGACAGGCATTCTTCATCCCTCCCTTATGCCTCTATCCGGTCACTCTCCCGTTAACCTGACGGTGCCCTCCTAGCTGAACGTCGCAAGCAGAACCGAGGCAAATTGCCCATCCCGGCGACCACCTATCGTCTACCTGAGCCAGGGGAAGACGGTCCGCAGGCTGCCAGCGGCGCCCTCCTAGCGCTTAAGCAGCTCAAGACCGACCCATACAATGCCGCCCTCCTCATCGCAGCGAACGGTCAGTGGGGGGACGGCACCTGCTCAGAGCACGGTAAGCCGGAGCGGCTGAAGGAATGCACCAGGCAACTCCTCCCAGCGAGCTTCGATGTTGAAGTTGACGCTAAGGGTCACGGCTTTGCCGTCATCGCGCCGAACGGGCGCAGGTGGCCGGAATCAGGGGCCTACTTCCCGGCTCTTCACAACATTTCCTGCGCCGTCACCCGCCAAGCCCGTGACGATGCCGAGACCAACGCCCCCTTCTTCTACGCACCGGTTCCCCAAGCCGATCAAACGACAGTTCAATCATGACGACAGAAACGACACTCGACCTCGCAACCGTCCCTGCCTGGCATGCGCTTCCTGACATGACACAGGCGGAGTCCGAGGGCTGGAGGATTTCGGACTGCAGCGGACTCGAAACCGAGACTGCCCGGCTAGAGCGCGATGACGCCACAGCGATCTTCTCCGGCGACGCAGCCGCCTGGGTTCATGTGTGCACCCATGCCGAGAACGGCAGCGCCTATCATCAATCCGTACTCGACTGGCTGAAACAGAACGCACCGGTCGAGTTCAAGCGGATTTCCGACCACCAGGAAGCTCTCACTGACAAGACCACCTGGGCCATTGTCAACCAGGCCGGTGAGTTCTGGTCGAATGAGGATGGCTGGGGCGATCAGGAATCCAAAACTCTGTTCTACGCCCACGAAAAACTGGTTCTGAATCTGCCGATCGGCGGCACGTGGGCTCTGATCGGTTAGGAGGAATAGTGATGATCAACGCAACACTCCGCAGCCAGGACGGCATCCTCAAACTCTGCTTCGATGCTACGCCGTGGTTCGCTAAAGCCTCGGATGACGAGATCCTTGCTCTGGCTACGACAGGCTGGGGCTCCTCACCGGCCGTCGACGGGCTAGTCCGCGATATTGGTTCTTGCAGCTCCCAAGTGGCTTCATTCCTTGCGGAGATGGAGCTTCCTAAGCTGCCAAATAGCACCGGGGCCACGATCAAGGTGCAAGTCGAGGAAGTTGCCGCAGGTGGGTGGCTGGTGGAAAACCGCCCTGCCCTTGCCGCGAGGATCTTAGCCGAGATCGTAGAAGAGGACGACCATTCCTAAAGCTCGAGGCGGCGTCCGGGAAGGGATGACCCGCCTCCCCGGTGGTTACTGGGTAGGATCCCGGTCGAGAACCCTCTCAATCGTCTCAACCAGCTCCGGCAGCCGGTAGGGCTTTGCCAGGAACGGGACACCCACAGACGAACACATCCCATGGCAGGTCCTCGACCGCCCTGATGTGAACACGACCGACAGCAGCGGCTGAAGGAAAAGCGCCGATTGGGCGAGGTCAAAGCCATCTCGGCCGCCCAGATCGACATCGGTAAACAACACATCGATCGATACATCGGCCAGAATGACCTCTGCCTCCTCGGCGCTCGATGCGGTGAAAACCTCAAAGCCCGCGTCCGTCAAAGCCTCGGCGGCAATTTCGCCGATGATCAACTCGTCCTCAACGACCAGAACACGCTGGCGAAGAGACTTCGGGGTGGCTTTTTCTACTATGGCCTGGCGGTTCAAAACGGATTGGGTTTGGGTCATGTACGCAACCTCACTGAACGCATCGGTGTGGTTAATGACCGATTGTGGCATCCGTTCAAATCCCGACCCAACAAGTGTCAGGCATGGTAAGCCAATGGTTAAATCCCCCGAACGGGCCGTCATCTCCAGGTGGCGGCCCATTTGCTGTGGGCATACCCCGCTCCTTCAATCCCCTAAGAAATGAGACGAAACCATGGATGCGATTGACGTTGTGGTCGAAAATCAGGGCTGGACGCTGGACGTCACTCTCGGGCTCCTGCGCCGCTTCATCAATGGAAGTGGCCTCAGCACTGAATGCGCCCAGTTCCTTCAAAATATCGCTGATGCTGAAAACGGCGGTGAGCCAATCGCCGATATCCAGGTCGAGCCGAAATCAGCAGGACAAACACTCCGCCTTGCCGTCGACCTCTCATTCGGGGAAGGTACCGTCGACGGGCATCATATCCGGATGAGCGTGCACAACGCGATCTCCCACTTTTCAGCCGAGGGGGCGATCACTCCGGATGACGACGACCATGCCATGCTTGAACGCTGGTCGGTCACGGTCTCCCCTGCAGAGGGGGCCTGATATGAACTCAGAACTGCAGGAGGCCTTCGGCTTCAAGGCCGGAGATGTCGTACAGATGCTTGTCGAAACGAGCGGCCTCGATGCCGACGACAACGAGCTCACCTTCCCGGTCGGCGCCCTCGCCATCATCGATCGCATCGAGCGCCTGGGGGACACACAGGGGATCGCCTTCACCCTCGCCATCGAAGGGAAGATCGTCAACGTGTTCGACGAGGGAGACGGTCTGCCGGCCAAGGCATTCTTTGAGCAGGTCATGACCGCCAAAGATGACACAAATCGCCCCTTCACTCTCTCCGATGTTGGGAACGTGGATACCTATACCCACGCGGCGTTCGTCCATGGAGAAGAGTCTGAAGGCGATCACGAGGTCGGCGACCTGCAGGATCTGCTGCGCGCAGCTTGGGCCCTGATGACCGAGGAGCAGAGGGTCGAATTCCTCTTCACAGACGAGGCCAAGGCTATCCTGTCCGCCGCCAACATCCTCAAAGATTGATCAGACCTTTATTTCGAGGAGCAAATCATGAATCGCGCTCGCCCCACCCGCGCCCAGATCAAGTCTATGCATGAGCTGTTCCGGCGCTCTCCGGACGGAAGCCCAACCTATCGGGATTTTCGAAAGAGGTTCCGGCTCCTATCGCTCGACAACGTCCTCGGCGGCACCTGGCACGGGATGTTCATCGGCATCGAGACCGACGGCTATCGGCATTCCTAAACAATGCTGGGGAGGCCTCATGCGAGAGTGCCGCAGAGCCTTGGATCGAGGATGAATTCACGGCATCCAATCACCATATCTCGTCCTTCCCCGCAGTGCTAAGGCATCCCGTAGGTTTTCAATGAGCGATCTCTTCCAGACGGCCACGGCGCGCAACCGCCCCAAGCCCCTTGCCGCTCAGATCCGGCCCACGCGCCTCGATGACATCGTGGGGCAACGCCATCTGCTTGCGCCCGGCACGGTGCTTCGGAACATCGTGGCCTCCGGGCGTATAGGTGCTTTGCTGATGTGGGGCCCTCCGGGCACCGGCAAGACGACGGTCGCCAGGGCCATTGGGAACGAGATCGGAAAGGAGTTACGGGAACTCCATCCCGCGCACAACAACGTTTCCGACATCAAGGAACTCGGCAAAGAAGCCCAGGTCCGTGACCTCCTGGTCTTCGCCGATGAGGTGCACCGCTTCAGCAGCAGCCAGAGCGACTATCTTCTCGGCCTCGTCGAGGACGGTATCTTCGACCTGATCGGTGCCACGACTGGAAATCCGAGTTTTGTCCTGACTCCTGCTCTCGTGTCGCGGATGACAGTCTTCCGGCTTGAGCCGCTGACGATCGACGACATGAAGGACGTCGTGGCTCGCGCTGTAGCTCACTTCAGAGACAAGGGGATCTCGGTCAACGTTGAGGAAGCGGCTCTCGCACAACTCGCCGCCCATGCTGGTGGCGACGCCAGGCGCACTCTCACGGCAATAGACCGGCTAACGGCGCACGCGACTGTCGGCTCGACGCTCGCGATCACCGGAGTGATGGTCGCAGACCTACTTCAGGCTTCACCAGTTCTGTATGACCGGAACGCCGATCAGCGTTACGACTCGATCAGCGCCTTCATCAAATCGATGCGTGGGTCTGATCCCGATGCGACCCTCTACTGGCTCGCAAAACTGATCCACGCAGGCGAAGATCCAAGGTTCATCGCCCGGCGGATCATGATCCATGCGTCGGAGGACATAGGCCTTGCCGATAACACTGCGTTGCAGACGGCCGTCGCGGCGCTGCAGGCCGTGCAGCACATCGGCTATCCTGAGGCTCAGATCGTGCTGGCCCACGCCGCACTGCATATCTGCCGGGCTCCCAAATCCAATTCGGTCTGCCGCGGCATCGGTCAAGCCATGGCTTATGTCCAATCAGCCCCAGCGATCCCCGTGCCGTTGCATCTCCGCGATACCCATTATGCCAGCGCCAAGTCGCTTCATGGCTACGGCGGGTATGTCTTCCCCCACGATGATGTGAGGGGATGGGTGGAGCAAGAATATGCTCCTGGGGTTGCCCCCGGACAGTTCTATCAGAGCGACAGCAGGGGGCCGAACACGTTCGAGGGACGTGCCGACCAGTTCTGGGCAGACGTGACAGGGCGGGAGCAACCCCGGCATCCGAAGAAAAGTTAATCCTGATTCCGTCACGTTATTGCCATGGTTGCCTTGCCCAACTAGCCTCCTTCGCGTGACGGACCTGTCACCGAGGGGCGGACCATGACGTTCCGCCGGACGAAACGAATAGGGACTTGGGACGAGAATGGCGACTGGCACGGTAAAGTGGTTTAACGAAACCAAGGGTTATGGCTTCATCCAGCCGGATAATGGCGGCAAGGACGTCTTTGTCCACGTGAGCGCAGTCGAGCGTGCGGGGCTTAGAGGGCTGAACGAAGGGCAGAAGATCTCTTACGAGGTTGAGCAGGACCGGCGTTCGGGGAAAGAATCCGCCACGAACCTGCAGCAGGTCTAAGACCTCTCACATTTGCGGGTTGCTCCGCCGTCACAACAAGCCGCTCCGTTTCGGGGCGGCTTTTTTCATTGTGCCTGCCGCAATGGAGACCCCTTTTGTCAGAATCTTCACCCCCCGCATTTCTCAGCGACGAGCGTTTCATCACCGAACACCGAAAGGTATTCGTAATGTTCATGGGCCGTGACGGCTACTCAGAACAGATGTCGACCGAGAGTTCCCTCGCCTGCAGCAGACCGTCAAACTCGACGCCTGCCCGATCGCCTACCTTCGCCTGCAGCGCACCGGCTCCCGCTTTGCCCTCGACCGGCGCAAGAAGATGGAGATCGCAGAGATCTACCATAAAGCAGGGGAACATGCGTATTACGGCTACTGCCTTGCGCTTGGCATCAGGCCAGAATAATCGGCCCTTCCTGCACTTGACTCTACCATTAGGCCTCGGGAGCGGCCTATTCTAGGGGGGCCCCGCACCAATCGCTGTCGGAAGGAGACGCAGTGACCACCCGTCTTATGGAAATCCTGGACCGAGACGCAGCGATCATCAGAGCTAAGATGGCTGAGGTCATGCCAGCGGGAAGCAGCGAGGAACGGCAAGCCCGGGAGATGATGATCCTGCTCCACACAGGTCTGTTTGTCATTCAGCGTGATGAAACCAGCACGGCTGAGGAACTGCGGGAGTTCGCCGGTCAGATTCTCCTCAGGACCAGCATCACCAAACAGTAGCGCCGAAATATTCCTGTGGGTCCCGCTCGATGTGGCTCGGAGGGAAGCGGCTGGTAACTGTGCTCATCTATCGAGAACACCTGGTGATCATGGCGATGACCGGCATTTGGCGCGGCGAAGGCAATGTTTCGTTACCTCTGGAGGCATAAGGCGTTCAGCACTGTGCTGCTGCTCCTATTCGGCGTGGGTTTCTATCTAAACTCACTTGCTGCCTGGGCCGGGCTCGCGCTGCTCCTGTTCCTGCGGCTGACGAAGGTTCACTCGACCCTTCTGATCTATGATCTCACCGACCGGGCGGCGCTGAAGCACGTCCGAACTCTGGCGACGAAACGGGCCCACATGCTCTCCCCTGATGAGTATGGGAATGTGTCCGATGAAGCGTGGGACAAGCACCTTAGCGCCTTTATCAAGAAGACGCTCCTGCCGGAGTTCCAGCGCAGGAAGATCGATCATCTCCTCGCTAAGGATCCTAAACGATCCGCGGCCCGTCTAAGGACACGCATCAACCGGATCATTGACCGGCATCAGCCTGCCGGGGCGGCTGACGGGTTCAACGACACGATGACCGGCAGGGAATTCGAGCTCTATTGCCGGGACATTCTGCAGGAAGCAGGATGGCAAGCCGCCCTCACCCCGGGTTCAGGCGATCAGGGTGCAGACATCATCGCAGAGAAGGATGGCAGACGGGTGGTCATCCAGTGCATGTTCTACAACGGCACTGTCGGCAACAAGTCCGTCCAGGAAGCCTATGCGGCCGCCGCCTTTCAGGATGCACCGTACGCGGTGGTGGTTACGAACTCGGTCTACACGAAATCCGCCCACCAGCTCGCGCACAAGAATGGCGTTCTGCTGATGCACCATTCCGATTTGGAACGGCTCGATCTGATTGTCACCAGCGGAGCGGGCACCCGCTGATACAAGATTCCATTCAGCCCTTCAGGCTCACAGGAAATCCTCGATCGACAGCTGTGCTGTGTTGCGCGGCTTGGGCTTCGGCTTCTTTGCCGCTTCCTCGACACCCGTCGCAACAGGCTGTTTGCGCGGGATCGGTGTATCCTCCGACTGAATACGCTTCATCCGAGCCTTCGCCTTGTCACGGGCCTGTGCTTCCTCAGATTGCGGATCCTCGGTGAGCCACTTCCCACGCTTGACCACTTCATTCACGCGACCCTGGTTGATCCCCAGTTGGAAAGCGATTTCCTGCTGGGTCATATCGGTCGTGGTGTGCAGCTCGAGGATCTTGCGTGCAAGCTCCGGCGTCATCTTCCGCCCGGCTACCCTACGGGCTGGCGTGATCGACCGCGTCTTCTTCTCCTCCTTGCGCATCTTTTCCAGGATCGCCAAGGCCATATTCATGCCTTGGGCGCGCAGGGCTTCTTCGAATTGCTTCAGCGTGGCCAAAAGAGAGACTCCTGAACTCCTGCCCCGACGTACATGCACCGGCTCAGACTGACTTTTGAACGACGAAGAGGTGATGACACGATCCAGAAGCCCCGCACGGCAACTGGGAGAGGTCAGCCGAATTACGGCGACCCGGAACAGAATAGAGCCCATGATTCGTCTTTTTCAAGCCATGAAACGCGACTTTGTTGTTGATTCGTTCCGCTGCCCTCGGGCGGCTGGTATCAGCGGCCTTTTGTCTGCATGGGATAGGTGACGCCGATCGACCGGGTCACCTTAAGCGAGTCGCTCGCATCGTGCCTAAGGGACGGCCGCACCGATCGGCGTCGCGGCCTCGGGGTACTGTGTCAGTGCGAGCTGTCACAGGGCAAGGCCGTACAACGAAGCCTACTCAGGTTTGTGACCCTTTCAGGGACGTCGCAGTGCTGCCGGGCTTTGTGCTCAAAATACTCAGATCTCGTGATGCACTTCCTCAAGCTCGTCGTCTTTGACTGCCTTCAGAGTGAACGAAAACGTCGTTCCCTCCCCTGGGGACGACTCCGCCCAAATCTTGCCGCCGTGCGCCTCGACGATCGTCCGGCAGATCGACAGGCCGACACCCATGCCATTCCGCTTCGTGGTGGTGAACGGGGTGAACAGCTTCTCCTGAACCGACGGTGCCAGGCCGGTCCCGGTATCTTTGACGCTCAGGCGGACTATCGTTCCCTTGTCTTCCGCCTGTGCCATGATGGTCAGCCGACGCTCACTGACGTCCTGCATGGCTTCCATGGCATTCCGGACGAGGTTTAAGAGAACCTGCTGGATCTGAACCCGGCTCACGAGCACCTTGGGGCTCTCATGCGGCAGGTCGAAGTCGATCTTGATGCCCTTGTCCTTGGCTCCAGCCAAAGCAAGGGCGCTCGCCTCCTCGATCAGCTTGCGCAGGTCCTCGATTTCCTGGTCCGTCTCGCCACGGGCCACAAACGCCCGCAGCTGCCGGATGACCTCACCGGCCCGCAATGCCTCCTCCGCCGCGCATTGGATGCCATGCTGAAGCATCGGCACATGTTCACCGTCCATCCGCTCCAGGATCATGCCGCAGCCCTTCAGGTAGCCAGCAATGGCGGTCAGCGGTTGATTGACTTCATGCGCCAAGGTCGAGCCCATCTCACCCATGGCGGTCAGACGGGACATGTAGGCGAGCTCGGTCTGCAGTTCCTGCATGCGCTTCTCCGTATACTGCCGGTCCGTGAGATCGCGGATGAAGGCGGTGAAGAAGCGCTGTCCTCCCGACTCCATCTCGCCCAGATGCACTTCCATCGGGAAGGTCGAGCCGTCCTTGCGCTGGGCCACTGCCACCCGGCCACTTTCGGTAATCCGGCGCTCGCCTGTCCGCCGGTAGCGGTGCATGAAGCCCTCGTGGTTGTCCCGGTACGGAACCGGCATCAGGAACTTGACGCTCGTGCCGACAATCTCCTCGGGCTGGTAACCGAACATCTTCACAGCCGTCGCGCTGAACGACGTGATGATCCCGTTCTCATTCGACACCACCATCGCGTCCGGCACCGTCGCCAGAATAGATTGCAGATGAGCGGTCTGCCTGAGCAGGATGTCCTGGCTGGCGCGCAGGGCTTCTTCCGCCACAACATGGTCGGTCACGTCCTGCGCGATGCCAAGCCGACGGGTTGGCCGCCCGTCCTTGTCCACGAGGGTGTGCCCGACGGACCTGATCCAGCGCTCCTCGCCATTGTCAGCCCGGGTGATCCTGAACGTGTTGGTGAAGGTCAGCGTCTCGCCCGGTTGATCCGTGTAAGCTGTCTGTAAGATTTGCTCCCGGTCTTCTGGATGGATGCGCCCGAGGATCATCTCCTGAGTGATCGTGGTATCCAGCGCAAAGCCGAACAACGCCCGGGCCTCAGCACTCCACTGCCGCTCGCCTGTGAGCGTGTTCAAGTCCCAGATGCCGAGGCCGGTGGTCTCGATCGCCAGGCGCAATCGCTCCTCACTCTGACGCAAACTCTCCTCAACCTGATGCAGGCCTGAGATGTCGCGCGAGATCGCCAGCAACCCATCCGGCTTGTTGTCGCTGCCCAGGATTGGGGTGACCATCACGTCCCACCACTTCGGGGTGCCGGCGAGCGTCGGGCAGAAACCGCGGAAGCGCCCGGTCTCTCCCAGTTTGGCCCGCAGCACCGCTCTGCGAGCATCGTCCGCTGTCGGTCCTGTCCAGAAGTCGAGCCAGTCGCAGCCCTCGATGTCAGCGAAGGTCTCCACCTCCATGGCGCGGCAGCCGCCCTCGCTCATGAAGCGCAGGCGGCCCTCAAGATCGAGAACCTTGATGCAGTCCTCGGAACTGGCATGCAGCCGGTCGAGCAACTCGCTCTTCTGGGCCAACTCGCGCTCTGCTTTCCGTAGCTTCATCTCGCGTTCGATGGAGCGGGCGAGCGCTAACAGCGTGCGCTCCTGCACCTCGGACAGGCCGTTCGGGCGTGGCTCGCAATCGACAACGGTCAGGGTGCCCACCGGAACACCGTTCCCATCGCGCAGGGCGATGCCGGCGTAGAAGCGCAGCCTCGGCTCTCCGGTCACGAAGGGGTTGTGTCGAAACTCCGGATGCTCCCGAAGATCGGAGATGATGGTCAGGCCCGGTTGTTGGATCGTGTAAGCACAGATCGACAGGTCCGCCGGAATCTCAGGAGCCTCGAAGCCGATCCTGGCCTTGAACCAGTGGCGACCCTCAGCCAGGAACCCAACAGATGCCATCGGGGTCTGACAGGCCTGGGCGGCGATGAGAATGGCATCGTCGAATGCAGCTTCAGGAGGCGTATCGAGAATACTCAGATCCTGGAGGGCAGCCAGCCGCTTTGAAGCGGCGGGTCCGGGGATGCTGCTGCTGAAACTGCTGATCGCCATGTTTGGAACGCTGCCCCCCGTTACAACCATTCTAACCTTTGGAGGTAACGCGTTGGAGCCGTTAGCAAAGGGGCCTGCATTTCGCAACGTAAACGCCAATACAGTTTCTTGCCAAGCTTAGTACAAAATGCCTATCTTGCTTCTACAAAGAAGTCTGGAACTTTGTTCTTGCTCTGTTTACGGCAGCAATCTCACTTCATACTAAAGCATTACGTAGGCTGACTACGGCCAAGCTTTCGGTTTTCCCTTATTGCGCGAAGTAATCGCTTGGTTCATCTTCCGACGCATTGAAGCACGGCACATTTTCAAGCATCGATTGCAAAAACAACAACAGTTTTACGTACTTACTGTAGGGGCAACTGCGGGGCAGACAGGGTCGCGAACACGGTCAAAAGACCGGGCGCGGCCCTTTTCTTTTGGGATCTGGGCTGGCTCAGGAAGTTCCGTTGACGTGATCTTTCAGAACGTGGGACGGGCTGAATGTGAGCGCCCGCCGAGGCTCGATCGGCACCTCGACTCCCGTTTTGGGATTGCGGCCCACGCGCTCAGCTTTATTCCGGACCGTGAAGATGCCGAACCCGGAAAGCTTCACGACTTCACCTCTGATAAGGGTGTCGCTGATCTCCGACAGCACCTGCTCTACCAAGGTGGCGGCTTCCTGCCGGGGCAGGCCCGTGGCTGTATAGACTGCATCGCACAGGTCTGCTCGCTTAACCGTCCTGCCGGTCATTCACTTCATTCCACTGTTGTTGAGGAGCCTAGCTTATTAGGCGTTGGAGGCCGGTGTCTGCTTGTTCTCAAGCTCTTGCACAAGAGCTTGCAGCCGGTCGGGCAGGTCCGCTGTGACAACGTCGTCATACAGGCTGCGCAGGGAATGCCCCAAAATGAAGGTCACCTGTTCCTGCGAGAAATTCAGGCTGTTCGGGATCTGTCTTGCCCACTGCTGTCGGTTGCTCTGCTGCATGGCATCATTCTCATGGATTTGCCCTGCATTGCCCCTGTTTACATATGCAAGTGGGAACTCACGGATCCGTGATCGGTTTCAGCGGGACTGTACATCTTTGCTGGTCCCACCGGCTCCTCACTGGAGAATGCGAAGTCCGATCATCGGGCACGATCTTTCTTTGCGGCCACGGTGGAATAGGCCGCAGCATCTGTCGTTTGACTGACTGACGATCGTGCGCTCCTGTTCGACCGTCTAAAAAAGGATCGCCGGTCCTCTCTCAACAACGCCGGCGTCGATCTTAGGGCCCCTCCCCCACGGAGGGGCCCCTTTTCAAGTGTCAGCTTGCCAATTCGGCGATTTGGGAATTCGTCTGAAAGCCAAGGTACTGGGTCGCCCACATGGCGGCTTGGGTGCGGTTGGCAGCCTTGGCCTTCCGCAGGATCGCCTTGATGTGCACCTTCACTGTGGCCTCAGCCAGACCGAGATCCCGCGCGATGAGCTTGTTGGAAGCACCTGTCGTCAAGAGCCGTAGAATCTGAGCCTCGCGGTCCGAGAACTTGGTTGAAGGCGCTGCAAGGTCATTTGCAGCCATCATCATCGGCGACTGGGGATCCCGGGCTTGATCCAGCATAGCGAGGCTCACCGAGATCGGCAGGAACATCTCACCCAGCATCACCAGCTCCAAAGCTTTGACCAAAGCTGCCTGGGACATACCGGTCGGGCATAGCCCATCGAGCCCAAGGGTGCAGAGTTCCCGAACGGTCCAAGGATCGAGGTTGTCACCGAGAACCACCAAGCGAGCTCCGGGATACTGCTCTTTAACTTGGCTGATCGTTTCAACAGCGCCGTCCTGTTGGAGGCCGTCGCAGAGAAGAACCAGGGCTGGCATCTCCTCATCAGACCCTCCCACCGCAAACCGCGTGCCTTCCAGAATGTAAGTGATTCCAGTCCGAAGCAGCGTGTTTTGGGAGACCAGGTGGGTGGTCACCCGATCCTGGGCCCTCATAGGTAGGGAGAGGTGCTGTGCCTTGTAGCCGACATCCTGGTCCATGTTCAGGGTATCCCTTGTATTTGCCTGATTGACGCCAAAGCATGTCCTCGTCCGCCTGCAGGATGCAGGCAGGTCCTTCTGGCATGAGGCCAGCCGGTCTGGGGAGATGCCGAAGCGTGGGTGTGTCGTGGCAATAACGAGGCTAAACCATGGCGGTTCCCAGAAGGGTATGCCCCTTCGGGCTAGGCCAATGGAGGCAGATGCCACTTCCCCTGAAATTACTGGATTAAGCTGAGACCCTCCTACCTCATGATGATTAGTGGGTTGAAAGTTCTGTACAGCGGCACCTTCCACTTGGACCGTCAATCGTCTGTTCGGAGGGTCTTCTGTTTGGATTTTGCTCTCCGCTGAAGATGCCAATTCAGATCCCATGAAACGCTAGGCCGAGTTTCCGGTTGTCGGAGCGAGGGCAGCGACTGCCTTCAAGGCCAGGAGGCCTCCTCATCTACCTGGCAACGGCGGGGGAGGAGGCCTTTTCGCTTGCCTCAAGCTTCGGAGGCCTTGGGCCGCAATGTGCTTTGGCGCCGAACGTGCCATAACATCCGACAGTCCTTGATCGAGAGCCGGAACCCTCATGAGTAGCCTGCACCAATACCCCGCGATATCGGCTCACAACGAAGAGACCGAGCTGGATCGGATCTCGCGCCTGCACGAGGCGTTTGGGGTCATGAGCGCCATTGCCCGCATGATCTGGCGCGAGGAAACCGGGTACAGCACCGAGCCGGGGTTGATCCACACCCGCTGGGATGGTGCGGTCATCGCCTTGCGGGACACCAGTGGGCAACTCGAGGTGATCTGGGCCTCGGCCGATCACCGGGAGCGCTTTGGCGTCTTGGCCGAACTCGGATGGGAAGCCATGTCAGAGTCGCGAACGAATGTCGTTCACCGCCTCCCAACGTAACGCCCGCTCTATCTGTAGGACGAGCGGTCTCTCGCCTCGTCTGAGGCTGTGGCTCTTCTCCTGGACGATGTCTGGGTCACTCCAAGCGTACCATCAGGCGCACGGGTGAATTTCACGCCCTGCTCCCGGAATGCCAGCACAATCGCATCCAGGCTGTCGCGGCGGACCGAGCTTTCCCCGTGGATCTCCACGCGCTTGACCGATGTCGGGGAGATGTTGGCGGCATCCGCCAGTTCTCGCGTCGACCAGTTCAGAAGCCCCCGGGCCGCTCGGATTTGAGCACTGGTGGGTGCAACCCACGTGTCAAAATCGAGCGATGGCTCCTTCAGGTCCAATGGGAGCGGTTGCGTGTCAGCCTGACCCGAGACATCCAGATGGTGCAACCAGAGCTCATCCACGACGAGCCGTCCGAGACTCCGAAGCAGGGTCATCTGGTGCTGACTGAACGTCCGCGGCTTCACGTCGGAGACACACAGGGCTCCGAGCCGAATTCCCGGTCGGATCGTCAACGGCGCTCCGGCATAGAACCTGAGGCAAGGCGGTCCCGCAACATAGGGGTTCTTCGCAAAGGTCCGATCCGCCGAGGCATCCTGCACGACGAAAACCTCATCGTGCAAAATCGTGTAATTGCAGAAGGCGTACTCTCGGGGCACCTCGGAAACCGTCATTCCCTCCGGCTTTGCCTTGAGGAAGTAGCGATGTGCATCAGCCAAGGTCACATGAACCATCGGTACATCGAATAGCTGCTGCGCGATCTTGCAGATACGATCAATGGCTGGCGAAGACGGGGTGTCGAGCACGGCCAGGCTGTGAAGGGCGGCGAGACGCTCGGCCTCATTTGGGGACTGGCGGGAAAGCATTTCGTTTGAGAAACTCTAATAAAACAAAATAACGTTTAAGTCTGCGACTCAATAGGTAGTCTTCGAACATCGGGGCATAGGACATTAAGCTTATCCCAAGCTAGAACCTGTGCGTTAGGTGCCCAACAGGTGCCGGTAGCTTCTTAGATCTCATCGTGAGTTCGGGTCTCGCAGAGAAACCGCTGTCCGGCACCTTCAGCTCACTGTCAGCCCGACCCAGCTCGACACGCTTCGTTAGCTTCGGCTGCCCTGCCACTTGTTCGCTCTTCGAAAGGTCAGCCCTGGCTAGCAAAGCAGAGCGGATCCCGGACATTCACCGCTTGCGAACAAAACGAGAAACAGGGTTTTATGCTCTCCTACAAAGGGGACGATTCGCCGGTGACCATCGCTGCCGCCTATCTCGAAAAGCTCAATCCAGAACAACGGCGAGCCGTTGAGTTCGGAGTGTCCGCCGGGGTTTCAGTCTCGCCTCGTCCGCTGCTGGTGATCGCTGGAGCGGGATCGGGCAAGACCAACACACTTGCACATCGTGTCGCCCATCTCATCGTCAACGGAGCTGATCCACGCCGCATCCTTTTGTTGACCTTCTCGCGCCGGGCGGCGGCCGAGATGGCGCGTCGGGTTGAGCGCATCGCCGGGCAGGTCTTGGGCCAGAGCGCCAGCGTGATGACTGACGCTCTCACCTGGGCTGGCACGTTCCACGGCATTGGCGCCAGACTTCTTCGCGACTATGCCCTTGAAATAGGCCTTGATCCAACCTTCTCGATCCATGACCGGGAGGACTCTGCCGACCTCATGAACCTCATCCGGCATGAACTCGGGTTCTCCCAGACGGAGAGCCGCTTTCCCACGAAGGGAACGTGCCTGACGATCTACTCCCGCTGTGTGAATGCAGAGATGCCCATCGATGAGGTATTGAGGGCATCCTACCCATGGTGCGTGGGATGGGCCGCGGAGTTGCGGCAGCTGTTTGCTGCCTATGTAGAGGCCAAGCAGCGTCAGAACGTCCTCGATTACGATGATCTTCTGCTCTACTGGGCTCAGATGGCGGCCGAGCCCACTATTGCAGCCGAACTCGGTGGGCGCTTTGATCATGTCCTCATCGACGAATACCAGGATACGAACCGGCTTCAATCCTCAATCCTGCTTGCGTTGAAGCCACACGGAGATGGTCTCACCGTCGTAGGGGACGATGCTCAGTCAATCTACTCGTTTCGAGCCGCGACGGTTCGCAACATCCTGGATTTTCCGGCGCAGTTCAGCCCGGCGGCTGAAATTGTCACCCTAGACCGCAACTACCGCTCAACCCAGCCCATTCTGGCCGCGGCCAATGCCGTGATCGAGCTTGCCTCCGAGCGGTTTACCAAAAACCTCTGGACCGACCGGACCTCGGCCGAGCGACCGCAACTCGTTGCCGTCCGTGACGAGGGCGACCAAGCCCGATACGTCGTGGAGCGGGTGCTGGCAAACCGCGAATGCGGGATGAGCCTTAAACAGCAGGCCGTCCTGTTTCGGACCTCCCATCACAGCGGGCCGCTGGAGGTCGAGCTTACCCGCCGGAACATCCCGTTCGTGAAGTTCGGGGGCCTCAAGTTCCTCGATGCCTCTCACATCAAGGATCTGCTCGCATTGCTGCGGTTCGTTCAGAACCCGCGGGATCGTGTTGCCGGCTTCCGGCTGATGCAGCTGCTGCCCGGGGTTGGACCAACCTCCGCTCAGCGGGTGCTAGATCGCATGCATGATGCTGCCGATCCGATCGCAGCGCTGATGGAAGCCCCTGCCCCGCCCCGTGCTGGAGACGGGTGGCAAGCCTTTGTTACCGCGATCACGCAGCTTCGCTCGGGGTCTGCTGGATGGCCGGCTGAACTTGAGCAGGCCCGGATCTGGTACGAGCCTCACTTGGAGCGCATGCATGAAGATGCCTCGACCCGAAAGGCCGACCTCATCCAGTTGGAACAGATTGCTACCGGTTATCCCTCCCGAGAGCGTTTTCTCACAGAGCTCACTCTCGATCCACCGGATGCTACGAGCGATCAGGCTGGAGTACCCTTGCTTGACGAGGATTACCTGATCCTGTCGACCATACATTCTGCGAAGGGGCAGGAGTGGAAGTCAGTGTTCGTTCTGAATGTGGTTGATGGCTGTATTCCGTCGGACCTCGGCACAGGTACCACGGCCGAGATTGAGGAGGAGCGGAGACTGCTATACGTCGCTATGACCCGAGCCAAGGACAACCTGGACCTCGTGGTGCCGCAGCGGTTCTTCACCCACCAGCAGTCTGCCACAGGCGATCGCCACGTGTATGCGGCTCGCACCCGCTTCATTCCCAGTTCCCTTCTGAAGCTATTCGAAAGAGCGTCATGGCCTAAAGCCGTTCCCGATCCTGCGCCTGGCGCTCCACTGACCAGCGGGGTTAGAATTGACCTCGGCGCGAAGATGCGAGGCATGTGGCGCTAAACGTCGCTTGAAAGTAGGATCCAAAGTAGATCCCGGTCCTATCCTCCTCGTCCAGGTCACTCCGCCATGGAAGCAGTGAGTGGGCACGTGAGAACCTGAAGCAACCCTACTAGGCGGATCGGTGCTATCGCCGCCGTTTTCCTGCCTTTGGTATCACCTGATCGACCTTCCCAAAGTCGACCCATGGGTCAAAATTTAGATGTGACAGGCGAGCTGCGAGGTTCCCGAGCCGGTACTGGTTACCGCTGCGGATCGCCGGCAACTCCTCCCATGTAATCGGGGTTGACACCGGAGCACCAGCGCGGGCTCGCGTCGAATAGGCTGCCACAGCTGTCGCCCCTCTCCCGTTTCGCAGATAGTCAATGAAGATACGACCAGTCCTGGCGCGCTTCGCCATCGTGTCGGTGTAGAGAGCCGGGCTCGCCTTTGCCAAAGCGGCGGCGACATCGGCCGCGAAGGTTTTGACCTCGTCCCAACACGCACTCGGGCGAACTGGCACGACCACGTGCAGGCCCTTACCGCCGGAGGTCTTGACGAAGCTTTCGAGGCCGACCCCCTGCAGGTGATCACGTACATCGACCGCACCTTGGACAACAGCATCCCAGCCGACGCCATCGCCTGGATCCAAGTCGAAGACGATGCGATCGGGCTTCTCAGGGTTCTTCAAGGTGGAACCCCATGGATGGATCTCGAGCACGCCGGCCTGAACGAGAGCGAGAAGACCTGCCAGGTCCTGGATCGCCACAGCCTCATCATCGCCGACCATGACACGACGGACCAGATGGTCATCAAGCCCGGCCCATGCGTGTTTCTGGAAGAAACATTCCTTCTGCGTTCCTCCCGGGCACCGCACGAGGGACAAAGGCCGGTTCACGATATGCGGCAGGATGTTCTCGGCAATGTCAGCATAGAACTCTGCAAGCCCTAGCTTTGTGATGCCCTCGTCGTCCCACAGCACCCGATCATTATGCGTCAACCGGGCTCCCGTGAGGGTCGCAGCGTTTCGGGCATAGCCAGACGGCGCTTCGACTGCGGTTTCCCGCACCACCTCACGGGGATCCTTATCCTCCCGCAGGCCTTGAAAGGACGCTTGCCGGATCATGCCGTCATGGGTCCAGCCCCGGAGCTCAACCTCAGCCACCAGCTCGGGCTTGACCCACTTTACGCCGCGGCTGGCCATCGCCGGGATTTTGTCGGTGAATGATGACGCAGCGACCTCGATCGGTGACAGCGTTTTATAAAGAAAGGCCGCTGTCTCGGCGTTGAAGCCGGTTCCGACGCGCCCGACATGAACAAGCTTACCGGCGTCATAAACCCCCATGACCAGTGAGCCCACGGCCTTTTTGCTCGTGCTGGAAGGCAGGTAGCCGACAATCACCAGCTCCTGTCTCAGGGTGCATTTTGATTTAACCCAGTCATTGCCCCGGCCGGACCGATAGGGCTGATTGGCACGTTTCGAGATGATGCCTTCAAGGCCCATGCGGCAGGCATGTTTGACGAGAGTGGCGCCATCCTCTTCGAGATGGTCGCTGAACCGAATGACGCCACCCTGAGGCAAGTCATCGAATAAAAGCCGCAAGGCAGCCTTTCGGTCGGTCAGTGTGGCCTTCCGGAGGTCATCGCCATCGAGATAGAGCAAGTCGAAGACATAGTAGACAAAGCTCTGACCTTTGCCCTTCAACTCCTGCTGGAGCGCCGAGAAGCTTGAGACGCCTGTCTCATCCTCAACGACGATCTCGCCGTCCAGCAAGGCGGAGGGAACCTTCAGGTCCTTAAGGGCATTCGCAACAGGTTTGAATTTAGCTGTCCAGTCGAGACCCTTTCGCGTCAGCAGTTGGATCTTGCCTCCGTCGATGCGGGCCTGCATGCGGTAGCCATCGAACTTGATCTCGTGCAACCACTCGCTTCCTGTGGGAGCGCTCTCGACCAACTTCGCCAGGGCCGGCTCGACAAAGGCGGGAAGGATGGCCTTCTTGGCTCCGTCGATCTTGGCAGGGCGTCGCACTTTCTTTGGCCGGGACCGAGCCACCTTGTCGCGGGCAGCATGATCGACGCGGATGTCGCCTTCGGCTGCAAGTTCCTCGATCGTCCGGCCTGATTTGAGCGAAGTCGTCTCCTCCTCGAGGATGTCCGGATCATCAGAGGTCCGGGCAGCCTCGTCGTCGGACTTGAGTAACAGCCATTGCTCGTTCTTCTGACCCGGCTTGCCACCCGTTCGTACCAGGTGCCACTTGCCTTGGAGACGTTCGCCTTCAAGCGTGAAGGTCAGTCGGCCGCGCTCATAGTTGGCGCGGGAATCGCCTTCCGGAATCCAGCGGCCCTGATCCCAGACGATCATCGTCCCGCCGCCATATTGCCCCGCCGGGATGACGCCTTCGAAGTCGATGTACTGGAGCGGGTGGTCCTCAGTATGGACCGAGAGGCGCTTCTCGCCCGGAACCAGGCTCGGGCCGCGAGTGACCGCCCAACTTTTGAGAACCCCATCCATCTCAAGCCGCAGATCATAGTGCAATCGGCGAGCATCATGCTTCTGGACCACGAAGCGGTTGCCCTGCGCTTTCGTACGCTTTGCTTTCGGCTCGCTTGTGACAGAGAAATCTCGCTTCGCCTGGTATGCTGTCAGAGAACCGGTGGTCTTCGGCTTTGTGGTAGCCCGACCCCGGGACAGAGGTTTTCTCGCTTTCAGACTGGATGATCCCGCGACCATGACACTCTCCTACGCAACACAAACGATCAGGGGATTCAACCGGCCTTGCGCACCTTCGACTTCGGGGCGGGATTTTTCGCGGACTTGGACTTCGGTGCTGCCTTCTTTGGCGGAGCGGTCTTTTTGTCCGCCGAGCCAGCCTTTTCCGCCGAGACGCTGCGCTTGAGCGCATCCATCAGGTTGACGACGTTGGAAGTCTTTGGCTGTTGTTCGTCGTTCTTGACCGATTTCCCAGTTTGCTTCGACTTCAGGAGGTCTGCAACGGCCTCTTCGTAGCGGTCATCGAACTGTTTCGGGTCGAAGTGCGCGGCCTTGCTCTCGATGATGTGGGCGGCAAGATCCTTCATCTCCTTGGGATACTTCACCTCACTGATCTCGTCGAAAACCTTGTCCTCGTCGCGCACTTCATCGGCGGCATGCAGTGTCGTGCCGACAAGCCCCTCGTCGAGAGGCTCCAACAAGATCATGCGTTCGCGCCGGGCCAGCACGATGCGGGCGATGCCCGCCATGCCTTTGTCGCGGATCGCATCGCGGATCACGCAGAAAGCTTCATTGGACACTTTATCGGTTGGGGCGATGTAGTACGCCGTATCCAGGAAGCGCTCGTCGACCTCCTCGCGCGGCACAAAGCTCTCAATGTCGATCGTATGGGTGCTTTCCACCTTTAGGGCATTGAGCTCCTCATCTTCGACCTGGATGTAGCTGCCCTTGCCGACGAGGTAGCCTTTGACCTGATCATCGCTCTCGACAACTTCTTCCGTCTCACTGTCGATGAACTGGCGCTTCACCCGGTTACCCGTTTTGCGGTTAAGGGTATTGAACCGGATCTTGCCGCCCGATGATGTGGACGGGTACAGGCCGACCGCACAGGACACGAGAGAGAGCTTGATATGACCTTTCCAGACCGTCCGCTCAGCCATGGCAGAACTCCAGCAATACGCTACCCCGTGAGGCACCCCGGCAACCTTGGCCGGTGACCACTCGATTAAGCAACGTCGCCCCGGAATGACTCGTTCCGAGTTCTCCACAGACATCTCCAACGCGGTTAATGCAGCATGAAACCGCCCCGCACCCGGCGCATTTCCAAAAGGTGTTTCTAGTTAAAGGAGTAGCAGAATGTCTGATGACAAAGCTAATCGCGGCGGCGCTGATCGTAGTCGGGTTGCCGGCGGAGAAGGATACGAAGTTGGCTACTTTGCCCGGAAACATGGGATCAGCGTCGCACAGGCTGAGGAGTTAATCAGAGAGCACGGGAATAGCCGCGAGAAGCTCGATGCAGCTGCAGGAAAGCTCACCCGAGGCTAGTCGCTTGACCTCTGTGGATTCCGCTCAACTGGTTAACGGCTACTCTTCGAACATGCATGGGCAGTGCATTTTTGTTGGGACGGCCAGTTGGGCGATCCCAAAGGCATACCAAGAGGTCTTCCCGACTGAGGGCAGCCATCTGGTCCGATACGCAAGCCTATTTGATGGCGTCGAGATCAATTCCTCGTTTTACCGTCCTCATCGGTTGTCGACCTATCAGCGCTGGGCGGATGACGTCCCTGACCACTTTCGCTTCGCCGTGAAGATGCCGAAGACGATCACCCATGAAGGTCGGCTCCGTGATGCCGCGGAGCCCTTGCAGCGGTTTCTGGGCGAAATCGCGGGATTGGGCCGCAAGCTTGGACCCGTTCTCATCCAACTCCCCCCGAGCCTGAAGTTTGATGACGTTTTAGTTGAAACGTTCTTTCAGGACCTGCGATCCTCCTTTGACGGGGAACTTGTCTGTGAGCCCCGGCATGCGACCTGGTTCACTCCCGATGTCGATGCCTTGCTTGTCGAGCACCGTGTTGCACGAGTAGCTGCTGACCCGAAGCCTCATCCAGATGCCAGGAAACCAGGTGGGTGGCCGGGCCTGGTCTATTATCGCCTGCACGGTTCGCCAAAAATGTACTACTCGGCATACCCGCCTGAGATCATAGCTGACACTGCCCGGGCGCTCTGCGACCACGCCCAGGCCGGAACATCAGCGTGGTGCATCTTTGACAATACGGCAGCGTTCGCTGCAACCGGCGATGCGCTTAGCACAGTAAAGTTGCTTCAGTCCTAGCTGCCCAAGCGGTCGTTGTGGGGTTTCTCAGCCGGCTGGGTTTGAGCGGTCATTGTTGTTGCTGCTGGATTCCAGGCGGCTCTTCCTATAGAGGCCGGCCGGCAAGAGCAATTCACACAGCCGCCTCGGCCAGCATGAGGACGATGCCCAGCGCGACCAGGGCGATGCTGGGCCAGTGATGTTTGGGATGCAGGGCGCGCGCCCTCCCCCGTGGCTCCAGCGTTGCACCGGTTCCCCCTGTCGAGCCCATGCGATGCGGATCGCTCAAGCGCCCTTTCCAGAGAACCTGGCCTGCCGCGAGCACGATCCCGCCGATGATGAGCAGCGCGCCAACCCAGATGAGGACCATACCCGATTGCATGAAACCTTCTCCGATGAGGTCCAGCTCCCGGGAGCATAACACAGCGCGGCTCTGTTGCATTAACCTGTCAAGCTACAGGATCTGGTAGGTGGCCAGCCCAGTAAACACGCTATGGCTTGTGCCT
>NZ_JAERQE010000023.1 GCF_016734765.1 Microvirga soli | reverse complement strand
GCTGCCAGTCTACCGCATCGTTCGCTTCGCCGCCCTGCGCTCCCACATCACCCGCCAGAAATGGCCAAAGTCGAGCTAAGGGCCTCGAACCCTGTTCTCGCCGTGAGAGGGCGGAAACGCCGAAAATAAGGGACATTCGGCGTTCAGGGCCGTCCAGCTAACGCATTGGGTCTTATAGATTTAGCCATTATCACTTTCACTCTGTTATTGATCCTCATTCCAGGAATGTGATGCGTCCAGTGGCGACATCGTGCATCGCCGCGACGATCTTGAGCTCACCCTGGGCAACCAGATCCCGGAGAACCGAGCTGTCCTTCGCAAGCCCTTGGGCAGCCAGCCTGGCATTCGTGGTCGCCACCTGCTGCACGAAGTCCTTGTTCTTCGAGCTGTGCTCGCCCGGGGCGCTCCCGTTGGCCTCGATCGCTGGCTTGATGCGCTTCAACAGGTTGGTAAGCATTCCCAGTTCCGCACCATCAATGGCACCTTTGACCGCACCACACTCGCCGTGGCCCAGCACGACGATCAGCTTAGCCCCGGCGAGCTTGGTCGCGAACTCGGCACTGCCGACGACATCGTCGTCGGCGACATTGCCGGCAATGCGGGCGCTGAAGATGTCTCCGATACGCTGGTCGAAAACCAGCTCCGGGGGCACGCGGGAATCGATGCACCCGATGATGACCGCGGAGGGAAACTGCCCGCCCGCCGTTGCCCTGACCTGGGTCAGGAGATCGCAGTTGCGCATGTTCTGCGTCAGGAAGCGTTCGTTGCCGGCCTTGAGCTCCTTCAGCGCATCGTCAGGGCTCATCGCGGCTTGCCGCTGTTGTGTCGGCGCCGCGCATTGATCGGCCGCAAAAGCCCGGCCGAAGATCGCGGTGCTTGCCAGGGCACCAGCGCAACAGAAATGCCGTCGTGACAACATCATCTCAACCTCCCTTCGCAAGCCCCTCGAGCCGCTCCACTCAATCGTCCTGATCAGCCATGACTTGGACATCGGCACTCGCACCAAGACGAACCGCTTCGGCAACAATGCCTACCCAACCCGTCGCCCGCGCCCAGGTAAGGCCAGCGCGGATAAGGCTTCGACATGCTCCAGCATGGCCCTTGCTTGGCGTCAGCATGCGGTTCCAGGTTCAGTTCTCCACGAGCTTGTTGCGGATCGCGTAGCGGATCAGGGCGGCGGTCGTGTCGAGGTTGAGCTTGCGCAGGGCCATGGCGCGATGGGTCTCGACCGTCTTGGTGCTGATGCTGAGAATGTCGGCGATCTGCTTGTTGGTCTTGCCCTCGGCGATCAGTTGCACCACGGCCTTTTCACGGGCGGTCAGCGCCGACTCGTCAATTGAGCCTTGCGACAGGTAGGTTTCGAGCAGGGCTTCCGAGACCTTGCCGGTGAAGAACGGCCTGTGTGCACTCAGGGTCTCCACGGCGGAGACCAGAAGCGCCCTGGCGTCGGATTTGAGCAGGAAGCCGCGGGCACCCGCCTCCAGGACATCGCGGATCAGGCTATCGGTGTCGTGCATGGTGAAGATCAGGACTTCGATGCCGGGAAGGCGGCCCCGGACCTGCCGGGTGACCTCGACCCCGTTCACCAGTGGAAGGGCATAGTCGAGGACGACGACGTCGGGCCGGGTGGCCAGGGCCTGGTCGATGGCCTCCTTGCCGTCCCTTGCCTCTCCGACCACCTCCCAGCCCTCATGCCCCTCCAGGATCGTCCGGACGCCGGAGCGGACCACGTCGTGATCGTCGGCGATCAGGATGCGCGTCATCGCGAGTTTTCCTCCGGCGAGCTGGCTGATCGAGCAGGCCCGGGCTCCAGGGCAGGATACACCGTCCGGCTGCCTGCCCCACCTGCGCAAAACCCTGAATTTACTGGAGGCAGACCCTGAATCTTCAGGAGCGAGCCTCGCCGCCGGCCTTGACCGGCCCCGCGAGCCATGGGCCGAGCCTATGCCGGGCCTGGGCCAGCGCCCGCCCGGTTGCCGATACCGGAACGATTGCGATAACCGAGGTGCCGCCTGAACCGGTCTTCATCCTCATGTCGCCGCCGAACTGCTCCAGGCGGGCGCGCATCCCAGCAATGCCGACGCCGAACCGGATGGGGGCGTCAGGCCGGATCAGGCCCGCCATACCATGCCCATCGTCGCGGATGCGGACCACCAGCCGTCCAGACCTGATCCGGGCATCGACCGATACCTGCGAGGCGCCGGCGTGCCGATGCACGTTGGTGAGAGCCTCCTGCACCACGCGCAGGATCGTCCGTTGGAGTTCCGGCGGTAACTCATCGACCTCCTCCGGAATTCGGATGCGAGCAACGAGCCCCGTCCGCCCCGCAAAGCCTTCGGCGAAGTCTCGCAACGTGGCCTGGAGGCCGTCGTTCGCCAGATTCGGCGGATGCAGCAGGTAAGTGAAGATCCGCAATTCCCGCAGGGCCTCGCCGAGCAGTCGCTCGACCTCTGTGACGGCCTTGCGGAACGCTGGCGTCTGGGCAACGCTCCCCTTGAGACCGGCAAGCCCAAGGTTTGCCGCCACGAGGTGCTGGGCGGTCGAGTCGTGCAGCTCACGGGCGATGCGTTGACGCTCCTCCTCCTGGAGGGCGAGCAACTGCCCGGATAGTTCGCTGACCTGCTTCTTTGCTCCATTGACCTGATCGGACAAGACGCGCAGCGGCCGCTCCACCTGACGAGTGGTGAACAGGGCAGCCAGGCCACCGGCTAGAAGGAGGAAGGACGCCATCCCGGCCATCTGCCACACGGCAACCGTGACCGGCGCGTCGACGATAGCGAGCGGCACCGTCACCACCGTCGTCCAGCTCGTCGCCCCGGAACCGCGGTACGCGACCAGGACTGGGATTCCACGTTCATCGACAGCCTCGATCAAGCCGCTCGCGGTCTCGCTCCCGGTGACGGCGGCAAGACGCGCCGCGAGGGCAGCCGGCGCGGGAATCCACGATGACGTCTCCGCCCCTCTCATGGTCACGATCGGCTGCAGCTTGCGGTCGTAGAGGCCTCGCGTCCATTCCTCGGGAGCGTCATGGCCTTTCAGGATGGTGCCGAGGCGGTCCTGCGACAGGATGGTGGTGATAAAGCCCTTCATCGTGCCGTCGTCCTGGTCGATCCGCAGGCTGAGCGCGATGATCGTCGATCCGGGCTTCACGATGCTCGCCATGCGGCCCGACACAGTCCAACCGCGATCCCGCACCCGGTTCAGCGCTTCCGGGTAGGTTGGGAAGTCCCTGTGCCGGGGAAGCGGCACCCCGAAAGGCCGGAGGGTGCTGGCGACCTGACCGTCCAGATCCTGAAGAATCAGCCATGAGCCGTCGGGGATCGGCGTTGCCTTGAGCTGGTCGTAAAAACCCCTATCGTCGCCGGACTTCAGGGCAGGCGACGAAGAGAGGCCCTTCAGCAGAGCGTTGCCGGCCGCCACCTCCTGCTCGAACCCGAAGGACAGCGCGGTCGCCGTGCCCAAGGCACGTTCCCGGATGGCCTCGCGCTCGTGCCGGGCGTTCGAGAGCAGCAGAACCGCCGCGGCGACGCAGGTCAACAGAATAACAGCCGCGAAGGTCAGGACGACCCGGCCCCGCAGCCGAGGCGGCAAGCCCGGGAGTGATCGCGCGATCGACGGGACAGCGCCACTGCTCATGACGGCGACTTCCAGCCGCGAGGCAACGCAACGGGATCAGGGTCGCGACAGACCCTCGGTCCGACAACATATGTTAAACCCTGAGACCATTCCGTGTCGACCTGCATCGGTCTGGAACTGCGTATCCGCACCCGGTCCCTTCTCCAATTCGAAACGCTCCCGGCGATTCATGATCTCCTGAACGCATGAATCAGGGTCTGCCTCCGTCAAATTCAGGACAGACCCCAATAGACCGGCAACGGTACATGGGACGACACTGCCGGCATGCCAGGACGGGAGCCACGCCCATGTCGCAGGCCACACTTCAGCACGCACGGGGCCATTGCCCAGAGAACCAGCCACACACTGACATGATCCGGATCTCCGGCGGCACGTTCCGAATGGGGTCGGGAAGGCATTATCCGGAGGAGGCGCCCGTCCACCGCGTCACCGTTGACGGCTTCTGGATCGACCGGACGCCTGTCACCAACCGGCAGTTCCGCGACTTCGTCCGTGCGACCGGGCATGTCACCTTTGCCGAGAAGCGTCCCGACCCCAACGATTATCCCGGTGCGCTGCCGCACATGCTGTATGCGGGCTCGCTCGTCTTCACGCCGCCGGATCATCCGGTCGACCTCCGGAACTGGAGCCAGTGGTGGACCCTGCTCAGGGGCGCCGACTGGCGCCATCCCCAGGGCCCGAAGAGCACCATTAACGGCCTCGACACCCATCCCGTCGTGCATGTGGCCTTCACTGATGCGCTTGCCTATGCACGCTGGGCCGGCAAGGACCTGCCGACCGAGGCCGAATGGGAGATCGCGGCCCGCGGCGGCCTTGACGGAGCCGAGTTCGCCTGGGGCGACGAGTTCACGCCGGAGGGGCGGCAAATGGCGAACACCTGGCAGGGTGCCTTTCCATTCCAGAACCTCGCGCAGGACGGCTACGAGCGCACGTCACCAGTGACCGCCTTCCCGCCCAACGGCTACGGCCTCTACGACATGATCGGCAATGTCTGGGAGTGGACGAGCGACTTCTACGCACCAACGCACCCGGCCGACGCGGTGAAGGCGTGCTGCATTCCCGAGAACCCGCGCGGCGGACCCGAGGACCAGAGCCATGACCCGTGCCAGTCGGAGACCAGGATCCCGCGCCGGGTGCTGAAGGGCGGTTCGCATCTGTGTGCCCCCAATTACTGCCGGCGTTACCGCCCGGCGGCGCGCCACCCCCAGCCGGTCGACACGTCCACCAGCCATGTCGGATTTCGCTGCGTCAGTCGAGAAACTCTGGAAACCTGAAAGAGGGAGAAGTATCATGCCTCGTGCAGTTCTCGCGGGAAGGTCAAACACCGCTTCCCCAGGCAGCGGATCTTGGGCGAAGGGCGCGCTTGCCAGCGCGTGCAATGCGTCGCGAACGGTTCTGTTGGGTGCCACCGCGCTCATCTCCGCCGCCGCCTTGACACCAGCCGCCGCTCAAGCGCCGGCACGGCCCAACATCGTCGTGATCATGGGCGATGACATCGGCATCTGGAATATCGGTGCATACCACCGTGGCATGATGGCGGGACGCACGCCCAATCTCGACAAGATCGCCGCAGAGGGCATGCTGTTCACCGACTACTATGCCGAGGCGAGCTGCACCGCAGGTCGCGCCAATTTCATCACCGGGGAGTTGCCGATCCGAACCGGAATGACCACAGTCGGCCAAGCCGGTGCGCCGCTCGGACTACCAGCTGAAGCGGTGACGATTGCCACCGCGCTGAAAGACCTGGGCTATGCCACAGGGCAGTTCGGCAAGAACCACTTGGGCGACAAGAACGAGTTCCTGCCCACGGTGCACGGTTTCGACGAGTTCTATGGCTATCTCTATCACCTCGATGCGATGGAAGATCCCTGCCATCCGAACTACCCGCAGGAGCTGAGGGCCCAGGTCGGCCCGCGCAACATGCTCCACACGTGGGCAACGAATGTCGAGGACTCCACGACCGATCCGCGCTGGGGCACGGTTGGCAAGCAAAGGATCGAGGACGCGGGTGAATTGTGCCCGAAGCGCATGGAAACCGTGGACGATGAGATCCGCGACAATGCCCTCAAGTTCATCGATAAGGCCAAGGCCGACAACAAACCATTTTTCCTGTGGCTCAACCCGACACGGATGCACATCGTCACGCACCTCTCGCCGAAATACGAGGCGATGCGCAACTCCCAGAACGGTTGGTCCATTCATGAAGCCGGCATGGCACAGCTCGACGATGACATCGGCCTCGTCATGAAGAAGCTTCAGGACGTGGGTGTGGACGACAACACCATCGTCGTGTTCACCACTGACAATGGCACCGAGGTTTTCACCTGGCCTGACGGCGGACAGACACCCTTCGCCCAGAGCAAGGGCACGGTGATGGAAGGCGGCTTCCGCGCGCCGGCCATGATCCGCTGGCCCGGTAAGGTACCGGCAGGCAAGGTCGAGAACGGTCTCATATCAGGGCTCGATTGGTTCCCGACGCTCCTGACGGCTGCCGGAAACCCGAATATCACCGCCGAACTGAAGCAGGGCAAGAAGATCGGCGACCGGAACTACAAGGTGCATCTGGACGGTTACGACCAAACCAACCTGATTACCGGCAAGGGGCCGTCGAATCGCCAGGAGATCTTCTATTTCGGCGAGAGCACTTTGGGCGCCGTGCGGTTCGGTGACTACAAGTATCGCTTCATCGACCAGCCGGGCGGGTGGCTGGGCGGCAAGACCCAAATCGACGTGCCGGCCCTGACCAATCTGCGCCTCGATCCCTTCGAGCGCACTGGCTGGCCCAGCGCTGGAACCAAAGAGGGAGCGCAGCAATACTTCGATTGGTTCAAGTACGAATTCTGGCGGTTCGTGTTCGTTCAGCAGCAAGTGGAGAAGTTGGCTATGACGGCGGTCGAGTTCCCGCCGATGCAAAAGGGAGCGAGCTTCAACCTTGAAGCCTTGAAGGGGCAAATCGAGGCTGCGCGGGCGGCAATAGCGAAATAGGTGAGTAAGCGATCGTGAAGCACGCGGGTCACCAGCCGTGATTGGCCCGCGTGCCCCCTTCGTCAAGAGCAGGTCGGAATACACGGTCGACCAGTTCCCTGAACCGGCATGGGTCCCCCAGCTCGAATAGCCCGCAATGCTTCATCGGCTACCGGTGCAAGGATGGCTCCGATGACTTCAGATGGTTCAGAAGGTGGCACCGGGTTTCACCAGGAGGAGAATTGACCATGAAACGCACCATCGTCCTTGCTGCTCTGGGCATTCTTGCGGCTGCTGTGCCAGGACAGGCGCAGGAACGGGATGCCAGACCTGCACCGAGCACGAATGAGATCGTCATTCCGTCGCAACGAGTTCTTGAGCGGGACGCAGTCACGCAACCGCGGAACGACTTCTCGACGAATGACGCCGTCGCCACCGAGCAGATGGAGCGGCAGAACCGGAAAATAGACCGTGAAGTCGAGAAGGGGATCTGCACAGATTGCTGACACCGGCATTCCGTCACTCAGTGGAAGGAGGAGGTATCGATGCGCATTCGTTTCCTTCGGTTGGGAGCGCTTGCCCTGGCCGCAGTCTGGATGTCGGCCGCGGTCGCGCAGACCGACCCGCTGCCCTCATGGAATGAAGGTCCGGCGAAGCAGGTGATCGTCGCCTTCGTGAACGACGTGACCCGGGAAGGATCCCCCGACTTCGTTCCACCACAGGAGCGGATCGCCACCTTTGACAATGACGGCACGCTGTGGATCGAGCAGCCGATCTACGTCCAGTTCGCCTTCGCCTTGGACCGGGTCAGGGAGCTGGCGCCGCAGCATCCCGAGTGGAAGGACACGCAGCCGTTCAAGGCCGCGCTCGAAGGCGACATGGCCGCACTCGCAGCGGCCGGCGAGAAGGGAGCCGTCGAGATCGTCGCCGCAACGCATGCCGGCATGACGCCGGCGCAATTCATCGGGTTGATCAGGGCCTGGCTCACGACCGCCAAGCACCCCCGCTTCAACCGCCCCTACGACGAGCTCGTGTACCAGCCCATGCTGGAGGTCCTGGCCTACCTGCGGGCCAATGGCTTCAAGACGTTCATCGTCTCGGGCGGTGGCATCGAGTTCATGCGGGCCTTCGCCGAGAAGAGCTACGGCATTCCGCCCGATCAGGTCGTGGGCTCGAGCATCGTCACGAAGTTCGAGCGCCGCGATGGTCAGCCGACCCTGGTCCGCCTGCCTCAGGTGAACTTCGTCGACGACGGGCCTGGCAAGCCGGTCGGAATCAACCAGCATATCGGCCACCGGCCGATCGCCGCCTTCGGGAACTCGGACGGTGACCTCGAGATGCTGCAATGGACCACCGAGGCGGGCGGACGCCGCCTCGGCGTCGTGGTGCATCACACCGATGCGGAGCGCGAATACGCCTACGACCGTCAGTCGAAGATTGGTCACCTCGACAAGGCGCTCGAGGCCGCGACGGTGGATCGCTGGACTGTCGTCGACATGAAGCGGGACTGGAAGACCATCTTCCCGGTCAGACCCTAGTTCATGGAGATCGGTGAATGACGGCCGAGAGGCCGAAGCGGACGCTGGCCGTTCGTAACTTCTGGCCAGCACAAGATGATGTCACCGCTGACCAGATGGCAAGCTGTCTCCGGTTGAACCTTGATGGAGCCGAACGAGCAGGGTCCGATGCACTACACCGCTTTAATGTCGGTCTTGGCCACTGTCGCTTTACCGATCCTCGCTACGCCGGATGACACTCAAAGCCGCTGACAACAGGAGCGCCCGCTTGTCTTAAGAGTGACACCCCGCAGCGTCCTGCATCCAGGAGACATCGTGCCGTTCGGCTCGATCAATCCTGGCTATACCGGCTAAGGGCAGAGTCAGTGCCCGGTTGTGGCGTGTGGTGCGGCCACAGGCTTGGACTCCGGCGAGCCGCGCTCGCGCAGATAGATGCCGAGCACCAGCAGAACGCCGATCGACAGGAACTCGCTCTGCCAGTTCTGAAAGCTCTCGTACCAGAACCCCGGGTCTCCGAGCGTCTCGACCATGGTTTGCGTCGGCTGATGATGCATGAGGGCCTCCTCGTTCATCCGCCGTGTGCTCCCCGCCAGATGAAGCCAGAAGGAGGCGAGAAACAACGTGACCAGCGCGATGCTGAGGGAATGCGAGTAGAGCTTCAGCACCAGGCCACCGCGATGCACGGGCCAAGGGGCATCCGGATCATTGCGTTTCTTGGAAGGCGCTTCATCCTCGGGGTTCGCCTCGTCCGGCTTCTTGGACTCCGAGGCACCCTTCTGGAACAGGAAGATGGTCAGCAGCACGTAGGTAGCCATCTGGAGGAACTCGCTCTCCCAATTCTCGAACACCGCCGAGATGAAGTGGCCGCTGGCCAAGTAATCCGTCAAGCCGACGGCCGGGAGCTCGTGCAGTTGCAATTCCTCGGCTTGAGCCCTCCATCCAGTGAGCGCTTGGCCAACCAGGGAGATCAGGAACAGGCTGAATAGGGCGACCGATAGTCCATTGTCACGCAGAAACTGCCGCATACGTCCAACCTCACGCACTCGAACTGCTACGGTGAGAGAACGCGGGGTAGGAATATTGGTTTCGCTCTGTCCTCGCGACCGGAGCCAACCTGAGGGCCTGTTGCCATGCAGGTTCACAGGCTCGGCCGTCAAAAGAGGCTCCTCGAAAGGGCCGCTTTGGGTCATCCGACGAAATTTCCAAGGCTTCCGGAATGTCAGTTGTCCCATTAGTCAGCAGACATTCGGTCTATTTCGCAGATGTGCCAGTAGGCGACCTTACTCGACAGACGTCGAGAGACACTGAGCTAGATTCTCTGGACCCTAACGAAATTCGAATTCTCGCAGAGGATGAGCCTGCCTCGCGGAGCAAGGCAGGCGCTTCTTTTTAGATCTGGGCTCTACGGATCATTGCCTCACGATGTGAGGCATCGCCCTTGATCCATCACAAGCCTTATGGCCCGGTCAGCTTTGAATGAAGGCGAGAAGATCCGGATTGATGATCTCCGGGTGCGTGGTGCACATCCCGTGCGGAAGCCTCTCATACACCTTGAGCGTGCCGTTCCTCACGAGCTTGATGGCCAGCAGGGCCGAGTCGGCAATCGGGACGATCTGGTCATCGTCTCCGTGCATGATGAGCACAGGCACCTCGATTCGCGTGAGGTCCTCGGTGAAGTCAGTCTCGGAGAAGGCCTTGATGCAGTCGTAGTGGGGCTTGATGCCACCCATCATGCCCTGGCGCCACCAATTGTCGATGACCGCCTCAAGGACCTTCGCACCGGGACGGTTGAATCCATAAAACGGACCGGCAGCGACATCTCTGTAGAACTGGGCACGGTTGGCCGCGAGCTGGGCTCGGAAGCCGTCGAAGACCTCGATCGGCAGGCCGCCAGGGTTCTTGTCCGATTTGACCATCACCGGCGGCACGGCCCCGATCAATACAGCCTTGGCAACCCGGCCGGGTTCCGCCCGAGCCACGTAATGCGCGGCCTCGCCGCCACCGGTGGAATGGCCGACATGGATGGCCTGTTTCAGGTCAAGGGCTGTGACCAGTTCGGCAACATCGGCGGCATATGTGTCCATCTCATTGCCTGTTGCAGTCTGGGTCGAGCGCCCGTGGCCGCGGCGGTCGTGGGCGATCACACGGAAGCCCTTATCGAAAAAGAACTGCATCTGGTTGTCCCAGTCATCGGCACTGAGCGGCCAGCCATGATGGAAGACGATGGGCTGAGCATCGCGTGAGCCCCAGTCCTTGTAGAAAATCTGCGTACCATCCCGAGTTGTGATCGTGCTCATCGTCTTCTCCTTGCGCAAGCAGAACGCAAGGCCGAGCTTAGGAAGATTGTTTGACACGTTTGTGGCGTCGCATTGCTGTCGGTGCCAGGAGGCCGATAGAACTCCAACCTACCTCGATGCGCAGGCAGGGCTTGCGCCACTGTCGCAAGGACCGCCAGCGGATGCTCAGTCTACTCCTGAGAAGTGCCAATTAAAGACGCTCCTCGTATGTAGGCCAGTTTTGGAGCCTGTGTCAGGTCATCTGCTGATTGGTTAGACCGATCAGAACGTCATGGTGCAAATGCCCCTCCCGCTCGAACCGGTAGTCGAGGTCGCCGGCGAACTCCCGGGTGATCATCTGCCGCCTCAGCAATTTGGGTTGGCTCGACTGATCGGCGCCTGCTCCGGTTCCTCAGCTTCCATCCAGGATGGGTCGAGCGTGAACAACTCCTGCGGGCGGTTGACGCCTCTCAGGGCATAACGGCCGACGGAAACGAGGCATTCCTGCTCGGCTATCGAAGCAGCCGCGAAGAAAGCCGAGGAGACCAGAACATCCCTCTCGACGGAGCGACAGAGGGCGGCGATCCGGCTCACCTCATTCACGGCCGGTCCGACCACCGTGAAGTCGAGGCGATCCTGGCTGCCGATATTGCCGTAGAAGACTTCGCCAATGTGAAGGCCAAGATAAGGATCGGCGACCGGCAGGTTCACGGCCATGCGATCACGGTTGAGTGCGCGGATCCGGGACCTCATCAGTTGCTCTGCTTTGAGAGCGCATTGACACGCCTGCCTCGGATCCTCTTCCTTGAAGATCGCGAGGGTGCCGTCCCCGATCAGCTTGAGAACATCGCCGCCTGCCTCACAGACCGACGAGATGATGGCCTCCGAGTAGTCGTTCAGGAAGGGAATGATTTGCTCCGGATCGGCTGTCTCGCTGATGTGTGTGAAGCCGCGCAGGTCGCTGAACCAGAGAACGGCCTGGATCCGGTCGGTGACGCCACGGGCGATCCGCCCTTTTAAAACGAGGCTGCCGGCATCGCGACCAAGGTAGGTTTCGACGAGGGTCTTTGCGATGCGTGCAAGCGAGGCGCATTTCAGGGCGAGCATCAGGGGCGATGCCAGCTCCTGGACAAGTGATATCTGCTCGTCCGTAAAGCCGGGCTCGATGTCCGTTGTCCAGGATGAGTAGAAGGAATCCATCTCCCCGATGATGCCCTCGGCCTCGAAGCGATGGATCAGAACGAGATAATCCGTCTGCCCCTCAGCGCGCAGATCCGCCAGGACGGAGAAGTCCTCGACATAACCCGGCCCAATCCGCCGCCGCAGGAAATCTTCTCCGCTCATCAGAAGATGATAATAGGTGCTCCTGCGCCAGTTGGCGGCGACCTCGCCCCCGACATTCGTGCGGCCATACTCGACCATGTGGTCGAGATCGCCCTGATCATCACGGCGCCAGCGGAAGACACGTCCCTCATGGATCGGGTGCAGCGTGTCGATGACGATGTTCACGCGCGCGACGGGCACACCTCCGGCCACAAGGCGATGGCAGAAGCCGTGAAGGAGCTCCAGCTCCGTCATGCCCGTCAGCCCGGCTCTTGTGACCCATCTGGCGATGTCTGCTGCCTTGCCGCTATCCATGACGGTCCCTCATGATTCCTGGTCTAACGGCAGCCATCGACCGCCGCAGATGGAGCGGTCAGTCGTATCCGCAAGCCAATCAAGAGGCTCACCGCCGTTTTGTCTATTCTACCGGAGCGGACTGAGGTCCCGCGGGCTCAGACCGCCTCACCATTCGTCTTCCTGGACGCACTCAGGACCAGGTTCCTCACTGTCATGTAGAATATAGGGGTGAGAATCGGGCCGAACAGAGTCACGCCCGGCATGCCGGCGAATACCGCCTTGCCACCCAGCGGCTCAACCGGTGGGTTGTTTCAACGGCACCGGTCAGAATGCAACCCTTCGGTGAGGGCATATCAAGGCCCGCTTATACACGCTCATTGAGTAGGCACAGAGGCTCAGTGCCCTTTTGCTCAAGCACACTATGGCGCTCCATCCTGAGAAAACCATATGGCAGCCGATTATATTTCAATCCAAGGATTGAGCGTCCGAGAAAACCGCTGAAGCAGACCTTCGAAGGAAGTCCACTTAGTGCCATGTGTGGACGGCTCCCTGTTGGCAAGGGGTTTGTTTGACGCTTCTGCAAGATTGGTCGGTGCGGCCATGTGTTCGACCTGTTGGTGCGGTACCCATGACCGCTGGCCATAATGCCCTTCGCGAAGGGGTCCCGACCAAAAGCTCGCATTCCAAGATGCTCTGGCACATGTGGGGTGTCCCGCTTCCCGGTTCGACCGGATCCTGCATTAACGTCTGTTCGCCCTTCCCAACCTTGGTCTCGTCAGGTGTTCCGACGAGGTGTTACGCCGCCTGCCCGACCACAGGCTCCCGATAGCGCTCGCCCCTGACCATGATTGCCCACACCATGCGAGCCATCTTGTTGGCCAGGGCCACCGCCGCCACCTTTGTGGCCCGCCGCGCCAGCAACTGCACGATCCACGGCCGCCGCGTTCCATGCCGCTGGGCAAAGCGGATCACCGCCAGCGCTCCTATGGTGAGCATGGACCTCAGGTAGCGGTTGCCCTGCTTGGTCACCCCGCCCAGCCGCTCCTTGCCGCCGCTGGAGTTCTGCTTCGGCACCAGTCCGATCCAGGCCGCCAGATTGCGCCCGGACGAGAAGGCCTTCGGGTTAGGAACATGGGCCACCAGGGCGGACGCGAGCAGCGGACCCACCCCAGGGATCTCCGCTAGGCGGCGGCTGACTTCGCTGGCCCGATGGCAAGCCGTGATGCGCCGGTCCATCTCCAGGATCTGGCGCTTGACCAGCACCAGTTGCTCGGCCAACGCCAGAACGCAGGCCCGGGCGAGCTCCGGCACACGCTCATCCCCATCACTGATCATCAGCAGGAGCTCATCAACACCCTCCCGGCCGATCTTCGCCACCAGGCCGAACTCCGCCAGGTGGGCTCGGATGGCGTTGGTCAGCATAGTCTTCTGCCGCACCTGCATCAGCCGGACCCGGTGCAGCATGAGGATGCTCTGCTGCTCACACGTCTTCGTCTCGACAAAGCGCATGGTGGGCCGGGTCACCGCCTCGCAGATCGCCTCGGCATCGGCCATGTCGTTCTTCTGCCGTTTTACGTAAGGTTTGACGTAAGCCGGCGGCATGAGCTTCACCTGATGGCCGAGGCTCTGGAGCTCCCGTGACCAGTGGTGGGCACTGGCACACGCCTCGATGCCGATCAGGCACGGCGGCAGACTGGCAAAGAACTTGAGCACCTGCCCTCGCCTGACCTGACGCCGGATCAGCACCTCGCCGGTGGCGCTGATACCGTGCACCTGGAAGACGGACTTGGCGATATCCAGACCAATGGTAGTGACCGTGCTCATGGGCTGCTCCTGTGTCGCTGGCTGCTGACAACAGCCATGCTACCTCACCGCTGGGTGGGAGCCGTCCACAGCATCAAGAGCCGACACCCCGCGTTCCTCGGCCCGCCGGTAAATGCCTAGATCGTCTGATCGAGCAGATCTCAGACAGCAGCGTTCCTGCGTCCATCAAATGTTGCCAGGAGGACATCGCCTCTCAGCTGAGGCTTGCCAATCGGCCCCGTGACAAATTTGAAATGCAGACAGACCCCACATGCATGGGCACAATTCCGGCCACCATGGTGACTGTCTGTGTGACCGCATAATTGGAAATCGGCCCAAGCGCCTTCGCACCCAATGGAAATCGCATTTGGGCAGGCGCTGGTGACCACTGCCACTTGATTTCTTCGGCTCAATCAAATGACTTGGCTTTTAGATTGAATGCCTCTTGTGCGATTACTAGAGCTAAAGCAACATTATGATGCATCTCGATGAAGCCGACCGCCAGATCCTCAAAATCCTGGCACGTTCCGGTCGCGAACCCTTGAAACAACTGGCGAGTGCCGTTGGCCTTTCCCGCAGTACCTTGACTGCTCGTCTCCGGCGCCTGGAGCGAGAGGGCTTCATCCAAGGCTATTGTGCCATCCTTTCATCGAGCATCTCGCCGAGGCCGAACCAGGCTGTCCTGCTCGTGAAACTCAACAAGACGCCTGCCTACGACATTGTCGATGCCATTCGGCAGATTGACGAGGTCATTCAATGCCGGTCCGTGGCTGGCGACATCGACCTCGTCCTGGATGTTTCCGCCGACGCGATTGAGACCCTCAACAGAGTTCGTGATCAGGTATCGACCATTTCCGGGGTCGCTGAAGTGCGAACACACATGGTTCTAGCAACCAATTTCAGGACCATATTATCCTGAAAGGCTCATCCGTGGTTTGCATTATCCCGTTCCTAGATGCGGCAGGGTTCCTCCCGCAGCACCGCGGCCAGACGATGCAGGAGATGGGACCCATCCTCCCGGGTAAAGCACAGGGGTGGCCTGATCTTTAGAACATTGTCGAACGGCCCGTCGGTCCCGATCAGGATACGATGCTCGCGAAGGCGGTTCACGATGTACGAAGCCGTCTTTTGCGCCGGCTTCAGGGTGTCGCGATCCTCAACCAGCTCAACGCCGATGAACAGTCCGGATCCCCGGACGTCACCGATTATCACGTGGTCGTCCTGAAGTCCGCGCAGTCCATCCAGCATGAACGTGCCGACGTCCAAGGCCTGTGCCTGAAGGTTCTCCTCGTCGACGACGCGGAGGACCTCGCGGCCAATCACGCAAGCAAGCGTACTCCCACCGAAGGTGCTGAAAAATTCCATCCCATTGGCGAACGAGGCGGCAATTGCGGGAGTCGTGATCACTGCACCGATCGGGTGCCCGTTTCCGATTGGCTTACCTAGTACGACGATGTCGGGCACGACGCCTTGCGTCTCAAAACCCCATCGATGGGTGCCGATGCGGCCAAGGCCGGTCTGCACCTCGTCGGCAATACACACTCCCCCTGCCGCCCGGACGGCCTCGTATGCATGACGGTAGTAGCCCGGTGGCGGGATAAGTTGCCCACCAACACTGGGGAATATCTCGCAGATGAAGGCCGCGACCCTCCGGTCGCGCGCCTGGATCCGTTCGACGGCGGCGCGGACATGATCAGCGTATTTGCGTCCGGCTTCCGGATCGCTTCCCTTGTATGGACCACGGTAGGGATCGGCGACGGGAACCACTTCAACCCAGTCCGGTGCTCCCCGCCCTCCGGGACCGTTGAACTTGTACGGACTGATGTCGATCGCCGTGTTGGTGTTGCCGTGATAGCCTGCGTCCATCACGATCGTGCCCACGGCCCCGGTGTGGGCCCGGGCAAGCCGCAGGGCGAGTTCGTTCGCCTCGCTTCCCGAGTTCACGAAGAAGCAGACGCTCAGCTCATCGGGGAGCCGCGATGTGAGTGCCTCCGCATACTCGACCTGCGCCGGGTGCAGATACCTGGAGTTGGTATTGAGCAGTCGGTTCTGTCGTGCTGCCGCAGCGACGATCCGCGGGTGGCAGTGGCCTACATGCGGCACGTTGTTGTAACCGTCGAGGTAGGTCCGGCCATACTGGTCGAACAGGAACTGCCGATATCCGCGAAGCAGGGTGAGCGGCGCACGATAGGAGAGCTTCAGGTTGTCCGCGAAGCGCTTCTTGCGCTGGGGCAGTACGGTTTCAGTCGCGACGGTGACAGCTGCGGTATCCTTATTGGCTAGGTTCAGGAGGGCCGCCCCGTTAGGGAACAGCTCCATCCATCCAGCAGACTCATCCGGATCAGCGACGCCAGGCCAGTCCGCTCCGCGACCCAGTGTGGTAAGGCCGAGTTGGAAATGAATATGAGGGGTCCAGCCACCGTTCTCTGCCCGATCGCCGATGAGGGCGATGACCTCCCCGGCGACCACGGTCTGTCCCGGCGAAAGACGTGTGACGACGTCTGCCGCCAAGTGACCGTAGAGCGTGTAGAATCTATCACCGCCTGGTGTCGCGTGTTCCAGCACCGCGACGCCGCCATAGTCGAGGGGCGAGGTACGGAGCTCAACGGCATGCACGACGCCGTCGAGGGGTGCTCGGACTTCCGTTCCGGCATCGATGAACACGTCCACAGCGATGTGAACGGTGCGTCTGTGGGATCCCGCATAGGGAGTCTTCCTGAATTCGGGCCCGGTATAAATGAGACGCGGCTCGCCATATCGGCCGAGTCCGATGTCTGAGTCCCCCATCGCTTCCGCGACCGCGTCGTCCAGATCGTCCGGATCGAGGTCGAATGGGTTACGGGGGGATGCGGGACTGGCGACGCTGAGGTCGATGACCGGAATTCCGTTGAGGTCCCGGCCGAACATAGGGGCGAACCGACCCCGATGGCTTGCGATCCAACCCATCACCGCATCGGCACGGGGATGTCCGGGACGTCCGCACGAGACGCGAAGGCATGCGAGGACCCAATCGGGGGGAAGGCTCGAATTCGTCTCCAGGAAACTCCAGGCCGGCTGCTCGGAAACCGTGACATACGGATCGTCCGGCTTCTCCCGCTTGACGATGGCAGAGTTCGTGACGCTCACGGCAAGCCGCGTCAGGACGAGTGGATAGATCAAGGCGAGTTCTTCATCGCTCAACGGCCGGACGCTGTCGTACCCGGCAACGAGCGCGGCAAGGGCCGCAATAGGCCGTTCCTGGCCGAGAACTGCGTACGCGCCGGCGATCGCAAGTTCCGCGACGGCTGGGGAATCGATCATGTCACCGAAGTCGATGATGCCCGAGAGCCGCGGTTCCCCCGTGCTGGCATCCACGAGCATATTGTAGTCGTTGATGTCGTTGTGGATCGCGGTGGTGGGGAGTGCGGTTAGCCGCCCTAGCAGGTCGCCCTCGAATTCGGAGATGATCCGTTCGACGATCTCCCGCCTGCCGTCACCCTCAATCAGATCTATCGCATCGCGAACCCAACCCGATCGGCGAAGATCCCATTTGATACTTCGTCCGAGAGCAGGATGAGCGAAGTCTTCGAGAGCCCGATCCATCTTTGCCAGGGTCGCCCCGATCTCGCGCAACAGGGAAGGCGGCTGCGGGCTGGTCTCCGCGTAGAGCCGGCCGGGCAGGTTCGTGATGAGCCAGACCAACCGCTCCTCACCATCCTGATCGCGGGCCGATACGAAGTGCGATCCGTCATGCGCCTTCACGACGCGTGGAACAACGACCTCCGGAGCGTGCGCCGCGACATGGTTCAGGGCTTTGCATTGCACCTCGATGAGAGAGCTCTCGCATCCGGGCCGCATCACTTTCAGGACATGGGTTCTCGTCCCCTCCTGGTGCACGGCGAAGTTCAAGTCGTATTCTCCATCCAGTGGAGTGAGAGAGGCTGCGATGCCAAAATGCTCCAAGAGCACGTTTGCCCACCATGCTTCGCTGGCCAACTGAACGGGACCCGTCGGCGATGCCTCTTGCATTTCCACTTCCTTCTTCACGATCCTGCTCACAAACCCGACATTTCCGGTAGAGGGAGCAGCGTTCTCGGTCGCAACTCGGTCGAACTGACATTAGCCCTATCCAAAGCGGGGGTCGCTGCGCAGGATTCCGGGTTAGGCCGTCACTTTGCTCAACTTGACCGCCATTATGGCTGATGAGCTCCGACCAAAGCCAGCGTTTCCTCGAAGAGATGAACCGCGGCCCGCCCCACCGACAGGCGACGGGGAACTCTGTCAGAATCCCCGGCAACCCATCTCCCTCCCCGGCCCGGCCGCATCTGGGCGAACAGCTCACATAGCGCCCGACCCTGCCTGCTTCGGGTAAGCACCGTTGCCGTGAACTTCCCGGACATGATCTCGGCGTTAGCTAGGCGCTGGGATTAGCTGAGGGAAAGCCTGCGCTGGGTCAGGCAGGGAAATTCGTTCACTGACAGGAACGTCCGGTGTTTCTATTCAAAGCCGATGTTCGGCCGACATCTGGGAAGTGCCATACCCGAACATTGGTCGATACTCCGGGAGGCTTGCTGGTTAGCGGCAATTGCTGTCCACCCAATGACGCCGAGGTGGCGCACGTCAAGGCACCCCCGGACGAAGACCGGGTGATGGGATCGTCCAAATATCCGGACGCGGAGGAGGCAAGGGTCGGCATCTGGCCCGCAACCGTCCGCTAGACAGGAGCGTGATCCAGGCCTGACGTTCTCAAGTCGTCCGGTGACGGAGTTATATTGAATGCCACAAGACGTGCGCCGGGCCATTGCGCCGCGCGATTGATATCGAAGATCGTGATGGCCGCTGGTGCAATGGGCGACAGGTTGGATGGCGTTAAACCTACCAACACGTCGCAGGCGGCCCGGACCACCCCCTCATGGGCGACGATGACCACGTCACCCTCGGACCGGTTGACGGCGTCATTGATCGCTGCGCCGACGCGCTCGCGGAACGGCTTCCACCCTTCACCGCCCGACGGCGTGTAGGATCCAAGCCGCCAGTCGCGGTAGGCGCACCGGTTGGATGCTTCGATCTCCTCGATCCATCGTCCAGTCCAGTCGCCGAGATCCATCTCGCGCAGGCGCTCGTCGGTTGCGAAATCGGTAAAACCGAGAAGCTCAGCCGTATGGCGAGCCCGGCTCAGATCGGACGACATGACGAGACCAGGGGCCGGCCCGTCCTCGAAGAACTTGGCCGCGCGCCGGGCCTGCTCGATGCCGCGTGGCGACAGGGGAGCGTCTGCATGACCCTGCAGACGGCGCTCCGCGTTCCACACAGTCTCGCCGTGACGCATCAGGATGAGTCTCATAGATCATGTTTCCAGGATGAAAATTCTGCCGCTCGACCGCGCCTTTTTCGGTATTTCACGTGGCAGCGTCGTTCGCCACGATGGGCAGCAGCTCGGACATGGTGTCGATCAGGCGCTCCGCGCCCAGTTCCGCGTGAGGCTTGTGGCTGTAGCCATAGGTCACCGCGAAGGCGCGCACGCCGGCTGCCCGGGCGGCCTGCACATCATGGTAGTTGTCGCCGATCATGAGTGCTGCTTCAGGAGCCACGCCTAGACGCTTCAGCGCTGCATGGATCGGAGCCGGATGCGGTTTGCGCTCGGGAAGGGTGTCACCCCCGACAATGACATCGAAATAGGCCCGCAGGTTGAGCGCCTCCAGGATCTCGATGGTAGCCGCGTAGGGCTTGTTGGTGACGACCGCCAACGGAATCCCAAGCTCCCGCAGACCGGACAGCGTCTCCACGACGCCTGGATAGGCCTCGGTATGGCGAGACGCATTGGCCTCGTAGATCTGCAGGAAGCGGACCACGAGCGTAGGAAGGCGCGACAGATCCCCTCCCGTCGCCGAGACAGCACGCTCCACGAGCTTGGGAGCGCCGTCGCCGATCATGGACTTGACTTCGTCGAGATCGATCTGTCGGAGCCCCTCCTCCGACAGAAGGACGTTCACCGCGTCCCGGAGGTCGCGTGCGCTGTCGACGAGGGTTCCGTCCAGATCGAAGATGATGGCTTTAAGGGAAGGCATGCGGTCAGTACTAACTCTTGCGGAACGGAGTGCCAACGGCGGAAGGGAGAGCATTTCTTCCGCTTGAGGGCGATGCCGTGCGATGGGGCGCCTCAGGCAGCGAGCCAGAGGGCTGAGCGTAGGGACAGGCTGATCTCCACGGAGGTGCCTGGCTGGTGGAGCGTCTCTCCCGAATGGAAAGGCGTGTCGATGGAGACCTCCGCGGCACCGATCCTCACGACATAACGCAGCGTGGAGCCAAGGAATTCACTGTGCACGATGGTGCCCGGCAGCAGGACATCGCCCGCACCGTGCCCAGCCAGGGATGCATGCTGCGGTCGGAAGACGAGCTTGGCCCCCTCCGGCACGACAACCTGAGCCGGGATCGGTAGGCGAACGCCGCCATCGATGTCGAAAAACCGCTCACCGCCCTCGCGCACCACGCGGCCCGGCAGGATATTCGCCGTGCCAAGGAAGTTCGCCACGAACAAATTGGCAGGTTTTTCATAGAGCTCCATGGGCGTGCCGACCTGCTGCACGATTCCGTCGTTCATAACGGCGATCCTGTCG
The DNA here is from genome assembly GCF_016734765.1 of Microvirga soli. Classification (GTDB taxonomy): domain Bacteria; phylum Pseudomonadota; class Alphaproteobacteria; order Rhizobiales; family Beijerinckiaceae; genus Microvirga; species Microvirga soli. Next base: position 60,251 of record NZ_JAERQE010000023.1, on the reverse strand, counting down.
CAGATCGTGTTGGCCTCCTCCTGGTCATGGGTGACGAAGATCGTTGTGAGGCCAAGCCGCTGCTGCAGATCGCGCAGTTCCCGCCGCACCTGAACGCGCATCTTGGCGTCCAGATTCGACAGGGGCTCATCGAGAAGCAGAACCTTTGGCTCGATGGCAATGGTACGGGCTACCGCGACACGCTGCTGCTGGCCACCTGAGAGCTGCGACGGACGCCGGTCGGCGAGGTGCGCGAGCCCGACGAGTTCCAGAGCGGCCGCGACGCGCCTTTCGATCTCGGCCCGTGAAACCTTTCGCTCCTCGAGACCAAACGCAACGTTGCGCCTCACCGTCATGTGGGGCCACAGGGCATAGGATTGGAACACCATGCCCACGTCGCGTTTCCAGGGCGGCAAGCGCGACACGTCCCGGCCACCGACCAGAACCTCGCCGCCATCGGTCTGGTTGAACCCTGCGATCAAGCGCAGCAGAGTGGTCTTTCCGCATCCGGACGGACCGAGGAAGGCGAAGAACTCGCCGGGTCGGATATGCAGGTTGATGCCCTTGAGGACATGGTTTGTGCCGTAGGACAGATCGACATTGCGGATGTCGACATCGACGGCGTTGGTGCCGAGTTCGGAAATGGGGAGAGGCTGGTTCATGGGTTTCGTTTCCTCGGGTCAGACGCAATTAGCGGCTGGCTCCTTTTGCCCTCTGGCTTTTCTCGATGATCATGTGGGACGCGAAGGTGCAAAGAGCGACGAGCAGCACGGCGATGACGCCCAGCGCCGCCCCGGGCCCGCGCCCGGCTGCCGACTGCATGAAGACGTAGAGGCCATAGGCGAGAGGCGCGTCCGCGTTTGACTGGACAAGCATCAGTGTCGCCGAGAGCTCCACAGCAGCGGTTGCGAAGCTTGTGACGAAGCCCGCCAGGATGCCGCCTGCCATGAGCGGTAGCACCACGCGGCGGACCGTGCGCATCTTTGTAGCGCCGAGATTCTCCGCTGCTTCCTCGAGCGAGACCGAAATCTGCTGCAGGGCGGCGTAGCATGCGCGCAGGGCGTAAGGCAGACGCCTGATCGCCAGCGCCAGCACAATCGTGATCCACAGGGTAGCGAGCGGGGTGCCGTCGGGAAGCTGCACCCCATAAAAGGTCCTCAGGTAGCCGATGCCGAGCACGACGCCCGGTATGGCCAGAGCGGCGGTCGCGGCCCAGTCGAGCCATTCGCGGCCGATGAGCTTCGTTCTCAGGACCAGATAAGCGATAGCGGTGCCAAGAACCACATCGATCAAACCCGCGATGGAGGCATAGAGGAGGGTGTTCTTGACGTACACGAAGCTCTCGCCGAACACGCGGCCGTAATGCGCCAGGGTGAAGGCATCCGGCAGCGGGCTGAAGGACCATATGGTCGCAAAGGAAAGCAGCAGCAGCCCGATATGGGGTGCCAGCACAAGCAGCAAGATAAGCAGAACGGCCGCATAGGCGAGCGCACTTTCCCAAGGCCGCATCGTGCGCTTCGCTAGGCCGCCACCGCCCCGCTGCACCGTGGCGTAATCCTTGCCGCGCATGGCGCGGGCGGAAATCCACATGGCCAGGATCGACATGCAGATCAGCACGACGGAGATCACGTATCCCATTGGGTCGGCGATGCCGATGGAGGTGACACGCAGGTAGGCCTGCGGCGCCAGCATGTCCTTGACGTTCAGGAGCAGCGGTGTCGCGAGATCGTCGAAGACCTTGACGAAGACGAGCGAAGCGCCGGCGATATAGCCCGGCATGGCAAGCGGGAAGACGATGCGGCGGAACAGCCGGAACCCGGAGCTGCCGAGATTCTGCGCCGCCTCTTCCATCGATCGGTCGATATTGCGCAGAGCCGTCGAGAGATTGATGAGGATAAACGGGAAGTAATGCACGGCCTGAACGAAGATGACCCCGTTCAGTCCCTCCATGAAGGGAATTTTGATGCCAAACCACTCATCCAGAAGCAGGTTTACCGTGCCGTTCCGGCCGAACAGCAGCAGCATGGCGACCGCGCCGACGAACGGCGGCATGATCAAAGGCAGAAAGCCCAGTGTCTGGATCAGCATTGCGCCGCGAAATTCGAACCGCGTGGTGATGTAGGCGAGTGGAAGAGCGAAAATCGACGCGACGACCACAGACATCGCGGATACATAAACCGAATTCCAGAACGAGCGGATGAACAGATCTGTTCGGGCGAAGTCGAGGAAATTGACCAGGGTGAACTCGCCCGTTCCCTTCTCCGTAAAGGCGACATAGATCACCGTTCCGACAGGCACGATGAGGAACAGTACGAGGAAGACAGTAATCCCCAGTGCGAGGGCGATCTGCCCCGGCGTCGCCGACAATCGCATGAACCTGGAAGACACGGACGGCGCATGCGCTCGCCCGGCGGTCGTGGCGCCAGCCATGGACGCTCTCCTAAAATACGAAAAGGGCTTGTGCGGGCGGCTCGCTTACGCCAGCCGCCCGCCGGAACGATTAGCGTGCGAGCTTCAGGGCCTGCTCGGCCTTGGCCTGTGCCTGCTGGTAACGCTCCTTGGCGAACGCGGCCCATTGTTGCTCAAGCTCGGCCTGGCGAGCCCCCTTCTCCTTGCCGCCCGTGAAGGCGCCGGCGACCTCGGGCGATGAAGCCTGCTGCTCGGTGACCGGCACGGCGGCTACGAGGCCACGAGCCTCCTTCACCAGAGCCTTGGCATCCGCGTTGTCCTTCTTGGCAATCGCGGCCTCGGCGTCGTGGATGGCCTTGGTCGCCGCCTTGAGCGCGTCGAGTTGGAACGTCACGGTTTGGTCGTAGAGGACGTCGACCACGTTCGTGCGCTTCTCCGACACGTCCACGTCGAACTTCACCCGCGACCCCAGGGACGGATCCTTGAAGGGGTTCGGATAATCCGCCGGAGCCTTGGCGTAGACTGCCGGGTTCACGGGCAAGCGGCGGATGCTTGGCTCGAGCAGCACTTCCTGCCCAGCGGGAGAGACGAGGTAGTCGACAAAGGCCTCGGCCCCAGCCTTGTTGGGAGCATTGGCAACCACAGCGACATTCGCCGGAACGATTGTTGTCACAGTCGGATAGACGAACTTCACCGGGAAGCCAGAAGCCTGGGCCGAGAAGGCGAAGAAGTCGATCACGATGCCGAAGCCGACCTGCCCCGAATTGACCGCCTCCGGCACGCCGAAGGAACGCTCCGTGATCTGGCGGAAGTTTCCGGACACTTCCTTGAGCGTGCGCCACCCCTGCTCCCAGCCCTCGCCCTGCAGAATCGTCTCAATGGTGAGGTGCGTCGTACCTGAGCGCGAGGGCGCTGCCATGGCGACGTGATCGAAGTAGACGGGCTTGGCGAGATCCTGCCAATCCTTGGGTTCAGGCAGCTTGTTCGCTTTGGCGTAGCGGTCGTTCCACATGATGCCGTAGCCGGATGCCGCGAAGCCGGAATACAAATTCTCGGGGTCGTTGATCGGATAGGAGCCGATCTTGTCCGGAATGCCCTCGGCCTTCGGCTTATGCTTCTGAAGCAGGCTCTTGCTCTTCAGAACTTCGAAGGCGTCCGGGGCAGAGGCCCAGAAGATATCGACTTGGTTGTTGGCTTTCGTTTCCTCGAGGAACTTCACGCCCGCGTTCGTGTTGCGATTCTGGACATCCAGGGTCACACCCGGGTGTGCCTTCTCGAAAGCCTGCTTGAACGGATCGGTCACATCCTTGGAAAACGAGGTTACGACGGTGACCTTGCCGGACTGGGCGAAGGCAGCCCCTGTAAACAGGGCGGTTCCGATCAATGCCGCCGCGGCGACGGAATGGCGAAGCATCAGTTTCCTCCAACTTGCTGGCTCTTGACTTGGGTCCGCGCGAGGGCGGCCGTAAAGCCTTATGCAACAATCGTGCCAAACTTGGCCCAATCACAGTACCATTGTTCTAAGAAAGGATTTCCAGGCGCAACTCCCGAACGGGCAGCCGATTTGGGAAAGGACGGTAACCTCCCTCCAGCCCCATGGGTCAGATGGGTAACATCAGACTTCGATCTCACCCGTCTGACCGAGATCGTACTTCTTCATTTTAAGATAAAGGGTCTTGCGGGTGATCCCGAGTGCCTCTGCAGTTGTGCCGATGCGGCCGGCGAAGCGCACGAGGGCTTCCTCAATGACGCGGCGTTCGGCGACCTCCATCTGCTGTTCGAGGCTCAGCGCACTAGGAGGGCTCAGGCCCACCTGAGGCAGATCGTCCTCATCGAGACCGAGGAGGTATCGCTCGGCAGCGTTCCGCAGCTCGCGCACGTTTCCAAGCCATTGCTGCTGCTGGAGCCGTTCTAGGAAGGACGGTTCGAGCGATGGCGCCGCCCTCGCCTGCCGGGCAGCCGCGAGATGGAGGAAATGACTGAAAAGCACTGGCACATCATCCCGCCGCTCGCGGAGCGGCGGAAGGCGAACCGTGACGACGTTCAATCGATAGACCAAGTCCTCGCGGAATGCGCCCTTGCCTGCCAGTTCGGTAAGATCCGCCTTGGTGGCGGCTATAACGCGGATGTCGACCGGGATCTCCTTGTTCGACCCAAGGCGTTCGATGGTTCGTTCCTGGAGTACCCGCAGCAGCCGGATTTGCGCCGTCAAAGGCATGGACTCGATCTCGTCGAGAAAGAGCGTGCCGCCACTCGCATGCTCGATCTTGCCGATCCGCCGCTCGCGGGCTCCGGTGAAGGAACCGGGCTCGTGACCGAAGAGTTCGCTCTCGATCATGGTTTCCGGCATCGCGCCGCAATTGACCGCTACGAACCGCCCCTTCCGTCGGCTTCCAAAATCATGGAGAGCGCGGGCGGCGACCTCCTTGCCCGTGCCCGTCTCGCCGAGAAGAAGCACGTCGGCCTCGGCCTCCGCGAGTGTTCCAAGGATGCGCCGCAGCCGTTCGATGGCGGTGGAGCGCCCGACGAGCCGGCTGACGATGGAATCCTGATCCGCGGTTCCTGCCCGGAGAGCCCGGTTTTCGAGAATGAGGCTGCGGTGTGCGAATGCGCGCCTGACCGTCTCGACGAGCCGCACGGGATCGGCCGGCTTCTCGATGAAATCCCAGGCGCCGGCTCGAACCGCCTTAATGGCCATCGGCACATCGCCGTGGCCGGTCACGAGGACCACCGGGATCTCTGGGTCGATTGCGCGGACGGCGTCGAGGAGGCCGAAGCCGTCGAGCCCAGGCATCCGAACATCGCTCACGACAACGGCCCGGAGATCCGGCGACAGGATGTCGATGCCTGCCTTGGCAGAGCCAACCGCAGTGACGTTGAAGTCATCGAGTTCCAGCGTCTGCCGGTAGGCGTCGAGCACTTCCTGGTCGTCGTCCACCAGGACGACCTTCGGCTTCGCACTCATGCCTCGCTCGCCGCCAAATCGATCACGAAGGTCGTTCCCGTCGGTCCTGTCGTCGCCAAGATCAAGTCTCCTCCAAAATCCTTCACGATGTTGTACGACATGGACAGTCCGAGTCCGAGCCCCAGACCAGCAGGCTTGGTGGTGAAGAACGGGTCGAAGATGGCGCTGCGGTGCTGCTCTGCGATGCCCCGCCCGTTGTCGGTGACCGCCAGGCGGATACGACCTTCCCTGGCTTCGGCGGCAATGTCGATGCGACGGTCCGTCTGGCCTTCGACCACGTCGAGCGCATTCGAAATCAGATTGACGATCACCTGCTCCAGCCTGACCTCCTCAGCCAGTACCTTGAGGGAAGCATCCGGAAAGTTCATCCGCACCGCGACCTTCTCCGCATCGATACGCTGCTCGAATAGGCTTAAGCCGCCCTCGACGGCGGCGCGCAGATCGACTGCTTCGAGAGCTGCGGCCGGGCGGCGGGCGAAGCGCTTGAGATGCTTGATCAGCTCCGCCATCCGGGTCGTCAGTCCCTGGATCCGATCGAAGCTGGCCCCTGCTTCCTCCGGGCGCCCGCGCTGGAGCAGCACGGCGCCGTTGTATGCGTGCGAGCGGATTGCCGCGAGAGGTTGATTGAGCTCATGGCTGATGCCTGCAGACATCTGGCCGAGCGCAGCGAGCTTGGCGGCCTGGACCAAGTCGTCCCGGGTTTGTCTGAAGACGGCAAGCGCCTTGGCGAGATCGCCGAGTTCGTCATCGGTTGGAGGCGGCAGGACCGGCATCGTGGGGCCACTCGCAATGGTCGTCGCCGCCAAAGTCAGCCCTTGGAGACGCACGACGAGGTTCCTTCGGACATAGAACCAGCCGATCGCGATCGTGATGGCGAGTGACGTGACGGCGATTGCCAGAAGGAGATTGCGCCCGATCGCGATGGCATCGGCGGAACGCTCCGCCGCCCTTCGAGCAATCGCTTCCGTACGATTGACCTCCTGAGACACAAGTATACCGAGCTGGGTGACAAGGCGTCTGTTCTCGGCAAGAAGCGCCTGCCCATCAGCGATGGCTTCGAGTTCTGCCCGCTTCAAGGCAGCGAGCCCGGATGCCGGATCGGAGACGGCCAGGAGGCGTGTCGCGATCTGGCCGATGGTGATCGTATCTGTCCAGCTGGCGAGCGCCTTGGTTTCCAGGTCAAACTGATCCGTCATCTCACCGAGGAAGTTGCTCGTTTCCCGAAGGTCCTCGACCGTCGGCACGGTTCCAAGCCGGCCCAGTAGCCCCACGATCAGGTTGGCATAGGCATTGATGGTTAAGAGGGACTCGCTCTTGCGGCTCTCCTCCAACAGAGTCTTTCGTCCTGCCTCGGCTGCCTCGCCAGGTGCGACCCTGCCGATAGCCGATTCCATGTTGAAGCGGGCGTCGTCGATGAGCGGCTCGATCTCTTCAATCAGATCGGCCTGCAGCCATCGCAATTCCTCACTGATCGCACGCGCGCGTTCATGCAGGGGAAAGCGCCGGTCGGCCACCCGGTCGATGGCATTGAGGTTAGCCTCAATGCCATTTGTCACGACGAGAAGATCAGGCGAAAGTGAATGCTCGTCGTTCCGCTCGTTGAGGACGGCGCGGAGCACGGACACACGTTCGACGAGCGTCTTGCGAATTCTGTCATAGGCTTCCCGGCGCTCCGCGACCGCCAGATCGGGCGTGCTGGCGATCACGTTCGCGCCTGCCTCCGCCAGGCGGGCGGAGAACGCGAGGGCCGGAAGGTGAGCTGTCGCCACGGAATTCAGCTCTTCGCTGAGGCGGGCATAGGACAGCCAGCCCACGATGCATGCGCCGACCGCGAGCCCGCCCACTCCGAGGAAGGCGATGATGAGGCGTCCGCCGATCCCGAGGCGCATCCGCCGGATCATCATGGCCTTGAGGCCTCTGGGCCCTGAGCGTCCCATTCGGCCGCGCCCAATCTTGCGGCTGCATCGGTCAGCGCTTGCGCCGCCCGTCGCATGTTCTCATCGATCCGGGCTTTGATGTGGGCTTCGAGCCGGGCCTGGGGCTCGGGTGTGGGAAGCCCACGCCGTACCCGAACGAGGTCCTTCCAGCGCTCCAGCTCCATGGCCTCCGTGCCATTCAGGGGCGGCCGCGTCAGGGCGCCGCGCGCATCGCTCACCAGCTTTGCCAGATCCGTGTCGGAGCGCTCCGACAGGGCCGCTTCCATCGCCCGCACGGATCGCCACATGCGCCCCAAGTCCGATCTGCGAAAAGTGATCATCTCATCGAAGATGATGTTGACCAGCTCGTAGCGGGCGGCCGAGAGCCCCGCATCGAACAACCCCCTGGCAAACAAACTGTCATGTTGGAAGGGGTTGCCATCCGTCGACCCATCGGTCGGATAGACAGAGGGAGAGATCGGCAGCCGCGCGACCGCAGGGTCCAGCAGAAGAGCCTGCCCGTCTGGCGACAATACGAAATCGATGAAGCGTTCGGCACCCTCCCGATTGGCCGCATCGGTCAGGATTGCGATGCTGGCGGGTACGAACAGCGTCTCTTCGGGGAGGGCGAAGCGGGTGGTCGCCCCCTCGGGCATGCCTTCGGGCTTTGCTAGAAAGTCGATTGAGGGCCCGACCCCGAAACGCCCTCGGGCAACACCCGCCGAAACGCCGAAGCTTCGCGCCGTGACGGTCGCGAGATTGCCGCCAATCTCGGACCAGATGCCCCACCCACGGTCCCACCCGTAGACTTGGAGAATGGCCTCGACCATGAGGTGCATCGTGCCCGACCGAGACGGGGAGCTGATGCCGATGTGCCCGGCATAGATGGGCGCCGCGAGATCGCTCCAGCCCTTAGGCACGGGCAGTTCCCGCTCCTTGAGATAGTCGGGATTGTACACGAACCCGTAGCCCGACAGGGCGAAGCCGAGATACATCAGGTCCGGATCGTTTACCGGATAGCCCGCGATAAGGTCCGGAGCGCCCGTAGGGCGCGGCTTCAGCTCCGTCAGGCGGCCTACCCTCTTCAGAATCTCGAAGGCATCCGGCGCCGACGCCCAGAATATGTCCGCTTTGTGCCTGTCGCCAACGATGTCTGCCAGCGCCGTCGTCGTCTTGCGCTGCACGAACTCAATGAGAATCGCGGGATGGCGCTTTGTGAAGGCTCTCTGGAACGGCTCGAGAAACTGCGGTGGGAAAGACGTGAGAACGCGCACCTTTTCAGCCGCGATGGCAGTCCCGATGAAGACTGTGGGAGCGAGCAATGCAGCAAGACATATGAAAAAGGTTCGAAGCATGAACAGATGCGGCGTCCAAGGGTAGCGACATCATAGGCCGAAGGCAGACAAGACGATCAAGTCATTCTTTACGCCCTTAGCCTGTTCATTGTGGGAGAATCTGTGGGTCAGAGCGATCAGACCCGCCTTCTTCATAGGTTCGTTGAGGTTCTTCCCAACCAGGAACGCCTATCTCCCCTGAGGAGCCGACCAAGTCACTGATTTAACGCTCGGAAAGGATGCTGCTTGCGGGGTAAGCTATTGTTTCGAGGCAGGCCGCCCGAACCCGTATCCAAGTTCCACTATGGGTCATCCTCTGCCGGTCCCCTGCCCTTTACGAACGTCCGCTCTGGTTGAGTTAGCTGTCCTCAGCCAAACGTCTCAAATCTGCCCTGAGCGATCGCCCAGGTGCCGCGGCTCTAACGGGCTCCATTAGTTTCGACAAAGTCCACTCGCCCCGTCTCCCGAATAAGTTCTTTCAGGCTACTTTATGCGACTGGTTGCGCACGAATAGCACGATGCGCCTCGTCTCAGGTGTTTGGCTATAGAAGTACGGGCAGAATCTGCCTTGCGATAAGCATAGCCTTTTTAACGTGTCTCTCTTCGTAAACACCTTCTCTATCGAGCAGGTTCACCGTACCAAGCATTGTCCCTCCGAAGACAATAGGCAGGTTCATCACACACCCGAGGCCGAGGTCAGTGATCGTCTTGTGGTCAGGAAAGAGGGGGGCAAACTCCGCCGGAGTCTTGGCAAGAAATGGTTGCATGTCACCGCGGACGCGCTGCGTATAAGCATTTGGCAACACAGGCTTGCGCCCGCCGACTGGATAGACATCTGTGTTGGTGGAATATACTCGCTCCACTTCAAGACCATCTGACAGCATGCGAGTTACGGTATAAAGGCGGTATCCGACCGCTTTAGCAAAAGCTTCGCCCGCTGCTTGTATAGTAGCAATCGGCTGATCTGGCGCCGCCCAGGCTCGTTGCACGTCCAAAGCAATCTGAATTGTGTCCGGCATCAGGTCGTCCTAGAGGGTTGTCGCTGCTAGCTGGAGATGCTGCTCGTCGAGCATCGATGAGCGACAACAGCATTCTGTTCTACATCGAGCTTGGCATTAAGTGTACTTTACTGGATGTGCACTATCAACATGCGCTCATCTCTGGTGCGTCTCGCCGGGTCGATGATCCCATTAGCTGTAACGGTCAACTGACCCGGCTCGCAGCTGTTTATCGTTCAACCACAAGCTCGATGAAGGGCTCAAGGCTGGAATAGGGTAAGGTAAACTTCTCGCCTCGGAACAGCATCGGCACGTCCTGATCACCTGCGAAACCAGACGTGAGCTTGCTGCGAACCGTGAAGGTCTCGCCCGCCATCACAGACCCCCACGCTTCATCAAGATGGTCGATCATGCCGAGCTCGTTCAGCTTCGCGTCGACAGTCTGCTTCCGAGCGTGTGATGGCAATTGACGGAGGCTGCTCTCGATATCGTCACGCATGGCAGCATATGCGGGATTACGAACCTTGTAGCGAAGCTCCGTATCCTGCGTGAAGTGCCACACGGAACCAATCACCATCTGTTGCTGCTTGGTGAGCGGCTTCTTCTCCGGCTTCTCGATCTTCTTTGCCGTCTTGGCGCGGGCAGGAGCTTCAGCAGGCTGAACATCGGCGATCAGTGCCCATTTGTTCGACCACTCCACCGCTCGATAGTCACCTTTCGTGAGGCGATCAGTAAAATCCAGAATGTCCTGATCAATGGGGCGTTTGCCACCGCTGGCCTCGAAGTAACGCAGCCGCATCTCGTCGGGCAGTAGCAGATAGAAGTTGTCGCTCTTGACGTCTACGTCGAAGATATCGGTGACCTTCACGACTTGGTTCCGGGTGGATGGGGCCTCGATGCCGTTACCCCTGGGGTAGACCATTGTTCCTTTTGGAACCCGGATGTAGCCGTCCACCTGCATCTCTGACATCTGTTCTTCGTCTCTCTTTTGTGGGGTAGCGTGAGTGGAAAAGGCCAAGGGTTAGAAATGGGAACGGCACCCGAAGGTGCCGTTTCTGTTGCTAGGCTTTCCCGAGCCCCGGATCGTTACGCCGCGAGGCGCACTGCACCCATGTCAACGTTATCGTTGGCATTTATGAGTTTTGCACTGTCAAGGCCGTAGCTCAGCCTAACCGCAGCCTAGCCTTTATTGCGCCCAGTCGAACCCATGTCGCCCCCATCACAAACACACCGGGGCAGCGGCATGACCTCAACGAAAGGCCATTCCGCTCAAAACCCGTCTTGCGGTACCTAGACGGCCGGTGTGCTTGTGGTGGAGGCGGCGGGAATCGAACCCGCGTCCTAAACGCCTATTCCACTCTGCCTCTACGATCATAGTCAGGCGAACCTGACACCTGTGATATAGACACTCAAAAGCACAATATCCAGTCGCAAAGCAGAAGATCTTATCTGGCGGGGCGGCATAAAGCCTTTTTGGCCAACAATGTTGCCTGTATTCTTGTCTCTCGTTGTATGACTGAAATCAGGCTGGGCTGACGACTTTCAAAGGGAGCCGTCCCACTGACGCATCCACGCTCGTCCGGCGGAGTTCAGAGACATATATTTCTCGACCTGAGCCACAATCGAGCTAAATGCTTGATTGTGGCGCTCCCTAGGGGACTCGAACCCCTGTTTTCGCCGTGAGAGGGCGACGTCCTAGACCGCTAGACGAAGGGAGCTAGCAAGGTGGAGGCCGCTCGTATAACCACCCTTCTGATTTGCTTCAAGCCCTTTTGCTGAAAAAAGCAAAGGCCAGCCGGAAATGAGGATGCGGTGGACGCGACGTGGCACGAATGGACGTTGGAGGATGGGCTTGCGCCCGAGCGGCTCGATCGCGTGTTGGCGCGGCTGCAGGGAAACCTGTCGCGCAGTCGGCTCCAGGCGCTGATCCGAGAGGGCCAGGTCACCGTCGACGGCGCGCCAGTGCTGGATTCCAACCGCAAGGTGGCCGGCGGCGTGCGTATCGGACTGACCGTGCCGCCGCCCGTGCCGGCGGAGCCCGCCGGCGAGGCGATGGCGCTCAGCATCGTCTATGAGGACGATGACGTGATCGTCATCGACAAGCCGCCCGGCCTCGTGGTCCATCCGGGAGCGGGACACGATTCCGGCACCCTGGTGAATGCGCTCATCGCCCATTGCGGCGAGAGCCTGTCGGGGATCGGCGGGGTGAAGCGGCCGGGCATCGTGCACCGTCTCGACAAGGACACGTCGGGCCTGCTGGTTGTGGCCAAGAACGATGTCGCCCATCAGGCCCTCTCGGCGCAGTTCGCCGATCACGGCCGCACGGGCCCTCTGGAACGGGCCTATCTGGCCATCGTCTGGGGCGTGCCCGAGCGTCGGCGCGGAACCGTGGAGGCGGCGCTCGCCCGCTCCACCCACAACCGCGAGAAGATCGTCGTGGTGGGCGAGGAGCGCGGCCGCTATGCCATCACCCATTACGAGCTCCTGGAGGCCCTGTCCCCTGCACAGCCCCTGGCGAGCCTCGTCCGGTGCGAGCTGGAGACGGGGCGCACGCACCAGATCCGGGTCCACATGGCCCATCTCGGGCACCCGTTGTTGGGCGATGCAACCTATGGGTCGGGCTTCAAGACGAAGGCGAACCGCCTTTCGGAGCAGTCGCGGGAGGCGCTCACGGCGCTGGGCCGGCAGGCCCTGCACGCGACGATTCTCGGCTTTGAACATCCGCGCAGCGGCGAGTTCCTGCGCTTCGAGAGCCCCCTTCCGGCCGATCTGGTGGCGCTTCTCGAGGCCCTGCGAGCGGAAATTTAGCGTCAATGGGTCGCAAAATTCAGCCACGCTGGCACCCTTGCGACCCTGAAGCGTTCACCACGTCTTGAAGCCTGACGCCTCTATTCTGACAGGGTTGAACCGCTTATAGTGTGAATCAAGGCGGCCAGCCATGGAGGGGGCCGCCTCAGGCTTGCCTCATGGTGAGGGAGCCAAAGGAGGAGAAGACATGGCTGCAGCGCTTCCAGTGCTTGCCAATGAAGGAGGCCTTTCGCGCTATCTCGACGAGATCCGTCGCTTCCCCATGCTCGAGCCGCATGAGGAATACATGCTCGCCAAAAGCTGGCGTGAGCATGGAGATCGCGAAGCCGCCCACAAGCTCGTTACATCCCACCTGCGCCTGGTCGCCAAGATCGCCATGGGCTATCGCGGCTATGGCCTGCCGATCGGCGAAGTGGTGTCGGAGGGCAATGTCGGCCTGATGCAGGCCGTCAAGCGCTTCGAGCCCGACAAGGGCTTCCGCCTCGCCACCTATGCCATGTGGTGGATCAAGGCGGCGATTCAAGAATACATCCTGCGGTCCTGGTCCCTCGTGAAGATGGGCACCACGGCGAACCAGAAGAAGCTGTTCTTCAACCTGCGCAAGGCGAAGGGCCGCATCTCGGCGTTCGAGGAAGGCGACCTGCACCCCGACAACGTCAAGCGGATCGCCACCCAGCTCGGCGTGACCGAGCAGGACGTGGTGGACATGAACCGCCGGCTCGGCGGCGACTCCTCCCTCAACGCTCCCCTGCGTGACGAAGGCGAAGGCGGCGGCGAGTGGCAGGACTGGCTCGTCGATCAGGGCCAGAGCCAGGAGCAGGTTCTCGTCGAGGAAGAGGAAGGCCAGAACCGGCTCAAGGCCCTGCGTAATGCGCTGTCTGTCCTCAACCCGCGCGAGCGCCGCATCTTCGAGGCGCGGCGCCTCTCGGACGACCCGATCACCCTGGAGGAGCTCTCCACCGAGTTCGGCGTCTCCCGCGAGCGTGTACGCCAGATCGAGGTGCGCGCCTTCGAGAAGATCCAGGATGCGGTCAGGAAGAACCTGACCCAGATCGAGACCTCGTCGGCCGAGGCTTAAGCGTTCATAAGACAAATCCAACAAAAAGCCGCGCATCGAGCGCGGCTTTTTTTAATGTCCGATGCTTGGTGTATTACTGCCACTGGCTGAAGGCGTCGTTGATCACCTGCTCGCCGGATCCGCCCTTCTCGAAGCTGAGAATGGCGCGCTGGCCCGAGGCCATGCGCACCGGCAGATCAACCCAGTTGCGGCGCACGAACAGCTGGGTGTTGCGCGCAATATCGGCCTGGAGGTTGGAGAGGCCGATCAGGAACAGGTTCTCGCGCACGGGCACCGGCAGGCCGGCGACCGGAGTGCCGCGAGCAGCCTCCTCGCTCTTGAACTGCAGCAAGCCCACGTCACGGATCACCCGGTTCGTGTCGTCCTCACGGGTCGTGAAGGTGAGCTCGACCGTATGGGAGGCCGGGAGCGTGGTGTCGAGGTTGCGCCGCAGCACCATCCGCATGGTCACCCCGGCGTCCGGAATGTCCACATTGGCGATGACGGCCTTCTCCAGCGGTTGGCCCTGGCCTGGATTGACGTCTTCGAGGCGCCACGTCACGCGTCCGACCTGCGCCTTGGGCGCCTGCGGATTGGCGGGATCCTCTTCGTAGAAGACCGCGCGCTGCACAACACCGGCATCCTGGCGCGGCGCCGGGTTGCCCGCGGCCGCCGGCGGAGGGGCCTGCCCTCCCCCCACGCGCTCGTCGATCTTGGTATCGGCGGGCGGCGTCGCTGGGGCCTCGGCGACCGGGGTCTCGGGAGCCAGATCCTCGGGCCTGTCGCGCCACAGGAACGCAAAGGCCGCAATGGCCGCGATCACGAGCGCCAAGACCGAACCGAACACGATGGTGCGGCCGCGTCCCTTGTTCTGCATGGCAGGATGAGGACGGCTGTCGATCTTGGGCCGGGCCATTGCGGGCTCGGCATAGGCCTCCTCGGCCTCGTCATCCTGAACCGGCTGAGGAGCCGGCGCCCGCAATCCGTGAACCGAGGCCGCGCCGCGCGAGGCTTCAGGTCCCGGACGGACCGGCGGCTCGTCGGCCGGCATGGGCGAGACGGCATCGGACCCGGCCGACGAATAATCCGCCTCGACCCGGTTGATGGCGTCATTGAGGGAGCGGCTTTCCTGCAGGATCTCGGCCTCGGACAGAGGCGGGTCGAGCGAACGCAGTTGCGCGATCAACGCCGTGCGGGCACGCTCGTAGACAGCGTGCCGCTGATCGGGGTTCTGCTCGGGCAGGCCTTCGACGGCTCGGGCGATGAGAGGGTAATAATCTGCCATTTGCCTTGGGAATGACCCGCCGGGGCTTTGCCGTCAACCCTCAAAGGGGTTCTTCATGAGGATTGTGTCGTCACGCTCCGGCGAGGTGGAGAGCACCGCGACCGGCGCGCCGATCAGTTCCTCGACCCGGCGGACATACTTGATGGCCTGGGCCGGCAGGTCCGCCCAGGAGCGGGCGCCTGCGGTCGAGCCGCTCCAGCCCTCGAACTCCTCGTAGATCGGCTCCACGCGGGCCTGCGCCCCCTGGCTCGCCGGGAAGTAGTCGATGGTCTCGCCATCGAGCTTGTAGCCGACACCGATCTTGATGGTCTCGAAGCCGTCGAGGATGTCGAGCTTGGTGAGCGCGATGCCGTCGATGCCCGAGGTGCGCACCGTCTGGCGCACGAGCGTCGCATCGAACCAGCCGCAGCGGCGCTTGCGCCCCGTGACCACGCCGAACTCCTTGCCCTTCTGGCCGATCAGCTCACCGGTCTCGTCGAAGAGCTCGGTCGGGAACGGTCCTTCGCCCACGCGGGTGGTGTAGGCCTTGGCGATGCCGAGCACATAGCCGACTGCCCCGGGGCCGAGGCCCGAGCCGGTCGCCGCCTGGCCGGCCACTGTGTTGGACGAGGTGACGAACGGATAGGTGCCGTGATCGACATCGAGCAGCGCTCCTTGAGCGCCCTCGAACAGGATACGCTTGCCGGCCCGGCGCTCCTCGTCGAGCAGGCGCCACACGGCATCCATGTAGGGCAGCACCTTGGGCGCCACGGAGGCCAGCTCCTCGAAGATCGCCTTGGGGGCGAACTCGTCGAGGCCGAAGCCGCGGCGCAGGGCATTGTGATGGGTCAGCAGCCGCTCGATCTTCTCGGGCAGGGTGTTCAGGTCGGCCAGATCCATGAGGCGGATGGCGCGGCGGCCGGCCTTGTCCTCGTAAGCGGGACCGATGCCGCGCTTGGTGGTGCCGATCTTGGTGCCGGCGCTGCCGCTTTCGCGCAGTGCATCGAGCTCGCGGTGGATCGAGAGAATCAGCGTGGCATTCTCGGCCACGCGCAGGTTCTCGCGGCTGATCGAGACGCCTTGCTCACTCAGGCGCTCCACCTCGCCGGCCAGGGCATGCGGGTCGAGCACGACGCCGTTGCCGATCACCGAGAGCTTGTTGGGGCGCACGACGCCGGAGGGCAGGAGCGAGAGCTTGTAGACCTTGTCGCCGATCACGAGGGTATGGCCGGCATTGTGACCGCCCTGGAACCGCACGACCACATCCGCCTGTTCGGACAGCCAGTCGACGATCTTGCCCTTGCCTTCGTCGCCCCACTGGGCGCCCACGACAACCACGTTCGCCATCGCTCAAACCCTCACATGAAAAAGCCCCGGCGCAAGGCCAGGGCTGGGTAAAAACCTTGCAAACCCTCATGGTGGATCACGCGCCTCAGGTCAAGGCGGAATGAGCCCTGCATCCCCGCATCATAACCACCGGAAAGGCGGGAATGTGGTTTTGTATATTCGTCCGCGATGATTGATTGACCTGAGAAAGTGCCAGCGCCTTCGGGCCTGAGGCCGGGGGCCTCAAGCCGTCAGGTCAATCGAGGGTGGCGCAACGGGCAGCCTGGCTCGATGTGATGGTGAGAAGTGAGAGCCAGGCTGCTCGTCACGCGCGGTTTGTTTTAGCGGACCTGGAGGCATGCCAGATCGGCCCCCTGCGATCACAGGCGTGCGAGGCCTGCGGCAGGACCGCTCCTTACCCCGCATCTGCGACGCCTCGCGAGCGCGCCCCTCGTCGGGAAAGGATGCACAACGATATAGCCCAGCTTAGGACCAAAGTCAAGAACAAAATGGGAACATTCATGACCCTGGTTCGAGCGGCTGACTATGTTCTCGCCTGCGAAAGCTTCGCTCCCATTTGACAAACACGGCGGGGTATAGGAGCCTCGGCTCATCATGTTGAGCCTTTTACGATACCGTCGTGGCCTGCATCGGGCAGGCAACCTCATCGCGGGCAAGTAGCCCCGAGCTCAACGCGCGTCCGCGCTCCGAGCTCGGGGCGCTACGCAGGATCTGAACCACTGGACATCGTATGAGGCTGATGCCGGATCATCCGGTACGGCGGCATGCTTCATCGCCTCTTCCACCTTGTGGTTCGTGCCGTGCAGCCGGAACCCGTGCAGGGCCAGATCACCAACGCTCCTTCGCGTCCGATGGCCGTCACCGGCAAAACGATCGCATCCCGGATGAGCCAAAACCCGAGCGTTTCAATCCATCCCCAATTGCCGGAATCCGAGGACGGTTCCGGGACACGCCACACCTTCAAGAACAGGAGACATCGAATGGCCGATAGAACAATGCGCAATGCGAAACCACGCATCACTTTGACGGCAGCAGATCATGAAAAGCTCTCGGCGCTTGCCGAGGCCGCCCTGCATACAATGCCGGATGTGGCACGGGAACTCACCGATGAGCTTGACCGGGCTCATATCCTGCGTGAGGGGAAGCAACGTGCAGATGCTGTCCATATGGGTTGCGAAGTCGATTTTCGTGATGACACCACAGGACGCGTGCAGACCGTCACCTTGGTTTACCCGCATGAGGCCGATATTTCGAAGGGGCGGATATCCGTATTGACCCCGATCGGAACCGCTCTCATCGGACTCCCGCTTGGTCAATCGCTCAACTGGACCACCCGCACGGGTGAACTGAAGCGCCTGACCGTCCTGCAGATCCGCAATCCCGCTGTGGCGGAAAAGGAACCCGTCTGAGCGGAATTGTCCGGGCATGATGCTCGGAACGGTACGCCTATGTCACTCCGGGTCGGAGATGATGAACCCATCGGACGGAAGGGAATCCATCGTACCAAGCGCGCGAGTGGATTCCCTTCCCTCACTGCGCTCCGCGGGGATGCCCCCTCACTGTCATGCCCGTCCGCGTGCGCTCTTCTCAGTCCGCACCCGGTGCTCGATGAAGTTGCGGATTTCGCGGGTGCGGCGGTGGGGTTCGAGAACCTCAGCGTCGATGCCGTGGCGCCAAGCAAGATCGAACCGCGCCGGATCCTTGTCGAGCGCCGCCAGATCCTCCGCATAGGCGAGCGCCTCCTCGGACGTGCGGCAGAAGCCTTCCCGCACGAGGATGTCGGTGCGGCGGCTTAAGATCGCCGCGAGTTCACTGAGCGAGAATTCCGGGTGATATTGCACGCCCCAGAACGTGCCGCCGTCGCGGCGGATCTCGGCGGCCTGAACCGGCGAGATCGCGTTGCTGGCAAGAACCGTGCAATCCTCCGGCACGGTGCCGACCATGTCGAGATGGATGGCGGGCGCGTCGTAAGCGGCCGGGCGGCCATCGAGCAGCGGGTGTCCCCTGCCCGCATCCGTTGCGGTAATCTTACGGGCGATGCCGACCTCGCGGCCGAGCGGGTTCTTTTGCACATCACCATCGGCCGCGACCGTTGCCACCTGCAGCCCCCAGCAGGAGCCGAAGGACGGCGTGAGGGAGGCGAAAGTCGCCCGCATCAGGTCGATCTGACGCAAGATCTCAGGCGTGCGGTCGTAGATGTTGAGATGGGAGCCTGTGAGCACGATCCCGTCGTAGGATTCGAGCCCCGCCGCATCCGGCAGGTTCGCGCCCTCGTCCGTCGGGAAGGCGATATCGCAGACCGCATCCTGGGCAATCCCCTGGATCACCTCCGAATAGGACTCGGAGAGCGTGAGTCCATAGGCGTCCCTGTGGGCCTGCCTTGCGCCCCGCGTATTGCCCTCAACCACCAGAAACCGTAAGCCCATGCGTGTCACCCGCTTGCTGTCATGCCGGTTTAGCCGAACGGCGCATGGCGGCAAGTGCAATAAGGTCTGGCCTCCAATGAATATCCTGCACGCGCTCTGGAAGGGAACATGGGGGCAGGCCTATGTGCTTCTGACCCTCACCACGTTGATGTGGGGTGGCAATGCCATCGCCGGGCGGCTCGCCGTGGGCGAGGTGTCCCCCATGATGCTCACCTGCCTGCGTTGGGTCATCGTCGTGGTCGTGCTGACGCCGCTGGTCGGCCGGCAGGTGATTGCGGCATGGCCGCAGATCAGGGAGCGCTGGGCTTTCACGATCCTCATGGGAGCCTTCGGCTTCACCGGCTTCAATGCATTGTTCTATGCCGCAGCCCACCACACGACCGCCGTGAACCTCACCATCTTCCAGGGCTCCATTCCGGTGCTCGTGCTTCTGGGCACGGTGCTGTTCTTCCACGCCCGCGTGATCCCGCTGCAGATCATCGGCATGATCGTCACGATCCTCGGCGTGATCCTGGTCTCGGTGAAGGCCGATTTCGAGATCCTCCGGACGCTCGCACTCAACATCGGCGATGTCTGGACGCTGATCGCCTGCGTGTTCTATGCGGGCTATACGCTCGGCCTGCGCCATCGCCCGGCGCTTCCGGGCCTCATCTTCTTCGCCGCGCTGGCAGGGGTGGCCTTCGCCACATCGCTGCCCCTTCTGTGGATCGAGGCCGCGCAGGGCAACCTGCAATTCCCGACCGCCAAAGGGTGGATGATCCTGCTCTATGTGGGCCTGCTGCCGTCGCTGCTCTCTCAGGTGTTCTTCATGCGCGGCGTGGAGCTCATCGGCCCGGCCAGGGCCGGTCTCTTCGTCAATCTCGTGCCGGTCTTCGGCGCCCTGCTCGCGGTGGCGCTCCTGGGCGAGCCTTTCGCGCTCTACCACGCAGGAGGCCTCGTGCTGGTGCTCGGCGGCATCTGGCTCGCGGAGCGGCGGCGGTAACCTACACTATCATTCCGGGGCCGCGCAGCGGAACCCGGAACCCATAAACGCTAACGGTGCAGAAAGAAGCGATACGCTGCTCGCCCTTTCTTGAGGCGTCGTGGTTATGGATTCCGGGCTTGGCCTATGGCCGCCCCGGAATGACAGTGAACGGGCTTGCTAATCCGCAAACACCACCGTCTTGCGGCCGTTGAGCAGGATGCGATCCTCCAGGTGATAGCGCACGGCGCGAGCTAAAACGCGGCGTTCGATGTCGCGCCCCTTGCGCACGAGGTCGTCTGCCGTGTCGCGGTGCGTGATCGATTCCACGTCCTGCGCGATGATCGGACCTTCATCGAGGTCCGACGTCACATAATGCGCCGTCGCGCCGATCAGCTTCACGCCGCGGGCATGGGCCTGATGGTAAGGTTTCGCACCTTTGAAGCTGGGCAGGAACGAGTGGTGGATGTTGATGCAGCGGCCGGAGAGCTTTGCGGCGAGCCCATCCGAGAGCACCTGCATGTAGCGCGCAAGCACCACGAGATCGGCCTTCGAGTCGCGGATGATCTCCCAGACCCGCGCTTCCTGCTCGAGCTTCGTGTCCTTCGTGACCGGCAGGTAGTGGAATGGAACGCTGCCCAGGTCCACATGGCTGTAGGTATCGACCGGATGGTTGGCGATGACCCCGACAGGCTCGAAATCGAGCTCATCGATGCGCCACCGATACAAGAGATCCGCAAGGCAATGATCGAATTTCGAGACCAGGAGCATGACGCGCTGCTTGCGAGTCTGATCGCTCATCGCCCATGTCATGCCGAAGCGCTCGGCCAGGGGCGCGAAGCCTGCTCTGAGCGCCTCGATAGCGCTCTCGCCCTCAACGGGGTTGAACACGACACGCATGAAGAAGCGGTCCGTCTGCGTGTCGTCGTATTGCTGCGCGTCGAGGATATTGAGGCCCGCATCCGAAAGATGTCCCGCGACAGCCGCCACGATACCGGGACGGTTCGCGCAAGCGAGCGTCAGGATGAAGCGTTGCGAGACATTCATTGCCATGATGCGTCCTCTTGATCCTTGAGCTTCAGAACCGCACGGCGCGGGCGCGCTTGACCTGCGGGATATCCTCGATCCGGCGCAGGAGCTCGTCGGAGACGGGCTCGTCCACCGAGACGAAGCAGATGGCATCGCCGCCGGGCTTGTCGCGGCCGAGCGCGAAGGTCGCGACGTTCACGCCGGACTCCCCGAGCAGGGTGCCGAAGCGGCCGATGAAGCCGGGCTTGTCGTCGTTGCGCACATAGATCATATGCGGCGCGAACTCGGCATCGACCGCGATGTCGCGGATATCGACCACGCGCGGCTTGCCGTCCTGGAACACGGTGCCGCCCGCATGGCGCGCCATGTCCTCTGCGTCGACCACGATGCGGATGAAGCTCTCGTAGTCGCGCGCCGCATTCTCGCGCTTGACCTCTTCCACCATGATGCCGCGATCGCGCGCCACAAGCGGCGCCGACACCATGTTGATATCCTGCAGGAAGGGACGCAGCACGCCGGTCACGGCGGCCGAGGTAAGCGCGCGGGTGTTCATCTCGGCGACATTGCCCTCGTACTCGATGCGGATGCCCTTGATCGGTGCTTCCGTGAGCTGGCCCAGGAACGAGCCGAGCTTTTCGGCGAGCGCCACGAATGGCTTGAGGCGCGGGGCTTCCTCGGCGGTGATCGACGGGAAGTTCACGGCATTCTGGATCGCACCCTGGAGCAGGTAATCCGACATCTGCTCGGCCACCTGCAGGGCCACGTTCTCCTGCGCCTCCGTGGTTGCGGCGCCTAAGTGAGGCGTGCAGACCACGTTGGGGTGGCCGAAAAGCGGATTCGACGTTGCAGGCTCTTCCACGAACACGTCGAAGGCCGCACCCGCCACATGGCCGGAATCGAGCGCGGCACGCAGAGCAACTTCATCGACGAGACCGCCGCGGGCGCAGTTGACGATACGCACGCCCTTCCTGGTCTTGGCGATATTCTCGGCCGAGAGCACGTTCTTCGTCTTCTCGGTCATCGGCACGTGCAGGGTGATGATGTCGGCGCGGCGCAGCAGGTCGTCGAGTTCCACCTTCTCGACGCCGAGCTCAATGGCGCGCTCCGGGGACAGGAACGGATCGTAGGCGATCACCTTCATGCGAAGGCCGATGGCGCGGTCGGCCACGATGGACCCGATATTGCCGCAGCCGATGACGCCAAGCACCTTGCCCGTGAGCTCGACGCCCATGAAGCGGTTCTTCTCCCACTTGCCGGCCTGTGTGGACGCATCGGCCTGCGGGATCTGACGTGCGAGCGCGAACATCATGGCGATCGCATGCTCGGCTGTGGTGATGGAATTGCCGAAGGGCGTGTTCATGACGATCACGCCGCGCGCCGTGGCAGCCGGGATCTCGACATTGTCGACACCGATGCCGGCGCGGCCGATCACCTTCAGGTTCTTGGCCTGCTCGAGGATCTTTGCCGTGACCTTGGTGGCGGAGCGGATGGCGAGGCCATCGTAGTCACCGATGATCTGGCTAAGCTTGTCCTTGTCCTTGCCGAGATCCGGTTGGAAATCGACCTCGATGCCGCGATCCTTGAAGATCTGCACGGCGGCGGGGGAGAGAGCGTCGGAAATGAGTACGCGGGGAGCGGGCATGGTGCACCTCTGATGTGCCGCCCCTACACCCTCCCCTTGAGGGGGAGGGTCGGCTCTTTGAGCCGGGGTGGGGTGAACGGCGCTGTCGGTTTGAATAATTGACGTTAGATCCGAGGGCAGTCGGCTCATGTGGTGTTTCCACCCCACCCCGCCGCCCTGACGGGCGTCGACCCTCCCCCTCAAGGGGAGGGTTCAGCGGTTCAAGCCGCTTTCGCGAGCTTTGCCTTTTCCTGCGCGAAGGCCCAGTCGAGCCAAGGCGTCAGGGCTTCGAGATCGGATTGCTCGACCGTGGCGCCGCACCAGATGCGCAGGCCCGGAGGGGCATCGCGATAGGCGCCGATGTCGAGGGCCACACCCTCCTTCTCGAGCGCGGAGACGATGCCCTTGGCCACCTGCATCACGGCCTCAGGGCCTTTCGCGACGATGTCCGGATCGGCGATCACGAGGCATACGCTGGTGTTGGAAGCGGTGGCCGAATCCTTGGCGAGGTTGGCGATCCACGGGGTCCTGGCGACCCAGTCGGTGATCACTTTCGCATTGGCATCGGCTTTCGCGACGAGCGCATTCAGGCTGCCGATGGACTTCGCCCATTCGAGCGCGTCGATGTAATCCTCGACGGCCAGCATGGACGGGGTGTTGATGGTTTCACCCTCGAAGATGCCCTCGATGAGCTTGCCGCCCTTGGTCATGCGGAAGATCTTCGGCAGCGGCCAGGCAGGCTTGTAGCTCTCGAGCCGCTCGACGGCACGGGGCGAGAGGATGAGCATGCCGTGGGCCGCTTCGCCGCCCAGCACCTTCTGCCAGGAGAAGGTGACCACATCGAGCTTGGCGAAATCGAGCTTCTGCGCGAAGGCCGCCGAGGTGGCGTCGCAAATAGTCAGGCCCTCGCGGTCGGCCGCGATCCAATCCGCATTCGGCACGCGCACACCGGAGGTGGTGCCGTTCCAGGTGAAGACCACGTCGCGGGTCTTGGTGTCGACTTGGGACAGGTCGGGCAGCTCGCCGTAGGGCGCGCTGATCACGCGGGCGTCGGAGAGCTTGAGCTGCTTGACCACATCCGTGACCCAGCCCTCGCCGAAGCTTTCCCAGGCCAGCATGTCGACCGGACGGGCGCCGAGCATCGACCACAGCACCATCTCGACAGCGCCGGTGTCGGAGGCGGGCACGATGCCGATGCGGTAATCGGCCGGCACGTCCAGCACCTCGCGGGTGAGGTCGATGGCGAGCTTCAGGCGCGCCTTGCCGAGCTTGGCGCGGTGCGAGCGGCCGAGGCTGTCAGTCTTCAGGTTTTGCAAGGACCATCCGGGGCGCTTCGCGCAGGGGCCGGACGAAAAGAAGGGCGCGCGCGGACGCGCGGCGGGCAGGCTTGTCATGGTATCCATCCTCTCAGATGGGCGCCTCTCGGTGGGGAGAGGTGTCCCGCCGACCGGTATGACGGACGCGTCAGCCATGGTCAAGGCGATTGCTGGAGGGTCTGTCGTTGCGGCAGGATCTCAGATTACGAAATCGTAATACAAAACATCGTGTTTAGAAGGATCCGATCCGGGTAATTGGCATATATTGTGCTAGGACGAGTTCCGGTATTCAGAACGATAAAGACTGACGTGTAAGGAGCAAGCATGCGTGTGTCCGGTCAACTTGCTGTCATAGCCATGCTGGGGGCGGCAGGCTTTGGCGGCTGGTACGCCTACAAGGGCGGCCATCTGGCCAATGTGCCCGTGATCGGTGCGTATGTGAGCCAACCTGCCGGCCAGCAGGCCGGCGCTCCGAGAGGGCCAGGAGGAGGTCCCGGCGGCCGCGGCGGTCCCGCCGGCCCGGCAACCGTCGAGGTTGATACGGTGAAGACCGGGCGCATCGTCGAGGTGCGGGAGTCAGTGGGCACGGTGCGTGCCTATGAATCGATCATGGTGACCGCCAAGGTGGCAGGCATCATCGGCGAGATCGGCTTCGATGAAGGCCAGAAGGTCAAGGCCGGCGACATGCTGGTCCAGTTCGATGCCGCCGAGCGTCGCGCCGCCATCGAGCAGGCTGTCGCCGAGGCCAGCCGCGCCACGGCGCTCCGGAACGAGATCGCCATCAAGCTCGAGCGCGCCCAGGCTTTGAACCGGACCGGCGCCGGCACCGGCGCCCAGGTCGACGATTTGACGGCGCAGATGAAGTCGCTCGAAGGCTCGATCGCCTCCGCCCAGGCCCAGCGCAAGGCCGCCGAGGCGCGCCTCGAGGATCTGACGATCCGCGCGCCGTTCGCAGGTCGCGTCGGCACGCGCTCCGTATCGCTGGGTGCCTATGTGGCGCCAGGCACCCGGATCACGTCCCTGGACGACCTCTCGAAGGTGCGCCTCGACTTCGCCGTGCCGGAAAACCTTCTGGGTCGCCTCAAGCCGGGCCAGACGGTCAACGCCGTCTCGGCCGCCTACCGTGGCCGGACCTTCAAGGGAACGGTCGCGACCATCGATACACGCGTCGATCAGACGACCCGTACGGCGCGCCTGACCGCCGAGTTCGAGAACGCCGACGAGGCCCTGAAGCCCGGCATGTTCCTGTCCGTCGCCCTGGAGGTCTCCACCAAGGACGACGCCGTCGTGGTGCCGGAAGAGGCGGTCGTCAGCGAAGGCCTTCGTCACGTCGTCTATCCGGTGAAGGACAGCAAGGTGGAACGCCGCGTCATCACCATCGGCCAGCGTCAAGGCGGCAAGGTGGAGGTGGTGGACGGGCTCAAGACCGGCGAGACCATCGTGGTGCTGGGCGTCCAGCGCGTGCGGCCCGGCGCCGAAGTCGTCGCCCGCCCGGTGGGCTCCGGTGCGCCTGCCGCGCCCGTTCCGGCCGCCAACCGCGAGCAGCCCTCCCGCTCCTCGCTGAACGTGCCGCAGGCCATCGGCAGCGCCCAGGCGGCCGAGCGGAAGTAACGCGCTTCTTTCCCTCCCCCTTGTGGGGAGAGGTGGCCGCGCAGCGGCCGGGGTGGGGGTGTGAGCGCTGGACTTGACCAGCAAAGCGCTGACACCCCCACCTCCAACTCCTCCCCACAAGGGGGAGGAGTGTTGTGTCGAGTTTCGTTGCGAACCTCTCGCAGCCATCTGGATCGATTAAAGCCATGCAGGTTTCAGACCTCTTCATCCGCCGCCCCGTCTTCGCCGTCGTGGTCAGCCTGCTGCTGATCGTGGGTGGCCTGGCGGCGCTCATGAACCTGCCGGTTCGCGAATACCCGCAGGTCGACCGTCCGGTCGTTTCGGTCTCCACCGTCTATCGTGGCGCCTCGAACGAGGTGATCGAGAGCCGGGTGACGGAAATCATCGAGGGCGCGGTCGCCGGCATCGAAGGCATCCGCCAGATTACCTCGCAAAGCCAGAACGACCGTTCCTCCGTGTCCATCGAATTCGAGGTGTCCCGCGAGCCGGAAGCCGCGACATCGGACGTGCGCGACGCCGTCTCCCGCGTGACCGGGCGCCTGCCGGACGGGGCCGACACGCCGGTGGTGCGAAAAGTCGATGCGAACGCCTCGGCCATTCTGTGGGTCGGCGTCACCTCCACGAGCCTCGATGCCCTCGAGCTCAGCGACTTCCTCAAGCGCGTCTATGTCGATCGCCTGTCGACCGTTCCGGGCGTCGCCAATGTGAACCTGAGCGGCGAGCGACGCTTTGCCATGCGGGTCTGGGTCGACCGCCCGGCACTGGCCGCCCGCGGCCTGACGGTGCAGGATCTGGAGACCGCCATCAAGCGCCAGAACGTGGAACTGCCCGGCGGCCGGATCGAGTCCGCGCAGCGTGAATTCACCGTCAAGACGGATTCCCGCCTCGCGACTCCTGAGGAATTCTCCCAAGTGATCGTCACCAACAAGAACGGCTATCTGGTTCGGCTCGGCGAGGTCGCTCAGGTCGAAGTCGGCCCGGAGGACACGCGCTTCGAATTCTACCAGTCGGGCGAGACCGCCATCGGCCTGGGCGTCGTGCGCCAATCGACCGCCAACACGCTCTCCGTCGTCGAAGGCGTGCGCAAGGAACTGGAGGAGCTCAAGACGTCGCTGCCGCCCGGCACCGTGGCGGAAGTGGCCTATGACGAGAGCCAGTTCATCCGCGCCTCCATCGACGGCGTGCTGAAGACACTTCTCGAAGGCGTGGCGCTGGTGATCCTCGTGATCCTGGTCTTCCTGCGCGACTGGCGCTCGACCATCGTGGCCATGGTGGCGATCCCGGTCTCCATCACGGCGGCCTTCATGGTGATGGCGTTCTTCGGCGCGTCCATCAACGTGCTGACCCTGCTCGCCATCGTGCTCGCCATCGGCATTGTGGTGGATGACGCCATCGTGGAGATCGAGAACGTGCACCGGCGCATCGAGGAAGGGCAGCCGCCGCTGCTCGCTTCCTTCGACGGTGCGCGCGAGATCGGCTTCGCGGTGATCGCGACGACCGCCACCCTGATGGCGGTGTTCGTGCCGCTCGCCTTCATGACGGGCAACACCGGCAAGCTCTTCCGCGAATTCGGCATCACGCTCGCGGCCGCCATCTTCTTCTCGGGCGTCGTGGCCAGAACCCTCACGCCGATGATGTGCTCCAAGCTGATGGTTCCGGCCCACGGCCGCATCCAGCGCATGACCGAACCGGTCTTCGAGAAGATGAACAACGGCTATCGCTGGCTGCTCTCCCGCGCCCTGAGGATTCCGGTCGTCATCCTTTTCGTCGGCTTCCTCGTGTCGCTCTCGGCCTACGGCTTGTTCCAGTCCCTGCCGAAGGAATTCGCCCCGCAGGAGGATCGCGGCGCCATCATCGTCAGGCTGCAGGCGCCGGAAGGCGCGAGCCTCGACTACACCCGCGACCGGGTGAAGGAGGTCGAGAAGGCCATCCTGCCCCTGCAGGAACAGGGCGTCATCGGGTCCATGCTGAGCCAGGTCGCGCCGGGCTTCGCCCGTCCCTCCCCGGTCAACGAAGGCATCGTGATCGTGCGTCTCGTGCCCTGGGAGGAGCGGACAGAAAGCCAGCAGGACATCGTGCGCCAGCTGACGCCGAAGGTGTCGAACTTCCCCGGCGCGCGCGTATCGGTGGTCAACCCACCGGCCTTCGGCGGCGCAGGCGGCTTCGGCCAGCCGATCCAGTTCGTGCTCGGCGGTCCCGATTATGAGACCATCCGAGGCTGGCGCGACATCGTCATGCAGAAGGCCCAGGAGACGGGCAAGTTCGTCAACATGGACTCCAACTACCGCGAGTCGCAGCCGGACATTCGCGTGCAGATCGACCGTCAGCGCGCCGCCGATCTTGGCGTCTCGGTTGAGGATATCGGCCGTACGCTCCAGCTGATGTTCGGTGAGACCGAAGTCTCGACCTTCGTCAGCCGTGGCGACGAGTATCCGGTGATCATGCGGGCCCGCGCCCAGGATCGCGCGACGCCGAGCGATCTCACCAACACCTTCATCCGTGCCGCCAACAGCGAGCTGGTGCCTCTGTCGTCCTTCGTGACCCTGACGGAATCGGCGGCTCCCCAGGCCCTGAACCGGTTCGACCGCCTGCGTTCGATCACGATTCAATCCTCGCTGACGCCGGGCGTTTCCATCGGCGAAGGTCTGGAAATCCTTCAGCAGATCGTGCGCGACAACCTGCCGGCGGAGGTGCGTATCGGCTACAATGGCCAGTCCAAGGACTTCCTGGACTCGACCGGTGCGATCTACGTGACCTTCGCCATGGCGCTGCTCGTGGTGTTCCTGGTGCTGGCGGCGCAGTTCGAGAGCTGGATCAACCCGTTCATCATCATGCTCACCGTGCCGCTCGCGGTCACGGGCGGTCTGCTGGCATTGTTTGTCACGGGGCAGACGCTCAACATCTACAGCCAGATCGGCATGATCCTGCTCATCGGCCTCATGACGAAGAACGGCATCCTGATCGTCGAGTTCTCGAACCAGCTGCGCGAACGCGGATACTCGGTGCGAGATGCGGTTCTCGAAGCATCGGTCATGCGCCTGCGGCCGATCCTGATGACCTCGATCGCCATGATCGGCGGCGCCATTCCTCTCGCTTGGTCCACGGGCGCCGGCGCCGAGGCCCGCAATGCCATCGGCACGGTGATCGTGGGCGGCGTGACGGTCTCCACCCTGCTGACCATGCTGGTGGTACCGTCGATCTATCTGCTCATCGGCGGCTTCACCAAGCCATCCACCTATGTGGGCGACATGATCGACCGCCTGCGGGCGCAGACCGGCCTGCGGCCTCACGGGGAAGACATCAAGCCTCATGCGCCGCATCAGCCTCCCGCCCATCCGGCGGAGTGATCGGCAGCATAGCACTTTCGACACTTTCCTCTCGTCATCACCGACTTTGTGCCGGTGATCTCAATTAGGATAAGCGCCGCACTTCACAGAAGCGGGATGGCGGAGACGGGCTCGACCATGACCCAGGGGTGTCATTCCCGGCCGGAGCGCAGCGGAGGGGAAGGGAATCCACACACGCTCAGCGCTATGGATCCCCTTCCCTCGCTTCGCTCGCCGGGGATGACACCAGTGCCCCACTCCCCACAAGAACAAAACAAAAGCCCCGGCGATCCACTCGCCGGGGCTTTTGTTTTGAAACGGGAGATGTGCCTTACGCGGCGACCTTGGAAGCCGCCTGGGTGACGGCAGCCACCACGTCGTCCACCACGCGGTTGACGATATCCTCGTTGTCGCCCTCGCCCATCACACGGATGACCGGCTCGGTGCCGGAGGGGCGGATCACGAGACGGCCCGCTTGACCGAGGGTCTCGCGCCCTGACTCGATGGCCTTGATGACCGAGGCGTCCTGCAGGGGCTTGCCGGCCTTGTAGCGCACGTTCTTGAGCACCTGCGGCAGGGGCTCGAAGCAGTGGCAGACCTCCGAGACCGGCTTGCCGAGGCTCTTGACCACCGCGAGTAGCTGCAGCGCCGCCACGAGGCCGTCGCCCGTGGTGGTGTAGTCGGACATGATGATGTGCCCGGACTGCTCGCCGCCGAGGTTGAAGCCGTGGGCCCGCATGTGCTCGAGCACGTAGCGGTCGCCGACCGCCGTGCGCACGAGGCCAAGGCCCATGCCGCCCAGGAAGCGCTCCAGGCCGAGATTCGACATGATCGTCGCGACGATGCCGGGCTGCGACAGGCGTCCGTCGTCCTTCCAGGAGCGTGCGACCACGGCCATGAGCTGGTCGCCGTCTACCTTGTGGCCCTTCTCGTCGACGATCAGCACCCGGTCGGCATCGCCGTCGAGGGCAATGCCCACATCGGCTCGCAACTCCCGGACCTTCTGGATCAGGGCATCGGGCGCGGTGGAGCCGACATCGTGGTTGATGTTGAAGCCGTTCGGCTCGACGCCGATCGACATCACCTCGGCGCCCAGCTCCCACAGGGCTTCCGGGGCCACCTTGTAGCCGGCGCCGTTGGCGCAATCGATCACGACCCGCATGCCTTCGAGATCGACCTGCCGCGGCAGGGTGCGCTTGGCGAATTCGATATAGCGGGCCTGAACGCTCTCGATGCGCTTGGCGCGGCCGAGGGTGGCGGAGCCGGACAGGCGGCTGGTCAGGTCGGAATCGATCAGGGCCTCGATCTGAAGCTCCATGTCGTCGCTGAGCTTGAACCCGTCCGGGCCGAACAGCTTGATGCCGTTATCCTCGTAGGGGTTGTGCGAGGCCGAGATCATGACGCCGAGGTCGCAGCGCATGGAGCGGGTCAGCATGGCCACCGCAGGCGTCGGGATCGGCCCGAGAAGGAGGACGTCCATGCCCACCGAGGTGAAGCCCGCCTGAAGGGCCGACTCGATCATGTAGCCGGACAGCCGCGTGTCCTTGCCGATCACGACCCGGTGCCGGTAATCGCCCCGCTGCTGGAACATGAGGCCGGCGGCCTGCCCGACCCTGAGGGCGAGGTCCGGTGTGATGATGCCGTTGGCGCGGCCCCGAATTCCGTCGGTCCCGAAGTATTTCCGCACGTGCTTGGTCTCCGCATTCCGTTGCGCTGATCCGCGCCTTTGCTTTTTCAAAGCAACCTCCCCCACTTCGGTCAAGGCATGGAGGCCGATCCGCGCATCACAAGTGATAAGCGATTGTTACAAACCTTACGCCTGGCTCATGTGTAGTATTAGTACTTTGAGGTAAACAAAAAAGAACGCCCGCTGGGGAGCGGGCGTTCTTGGATTTCACAAAGACTGACGTTTTAAGCCTGCGGCTGGGGCTCCATGCCCCCGTCGTTTTCTCTTGGGCGGTTGGGCCGTGTTGTGGGCACGGCGGAGCCGCGGCTGGGGGTGGCCGCATCCCCGGTGTCGCGCACCGGCGGCTGCCCGTCGAGCAGGTGGCGGATCTCCTCGCCCGACAGCGTCTCGTACTCCAGCAACCCCCGGGCCAGCGCCTCAAGCTCGTGCTGCTTCTCGGTCAGAATGCGACGGGCGTCGTTCAGCCCGTCCTCCACCAGACGCCGCACCTCGGAGTCGATTTTCTGCGACGTCGCCTCGGAGATGTTCTGCTGGCGCCCCATGGACATACCGAGGAACACCTCGTCCTGGTTCTCGCCATAGGCCACCGTGCCAAGCTCAGGCGAGAAGCCCCACTTGGTCACCATCATGCGCGCCAGCCTTGTGGCCTGCTCAATGTCGCTCTGGGCGCCCGACGTCACCTTGTCCTTGCCGAAGATCATCTCCTCGGCAATGCGCCCGCCCATCATGATCGCCAGACGCGAGGTCATCTGCTCGTACGACATGGACAGCTTGTCCCGCTCCGGCAGCTGCATCACCATGCCCAGCGCCCGCCCGCGCGGGATGATGGTCGCCTTGTGCACCGGGTCGGTGGCCGGCACGTTGAGCGCCACCACCGCATGGCCCGCCTCATGGTAGGCGGTCAGCCGCTTCTCGTCGTCGGTCATCACCAGGGTGCGGCGCTCGGCGCCCATCATCACCTTGTCCTTGGCGTCCTCGAACTCCTTCATGGTCACGATGCGCTTGCCGCGCCGCGCCGCCAGCAGCGCCGCCTCGTTGACCAGGTTCATCAGATCGGCGCCCGAGAAGCCGGGGGTGCCGCGGGCGATCACCTTCAGGTCCACGTCAGGCGCCAGCGGCACCTTGCGCACGTGCACGCGCAGGATCTTCTCGCGGCCGACCACGTCCGGATTGGGCACCACGATCTGGCGGTCGAAGCGGCCCGGGCGCAGCAGCGCCGGGTCGAGCACGTCGGGCCGGTTGGTGGCAGCAATAATGATCACGCCCTCGTTGGCCTCGAACCCGTCCATCTCCACCAGCAGCTGGTTGAGGGTCTGCTCGCGCTCGTCGTTGCCGCCGCCCAAGCCGGCGCCACGATGGCGGCCGACGGCGTCTATCTCGTCGATGAAGATGATGCAGGGCGCGTTCTTCTTGGCCTGCTCGAACATGTCGCGCACGCGGGAGGCGCCCACACCCACGAACATCTCGACGAAGTCGGAGCCCGAGATGGTGAAGAACGGCACGTTGGCCTCGCCGGCGACGGCCCGGGCGGTGAGGGTCTTGCCGGTGCCGGGAGGGCCGACCAGCAGCACGCCGCGGGGAATGCGCCCGCCGAGGCGCTGGAACTTCTGCGGATCGCGCAGGAACTCCACGACCTCCTGCAGATCCTCCTTCGCCTCATCGATGCCGGCGACGTCGTCAAAGGTCACGCGGCCATGGGCCTCCGTCAGGAGCTTCGCCTTCGACTTGCCGAAGCCCATGGCCCGGCCGGCGCCGCTCTGCATCTGGCGCGAGAGGAACACCCAGGCGCCGATGAAGAGCGCGATGGGCAGGATGTTCATAAGCACCGCGATGAACCAGGGGGTCGAATCCGACTGCGGACGGGCCGTGATCGAGACGCCCTTCTGCTGCAGCTTCGTGACCAGCGCTGGATCGTTCGGCGCATAGGTCGTGAAGGTGCGGCCATCCGTATAGGTGCCGCTGATCTCGGGGCCGGAGATGACCACGCTGGTGATGCGCCCGGCATCGGCCTCGCTGAGAAGCTGGCTATAGGCGATATCGCTGCCGCCGCCTCGCTGGCCGGGGCTCTGGAAGAGTGTCACGAGCGCCAGCACAAGGAGGAAGATCACCACCCACAGGGCGAAGTTGCGGAAATTTGAATTCATCTGATCAGGTTCTGCCCCAGAGGGAGAAAAGCACGAGGAGGTCTCCGCGCGCGGCTAAACTCAATGTAGGCGTACCGTCCCGCCTTGCCAAGGGAATGCGGCACCTATGCGGCGCCTTCCGATAACCTGAGCCAGGAGATTCGGCTAACGGCCCCGATGGCGTGGCGGTTCCGGCCCGACAAAGACCCGTCCGCCAGGGGTAAGGCGCAGATGGGCGCCCGCGACGGTGAGGCTCAACGCCTCCCCGGCCCCGGCAGCCTGCCGCAGGCGCTCCGTGCAGGATTCGAGCCGATGAAGACGGCTGTTGTCCAGATCCAGGCCGGCCCGCGTCAGGGCCTGCTCCAGCACCCGCAGGGCGATGTCGAAAGGCTCCTCCGTCAGGATCTTCGCCTGAAACGAAAGGGTGCCCACTTCGAGAATCGGCTCACCGCGATCCAGGGCCTCCCGCGCTTTAAGGTCGAGTGCCTCGTCCGCCCGGGCGGCTCTTTCGGCAAAGCGGGCGAGGCGCTCGGCGGTGAGCCCCTCGGCGGCAAGGAGCGGCATCAGCCCGCGCCAGCGGACCCGGGCATAGCGCTCGTCCGCGTTCGACGGATCGGTGACGAAGCGCCAGCCGTTCCGCCGGCACAGATCGAGAAGATGTGACTTGGGCAAGCCGAGAAGCGGCCGCAAATGCCGGATGCCTTGCCGATCGGTGTCCCGGCGCATGCCGGCAAGGCCCGACAACCCGGAGCCGCGCGACAGGCGCATCATCACCGTTTCGGCCTGGTCGTCGAGGGTGTGGGCCGTGACGAGATGGGAGGCTCCTGCCTCTCGGGCATGCTCGACGAGGAGGCGGTAGCGCGCTTCGCGGGCAGCCTCCTGAATTCCGGTCACGGGCTTTTGCCCGGCCCAGGTCAGCGTCCGGTGCGGCAGATTCAACAGAGCGGCTTCGCGCGCCACTAAGGCAGCCTCCTCGGCGGCCTCGGGCCGAAGGCCATGATCGACGGTGGCGACGTAAATGGGAGGGTGTTGGCCAATCGCAGCCCAGCGGGCGAGGCCATGCATGAGGGCTATCGAATCCGGCCCGCCCGACACGGCCGCAAGGATGCCCGAGGCATTGTTCAGAGAAGAAAAAAGACGCTCGAGCCCTTCATCCGAGAGCGGATCATCGGGGGGCGAGACGGGGGCCACGGCGTGGGGCCTTCAGAAAGGTCAGCGGATCAGCTGCACTTGATCCGCTTCTGCTCGCGCTCGGAGGCCTGGCGGACGGGCGCGGAGGCCTGCGGGTACTTGCGGTCGAGTTCGGCGAAGACCGCGCAGGCGCGATCCTTGGCCCCGAGGCCGTTCAGGGAGATGCCGAGCCGCAGCAGGGCATCGGGCGCCTTGGGTGTGTCCGGATGCTCGGCCGAGACGTTCAGGAACTGCTCCGCTGCCTCGCGATACCGGCTGCGCACGAGATAGGTCTCGCCGAGCCAGAAGGTGGCTTCCGGCACCAGCTTGTCGCGGGGGTTGGATTGCAGGAAGCGGCGAAAGCTCATCTCGGCCTGGTCGTACTGCTTCGAGGTGAAGGAAGCGTAGGCCGTATCGAAATCCGACCGGGGACTGGCGGCGCTAGCGGCTGCCACGCTGGGATTGGAACGCTCGATGATGGCGCCCTGCGGCAACGCTGTCTGCACATCGGCGTGCTGGTCGAGCGGGGCGCCCTCGGCGTCATCCTGCTCGATCAGTTCCCCGATCCCGGCCAACTGACCACCCGGAAGCGGCATCGGACGGCCGGCATCAGCCTCGGCGAGCGGCGCGGACGGCGGGGTCGAGCCGAGCGGACGGGGCGCGCCGGGGGCGCTGGGCGCCTCCGACGGGTCGAATACGTCGCTGCGGCGCTGGGGCTGCGACTGGGCCGGCGCCGGCTGTGACGGGGCAGGCCGCGAAGGCGTCGCGGTGGACGGGGCGGGAGCGGGCTTGGAGCCGCCACGCCCCTCCTGGAAGCGGAACTCCACGTCCTCCTGGAACTTGCGCAGCTGTTCCTTCAGCTGGCGGTTCTCGTACTGGAGCTGCTCCATCTGGCCGGACATCTGCCGGAACTGGCTCTCGAGCCGGTTCAGGCGCACGATCGCGTCGGCCGCATCCTGGGCGGCAACGGGACTGGCAAGAGCCAGGGCAAAGGCGAAAAAGACAAACAGGCGTCGGAACATGCTGGAAATACCGTTGGGATCCTCGACGGAGGGGCCGATAACACAAAAGCGCCGCCACGGCGAGAATGTGGCGGCGCTCTGCGATTTCACGAGACTTGAAGCCAGTGAGGCCTTATGCCCCGGCGCCGTTGCCGAGCACCGTCACCGCGCGCCGGTTCTGCGACCAGCAGGAGATGTCGTTGCAGACAGCCACCGGGCGCTCCTTGCCGTAGGACACGGTGCGGAAGCGGTTGCCCGGGATACCGCGGGAGATCAGATAGTCGCGAACGACCTGGGAGCGGCGGGCGGAGAGCGAGAAGTTATACTCGCGGGTGCCGCGCTCGTCCGCATGGCCTTCGAGGATGAAGGTGTATTGCGGGTAGCGCTGCAGCCACTGGGCCTGCTTGTCGAGGGTGGCCACCGCCGTGGGGGTCAGGTCCGTCGAGTCGGTCTCGAAGAACACGCGGTCGCCCACGTTGACGACGAAGTCCTGGGCGCTGCCCGGGGTGGCGGCGCCACCGGCCCCGAAGCCGCCGGCTCCTCCAGCCATCTCATCTTTGTTGGACGAACACGCCGCCGCCCCGAGGGCGAGGACGAGGGCAGCGGCGAACTTGACGGCGCGCAACGTCATCATGGGCAATACTCCTTACACATACGTTTGCCGAACGTTGTGTCTTTCATATCGGGAGGATGGTTAAGGGAGGGTTCCGTCAACCTTGAGGAGAGGCTTCGGATTAAGGTGAATTATGGCCAAGTTGTGGAACTTGACGTCATGGTAAATCAACTGTGAATGAATTCCGGATGGCTGCGCCATATCTAACACTGAAGGCGCCTTGCGAAGCTAGGCTGCTGCCGATTGTCCGTCTCAAGCGTTGAGAGGTCATGAATATCGTGACGACCCCGCCCGGCACCCTCGGCCAGCCCTACCGCAAGGCCCTCGACGACCTTCGTCTGGAGCGAGCTTTCGCGCGTATTGCCGACAGCGACCTGCGGCACGGCAATGCGGTGGCGCTGCTGAAGGATTCGCGGGAGAACTATCCGGCCTGGCTCGAGGCGATCCGTTCGGCGAAAGCCGTCATCCATTTCGAGAACTTCATCATCGCCGATGATGAGAGCGGCCGCGAATTTGCCGATGCCCTGATGGAGCGGGCCCGCGCGGGCGTAAAAGTGCGGGTGCTCTACGATTGGCTCGGCTCATCGTTCCGGGCCCTGCCCGGCTATTGGAGGCGCCTGCGCGAAGCCGGGGTCGAAGCCAAGGTGTTCAACCCACCCCGGCTGACCGACCCGTTCTGGGTTCGTCGCGACCATCGCAAGGTGATCACCGTCGATGGGCGCATCGGATTCGTGTCGGGCCTGTGCATCTCGGACAACTGGGTCGGCCGGGAGGGCCATGCGCCTTGGCGCGACACCGGGATATGCCTGGAAGGCCCTGTGGTGGCCGATCTCGATGCGGCCTTCGCAGAGACCTGGCGGCTCGCCGGCATGCAGGCCATCCCGAAATCCGAACTGCCCCATCCAGACCTGGTTTCGCCGGCTGGCACGATGGCCGCCCGTGTCATCAGCGGCGAGCCGGGAATGCTGCGCACGTACCGGGTCGATCAGTTCATCGCGGCCACCGCACAGCGGAACCTGTGGCTGACCGACGCCTATTTCGTCGCCACCACCTCCTATGTGCAAGCTTTGGGCGAAGCGGCGCGGGACGGGGTGGACGTGCGCATCCTGGTGCCGGGATCGAGCGACGTTCTCGCACTCCAACCCCTGGTACGGGCCGGCTATCGTTCCCTCATCGAGGCGGGCATTCGCGTCTACGAATGGAACGGTTCGATGCTCCACGCCAAGACCGCCGTTGCGGACGGGCGCTGGTCCCGTGTCGGCTCCACCAACCTGAATCTCGCGAGCTGGGCCACCAACTGGGAGCTCGATGTCGTCGTCGAGGATACTCAGTTCGCGGAGGCCATGGAGGCGATGTATCTCGAGGACCTCGCCAACGCGACGGAGATCGTTCCCGGCTGGCAGTCCCGCCGCCGTCAGGCGAAGAAGATGCGCTCCCGCCGCGGGCACCGCTATACGAAGGGTGGCGTGCGCAGGCTGGCGGCCGGCGCCCTGGCCCTGTCGACCACCCTCGGCAAGTCGGTGCATTCGCGGTCGCTCACCGCCACCGAAGCGAGCAGCGTTGCCATCATCGGTTTCGCTCTGCTGGCGCTCGCCGTGCTCATCACCTTCTTCCCGGTCTTCATCATCTCGCCCGTGGTGATCGCCCTCGTATGGCTGGGCCTCGCCCTCCTCATCCGGGCTTTCCGTTTGAAGCGGCGCGTGCGCCTGAGGCGCCGCAAGCTTGCACTTCGGCGGAAATTGACGAAGATCAGGGACGGCGAGGCTTCGCCAGGAGAGTAGGACCCGAGAAGAGCAAAACGAAACCAACGGTCAAGCTTGGCGTAGATCTTGTGCAAGGCAGTGCATTCCTTTCCGAGGAGGACTCCTATGACAGCAGGTACGACCGGCTCTTTCGATACCCTTGATCGCACTCACGCGATGAGCGCCCTTCTGGCTCAGAACTGGTGGGCCTTGGCGCTCCGTGGCGTCTTCGCCATCATCTTCGCGCTCACTGCTTTCTTCATGCCCGGAGCCACGCTCCTGTCCCTGGTCTGGGTCTTTGCGGCCTATATGCTGGTCGACGGGGTCTTCGGCATCGTGTCCGGCATTCGGGCAGCCTCCAACAACCAGCGTTGGGGCCTCCTGATCCTCGGAGGCATCCTGAACATCCTGGTCGGCATCATTGCCTTCGTCATGCCGGGCCTGACGGTCCTGTTCTTCGTCACCCTGATGGCGGTGTGGTCGCTGATCACCGGCATTCTGACGATCGTGGCCGCCTTCAAGCTGAACCCGACCTATGGCCGTGGCTGGCTGATCTTCAGTGGCATCGTCTCGGTTTTGTTCGGTATCGCGCTGCTGCTGGGTCCGATCGTCGGCGCCGTGGTGCTGACCTGGTGGCTGGGAGCCTATGCCCTCGTGTTCGGCATCTCCCTGATCGCCCTCGCCTTCAAGCTTAAGGGCCACAAGGACGATACCGTCGGGGCGGCTCCGATGAGGGCCTAAAATGAAAAGGGCGCTCGAAGCGCCCTTTTGTCTCTCGATCAGTTGCTCTGCCGGCTCTCGCTCAACAGCGGCGACCAGGTCGGGTCGGACGCGAAGGACGGGGTCGGGACCGGCTGCTCGACGCGGCCGGTGATGTCGACCATGTAGAGCTTGCCGCCGGCCTGCCCGCCCGGATCGCGGAAGAACAGGATGTACTGGCCGTTGGGCGCCCAGGTCGGGCTCTCGTTGTGGAAGCCTTCCGTGAGGATGCGCTCGCCGGAACCATCCGGCTTCATGATGCCGATGGCAAAGCCGCCCGCGCGCTGCTTGGTGAAGGCGATGTAGTCTCCGCGCGGCGACCAGGCTGGCTGCGAGTAGGAGCCGTCGCCGAAGGAGATGCGGCGCTGGTCCGATCCGTCCACGTTCATGGAATAGATCTGCTGCTTGCCGCCGCGGTCGCTCTCGAACACGATCTGCTTGCCGTCCGGCGAGAAAGACGGCGAGGTGTCGATGGCAGCGGTCGAGGTCAGGCGCGTGGTGGCCTGGGAGCCCAGGTTCATCATGAAGATGTTGGCGTTGCCGCCCTGCTGCAGGCTCATGACGATGCGGTTGCCTTCGGGTCCGAAGCGCGGCGAGGAGGCCATGTCGGGGAAGTTGCCGAGCACCTGGCGCGAGCCGCTCTCGAGGTTGATGACCTGAACGCGCGGCTGCTGGCCTTCGACCTGGGACATATAGGTGATGTCCTGGGTGGCCGGCGAATAGCGCGGCGCCACGACGGAGGTGTCGCCTTGTGTCAGGTAGCGCACGTTCGCGCCGTCCTGATCCATGATGGCGAGGCGCTTGCGGCGGTTCTCCTTCGGGCCCGATTCATCGACGAACACCATGCGCGTGTCGAAGAAGCCGCCAAAGCCCGTGATCTTGGTGTAGACCGCATCCGAGATGATGTGGCCGACGCGACGCCAGAAATTGGCGTCCGTCACGTATTGCTGACCGGCGAGCTGCTGGCCCGTTTCGATGTCCCACAGGCGGAACTCGGCGCGAAGCCGTCCCGACGGGTCGCGCGTGACGCGGCCGGTGACGAGCGCCTGGGCGCCCGCCATCTTCCAGGCGTCAAAACGCGGCGCGGCATCGAACGACGGACGCTCCGGGAAGCGCGACTTGTCGAGCGGTGCGAAATAACCCGAGCGTTGCAGGTTGTTGCTGATGATGCCGGACACCCGCTGCCCCATGTCGCCCTCGCCGGAGAAATCGGCAACGGCGATCGGCATGGGCTGGAACTGCCCGCCGGGTCCGACACGGAACGAGAGCTGAGCCTGCGCTGCGGGTGCGAGCGCGGCTATCGGCAGGACAACAGCCAACGCGATGAGAAGACGGGTAACAATGCGATTGATCATGGGATGCTATCTCAAGCTTGAAGGGCTTTAAGAGAGAGGAGGATCGAACTGGACGTTCAGGACCTTCCAATCCGCGTAATAGGGGACGAATTTCGCCGGGATCTCGAACTGGCGGCACTTGCGAATGGCCCTGACGGCCGCATCGGCCACCGCGCGATCAGTCGATGAGCTTCCGGCCTGCAGGACTCGCGGTTCGGTGGTGAGCGAGCCGTCCTGGTTCAGGCGAATGTCAAGGATCGGTGCCGTGACCTGACCACCGGACGCCGCAATCGGCGCGCTGTAGCAGCGCTCGATCTGCGACACGAGAATGCCGATGAGGGCATCACGCAGGCTGGGCGAGAGCTTTGCGGCCGATCCCGTCGCGGTGCCGAGCGAGGCGGTCTTCTGGACCTCCGCGCCGGTCGCGCCGGTGGACTGGCTCTTGTCCTTGCTGTCGAGGAATTGCTTCAAGTCGCCCATGTCGAGCTTCTTGGCGAGCTGAGCTTCCTTGCGCGCCTTGGCCTCGGCCTCTTCCTTGGCCTTGGCTTCCGCAATCTTCTTCGCCTCGGCGTCCGCCTTGGCCTTCGCGTCGGCCTCGGCCTTCGCCTTGGCTTTCGCTTCGGCGACCTTCTTGGCTTCGGCGTCCGCCTTGGCTTTTGCTTCCGCCTCAGTCTTCGCCTGCGCTTCGGCCTCGATCTTCGCCTGCTCGGCAGCCTTCGCCTTCTCGATGGCCTCGGCTTCGGCCTTCTCGATCAGCTTCTTTTCCTCCAAGGCCTTGGCCTCGGCGGCCTTGTCTTCCTGCGAGCGGGTCGGTGGCGCAGGCGGCGGAGGTTGGGCGGCGACCGGCTCTTCCTTCTCGGCGACCTTCATTTCGGCCGGGCGCTTCGGCGGTGCCGGCGCATCGCGTTTGTCCTCGCCGGGCTCCTTCAATTCCGTCTTGTCGGCGACGCGCTCGGCCCGAGGCTTGGGCTGCGGCGCCTTGGCGTTGGCTTCGCCCTTGGTAATCTGGGAAAGCTGGCTGTCGGTGATGATCTCGACCGCGATGCCTTCCTGCGCTTCGGGAAATTCGGCGACAGAAGACAGGCCGATCATGGCAGCCGTCAGCAGCGCCGCATGCGCGACGCCCGAGACCCAGAAGCCTGGCTCAGAAGTGCTGAATTTCAGCTTCAATGCCACGTGTGGTTGCCCCTTGCTCTCAATCGGCTCAGCGCTGGTCGATCTCGGTCACGAGGGCGACGCGCTTGTAGCCGGCCGTGGTCACGATCGACATCACCTGGGCGACGCGTCCATAATCCACCTTCTTGTCGCCGCGCACGAAGACCCGCTCGTCGAAGCCCGCCTTCGACACTTCCGCGAGCTTGCCGACGATGGCTTCGTCCGTCAGCTCCGCTTCGCCGAGGAAGACCTGACCGTTGGCCTTGATCGACAGGGTCACTGGCGTCGCGTCGGAATTGAGCGGAGCGGCCTTGGTCTGCGGCAGATCGAGCGGCACGCCCGCCGTCATCATGGGCGCCGCCACCATGAAGATGATGAGCAGCACCAACATGACGTCGATGAACGGCGTCATGTTGATCTCGTTGATCACACCGGACTGCCGGGAGCGCCTGCGGCGGCGTCCGCCTCCTGCCGATCCTGCCATCATGGCCATCGGGACTCTCCCTTAAGCCGCATTGGCCGGAGGCCGGCCGGCATGGCCGATGCGCTCGTCCACCTGACGGGACAGGATGGCCGAGAACTCGTCGGCGAAGCCCTCGAGCCGCGACTGCAGCTTGCCCACTTCCGAATTCAGCTTGTTGTAGGCCAGCACCGCCGGAATGGCCGCGAACAGGCCGATGGCAGTGGCAAACAGCGCTTCGGCGATGCCGGGAGCCACGACCGCAAGGCTGGTGTTCTTGGAGGCGGCAATCGACGTGAAGGAATTCATAATGCCCACCACCGTGCCGAAGAGCCCGATATAGGGGCCAGCGGAGCCGATGGAGGCCAGCACCGTCAGGCGGGCATTGAGGCGCTCCACCTCGCGCTGGATGGTCACGTCGAGCACCTTGTCGATGCGCTGCGGCAGTGTCTGGAACGAGCGCCCCGAGCCCTCGAAGGAGCGCTTCCACTCGCGCATGGCGGCAACGAACACGGCAGCCAGGCCCGTGGCCGGGCGGCCCTGGAGATTGCGGTAGAGCTCCTCCAGGGACTGGCCGGACCAGAACACGTCCTCGAACCGGTCCATGGCGCGCTTGGTGCGGCTGTAGAGCAACGTCTTGTCGACAATGATGGCCCAGCACCAGACCGAGGCCGCCAGCAGGCCGATCATCACGAGCTTGACGATGAAGTGGGCCTGCCAGAACAGGCCAAAGAAGGACAGGTCGTGGGCCACAGGAGCGGCCTGGGCCACATCAGCCGGATTCATGAATCTCGTCCTCGCTCTTCGAACAGCCTTGGGTTGCCCCAGGGCTCGCCGCAGATTGGTTTTAGGAATATCTGTTTCTGTATCACAGCTGGTTCGCCCCCGAATCTGTCGAAAATAAGGGCGGCGGCGCATAAGACGCAGATCATCCCTGACCGTTACCTGTTAGGCACAGAGTAAGGTTAAGGTCTGGTTTAAGTACGGCCGCCGCAGAGCGGAATGATTTGAAATTGATATGAAATCCTGGCCGCTATGCTTTTGAGGCAAGGCTGTCCTGACGCCTGCCGATAGGCAGGATCACGGGCTTACCGGCCCGTGCTCAACGCGGCCCGCAGCTCGTCCGGGATCCGCACGGCCCGCCCGCCGCGAACGGCCGCGACCATGACGTCGGCCGTCACCAGCACCTCGTCGCCGCGCCGGACCTCCTGGGCCAGCGTCATCGAGGCGCCGCGCATCTCCTTGGAGCGGGTCACGATGGTGAGCACGTCATCCATGACGGCGCCGCCGAGGAAGTCGATGTTCATCTTGCGCACCACGAAGGCGAGGCCGTCCATGCTTGCGTGAAGGTCCGACTGCGCCACCTCGACGGCCCGCAGCAGCTCCGTGCGCCCGCGCTCCATGAAGCGGAGATAGCTTGCGTGATACACGCGGGCGGAAAAATCCGTGTCCTCGTAATAGACGCGGATGGGTAGGATATGGGCGCCGTCCCGCATGAAGCCGGAGAGATGAGGATAGCCTCCACCCTCCCCTTGAGGGGGAGGGTCAGCCATCAGGCTGGGGTGGGGTGGCAGCGCCGACGAAGGTCGTGTTTCCACCCCCTCCCGCGCCTCCGGCGCGACCTCCCCCCTCAAGGGGGAGGTGGAAGATCTGCGCTCCTCACTCATCCGCATCCCCGCCGAACAGCCCGAACTGCGCCACCGTCTCGCGGGTCGGCTCGGGGATGCCGAGGTGCTTGAAGGCGTGGGGGGTGAGAACGCGCCCACGCGGGGTGCGCTGAACGAAGCCCTTCTGGATGAGATACGGCTCGATGATGTCCTCGATGGCATCGCGCGGCTCGGACAGGGCCGCCGCAATCGTCTCAATGCCCACCGGGCCGCCGCCGAAGGAATTGGCCACCAGGGTCAGGTACTTGCGGTCCATGAGGTCGAGGCCGATGGGGTCCACGTCGAGGAGGCGCAAGGACTTGTCGGCGAGGTCGCGGCTGACGGTCTGCACACCTTCCACGATGGCGAAGTCCCGCACGCGGCGCAGGAGGCGGCCGGCGATGCGCGGCGTGCCGCGGGACCGGCGGGCGATCTCGTTGGCCCCCTCCTCGCTCATGCCGAGACCCAGCACCCGGGCGCCGCGGCGCACGATCAGCTCAAGCTCGTCGACGGTGTAGAACTCGAGCCGGATCGGAATGCCGAAGCGGTCGCGCAAGGGGGTGGTGAGCAGGCCCGCCCGGGTGGTGGCGCCCACCAGCGTGAATTTCGGCAGCTCGATCTTCACCGAGCGGGCCGCCGGGCCCTCGCCGATGATCAGGTCGAGCTGGTAATCCTCCATGGCCGGATAGAGGATTTCCTCGACCGCCGGGTTGAGGCGGTGGATCTCGTCGATGAAGAGCACGTCGCGCTCTTCCAGGTTGGTGAGCTGGGCTGCTAGATCGCCCGCCTTGGCGATCACCGGGCCTGAGGTCGAGCGGAAATTGACTCCGAGCTCGCGGGCGACGATCTGCGCCAGCGTGGTCTTGCCCAGCCCCGGCGGGCCGACGAAGAGCACATGGTCAAGGGCATCACCCCGCGCCTTGGCGGCATTGATGAAGATCTGGAGATTGGCCCGCGCGGCCTTCTGGCCCGTGAAATCGTCGAGCGAGAGCGGCCGGATCGACGCATCAACATCGTCCTCGCGCTTTTCCGGGCTGATCAGGCGGCGGGAATCGGTCAAAGAGGCTTACCTTCCAAAGGCTTCATATAGGCGTTTCCAGTGTAATACGCCATCTTTAACAGGATCAAAACAGGAACGTCCAACTCCTGTGTCATTCCCGGCCGGCGCGTAGCGGAGGGCAGGGAACCCACTCACACGCTAAGCGCCATGGATCCCCTTCCCGGCCTTCGGCCGCCGGCGATGACAAGAGACACTCACCGCGCAAGCTCCCGCAAACCCAGCCGAATGAGCGTCTTGGCCTCGGCCTCGTCGCCTGCCTGCTTCATAGCGGCCGCCACGGCGGCCGAGGCCTGGACCTGGGGATAGCCGAGATTGACCAGCGCCGAGATGGCATCCGCCACGGGACGTGGAGCGCTGTTGTCCTCGACGGCTCCGGTGAGGCGGATGAGGGCCGGATCGACGGCCGCGAAGGCTGGGGCCTTGTCCTTGAGTTCCGACACGATGCGCTGGGCAAGCTTCGGGCCAACGCCGGGGCCGCGGGCAACCGAGGCCTTGTCGCCGGTGGCGATGGCAGTCGCGAGAGTGCCGGGATCCAGCACCGACAGGATGCCGAGCGCCACCTTCGAGCCCACGCCCTGGACAGATTGGAGCATGCGGAACCACTCGCGCTCGGAATCCGACCGGAAGCCGAAGAGGCGGATCATGTCCTCGCGCACGTGGGTCTCGATGGAGAGCACCGCCGCCTCGCCGGTGGGCGGCAGATTCTGGAGAGTGCGGGAGGAGCAGTGGACCACATAGCCGACTCCGTGCACGTCGAGGATCACGAAATCCTCGCCGTAGGAATC
This sequence comes from Microvirga soli, assembly GCF_016734765.1. Lineage (GTDB taxonomy): Bacteria > Pseudomonadota > Alphaproteobacteria > Rhizobiales > Beijerinckiaceae > Microvirga > Microvirga soli. The sequence continues at coordinate 16,349 of NZ_JAERQE010000023.1, read as the reverse complement.
CACCACGCCTTTGAGTTTGCCGATCACGTTCTTGTCCCCTCCAGGGTCATCCCCACGAAGGCGGGGATCCATAAACGCTGACGGCGCTCCATTCTGCGATGCCGGTGTTTATGGATTCCGGGCTCGGCTCCGCCGCCCCGGAATGACAGTCGTTGCGTTGTAACACCCTAATACATCGCCGCCAAAGCCCGGGCCTTGCGTTGGTGGGCGTGGGCGATGGCGATGGCGAGCGCGTCGGCCGCATCCGCCTTCTTGAAGTCGGCCTTGGGCAGCAGGATCCTGATCATGGCCTGCACCTGGTTCTTATCGGCATGACCGACGCCCACCACGGTCTTCTTCACCTGGTTGGCCCCGTATTCCGCCACCGGCAGCCCATGGAGGGCCGGGACCAGCAGGGACATGGCGCGGGCCTGGCCGAGCTTGAGGGTCGCCTGGGCGTCCTTGTTGACGAAGGTTTCCTCCACGGACACCTCGTCGGGCGTCCAGGTCCGGATCACCTCCGTCAGCCGGTCGTAGAGTTGCTTGAGGCGAAGCGCCAGGTCGAGATCGCCGTCGGAGGTCACGACCCCGCAGGCGACGTACGAGAGCTTCGTCCCCTCGACCGTGATGACGCCCCAGCCGGTGTTGCGCAGGCCGGGATCGAGGCCGAGGATGCGGACGCGCTCAGTCACTGTTGTTCTCCACCGTCATAGCCGCCTTGGCTGACGGCCATCCACGCCATCAACGGTTAAGAAGACGTGGATGCCCGGGACAAGCCCGGGCATGACGCACAGGCAAAATCACTCAGCCATCTTCTGCATGAGGGCCTCGGACAGCTCGAAGTTGCCGTAGACGTTCTGAACGTCGTCGTGCTCCTCGAGGGATTCCATCAGCTTCATCAGCTTCTCACCGGTCTCGTCGTCGACCGCCACGGGGGTCTGGGGCTTCCAGACCAGCTTAGAGGCCTTGGGCTCGCCGAACTTGTCTTCGAGCGCCTTGGTCACCTCGTTGAGATTGCCCTGGTCGCAATAGACCTCATGGCCGTTCTCGCCAGAAGCCACATCGTCGGCGCCGGCATCGATGGCGGCTTCCAGCATAGCGTCGGCATCGGCCACATCCGGGCCGAACTCGATGTAGCCGACCCGGTCGAACATGAAGGAGACCGCGCCGGTCTCAGCCAGGTTGCCGCCGCTCTTGGTGAAGTAGGAGCGGATGTCGGAGGCCGTGCGGTTGCGGTTGTCGGTCATGGCCTCGACAATGATGGCCGCGCCCCCGGGGCCGTAGCCCTCGTAGCGGATCTCGTCGTAGTTCTCCGCATCGCCGCCCGAGGCTTTGTTGATGGCCCGCTGGATGTTGTCCTTGGGCATGTTCTCGGCGCGCGCGGCGAGGATCGCGGCGCGCAGGCGCGGGTTCATGGCGGGGTCGGGCATGCCCATCTTGGCCGCCACGGTGATTTCGCGGGCGAGCTTGGAAAACACCTTGGACCGCACCGCGTCCACCTTGCCCTTGCGGTGCATGATATTCTTGAACTGTGAATGCCCGGCCATCGGGGCCTCCGGATTGCCGGCCGAGAGCCGCTTCCATGGAAAGCGCCCGTCAGGCCGGAGAAGTTGACGATGGCCCGCTTATAAGGCGGCGAAGGGGTTCAGGCAAAGCCCCCTTGCGCAGGTCCGGAAAAACTAAAACCCGAGCCAGCCCGGCAGGTTCTGAATGGCCGCCAGGATGAGGTGGTAGGAGGCGCCCAGGATCGTCACCGTATAGGCGAGCCCCGCCAAGCCGATGAGATAACCGACAAGCAGGAGATAGCCGTCCTCCTCCATCACGGCGATGGACGCGATGACGAGGGCGATGGAGGGCGGGAAGTTGGTGCCGGGAAACGGGATCAGGACCGATACGGCAACCAAAAAGGCGAAGAGCCCGACCACCCGATCACCGATGGGACCGAAGAGCGGGAGCAGCCGGGGCTTGCAGTAGCTCTCCAACTTCTGGAGCCTGGGCTCGGCGATATCGATGAGGCGCTTGAACTTCGCAACGGACACTGTCTGGCGCAGGATGAAGCCCGGCAGCCACGGGCGCTTATGGCCCAGCATCATCTGGATGCCGAAGATGAGCACGGGGGTGCCGACGATGCCGGCAATGCCCGGCACGTTGGGGACGCAGTTCGGCAGGGAGAACAGGATCAGCACGAAGCCGAAGGCGCGCTCGCCGAAAGCCTCGATGATCTCACGGATCGAGATCGTCTCGCCCTTGGCCTCATCGATCACAGCACGCAAAACGGCCGAGGCGCTCTGGTGCTCGTGCGCCCGGTGGAACTCGCTCTCCTGGCGATAGACGTTGATCCTGCCGTTCCTGGTCGTCTTTGCGTCTGCGTCCACCGATCACCTCCGTGGCAGGAGAGATGGGAACGGCAACGCTCTACGCCAAGGGAGCGTGGCCCTCTCCCCTTTAGCGGGAGAGGGAAAAACTGGGCCTAATCCCAGAAGCGGGGCCAGGTCTCTTCCAGGTTCGGCCCGAGGCGAACCGCCGCCACGCGCTTGGCCAAGCCGGTGCGGTCGTCGGTCTCGACCGCGATGCCCGAGAGCGTGCCCTCGCCCAGAGCCGGCTCCATGCGGGCGCCAGGAGTCTTCTGGATGAAGCGGCGGATCGATTCCTCCTTCTGCATGCCGAGCACGGAATCGTAGTCGCCGCACATTCCGGCATCCGACATGTAGGCCGTGCCGCCGGACAGCACCCGGTGATCGGCGGTGGGCACATGGGTGTGGGTGCCCACAACCAAGCTTGCCCGTCCGTCGAAATAATGGCCCATGGCCTCCTTCTCGCTGGTGGCCTCCGCATGCACGTCGATGATGACGGCATCGGCCACCTGACCCATCGGGCAGGTCTCGAGCTCCCGCTCGACGGCAGCGAACGGATCGTCCAGCGGGTCCATGTACAGGCGGCCCATGACGTTGACCACAAGAACCCGGTGGCCAGAGCGGGTATCGATGAGGTTGGCGCCGCGGCCCGGCGTTCCCTGCGGGTAGTTCACGGGCCGCAAGAGACGCGGCTGGCGTTCGATGAACACAAGCGTCTCGCGCTGATCCCAGGAATGGTTGCCGAGCGTGATCGCATCGGCCCCGGCGGCCAGGATCTCGTCGCAGATCGCCTCGTTGATGCCGAAGCCTCCGGCGGAGTTCTCGCCGTTGATGACCACGCAATCGAGTTGCCAGCGGTCGCGAAGGCCTGGCAGGCGCTCGGTCACCGCATTGCGGCCGGGCCGCCCAACGATGTCGCCGAGGAAGAGAAGACGCATGATGGATCCTTAAGCGGATTTCGTCCGAATGAGTTCGGTCTCGGTGATGATAATGTCGAGAGGCCGGTCATGGGGTTCGACCGGAACCTCGTCGATCTCCTGAACCGCATAAGCGAGGCCGATGGTCAAGACGGGATGCTGCTCTTCCAGCGCTGCGATGGCCCGGTCGAAATGCCCCTTGCCGTAGCCGATGCGCCCTCCCCGGCGGTCGAAGGCCACCAGCGGCACGAGCAGCGCCTTGGGGAAAACCTCTGGCGCGTCGGGACCCGGCTCGCGCACGCCGAAGCCGCCTTTGACCAGCACGTCGCCCGGCTGCCACAGGCGCCAGCTCAAATGAGGATGGAGGATCTGCGAAAGAGCCACGTCCTGCCCGCGCTCCAGCAGCGCTTCCATAAGGGGACGCGGATCGACCTCGGTGCGGATCGGCCAGTAGCCGCCCACCGGCGTCACGTCCTGAAGATCGGAAAATTGGAGAGCCTTGGCCGCGATCCGTTCCGCCGCCTTGTGGCGGAACTCCTTATCGAGCCCGTCGCGCCGGGCAAAGCCGTCACTGCGGAGGCGCTCTTTCAACTCGGGAGGGAGAGGAGATGTCATCAGGTGCGGAGCCACAGAAACCGTCGGAGAAGCGATCCCGGGAACCTACAAAGTAGGTGGGCGCCGTGTGTTCCGGTCCACGGACCGGGCAGGGACAGCTCCCGTTGGGATCGATAAGGCCCCGGGGAATATGAACTCCTAACGCGCCCCGCAGCCCCGCCTTTCCTATGTAGGGATTAGGAGGCGCCGGGGAAAGGGGAAAGTTCGGGAAATCGGCAAGGAACGACCAGCACTCTCAGACCTCCCGGCGTCGGTAATGATAGCGATAGACCTCGCGGTTGAAGCCCAAGTCCCGATACAAGGCTCTCGCGGGAGCGCTGTCGGCAACCACCGCCAAGCAGGCTCCGGTGGCCCGGCAGCGTTCCTGCGCCCACCCGAGAACGGCGACGACAGCCTTTCGCGCCAAGCCTTGTCTTCTGCAGGTGGGGTCGGTCACGACGGAGTTCACGCAGACGAGCCCATCGTGAACCGCCCCGTAGGCCAAAGCGCCCAGGCGACCATCGTTGCCTCGAACGGCTGCGAAGACGGCCGGAACCGACAGGCTCTTCAGGATCTTGCAATGGGTGCTCCGCGCAGCTTCACTCTGCCCATGGAGGCGCGCCAAGGCGTTCAGCCAATCTTCCCCCGGAAATCCCTCCTCCAGAACGACATCGCCGGCCGCCTCAGGCACTGCCTCGGCGAAGTCCTTGTACAGGACGCAGCTTTCATCCTCGGGCGGACAGTAACCCCTCTGATCGAGATTCCGGCTCAAGGCTGGATCGGCATGGGTGGGAATGCAGAAGATCGTCGGTTGCCCTTGAGCAGCATAAACCGCCTCGCAATACCGAACCTTATGATCGAGCGGCAAAGTGCCGGCTGAGAGCAAGTTCACGGAGTTCGTCCGCCGCGTGTAGCCATCCGCCAGACGGATTAGCCAGCCGTCGAAGACCGCTTCGCGCAAAGCCGGCCAGCCGTTCAGGCACGCCTCTTCGACCCGATTGGCCAAGTGAGTATCTGAGAGAAAATTCATTTTCGGATGAGAGCAGAACGCCTGCGCAATCGCAACAGGATCACCTGGGACCCGCCTCAACCTGCCCTGCGCCGTTGAGGCTTCGGGCCAGCTCCTCGATGCGCTCGGCTGCCTGCTGGATGCCGCTGGCGAGCCTCGCCTCGATCTGTTCAAGCCGCTCGTCCCGATAGATATGGACGCTGTTGAGCATCGCCACTTCCTCGGTCAGCGCCGTGATCTGCTTCCTCGTCTCATGCAGCTCATCGGCCTGGGCAATCGCCGCCATGACGTGGAGGCGCAGATCGTCGACCTGCCCGAAGGTGGCGCGCATCTCCTCGATCCGGGCATTGTAGGAGGCCGCCAGCCCTTCGAGGTGCCGCTCCTCGCCCTCGGCGCAGGCGATCCGGTAGGTTCTGCCGGCAATGGTCACCGTCACCTGGGACATGGCTTCAGCCTTCCTCGGGTTCGAGCTGTCCGGCCTGCGCCAGAACGGTCTCGACGGCCCCGATCGCCTGGCGGACGCGCCGGCTCACGTCGTCGGTGGCAGCCTCGAAGCGATGCAGTCGGGTGAGAGCCCCGTCGAGCTCCACCGCCAGGCGGGAGCGATCGTCCTGCATGAGCTGAAGCTCGGTTTCCAGGCCGCCGCGCCGCCTGTCGGCCTCCAGGCGCCGGGAGACGGACGCCTCAAGAAGCCCCAAAGCTCTGTCCAGCCGTTTCATCGCTTCGTCGAGTGTGGGCGCCGCCATCATGCCTCCGGGATTCGGGCACGAGACTAGCGCATCGTGCGCAAAAGTGGACCCGGTTTTGCGCGAAGAACCGCGTGTTCATTCGAGGAGGGGCAATGGTCCGGAAGGGGATTACGCCCCTTCGAGCCTTTGACTCCCCCCTGCCCCGTGTTAAGGAGCCCGCACCTTTCCCAGACAGACCGCCCCGTTGCGGGGCCCTCAAGATTTGTGGATCTCGCCGTGCAAGATACCGTCTCCGCCGATCGCGTCACCCATTCCGATCTGGCGAACGCCGTGCGCGTCCTCGCCATGGACGCCGTCGAAACTGCCAAATCCGGCCACCCGGGCCTGCCCATGGGCGCCGCCGACATCGCCACGGTGCTGTTCACCAAGTTCCTGAAATACGATGCCACCGACCCGACTTGGCCCGACCGCGACCGGTTCATCCTGTCGGCCGGCCACGGCTCGATGCTGCTCTACTCGCTCCTGCACCTCACGGGCGTGAAGGGCATGACGGTCGAGGAGCTGAAGAACTTCCGCAAGCTCGATTCCAAGACCCCGGGACACCCAGAAAACTTCATGACGCCGGGCGTCGAGACCACCACCGGGCCGCTCGGCCAGGGCATCGCCACGGCGGTCGGCTTCGCGCTGGCCGAGCGCATGCTCAACGCCGAGTACGGCAACGACCTCGTCGACCACTTCACCTATGTGCTCGCCTCCGACGGCGACCTGATGGAAGGCATCAGCCACGAGGCCATCGCGCTTGCCGGCCACCTGAAGCTCAACCGCATGATCGTCCTGTGGGACGACAACGAGATCTCCATCGACGGGCCCCTGTCGCTCTCCGACTCCGTCGATCAGGTGAAGCGCTTCCAGGCCTGCGGCTGGAACGCGGTGCGCGTGGACGGCCATGACGAGAAGGCGATTCAGCGCGCGATCTCCCGCGCTCAGAAGTCGGACCGCCCGACCCTCATCGCCTGCAAGACCACCATCGGCTACGGCGCCCCAAAAAAGGCCGGCACCTCCAAGGCCCACGGCGAGCCGCTCGGCGCCGAGGAACTGGCTGGCGCCAAGGCCTCCTACGGCTGGAGCCACGCGCCGTTCGAGATCCCGGATAACATCCGCAGCGCCTGGGCCAAGGCCGGCAAGAAGGGCAGCCGCCAGCGCAAGGCTTGGACCGAGCGCCTGAAGGCATTGCCGCAAGAGAAGCGCGCCGAGTTCGAGCGCCGCGTGAAGGGCGTGCGCCCTGAAGGACTAGCCGACGCCGTCGCCAAGCTGAAGGATCGGCTCATCGCCGAGCCGCAGACTGTTGCCACCCGCAAGGCCAGCGAGATCGCCCTCGAGGTGATCACCGAGGCCGTGCCGGAGCTGGTGCTGGGCTCGGCGGACCTGACGCCCTCCAACAACACCAAGACCAAGAACCTCAATGCCATCTCGCCGGGCAATTATGCCGGTCGCTATATCCATTACGGCATCCGCGAGCACGGCATGGCGGCAGCCATGAATGGCATCGCGCTCCATGGCGGCTATGTGCCGGCGGGCGCGACCTTCCTGGTCTTCACCGACTATGCCCGCCCGGCCATGCGCATCGCGGCGCTTGCCGGCATTCCGGCCGTCTATGTGATGACCCACGACTCCATCGGCCTCGGCGAGGACGGCCCGACCCACCAGCCGGTGGAGCATCTGGCAGCACTTCGCTCCATGCCGAAGATGCGGGTGTTCCGCCCGGCCGACGCCATCGAGACCGCCGAGTGCTGGCAGATGGCGCTCGAGCGCACGGACGGCCCGTCGACCCTGGCGCTGACCCGCCAGAACCTGCCGCAGGTTCGGAAAGTAGGCGGGGCTGAGAACCTCTCGTCCGCAGGCGCCTACGAGCTGTCGCCCGCCAACGGAAAGGCCCGCGCCACCCTCTTCGCCTCGGGCTCCGAGGTGGAGATCGCGCTGGCTGCCCAGAAGCTTCTGGATGAACAAAGCTTCGCCGTTCGCGTTGTGTCGGTGCCCTCGCTCGACCTGTTCCTCGCCCAGCCTGAGAAGGTCCGCGCCCAGATCATCGGGGATGCGCCGATCAAGGTTGCGGTGGAAGCGGCGGTGCGCTTCGGCTGGGATTCGGTCATCGGCCCGGACGGAATTTTCGTCGGCATGCATGGGTTTGGCGCCAGCGCGCCCTACAAGGACCTTTACAAGCACTTCGGCATCACCGCCGAGGCCATCGCGGAGAAGGTTCTCCGGACACATAATCTTTGAGGCCCGAGAAGAGACAGGGCCTCAACACACAAGGGAGCTAAAGCTATGACGGTGAAGGTCGCGATCAACGGATTCGGTCGCATCGGACGCAACATCCTCCGTGGCATCGTGGAAAGCGGCCGCAAGGACATCGAGGTGGTTGCCATCAACGATCTCGGCCCGGTCGAGACGAACGCTCACCTTCTCCGCTTCGACTCCGTTCATGGCCGCTTTCCGGCGGACGTGCAGGTCGATGGCGAGTTCCTCGTCATCAACGGCCAGAAGATCCGCGTCACGGCGATCAAGGACCCGGCGACCCTGCCGCACCGGGAGCTCGGCGTCGACATCGCCATGGAATGCACCGGCATCTTCACCTCGAAGGAGAAGGCCTCGGCCCATCTGACCGCTGGCGCCAAGCGCGTCATCGTGTCGGCCCCCGCCGACGGCGCCGACCTGACGGTCGTCTACGGCGTCAACCACGACAAGCTGACCAAGGACCACGTGGTCATCTCGAACGCCTCCTGCACCACGAACTGCCTCGCCCCGGTGGCGAAGGTGCTTCACGATGCGGTCGGGATCGAGAAGGGCTTCATGACCACGATCCACTCGTACACCAACGACCAGCCGACCCTCGATCAGATGCACAAGGACCTCTACCGCGCCCGCGCGGCGGCCTTGAACATGATCCCGACCTCGACCGGTGCCGCCAAGGCCGTGGGCCTCGTGCTGCCCGATCTCAACGGCAAGCTCGATGGCTCGTCGATCCGCGTGCCGACCCCGAACGTGTCCGTGGTCGACTTCAAATTCGTGGCCAAGAAGAACACCACGAAGGAAGAGATCAACGCGGCGATCAAGGCAGCCGCCGACGGCCCGCTCAAGGGCATCCTCGGCTACACGAACGCCCCGAACGTCTCGTCGGACTTCAACCACGACCCGCACTCCTCCGTGTTCCACATGGATCAGACCAAGGTCATGGAAGGCAACTTCGTGCGCGTGCTGTCCTGGTACGACAACGAGTGGGGCTTCTCGAACCGCATGGCGGACACCGCCATCGCCATGGCGAAGCTCATCTAAGGGAGGCTGCTCATGACCGCCTTCCGCACGCTCGACCAGGCCGACGTCAAGGGAAAACGCGTTCTCGTCCGGGTAGATCTCAACGTCCCGATGGAGAACGGCCGGATCACGGACGCGACGCGCATCGAGCGCGTCCTGCCCACCATCCGGGAAATCGCCGACAAGGGCGGGAAGGTCATCCTTCTCGCCCATTTCGGACGTCCGAAGGGGCGCGACCCGAAGGAATCCCTGAAGCCGGTTGCGGAAGCGGTCTCGCAGCACCTCGGTAAGCCTGTGGCCTTCGCCGATGATTGCATCGGCGAGGCTGCCAGCAACGCCGTGAATGCCATGAAGGACGGCGACGTGCTTCTTCTTGAGAACACCCGCTTCCATGCGGGCGAGGAGAAGAACGACCCGGCCTTCGTTCAGGAACTGGCCAAGCTCGGCGACCTTTATGTCAACGATGCCTTCTCGGCGGCTCACCGGGCGCATGCCTCCACCGAGGGCTTGGCCCGCGCGCTGCCGGGTTATGCCGGCCGCACCATGCAGGCGGAGCTCGACGCCCTGACCAAGGGTCTGGAAGCGCCCAAGCGCCCGGTCGTCGCCATTGTCGGCGGCGCCAAGGTCTCGACCAAGATCGACCTGCTCGAAAACCTCGTCACCAAGGTCGATGCCCTGGTGATCGGCGGCGGCATGGCCAACACCTTCGTGCACGCGACAGGTCTCGGCATCGGCAAGTCGCTCGCCGAGAAGGATCTCGCCGCCACCGCGATGCGCATCATCGAGAAGGCACGGGAAGCCAACTGCGCCATCATCCTGCCGGTCGACGGCGTCTGCGCCTACGAGTTCAAGGCGGGCGCGCACAACCACACCTACGGCATCGACGCGATCCCCGAGGATCAGATGATCCTCGACGTGGGCTCGCAGTCGGTCGAGCGTGTCAATTCCGCCATCAACGACGCGGCGACCTTGGTCTGGAACGGCCCGCTCGGCGCCTTCGAGATCGCCCCCTTCGACCAGGGCACGGTCGCGGCGGCACGCCATGCCGCCCAGCGCACCAAGGACGGCAAGCTCGTGTCGGTCGCCGGCGGCGGCGACACGGTGGCGGCCCTCAACCATGCCGGTGTCGCGGACAGCTTCACCTATGTGTCGACGGCCGGCGGCGCCTTCCTCGAATGGCTCGAAGGCAAGTCGCTCCCCGGCGTGGAAGCCCTGCGGGCTTGAGGCCATGCCTTGGCAAAGTGGTTAACCCACTTTGCCAAGCAAAAATGTGGCCTAAATAGCTTAACCAGATGGCTTAAGCTGAGGTTCAGCTTCTGCGCTGTTTAAAACCAAAATCAATACGGAGGACCAAATGGCCCGCATCACGATGAGGCAGCTTCTGGATCACGCAGCCGAGCAAGGCTATGGCGTGCCTGCCTTCAACATCAACAACATGGAGCAGGCGCTGGCGATCATGGCGGCGGCCAGCGAGGTCGATGCCCCGGTGATCATCCAGGCGAGCCGCGGCGCGCGCTCCTATGCCAACGACGTCATGCTCAAGCACATGATGGACGCGGTCACCGAAATCTACCCGCATATCCCGGTCTGCGTGCATCTCGACCACGGCAACGAGCCTGCCACCTGCATGACGGCGATCCAGGCCGGCTTCACCTCGGTGATGATGGACGGCTCGCTCAAGGCCGACGGCAAGACCCCGGGCGACTGGGACTACAACGTAGGCGTCACCAGGAAGGTGGTCGAGATGGCCCATCTCGGCGGCATCTCGGTGGAAGGCGAGCTCGGCGTGCTCGGCTCGCTTGAGACCGGTGAAGGCGAGGCCGAGGACGGCCACGGCGCCGAGGGCAAGCTCTCCCACGACCAGCTGCTGACGAACCCCGACGAGGCCGTGAAGTTCGTGGCCGAGACCAAGGTCGACGCGCTCGCCATTGCCATGGGCACCTCGCACGGCGCCTACAAGTTCACCCGCAAGCCCGACGGCGCGATCCTCGCGATGCACATCATCGAGGAGATCCACCAGAAGCTGCCGAACACCCATCTGGTGATGCACGGCTCGTCCTCGGTGCCGCAGGACCTGCAGGACATCATCAACCAGTACGGCGGCCAGATGAAGCCGACCTGGGGCGTGCCGGTGGAGGAGATCCAGCGCGGCATCAAGCACGGCGTGCGCAAGATCAACATCGACACCGACAACCGCATGGCCATGACCGGCCAAATCCGTAAGGTTCTCACCGAGAACCCGGGCGAGTTCGACCCCCGTAAGTATCTGAAGCCCGCCATGGACGCGATGACGAAGCTCTGCAAGCAGCGCCTGCAGGAGTTCAATACCGCCGGCCAGGCCTCGAAGATCAAGCGCGTGTTCACCCTGGCCGAGATGGCAAAGCGCTACGCCTCCGGCGAGCTCGACCCGACCTTCGGCGCCAACCGTCAGGCGGCCGAATAAGCGACCGGGCTTTCGCCTTAATCATGATCGACAAGCGGGGCCTCGCAAGATGGCCCCGTTTTCGTTATGGGAACGGTGTCTTTTGTTTTCTCAACCTTCGTGACCCATGGCCGATACCGCCGCCCGCCTCTACCTCATCACCCCCGTTCTGGAGGATTCCTCCTTCGCGCCGCAGCTTTCCGAGGCCTGCGCGACCGGAGCCGTGGCCGCCGTGCTGCTGCGGCTGGCGCTCGCCGACGAACGCACCCTGACCAACCAGGTGAAGGCGCTGGCTCCCGCCGCGCAGGAGCACGAGGCCGCCGTGATCGTCGCCTCGGAGGCCAAGGTCGACCTCGCCACCGTCGCGGCCCGCGGCGGGGCCGACGGGGTGCACGTGAACGGCGCCGACCCTGCCCTCGTCCGGGAAATGCGCGACCGGCTGAAATCCGAGCGGGCGCTGGGCGTCGGGGCCATCCGCACTAAGGACGATGCCATGACCTTCGGCGAAGCCGGGGTCGACTATCTGCTTTTCGGCGAGCCACGCCCGGACGGGTCCCTCCCCTCCCTCGAGAGCGTGGTCGAGCGGGCCTCCTGGTGGGCCGAGATCTTCGAGACGCCTTGCGCGGCCTATGCCCCGAGCTTGGACGCGGTCGAGACGCTCGCCGCCACGAATGCCGAGTTCGTAGCGCTCGGTGACGCGGTCTGGTCGCATCCGGACGGGCCTGCCGCCGCGGTGAAGGCGGCAGCCGCGATCCTGGAGCGTCAGGAGGCATCGCGCTGATGCGTCTCTCCTGGATCATCGGCGGCTCGCTTCTGCTGGCATCCGCCACCGCAGGCGCGGCCGCTCAGCCAGATCTAGCCTACGGCGCCTATCAGCGCGGCCTCTACCAGACGGCCTTCCGCGAGGCGAACCTGCGGCTGGAGAAGAACAACAACGACGCTGCCGCCATGACCCTGCTGGGCGAGCTCTACAACCAGGGCCTCGGCGTCACGGTGGATCCCAAGAAGGCGTCCGAGTGGTACCGCCTCGCGGCCCAGCGCGGCGACGCCCATGCACTGGCCGCTTTGGGCCTGATGGCCCTCGACGGGCGCGGCATGCCGAAGAATGCCGTGCAGGGCCGCACCTGGCTCGAGGAAGCGGCCGCCAAGGGCAACGCGGTTGCCAGCCACAACCTCGCCCTGCTCCTGCTCACCAGCGAGGCGAACGCCGACCTGCAGAAGGCTGTGGGGCTCCTGAGAAGGGCGTCCGAGGCGGAGATCCCGGATGCACAGCATGCCCTGGGCGTGCTCTACCTCAAGGGCCGGGGCGTCGAGCGCAACGCCAGTGAGGCCGCGCGCCTGTTCGAGCGCGCTGCCCGCAACGGCAGCTCGGTCGGCGAGGTGGAATACGCAATCCTGCTCTTCAATGGCGACGGCGTCGCGGCAAGCGAATCCCAGGCCGCCCGCTACTTCCGCCGTGCGGCCGCCAAGGGCAACGCCATTGCCCAGAACCGCCTCGCCCGCCTTCTCGTGGCCGGCCGGGGCGTGCCGGCCAACAAGGTCGACGCGGCAGCCTGGCATATCCTGGCGGCGGCCCAGGGGCTGGCGGATCCCTGGCTCGACAATGCGCTCAAGAACCTCACCAGTGACGAGCGCACCCGGTCCGAGAAGCTGGCGGCCGAGCGCCTGGGGATGCGGTAATCGCTCAAGTGTCCTTCCCGGCCGGAGATGGCGCAGCCATCGCAGGGGGAAGGGAATCCATCGCGTCGGGCGTGATCGTGGATCCCCTTCCCTCGCTGACGCTCGCCGGGGATGACACCAGCACAAAATCACGAGGCGCGGGATCATTTCGAGCCCTTGCCCGGTTGATCCTTCGCTTGACGTTCCTCCCGCCGTGGTCCATCGACCACGTTCCTCTTTGAAAACCGCTCTTTGTCAGGACCTGCACGATGATCCGCTCGCCCCTCATGACCGTTATGACCGATGCCGTGATGAAGGCATCACGCTCGCTCAAGCGCGATTTCGGCGAGGTCGAGAACCTGCAGGTCTCGCGCAAGGGCCCGGGCGACTTCGTGTCCGCGGCCGACCGCAAGGCGGAAAAGATCCTGCGCGAGTCGCTCGAGAAGTCCCGCCCCGGCTACGGCTTCGTCATGGAGGAGGAAGGCGTCATCGTCGGCACCGATACCAGCCACCGCTGGCACATCGACCCGCTCGACGGCACCACGAACTTCCTGCACGGCCTGCCCCAGTTCGCCATCTCGGTCGGCCTGGAGCGTGACGGCCAGATCGTTGCCGGCGTGATCTACGATCCGGCCAAGGACGAGCTCTTCATCGCCGAACGCGGCAAGGGCGCCTATCTCAACAACCGCCGCATCCGCGTGGCGGGCCGCGGCGACCTCGCCGATGCAGTCTTCGCCTGTGGTCTGCCTCACATCGGCAAGGGTGATCACGGCCTTTATCTTCGTGAAGAAGCCGCCATCATGGGCAATGTGGGCGGCATGCGCCGCTGGGGCGCGGCAGCCCTCGACCTCGCCTATGTGGCCTGCGGGCGCTTCGATGCCTATTGGGAGCGCGGCCTGAACACCTGGGACATCGCCGCCGGCATCCTCATGGTCCGCGAGGCGGGTGGCTTCGTGTCCGACGCCGACGGCGGCAGTGACCCGATGGCCAAGGGGTCCATTGCCTGCGGTAACGAGTTCATGCAGCGCGAGCTCCTGAAGCTCCTGAAGAAGGCCAAAGGCTAGCTTCCGGCTGATATTTCTGTTCGTGCAGGCGAAGGAACCGATGGTCGCGCTTGATCCTTGAGACGGGCGCGGTCACATTGGTGCGGCCCCGAAGCCAGAACGCACAGGATAACGATGGCGGATCAACCCCTTACCCCACCGCGGATCTATCTGATCCGCATGGCGGTCTTCCTTATCCTGGCAGGGTTTGTCGCTTTCATCCTCTATCGGCAGATCTGGGAGGCCTTCCAGGCCAATCCCGGCCTCAACGCCCTGATTCTGGGCATCATGGGCATCGGTATCCTGCTGGCCATTCGTCAGGTGTGGCGCCTCAGGCCCGAGGTGCGCTGGGTCAATACACTCCAGCGAACCGAGGAAGGGCTGGTGGCTCCCGAGCAGCCGGCCCTGCTGGCCCCCCTGGCTGCCCTCCTGGGCAACCGGCCCGGCCAATCCGGCTTCTCGGTCGCGGCAACCCGCTCCGTGCTCGATTCCATCGGGGCTCGCCTGGATGAGAGCCGGGAGATCCTGCGCTATCTCGCCGGCCTCCTGGTCTTTCTGGGCCTGCTCGGCACCTTCTGGGGCCTTATCGACACGGTGGGGTCGGTTGGCCGCATCATCTCCTCGCTGCGGACAGGGCAGGACTCGGCGGTTCTCTTCGACGAACTCAAGAACTCGCTTGCTGGCCCGCTCCAGGGCATGGGCCTGTCCTTCTCGGCCTCCCTGTTCGGCCTTGCAGGCTCGCTCGTCCTCGGCTTCCTCGATCTCCAGGCCGGCCAGGCTCAGAACCGCTTCTACACAGAGCTGGAGGACTGGCTCGCCACCTCCACCATGGATACGCCGGCGGAGCCCTCCCTGCGCGCCGGCAGCACCGCGCCGGACCTGACGCTCGCCCTCAACCGGCTCACCGCCGCCGTCAATGACGGCGGAGGCGGACGGGCTGCCACACAGGCCATGGCGAACCTCGCCGAGGGCGTGCAGGGCCTCGTGCAGCACATGCGGGCCGAGCAGCAGATGATCCGCGACTGGGTGGAGGCGCAAGCCGCCCGCGAGAAGGAGCTGAAGCAGGTGCTCGACCGCCTCTCCCGTGAAAGGCTGCCCTGATGCCGGTCTCGAGCGCAGGCGGACGGCGGCGCGGGCGCAGCAGCCAGATCAATTACTGGCCGGGCTTCGTCGATGCCCTGTCCACGCTGCTGCTCGCCATCATCTTCCTGATCTCGGTTTTTACCGTCGGCCAGTTCTTCCTGTCCCGCGAGTTGTCGGGCCGCGACACGGTGCTCGACCGTTTGAACCGCCAGATCGCAGAGCTCACCGATCTTCTTTCCCTCGAACGCTCGGGTCGGCGCACCATCGAGGAGACGGTCACCTCGCTCCAGACCACCCTTCGGGCCAACGAGGCCGAGCGGGCACGCCTGCAGAGCCTCCTCGACAGCGGCGGCGCTGCGCAAGTCCAGGCCGATCAGCTGAACACGCAGCTCGAGACCGAGCGCCAGACGACGGGCCGGGCGCTGAGCCAGGTCGAAATCCTCAACCAGCAGATCGCCGCCATGCGCCGCCAGCTCGCGGCCCTGGAAGAGGCGCTTTCCGCTTCTGAGAACCGCGACAAGGAAAGCCAGGCCCGCATTGCCGATCTCGGCAGCCGCCTCAATGTGGCGCTGGCCCAGCGCGTTCAGGAACTCGCCCGCTACCGCTCCGACTTCTTCGGCCGCCTGCGCCAGATCCTCGGCAATCGCCCGGATGTGCGCATCGTCGGTGACCGTTTCGTATTCCAGTCCGAGGTGCTGTTCCCGGCCGGCCAAGCCTTCCTTCGGCCCGAAGCCTCCGGCGAGATCGACCGTATCGCCAGCGCTCTGATCGAACTCGAGAAGCAGGTTCCGCCCGATATTCCGTGGGTGATCCGGGTCGACGGCCACACCGACCAGCGCCCCATCAACACCCCGCAATTCCCCTCGAACTGGGCCCTGTCGTCATCCCGCGCCATCGCAATGGTGCAGGCCCTCGTCGCCCGCGGCGTCCAGCCCAAGCACCTCGCCGCCACCGGTTTCGGCGAGTTCCAGCCTCTCGACAACGGCACGACCGAAGAGGCCTATGCCCGCAACCGGCGTATCGAACTGAAGCTGACTGAGCGCTGATCTGCACAGGCAGCAAAAGCAAAGGAGCCGCTGTTTCCAGCGGCTCCTGCTTGAGAAGATTTCCCGTTAAGAGGATACAAGCTGCGTGGGGCTGGCCCGCATGCGGCTTGGAAAGCTCCCAGTCCTTAGGCGGCCTTCACGCCTTGGAGGAAGTCTGTGACCTCTCGGGAGAGATCGTTGGAGTGGCGCGACAGCTCCTGGGCCGCCCCCAGCACCTGAGAGGCCGCCGAGGTGGTCTCCCC
>NZ_JAERQE010000022.1 GCF_016734765.1 Microvirga soli | reverse complement strand
CGGCGTCATTCGACACTGGACTATGTCAGCCCGGTTCAGTTTGAAAGGCTAGCCGGATCGCTACAAAACCGCTCTCCTCAAAAGCGAAGCAAATCCAGATGGCGAAGTTGGAAGTGGCTGTGGATCGAAGAATGAGTGGCGAGAAATTGCTGGGCCTGCCCGGCTGACTTGAACCGCCGCATGTGGCGTTCACGCCGTCGGGTGGGTTGGTGCGACACCTCACAGCGATTGTTCAGGTATCGGCTTTGCCGATGTTCCACGCCTGGCAGGATCTCGCGCCTTGCGGCCCCGTAAGATCCGAGTTTGTCGGTCACGATTACCCTCGGCACGTAGCACAGGCCCTTCAACAGCTTGCGAAAGAAGCGCTTGGCAGCCCGCTTGTTGCGCCGGTTGTGGACCAGCACATCGAGCACGTTCCCGTGCTGATCAATGGTTCGCCAGAGATAGTGCAGTTTGCCTCGGATGCGGACAAAGACCTCATCCAAGAACCATATGTCGCCGGGCTGTGGCCGGCGACGCTTGAGGGTCTTGGCATAGATCCGTCCGAAGCGCAGGCTCCATTCGCGGATGGTCTCATAGCTGACCACCACACCTCGCGCCGCAAGGATCAGTTCGACTTCACGCAGGCTGAGGCTGAAGCAGTGGTAGAGCCAAACCGCCTAGTTGATGACTTCGGCCGGAAAACGGAAGCCGCGGTACGGATTGAACATCGTGCTCATGCCTGTGACGCTGCCATAGACCGGAGCCCTAGCCAACCTGACAGTACCAGAAAGACTCATCGGAAGCGTATATTGTCACGGCTGAGTTGATCAATTGAGGTGCAGCCCATAAGCTTCATATCCCGCACGAGCTCTGTGCGCATCAGCTCAAGCGCACGTTCTACTCCTGCCTGACCGGCAGCCGCCAATGGGAAAAGATAATACCGACCGAGACCCACGGCCTTAGCCCCAAGCGAAAGCGCCTTGAGGACGTGACTACCGCGCTGCACCCCCCCATCCATAAGGACGTCGATGCGGTCGCCGACGGCATCAACGACTTCCGCAAGCTGTTCAAAGGCGGTGCGGGAGCCGTCGAGCTGCCGACCGCCATGATTTGAAAGTACAATCCCGCTGCACCCGATCTCGACCGCCCGCTTGGCGTCTTCGACGGACATCACACCCTTGAGGCAGAACTGACCGTTCCATTCTTCGACCATCTGAGCGACATCCTGCCATGACAGCGACGGATCAAGCATGTCGGTAAAGTAGCGGCTGATTGACATGGCGCCACGGCCCATGTCCACATGACCGTCGAGTTGTGGCAGCTTGAACGGCTCGTGCGTTAAATAGTTGAACGCCCAGGCCGGACGGATCGCAAACTGCGTAACCCCCGCGAGATTGAGCTTGAACGGGATCGAAAAGCCGGTGCGCTTGTCACGCTCTCGGTTGCCGCCCGTGATGCTGTCGACGGTCAGCATCATCACCTCGACACCAGCCTTTTTGGCCCGTGTCAGCATCTCCCGGTTAAGGTCGCGATCTCTGTGGAAATAGAACTGATAAGCCTGAGGCGTAGAGCTGATCCGGCGCGCCTCCTCCAGGCTTGTTGTGCCCAGGGAAGACACGCCGAACATCGTACCGAAACGTGCCGCTGCGGCGGCGACGGCTCGTTCGCCCTGGTGATGAAACAGCCGCTGGAGGGCGGTCGGCGAGCAATAAACCGGCAGTGCCAGCTTCTGGCCCATGACTGTCACCGAAAGGTCGACCTCGGTGACACCGCGCAGCACGTTCGGGACGAGGTCACAAGTGTCGAATGCGGCCGTGTTGCGGTGGTAGGTGACTTCGTCATCGGCGCCGCCGTCGATGTAGTTAAAAATCGGACCAGGCAGGCGCTTTTTGGCCAGTTGGCGGAAGTCATGAAAATTGAGGCAATTCTTAAGACGCACGGCGCTCGACCTCTGTTGCTTTGAACGACGACACCATAGCCGCGCCGCAGGAAATCGTAGACTGAAAACTGTCGAGTACCAATTGTTGGTTAGGCGTGGCGAGTTGCGACGAAGGCGCCAAGCATAACCAGGCTCGAAGTTCCTGCTCGGGCGGATTACGGTGCCATGGCCTTATGACAGGCGTCGGGGAGATCAGGCCCGCCGTCGGTAGACTGCCAGATACCCAGGCACGATTGTCTCAAGGGCTTTGGCTTCAACCCCGATATTGGCGAGTGTTGGCTCGGAGCCGCTGACCACTTTGTCAGTCCTCAGCAGCCGGACCTGATCGCGCGTGAGGGGCGCTTTGGGAAACAATTGCAGCAGCCCGCCTAACAGCTCAGCCGCCCAGTATGGCACGGGCACCAGCAGCGGTTGGACGCCGACGGTCGCGCAGACAAACTCCAGCAGCTCTTTGAAGGTGGAAACCCGCGGGCCTCCGAACTCGTAGGTCGTCCCACGGTTGGCTGGGCTCGCCAGAATGGCGGCGAATCCTGCCACCACGTCCGCAACATAGACGGGCTGAAACCTCGTCCGTCCGCCGCCGATCAGCGGCAGCGCCGGTAGCCGGCGCGCCAGCGTGGCAAAGCCGTTGAAGAAGTGATCGTCTGGCCCAAAGACCAGGCTGGGCCGGATGATTGTTGCCTCGGGAAACGCGGCACGCACCGCCGCTTCTCCGGCCGCTTTGGACCGATCCGCCTGGGCTGGTGCCGTGCGGCTGGCCCCAAGCGCCGACACATGGACGAGTTGCCTCACACCCAAGCGTCTGGCGGTGGCCGCAACCCGGTGAGCGCCGTCTTCATGGACGGCCGTGAAGGTTTGCCGGTGCGCCTGCGAGAGAATGCCGACCAGATTGATCACCGTGTCGGCTCCCTGGATCGCCGCCTCGACCGCCGCATCATCGAGAATGTTGGCCGCGACATACTGGATCCGAGCCGGCCTCGGAGGCTCTGCCGTTGTGAGCGGATGGCGCGCCGCGATCCGTACGGACGCTCCCGCCCTGGTGAGACGCTCAACCAGATGCCGTCCGATAAAGCCCGACCCACCGAAGACTGTGACGTGCTGCATCGCTGTCGTCGTGTCCCGCCAAACCCAGCGCAAGTCTGTTAGGCCTCAGGTCTGAGCGACCGAGCCATGCAACCGCTGTTGGTGAGGTTCCTCTGCGACTTCGATACCATATTTTATCTGTTCGAAGGTCAGTTCATAACAGAGTCAATGTGAAAACGCTCACGGGCCACTTCGTGGAGCAATTCTATGCTTTATGAAACTCAGTAGACCGGCTAATCCCCGGCGCAGCCGCATGAACTTGGACAAATAGTTTGCCGCGATCCGCTTGGATTGAGCTCTCACACGGGCTGGACCTGTAAGCGGTGGCCCGGGAGCTCCTTGATCCTGCAAATGACGATCTCGGCAATTCGCATCTCTCCTTATGCACCCATGCTCATCCGCGTGGAACCCCACAGAAGTCAAAGGTGATATCTTCGGACCAGCCGCAGGAAAGTCCTGAGTACCTGTCCCACGGTCCTATCCCTATCACCGACACTCGTTGCCTGTGCAGGATCTGTTGGATGCAGCAGGATCCCTATTGCACGCGGAGAAAGATGTTCGAGCACGGCTGTGAGTAGGGCAGGTGGGGATCTCTCTCATTGCACGGCAGCCGTCTCCGCAGCGTCCCTGCCATCCTGGGCAGGGGGCTCAGGCGCACTTGGCACCAAGGCTGGGCATCCCTGCCTCTCGGCCGCGGTCTTGCGGATCTGCTGCGTCGCGAGCCGCAGCGGCCTGACGCCCGGATGCGCCGCCAAGGTGCGTCAGAAGGTCCGTGGGCAGCGGAAAGATAATGGTCGACGAACGCTCGCTGGCAATATCGTGCAGAGCCGCAAAATAGCGGAGCTGCATCGCCTGTGGCTCAGCCGCAAGCAGTCTCCCCGCCTCCACGAGCTTTTCGGCTGCCTGCTGCTCGCCCTCGGCGTTGATCACCTTCGCTCGCCGCAGGCGCTCCGCCTCCGCCTGCTTGGCGATGGCACGGATCATGTTCTCGTTGAGGTCAATATGCTTGATCTCAACATTCGCCACCTTGATCCCCCAGGCATCCGTCTGCTGGTCGAGGATCTGCTGAATGTCGGCATTGAGCCGGTCGCGCTCGGCCAGCATCTCGTCGAGCTCGTGCTTGCCCAGCACCGAGCGTAGGGTAGTCTGTGCCAGTTGGCTGGTTGCGGCCATGTAGTTCTCGACCTTGATGATGGCCCGTTCGGGATCGACGATGCGGAAGTAGATGACGGCATTGACCTTCACCGAGACATTGTCACGCGAGATCACATCCTGGGGTGGCACGTCCTGCACGAACACCCGCAGATCAACCCGAACCATCTGCTGCACGAAGGGAACAAGGATGATCAGCCCAGGGCCCTTCACCCCTGTGAACCGGCCAAGGGTGAACACGATGCCGCGCTCGTATTCCCGCAGGATCCGGATGGCCGCGGCCAGGAAGGCCACGATGAGCAGCACCAGAACCAGGTAAGCGACATAATCGAAGATCATGGCTGTCCTCCTGGACTCACTGCCAATTCGGGCATGCGCCGCACCTCAAGCATCAGGCCGTCGATCCTGGTGATTGTAACATGCTCGCCCGGCATCAGAGCCTGGGAGGCTTGCGCCTGCCAGCGCTCCCCAAATGCGAGCACGTGCCCCTCTTGGCCCAACCAGTCGAGCACCTCTGCGGGCTGGCCGAGCATGGCTGAAGCGCCGGTGCGGACGGGCTGATGGCGGGTACGCCAGACATAGCCGAGTGTCAGGGACAAGAGGCCGATGCTGGCCAGCATGGCACCCCCAATCACTGTCCAGGAGAGCTGGAATTCCGGCGCATCGGTGTCGATCAGCATCAACGCTCCGAGCAGGAAGGCCACCAACCCTCCTGTTCCAAGCACCACGGTCGGGTTGAACGCCTCCGCGACCAGGAAGGCGAGCCCAAGCAGCATCAGCGCAAGCCCGGTGTAGTCCACCGGCAGCATGTTTAGGGCATACAGGCCGAGGACAAGGCAGATGGCGCCGATCACGCCAGGCGCGACGGCCCCGGGATTGCTGAATTCGAAGATGAGGCCGTAGACGCCGACGATCATCAGGATGAAGGCCACATTCGGGTTCGTGATCACCCCGAGCAGCCGGATGAGCCAACCCGGCTCCTCGGACCTGATCGTGAGATCCTTGGTGGCCAGGCGTTGGCGCTCGCCCTTGACCTCGACTTCACGTCCATCGATGCGGGCGAGGAGATCCTCAGGGCTTGTGGCGAGGAGGTCAATGACGCTCTTGTCCAATGCCGCCAGGGACGAGAGGCTTGCCGCCTCCCGCACAGCCTGTTCCGCCCAGTCCGCATTCCGGTGCCGGAGTTCGGCCAGGCTGCGGATGAAGGCAACCGCATCGTTGGTTACCTTGGCCGTCATGGCATCGCCAGATCCCAGCGACGGCCGATCACCGCCTTCCTTGTCCTTCTCGGGCTCCCGGGGGGCGGGTGCAAGCGGGCTGCCGATCTGCACCGGGGTTGCGGCGCCCAGATTGGTGCCCGGCGCCATGGCGGCCACATGGGTCGCATAGAGGATGTAAGTGCCGGCGCTGGCCGCGTGGGCACCGGCGGGGGCCACGAAGCCAATGACCGGCACGGGCGAGGCCAGCACGTCAGCGATGATCTCGCGCATGCTCGTGGCCAATCCCCCCGGTGTGTTCAGGCGCAGGATCACCGCCTCCACGTGCTGCGGACTGGCGGCGAGAAGGGTATCCTTGACGTACTTGGCGGTCGCGGGCCCGATGGGGCCAGTCACTACGATTGAGGTCACGTACCGATCCGCACCAGATTTGAGCTCGGTCTCCGAAGCGCTCACTGCCGTCGATACCATCAACACGATGACGGTGGCCATCATTCGGGTGACACGCTTCCGGAACACGTACCAGTCTCCGAGACTGAAGGTCTAGGTGCCCCTTTCGTTCATCATAGTACCAAACTGTCTCGCAGGCCATCAAGCTATGCGGAATGACATTCCTCCAAGCTGAGACGTGGTGTGCCTGGTGACGAGGGCGGCGGAGTTCGCCCGCGGCCTGTAGAAGTCCGAGCTGCGGCCAATCGCTACGCGCACCTGCTCCGCCAAGGGCCTGCAGCGGTTTCCCTCGATCATCTCGGCTGTCAGGAACCAAGCGTGAAGGATTGATCTGCGAAGGTCACCGGTCGGTGCTATCATCCCTTTTGGGGCCCTAAACCAGGACGCGCCTTCAGCGCTGACCAGAGTGTCCGAACGCCGTCCAGAGTGGAGGGAGAGACACCATGCGGCCGAAGAACATTCACAGCACTGTCCAAGATCTGCGCCCGACCATCACGGCACCGGTCTTTCCAAGCACCTCGACCGAGTTCATCAACGTCATGGCGCACTACCATCGCGCCGAGATCGCCCGCATGGCGGGCTGGCGCGACCGGATCGACCGCACCACCAACTGGGCCATCACCGTCGTGGCGGCCATGCTGTCGGTCTCGCTCTCCACGCCGACCGCCCACCATGGCGTGCTGCTGTTTGCCATGGTCCTGGTTCTGCTGCTCCTGGTGATCGAGGCGCGCCGCTACCGCTTCTTTGACGTCTACCGCAACCGCGTGCGCCGCATGGAGCGCAACTACTATGCCCAGATCTTTGCTCCTGAGGAGGGCACGACGGATGACTGGATCCACAAGCTGGGGGATGATCTCAGGCGTCCCTTGTTTCTGACCAGCCACAGCCAGGCCATCTCCCGTCGGATGCGGCGCAACTACTGCTGGCTGTTCCTGATCCTGCTGGTTGCCTGGCTGGTGAAGACCACCTTCATCCGAATGCAGGAGAGTGCCGTCGAAACCCGTCTGATCGGCACGGTCGGAGAGTGGGTGCGCAACTCTGCCATCGGCCCGGTGCCGGGCTGGCTCGTGATCCTTGCGGTCACGCTCTTCTATGGTTGGATCCTGACTACCTCGCTACGCCGGCTGAAAGGGGAGGGCGAACTGGCCTTCGGCAATGTCCATGTGTGACAACACCACCTTAACAGAAGCCATTGCCTCTCTGTAACTTCAGGCGGCCGTCTCTGTCCAATCCGGGTGCTTGTCGTCATGCATGACCGGCGGACCCAGCTCGGAAAACCGGAAGAGCCGGAAGGCACGGTCGCCGTTGACGTCCAGCACCCGCAGGTCATCATTATCGCGCGCATCGTTCAGAACGACTTGGAAGTGACCGCCATAGCGGGCCGCCACAAGATCGAGCGGCAGCTCGTAGGCGATGAACTTGCTGACCCCGTGCTCCTTCAGGCCGCGTAACAGGCCAGCGTCGGACAAGGACGGGTACGACGTCAGGATCACAATCGGTCCGCTACCGGCAAACACCATAGCTGCTTTCATCGTGCTTCTCCTTAGCTTGGCAACCCCCTGTCAGGCCCATGCCCGCCTTCTGCCACCCGAGCCAAGCCATCAAGCGCGACCGCTGAAAGATCCGTGCTGGGCCTGGGGATTGAGCCGGGCAAACTCGGCCCCGTTCACATGAACCAGCGTCGCATGGTCTCCACCCTCAAAGTACAGCTCCTGCTGCTGGTCGATGCTGGTGTCGATGATTACATCCAGCCCATAGCAGGCGCCCACCGCCGGAATCGCGCCGAACGCACAGTCGCGGAAGACGCCCGCGGCTTCCGGTTCCGTGGCCAAGTGAATCTCATGCCCGAGCTCCGTCCTGAGGTCGGACAGCCGGAGATGATGTGAGGCAGGGAGAACAGCGAGTTTGTAGCGGCCCCCATCGTTGAGCACGACAGCTTTGGCCAGCCTGTCACCCGGGATGTGACCTGCGTGGGCGGAGCCCAGAGCCGACAGGCTTGGTTCATGCGGCACAAGCTCGTACCGAATCCCGCGCTCGTCCATGTACTTTTGAAGTGTGGGTGCGATCGTCATGACGGGCCTCCAATGGGGCAAGGGGTTCCCTGCGTCACGAGGCATGTCCTGATCGACCGGCGCCGCGTGGCGCGGCTGCTTGGCATCTGCGTAGTATACACCCCTGCTTCGCCGGCGGCAAACGAACTGCTGGTCTGGCGATCTGCGTGACGGACTGGGCACCGCAGCCGAGTGCGCCATCAGCAGCGGAACAGTGGTGTTGGACAGAATGTGGCTGGTCGCCCCGCCGAAAATGAACTGCCGCAGCCGGCTCTGGGTGTAGGCGCCTTTGACGAGCAGATCGCACCCGAGCGACCCAGCCGCTGAGAGAATGGCCTCGCCGGTATGTCCATGTGGGTTCGGGACCGTTCGTGTTTCCACCGGCAGCCCGTTCCGTGCGAGGGTGTGGCTGAGATCCTGGGGGGAGGGGCCCGACACGCCCCAGTCCTCGAAGTCGATCACCACAACCCGCTGCGCCTTGGCCAGCAGGGGCATTGCCAGGGCCACCGTGCGGGCCGTCTCCGTACTCCGGTTCCAGGCAATCACCACGGTCGTGCCGAGAGTGGCAGGCGGGGTCGGAGGCACGAGCAGAACCGGCCGGCCGCTCTCGAACAGCGCCGCTTCGACCGTGGGCGGGCGCGGCTCCTTGGGCTCATCGCTCGGGCGCCGCCGGCAAGGCACTTTTCGTGATGAGCGGCGCTGGTGGGCGGAGCCAACTTTGCGATGTGCTTGTACAATACGGCTGCTGAGGTCTTCCGGCTCAGCAACCAGTCTCTGAGGAGGCACCATGGCTATCGTGCGGCACATTCTGGACAAGAAGGGCCAACTCGTATGGACGATCAGGCCTGATGACACAGTCTTTGCGGCCATCGAAGAAATGGCCCGCAAGGACGTGGGCGCTCTCGTCGTTGTCGAGAACGGTGATCCCATCGGCATATTCACAGAACGCCACTATGCCAGGGACGTGTTCCTGAAAGGCCGATCATCGCCGACAACGGTGGTCAGGGACGTCATGCGAACCGGCTTTGCTTATGTCACGCCGGATCGGACCGTCGAAGAATGCATGGCGATTATGACAGCCGAGCGCGTGAGGCACCTTCCCGTCATGGACGATGGTAATCTGGTTGGGCTGGTCTCAATAGGTGATCTGGTCAAGAGCATGATTGAAGACAGAGAGTTTGTGATCGATCAACTCACAAACTACATCACGGGAACCAGGTGATCCGCGAGGATGAATCGTTCCGTGTCAAGCCTCCAGAGCGGGGCAGGGTAAAGGTTCATGATAGCTCCGTCCGCTTAGGACGTGGTCTGCAAGAGCGCTAAGATCGCTGCTCGGACTTGGGATGGCGCGGCGGCTGCATCGATCCGCTGCCAGGTCATCTCGCCGGAGCCGCACCGGATCTGAGCCGCAAGCACTTGAGCCGTTGCATCCGACGGATCGTTTCGGCGCTCCTCAACCCGGCGCAGAAGGGTTGCTTCCGGTGCGTCGAGCCAGAATCCGCGGAACGGAACGCCTGAGGTCTTGGCCAAGGCTTCGATCGCCTGACGTTCAGCAGCCTGGTCAAAAACAGCATCCGCAACGACAGCAGTGCCCGCTCCGAGAACGTCCGCAGCGTCCCGCCGGAGAGCGGCGTAGACCTTCTGGGAGATATCCGGCCGGTAGGCCGCCCGTGGCAAGCGCACTTCTACAGGTAATCCGAACATGCGCTTGCGAATGCGATCCGTGTTGAGGACGCGAGCTCCAGGTGGCACACCGATGCACGGCGCGACGAGAGAGGCCATCGTCGACTTGCCGGTTCCGCTGAAGCCGCCAAAGGCAACGAGCATCGGGTTGACGCGCTTCAGGAGATCAGCCGCGAGATCGAAATAGGCCCGGGCTTCCGTATGAAAAGGCTCCTGTGCCTCAGGCGATGCATCCTTGGCCTGAGCCGCTGTCACGTGCGCGCGGACGGCGGCCCGGATCGCCATAAAGAAGGGAACCAGCGCCAACCCATCGGCCTCGTCGCATTCGTCAAGGTAGCGGTTGTAAACGAGGTTCGCGAACTCGCGCTGATCTCGATGCCATAAATCCATCAGCAGGAAAGCAAGGTCGTAAAGAACATCGATGGTTGCGAGCGCTTCGTTGAACTCAAGGCAATCGAACAGGGTCGGCATGCCATCGATCAGGAAGATGTTGCGCAGGATGAGATCGCCGTGGCAGCGTCGGACCTTTCCGGCCTCCCGGCGCTGATCCAGACGTTCTGCGTGCCGGCCAAGCGCCTGTCGGAACAGATCCGCGAACTCGCCCGCAGCCTCCGGGCTGACCAGCGATGTATCTCTGAGCCCCCGGTCGTTGATGTCGAGAACGGCCGCGATGCCGGTGGAGCCACCGTGGGTGAAGCTCACTGATGCGCCTTGGTGCAGTTTCGCGACCTGACGAGCCAGCTCTGTCATGATCCGGGGTGTCAGGGTACCCTTCCGAGCCATGGTGTCGAGGAGAGCGTCCTGTGCGAACCGTTGCATCTCAACCACCGCATCGACCAGCAGGCCCGTCCCGCTGAGGCTTAAGCTGCCGTCGCTCTCGCGCGTGACAGTCCGGACGCCACGGTACAGTTGAGGCGCGGTGCGCCGGTTGAGCTCGATCTCGGCCTGGCAGCAGGCGAGCCGTTTCTCCGGCGTCGAGAAGTCGAGGTAGGGGTATTGCACCGCGCGTTTCAGTTTGAACGCGCGATCACCAGCGAGAAAGATCAGGGAGGCATGCGTCGAGATGAGCTCGACCTCTGTGCCCTGCGCGGTGAGACGATCCTTGAAGAAGGCGATCACATCGCTTTGGTCGCCGACGAGCATGACACCATTTTCCCTGAGGTTTCGATGAGGGACCTCCGCCAGGATATGGGGTTTGCTCAGGATGCCAACAACGATAGACTCTGGGGCGCAATGCCAAAGCACCCAGTGACGGTGCCGCTCTTGGCCATGGCCCTGTTCATCCTCGCGGCAGATGTGCAGGACGGAGGTGAGGAGCGTGGCCGCATCTTGATCAAAGCGAATTGTTCAGGTTGCCATGCGGTCGGGCGAGCCGACGTCAGTCCGCTGCCGGATGCACCGCCTCTGCGCGAGGTGCATCAACGCTATCCGGTCGAACACCTTGCCGAGGCGCTCGCTGAAGGCCTCATGACAGGTCACCCGGGCAAGCCTGCGTTCCGGTTTGATGCAAAGGAGGTCGATGATATTATCGAATATCTGAAATCGCTCGAAAAGTGACAAATCCGGGAACTGAGCTTTTGGTGAGGACGGGTAGGGCAGCGAGGGATTGATCGGGCATGAGGAGCCAAGGGGCACGATGATGACCTCTGATGCTGCGTCGTGTCATCGCCTGCTGTGCAGGCCAGATTGCCAGGATCCTGTTCCGGCCTTCGTCTGTGGCCATCGCACTCCTCAGGGGCGGTCCCGGCTGTCGAGGCGTTTACTCCGCCAAGCCTGCTCCAATGACTTGATCATACCTGGAGCGGTGGAACGTTGGCTTTTGACGCCCCAGGAGGAAAGCCATGACACCAGACCTTTGTGAGGCGTTCCGGCGGAACTTCCAGCCCACCCGACGGCGAGAACGTCACATGAAGCGGTTCAAGTCAGTCCGGCATGCCCAGCAGTTTCTCGCCATTCACACTCCGATCCACAACCGCTTCCAGCTCCGCCGTCACCGTCTTTCCGCCAGTGAGTATCGGACTGCGCGTGATCACGCCTTCGCCACCTGGCGCGATGCGACCGGTGTCGCCCTCGTGAGCTGATGTGGACTGGCGTGACGGCTGCGCCCGCGGCAGCTTTGCCCCTTCGGCGCCAAGTTGACAGT
The DNA here is from genome assembly GCF_016734765.1 of Microvirga soli. Classification (GTDB taxonomy): domain Bacteria; phylum Pseudomonadota; class Alphaproteobacteria; order Rhizobiales; family Beijerinckiaceae; genus Microvirga; species Microvirga soli. The sequence goes on along the minus strand of NZ_JAERQE010000022.1, from coordinate 70,862 downwards.
ACCCTCCCGGGTGAGCCGGAGGCGTGATCGCCACTGCTCCCACGCCTTCAGAATAGCCTTTGCGCGCTCCGCCTCGTCGGGACATCACGACAAGGCAGCCGAACCATTCTCGTTGCACAGGGCGCTCGGCCGGCACCGTCATTCATGCCAGACTGGCTCACCTTTTCCGAATTCCTTGCCTCAGATCAAGGTCGCATCCGCCGCCATCGGACAAACTGGGCATGATGATGCGAAGAGGTGCGAACATGATCGACAGAAGTGAAAGTCCGCTCCCGACCTGGTGGCCCTGGTTCCTGGTGGGCATGGCGACATCCAGCTTCGCCTTGGCCGCCCTCATAGGGTGAGTGGTGATCGCTCTCGCCCCGAAGAACACGGACGCACCCCGGTCCGGTTTTTCGAGCTGCAAAAGGATCCCGCGTTGGCCTCGATGGTCAAGGCCGCTGACTGGATGGCGGGCCTGTAGGGAGGAGCCCAAGCCATGGCTTCATTCCGCCCGCGTCAATCAGCGGGCACTGTTTTGCTTCTCCACCGCGTCACTCTTCTCCCGCGAGTTCTTGATCAGCGGCTTGGGGCGCGGGGTCTGGGCCGTTTATGCAACGAGGAATTTGGAATGGAAGACCACACAGCGAGGCTAAGACCGTCGCATCTCCTGACGCGGGTCCGTGCTGTCCTGGGCACGCTCGATCTGGATTGTCGGTGCCGCGGCAAGCTCGATGCCTCGCTGGAGCGGTTCGAGTCCCTCGAGACCCGGCGGCAGGTCCGCGCCCTGATCCTCGATGCGCGGCACCAGGCCGAGCGCATCGCGGCGCTGCTCGAGCTGGTCGGCGAACTCGACACCGTCACGACGGACGAGGCGGACCTCGGCGTCTTCGACGAGATCGCGTTCCTTTTTGCGGACATCGGTTCCGCGGCGGCGCGCGGGGCCGGGGACATGGCGATGGCCAGGAGTCTTGCCTCCGCCGGGATCGCGTCACCTCATGAGGCAGAGGGTTGAATGTCCGACGATGTCCTTGCGGAAGGCCTGCTCAAGGATCTCGATCGGGAGGCCGCGGCGGAAATGCTGCGGCAGGCGGAGAGGCGAACCGTCTCGGCCGAAGGCGTGCTCTTCACGGCAGGGCAGCCGGCCCGGGCCGTGCACGTCATCGTTTCGGGTGTCGTTCGGCTGGTTCAGGTCACCCCGAGCGGGCCCCGGGTCATCATCAAGTATGTCAGGCCGGGGGAGGTCTTCGGCAGTCCCGCCCTGCTGGACAGGTTCTACCCCACGAGTGCTATTGCCGTCACCGAGTGCGTGGAACTCCAATGGTCGTCGGCAACCATCAAGGCGTTCGTGGACGGATACCCGCAACTGGCGCTCAACGTCATCCGGGACCTTGAGACGCGCCTGCGCGAGATGGAGAGCAGGCTGCGGGATCTCTCGACCGAACCCGTCGAGCAGCGCCTCGCCCGTGCCATCCTCAGGCTCGTGGAAACCTTCGGGCGGCAGACTGCGGAAGGGGTCGAAATTCCGTTCCCGGTCAGCCGCCAGGATCTCGCGGACCTGATCGGGAGCACCCTGCACATGGTGAGCCGGACGCTTCGCGCGTGGGAGGCGCAGCGCCGGATCGGGCGCTACAGGCGTCGGCTGGTCATCGCCGACGTGGAGGCCGTGGCCAGAACCCTGTACCGGGAGGCCTAGCGTGTCAGCGTTCGCCTTTCCCTATCTGCATTGACCAACCGGACCTCGCCGCCGACCTTGCGGAGAACGTTCGCAATCGCGTCCTCCGGCATGAGGCTGAACGACGTGGAGAAGGCGTCGGCAACGGTCGCCGTCGGCATGACGGAGGTCACGCTCCGGTACAGACGGGACGAGGCTCCGGTTCGCGGATCGAGCAGGTGGTTGAAGCGTCCGGCCACGTCGAAGCGAAATCCGTAACTCCCTGACGTGGCGACGGCCCGATCGACGGCCTCAAGCGTATCCCCGACCTGCGCGGGGCGGTCGGGGTCGGCGATGCCAACGCGCCACGGATCCCGCGACGGGTGGGATCCCACCGCCCGCGGTTCGCCCATGTCGACGAGGCTGCTTTCGATGCCGCCCGCGCGCAGGATGTCCACCACCCGGTCGGTCACGTAGCCCTGGGCGATGCCGTTCAGGGTCAATCCCATGCCGCGCCGGGGAAGAACGACCCGGTTGGCGTCGAACACCACCTGGCCGAAACCAACACGCTCCAGGGCAGCCTCGACCGCCGGTGCGGGTGGCCCCTGCGGATCGGCGTCGGGCATCGAGAAGTGATCCCGGTACAGGATCCATAGCGCGTGCACCGTGGGATCGAAGGCGCCCCCGGTCAGCTCCCAGCAGCGGCGGCATTCGGCAAGGAGCGTCACCAGGTCGGCAGGCGGGGCCACGAGCATACCCTGCCGGTTCAACGTCGCGATCGCAGAGTCTTCTTGGTACAGGCTGAACACCTGCTCCAGATGGCGCACCTCGGCGAGCGAGCGTTCGACCAGCCGCTGGGCGACGCTCCTGTCGAGATGGTGCACTTGCAACGTCGCCACCGCGCCCATCGCCTGGCCGCGCCAGGTCACGAGGTGGGCATCGGCTTTTGCCGCGTGGCCGAACGGCACGAGGCTTAGGCCCGCCGCAGCGGCAGAGATCCCGATGAAGCGTCTGCGCGAGAGGTGAGGGGACATGGCTGGCTCCCTAGTGTGCATGACCGTCCTTTGCCGCAGCGGGGGCAGCATGATCGTGATGCTGGCCCTCCGGACTCGGACCTCCTTCGACGGCACCCGTCATCTCGGCCGTGGCACCCAGGACATAGTCCTTGGGCACCTCCGCGAAGGCGACGATGCGTCCGCCGTTCTCGGCCGCGAACTTCTCCGCGGCGCCCCGGTCGGAGAAGGGGACAGCCTCGTCCCCGCCCATGCCGCCCTGCATGCGGCTGCCGATCACGAACGAGGCCTGCTTCGCATCGACCCAGTTCGTGGCCCCGGGCTTGTCCCAGTCCGATGCCTTCGCCATGTCGGAGACGTAGATCGCGCGGATGTCCTTGGGTTCCTCCGGCAGCATGGTGAAGGAGATCGCATCCCGCGCCGACGAGAACCACACCGCCTCCTTCCGGCTCGCCAGGATGATCTGCCCCTTCGGCCCGGTGTGCTCCATCACGTTCATGCCGCAGTAGTGGCCTATGGCCGAGGCCGTCATCTCAAGCGGGGCCGGCGGCGCCTGGGTCGTCTTCTTGTCGTTGCAGCCGGCGAGCGCGAGCGCACCCGCGAAGGCGGCGAGAAGGACGATCTTTCTCATAACTCTCTCCTGGAAAAGGCCAGAGCCGCAAGCGCGAGCGGCACGATGGCCCAGGCGGCGAGCGCGGCGAGGAGGGCGGAGGGGCTCAGGGTGGCGGTCTGCGCCACCCCGGCCATGCCGGAGAACGCGCCGACCCCGGCGGATCCGGTCAGGTTGAACAGGCGGTAGGCGTCGGCGGGGTTGAGCAGAAGCAGGGCGTTGAGCAACCCGCCCGATAGCGTCTGCCCCTGGTCGACCACAAGCATCCCGAGCAGTGCCATGTCGTAGATCAGCACGAACACGAGCCAGATGCCAACGGCAATGCCGCCGGCCGTGCCGCGCTCGCGCACCAGGGCGCTGACGAGGTATCCAACCGCGATGAATGCGGCGCCGAGCAGGATCGAGGAGCCGATCATGGTGGCAAACGCCCACCAGCTCGCAGCGTCGATCTCCGCGCCTGTCGCCGCAAGGGCGCCGGCGGCCGCGCCGTAGCCCAGCAGCGTCGCGAAGGCCAGGATTGACAGGTGCCCGACAAACTTGCCGAGCAGCACCTGCCACCGCCCGACCGGGTAGCTCAGGAGCAGTATCATCGTGCCGCGCTCCATTTCCCCCACGATGGCGTCGTGCGAGATCAGGAGCGCGATCAGCGGCAGGAGAAAGATCGTGAGGCTTGAGAGGCTCACGATCACCACGTCAAGGGCGCGTACGCCCACGGTGCCTGTGGGGGCGCTGCCGAGGAAGGTGAGTGACAGGGCGAGGCCCGCGAGCAGCAGGGTCGTGGCCAGAACCCAGCGGTTGCGCAGGCCCTCCTGGATCTCCTTGCGCGCGACGATCAGGATGTTTCTCATCGTGCGGTCTCCTGCGAACGAAGGAAGTGGGCATAGAGCTCGTCGAGGGTTGGGGGCACCACGTCGAGGTCCTCGACTGGCGCTCCTTCGTCGGTTGCGCGCCGCAGCACCTCGATCTTCCTCTCCGGCGAGGCGTCGATCTCGACCATGTGGCCGTTGACCCGCCGCCATCCCTCCACGGGGCCGAGCCAGTTCGGCACGTTGGCCAGTCCGGCGTCGGTGACCTTGAGCCGGATGCGGGTCGGCAGGCGCGCGATGCGGCGCAGCTCGTCGAGCGTGCCATCGGCGACCTTGATCCCGCGGTTCATGATGACGACGCGCCCGGCGCGCTCCTCGAGCTCAGTCAGGGCGTGCGAGGACAGCAGGACCGTGGCTCCGCGTCCGCGCAGATCCTCAACGATTTCGTAGAAGCTCTGGCGCAAGGCCGGATCGAGTCCGGTGGTCGGCTCGTCGAGCAGGAGCACCCGTGGCTCGCCCAGCAGCGCCTGGGCGAGGCCGAGCCTCTGGCGCATGCCCTTGGAATAGGTGCCGACACGACGGTTGGCCGCATGGGTGAGACCGACCCGCTCGAGGAGCGGAGCGACGGACTTGTCCGTCTCCCGCTTCAGGCGGGCATAGAAAGCGAGCGTCTCGGAACCCGTCAGGGCGGCGTTGAACGACACGTTCTCGGGCAGGTAGCCGAGCCTGCGCCGCGCCTCGAACTGTCCCGCGGCCGGATCGTCGCCGAGCACGGCGATGTTGCCGCTCGACGGGCGAATGAGGCCCAGCATGAGCTTCATCAGGGTCGTCTTGCCGGCGCCATTGTGACCGACGAGCGCCACCGTCTCGCCTTCCGGCAGGCTGAAGGAGACGTCGCGCACTGCCTCGACCTTGCCGAAGCGCTTCACGACGTTCCTGATCTCGACCGTTCCGGTCATGGTCTTGCTCCTACGACGGTCTTCGGGCGCGGGGGCGGCGCCATGAGGGGGTGGCTGTCGACGACGCCGCCCGGCAGCAGGGCCGGGAACTGGGCCTGCGCCCAGCGGATCACCTGCACGGCGGGGCTGTTCATCAGCACCTTGGCCTGCGGCGCGGTCCAGAGCACCTTGTCGACGAGGTCGTTCGGCCGATACGCGCTGTCGCCGAGTCCGTCGCCGTTCAGGTCGAAGGCGGGATTGTCGCTCCAGTAGTTGCCGCGCCCGTCCTTGGACCAGTCGAGATAACGGGTGCTGACATACTTCACCTGGTTGCGGTTTCGGATGAAGGCGTTGCCGACCATTTCGTTGCGCTCGGAGCCGGCGGTGAAGTGGATGCCGATCTCGCAGCCCTCGAACCAGTTGTCGCGGAAGCGGTTCTGGTTGGCGTTGTAGATGAACACGCATTTCGTCGGACCGGGACGGGCATCGGAGCCCTGTGCGACCTCGCCCGCGTCCGGCGTCGGCAGGCCGTGCTCCTTGTCGTCCTTGGCGCGCCCACCTGCGGTGTTCCAGCGTTCGGCAGACTGAATCCTTCCGATGACCGAGTTGCCGGAGATCTGCGAGGCGTTGGCGTAGTTGAACAGGAAGCCGTGGTCGCGGTCGCCGTCGGAGACGTTGCCCGTGATCTTCAGGCGGCTCGAGAACATCATCGCGAAGCCGACCGCGTTGTTGACGGAGACGTTGTCCGTGATCTCGCTGTCGTTGGTGTACATGTAGTGGATCGCGAAGCGGACATCTTGGAAGCGGTTGCCACTGAACACGTTGCGCTTGCTGGTGATGACGTAGATGCCGTCGCGCCCGAAGCGGACGCTGTTGTCGAGCACCTTGGCTCCCGGGGCGTTCCAGACCGAGATGCCGTTGCCGGCCTCGTTCACGCGTCCTTCCCGGATTCCGACGATCGTGTTTCCGCGGGCGACGGAGTCCGCGGCTCCGTGGAGGTAGATGCCGTAGAGGTTGCCCTCGATCCGGTTGGCCTCCACGATGGCGCCGACGGCGGATTGCTCGACGAACACACCCGCGTCCATCCTCTCGAGATTCGTTCCCGATCCGCGGATGGTCAGCCCACGCACGAGGGCCCCCGGAGCGGAGAGCGTGACGACGCTTCCCTTGCCGGAACCGATGAGCGTTGCGCCTTGTTCGCCCTCCACGGTCACCTTGCGGGAGATCCGGATCGGCCCCCGGTGCTCGCCGGCCTTGAGGACGACCACGTCCCCTTCGGCTGCGAGATCCACGATCTCCTGGGGAGACGTGCCCACCGGCACCGCAATCCGGTCCGCATAAGCGAATGATGAGAGACTGGCGGCGAGTGCCGCCGCCAGTCCAAGGCGTACCAGTGTACGAGGTCCCATCATGTCGTCAGGTCGCCTGCGGCTCGACGAACATGCGGCCCTTCATCTCCATGTGCATCGCGTGGCAGAACCAGGAGCAGAAGTACCAGTACACGCCGGGACGGTCGGCCTTGAACGTGACGGATGCCGTGGCCTGCGGTGCCACCTCCATGTTGATGCCGTAGTTGACGATGGCGAAGCCGTGGGTCAGGTCCTCGACCTCGTCGATGTTGGTCACGAACACCGTCACCTCGTCGCCCTGCTTGACCTGGAAGCTCTCCAGGCCGAACGCGGGCGCGGACGAGGTCATGTAGACGCGCACCTTGTTGCCGTCGCGGACCACCTTCGAGTCGGCCTCCAGCGTGATGCCATCGGCCTTGGCCTGCTGCACGGCATCGGCGAAGAACGGGTCATCGCGCTTCCAGGCATTGATCGGGTTGATCTTGGAGCGGTGCACGATGGTGGCGTCGTGCGGCTCGGCGAAGCTCGGGCTGTCGTGCACGAGCACCATCCGGTCGCCCGAGATGTCGATGAGCTGGTCGTTCTCGGGCTTGAGCGGGCCGACGTTGAGGTAGCGGTCCTTCGAGAACTTGTTCAGCGAGATGAGCCACTTGCCGTCCGCGTCCTTGGTCTGGCCCATGGAGGTGTGGTTGTGCCCCGGCTGGTAGTGCACGTCGAGCTTCTGGATCACCGGGTTGACCTTCTCGCCCTTGAACGCGCGCTTGGCCGCGTCGATGTTCCACTTCACCACCTGGCTGTCGAGGAACAGCGTCGTGTAGGCGTTGCCCTTGCCGTCGTAGGCGGTGTGCAACGGCCCAAGGCCGAGTTCCGGCTCCGCCACGATGACGTCGCGTGGCTGGATCTTATCCGCGAACAGGTCGTCGAGCTTGCGCACGTCGAACACCGAGACGGTGGGCGACAGCTTGCCGTTGACCACGAAGTGGATGCCGTCAGGCGCGGTGTTGATGCCGTGCGGGCTATTGGCGACCGGGACGTAGCGGGTGTATGGGGAACCCTTCCTGCCGTCGAGAACGGGCACTCCGCCGATCATCTCGGCCTTGCCGGCCTTCACCGCATCCTCGATGCGCTTGAGGTTGAAGATGACGACCCAGTCCTGTTCCTTGGCCATCATCTCGGCTAGCGTCACGCCTTCCTCCGAGTTGTAGCAGGTGGCGAAGGAGTACTTGCCCTGGTAGTCCGCGTCGGTGTTGTCGAGGTTTCCGTCGACCCTGATCTGCCAGGCGACCTTCATGGTGTCGCCGTCGACCGCCGTGTAGATCGACGAGTACTGCTTCGGGTCGTCCAGGATCTTGCCGTCGTTCGGGATCGGCACGCGGTCCTCGCCGTTGCAGAACACGTAGCCCGTGCGCGGGTACTTCTGCACGCGCAGGCCATGCACCGTGTGCTGGTTGGGGAGCTGGATGATCTTGTCGCACTTCATGACGTCGAGACGGATGCGCGCGACGCGGGTGTTCAGCTTGTCGTTCACGAAGAGGTAGCGGCCGTCGTAGGTGCCGTCCGTGAAGGACAGATGCGGATGGTGCAGGTCGCCGGCGGTGTAGACCCCGCCCTTGTCCTTCAGGTACTCGACGGTCTGGGGCGTCAGTCCCTCGGTGAGGATCTTGCGGCTCTGGTCGGTCTGGCCCCAGCCGGTGGCGCTGTCGCGGTTGAACACGGGAACGCGCATCAGCTCGCGCATGGACGGCAGGCCGACGATGCGGACCTCGCCACTCTGCCCGCTGGAGAAGAACACGTAGTACTCGTCGAGCTCGCCGGGCTTGACCTCGTACTTGCTGGCGACGGCGGGACGCGCCGCCGGGGCCGCTGGAGCCGTCTGCGCCTCGGCCGCCGTGATCAGGCCCGTGCCGCCCAGGGACACGCCGCCGGCGACGCCCGCGGCCCCGGCCGCAGCGGCGGCGGCGGTCGTCCCGAGTAACTGGCGACGGCTGAAGCCGCTTTTCTTTTCCTCTTGTGACACGTGATTCTCCTTGCTCATGAAACGGTTGTCGGAACGTCGGCCGGGGTCGGCTCTACCATGGGCTTTCCGATGACCTTGCCCTTGTGGGTGATGACAGTTTTAGCGGGTCCCTTGCCGCCGTCTTTGATCTGGCTCATGGAAGGCGAAGAAAGTGCCTCGCGCTTCTCGCGCTTGAGCCGCACCTGGATCATGTGCGGGCAGCGCTGGTCGTCGTGGTACAGCTCCTGGCAATGCATGCAGTAGATGCACTCGTTGACGTTGATGAAGCCCTCGGGGTGGATCGACTGCACCGGGCATTCCTTGGCGCAACGCTGGCAGGGCGAGCCGCACTCCGGCCAGCGCTTGAGCCACTCGAACATCCGGATCTTGCCGGGAATGGCGAGCGCCGCGCCGAGCGGGCAGAGATAGCGACAGAAGAAGCGCTCGATGAACAGGCCTGCCGTGAGCAGCGTCAGGGCGTAGATCACGAACGGCCAGTCACGCGCGAACTTGAGGATGATGGCGGTCTTGAACGGCTCGACCTCGGCGAAGACCTCGGCCAGCGCGACGGAGTAGAGGGACAGCCCGAACAGTCCCAGGAAGATGATGTACTTGACCGGCCAGAGGCGCTCATGCAGCCCCCAGGGTACCTTGACCTGCGGCACCTTCAGCCACTGGGCGATGTTGTTGGTCAGTTCCTGAAGGGCGCCGAAGGGGCAGAGCCAGCCGCAGAAGGGGCCGCGGCCCCAGAACAGCAGCGCCGCGGCGACCGCCGCCCACAGGATGAAGATCAGCGGCGCGGCGAGGAAGAACTCCCAGTTGAAGTCGGTGACGAGGGAGTTGGTGAAGGTGAGGACGTTGACCACCGAGAGCTGGGCGTTGGCGTACCAGCCGAGCCAGACCAGCGTGAACGTCAGGTAGGCGCGCCGCACCCAGACATAGACCTTGGGACGGCGGACCAAGGTGTCCTGGAAGAAGAAGATGGCGGTGAGGACCAGAAGCGCGACGGCGGCGATGCCGATGGAGACGGTGTTGGTCTTCCAGATCTTGAGCCAGAGCGCCTCCTCGATTTCCCCCGCCGCGAGCGCATCGGCATCGTTGAGGGACTGCACGGCGGTAGCTGCGGCAACGGGTGGCGCGCTCGCTTGGTCTTGGACTTGGACTTGGGCTTGCGGTTGTGCGGGAGGCTGCTCGATCCGCAGGTACTGGTCCGGCAGCGTGTACTCGATATCGTAGTTCAGGAACGCCTTGTCGCGCGCGCCGACGTTCCTCTGGACGAGGAGTTGCAGTTGCCATGGCCCGGTGAGGTCGAGCTTGAAGTCCTCGGGCACTACGTACAGGGCGATCTCGCGCAGGGCCGGAGCACCCTCCGCCGCGAGATCGCCGAGGCGGGTGTGGTTGCGGTCGCGGAAGCGGGTGCTCTGGCCGTCCTGGAGAAGCTCGATGCGATCAAAGATGCCGCCGCGGACATAGCCGGAGCCCTTGAACGAGTAGGCACCTTCTCCCGCCACCACGATGGCCTGTTGCCCCGGCTTGAGCCTTGTCTTGAGCTGCTCGTACGCCGCGTCGCCGAGCAGGCTGCGCCCGATGGTGGGCACGCTCACCGGGGCGAGGTACAGATCGATGAACGGATCGGTCGGCTCTCCCGTTTCCGGGTTGTTCGCTGCCTCTTGGTTGCCCGCCGTGGCGAAGGCCTCGCTGACCTCGCCGACGGTGAGAGACAGGCGCCGAACCGAGCCGTCGCCGAGGAGGGTCTGCCAGTCGCGGACCTCGCTCTTCGACAGGTCGACCGTCTTCACGGCGGTCGGCGCGGCCGCTGCGGCGGCCGGACTCCCTGCACCGAGGCGGCCGCTGCGGATGAGGCGCACGGCGGACCGTACGACGCTGTCGCCCATCACCAGGACCGTCACGGTGGCACCGCTGACGATGTCGACCTGGGGCGGCCGTTCGGCGCCTGATGAGATCGGCCGCATGTCTTTGCCGATGAGTGCATTCATCGCATCGACGATGCGGCGCTCCGGGATACCGATGAGGACGATGGGCTCCTTGTGGTCGACGAGGTTGATCCCGGTGATGACACCGTTCGGATCGATGCCGACCAGCATGTGGATCGGCTTGCCGGAATAGCCGGTGGCGCTCGTGACGTCGGAGTTGAGGTAGACGTGGCCGAGCAGGCGGTCGCCCTGCTGGACGGGCACGAGCGGCGGATCGCCCTGGGGCGTACCGAAGCGGTCGGCTCCGGGGAAGAAGTCAGCGGGTTGAGCCTTCGGAAGGAATTCCTGCACCCGGCCTGCCGCGAAGGCGTCGCCGATCCAGAGGGCGGCTACTATCCATAGCAAGCTCACCATGCACAGCAGTCGAAAGCCGGCATTGGCAAGGCGTCGGGCGGATGCAGGCGGATGCAGCGTTTCCAACAGGGGACCGTCCAGGCGGATTCTTGTTGTTTCTGAACAGAAGGACCGTAACGACTCCAGGACCGAACTGCTCGGTTGAGGCGCTGCGGTTCTTCTCAGGCCGTCGGCAAGAATGTCGGATGGCCCGAAAGCATCCTGATGAAGGACGGCGGTGGCGCATTGATGTGTGTCAAACCGGACGGACCCAAGTTGCCATATCAACCCTGCGTACCAAATTCCTGCATGACGCGGAGAACGAGATGTCTCTTTTGAGGAACGAGCCCGCCGGGACCGTGGAGTCGATCGAGGAGCTGATGGCCCTCGCTGCCGCCATGGAGGACGAGGCCGCCACGCGCTATGCCGAGATCGCCGAAAGGATGAGGCATGAGGGCGATCCGGCACTGGCGGACGTGTTCGACCGCCTGTCCGCCGGCGAAAGGCATCACCTCGAGAGTGTCCATGACTGGTCGCGGAGGACGAACGGCAAGGGCGTCGATCCGGCGACGATCCGCTGGAACGCCTCGGAGACGTTCGATGACGAGGGCTCCGCGACGGCGCATCCCCGGCTGTTCAATGCCTACCGTGCCCTTTCGATGGCGGTGCGCAACGAGGAGCGCGCCTTCGCCTTCTGGAGCTACGTCGCTGCCCATGCGAAGACGGATGACGTCAGGCAGGCCGCCGAGACCATGGCGCACGAGGAGCTGGGACATGTGGCGATCCTCCGGCGGGAGCGCCGGCAGGCCTTCCATACCGAACGCAGGCGCACGGGTGGAGGCGACGGTGAGGGTGCGACGGATCTCGCCGACCTCGAGCGGCATCTCGCCGACCTTCTCGAGCCTCTCACGCACCAGTCCCCTGAACCGGAACGGACACGGCTGACGGACTTCATCGAGGGAGCGAGGCGCACCGCCCGGGAACTCGACCGTGCATCCGTTCCCCTCAAGGGCGTAGGGGCGGGAGAGAGGCTCCCGGAGGATCCGGTGGTGCTGGCCGAGTTGCTGGCCGAGCGTTACCTCGAGGTCGGAGACCTCGCCGGCGACGAGGCCACGCTGGACCGTATGCAGTCCCTGGCCGGAGACGCCATCTCCCGCCTTGCATGGCTGAGGGACGACCTGCCCGAGCTGCACGGCTAGATGCCGACTTCCGGGCGGCTCACGGCTTCACGGTCAGGGATCCTCCGAGGCTGACCTTCTCGAAGTCGTCGACGAGGACATCCACCGTCGCCTTCCAGGCCCCCGCCAGGGGCAGGACCAGGGAATCCACCTCCCACGCGCAGGACCCCACCTTCCTCGCCTTGCGGACGATGGGCTCGATGCCGGCATCGGGCCGTGCGAGCCGGAGGGTCACTTCCTTCGCGTCGATCGGTTCCGCCTGTCCCGTCGCGACGACGATCCTCGCTCGCGTGGGGCCGACCCTGCCGGGAGACATCGTGACCTGGGCCATGAGCCTGTTCGAGTGCAGGTGAACGCTCGCGGGCCTCGAAGCCTCCGCGGAGGATGCGAGCGCCCTTGGAGGCGGGGTGAACCTCCAGAGTCCGACCAGCGCGAGGATTGCGAGGCAAAGGACGATCTCGGCCTTGACCGAGCGCACCAGCCACTTGGCGCCGGAGCCTTCCGGGGCGGTCATGGCAGGCGTGAGCCAGCGACGGTTCAGGGCGGCCAAGCCGAGCAATGCGCCTGCCAGCAGGGTCTTGGCGACAAGAACCTGGCCATAGGCGGTGCCGATCAGGTTCGCGGTGGACTCCACCTGGATCACGGCCAGGGCAATCCCGGCGAGCGTAATGGCCGCGACCGTAACGAGCGCACCCGTGGAGAAGCGGCGTACGACCGGGAACGCCGCTCCCGGCGCCTTGCGGATGATGATCGCAAGCGGAATGAGGGCCCCGATCCAGTAGGCGATGCCGACGGCATGGACGAAGACTGCGGGACGCGTCAGCCATTGCGGATCCGCTGCGCTGGCATGGCCGCTCAAGGCGAAGGACAGTCCGACCGCGCCCATCCCCGACACGCTTCCTGCCCTTCGCCAGCCATCGGGTCCGTGCATCGAAAGCCATCCAAGGATGAGCGCCGCCGTTCCGGCGGCTGTCGTTTGGCCGTAGGAGGTTCCCCATCCCGCCGCCCACGCGGCCGGAGCTGCCATGTCGGCGAGGGTACCCCCCAAGGCATCGATACCCTGCAAGCCCAGCGATGCAGCGGAAGCGACGATGCCCACCGCAATGGAGGCATGGAGCACGCGATCCACCGCAACCCCCGGCAGGCCGTGGGCGAGCCAGGCACGGAAGAACGCGCCTCCCACTCCGGCGAACAGGCCGAGGTAGAGGGTTACCCGTGCCAGCCAGAGGACGGTGCCGGCGCCCTCTCCCGTTCCTGTCTCGCCGGAGCGGTTGCCGGCCTCGGTCGGTGCGCCGATCGAGAACACGACGGCTCCGCCGATCGGATGGCCGTCGCCGGAATTCACGCGGTAGCTCAGGACGTGGGTGCCCCTCGGCAGGTCCGGCGGCAGGAATATCTCGAGCAACTCGTTGCGGGCGATGGTCCTGAGGCCGGGATGCGACCGGCCTCGTGCATCGGTCAGGCCGATGACCAGGGGCGATACGGGCTCATTGAAGCGCAGGCGCACGGCGGCTGGCCCGTCCTCGACGACGGCGCCGTCCGCGGGATGTGTCTCGACCAGCGCCGCATGGGCGAGGGCTGCATCGCTGCCCCACAGTCCGGCGAGCGCCAGCCAGAGCGTGATGATGATGGCACGCATCATGGATTCGCGGGGTTCCGTGTGACGGGACCCCGCTCCCTTGTCAGTGCGTGGCCTTGGCGGGCATCAACTTCAGCCCCGGGGCGGGGTACTCGTAGTCGTCGGCGCTCTTGCCCTCGGCCGGGATCTCGATCCAACGGTCCGCCTTGCCGCCCCCGCATTCCTGCACGGTCGGGAAGTGGAGCGCGGCGTCCGGCCTGAGGCTGTCGGTCAGGTATGCACGGAAGACGAACTCGTCGTAGTGCTCGTCGAGCAGCCTGCCGGTCCACACGATCTCCCGCACGCCCTCCGACATCGCAGTGCCATAGTAGTCGTAGGTCTTGCCGTATGGAGCCTTGACGGTCTCCATCTCCCAGCCGGCCTTGGGCATCGGCTTGACGTTGATGACGCCGTCCGGGATGCGGACACGCAGCTTCAGGGTCGGTTCGCCCTCGCAGCCGTGGCCGACGCGCAGAACCGCCTTGTAGGTCGACGATACGGGAGCGCTCTGGCTCTCGAGGGTGGTGTGGGCCTGTGCCGCAAAGGCGAGCGAGAGGAATGCGGCGGCGAGCGCCCCGCGGGAATGGATCGTAATCATGGTCTTGTCCTATCTGTAGGAGGGTTGTCGTGTCGTTCCGGTCAGGCCGACGCGGGCGGTGCCCTCGCACCGACGGGATAGGGCGGAGAGGGCCGGATTCCTGCGGACCCCGTGCCGTCCCCGAAGTTCAGGATGGCCGAGACGCGGCGCGGCGGGGTTCGGACGCCGTCCGGCGACGAAGGCAATCCGTGAAGGAAACTCAGGATGCAGCAGGGCTGGGGATGTCCGGCAACCTTCCCCGGTTCGCTCGGGACGCAGCCGCCCGCAGCATCGGAATGGTGCAGGTGGCGCGCCTCGGAATCACGGACGATCCTCGGCTGTGGCTGCGTCCCGAGGGCCATTAGGCCGATATGGACAAACAGGGACAGGGCGGAAGCCAGAGCGGTTGCCTGCCGGATCCAGATGGTCGCTTTCCGAGCCTGCCTCATGGCCCCTGCTACCTCGGTTCGCAGGCAATCGGATCAATGGCGGTCCCGGCCCCAGGGATCCCATTGGACACGGAAGCGACCCGATCCTGCCGCCGGGACAGAACCAGGCTGACGAAGAAGGTCATGAGTGACGCAAGCGTGACGATGCCGCTCCCCTTCCGCCCGGCATCCCAGCCGGCGATGCCGCTTCCGACGCGCAGGGCCACTGACGCATGAAGAAGGAGCAAGGGGCCGTAAAGAAGCAGGGTATAGTGCACCCGGATTTGAGCAAGCGTTGGCAGGATAGTGAGCGCGTGCCCGAACACCATCGACAGGACGAACCCGATCAGGACCGCGTGCAGCGCGATGTCGTACCCGAAGGTGCCCTCAGGCGGGGAGGCGACCAGGACGAGGCCAGCCACGGCCATCCATGCATGCCCTGCGAGCATGCACGCGGCCGTGTAGCGATCCTGCCCCGTTCCGCGTACGTCCTTGCGGGCAGTGTCATGCCGCAGCAGCCAGATGGCGGTGACGAGCAGGGCGATCCCGAACAGGATCGCGCCGTTTCCCGTCGGGAGCCCATTGCGTGCGCCAACGATGAGCAGGCCGACGGCGAACAGGAACAACGCCTCGCCGCCACGCCGCTGCGGCATCGACTGGCTGAGTTCCATGCGTTCGCCGACAACGGTGACGACCAGGAAGGTCATCCACCAGCCCGCCGCATCGGATGCCGCCAAGCCTGCAAGCCAGAGCACGTTTCCGGCGAGCCATGCCAGCGCACCGAACAGGAGGGCGCCCGTGGAAAGGGCGGGCTGCCGGATCGTGGCCAACAGCGATGCCCCTGCCAGCGCCGCCGCGGCCGCCACGTAGGCGCCAGCCCCGTATTCAACCGGAGCGCCTGCGACTAAGGCAAGTGATCCGACACCAGCGAGAGCCGGGGCTGCGTAGGCCCATTGGCGACCGAGGGCGACGGCGCGCTCCAGGCTGATCAGCGTTCCGAACATACCCGAGATCATCAGGGGCCCGTGCACGGTGGCAAGCGATGACCCGTGGGGCAGCGTCCAACCGACCCGCCACAGCGCTCCGCACAGGCCAGCGATCAGGGCAAGGACTCCGAAGGCCAGCAGGACAAGGCGGATCCCCTTGGTTCCCCTTGTGGATCCTTGCGGAACCGAGGCGTCATGCGAGCCCGTGCTGGATGAGGATACGGCGCACATTAGGGACCCTGCGGATTGCATTGACGCGTGACGGCTAACGATAGTGCGACCATGGCCCATCGGATGAAGGTCGTCTTTGACATCGCGCAAACAGGACGCATGTATGTCTGGTATATGGTTTCCGGCTAATTCGCGCGGATCACCACACCTGACCTTGGGCATTTGTCGTCGGTACCGGCGCCTCAATCCTGCGGGATGAGGGGCGTTCCCGACCAGAACCATTTCAGTGGTCGCGTTGCCGCGTACGCGATCAGGGCATCCGCATGCCTCCACTGTCGGCTACCTAGGTACAATTCCTGAGTGGAGCGCTCCCGACGCCCCTGGCAGATTCACTCAAGGGCAAGCCGCATCCTGCCGGAAGAAGCAGGCAAGGCTGCCCATGCCCCATCCACGAGCCTCCTTGAGGTTCGCCGTCGAGTCAGCGTCGTGGCCTGTCCCAGCCTCGTCCTAAGCCGGAACCTCAATGGAGCTTAAGCGTTGTCGGTAACCCGCGATCTACCTCCTGAGCATCTCCGAATGCAATCGGATCCACTGGAGACCGGCACGAAAAAGCGTGAGGCACTCACGTTCCTCGTTCTTGCCGTCCTGATCTGGCCCTTCATTGCCGTTGGTATCGTCTCGGGTTGGGGCTTCCTGGTCTGGATGTACTACCTGTTCACCGGACCGCCCGGTCCGGTCTGACGGGAACCTGGCGATGGCCGAGACCCCGGACCTCAGGCGCCGCAACTTCGTTCTCGGCAGGTATGCCGCCGAACCGCTCGAGCCTGTCGGGCCTCCGGTGGCCGTGATCGGCCAGTCGTGCTTCGCCTTTCGGGGAATTGCCTGCATGAGCTGCCGGGACGCCTGTCCGACAGGTGCCGTGCGCTTTGAGCTTGCCATCGGCGGCGCCCGCCCCAGGATCAATCTTGATGCCTGCACCGGCTGCGGCGACTGCTCCAATGCCTGTCCTGCCGACACCATCCAGATCTCCGCACCGGAGGCCGCTTCATGACCGGCGAATGTCACATCTCCAGCCTCGTCGTTCACAGTCGTCCTGATCGAGTTTCGTCGATTGTCGAAAGCCTTTCCTCGATCGAGGGTGCCGAGGTTCACGGCGGCGCGGAAACGGGCAAGCTGATCGTCACCCTCGAGACGGACACCGAGAGCCAGGTCGTCGAACGGATCAACGCAATTCAGCTTCTCGACGGCGTCCTCGCCACCGCCCTCGTCTTCCATCACTTCGAGCCTGTTCAAGAGCGGGAGTAGATTCATGGACCTCACGCGCCGCACCCTCCTCAAAACCCAGGCCGCAGCCGCCGCCGCCGCCGCAGCCGGCGTTTCCCTTCCCGCCGAGGCCCAGAACATCCTGACGGGCGAGGATCTTCACCTCCAGTGGTCGAAGGCACCTTGCCGCTTCTGCGGCACCGGCTGCGGCGTGATGGTCGGGGTGAAGGACGGCCGCGTCGTCGCCACCCACGGTGACATGCAGGCGGAGGTCAATCGCGGCCTCAACTGCGTGAAGGGCTACTTCCTCTCGAAGATCATGTACGGCAACGACCGCCTCACCCAGCCGCTCATGCGGATGAAAAACGGGCAGTTCGCCAAGGACGGCGAACTCCAGCCCATCTCCTGGGACCGCGCCTTCGACGAGATGGCGAAACAGTGGAAGCGCGTGCTCAAGGAGAACGGACCAGAAGCCGTCGGCATGTTCGGCTCGGGCCAGTGGACCATCTGGGAAGGGTACGCGGCCTCCAAGCTGATGCGCGCCGGCTTCCGCACCAACAACCTCGACCCGAACGCCCGCCATTGTATGGCGTCCGCCGCCGTCACCTTCATCCGCACCTTCGGCATGGACGAGCCGATGGGATGCTACGACGACTTCGAGCATGCCGACGCCTTCGTGCTCTGGGGCTCGAACATGGCCGAGATGCATCCGATCCTCTGGACCCGGATTACGGATCGGCGCCTCAGCCATCCGCACGTGAGGATCGCGACGCTGTCCACCTACGAGCACCGGACGACGGACCTGTCCGACATGGCCTTGATCTTCAAGCCGAACTCGGACCTGGCGATCCTGAACTACATCGCGAACTACATCATCCAGAACGGGGCGGTGAACCGCGAGTTCATCGAGAAGCACTGCAACTTCAGGCTGGCGAACACCGACATCGGCTACGGCCTGCGGCCTGACCACGTGCTTGAGCAGCGGGCGCAGCACGCCAACGATGCCCAGGTATCGAACCCATCGAGCTTCTCGGACTATGCGAAGCTCATGAGCCAGTACACGGTCGAGAAGGCCTCGGAGCTGTCCGGGGTCCCGAAGGAGCGGCTCGAGGCGCTCGCGAAGCTCTATGCCGATCCGAAGGTCAAGGTGATGTCGCTCTGGACCATGGGGTTCAACCAGCACGTCCGCGGCGTCTGGGCCAACCACATGGTCTACAACCTGCACCTGCTCACTGGGAAGATCGCGGAGCCCGGCAACTCGCCCTTCTCGCTCACGGGCCAGCCCTCGGCCTGCGGCACGGCGCGCGAGGTCGGCACCTTCAGCCACCGTTTGCCCGCCGACATGCAGGTGACGAACCCTGAGCATCGCAAGCACGCGGAGGAGATCTGGAAGCTTCCTCACGGCCTCCTGCCCGACAAGGCCGGCTACCACGCCGTGCAGCAGGACCGGATGCTGAAGGACGGCAAGCTCAACGCCTACTGGATTATGTGCAACAACAATCTCCAGACGGCGCCGAACACCAACAACGAGACCTATCCCGGCTACCGCAATCCCGCGAACTTCGTCGTCGTCTCGGATCCCTATCCCACGGTGACTGCCATGGCGGCGGACCTGATCCTGCCGACCGCCATGTGGGTGGAGAAGGAGGGGGCCTACGGCAATGCGGAACGCCGCACCCACTTCTGGCATCAGCTCGTCAACGCACCGGGGGATGCCCGCTCAGACCTCTGGCAGTTGATGGAGTTCTCCAAGCGCTTCACCACGGACGAGGTCTGGCCGGCCGAGATCCTCGACGCCCATCCGGAGTACAAGGGCAAGAGCCTGTTCGACGTGCTCTATGCCAATGGCGAAGTGAACAAGTTCCCGCTGTCGGAGATCAATCCCGCCTACGAGAACCGGGAGTCGAAGGCGTTCGGCTTCTACGTCCAGAAAGGCCTGTTCGAGGAGTATGCCGCCTTCGGCCGCGGCCACGGGCACGACCTCGCCCCGTTCGAGACATACCATCAGGTGAGGGGACTGCGCTGGCCGGTGGTGAACGGGCAGGAAACGCGCTGGCGTTACCGGGAAGGCCATGATCCCTACGTCGAGAAGGGCAGCGGGGTGCAGTTCTACGGCAACCCCGACAAGAAGGCCAACATCATGGGCGCGCCGTATGAGCCGCCCGCCGAATCCCCGGATGCGGAGTACGACCTCTGGCTCGTGACGGGCCGCGTGCTCGAGCATTGGCACTCCGGCTCGATGACCCTGCGCGTTCCCGAACTCTACAAGGCCTTCCCGGGCGCCGTGCTGTTCATGCATCCGGACGACGCCGCCAAGCGCAACCTGCGACGCGGCCAGGAAGTGCGCGTCGTCTCCCGGCGTGGCGAGATCCGCAGCCGGGTCGAGACACGCGGGCGCAACAAGGTGCCACCCGGCCTGGTCTTCGTTCCGTTCTTCGACGCCAGCCAGCTCATCAACAAGGTCACGCTCGACGCGACGGACCCGATCTCGAAACAGACCGACTTCAAGAAGTGCGCCGTCAAGATCGTCTCGGCCGCAACGGCCGATGCAGGGGGGCAGCAATGAGGCGTGGTGTTTTCCTGGGACTGATCAGCATCGTGCCCTGCCTGGCTGCGGGGGCGATCCTTGCTCAGGATGCGCCGCGCCTGCGCGGGCCTGAGCCCTTCACGAGGGAAGTTCCGGCTCCGCCGATGCAGCGACAGGTCACCGATGACGTGCGCGTGGGCCGCAACTATCCCGACCAGCCTCCCGTGATCCCACACTCCATCGAGGGCTATGCCGTCGACCTTAACGCCAACAAGTGCATGTCGTGCCATGCGCGCAAGTTCACCGAGCAGAGCCAAGCCCCGATGATCAGCGTCACGCACTACCAGGACCGTGCCGGCAACACCCTCGGCGGCCTGGCCCCGCGGCGCTACGTGTGCGTCGCCTGTCACGTCCCGCAGACCACCGCAAAGCCTCTCGTCGATAACATCTTCACCGATATGGATGCCATCACGGAGCCTGAACGGCAGCCTGCACGGGGGAGGCACTGATGGCGGCTGGGATCGCGCGGGCTTGGGGCTGGTTCCGGGGAAATCGCTGGGTCAGGACGGCACTGAGCCCGCCCGCCTATCTCAGTCTTGCCTTCCTCACGCTTGGAGGATTTGTGGCAGGTGTCATCTTCTGGGGCGGGTTCAACACCGCGCTCGAATACACCAACACGGAAAAGTTCTGCGTGGGCTGCCATGAAATGCAGGCCAACGTCTTCGAGGAACTCAAGGGCACGATCCACTTCACCAACCGGTCCGGCGTACGGGCGGGATGCCCCGACTGTCACGTCCCCCATGAGTGGACCAACAAGATCGCCCGCAAAATGCAGGCCTCGAAGGAGGTCTGGGGCCACATCTTCGGGTCCATCGACACGCGGGACAAGTTCCTGGCCATGCGCAAGCATCTCGCCGAGCGCGAATGGGAGCGCATGAAGGCCAACGACTCGCTCGAATGCCGCAACTGCCACAGTTCGGAATCCATGGATCTTGTGAAGCAGAACCCGCGCGCGGCGTCGGCACACGAGCGCTTCCTGTTCTCTGGAGAAAAGACCTGTATCGATTGCCACAAGGGCATCGCGCACAAACTACCCGACATGTCGGGCGTCCCGGGATGGCAGTAAACGCATGATAGCCCAGAGGCCACTCATTTTCGCCCTGACCATCGGGGTCGCGCTTTCCGGCGCAAGCCCGGCCGCTTGGGCGCAAGCACAGGGGACATCCAGCGCTCCTGCCCAGACCCGCGCCATCGAGCCGCAGGAGTTCCTGCGGCTGGCCTACAGCTCCGCCACACTCCAGGGCCAGGCCGCCAAGCTGGCAGCCAACCGCGAGACGAGGCCGGAGGTCAGGAACTTCGCGGCCGCGGCCGCCGACTTTCGCCTCGGGCTCCTGCAAAGGATCGAGGCCTTCGCCAAGGAGCGCAGCCTGCCGCTCCCGTCCGTGAAGGAGTTCGAGCACCAGGTCATCATCGAGAACCTCGAGCCTCTCGACTACCTCGCGCTGAGCCGACGCTACGCGGAAATCCAGCTCCAGGCGCTCGGGCAGGAGATCGGGATCTACCGTGCGGCAGCTCGCAGTCCGTCAGCGGAGATCAAGGCGTTCGCCGAGCAGGTCCTTCCCGAGTTGCAGCGGCAGCAGGAAGGCGCGCAGAGGATGTACGAGGCGGTCACGCCTTGAGCGGGATCGCGACGGAGTCCGCCCAAGCCATGTCCTGCGACTCGCCCGATGGCCTGATCCCGATCGAGCAGGCCTGCTCCCGGGCAGCGGCATATGCTTCCGTCATCGAGGAGCATGAGGAGGTTTCCCTGGGCGATGCCATCGGTCGGACATTGGCGTTGCCGGTGATGTCGGTCCTGCCGCTGCCACCGTTCGACCAGTCGGCCATGGACGGCTATGCCCTGACGGCAGGTGACGGGTTGCCATCGGGCACTGCCCTGGGCATCGCAGGGCGCATGGCGGCGGGTGACGAGGAACTGCCCCTGCCGCAGGGAAGTGCCTTGCGCGTTCTCACGGGCGCGAGGATCCCCCATGGTGCCGATGCCGTGGTGATGCAGGAGCATGTCGTCCATGGCGGCGGCAGGATCGTCCTAACCCGGATGGCCAGATCCGGCGACAACATCCGTCGGCGGGGCGAGGACGTTCAGGCTGGGGAGGTGCTGCTCCAGCGGGGCGAGCGCATCGATGCGCGTCACGTCGCCCTGCTCGCCGCACAAGGCTTCGAACGGACCTGCGTACGACGCAAGGTACGGATCGGCGTCCTCTCGACGGGCAACGAACTTCGCTCCCAGGGCGAGCGGCTGTCTGAGGCTTCGTTCTTCGATTCCAACCGCCCGATGATCCTTGCGCTTGCGCGCCAGTCGGGGGCAGACGTCGTGGACGGGGGAATCGTGGGAGACGACCCGCAACTGATTGCCGGAGCCCTCTCTGAGCTTGCCCGCCGCTGCGACCTGATCGTCACGACGGGCGGTGTCTCGGTCGGCGACGAGGACCATTCGATGGTTGCGCTCGTCGGGGCTAGGGGAAGAGGCGAAACCCTCAAGGTCGCGCTCAAGCCCGGCAAGCCTGCCGTGATCGGCTCCATCGGTCCAACGACCTACCTTGGTCTTCCGGGGAACCCGGTGGCTGCCCTCGTGTCGTGGCTGCTCCTCGGAAGTGCCGTATTGGCCGCGTTGGACGGACGCCGGGCACTTCCTCTATCCGTCATGCGTCTTCCGCTGATGCATGCCTTCAACCGACGACCGGGACGAACCGAGTTCGCGCCCGCCCGCATCGTCCAGGTCAACGGCGGCTGGGCGGTCGAGATCCTCGGCCGCGGAGGCTCGGCCCGCCTCAAGCCTATCGGCGCAGCGGACGGACTCGTGCGCATCGAGCCGCTTCATGCTCCGGTGGAGCAGGGAGACGAAGTCATGTTCCATCCGTTCCGGGACGGCTTCTCGGTTTGATGCCCTCGAACGAAGTGGCCCGGGCTTGCGCCCGGGCCAGGATGCGGCCGCTTCTTATCGTTCGTTCTAGTGGCCGCCGGTCGACTGTGCCGATTTCTGCGGGTTGTAGTCCTTGAAGACCGCCTCGTTCTGCGGGCCCTCGACTTGGAGGATGCCGGCCAGTCCGCGCTCGACGCGACTCAGGGCATGGTCGACCAGGATGTAGTTGCCGGGCACCTCGAGCTTGAAGTCGACGACGCTGGCTCCTCCGGGAGGCGTGGTGATTGTCTGGACGTCCTTCAGCGGCGAGCTGAGCGAAGCCATCGGATAGGCCTTGTCGAAGATCTCGCCGATCACGTGGAAGGACGAGGTGTAGTTCGGGCCGCCGACGCCGAAGTAGATCCGCACCATCTCGCCGACGTTCGCCTTGAGCGGGTTCTTCTTCAGGGCGTCGGTGCTGCCGTTGAAGATGAAGTACTCGGGGCGCTCGCTGAGGAGCTTGTCGATGCTCTCCTCGGCATGGCCCTTCGTGCCGTAGGCCTGCTCGGTGTAGATCTCGCCCTGCATGACGTAGAACTCACGGTCGACCTTCGGCAAGCCCTCTTCCGGCTCCACCAGGATCAGTCCGTACATGCCGTTGGCGATGTGCTGGGCGACCGTGGGTGTTGCGCAGTGATAGACGTAGAGGCCGGGGTTGAGCGCCTTGAACTCGAAGCCGCGGGTCTCGCCGGGAGCCGCTTCCGTGGCCTTGGCGCCGCCGCCGGGGCCGGTGACCGCATGGAAGTCGACGTTGTGCATCATGAGGCTGTCGTCGTCGTTCTTCAGCTTGACCTCGACCGTGTCGCCAACCCTCACCCGGACGAAGGGACCCGGAACCTTGTTGTTGAAGGTCCAGTAGTGGTAGGTCGTCCCGTCCGCCAACTGGCCCGTTACCTCTGTGGTGTCCAGGTCGACCTTCACGCGCTGCGGGCCACGCTTGCCGATGGGACCGGGCAAGTCGGTAGGCAGGCGCACCACGTTGATTGGGGCCGCCACGGTGCCGCTGGCATCCGAGTGGCTGTGCACGTGCGGTGTGGCAGCGGCGTACTTGTCGCCGGCATTGGCGGGCAGGGGCTGGGCGAGCAGGGCCGCCGCGCCCAGGGCGAGAACCGCAACGGTCGCAAGCAGCGGCCGGCGTCCCGAGATCTTCAGAGCTTTCATCGTAACCCTCCTTCGTGGGACCGCCTGGCGGATCGGAATTGGTCCGTCATCGGATGCTTAAGCTGTACACTCCTGGGGCAGGGGTAATTTGTTGCAACGCAAATAACGGGACGAATGCAAAGCCTGGCGAATGGCTTTCGGATAAATTGAGCAAGCTCAATGAAGGCGGCGACAAACGGCCGTAGATGTACTCGCAAGCCATCGACCCGACGCACCCGACGTGGACAGCGTCTCCAATGGGAGCCATCGCGATGAGAGACGACCTGAGAGCGCGATACGGGGAGGAGCGGCTTCCCCGCTACACGAGCTACCCGACAGCGCCGCAGTTCTCGGACGCCATACGGCATGAGGCTTACGGGGAGTGGCTCTCCGCCATCCCGGGCGGAACGACGGCATCGCTGTACCTTCACGTGCCCTTCTGCCGCTCCATGTGCTGGTATTGCGGTTGTCACACCACGATCACGCAGCGGGACGCACCCATCGTCGACTATCTGGACGTCCTCCGCCGTGAGATCGGCCTCGCCGCCGACCGCCTGAGCGCTCCACTGCCGGTGGGTCACGTGCACTTCGGTGGAGGCACGCCGACCATCATGGAACCCGCCGAGTTCATCGGCCTGATCGATCTCATGCGGCAGAGGTTCTCCCTTGGTGACGGCGCGGAGATCGCCGTCGAGATCGATCCGCGCACGCTCACCCGCACCATGACCGCCGCCCTGGGCGAGGCGGGCGTGACCCGTGCCAGCCTCGGCGTGCAGAGCTTCGATCCGGTCGTGCAGCGCGCGATCAACCGCATCCAGAGCTTCGAGCAGACGGCGAGGGCCACGACTGGCCTGAGGGAGGCGGGCATCCGCGGGGTCAACTTCGATCTCATCTATGGCCTGCCGCACCAGACGGTCGAGTCCTGCATCGAGACCGTGCGGCAGAGCATCCAACTCCGCCCCGAGCGCTTCTCCGTCTTCGGCTATGCGCATGTCCCGACGTTCAAGAAGCACCAGCGCAGGATCGACGAGTCCGCACTGCCGAACGGCGCTGCCCGCTACGAGCAGGCCGAGGCGATTGCCGGGGCATTGATCCAGGCCGGATACCGCCGGATCGGGCTCGATCATTACGCGCTGCCGGAGGATTCGATGGTGCAGGCCCAGGCCGACGGCGTCCTGCACCGCAACTTCCAGGGTTACACCACCGATCCGAGCGATGTGCTGATCGGCTTCGGCGCTTCCGCCATCGGACGGCTGACGCAGGGCTACGCCCAGAACGAGGTCGTGCTGGGACGCTATGCCGAACGCATCTCGCGAGGAGAGCTGGGGACGGCGAAGGGCTATGCGCTGACTGCGGACGACCGTCTCAGGGCCGACCTGATCGAGCGGGTGATGTGCGACTTCCGGGTCGACGTGCAGGAGGTGTGCAGCCGGCACGGCACCGCTCCGGAGACCATCCTGCAAGCAATTCCCCGGCTTCGAGTGCTGGAGCAGGACGGTATCATCCGTTTCGACGGAAACCTGCTGTCGGTGAACGACGACACGCGTTTCCTGGTCAGGACCGTCGCATCCGCGTTTGACGTCTATCTCGGAGCGTCGGGGCGAACGCACAGCCGCGCCGTGTGAAGGATGTCCCGGAAAAGGTGAAAGGAGCGGCCATCGATCCGGATGGCCGCTCCTTTCGTATCGCGGTGCTGTCTACCTGAGGAGTTGGCGGTAAATGGACGGCAGGGCCGAGGGCAGCCTCGCTATCTCGCCGACGATTGCGTAGCCGCCGCGGCCGAAGAGCGTCGGGAAGTACGACTGCGCTTCCCGGTCCACCGTCACGCCGAAGACGGTGATCCCGGCGCGGCGAGCTTCCATGACGGCGCGGCGGGTGTCCTCGATGCCAAAGCGGCCCTCGTAGTAGTCGACGTCGTTCGGCTTGCCATCGGTCAGCACAAGCAACAGGCGCTGGCGGTTCGGACGCTCCGCCAGTTTGGCCGTTGCATGGCGGATTCCCGCACCGATGCGGGTGTAGTAGCCCGGCTTCAGGGACGCGATGCGCCGCTCGACGGCCTGGCTCATGGGTTCGTCGAAGTCCTTGACAGTCTCCACACGCACCCAGGAACGGCGGCGCGAGGTAAAGGTCAGGATGGAATGGGAGTCGCCGCAGGCGGCCAGTCCGTGTGCCAGCACCAACAGCGCCTCCTTTTCCACGTCGAGCACGCGTCGGTTGTCGATCCATGCATCCGTCGAAAGCGAGACGTCGACCAAGAGCGTCACGGCGAGATCATGAGCCTGACGCCTGCTGGCGAGGTGAACGCGCTCAGAGCCGGATCCCCCCGAAAGCAGGTCGCTGCGGGCGCGCACCAGTGCGTCGATGTCGATTTCCTCACCATCCGGCTGCGCCCGCAGGATCTCATGCTTCGGCCGCAGCGCCTCGAACTGCCGGCGGACACGTCGGATCAGCCGACGGGCCTCGTCGTCAGCCTCCCAGGCCTCACCCTCATCCGAGGCCCGGGCTGCCAGCACGCGACAGTGACCCGGCAGATAGGCCTTGCGGGTGTAGTCCCACTCCGGATAGGTCAGATCCGCCGTCAGGCTCGTGGTGTCCACGGCTTCGGGGGGCAGGTCGAGGTCGAACTTGAGCTTGGTCGCCGGCTTGCCCTTGTGATTGGAGAGCGGAATCTCCTCCATCTCTTCCAAGGCTTTCTCGGCGTTTTCGTCCTCGTCATCGTCCGAGGGCCGGTTGACGTTGACCATCTCCGCCATGGCCAGGATCTTCTCGAAGCGGTTCAGGATGAACGGATCGCTGCGCTGGGCCTGGTCCGCTTCGCGCCGTGCTGCGAAGCGCTTGCGCGTGTCCGATGCGGCAAGGTCGCCCTGTCCCGCAGGCTCATCGCCGTTGCGGTTTGCCGCCCCGGCTGTGCGGGTCCAGGTGTCGCCCCAGAGCGGAACCGGCAGGAACGGCTGATAGCCCGCAGGGGCTTGAAACGGCAAACCGGCGTCGTCAATCATCATGTCCCAAAGGGGAGGCAGCGTCGCGGTGTTGTCGCCCAAAAGCGAGAGGACAATGCTCTCAACCTTGCCTTCGGATGCCGGGAGGGGCCGCTGAGGCCGGGCCTCGCGCATTGCAGCGCAAAGCTCGGTGTAGGTCCTTGTCAGACCGGGGCACTCCGCCAGAACGGTGGCGACCGTCTCCTGCACCCTCCGGAGAACCAGAAGATCCCGGCGCAGCGGATCGGCCTCGTTGATCGTTTCGGTCGGGACATAGGCGAAGTAGGCCGCCAGCCAGAAATAGAGCGAGCGGTTCAGCGCGCTCGAAGGAAAGATCTCGATCTTCGGTGGGAGGAAGAGGGTGGCCGCATTGCGCCCCGGCTGCTCTAGCCGCTCCTCGGCGACGCCGATCCGTTGGAGAAGGTTCAAGCGGTGGGACGAGGCTCGGGACGCGGTGCCGGCCAACTGCACGCCGGCCTCGCCGCCGAGGCCGCGAAAGAAGACCGGGAGGGAGGCGCGGACTTCGTCGAGCGAGACACCAAGCCCGGGATGGTGCGGATAGGTCACCGCGCGTCCGACCAGACGGTGCCAGAACTGGCCGACGGTCTCCTCGAGTTCCAGGAAGTCGAGCATGGCGGGTCTCCAGGTCAGGCGAGCGTCGCGCGGGCGACCTCGAGCAGGGCTTTCTTGACGTCGAGATCGTCGGTGAGCGGCTCGATCATGGTCGCGGTGACTGCCTCCTCCGGATTGACGCCCGCCGCGATCAGGGAGGCGCAGTAGACCAGCAGCCGCGTCGAGACGCCTTCCTCCAGGTCCTGGCCTTTCAGCGCGCGCAGACGGCGGGCCAGCAGGAGAAGGGGACGAACGCGCTCCGCCGACAAACCGCTCTCCGAGACAACGACGGCGATCTCCTGATCGATGGGAAGGAAGTCGAACTCTATGGCGACGAAGCGCTGGCGGGTCGAAGGCTTCAGGGACTTGAGCAGGGTCTGGTAACCAGGGTTGTAGGAGACCACGAGCATGAAGGAGTCCGGCGCCTGCAATTCCTCGCCCGTGCGGTCGAGGGGAAGGATGCGGCGGTCGTCCGTCAGCGGATGGAGCACGACGGTCACGTCCTTGCGCGCCTCCACGATCTCGTCGAGGTAGCAGATGCCGCCCTCGCGCACGGCGCAGGTCAGCGGGCCATCAGCCCAGACCGTGTCGCCGCCCTTGAGAAGGTAACGTCCCGTCAAGTCGGCGGCGGTGAGATCGTCATGGCAGGACACGGTATGCAGCGGCAGGCCGAGGCGGGATGCCATGTACGCCACGAACCGGGTCTTGCCGCAGCCCGTCGGACCCTTCAGGAGCAGCGGCAGGCGCTTGCGCCAGGCGAGCTCGAAGAGGACGCACTCGTTGCCGGCAGGGACGTAGTAGGGAAGTTCGACGGCGAATTGCGGCACGGCGTGGAGAAGGGACTTCATCGATCAATCCTCAAAACATGGTGGGGAGTTCGGGGCAACCACGGGCCGGCCGCCCCGGAGGGCTTACTCGGCAGGCTGGAGACCTTGCGTCAGGCGCGGGGCCTTCTCGCGGCCGGGAACGAACACCGCGTAGACGAACATGATCGCCGAGATCAGCACGAACACGCCGGAGCCGAGGCGGATCCAGTAGAACAGCGCGAGCTGATCCTGGACGTCCATGTACGACTGCCCGAGCACGCGTTGCAGGTGGACCTGGATGACGCCCGCGAAGGTGAGCGCGAAGGTCATCACCGACATCGCCGTGCACATGATCCAGAAGCTAACGATGCACAGCATCTGATTGTACGGAGCGCGGCCAAGGATCTGCGGCATGGCATAGGTCATCACGGCGAGGTTCAGCATCACGTACGCACCGAAGAAGGCGAGGTGGCCATGGGCGGCGGTGACCTGCGTGCCATGGGTGTAGTAGTTCACCGACGATAGGGTGTGCAGGAAGCCCCAGACGCCCGCGCCGAAGAATGCCATCACCGAGCAGCCGATCGACCACAGCAGGGCCGCGCGGTTCGGGTGCTTGCGGCCCGCCTTCCAGGTCATCTGGACGGTGAAGATGACCATGGTGAAGAAGGGTGCGACCTCAAGCGTCGAGAACAGCGAGCCGATCCACTGCCAGTAGCCGGGAGCGCCGATCCAGTAGAAGTGGTGGCCGGTGCCCAGGATGCCGGAGAACAGCGCCATGCCGACGATGACGTAGAGCCACTTCTCGACGACCTCGCGGTCGATGCCGTTGAGCTTGATCATCAGGAAGGCGAGCACGGAGGCCATGATCAGCTCCCACACGCCCTCGACCCACAGGTGCACGACGTACCACCAGTACATCTTGTCCACCGCAAGGTTCGAGGGGTTGTAGAAGGAGAACAGGAAGAAGATCGCCACGCCCCACAGCCCGAAGAGCAGGATGTTGGTCACCACCGTCTTGCGTCCCTTGAGCGCCGTCATGGTGATGTTGAACAGGAACATGAGGCACACGACGACGATGCCGACCTTGATGATGAAGGGCTGCTCCAGGAACTCGCGGCCCTCGTGGATCTTGAACAGGTATCCCACCACCGCGACGCCTGCTGCGCCGAAGAACATCCAGAACTGGATTTTCGCAAGAAGCGGGCTGAAGAGCTCGTTCTCGGTCTCCTCCGGGATCAGGTAGTAGGTCGCGCCCATGAACCCGATCAGCAGCCACACGATCAGCGCGTTGGTGTGGATCATCCTGACGACGTTGAACGGCAGAAGCTCGGACAGGGTATTGGGCAGGACATAGATCGTGCCGGCGAGGACGCCGAACAGGACCTGGGCGATGAACAGGGCCAGCGCTCCGTAGAAATAGAGCAGGGCCACCTTTTGCGTCTGGTATTTCATGATGACGATTCCCCTCTCAGCCGGCTTTGTTGGGTGGCCAGTTCTGGGTCTTGATGCGGTCGGTCCATTCCAGGAAGTCTGCGAGATCGTTGAGTTCCTGGTCGGTCAGGTTGAACTGCGGCATCTGGCGCCGGCCCTCGATCCCGGTGGGCTGTGCGCCCATCCAGGCCTTCAGGGTCTCGCGAGCTCCTGCCGGATCCTCCCTGCCGCCGTAGCGGTCCCAGACGTTGCCGAGCTCGGGGGCGAAGTAGGCGCCTTCGCCGAGGATCGAATGGCAGTTGATGCAGGAGTTCCTCTCCCACACGTGCTTGCCGCGGGCGACGGAGGACGTCAGCGTCGAGACGTCCGTCGATGTGGTGTTCATGTAGTAGTGGCTGTGGGCGGTCAGGCCCACGAAGATGGCGAAGAAGAAGAACGAGCCCCCGTAGAACACGTTTCTTGCCGCCGATTTGGTGAGGACTTCAGCCATCACGCGATCCTTCTTGATCGGGCAGGGAGGTAGGAGGTGCGGTGCGGGCCGCCGTGTCGGAGGTGCCGGGGCGGGCTCCGGGAATGGGCCATCTGAAGGAAACGGGTGAACATGGCTGATGCCTGGCAGTGAAGTCGCTTGCCGCGCGGAGCGGATGGTCGGCAACGTACAGGAGCGGACGGAGCGTTCTTTGCTCTGGCACAAGCTCCGGAGGGGAGTGCCCTCGTCAGCCGTGCAACAGGGGGGCCGCCGCGGCGATCCAGGCCAAGGCGGCAACCAGGATGAGCCACGACGACAGCGCGATCCGCCAGCCGGGCGGAACATCACGGAGCTTGAGGAAGTCCATCAGCATCCACCGTCCCTTGGCGACGGTCGCCGTCAGCACGATGCCGCTGCCGACGAGGCCTCCCGCTCCCGCATGCCCGGCGATCATGCTGAGGATGGTGAGCAGGACGAGCAGGATCCAAGCGCGTGTCGCCCGGCGTGCGGCAATGCAGGTCATGGCGTCATCCGACCAGGTAGACCAGCGGGTACATCACGACCCAGACGAGGTCGACCATGTGCCAGAAGGCCGTGCCGGTCTTCAGGTTCTCCGGGCTGTCGTGCAACACGACTGCCGCGATCATGACGATCCCGAGCACGACGTGGAGAAGGTGGAATCCGGTGATCAGGAAGTAGAGCGTGAAGAACGTGTCGGTCTCCAGGCCGATGCCGGCCTGGACCTTGGCCGCGTATTCCACGACCTTGACGGCGATGAAGACGCAGCCCAGGGCCGCCGCTCCGGCGAGCAGCAGCCGCGCCGACCTCCGGCGTTCGATCATGCGGGCCTCGACGGCCAATGCGGCCAGCCAACCGCTGGTGATCAGGACGATGGTGTTCACGCCGCCGAGGACGGGATCGAGCTGCGCCCGGCCGGCCGCGAAGACGCCGGGCCGAACGGCTCCCGTGACGGCGAACGTCGCAAGAAGAAGTCCGAAGGTGACGACCTCAGTCAGGATGAGCACCCACATCATCGGGTGTCCCGGCAGGTCGGACAGCGCCCCCCAGGGCCTGTCCTCTCGCGCAGCGTCCATCGTTTCCAGCCATTCCGTACTTGCCGACATCGATCCTTACGGCGCCCATCCGACATTCTCGTTGCGCTGCCTCAAACAACGTACTGACGTTCCGGTCCATAGAGGGATGGAAACCCATGAACAGGAGAGAGCAATCATGACGGATGCACAGGTCGGACTGGTGATGGCGACACCGCTCATCGTCATCTTCGCGGTGATGCTTCACAGGATGGGCGTGCTGCGCCTGAGCGGCACCGTCGCGGCGGTGACGATGTCGGTAGCCATCGCGGTCACCCTGTTCCTGACCCAGTAGCGAGGTTCCCGCGGGACTGGCGATGCCTACCGCATTGCGAGAAGGCCCGCGAGGGGGTCGGGTCCGATGAGGAGCGCATGGCCCTGGAGGATGAACCAGGCACAGGCGCCGACTGCGATCAGGGCGGGCAGCCTCTGGGGACGCAGCGATGTCCATGAAGACCGCCACTGCAATAGTGCCGTGAACGGGATTATCGACGTCCCGGCGCTTCGGGCGTGCCAACGGTTGGCGCCCATGCGCCTGCGGGCATTGAGGTCAAGCAGGAAGAAACCCAGGATCGAGAACGCGGCCATCCCGCTGAAAAGGAGGACCACGACGAGGCTTCCGTTCGGCGGGACGTGCGATGCCGCCCAGATCAGGAAACCCCAGAGGACGGGATGGTGCGTGACGGCGACGATCGGGCCGGGCTCCTCGCCGCTCCGCAGCGAGATCGAGAGCGGATTGGGCCACGCGAGACCGGCGATCAGGAGGAACGCGGCGACCGGCATGGCGAGGAAGGGCACATGCCGCTGCCAGGGAGCGGGATCCCAGAGCAGGACCGTCACCGCCGGCTGGGCAGCCAGGGTGAGCCATGCGAGCAGTCCGAGGGACAGGAGCGAGTAGGCGGTGAGGTAGGTCGCTCTTCCCATCAAGCCGATCAGGCGCGACCGAAGGCCGGGGCTGGCCGGTATCAGGTGAGCCGCGAGGAAGACGGCCATGGCAATGTGAAACTCGGTCATGGGCGACGCTTCCGGGTTGTGTCCGGCAAGGGAGAGGTGACGCGGAGCCGCTCGAGGCTCCGCGTTGGGGCTGCTTGCGGGCATGCTGCCTCAGGCCGCTTCGCGGCTGATGCGCACCTTCCATAGATCGGGTCCCTTCGCGACGTAGTCCCAGTCGAAGGCACCCGGACAGTTGACGCCGAACTGGTAGAGGAGGGGCCTCGGGTCATGATCGTTCACGAGCAGGAAGCTCTCTCCCTCGTCCAACTGGTCGAAGGTTCCGAAGATCAGGGAGTGCCGCATCCGCGGCATGATCTGGCGGAGATCGATGACGGTCTCGGTGACGTTGCAACTGCACATCGGCAAGCGTTCCTTGGCAGGCAGCCGGGCAGGTCCCGGCCGCGGTCGGTTGGTGAGGTCCGGGTACCCCTGCGGATCCCGGGCGAGGGTGGCCTCGATGGAGGGTGCATTCCCGAACCGGGTAGGAGCGCTCCCGCGCATCCGCGATGACGGCCCTCCTTCGACGGCCGGGACCCTCGCCCATCAGCGCTTCCGCTTCTTTGCTCCACCTCAAACAATGGCGCCGGCGTGTCCGCTTCCTTCGCCTCGTTGATGCCGCGCAAAGAATGGCAGCGGAAAACCGGCAGGATGGGGCATGTCCAATCGAACCATCGGCGCGGAGGCCATCATGCCCCTTGAACCCACCCAGCTCGTCGACGACATCATGCGGCGCTGGCCCATGACGATCCGGGCCTTCTTGAACCACAGGATGCATTGCGTCGGCTGCCCGATTGCCTGCTTCCACACCGTGGCCGACGCCTGCCGCGAGCATGGCGTCGATCAGGCGGAATTCCTGGCCGACCTGAGGGCCATCATCGCGCAGGGGTCCGTTCCCCCAGCCCGGGACGGGTCCACACCCATTACTGCCCGCTGGCCCACATGAGGTGAGAGGGACTCAGTCCGACGGGCGCTCGGCAAGGATGAACAGCTTGTGCGGGTCGCGGATCGAGATCCTTTGCCGTCCGCTCTCGACGAGGCCCTGGTCCTCCCACGCGCTCAGGATGCGGCTGACCGTGTGCAGCGTGGTTCCCGTCATCTCCGCGACGTCCTGACGTGAGATCGGAAAATCGATCTGGATTCCATCCTCGCCCTTGCGCCCGGCCTGCTTGGCGAGGCGCAGGAGCGCGTGGGCGACGCGCCTCTCGACCTGCTCGGTCGACATCTCGACGACCCGGGTGTGGGCGTCCTGAAGGCGGCTTCCGACGGTCTGGATCGTATTGACGGCGAGCGAAGGATTCTTCGCGACGAGGCGGGGCCAGGCCGCAGACGGCCAAACGAGGGCGAGGCTGTCCACGACCGCGAGGGCCGTGGCCGGGTAAGTGGTGCGCCCCATGGCCATGGCGATCCCGAAGATCTCGCCGGGCGTCACGTAACGGACCACGACCTGCTGCCCGTCGGGTGTGACCTTCATGACCCTCAAGTGCCCATGGAGAAGGATGAAGAAGGAGCGTGCCTCCTCGTCCTGCTGGAAGACGCTCGTCCCCTTCTGGTAGCGGATCGATTGCGCTTCCCGGAGGATGTCGTTGAGATCGTCCGGCTCCACGCCCGCGAACATCGGAAGATCGGCCACGAGCGACTTGTCCAGGTTCGGCATTCTGCGGCTTCCATTTCTCATTCGAGCGTCAGGTCAATGGTATCTCAGGGTGGAGGGAGATCACGCCCCGGCCGTGCGTGGATCTCACGGATCCACCTCAGGCCGACTTGGACGAGGACCATCACCGTAATCGTTGCCCAGCATCACTTACCATGGTGCCGACCCTGCCGAATTGATGCACCTCAAGGCCGCGCATCCTTGTCATGGGAATGGAGCACGCTTCCGGAGGTTTCGACGAAGAACGTCTCCCAGTTTGCGTCAGATCAAACAGGTCCGCCACAAGGAGGCGTATGACTTTTCCTCAAGAGCCGGTGAGGCTCGCAGGTCTCAACCAAGGAGAAGGACCATGAAAAAGGTTGTCGTGCTCGGCGCTCTCGTGGCGGCCCTCGGATTCGCAAGTGCGGCCGGCGCCGCCGAGGTCGAGGTGAAGATGCTCAACAAGGGCACCGAAGGCGTCATGGTGTTCGAGCCCGCGTTCGTGAAGATCAATCCCGGCGACACGGTGAAGTTCGTGGCCGCCGACAAGGGCCACAACGTCGAGACCGTCGATGCCATGGTGCCGGAAGGCGGGCAGAAGTTCGTCGGCAAGGTCAACGAGGAACTGGCCGTCACCTTCGACAAGCCGGGCGTGTACGGCTACAAGTGCAAGCCGCACTACGGCATGGGCATGGTCGGAATGATCGTAGTCGGGGATGCGGCCAACGTGGATCAGGCCAAGGCCGCCACGCACCCCGGCAAGGCCAAGCAGGCCTTCGCCAACCTGTTCGACAAGCTCGCCTCGACGACGACTGCCGCCAAGTAACGGCGTGCCTTGAGGCCCTTGCGCCGCCGCGGCGATCACGCCGCGGCGGCGCCAACATCCTTGCAGCGCCCAATGGCCACCCTCGACATCAGCTTCAAGCCCGAACGGGCCCACCTTCGCAAGCCGAAGCGCGGTGTCATCACGGAGCGGGTCGTTCCCCAGTCCGTTTCCGGCCGCTACCGCCGCCTGAAGTGGATCGCGCTGATCGTCTGCCTGGCCGTCTATTACGTCCTGCCGTTCATCCGATGGTCCCGCGGTCCCGGCCAGCCCAACCAGGCCGTGCTCCTCGACCTCGAGCGTGGACGCCTTCATTTCTTCTTCATCGAGATCTGGCCCCAGGAGGTGTACTACCTCACGGGCGTGCTGGTCTTGGCGACCCTGGTCCTCGTCTGGCTCAACGCCGTCGCGGGCCGCGTCTGGTGCGGCTACTTCTGTCCGCAGACCGTCTGGACCGACTTGTTCCTTCTCGTCGAGCGCTGGATCGAGGGCGACCGCAGGGAGCGCCTGAGAAAGCAAGGGGCGCCGCTCACGCCGAGGCGCATCCTCGAGATCGGGCTCAAGCACGCGACCTGGCTTCTCATCGCCATGCTCACCGGGGGAGCCTTCGTCCTCTACTTCACCGACGCACCGACGCTTCTGGCCGATCTCGCGACCGGCCGCGCCTCCGTGCTCGCCTATGCGTGGGTCGGCATCCTGACCTGCGCCACCTACACCCTGGCCGGCTTTGCCCGTGAACAGGTCTGCACGTGGATGTGCCCGTGGCCGCGTCTCCAGGGCGCGATCTGGGATCCCGAGGCGCTGACCGTCAACTACCGCGACCACCGGGGCGAGCCGCGCGTATCCGCCAAGAAGGCGGCCGAGCTGAGGGCGAAGGGCGAACCCGCCGGGGACTGCGTCGACTGCATGCAGTGCGTGACCGTCTGCCCGATCGGAATCGACATCCGCGAGGGCCCGAACTTCGCCTGCATCAACTGCGGCCTGTGTGTGGATGCCTGCGACACGACGATGGCCAGGCTCGGCCGACCTCGCGGCCTGATCGACTACGTGGCTTGGTCCAACATCGAGCGGGAGCGCCGGAAGGAGTTCGTCCGCAGCCGGGTGATCAGGCCGAAGACCGTCGGCCTCGGTCTGTCCGTCATTGCGCTCATCGGCATCATGGGCGTCGGCCTCTCGACGAGGGGCGACGCCAAGGTCACCGTCATCCACGACCGCAACCCGGTTGCCGTAAAGCTCTCCAACGGACGGACCCGGAACGGCTACGCGGTCCGGGTCTACAACAAGGCTGGCGTCGAACGCTCATTCCGGCTGGAGGTCTCCGGGTTGCATGCCGCAACCGTCGAGACCGTCGGCGAGGACGGCCCGGTGAGGGTCGCCCCTGACACGACCCGCGAATGGCGCGTGCTCGTCACGGCTCCTGCCGACGACAGGCAGCCAATTGCATTCACTGCGACCGACGTCGCATCGGGTCACCCGGTGATGGCGCAGGACGTTTTCATTCCAGTCGAAGGAGGCCGATGATGGCTCCGATCCCACGCCTGCGCGATTACGAGGGACCCGCGCTCCTGTCCTACGGTTTCCGGCCGTTCTTCCTCTTCGGCTCCCTCTATGCCGGGCTCGCGATCCTGGCATGGCTGCCGATGTTCCACGGCGAACTGGAACTGGCGACTGCCTTCGCACCGCGCGACTGGCACATTCACGAGATGCTGTACGGCTATCTCCCGGCCGTGATCACCGGCTTCCTGCTGACGGCGGTCCCGAACTGGACCGGGCGCATGCCGCTCCAGGGGGTGCCTCTGCTTGTCCTGGTCCTGGCATGGGTCGCCGGCCGCATGGCCGTCACCACCTCGGCCTGGATCGGCTGGCAGTCCGCGGCGCTCGTCGACAACGCGTTCCTGCTCCTCGTTGCCGCCGCCATGGCCCGCGAGATCGTCAGGGGAAGGAACTGGCGCAACCTCAAGGTGCTGATCGCGCTGGGGGTTCTCACGATCGGCAACATCGTCTTCCACATCGAGGCCAATGTCCTCGGTGCCGCCGACTACGGCATCCGCTTCGGGATCGCCGCCACCATGATGCTGATCATGCTGATCGGCGGCCGCATCATCCCGAGCTTCACCCGCAACTGGCTCGCACGGGAGAACCCAGGCCGCCTGCCGGCATCGTTCGGTCGCTTCGACGTGGTCTCCATGGCCGCGGCCGGCTGCGCGCTCCTGGCATGGGTCGCCGTACCGGACCTGCCCGTCACCGGCGCAGCCCTGATCATCGCCGGGCTGCTCCAGGCGATGCGGCTTGGCCGCTGGGCAGGCGAGCGTACCTGGAGGGACCGTCTCGTCCTGATCCTGCACGTGGCCTATGGATTCGTGCCGCTCGGCTTCGTGCTGAGCGGCCTGGCATCCCTGGGCCTGATCTCCAGCGGCGCGGGTATCCACGCCTGGACGGGCGGCGCCATGGGTGTGACGACGCTGGCGGTGATGTCCCGGGCGAGCCTTGGCCATACGGGAAGGGCGCTCGTCGCCACGGCCCCCGTCCAGCTTCTCTACGGGTTGATCGTCGCGGCCGCCCTTGCCCGGATCTGCGCGGCAATCCATCCCGCCTGGAGCAGCATGCTGCTGCACGTGGCGGGTGCCGCATGGGCCGCAGCCTTCGTCGGCTTCGCACTGGCGTACTGGAACGTGTTCACCCGCCCGCGGGTAAAGTCCTGAGAGGACTGCAAGGATCCTCAAGCAAGCCGGATCGGATTTCGACATGGCATGCGGTGACGTCGATGCATCCGGCTGCAACCCGGCAGGCCCGCACGTCTTAAAAATATCCGCCAGCAGACCTATATCCCCGGGCAACACAAGCCACGCCCGTACCCGCAGGAAGGCGGGCCGTCGCAAGCTCGACGGTCCAAGGAGCCGAATGTCCGTCAACGCCAGTGACCTCGATCCCAGCACCGCAATATGACCGGAGCGCCTGGTCGGTGCAGGTCGACGAGGATGTCCCCATGAACCATTGGAGGAATGCTTGAGTTGCGGAGCCGGAGGACGAAGGGGCCTCCATGCACATCCGAGGATGGCTGAACTCCTGCTTGACGCCGTCACCGAGGTCGCCCTCGTGGTGCTGGACCCGGACGGACGGATCACGGGCTGGAATGCGGGCGCGGAGCATATCAGCGGCTTTCGCGAGGAGGAGGTTCTCGGGGAGCACTTCTCGATCTTCCATCCTCCGGAGGACATCGCGGGCGGCAAGCCGGTACGGGAGCTTGCCGCCGTGCGCGAGACGGGCCGCTACCAGGAACAGGGCACACGCCTGCGCAACTGGTCCTGACCCAGCAAACTGGTCCATTAGGAGGACAACTTTTTCGGGCATATCTCGCGCTGGTCGTTCTCTTCCTGGGCTCCCTCGCCTATTACTTGGTCGGCGGCATGGTTGTGCTGGCCATCGACGGCACGGTGCTCAACGACCGCTACTCTGTCGGCGCAAGCTATCCAGGCAAGGTGGTGGACGTCTATGTGAACGAAGGAGACCGGGTAGAGGCTGGGACGCCGCTGCTGCGCCTGGAATCTTTTGAGATGGTACAGGAGCTTGCCAACTTCGCCCTGCGGGACAGTGAGCTTTCCATTCGTGAGGGTCAGCTTGGCGGCAAGCTGACGGCCTTCGAGGCGGTTTCCCCCTTGGCACAGCGCACGGCGCGCGAAACCATGGTGACGGCAAGCCAGTTCGACACCGTGATGGGCAAGGGCATCGTGTCGTCGCTCTCCAAGGACGATGCCCTGCGCAACAGCCTGCAGGCCGCCGAACGGGTGGCGCAGATGCAGAGCGAGAAGCTGTCCACCGAGAACGAGCTGAAGCTTCTCCGGCAGTCGCGCGCAATCTTCAGCGAAGCCATCGGCAAGCTCAACGGCATCTATGACGACGGCTATCTGCGGGCCGGCGTGCCGGGCATCGTCGGCGCGAAGGTGCCGATTCCAGGACAGATCATGAAGTTCGGCGACGAGCTGATGCAGATCAACGGCAGCAAATCTTATATTCTCGCCTACCTGCCCGACGATTATCTGTTCGACATCTCGGAGGGCATGGCCGTGAACGTGAAGGGTGGAGCCTTGTCGGCGAAGGGACGGATCGATGCCATCCTGACGGTTGCCGATGCGCTTCCTGCAGAGTTCCAGAACATGTTCCGTCCACGCGACCGCTCGCGACTGGCCCGCATCACGCTCGATGACAAGAACCCTTTCGCCGTCTCGCAGAAGGTCGCGATTTCCGGTTGCGCATTCGGGTATTGCTGGGCGCGGTGACGGGCTTCCGGGCGTTGGCTGAGCGGCTTCCGTCGGTTCAAGCTCTAGGAGTCCTTTCCCCGTTGTCGAGAAGCAATTCTAGCGGATGTTTGAATATCCTCCTGCAACGTCCGGCTTTGGCACACCCAGGACTAAAGAGCTTAATCCGCTTCGGCTCTTAGGAGCTGACCTTCGTTGGATTAGCCAGAAGGTGAAAGGTTGACCTGAAGGGGACCTTTGGGGGGTACGCTCCCGGACTTAAGGCGCTGCTTAACCTGATTTTGGTTGTTGGATTGCCGTTGAGTCACCTCCGGCCTCAGCGGCGCATGTTTCAGAGCGAGATGCCGTAACGGCCTGCGGCCGAGCGGATATGGCTTTGCATTGCCGCTTCGGCCGTGTCGGGATCTTGGCTGGCTATACCCTCCAGAATGGCCTCATGCTCACGCACGGTTTCACTCAGGCGATCGAGCTGCGCCATGGGAAGTCGTTGACTCTCGACGAGCAATTCACGCACTGGCCGGTACATGGCGGCGAGAACAGGGTTGCCGGAGAGTTCAAAGATCAGATCGTGAAACTCCGTGTCGTTGACGGCGAGGCTAATCACGTCGCCTGCCTTGAGAGCTTCATGCATGGAGTTCGTACACCGTCTGAGGCGTTCCTCGGCGGGTTTGTCAATGCGAGCGGCTGCGAGCCTCGCCGCGTAACCTTCCAATCCCAGGCGCGCCTCGTAGACATCGGCGGGCGTGCAGCGGTCGGAGTAGCGCCACAACGGCCTGCGTGCATTGGATTTTGCGACGAATACCCCACTACCTGCCCGCACAGTCAGAAGACCCATCGTTTCGAGCACAGTCAGCGCCTCTCGCACCGACGGCCGGCTTACGCCGAGCTGCTCAGCCAGCTCTCGCTGGGAAGGAAGACGCTGGCCAGCCTTAAGGCCGCCCTTCAGGATCAGGCGCTGGATATGTTCGACAATGCCGCGTGGCACGGGAGTGCGGTTGGCGAGTTCCAATTCCGACAGGTTTACTGGATCACTCGTCATCTGCTGGCCCCACCTCATCCTCATATCGCCTCGGCCCGTGCCTATGAGGCTCATTTTTGATCACCTCAAGGCCATGATTGGCCTTGACCATGCGTCAGGATCGCTGCAGGATCAACCGGTCAGATTGGTAAGACCAGTTTGACCAATCTGACCGGCTTGCACAAGTGTCAAATGAGCTGGCTAGCAGATGGCAGCAGAATATGATCGCCGGCTATGAGCCCGGCGCGCAGGATGGAGGACCAGATGTCAGCGAAATTCACCCGGCGCGGCACATTCGCCGCAACATTAACCGCCGTGTTGGCCATGTCAGCAGGAACAATGGCCTATGCTGCCGACATGAAGGTTGGAGCGAACGTCGGCAACGTTCCATGGGAGTTTCAGAACGAGAAGGGCGAGATCGTGGGTTTCGAGGTTGACGTCGCCAAAGAAGTCGGCAAGCGCCTCAACATGAACGTGTCCTTCGTGAACATTCCGTTCAACGGGCTATTTGCTGCGGTACAATCAGGTCAGGTGGATGCCGCCGTATCCTCGATCACCATCACGAAGAAGCGTCTCGAGTCGGTATCCTTTGCCCAGCCTTATTACGATAGCGACCAATCGCTGGCGGTGCGAGCCAACTCAGGCATTAAAAACCTGGAAGGGATGGCAAGCAAGGTGGCCGCAGTTGATACCGGTTCGACCGGTGACATGTGGTCGACTCAGAACCAGCAGAAGTACAAATTCTCTGATATCCGCCGCTATGAGGGCTTGGCCCCTGCGATGCTCGACCTTGCAGCAGGCCGCATCGACGGCTATGTCAGCGACATCCCGGCCGTACAATACTACATCAAGGATAAGCCGATCTATCAGGTGGTGGAGCGCATCCCGACCGGCGAGCAGTACTCGATGATGTTCGCCAAGAACAGCCCGCTGGCGGAAAAGGTCAACGCCGAGATCACGAAGATGAAGCAGGACGGAACTTTGGCTAAGATCCACGAGCAGTGGTTCGGCGCCAAGGCCGAGCCGAACTCGACGACCATCAAGGTCATGGAGATGCCCAAGCTCTGACGAGCAACTCTCCCCGAGCGTCCGGCACAGGTGCCGGACGCTCGGCATGGCCACGAATGTTGAGGCGCTGTCCATCATGTCCATCTTCGACACCTTCCTGAACTGGAAGGTTTTCGTCCAAACCCTTCCGCTTCTGCTCTCGGGCCTGACCACCACGCTGACCCTGGGAGTGACAGCCATCATCCTGGGCTTCATCGGCGGCTTGGTTCTCGCGCTGCTCCGGCTCTATGCCAGTTCACCCCTGAGGCAGATCGCCGTCGCCTACATCGACATCTTCCGCTCCATCCCGATCCTGGTGCTGCTCGTCGTCATCTACTATGCACTGCCTTTCGTCGGGCTGCGGCTTTCCTCCTTCGGTGCCGCCGCCTCGGCGTTGAGCCTCGTGTCTGCCGCCTATTCCGCTGAGATCTTCCGGGCCGGCATCGAGGCCGTGCCGAAGGGCCAGTTCGAGGCCGCCCGCGCTCTGGGCCTCAGCCCCTGGCGGCTCATGAGCGACGTGGTGCTGCCACAGGCACTGCGGATCGTGATCCCGCCGATCACGTCGAACTCGATCAACGTGATGAAGGACACGGCTCTCGCATCCGTGGTGGCGATGCCCGATCTGCTCAAGCAGGCCACCCAAGCGCAGGCGCTGGCGGCGAACCCGACACCCCTCATTAGTGCGGCCGTCATCTACATCCTGATACTGATGCCGCTCGTGCGCCTTGTCGGGGTTTTCGAAAAGCGACTAGCTGTGAGGGGACGATGATGCGCCCAATCATCGAGATGAAGAACGTCGTCAAGTCGTTCGGACATTTCAAGGCGCTGCATGGCGTCGACCTCCAGGTAAAAGAAGGCGAGATCGTCGTCGTCATCGGTCCGTCCGGCTCGGGCAAGTCAACGCTGATCCGCTGCATAAACCAGCTTGAGGAGCACAACGGCGGTGAGATCATCGTCGACGGAGCGGAGGTCGGCCACGGCCGCAAGAGCACCGTGCTCACCGAGGTGGGCATGGTGTTCCAGAGCTTCAACCTCTTTCCGCATATGTCCGTGCTCCGCAATGTTGCGCTTGGCCCCGTCCGCGTGCGGGGCCTGTCCTGGGCGGAAGCGGAGGAGCGCGCTCAGCGTCTTCTGACCCGTGTCGGGCTCGCGGATCAGGCGGCGAAATACCCGGCGCAACTCTCCGGCGGGCAGCAGCAGCGAGTCGGAATCGCCAGGGCACTCGCCATGGAGCCGAAGGTTTTGCTCTTCGACGAGCCGACCTCGGCGCTTGATCCGGAAATGGTGGGCGAGGTCCTGGACGTGATGCAGCAGCTTGCCAAGACCGGGGTCACCATGGTCGTCGTGACCCACGAGATGGGATTTGCCCGCAAGGTCGCCGACAGGGTGGTGTTCATGGATGGGGGGCGGATCGTCGAGGAGGGGCCTCCCGACGAGATCTTCAACACGCCACGCGATCCACGTCTCAGAAGCTTTCTTCAGGCCGTCTTGTCTCATTAGGCTTACACATCCGTGCAGACCCTGCTTCCCAAACGCCTGACGCCCTCAGCCTTCAGTCCCTTCGGCGAGGTGCTGTTCTTCGATCCAGATCGCAGCCGCTTGGTCAATGATGGACGGGCACTGCGTTTCGACACCGACACCCGCTTCGACCACGCAAGTCCTGATGGCGAGCCCGTGCTTTCGATCTACCGAGCCGAGGGTGGGCCTCTGCCGACGAGACTCGTGACCTTTGAGCGGCACCCGCTGTCGTCTCAGGCGTTCGTAGCACTCTCGGCCGAGTCCTTCCTGATCGTCGTCGCGCCCGAGGACCGAAAAGGGCTGCCTGATCTTGCCCGCGCCGAAGCATTCGTCGGACACCGGGGTGAGGGCGTCAACTACACCCGCAACCTCTGGCACGCTCCGATCGCGGCAATCGGCCCAGGCGGTGATTTTCTCATGTTCATGTGGGAAAGCGGCTCCTCCGTGGACTGCATTGTTCATCCGCTTCCAGAGCCGCTCGTTGTCGGCACATTCCAATCTCCTGCAGAGTAGGTGCATTCATGTCTCTCGATCTTGCCTTCGTTCGCTCCCAATTTCCCGCCCTAGCGGACGGGTTCGCGTATTTCGATAACGCGGGAGGCTCCCTTGTTCTGCGCAATGTCGCTGAGCGCGTTTCGGAATATCTCCTCACCACGAGCGTGCAGACCGGCGCCAGCTATGAGCATTCCCAACGGGCGACGAGCCGACTGATGGAGGCCCGCGCCAAGATCGCGCGGCTACTGGGGGCAGAGCGGGCGGAGGAGATTGTGCTGGGCCCCTCGACTACCGTCCTCGCCCAGTTTCTCAGCCGTGCCATGGAAGGCGGGCTCAAACCCGGCGACGAGATTGTCGTCACGAATTTCGATCACGAGTCGAATATCGGTCCCTGGCGCGCCCTGGAGAAGCGCGGCATCGTCATCAAGGAATGGTCCATCGACCGCGAGAGCTTCGAGATCGACCTGGATGAACTTGATCGCCTCATGACGGAGCGGACCCGGCTCGTGGCGGTGACCCATGCCTCAAATATTCTGGGCACCATCAATCCAATCAAGGAGATCGCACGCCGCGTCCACGAGCGTGGCGCCGAAATCGTCGTCGATGCCGTTGCCTATGCGCCTCATCGGGCCGTGAACGTGAGAGATCTCGATGTCGATTACTACATCTTCAGCTTCTACAAGACCTACGGTCCTCACTTCGCGGTGATGTACGGCAAGTATGAGAAGTTGCTCGAACTCGACGGGCTCTATCACTATTTCTACGGTCGCGAGAAGGTGCCGATGAAACTAGAGCCCGGCAATACCAACTATGAGCTCGCCTGGGGATCGGCTGGCATCGTCGATTACATCGACGCCCTTGGCGGGTCGACGGGGGACCGCGCTGCGATCGATCGTGCATTCG
The DNA here is from genome assembly GCF_016734765.1 of Microvirga soli. Classification (GTDB taxonomy): domain Bacteria; phylum Pseudomonadota; class Alphaproteobacteria; order Rhizobiales; family Beijerinckiaceae; genus Microvirga; species Microvirga soli. The sequence goes on along the minus strand of NZ_JAERQE010000022.1, from coordinate 27,270 downwards.
ACAAGATCGCGTCGCATGAAACGCTTTTGGGAGAAAAACTTCTTACCTATCTGAGGGACCGCAACGACGTGAGGATCGTCGGGCGCCGCGACAGTGCCACGCAGCACCGCGTGCCGACCGTCGCTTTCAAGGTCGACGGGCGCGACTCGGCGGAAATCGTGCGTTCGACCGAAGCCGACCGGATCGGCATCCGCTTCGGTGATTTCCACTCCCGGCGGCTGATCGAACATTTGGGCCTCGCAGACCGCAATGGCGTAGTGCGCGTTTCCATGGTGCACTACAATACCCCCGAGGAAGTTGATCGGCTTATAGCGAGCCTCGACCGAGCGCTTGCCTGAGGATGGTGGAGATGGAGCTCGATCTTGCAATTCGCGGCGGCACCGTTGTCACGGCCTCCGACACGTTTCGCTGCGACGTTGGCGTCAGGGGCGAACGCATCGTCGTGCTGGGTGAGAGTCTTCGCGCTCCGAGAGAAATCGACGCCACCGGACTGCTCGTGCTCCCAGGAGGCATCGACAGCCATGTTCACATCGCTCAACCTTCCGGGCCCGGAATCGTCATGGCGGACGACTTCGCCTCTGCCACGGCCTCCGCTGCAGCCGGCGGCAACACAACGGTGCTTCCCTTTGCGCTCCAGCAGCGGGGCACGTCCCTGCGCGCCTGTGTCGAAGAGTATCGGCGGAAGGCCGAGAACGAGTGCTATGTCGACACGGCCTTCCACCTGATCATTTCCGATCCGACGCCTGAGGTTCTGGGGCAGGAACTCCCCGCGCTGCTCAAGGATGGCTATACGTCGTTCAAGGTTTTCATGACCTACGATGATCTCGTGCTCAAGGACAACGAACTTCTTGACGTGTTCGAGGTTGCCCGACGGGAGCGAGCCCTCGTAATGGTTCATGCCGAAGGCTATGATGCCATCCGCTACATGACCGAGCGCCTCGAAAGGGCGGGCCGGACTGCACCCTACTACCATGCAGTCTCCCGTCCCGAAATCGTGGAGCGCGAAGCAACCCATAGGGCGATCAGCCATGCGGAGCTTGTCGACGTGCCGATCATGATCGTGCATGTGTCCGGACGCGAGGCCATGGAGCAGATTCGCTGGGCGCAGTCCCGTGGCCTCAAGGTCTACGCCGAGACCTGTCCGCAATACATCACGCTCACCGCCGAGGACTTGCAGGGTCCGGACATGGACATGACTGGTGCAAAGTACGTCTGCTCGCCTCCGCCACGGGATACAGAGAGCCAGGCGGCCATCTGGGAAGGGCTGCGCAGCGGTGTGTTCCAGACGTTCTCGTCGGATCATTGCCCGTTCCGCTATGACAGCCCAGACGGCAAGCTCTACCCGAATGGCAGATCCTCTTTCCGGTGGGTGCCGAACGGCATTCCCGGCGTCGAGACCCGCCTGCCCATCCTGTTCTCGGAAGGTGTTTCTAAGGGCCGTATCTCCCTCAACCGCTTCGTGGAACTGACGGCCACCAATCACGCCAAGATCTACGGCCTCTATCCGCGCAAGGGCTCCATTGGCGTGGGCTTCGACGCGGATATCGTGCTGTGGGATCCGAATCGCCGTGAGATCATCCGCCAAGAGATCCTTCATCATGGGGCCGACTACACGCCGTGGGAAGGATTTGAGGTCACCGGTTGGCCGGTGACAACGCTGCTGCGCGGTCAAATCGTGGCCGAAGGCGGACGCATCGTCGGTGCAAAGGGGGCTGGCCGCATCCTCGCCCGAGACGTATCGGCTTATGCTGCGCCCGCCCAGGGCTGATAGAAGCGAGGCCGCTAGTCTTTCTTGAGATGCGGAAGCACATACGCGGGTGCTGCCGCTCGCAGGCCGGACCAGATGCAGCCCATCGTGATCGCGACAACGATGACGGCAGGGCCTAGAAATGGGTCCCGACCGTTGCGTAGCATACTGACTGCAAAGGGGCACAGGGACGCACCGAGATAGCCTATGCTCTGCGACATGCCCGACAGCATCCCCGTGACCTCCGCTGTCGGAGAGCGCAGCGAGATGAAAAGAAGTGCGAGGCCGAAGAGACCGCCCTGACCGAGGCCAAGGATGAGCGCCCACAGGAGGCGGGATTGGAGCGGCGCATAGAGCAGGCCGAGAAATCCCGTTCCGGTGGCCAGGAGAACCAGCAGGACCAGAAGGCGCGGTGACGCCCGTCGCGTGGCGAGCGAGGGCACGAGCAGCGCAGTGGCGGTCTGCGACAGGATCGAGACGGAAGTGACGATGCCGGCGTCCAGCACATCGAGCCCTCGATCACGCAGCAGCGTCGGCAGCCAGCCGAGCACAATGAAGGCCAGGCCTGCCTGCAGTCCCATGAAGGCCGTGACCGACCAGGCTAGGCGGTCACGCAGGAGAAGCGCGAAACGCGGTAGGGGCGCAGTGCCAACGGAGGAAGGTTCGGCCGCGGCCAGGGCACTCCACATGATGCCGCCGGCCAATGCAAGAAGGCTCCAGCACGCCAGGGCCAGGGTCCAGGAGCGCCACGCCCCTTCGAGAAGCGGCGTCAGTCCCGCAGCGCTGGCTCCGCCGACGCTGAGGATCATCGTGTAAAGACCTGTCATCAAGCCGATCCGCTCGGGAAAACGCCGTCGGATTACCACCGGCAAGAGCACGCCCGCCATGCCTATAGCTGCTCCTGCCACGAGGGTGCCCGTGAACAGGGCGAGACTTGCCGGTACAGCGCGAAGGGCAAGCCCAGCCGCAAGGCATATGAGCAGGATCGCGATCGTCCGTTCGAGGCCAAGCCTGGCGGAGAGGAGCGGTGCGAGCGGACCAAACGCGCCGAAGCAAAGCACAGGCATGGTGGTCAAAACGCCAATCCACACATCGCCGAGTCCAAGGCTCGCCTGAATCTCGGCCAGCATGGTCGCAGCGGATGTGAGGGCAGGGCGAAGGTTGAGCGCCGCCACCATGATGCAGGCCACGACGAAGCCAGCGAGGGCAGACCCGGACCGCATGCTGCTGCGGGGCGTCTGCACCTCGTTCGTCTTCCGCTCGTGTACAGTCAGCATTCCTTGTCCTTCCATCCGCGTGGAAGCGGTTGGCACAATGATCGTGACAATAGTGGACTGGGTAGGAGCCCGCCGCGCTCCGGCTCATCAACCTTCGATCTGGTCGGTTGCCCTCACGTGGCGCCAGAACATCTTCGGCGTTTCGAGCATGTACCGGAAGCCGGTGCGGTCGAGCATGGCCTCGGTCTCGCGCTGAGCCTCGTCGAGGATCTCATCTTCATCGACAAAGACGGCCTCGCGATTTTGCAGGGCAATTCGGCCATCGACGATGACGGTGTCGACATCATTGCCATTAGCGAAATAAATCAGCCGGAAGACAGCCATGTTGAGCGGGTAGAGATGGGGCCGCCTCAGGTCAAGCAGCACCACGTCCGCCTTCTTGCCGACTTCAAGGGAGCCGATATCCTTCTCCATCCCGAGCGCCTTGGCGGCATCAATGGTGCACATCTCCAGCACGCGCCCTGGCGGCAGCCAGGTGGGGTCTTTGAAATACGTCCGGTGGTAGTGCATGCATTGTTGCATGTGCCGGAACATGTCGCCGGAGCGGTCCGGGGCAGTCGCATCGGAACCGAGGCAGACATTGGCGCCGGCCTCCAAGAGTTCGGGAACCGGGCAGCGGCCGAGGATTGAGGCAATCGCGCTTGGGTTGTGAGCGATGTTCGTTCCGGTGTCGGCGACGATCCGGATCTCATCCTCCGTAAGATTAGTGGAATGCGACAAGAGAGCGTTCGGCCCCAGGATGCCGAGCTCATTGGCATAGGCGACGCTGCCTTTGGTATGTCCGTCCTGGGTGAAGACGAGGCCGGCCTCGCGGGCGAGATCCGCGGTCATGCGGGCCTGACGGATGGCTTCCTCAAGGTTCGCCTGCCCAAGCTCTTCGACATGCTCAGCGCGAAGGGTCGGCGTGATGAGCGCGATATTCAGGCGGCCGCCTTCTTTGCCGTGCCAGGTTCTGATGAGGGAGAGACACGTTTCGAACTGCTCTTCGAACGTGACGGACCGCTCGACGGCCTTTCCATCGACGAAACGCGCATAGGTGCGGGGATGAGGTGGGCGGGTCGGCCCGACGGCGACGACAGAACGGGTTCCGACTTCCCGCACGCCTTCACAATGAGCATCACCGTACATGGGCTCATCGGTACGAAGAATCGTATCGCCACCGCCCAGCAGGGAAACTCCCGTGGTCACGCCGAAGCGTAGACGCTCGAGCGCTGCGAGACGCGATTCCGCGCGCCAGAACTCGGGTGTCGAAGCCACCGTATACGCTTGGTGGCAGGCTTCGTACCAAGCGTTGCTATCACCTCCCCCCATGGTTTTGATCAGGCCGTGACCCGCATGGGCATGCCCATCGATCAGGCCGGGCATGACGATCTTACGGCTGGCGTCGATCATCGTGGGCGCCTGATGGGCCTCCAGCACCTCCTCGGTCGTCCCGACTGCGACGATCCGATCCTTTTCGATGGCGACGGCACCGTTCTCGATGACCCTGCGTTGCGGGTCCATCGTCACGACGATGCCGTTGGTGATGATGATGTCGGCCATGCGGTACACTCCGGTCGGTCAGGCGGCTTGGGTTTCGCCGCGAATGCGGTCGAGGGTCGGAACAAGCGACAGCAGTTCCTGCGTGTAGGGATGCTGCGGCTTGTCGAAGAGAGTTTCGGAATCGGCCTGCTCCAGGAGCTGCCCCTGTCTCATCACGGCCACGCGATCGCACATCTGCCGCACCACGGCGAGGTCGTGGCTGATGAGCAGGAGGGTCAGGCCAGTGGCATCGCGCAAATCCTTCAGCAGGTTCAGGATCTGAGCCTGCACCGACACGTCCAGGGACGAGGTCGGCTCATCGCAGACGATCAGCTTGGGTCGCGCCCCGAGCGCCCGCGCGATCGACAGGCGTTGCCTCTGACCGCCCGAGAATGCATGCGGGAAACGCTGGGAGGCATCCGCGTCCAAGCCGACGGCTTCGATCAGACGCGTGACGTCGGTCTCTGCCTCGGCGCGGGAGGTGGCGAGACGGTAGAAGAGGATCGGCTCCGATAGGATCGAACCGATGCGCATCCGGCTGTTGAGAGAGGAATAGGGATCCTGGAAGATCATTTGAATCGCTTGGCGCAGCGGCCCGACCCGGCGGGTCGCGCCTTCGCCAGCGATGCTCTGCCCCCGGTAGAGCACACGGCCCGCACTGGGACGCACCAGCCCTGACACGACGTTGGCGATCGTAGTCTTGCCGCAGCCGGATTCACCGACGAGCCCGAACACTTCGCCGCTTCGGAGGGAGAAGGAGACATCGTCAACCGCGCGGAAGCGATGGCCTGTCGAGCCCGGAAGCCAACCACTGGTGGTGTAATCGACGCACAGGTTCTCGATCGAGAGGATAGGGGTCTCGTCGGCATTGGCCTCAGAGCGCCCGGCCTTCGCGCGCAGTTCCGCACGGGCGCTCTCCGCGCGCCCCTTACCCTCGTCGCCGAGGACTGGGAAGCGGTCGAGGCGCTGGTCGATGCGTGGGACGGCGCCGATCAGCGCCCTGGCATAGGCTGCCTTGGGATGGCGCAAAACCTCTTGCGTCGATCCGGTCTCGACCACCTTGCCCCGATGCATGATGGTGACATGGTCGGCAATCTGGGCGACGACGCCCATATTGTGCGTGACGAGCAGGATGCCGATGCCGCGGCTGTCGGCCAGGTCACGCAGGAGCTTGAGGATCTGCGCCTGCACCGAGACGTCAAGCGCCGTCGTCGGTTCATCCGCGACTACGAGCTTGGGATTGCATGACAAGGCGGCCGCGATCACGACGCGCTGGCGCTGGCCGCCGGACAATTGGTGGGGATACGCCTTGAGGCGTCGCTTCGGCTCGGGGATTCCGACGGATTCGAGGAGTTCCAGTGCGCGCGACCGCGCATCTCCCTTGTCAAGCTTGAGGTGAAAGCGCATCGCCTCCGTGAGTTGGCTCTCTACCGCGAAGAGTGGATTCAGACTCGTCATCGGATCCTGAAAGATGGCTCCGACATCGCGGCCGAGCACGATGCCGGTTGCCGAACCCTTGACAGCATCGAACTTCTTGCCATCGATATGGATGCTGCCGGCGGCAACGCGTCCGGGCTTCTCGAGCAGCCCCATCACCGTGTTGCCGATGGTCGTCTTCCCGGCGCCGGATTCCCCCACCAGCGCATGGATCTCGCCTGGTTGGATGACGAGAGACGCGTTCTCGACGGCGGTGAAGACGCTGCCATTGGCGAGGGGATATTCGACCCGCAGGCCGTCGATAGCGAGAGCGGGAGCGGATTGCGCGTTCATCGTTTCACCCTCAGCTTGGGATTGAAGCGATCGCGGAGCCAGTCGCCGACGATGTTGACGGCTAGCACAAGGATCACAAGGGCAAGAGCCGGGAATAGGGCGATCCACCAGATCCCCGAGAAGACGAACTCGTTGCCGATTCGGATGAGCGTGCCGAGCGAGGGATAGGTGGGGGGCATCCCGACCCCGAGGAAGGACAAGGTCGCCTCGGTGAGCACGGCCGCCGCCAGATTGATGGTGGAAATGACGAGGACAGGGCTCATCACATTCGGCAGGATATGCCGCAGCATGATACGCCAAGGCGGCAGGCCGATAACTTTGGCCGCCCGGACATAATCCTTCGCCGTCTCGACCATGGTGGCGGCGCGAACGGTTCGGGCGTACTGCACCCATTCATGGATGGCGATGGCGCAGATCAGGATGACCGGCGCCCATTCCGCCGTCGCCGCGCCGGGAATGAGCGCCCGCGCGATGCCGCTCACCAGGAGCGCAAGCAAGATCGTAGGAAAGCTCAAGATCACATCGGCGATCCGCATGATCAAGGCATCGACCTTGCCGCCGAAATAGCCGGCAAGCAGGCCCAGAGAGACGCCGAGGGTGGCTGCGAGCAGGACCGCACCGCCGCCGATGGCGATGGAGACGCGCGCACCGTAGAGCATGGCCGAGAGCAGATCGCGGCCTTGGTTGTCCGTGCCGAGAAGAAAGTTCGGATCGCCATCGGCCGTGAAGGCAGGCGGCAGCTCGGCATTGATGAGCTCGAACGACGAGAGGTCCGTTGGGTCGTAAGGCGCGATCCAGGAAGCGAGCAGCGCGCAGGCCACAAGGATCAAAGCCAGGGCTCCAGCGACGATCGCCGAGGGTGGGGCGCCCAGTCGCATGAACAGGCCAGGAGTGGGAGCGAGCGTTTTCATGCGGACCTCGCGCGAAGACGGGGATCAACGACGGCGTAGAGAATGTCGACGACGGTGTTGATGAGGACGAAAAGCAGACCGACGAAGAGCAGATAGGCCGCCATGACGGGAATATCGACGAAGCTCACGGCCTGGATGAAGAGAAGGCCCATGCCCGGCCATTGGAAGACTGTCTCGGTCACGATTGCGAAGGCGATGAGCGAGCCGATCTGGAGGCCCGTGACCGTGATGACCGGCATGAGCGCGTTTCTCAAGGCGAGCCGGAAGTGGATATAGCGGGTCGGCAATCCTCGGGCCTTGGCGAAACGGATGTAATCGCTCGACAGAACATCGATCATCTCGGCTCTCACCAGACGCATGATGAGGGTAAGCTGGTAGAGAGCGAGCGTAATGCCGGGCAGGATGAACGATTTCAGACCGCTGATTGTCAGAAAGCCCGTCGACCACCAGCCGAGATCGACCACTTGGCCGCGTCCGAAGGAGGGCAGCCAGCCGAGAGACACGGCGAAGACGAGAATAAGCACGATGCCCGTCACGAAGGTCGGTGTCGAGATGCCGACGAGAGAGAGGGCTTGCACCAGCCGCGCGGCGACGCCATCCGGCTTAAGCGCACACAGCACACCGAGTGGAATGCCGAGAGCGAGCGACAGGATCGTCGCAACGATCACGAGTTCCAGCGTTGCGGGAAGCCGTTCTGCGATCAGCTCCGTCACGGGACGCTGATTGCGGTAGCTGATGCCGAGATCGCCGCTGAGGGTGCGGGTCAGGAAGCGGCCGTACTGGACCACCAGCGGCTGATCGAGACCGAGGGAGCGCCGGAGTTCCGCCTTCTCCTCTACGGAGGCGTTTTCGCGCGACATGGTCGCTACGGGGTCGCCGACATATCGGAACATCACGAAGGACACGGCCGACACGACGAGCATAACAAGGGCGGCTTGGCCCAGCCGGGAGAGGAGGACTTTGAACATGACCGTTTCCCCGGCGGCTCGCCGCAATCGGACGAGCCGCTCGTCTCCTGCTGCAGGTTTACTTGACGGTGGCGAACCACAGGCGGACGTATTCGTCCGGGAACTGCGGGACCTCGACGCCGTCTCGGACAGCCCAGGCCACGGGCTGCTGATGGAGTGGAATGTAGGCAACTGTATCGCGCGCGACCTTGAGCGCCTCGGCGAGCATGTCGCGGCGCCTGGCTTCATCGAGCTCGACGGCGGCCTTGCGTGTCAGCTCCTCGATCTTGGGATTGCTGTATTTGCCGGCATTGGAGCCGCCATATCCGTCCTTCTGCTCCGTGAGCAGGGATGAGAGCACGCTGAACCCATCCATCGGCGGCAGGGTCGCCCAGCCGACCATGGACACATCGAACTCGCCGCGGTCCTGACGCGGGAAGTATGTCGCCCGGGACTCGGTCTGGAGTTCTGCCTGGATGCCGACCTTCGCCCACATGGATGCAATCGCGACGCAGGTCTGCTCGTCGTTGATGTAGCGATCGTTCGGGCAGTTCAGCTTGGTCTTGAAGCCGTTCGGAAAGCCGGCCTCCGCGAGGAGCTCTTTCGCCTTGCTCTGGTCATAGGCGAGCGGCGTATCGTTGTCCTTTGCGTAGCCGGGCACGGGCGGAGCGACGAGCGTGCCGGTATTGCGCGACTTGTCGCGCATCACGCGTTTCTTGATCGTGTCGAGGTCGATGGCATGCCACATGGCCTGACGCACCTTGACGTCGAGCAGCGGGTTCTTCTGTCCGGGCATCGCTTTTAGCTCGGGACGGAAGTTGAGCGAAAGCATGATCAGGCGTAGAGACGGCTCCTCGATGACCTTGAAGCCTTGGGACGACGAGATGCGCTGGAGATCCTGGAGAGGCGCGGGCGCGATCAGATCCAGCTCGCCCGACAGCAGGGCGGCAACGCGCGTGGCGTCCGACTTCACCGGTTTGAACTCGATGCGGGTGAGGTTGTGCTGGGGCTTGTCCCACCAATCGGGATTGACCACGAAGGTCGTGCCGGCGTCGGGCTTGTAGGATTCAACCTTGAAGGGCCCCGTGCCGATGGCATTGGTCGATGCCGCGGTGGTAACGCCGGTTGCGATATTGCCAGGCTTCAGGGCGCCGTTAACCTCCATCCATTCCTTGTCGAGGATGTAGATGCCGGCGAGATCGTTGAGAAGAAGCGGGTAAGGGCCGTTGGTGACGATATCGACCGTGAAGTCGTCGACCTTTTCTGCCTTGACCACCGTTGCGAGGTTGCCGCGGGCCCGGGCGCCGGGATCGAGAATGCGGCTGATTGAGGCGACTACGTCGTCTGCCGTGAAGGGGTTGCCGTTATGGAACTTCACGTTCCGGCGCAGCTCGAAACGCCAGGTATCGGGCTTCACCGTCTTCCAACTCATCGCCAGCGCAGGCTCCAGCTCAAGAGTCCGGCCGCGACGCACCAGCGGGTCGAAGACATGGTGCAGCATGCTCGTCGTGAAGCTTTCCGTATGCGCATACGGGTCTAGCGTCGTGATGTCGGTAGGCGAGGCCCACCTCAGGGTCTTGGCGTCGGCCGGCATTCCGACAAGGGTACTGGCGGCAACAGTCAGGCTGGCGGCAAGTTTGGCTCTCATCGTGACCTCCACAATCCTTTGGAATGGATTTTTATTGGATACAATAAAAGAAAAAGTTGCATACAAAACTAGGAGCGTCAATTCCGCCTTTGATTGAAATTTCATCTTCTCTGAGCAAAACATAGGCGCTGGAGGGCCGATGCCGGCGCTCAGGGGATAGGTTTCATTGTGAAACGATTGTGTGGCGGACGCTTAGCTAGGCCGTCAGGAAGCGTAGCGGTCCAGAATGGACCGGATATCGCGATGCTTGTCAGAGGTGGAGGATAGGAGAGCTCTGTCCGCTACCGCTTTGAGGTGGTGATCCATCGCGTCAATAGCCGCTTGGCCATCCCCCTGTCGCAGGGCATCGATGATCTGCTGGTGCTCATTTATCGAGCAATCGGAGGAATGAGGCCGGCTATAGAGCGCGAGGATCAGCGAGCTGCGGGAAACCACCTCATCGACATACCGCGCGAGAACCTTGTTGCCCGAAAGGGAGGCTAGGAGAATGTGAAATTCTCCTGCCAGCCGAATGGCGGCGGAGCCGTCATGGATATTGGCTTTAGTTTCCAACTCAACATGCCGTTGGAGGCTCTCCATATCATCTTCGGTGACTTTTTCTGCAAGCCGGGCAATGACTTGGCGTTCCAGGCACATTCGCGTCTCGAAAACGTCCTGTGCCTCCGACAGGCTCGGTTGCGCGATGGTCGCGCCCTTGTTCGGCTGCATATCGACGAGGCCCTCGGCATACAGGCGCGCAAGAACAGTCCTGACGATAGTCCGGCTGACGCCGAACCGATCGCCGATCACATCCTCGGTCAGCTTGTCTCCCGGCATTAAGGCTTGCTCGATGATTGCGCGGCGAAGCCCACCATAAACAAAGTCGCTTCGGCTGCCTGGGGCTGATTTAGGTTTTCTGAGGGGAGGGGTCATCGGTTCTTACGAATGGGTTCGGGCAATGAACTATGTTCCACAAATCAACTGACTCAGGAAGGCGAAACTCGTTGGCATTTCGTATGCATTATTGTATACAAACAAATCGGTACGGCAATATGTTCTGACAATGCTGTTCTGGTTCGGACCCGAAGGGGGAGGATGCTCGTGAACAACTTGGTGATCCGCAATGTGCGTCCGATGGGCGGAGAGACGACTTCTATTGCAATCCGCGACGGGCGGATCGCAAGTTATGGCGAGGATGTCCAGGATAGCCAGGAGAGCCTCGACGGCGGCGGAGCGATCCTGATTCCCGGTCTCGTCGAAGCCCATACGCATATGGACAAGACCCTCCTCGGTATGGGCTGGTACCGCAACGAGGTGGGGCCACGCCTTATCGACAAGATCGAGAACGAGCGAATGCAGCGGCGGGTCCTCGGCATCGATCCCGCCCGCCAATCCGCCTGGCAGACCGTGCTCGCCGCCTCCCTCGGCACGACGCATATCCGGACCCATGTGGATGTGGATACGGAGGTCGGCGTCGCCGGCATTGAGGGCGTTCTGGAAACCCGGGAGCGCTATCGGAACATGGTTGATATCGAGCTCGTCGCCTTCCCGCAGAGCGGCATGCTCATTCGGTCCGGTACCGTCGAACTGATGGAGAGGGCGCTTCAACTCGGCGCCCAGGTCGTCGGCGGGCTCGACCCTGCAGGGATTGATCGCGATCCGAAGGGGCATCTCGATGTCGTCTTCGATCTTGCCGACCGCTATGGCGTCCCGGTCGACATCCATCTCCATGAGCCGGCGGAGCTGGGAGCCTTCTCTATGGAGCTCATCATCGAACGCACAAAGGTTCTGGGCCTTCAGGGCAAGGTGACGATCAGCCATGCGTTCTGCCTGGGCATGACCGATCAGGATTATGTCGCCGCGCTGATCGACGCATTGGCTCAGGCACAGATTCACATTCTCACGACAGCCCCTGCCTCGAGACCGGCCCCTGCCGTCAAGCGGCTCGTTGAGGCAGGCATCGTGGTCGCAGCGGGCACTGACGGCGTGCGCGACACCTGGGGACCCTACAACAATCCCGACATGCTGGAGAGGGCCGTTCTCGTCGGCCTGCGCAATAATCTGCGTCGCGACGATGAGGTCGCTCTGGCGCTCGACACCTGCACCTTTGGCGGTGCGCGGATGATGGGTCTCAATGATTACGGCCTGGATCTCGGCTGCAAGGCGGATCTCGTCCTGCTCGACGGCGAAACCCTGGCGGAGGCCGTCGTAGACCGACGTCCACGCAGAATGGTAGTCAAGGGCGGGAAGGTGATCGCTCGTGATGGCACTGCGTTGGTCGCTGCCCCTTGATCCTCGTCGATGGCCTTAAGCGAACGAGACCCGCGGCTCTGAGAAGTATGAATGTCTCCTTTTGGCAGATCTGAGACCTAAGGCCTTGGTCAGGTTAGAGGCGTAAAGCGGACATCTGAAAGGACGAAGAATTTCCCTTGCTCCGCCTTCCTTCAGAGGCCTGTGGTAGTGTCAATCCACTTACCAAGTAGATCAGCAGCTTCGGTCCTAACTTGAAGGGGCTCCTCAGAACACACAGAGGGCTATTTCGTGAGCCCCCGTATGATTGCGGTCAGCTCAAGGCCTGCTCGCCGGGTTGAGTCGCTGTCGTAATGCTCGTCCCCGACACGCGCGCTGTTGTGTTGCAGTACCCCTTGCGTGAGGCCGCGATGCTCCCCGCCAGTGTACGTCACAGTTGTTCTTACGGCGCGGCGGAACGCATGCGGGCTCAGCCGGACCCCTATCGTGGCTTCGACGGTGTCAGTAATAGCAGCACCAACAGCCGAGTAGGTGAGGGGCACCCCCGTGACTGCGATCCACAACGGGCCTGATATGTCCTCTAATGAGCAGTCCGGACGGGATCGCGTAGCTTCCGCCTCTTCACAATCAGACATGGCAGCCCGTCGGGCCAGCAGAATAGGTCGGTAGGTGGCGAGATATCGCTCCACCAGCGGATTGAGATATTCCGGCACCTGCCGCTCGTCCACTCGGCCGCCCTTTGTGTCCTCAGCCTCAAGGATGATCCACCCGCTACTGTCAACACGGCGGAAGCTGGTTCCCAGAGTCAGCTCGCCAAAGTTCTTGTGGCGGAGAGGGCGAACCGCGAGCAGGGCTACCATCAGCCCATTGTGGGCCAGGCAAGCGCGTTTCACGACGGGACGACTCTAAGAACGGTGTCTCGCTCGGCTCGGGTCTTACCCGCCCTCGAAGCCCTACTAGTGCCCAGCGACCCGTAGTGGCCATCCCGATGCCCCTTGACAGGCTCAATTCTATAATAACTATTCGTATAAATAGAACAAATAGCCGCCCAGAGGTATCCATGCTCAACCGTCGTGATCTGCTGAAACTCTCATCCGTCGCCGTGGGCTCACTGCTCCTCCCTACGGGGCTCCGGCCGGCCTTCGCTGCCGGCGGGGACATAACCATTGGCGCGCCGCTTCCAATGTCGGGGCCCTTCGCTGCCAATGGTAAGTTTGGCTCCATGGGTACCGCAATGCTTGTTGAGGAGGTCGGCAAGGTCTTAGACCGTAAGCTGAGCTATCTCGAGATCGACACGGAAGGAAAACCGGCCACAGCCGTTCGCAAAGTTCAGGAGGCGATGGAGCGCGGAGTAACGCTGTTCTCCGGCGGCATCCTGTCGTCCGAGGCCCTTGCCATGGGCAAGGAAGTCGCGAAAGGGAAAGGGGTCTTCATCACCACAGCAGGCGCCGATGAGATCACCGGCTCGGAGTGCAACAAGAGTACGTTCCGGTGGAGCGTGCCGACGTTTGGCGCCATCGAGCAGACCGTGCGTCCGCTCATCGAGCAGCTTCCCAACGCGAAGCGCTGGTACACGATCACGCCGCAATACGTGTTCGGCGACGGCCTGCTCAACGCCGCGAAAGCGATCTTCAAGGAGAAGGGGATCGAGCATGTCGGCAACAGCTATCACTCCCTCACGGAAAAAGAATTCAGCGGCTATCTGACCAATGCCATGGCGGCCAAGCCCGATGCTCTCCTCATCCTCAACTTTGGCTCCCAGTCGTCCGATACTCTTCGTCAGGCCGTCAGCTTCGGCATGAAGAATCGCATGACGATCCTGCTGGCTTGGGCTTCGGGACTTGAACAGTTTGAAGCCTTAGGCCCTGAGCTGATGGAGGGCGTCTACTTCGGGGCTCAGTACTGGCACGGCATCGACTCGCCGTTTAACCGCGAGCTGGTCGCCAAGGTGCAGACCAAGCACAAGATGAACCCGAATTACGCCTTCGCCAGCGCCTACCTGACCACGAAGATCCTGATCGACGCGGCCGCGAAGGCAGGAAGCGCGGACGGCCCGGCGGTCACCCAGGCAATGGAGGGCATGAAGTATGCTGGCCTCACAGGCGACGAGGAGATCCGCGCGGCGGACCACCAGGTGATCAAGAACTATTACCTGCTGAAGGGGAAGGCCAAGAGTGCCATGAAGGACAAGGACGACTACGCCGACATCATCAGCTTCGGCAAGTCGTTCCAATCTCCGGAGCAAGCCCAGTGCAAGATGGCCTGACCATCGGCGGGGACGGCACGCGGCCGTCCCCTTTTTCTTGCAACTATTGATTGGCTCCAACGTCAGGTGCCCGAGTGATATATCTGTTTCAGCTGGTGAACGGCATCGGCCTGGGAATGCTCTACTTCCTGCTCGCGGTGGGATTGAGCATCATCTTCGGGCTGCTTCATTTCGTGAATTTCGCCCACGGCACATTTTATCTTCTGGGCGCCTATTTCGTTTATGACATGACCGAGCGCGGCCTAAATTTCTGGGCGGCGCTTCTTGTTGCGCCATTCATCGTTGCGGGGCTCGCGGCCCTGACGGAATCTGTACTGCTGCGGCGCATCTATCACTTGCCGCATACGTTCCACATCCTCGTGACCGTCGGACTCGCCCTGATGGTGCAGGAGCTGGTCATCATCCTTTGGGGGCCGGTGGGCGGCAATGTCTCGACTCCGGGCGCGCTCAGTGGCGTGCTTATGCTGGGCGATTTCATTTATCCTCAGTACCGCCTCTTCGTCATCGGGCTGACCCTCGTGCTTGCCATCGGCCTCTGGTGGCTTCTGGAGGGCACGCGGCTCGGCGCAGTGGTGCGCGCAGGCTCGGAATCGACTGACATGGTCTCGTTGCTCGGCATCGACATCCTGCGGGTGAACACGGCCGTCTTCGCCCTCGGCGCGGGCCTCGCGGGCCTCGCCGGAGCCCTCGCGGCACCGATCCGCGGCGTCGAGCCCTTCATGGGTGTCGAGGCTCTCGGCATCGCCTTCGTGGTCGTCGTCATCGGCGGCATGGGCAGCTACACGGGCGCGCTCATCGCAGGGCTTCTGGTGGGGATCGTGCAGAGCATCATGACGACGCTCTGGCCCGAGGGCGCCCGCTTGATGATCTATCTCGGTATGGGGCTCGTCATCCTGACGATGCCGCGCGGCCTGCTCGGCCGGGCATGAGGGCTGCCATCATGAACCGCGCCTCTCTACATTTTCTTCTCGCTGCTCTTGTGGCCATTGCGCTCCCGCTCTTCATGCGGTCTGGCACGCTTGCGTCCGAGGTGCTGATCTTCGCCATGGCGGCGGCCGCATGCAATCTCCTCCTCGGCTATACAGGTCTTTTATCCTTCGGCCAGGGAATCTTCTTCGGACTCGGGAGCTACGCTGCCGGACTGACCTTGCTGCACACCTCAGTCCCGCTCGCTCTGGCGCTCGTGCTCTCGGCGATCACGGGAGCCGTCGTCGCTACGGGAGTCGGCTGGCTCTCGATCCGCCGGCAAGGCGTCTATTTCGTCATGCTGACGCTCGCCTTCTCCCAGTTCTTCTACTTTCTCGCCTACACGTTCAAGGACATCACCGGCGGCGACAACGGCCTGCTCAATATTCCCCGGCCGGCCATCGGACCCTTCTCTCTGGGAGAGTCCTGGACCTACTACGCCTTCGTGGCGGTGCTCTTTCTACTCCTCTTCGCGGCTCTGCAGCGGGTTGCGAGCTCCACGTTTGGGCGTACCCTGCTGGCAGTTCGCGACAACGAGGAACGCGCGCGCGCCATCGGCTTCCCCGTCCGCAACTTCAAGATCACGGCCTTTGCAATCTCCGGCGCGGTGACAGGGCTTGCCGGCGCGCTCCATGCTCTCCTCATCGGCGTCGCGCCTCTGTCGAACATCGATTACCACATGAGCGAGAGCATCCTGATCATGACGATTATCGGCGGCACCGGAAACCTGTTCGCCTCCGTGCTTGGAGCAGGGTTCTACGTGATCGTCTCGGATCTGCTCTCGTCGATCTGGCCGCGCTGGCTTCTCCTTCTCGGCGGGCTCCTCATCGTGGTAGCGCTCTTCATGCAGAAGGGTCTTTGGGGCCTCCTCGAACGGCTGGTCGAGGCCCTGCCCATGGGCCGCAAGTCGTCCATCAACTCCTCCATCGAACCGCCCATCCAGCCGGAATCCGAGGGGAGGGGTATATGAGCACCCAGACTCCGATCCTTGCAGCCGACAAACTCAGCGTCCGATATGGCAGCTTCCTCGCCCTCTCGGACGTCACCCTGTCGATTAAGCCCAACACGATTCATTCCGTGATCGGCCCGAACGGAGCAGGAAAGACCACCCTGTTCCATGCCCTCACCGGCCGCGTGCGAGCATCGAGCGGGCAGATCACTCTCGACGGACGGGACATCACCCATGTGTCCGACGACAAGAGGGTGCCTCTGGGCATCGCGCGCTCCTTCCAAGTGACGAGCCTGTTCCAGAACCTGAACGTTCGCGAGAACCTGCGCCTGGCGGCTCAGGGGCGCAATCCTCTTCAGGCTCTCGCACCCTGGCGTGGAGTCGATCCGCGTGACCACGCGCTCGCCGTCGCGGGCGAAGTGATGGAGCGCCTAGAGCTGACCCATGTGTCGGACAGGGCGGCGGGCGAACTCTCACACGGGCAGCAGCGGCGGCTCGAAGTCGGGATGGCGGTCGCCGCGAAGCCGCGGCTGATCCTACTCGACGAACCGACATCCGGAATGGGCATCGACGACGTAGAGGCGATGAAGGCCCTGATCCGCAATCTGGGCCGCGACCACACGGTGCTCTTCATCGAGCACAACATGGGCATCGTCATGAACATCAGCGACACCGTGACGGTTATGCGTGCGGGGCGCGTGCTGGTAGAGGGGCCACCTGCCGTGGTGCGAGACGATCCGGAAGTGCGGCGCGCCTATCTCGGTAACATGATCACGGGTGATATCGCATGACCACGGCATTGCTCGAGATCGAAAACGTGCATGGCTATTACGGCAAGAGCCATATCCTTCAGGGAGTGAACCTCGAGGTGCGGGCTGGCGAGGTTGTAACGCTGCTCGGCCGGAACGGGGCCGGGAAGACATCGACCCTGAAGAGCATCAGCGGCCTGCTCTCGCCGAGCGACGGACGCGTGCGCTTCGCCGGAACGGACGTCACGGGATGGCGTCCTCACAAAATCGCTCAACGCGGCCTCGCCCTTGTACCCGAAAACCGCGGCATCTTTGGATTGCTCACCGTCGAGGAGAACCTGCGCATCGCGGAGCGGAAGGGCTCACCTTGGTCGCTGAAGGACGTATACAGGATCTTCCCGCGCCTCGAAGAGCGCCGCCGCAACGGAGGCGGCCAGCTCTCTGGCGGCGAGCAGCAGATGTTGTCGATTGCCCGGGCCCTTCTCAATGCGCCGAAGCTACTGATGCTAGACGAGCCCGTCGAAGGACTGGCTCCCGTCATCGTCGATGAGATCGTCGACCAGATCAAGAAGATCCGCGCGACCGGTGTACCGATCCTGCTCGTCGAGCAGAACCTTGCCGTCTGCACCGAACTCGCCGACCGCCATTACATCTTGGAGCTCGGCCGTGTCGTCTACCACGGCACGCATGACGAGTTCGCGGCCGATGAGGCGACGAAGGACCGCTACCTGGGCGTGAAGGCCCACTGACCCCGCGATTTGGTAAAATCAATGATTCCCAATCTTCAGATCAATCCTCAGCGTCTCTGGGACAGTTTGATGGAAACTGCCAGGATCGGCGGAACCGCGAAGGGTGGCGTGTCGCGCCTTACCCTTACGGATGCCGACAGGCAGGTGCGCGACTGGCTGAAAAGTGAATGTGAGAGGCTCGGCTGCACTGTGACCGTCGACGAGGTCGGCAACATGTTCGCCGTTCGCCCCGGCAGGCGCGCCGACCTTCCTCCCATCGCGATTGGCAGCCACCTCGACACGCAGCCCACGGGCGGAAAGTTCGACGGGATTCTCGGGGTGCTTGGCGGCCTGGAGGTGTTCAAGGCCCTTCAGGATTCCGACTATGAGACGAACGCACCTCTCATGCTGGTGAACTGGACCAATGAGGAGGGTTCGCGCTTCGCACCCGCGATGCTCGGGTCCGGCGTCTATGCGGGGGTCTTCGACCGGACCTATGCAGACAGCCGGGAAGATCGTCAGGGCGTCACGTTCGGCGATGCCATCGAGGCGATCGGCTATCGGGGCGCCACCAAGGCCGGATCGGTCACGTTCGGAGCGATGTTCGAACTGCATATTGAGCAGGGCCCCATCCTCGAACAGGAGGAGAAGATCATCGGAGTCGTCGAAGGCGTCCAAGGCATGCGCTGGTACGAGATCTCCGTCACAGGAAGAGAAGCGCATACAGGCTCGACCCCGATGCCCATGCGGCACGACGCCCTCGTGGGGGCGGCACGGCTTATCGATCGGGTTGAGGGCATTGCCCTGGAGCATGCTCCTTCCGCTGTGGGCTCCGTTGGACTGATCGAAGTTCAGCCCAATTCGCGAAACGTCGTGCCGGGTCACGTGTTCTTCACGGTGGATTTCCGCCATCCGCAGGATGACGTCCTCGACATCATGGAGCGCAAGCTCCTGGCCGCGATCGACGAGATGGCCGGCAGGGGAAGCCTCGGTATGGAATTCAAGAAGGTCTGGGAATCGCCCGCCGTCAGGTTCGATACCGATTGCCTGGCTTCCGTGAAAAAGAGCGTGCAGGCAGCTGGGTATCCGGCGCGCGACATGATCTCGGGCGCAGGTCACGATGCGGCCTACATCGCCCGTGTCGCGCCGACCGCCATGATCTTCGTGCCCTGTGCGGGCGGGCTGAGCCACAACGAGGAAGAAAGCACCTCCTTCGAGGAATGCGCTGCCGGGGTGCAGGTGCTCCTCGGCGCTGTTCTCGACTACGACGAGCGCGGGACGGAACGCCTGAGTTGACGCATCTCGAACCAACCGCTCCGGGTTCGTCCGGATGCATGGACTTCATGGCGCTGGCCGGCGCCTTCACAAGGATAGACAGGCATGCGCTTCGTTGTCGCCCGCATGAATCATGAAACCAACACGTTCTCGCCGGTGCCGACGCCGCTTGCATCCTTTGCTCCCCGCTGGGGAGCGGATGCCCTGCAAGCCGGCAGGGGATCGCGCACGGCCATGGGGGCCTTTCTCGCCTCTGCGGAAGAGCGCGGGGCAGAGGTGGCGACGCCGGTCTTCGCCACCGCCAACCCGAGTGGTCCCGTGGCGGACGACGCCTTCGAGGCCATGGCGGCAGCCATTGTCGACGCGGTCCGGAATGGATGTGACGCCGTTCTCCTAGATCTTCACGGGGCGATGGTGACCGAGAGCTTAGAGGATGGAGAGGGCGAGCTCCTCGCCCGCATCCGTACCGTCGCGCCCGACGTGCCGCTCGGCGTCGCCCTCGACCTCCACGGCAATATCACTGAACGAATGGTTGCGAATGCCGACGTGCTCGTCGGCTTCAAGACCTATCCGCATGTGGACATGTACGAAACCGGTGCTCATGCGGTGCGGCTCGTTGGACGCATGCTCGACGAGGGGCTGGCGCCGAAGCGGGCCTGGTGCCATCCGCCACAACTGGCCCATACCTTGAAGATGAACACTGGCGCTCCCGGAGCCATGCAGGATGCAATCAAGGCTGCGAGAGCCGCGGAGGAGAGGCCAGGCGTGCTGGCTGTCAGCGTTTTCGGCGGCTTTCCCATCGCCGACATCGCGGATGCCGGTGTATCGGTGATCACGGTCGCGGAAACGGCCGATCTCGCCGCAGAGGCCGCGCGCGAGATCGGCGGCCTCTTGTGGGAACGCCGAGCCGAGTTCGTGTACCACGAGGAGCCGCTCCACCAGTCGGTCGCCGCGGCGCGCGCCGCCGCCGAAGGAGCGGGGCAAGGCCCCGTGCTGCTGCTCGATCATGGAGACAACTGCATGTCCGGGGGCACCTGCGACACTATGGACGTACTCGACGAGGCGCTGGCGCAGGAGCTCGACGACATCGTCGTTGGTCCAATCTGCGATCCTGAAGCCGTGGCGGCGATGATAGCCGCAGGAGTCGGCGCCCGGATCGACATTGGGATCGGAAACCGCGTGGCGATGCCGCGCATCGGCGTCTCCAAGCGCCCGCTGGAGCTCGCCGGGGTAATTCGCGTTCTGGGCGACGGCGAATATACGATCAGCGGGCCGACCTATACGGGCATGCGCTGCCTCATGGGGCGTGCTGCCGTGCTGGACACCGGCCGGGCGCGGGTACTCGTCACCGAGCAGCCTCACGAGCCTTGGGACCTTGCAGTGTTCACGAGCGTCGGTCTCGACCCCCGTGCGTGCCGCTACCTGATCCTGAAATCCCGCATGTATTGCCGTCCCATGTTCGAGCCCATCGCGAGGGCCGTCGTCGAGTGTGCGAGCCGTGGGGTGACGAGCTCTGACTACGAGTTATTTCATTTCGAAAAGCTCGCCCGCCCGGTATATCCTCTCCAGGAAGATATCCCGTGGAAACCTGAGGCGGTTCGACTATGAGAAGCGACAATGAAGGCGTTCTGGCCCGCGGGCGCGGACGGATGCAGCGCACGAAACTCTCGGATCAGATCGCCGAAGACCTGAGGCGCTGGATCGCACGGGAGGGCCTTAAGCCGGGTGACCGGCTCCCCAACGAGAAGACCCTGATGCAGCATTACGGCTGCGCGAAGGGTACTCTTCGCGAAGCGCTGAAGGCCCTTGAAGTCCAGGGGCTTGTGAAGATGCAGACTGGCCCGAACGGCGGCGCTGAGATTCAACCCGTTTCCATCGACGCGGCCATGCAGCAGTTGCGCAGCTACCTCCATTTCCAAGTGTTGGATTTCGAACAAATCTACGTGCTTCGACGCGGCCTTGAGGTTTCTCTCGCGGAAAGCGTCGTCGGTCGCCTGACGGAGGACCAGTTGCAGAGGCTCGAGACCAATATCGAGCAATGCGTCGAAGCCCGCGACAGCGGCGACCGTGTCACGGGCCGTCGGCTCGAGATTGAATTCCACGACATTCTCTGCGAGAGCTGCGACAATCCTCTGCTCGCCTTCATCTGCCGTTTCCTGAACGGGCTCCTGCGCGATCTCGTCGAGTTCCGCAGCGACCGCTACGACGAGCACGAGGCTTTTGGTCAGCACAACGTGGCGAGCCACCGGGATCTCGTGGCGGCCTTCCGAGTCAAGGATCGCAGTGGCGTCAGCCGGATCATGCGCGAGCACATGTGCTGCGCGGAAAGCTTCATGCAGCGCCTCGATGCATCATTCCGCTCCGATTTGCTGAGCACCGGCTGAGATCGGTCACTTTGCGCAGGCGACTGAGCTGTGCGATGACGCCGTCTCAGTTGCAGTCGTTCAATGTCACCGATCCTTGAGCCGCCATGGACGCGATAGACCAGCGCATCATCAGCATTCTCCGAACCGACGGCCGTATCACGAATGCCGACTTGGCCGAGAAGGTCGGGTTATCTCCGTCGGCGTGCCTGCGTCGTGTTCGGCTTCTTGAGGAGAGCGGAACGATCCGCGGATATTCCGCACTAATCAATGATCGGGCCGCAGCATCGGAAACGGTCGTCATCGTGCAGATCACCCTGGAACGGCAGACGGACGAGTATCTCAGGCGCTTCGAGAAGGCCGCCTGCCAATGTCCTGACATCCGGGAGTGCTATCTCATGACCGGAACGTCGGACTACCTTCTCCGTGTGGCCGTGCCCGACGCGGCGAGCTACGAGCGCATTCACACGGACGTACTATCCTGCCTGCCGGGCGTCGCCCGTATTCAATCGAGTTTCGCGATCCGGGCTGTAATCAAGCCGCCGGATCTTTAATGCTCAATCCGGACACGAGCGGCAGCCACATGGCTGACCTTGGCTTTCCTTGAGGAAGATTGCAGGACGTTATCCATAAGGACAGGAAGTTCGATTGCATCGAATTTTATAAAGCCGTCATCAGGCAAATACGCGAATCCTACGACGCTTCGGCAGGATGTTCAGGACGATTTACGTCACTTTAGGGCATCCTTAGAGGTGCGCGCAGTGCAGCTTTTCCGTTCGATGCCTTTTGCAGTGGCTCATTCTGTCCCGCCGGCGACGGCTTCTGGCCGTTCCGGCACGATCGGCTACGAACTGCTCAACAGCTTAGGTGCCCGCTACTACCGTCAGTACATCCATTCTTGAGGGTTACACACCATGCGCGTTCTCGTTCTCGGCAGCGGCGTCGTCGGCGTCACGTCCGCCTACTATCTCGCCAGGCAAGGTCATGAGGTGACAGTGGTGGACCGCCAGCCCGCCGCCGGCATGGAGACGAGCTTTGCCAATGCAGGACAGGTCTCACCCGGCTACTCCGCTCCGTGGGCGGCTCCGGGCATTCCGATTAAGGCGATGAAGTGGCTGCTGATGAAGCACCGGCCGCTGGTGCTCTGGCCCCGCACCGAGTTGCGCCTTTGGGGCTGGCTCGCCCATATGCTAGCCAACTGCACCGAGGACGCCTACCGACGCAACAAGAGCCGGATGGTCGCTCTCGCCGAATACAGCCGAGACTGCCTGCGCGAGCTACGGCAGGAGACCGGCATCACCTATGACCATCGGGAGCAGGGGCTACTTCAGCTGTTACGCACGCAAAAGCAGCTTGACGGGATCGGGGAGGACACGGCTGTTCTCGATGCCTATGGCGTGCCCTACGAAATCCTTGACCCCACAGGATGTGTCAGTGTCGAACCGGCGCTGGGTCTGGTGAGCGGCAAGGTCGCTGGAGGCCTGCGCCTCCTGGGCGACGAAACCGGGGATGCTCACCTGTTCACGCAGCGGCTGGCTGCCCTTGCGGAGCAGCTGGGAGTCCGGTTCCGATACGGCACATCGGTCCAGAGGCTGCTCACCGACGGCGATCGCATTGCCGGCGTGCAGATCAGCGGCGATGAGGTGCTCACTGCGGATGCCTATGTGGCGGCCATGGGCAGCTTTACGCCCCATCTGGTGAAGCCCTTGGGTATTCACCTGCCGGTGTATCCGGTGAAGGGCTACTCGTTGACCATGCCGATCATTAACCCGGACGCAGCGCCGGTCTCGACCGTGATGGACGAGACCTTCAAGGTCGGGATCACCCGCCTGGGCGACCGGATCCGGGTTGGCGGAACGGCGGAACTGGCCGGCTTCAGCCAGCGCCTACGGGGGCCGCGGCGGGCGACACTTGAGCACTCGGTTACTGACCTCTTTCCGCAGGGCGGCGACGTCAGGCAAGGCAGCTTCTGGACGGGACTGCGGCCGATGACGCCAGACGGCACTCCGGTGGTCGGCCCGACACGATACAAGAACCTATACACGAACACCGGTCATGGCACCCTTGGTTGGACGATGGCCTGCGGCTCCGGGCGTGTGCTCGCCGACCTGATCTCTAACCGGGTTCCGGAGGTTTCTCACAAGTATCTCGCCGCCGATCGTTACAGGGACGAGTGGCGCTTCCAAGCCGCGTAAACCTACCTAACGCCAGCCGCTTCAAGGTTGGACGCCCCTCACAAAGTCAGAAGGTCGGCGGTGTGCAGGCGCTGACGACCTCGCAGGGCACCGGACCGACGCAGCGGAACCGGTGGGGCCGCCAGCTCTCGAAGTAGTACGCATCACCTGGCCCCAGGATTCGCCGCTCGCCCTCGACCGTGACCTCCAGCCTTCCGCTCAGGATGATCCCGCCCTCCTCACCGTGGTGCGTGAGGGGAACCTTGCCGGTATCCGCGCCGGGTTCGTAGCGTTCCTTCAGGATCTGAAGCGCACGACCGAACAGGTTGTTGCCGATTTGGCGGTACGAGATCTTGCCCTTGCCGATCTCGACCAGTTCTTCCCCGCGATAGAAGGCCTGCTTCGGCTTCTCCGGCTCCAGCGCAAAGAACTCCGCCAGTCCGATTGGGATGCCGTCGAGGATGCGCTTCAACGCACCGACCGAGGGATTGGTCTGGTTGGACTCGATCAGCGAAATGGTCGAGTTGGTAATCCCCGCGCGTTTGGCAAGCTCACGCTGGGACAGGTTGTGCAGCCCGCGGACATAGCGGAGTCGTCCGCCCAGATCAAATTCCATCGCAGCCCCGTGCCCCATGTGTTTGAGTTGTTCTGAATAAGACAAACACACTCGTTAGCTCCAAGCAATATCAGTCACTTAGCAGAACAAAGAAAAGGACTTGTTGGGTTCCTTCGATCATGGCCATGCTGCTCTAGCGAAAGGAACCCGGTCATGAACGCTCCCCAGAGACCAAATAGCTTCCAGCTCGACAGCTACTGGATGCCTTTTACGGCTAACCGCCAGTTCAAGGCCTCGCCTCGCCTGCTCACGCGGGCCGAAGGGATGTACTACACGAGCGATGACAACCGTCAGGTCCTCGACGGCACCGCAGGTCTGTGGTGCGTGAACGCCGGTCATGGCCGCCGCGAAATTGCTGACGCAGTGGGCCGGCAACTCTCCACCATGGACTATGCCCCATCCTTCCAGATGGGCCATCCTATTGCCTTCGAGTTCGCGGAACGTCTGGCCGAGATCGCGCCAGGTGGACCGAGCGCAGGCCTCGACCGTGTGTTCTTCACCGGGTCCGGATCGGAATCTGTCGATACGGCACTCAAGATGGCCGTCGCCTATCAGCGTGCGATTGGTCAGGGCACGAGAACACGATTTATTGGACGTGAGCGCGGCTACCATGGGGTCGGCTTCGGGGGCATCACCGTTGGCGGCATTCTGAACAATCGCCGCGTGTTCCCGCAGCTTCCTGGTGCGGATCATCTGCGGCACACCCACGATCCGGCACGCAATGCCTTCGTGAAGGGCCAGCCCGAGCATGGTGCTGAACTTGCCGATGATCTTGAGCGTCTTGTTGCCCTACATGGGGTGGAAACGATTGCAGCCGTTATCGTCGAGCCCGTAGCCGGCTCCACTGGCGTTCTCATTCCGCCTAAGGGCTATCTCGAGCGGCTGCGAGCAATCTGCGACAAGCACGGCATCCTGTTGATCTTCGACGAGGTCATCACGGGCTTCGGCCGTCTTGGCGCACCGTTCGCGGTGGACCACTTCGGCGTCATTCCGGACCTCGTGACGGCAGCGAAAGGGCTGACCAATGGGGCCATTCCGATGGGTGCCGTGTTTGCCAGCCGGAAGGTCCATGACGCGCTGATGCACGGGCCCGAGAACCAGATCGAACTCTTCCACGGCTACACGTACTCCGGTCATCCGGCCGCTTGTGCTGCGGGACTGGCGACCCTCTCGATCTATCGCGAAGAAGGCCTGCTCACCCGGGCGGCGGAGATTGAGACCTACTGGCATGATGCCATCCACAGGCTGAAGGGACTGCCGAACGTCATCGACATTCGCACCATTGGTCTGATTGCGGGCATCGAGTTGGGCAGCCGTGCCGGAACTCCAGGCAGCAGGGCCTATGATGCTTTCGTTGATTGCTTTGAGAGAGGTCTGTTGATCCGTGTCACAGGCGACATCATCGCGCTATCGCCGCCCCTGCTCATCGAGACCTCTCAGATCGACACCATCATTGACACCTTGTCTGATGCCTTAAGGCGGGTCGACTGAATTGCATGTCGGCGAGCCGAACTGATTTCAGCACATAACCAATGGGGCCGTATCCTGATTAGGACGCGGCCCCATTCGTATCTTCTTTGTTGAGGGGGCAGGTTGTGGACCCGTCAAGTAAACGCCCGCCATAGGGAGGGCACGTCTTTGAGCGAAAACCGTGGCTACTTACGCGAAGGCGCCCTCGCGGGCCACGCGGGCGATATCGAAACGGGCAACGCCCAAATCGGCCAACTCATGATCAGAGAGTTCCGACAATTCCCGTACGGTCTGACGGTAGAGCTGGTAGGCGCGGATCTTGGACAAGATGTAGGTAACGAACATGTAATTTCCCCAGCAGGTGGCTGGCCATAGTGACCAACAATCATTGCTCTTGTTGCGACGCAGCATATAGGGGTGCGCAGA
The DNA here is from genome assembly GCF_016734765.1 of Microvirga soli. Classification (GTDB taxonomy): domain Bacteria; phylum Pseudomonadota; class Alphaproteobacteria; order Rhizobiales; family Beijerinckiaceae; genus Microvirga; species Microvirga soli. The sequence goes on along the minus strand of NZ_JAERQE010000022.1, from coordinate 1,238 downwards.
CGCCTTGAGGAACAGGGATTCCTGAGGGCACTTATGCTTTAGTAGCATATCAACGGGTTCGACAACGATGAACCTGCCAGACTGCAAAATATCGTGGGGCGGTCCTTCGCTCTTGTGTTTTGATGTTGAGCACCGTGGTTATCTGCTCGATGGGATCATCCTGATTGTGCGAGCGCCGCGGTTCAAGTTACGTCAGTATTAGTGAGCAGGACTGTTCATTTAGTAGAGCTAGCAAAAAACAGCAATCTTCTACCTGGCGAACCACTGCCGGCATACGTGCCCTTTATCACCGGACCGAGTGTGCTTGCCCGGTCCAACGCCTCCCGCAGATCGCTCTCCCGCACGGCGACCTTTAGGCTGTGACCAAAACAGCTGGGTGGTGTAGCCTGGAAGCCCAACGTGAGCCTACTTATTGTGGAATGACCTACCCTTGGAGTTCGCGATAGAGTTCACGGGGAACGTGTTGTGGGGCTGGAACAATGAAGGGGCTGAGGGGCGGGACCATCGCAGGTATGATCCTGGCTGCCTGTGCGCCCGCTCAAGCCGCTGACATTAAGGTCATCTCAGAAAAGGAGCTCACGGTTGTTTCGGTCGCGGGCGGACGCAACTTCCGGGACGAGGAAGCCTTCGCAGATACAGTTCTGCGCCTCAAAGACGCTGTGGTGGTGTTCGATAGTGTCGGGGGCAACCTCGTTGCGGGGATAGAGATTGGCAAGGCTATCCGGCTAAAGGGGTTCAACACCCTTGTTTTGGACGACGCGCTGTGTGCCTCCGCCTGTGCGCTGGCCTGGCTGGGCGGCAAGACGCGCTGGGCAGCGCCTCGGGCAAAGATTGCAGTCCACGCCGCCTGGATGTTCAAAAACGGCAAGAAGCAAGAGACGGGTTCCGGAAATGCCCTCGTCGGCGCGTATCTGAACACCCTTGGGCTGACGGACGAGGCCATCGTTTTCATCACCAGCGCGGCCCCGGATGAGGCCGAGTTCCTGAGCTTCCAGAAGGCTGAAGCCCTTGGCATCGCTGTGAAGCAGTTTGGCGCGGGACCCGAGCCCCAGCAGGCCGCAACGAAGGCCGAGCCAGAGCTGTCAAAACCGGTAGTGTCTGCTGAGCCGGATGCCCGTTACTACGATCCCAGTGCACGGACAGTCAAACTTGGATGACAATTGGATTGCGCCCTTTGGAGTGTGCAGTGATCATGCCGCGGGATTGACCGTCTGGCGGGCGTGTTGATCCTCAAACTG
>NZ_JAERQE010000021.1 GCF_016734765.1 Microvirga soli | reverse complement strand
AGCAGCGCCCACATGGTAGCCTCGGGCGACGAACACCGGCTCAGGCTCTCGCCGGAACAACCTGATCAGAAGTCACAGCTAGCAGTAACTGATATCTCTCCGTTGACGCCTTGGATTGTATCAATAGAAATGGTGACGACATTATTAGGAAGAGTGATTATGTCAGCTTCGATGTAGGTATTCCCTACATCGTTGTAGGAAAAAAGGCTGACGAATTTTCCAGTTTCCAGCGTTATTGAGCCTCTAGGATCTAACCCATCGCCATCCAAACGGTAATGATCTGATTCCCATTTGCCGTTCCGCTCCGTGGTGATGGTTGCCAATTGAGCTTGTTCGCTACTCTCTATACCGCTGTATAGAACCGAAAAACCCCCATTCTGAAGGGCGTGAATCTGCGGCATCTCTTGAGAGGTGACACTACTCTCTCCTAATGAGAGGAGCTCGCTTGAGGCCGTGAACTCTGAACTCAAAACTTTGCCAATGATGGATCGACCGGAGCTGTCGCTCTTGCCCCAGGCAACGACTGTTCGTCCGTCACTCAAGGTCGCAACTGTAACGTCCGAGTAGCTCGCCTGTGCCTGCTCAGAAGCGGCGTCGATCAGAAAAGTCTCTCGCAAGGTCGTGCCGTCCGCCTTGAAGGCTTTTCCATATACGTAAGCGGCACCAGTCGCAGAGAATTCTGTCCAAACTGTCAGAAAGCTTCCGTCATCATAGCGGGTGAGGTGACCGCTGCTCCCGAAAGAACGGAAATTCACAAAGCTTGGAACCGAGGATGCCATTGCCGTGCCTTATCTCTACGCGCCATATGTAATGAAGTTTCATATAGGCGTTCATAGGTCATCGCAACCTAAAAGCGGTGCGATGACGCACATCGAGCATCCGTTCCGTATCGGCAGAGGACCTACTCCCACAACGAGTAGTGCACACCTGACAAAGCCCGGGGCAGTCTGCCCCGGGCTTTGTCATTCACGCTGGTGACAACTCTAGCGATTCTTGTCAGCCGTACCTGTACGCGAGACGCCTGTGCTGCGGTCGTCGTCGACTTCCACTTCGGTCTTGCGCACCGTGTCGGAGACCGTTTGCGTGCGCTGGTCGGCGTCCTTGCGAACCACCACTTCCTCGACCACGCGGGCTTCCTTCGACACGACAGCTTCCTCGGCGCGCTCCTCCATCTCGATGGAGCGCTCGCGGAAGAGATCGCCATCGTTCACCGAGCCGGTGCGCATGGTGCCCTCGACTGGACGGCGCTCGACGGAGACGCGTTCTTCCCTGAGAGAAACCTGCTCCTGCACGGGACGTTCGGTCACGTGGGAGCGGATGCGGACGCGGCCGTGGCTGACTTCGCGCTTGCCCACATGCAGCTCTTCCTCGGCGACCGGAATCACCTCATCGCGATCCGAACGGCTTCCCTGAGCGTACAGGCGATCGTCCTCAAGGCCGTCGCGGTCGCGCATGGCGCTGCTCTCGGTCATGCCGGTGCCCAGCATGCCGGCAGATGTGGTCGCCGAAGCTCCCAGATCCGCAACGCCCGAGTCCTGATGGCTCCAGCCTTCCGACCGCCAGGCGTCCTGCCGCTCGTCGAGGTCGAGCACATCATCGTCGTCGAGGATGTCGACCACGCGATCGACCTCGTCGTCATCGCAGCGCACGGCAATGAGGGCGTGACCGCGGCGCACGCCTTCCGCATAGGCGCGGGCATCATCATGCGGCACGCCATTCGTCGTGAGATAGTTCTCAACACGGTCGTGATGCGATCTGCTGGAGCTCTCACCGAAGCTGCCGGTGCCGTCCCAGGTCCTGTTGTCGCCCGATGCGGTGAAGAGGCAGATCTTGCCTTGCGAGATGCCCGATTGCTCCAGCTCGCGGACGATGGAAGACGCTTGAGAGTCGCTGCCGAAGAGACAGGTTACAGTCTTGGCCATTGCGCAAAATCTCCATGGGCCGTCAAACACGGCACGGTTGTTGAACAGTTCGGTGCTTCTGAATGCCTGTGCCGCATACAAGAACGCATCGCGGCATCAGACGCATTGACCTGTCAATCGCTGCTCGTCGACTTCGTTCCTAAGGACAAGCTGCACACGCGTTGTTTCATGTGCTGGTGCTGGTATCGTCATCGACCGGCACACGCTCGATCACGGCACGCTGCTTGCGAAGCTCTACCGGAGCCTCGACATCCTCGGTTGTTCTGCGCTTATGAACATGCAGCTCCTCTTTCAGGACGAGACGCTTCTCGACGACAAGAACTTCCTCGAGGATAGGAATAATCGTCACGTCGTTCTCGGTGCGGATCGCGGGAGCTTGGTCGACAATTCTGTCGACGGGAACGCGCGTCACTTCGACGGTTTCGCCGTCGAGCGTGGCCTTGACCAGCTCCGTCTCCACATCGACGCTCGTCTGGACACGAACCTTGCCAGTAGTGACCATCCGCTTGTCGAGGCGCAACTCCTCTTCCGTGAGCGGAATGATCTCCGTGTCGGAAGATGCATCCTGTGAGGTCGGCTGGTCAGGAATGTGCTTGGCCATGAATGGGATCCCGTCTGCAGCGGTGAACGTGCCGCTTGCATGACAGGTTCCTCCGCCATGGATGCCGGGATCAGTGCAGGGCGTCAGGCTTCAGCTGAGCAGAAAAGCCTGCAACGCCTCCAGGGTAGCGCCCGGGTTCTCCTCCGCCACGAAATGTCCCGATGTCACGCCGATGCCGTTCGCCTTGGGCGCGAAGCTTCGGCGCCAGATGTCGAGCGGCTTCTGCGTGTGGCCCATCGGTCCGCTCACGAGATAGAAGTCGCTCCAGATCACGTAGGTCGGGCAGGAGATCGTCTTGCCGGCGGCAAGGTCGGCCTCATCGGCTTCGACGTCCTGGGTGGCGCCGGCGCGGTAATCCTCGCAGAAGGCGTGAATGCGGGTCGGTTCGTTGCAGCTCTGCCAATAGGCCTCCAGCGCCCGGTGATCGAAGGCGCTCAGGTCGCCCGCGGCGGACCATAGCCGCATCAATCCTTCGAAATATGGAATCGGATCGCGTCCGATCTCCTCCTCGGGTTTCGGATAAGCCTGCGAAAGATAGCCCCAATGCGCTTCCGGTATCGTTCCCGCGCGCATCTGCTCCCACACATGGTAGGTCGGCAGAATATCGAGGAGCGCGAGGCGTTCGACGCGGCCCGGGTGATCCAGCGCGAGCCGGTAGCCGACACGCGCGCCGCGATCATGCCCGGCAACGGCGAAATTCACATGGCCTAAGGCCTCCATGACGTCGATCACGTCGCGGCCCATCGACCGCTTGCTGTAGGTCTCGTGCTTTGCATCGCCTTTGGGCGCCGTTGACCAGCCGTAGCCGCGCAGATCCATGCAGACGACCGCATGGGTCTCGGCGAGCACCGGCGCCAAGTGGTGCCACATGGCATGGGTCTGCGGAAACCCGTGCAACAGGACCAGCGGCTTTCCGTTGCCCTTGCTGCGCGCGAAGATGCGCCCGACCTCGGTGTCGATCCAGTGGCTCTGAAAGCCGGGAAACAGATCATCGCTCATGGGCAGCCGCTCAGCGTTATGGAATGGCCTCCATGATAAGCTAGAGCGCCGATCCTCAAAGTTGATGAGCTGGCTCCGGAAAATGAGGCGCAACCCGGAGGGGAGAAAGCTTACCTAACGTCATCAGTCAATAGGAGTAAAGGCGCGTTCAACCCTGCTCACGCTCCACGGCCCGCCAGCCGATGTCACGGCGGCAGAAGCCCTCGGGCCAATCGATCCGGTCCACGGCCTCATAGGCCCTTCTTTGAGCGTCGGTGATGGTGGCCCCGAGAGCGGTCACGTTGAGAACACGCCCGCCGCTCGCGAGGATCCGGTTTTCCTCCTGCTTCGTGCCAGCATGGAAGACGATCACGTCGTTGAGGTCCTCGGCCCGGTCGATGCCTCTAATCTCGGAGCCTTTCTCGACCGCACCCGGATAGCCGTTGGCCGCCATCACAACGGTGAGCGCCGCCGCATCCGACCATTGCAGGGCAATGCTGCTCAACAGGCCGTCGCAGGCGGCGAGCAGGGCCGTGACGAGGTCGGATTTCAGGCGCGGCAGAAGCACCTGGGTTTCCGGATCGCCGAGACGGGCATTGTATTCGATGAGCTGCGGACCGCTCTCGGTGAGCATGAGCCCGGCATAGAGGATGCCCGTATAGGGCATGCCCCGCGCCTTCATGCCGGCGAGCGTCGGTTCGATGATCTCCCGCATGACACGCGCCTGCAGGTCAGGCGTCAGCACGGCAGCGGGGGAATAGGCGCCCATGCCGCCCGTGTTCGGGCCCTTGTCGCCGTCGAACACGCGCTTGTGATCCTGGGCCGTGCCGAACGGGATGGCGCGCGTGCCGTCGCAGAGAGCGAAGAAGCTCGCCTCCTCGCCTTCGAGAAAGGCCTCGATCACCACCTCGGCCCCGGCAGCGCCGAGTCCGCCGCCGATCATCATGTCGATGGCGCCTTCCGCCTCCTCGAACGAGGTGGCGACAACCACGCCCTTGCCGGCGGCCAGGCCATCCGCCTTCACGACGATCGGCACGCCGTAACTGCGCACATAAGTTTTCGCCGTCTCCGCATCGGTGAAGCGGCGATAGGCGGCGGTAGGAATGCCGAATTCGGCGCAGAGGTCCTTGGTGAAGGCCTTCGAGCCTTCGAGTTGGGCCGCGGCCTTGCTCGGCCCGAAAGCCTTGATGCCGGCAGCCTGCAGGTCGTCCACGAGACCGGCCACGAGAGGCGCCTCGGGCCCGACCACCACGAATTCGACCTTCATCACCCGGCAGAAATCGATCACCGCGTGATGATCGGTGACATCCAGGACCACATTGGTGCCGTGCTGCGCCGTGCCGGGATTGCCAGGGGCAATCAGGAGCTTGTCGCAGAGCGCACTCGCCGCGAGGCTACGGGCCAGAGCATGCTCCCGCCCGCCGGAACCGATGAGAAGAATGTTCATGCCAGAGCCTCCCGCTGATGCCTGCGCTCTTAGCGGCTCCCGGTCTTTTCGCCTACCCGGAAACTGCGTCGCCTAAGGCTGTTTCGAAGGGCGCGGCGAAATGCACAGGGGATAGGTTGTCGTCATCGCCGCCTGTTGCGCCTGCGCCCTTGGCAGGCCCCTGGGCCACGGGGTAGGTTCACGTCATGTTCGCAGAGAAAGCCCCATCGAATGCCCAGGAATGGTCGGTCTCCGACCTCGCGGGCGCCCTTAAGCGCACCCTGGAGGATGCGTTCGGCCATGTGCGCCTGCGGGGCGAAGTATCGGGTTATCGTGGGCCGCATTCCTCGGGCCATGCCTATTTCTGCATCAAGGACCAGAATGCCCGCATCGATGCGGTGATCTGGAAGGGCGCCTTCTCCAAGCTCAGGATCCGGCCCGAGGAGGGGATGGAGGTCATCGCCACCGGGCGCATCACCACCTTCCCGGGCTCGTCCAAGTACCAGATCGTCGTCGAGAGCCTGGAGCCCGCCGGCATCGGTGCCCTCATGGCGCTGCTGGAAGAGCGGCGCCGGAAGCTCAATGCGGAGGGCCTGTTCGCTCCCGAGCGCAAGCGGCGCCTGCCGTTCCTGCCCCAGGTGGTGGGCGTCGTCACCTCGCCGACCGGCGCGGTGATCCGCGATATCCTCCATCGGCTCGAGGACCGCTTCCCGCGCCGGGTGCTGGTGTGGCCTGTGCGCGTGCAGGGCGAGACCAGTGCGGCGGAGGTTGCCGCCGCCATCCGCGGCTTCAACGCGCTCGAACCGGGCGGGCTGATCCCGCGCCCTGATGTGCTCATCGTCGCCCGCGGCGGCGGCTCCATTGAGGACCTGTGGGGCTTCAACGAAGAGATCGTGGTGCGCGCTGCCGCCGAGAGCGCCATCCCGCTCGTCTCGGCGGTCGGGCACGAGACCGACACGACCCTGATCGACCATGCCGCCGACGTTCGCGCACCGACGCCCACCGGTGCTGCCGAAATGGTGGTGCCGGTGCGCGTCGAGCTTATGGCGGCCGTCAACGACCTGTCCCGCCGCCATGTGGAGGCGGCGCTGCGGCTCGTCGAGCGCCGTCGCTCGGACCTGCGCGCCACGAGCCGGGCCATGCCCAGCGCCGAGGCGCTGTTCTCGCCCAAGCGCCAGCGGCTCGATCTGGCCGCCACCAAGCTCTATCCGGCGCTCTCCCGCAATGCTCGCGGCCACGAGGAGCGCCTGCTCAAGCTGGCGCGCCAACTCGCCCATGTGTCGCCGGTGGCGAACGTGGCCCGCATGCGTGCTCGCCTCGATGCGGTGGGGCCGCGCCCCCACAACGCGGTCTGCCGCTCCATCCTGCTGCGCGAGGAGAGCCTCAAGCAGATCGGCCGGCGCCTCGTGGTCTCCCGCGAGACCCTGCTGCGCGCCGAGCGGACGCGGCTCGCACAGGCTTCCGAGACTGCCCAGCGTATTGCCGAGCGCCTTACTCCGGCGCTGAAAGGCCAACTCGCCCGCAAGGCCGACCGCCTGGATGCGGTTTCCAAGCTCTTCGACAGCCTGAGCTACAAGTCCGTGCTCAAGCGCGGCTTCGCCCTCGTACGCGATGCGGAGGGGCGGCCCATGAACTCCGCCGAGGCCGTGCAGGACGGCCAGGCGCTGGTGCTCGAATTCGCCGACGGCAAGGCCGATGCCACCGGCGGGCGCATCGGCTCGCGGCCTAGACCCGCGAAGCCGAGGCTCGTCGTAGCGGAGGAGCAGGGCGCTCTGTTCTGAGTTAAGATTGGCAATCCGCCGACGCAGCCCTTATGTGAGGGATTGAGCGCAACGCATTCCGTCGATGTCTTTCATGTTGAACAAGTTCGAACGCAGCGGCGGCGAAGCCGTCGTGCAATATCTCGACAGCAATCTCCGGGTGGTGAAGCCCGGGGCCTATGTGCGCTGTGCGGTGACGGGGGCCGAGATCCCTCTCGACGAGCTGAAGTACTGGAGCGTCGAGCGTCAGGAGGCCTATGCCTCCCCCGAGGCGGTGATGATGCGCCTCACCGGGAAAGCTGCGCCCAAGTAACAGGCAAGCGCCTCAGACGATGCGCAGGCGCCGTTCGTTGATGCGCCGCATGAGCAGGTTGCGCAGGCCCGTCTCGTTCTCGATCCGGAGCCGCACCGGCAACGCCGTCAGTTCCGGCCAAGCCTCCGACGCATTGGCAATCCGCACGAGATCCTTTTCGGTCGTGACAGGCAGGAGTCCTAGGCTTTCGGCCTCCTGTCGCAAGGCTGCCACTTCCTCCGGCTTGAAGGGATGGTGGTCGGGAAAGGTATGGGTTGCGTCCACGAGTGCGCCGCAGGCGTGGAGGGTGTCGAAGAATTTCTCTGGCCGTCCGATGCCGGCAAAGGCCATGATTCTCCGACCCTTGAGAGCTTCGGCCGCTTCCGGCGCCGGTTCCAGCGATGCGGTGAAAACGCGCTTGCCGTGCTCGTCCGCCTCCAGGGCGACCTGTCGTCCCGGCTCACCGTCCCCGATCACCAGAACGGCGTCGACCAGAGGCCATTGAGCCCCCATGGATGCCCGCAGGGGTCCTGCCGGCAGGGGCAGGCCGTTGCCGATCCCCGTGGCGCCGTCGACCACCGCGATGGCGCAATCCTTGACGAGCGATGGGTTCTGAAGCCCATCGTCCATGATGACGACCGTGGCACCGATCTCGTAGGCGAGCCGCGCTCCGGCAGGGCGGGAGCGGGACACGATGGTCCGGGCGGTGCGGGACAGAAGAACGGGCTCGTCGCCGATGTCAGTTGCCCCGTGCTGCGGCTGAACCCTCACGGGACCTGCGAGACGGCCGCCATAGCCCCGGGACAGAAAGGCCGGGCTCTCGCCTGCCATATCCAGGATCGTGGCAATCGCGATGGCGGTCGGCGTCTTGCCGGCTCCGCCTGCCGTGAAGTTGCCGATGCAGATGACGGGCAGTTCCGCCTGCTCGCCACGCCGCCTCATCCGACTTGCCGTAACGGAACCATAGATCAGGCCGACCGGGCGCAGCAGGTTCGCCCGCAGCGAAGGAGAGGGGTGCCACCAGAAGCGCGGAGCGCGCATCAGCGGCGGGCTCCGAGCTTGGCCTGCACGATGAAGGGCTCGACGGATTGCATGGTGCGGTCCACGGCGCCGCCCAGCGCCTGCACGGCGTCTCCGGCGGCCCGGGCCATGTCCCGGGTCAGGGCGGCGTTGCCGAGCATCTCGCTCACCGCTCGCGCCAGGCTGCTGCTGTCCTTCACCATCAAGGCTCCGCGGGAGCGGTCGAGAGCATCGTAGATCTCGACGGCCGCGTGAACATGGGGCCCGTGCAGAATGGCGGCTCCCAGCTTAGCCGGTTCGATCGGGTTGTGGCCGCCGACCGGCACAAGGGTTCCGCCCATGAGCACGACCGGGGAGAGCCGGTAGAACAGCCCCATCTCGCCCACCGTGTCGATCACGTAGACGTCCGTCGCCCGGTCGGGATGGATGCCTTGCGAGCGGCGCCCCGCCCGCAGACCGGCCTGACCCGCAAGGGCGGCGACCTCGTGACCCCGGTGAGGATGGCGCGGAGCAATGATGGTCAGGAGATGCGGGTGACGTTTCGCCAGGGCGCGATGAACCGCAATGATGGCGCTTTCCTCACCTTGGTGGGTGCTGGCGGCAAGCCACACCGGCCGCCCCGCGATTAGCCCTGAGAGCTGCGCCACCACGCGCGGATCTGCGGGCGGCGGGGCTGCGTCGAACTTGATGTTGCCGGTCACGACCACGCGCGGAGCACCGAGCCGCGCCAGTCGCTCTGCATCCTCGGCGGTCTGGGTCAGGCAGAGGGCGAAGCGTTCCAGCAGGCGGCGGATGATGCCGGGCATCTTCTGCCAGCGTTGGTACGACCGGTCCGACATGCGGCCATTGACCATGACGAGCGGAATGTCCCGCTCCGAGAGCGCCATGATCGTGTTGGGCCAGATTTCCGATTCAGCGATGAGGGCCAAGTCCGGCTGCCAGTGATCCAGGAAGCGCCTTATATAACGTGGCACGTCCAGCGGTACAAACTGATGCACGGCGCCCGGCGGCAGCCTGCGGGCGATCAGGGCGGCCGAGGTCTTGGTCCCGGAGGTCACCAGAACCGCGAGACCGCGCTGCGTCATGCGCTCCACGACCGGCAGGAGTGACAGGGTCTCACCGATACTGGCTCCGTGGACCCAGATCAGATGGCCCTTGGGCCGCTGCCTGCTGGGATGTCCCTGACGCTCGCCGAGCCGTGTCTTGTCCTCGCGGCCCTTGCGCTGGCGCCAGTAGAGGAGGCCGAGCACGGCGGGCTCCAGGATGGATACGACGGTGCGGTAGGTTCTGAAGGTGAACGGCAGCCTCATGCCCGGGAGCCTCCCGCAAGCATGGGGGTGGCCTTAGCCCCCGGATCCCTGGAGCCGACCAGCGCATAGGCGCGCTCGTGCACCCGGTCCAACTCCCGCTCGACGCTCTGTCTCAGGCGCTCAAGAGCAGGTTCGTCCGCATCTCTCGGCACCGAGACGGGCTCGCCCAGCACGATGGCGCCCCGGCCGAAGGGCAGGCCGATGCTGGCCCGGTCCCAGCTGTTGAAGTCGATGCGGCGGCTCGTGACCACGGCGACGGGCACGATCGGCCGCCCGGACAGCTGCGACAGGGTGACGATCCCCAAGCCGCATACGCGGGAAATCTTTGGGATGTCGGCCGTCATCACCACCATCTCGCCTTCACTCAAGGCACGCAGCATGGCCCGCAGGGCCTGGGCACCACCCTTCTTGCGGATATCGCGGCCGCGAGCGCCCGAGCCGCGGATGGCCCGGACTCCAAGGTGACGCAGGGCGATGGCGTTGAACTCGCCGTCGCCCGAGCGGGAGACAAGGCTCGCCGCCCGGTCCTGCGGCCGTCTGGCGAAATGGATCATAAAATGCTGCCCGTGCCACATGGCGGCGATCACGGGCATGTCGATCCGGTCATAGGCATCCGCCGGCTCCATGACGAACCGGTTCGTGCGCTGCACGAGCTTGAGATAGCCCGCGACGAGAAAGCCCATGGCTTCCTGCACCGCACGGGAGCGGGTGATGCGCTTGACGAGACCCATCGTGCTCGGGTCAGCCCTGCTGCGGATCCAGCAGGCGGTGCAGGTGGACGATGAAGTAACGCATCTGCGCATTGTCCACAGTCGCCTGCGCCTTGGCTTTCCAGGCGGCATGGGCCGAGGCGTAGTTCGGGAAGACCCCGACGATTTCGAGCTTGGACAGGTCTTTGAACTCGGTGGATTCGAGGCTGGTAAGCTCGCCGCCGAAAACCAGATGCAGGAGCTGCTTGCCAGGCGTGTCGGTCATGGTGATAGGGCTCTTCTGACGAGGGTTGTAACGATTGAGGCTTCAAGGAGCCGATGATGTTTCAGGCTCTCATGGCTCCAATAGCACGAGGATGCAACCGTGACGCAACGGCAATCATCTCATCGTGGGAGGGGACAGGCTTGTTATAGACCGGAGCTGAACCGCCAAGATCGGTCAGCCGGCCTCCCGCCTCCTGCAGGATAAGGTCGGCGGCGGCGATATCCCAGTCCTGGGCATGGGCTGAGACGAGGCCTACATCGATGGAGCCGTCTGCCACGCGGGCGAGCCTGAGGGCCAGGGACGGAACCTTGGGCAGGCGCTCGATGGGGTTGATCCGTCGCTCAAGCCGGTCGACGAGGGGCTTGGGACCGGCCACCCGTACAGGGCTCGAAAAGGATTCCGCCTCCGGCAGCCGCAGCTTCACGCCGTTGCTCCAGGCCCCTTCACCCAGCCGCGCTTCATAGAGACGGTCGTGGATCGGGGCATGCAGGATCCCGAGAACGGGCTTTCCGTCCCGCACCAGGGCAATGGAGATGGCCCAGTCCGGATGGCCCGAGGCGAAGGCCCGGGTGCCGTCGATGGGATCGACGATCCACACATAGCTTCGCCCGAGCCGGGCCGGATCGTCGACCGTCTCCTCGGACAGCCAGCCGGCCTCAGGGAGCAATTCGGAGAGTTGGCCCTTCAGGTAGGTATCGAGGGCGATGTCCGCCTCGGTCACCGGGGAGGACCCGGCCTTGTACCACAACTTGGCAGTACTCTGCGCGCCGGCGCGGAAGTAGGGGACAGCCAGGTCTCCCGCGCGGCGGGCGGCATCGCGCACGGCCGGTGCGAGGGACGACAGGGAATGGGGTGAGGGGAGCAGCATCGAACCTGAGATGGGAAGTCCTGGCAGGAGATACCATATCTCACCGGACCATTCCGCGACCTTTCCGGAGCGATGGGGGCAATGTCCTAGAACGGCCTTGAGAGCTCTAGATCAGGGCATCCAGGGTCATGGCGGCGAACAGGATCAGGCCCGCATCCCGGTTCGACCGGAAGAGCCGCAGCGCGCCAGCTCCATCGTTCCGGTCGATGCGCGCGACCTGCCAGCCCAGGTGAAGGGCGAAGAGGCCTAAGCCCGCGAACGAGACGAACCCCGCTCCGGCCTGCACGAACGCAGCGGCGAGGAAGATCACGGTCAGGGCATAGCAGATTCCGACGCCCTGCTTCACCTGTTCGCCGAAGAAGCGGGCGGAGGACTTGATCCCGACCACCTCGTCATCCTCGATATCCTGCAGGGCATAGATGGTGTCGTAGCCCACCACCCAACTGATGCTGCCGAGATACAGGAGAATGGGAGCCCAGCCCAAGGAGCCGAAGGCAGCCGCCCAGCCCATCAGGGCGCCCCAGGCAAAGGCAAGGCCGAGCACGATCTGCGGCATCCAGAAGAAGCGCTTCATGAAGGGGTAGAGGGCGACGATGCCGAGCGAGGCGAAGCCCGTGGCAATGGCGAAGACGTTGAATTGAAGCAGGACGAGGAGGCCGACGAGGCCCTGGAGGGCGAGAAACGCCAGGGCGCCCTTGAGGGTGATCTGTCCCGAGGGGAGGGGGCGCTGGCGGGTTCGTTCGACCTTGGTGTCGAGATCCCGGTCGACGATATCGTTATAGGTGCAGCCAGCGCCACGCATGGCCACGGCGCCGATCAGGAAGAGCAGACAGTGGAGCGGGTTGGGCCATGACTGGCCGGCGTTGAGAGCTGCCAGCGCCGCCGACCACCAGCAGGGCAGAAGCAGCAGCCACCAGCCGATGGGGCGCTCGATCCGGGCGAGGCGCAGGTATGGCTTTAGCGAAGACGGCGCCCACCGCTCGGCCCAATGGCCCCTGACGGCATCGGGCAGGGAAGGCGCGGCAGGGCGCTCCATCACGGCTGAGGGGTCAGATTAGAGGGCGCCCTTCGGGATCGACAGGGTGCCGGTCAGGCCACCGCCCATCTTGCCGGCCATGCCGCCCTGCTGGGCTTGCTGAGCCTGCTGCTTGGCGCGCTTTTCCATCTCGGCCATCTTGGCTGCGGCCTGGCAGGCATTGCCCTTGATGGTCTGGGTCTGCTTGTGGTCCCTGGTGAAGCCCTCGACCACCTGGTCGGGGATCTGGCACCAGTCCTTGTTCTCGGTCATCCACTTCTCGCCGGCACTGCCGTTCGCCACGAGCTTGGTGAAGACCGAGCAGGCGGCACGCGGGTCGATTTGCTTCTTCTTGCCGCCTTCGGTCAGCTTGTTGACCTGCTGAATGAGGCCCTGGCGCTCCTGCAGGATCTTCTGCCCGTCCTGGCAGGCGCTCGACTGTGCGGAGGCGGGGGCGCTCATGAAGAAGCCGGCAACGGCAAACGCAGCCAGAAGATGCGAACGGAAATGCGTCATGCCCAAAATTCCCTCGAAACGGCCTGCGACGTCTCGCGGGCCTGCGCTCTGTTATCAGGTGAAGGGCCACCAGGCCAAGAGGCGAATGGTCGCCTCGGCCTCAAGCTGTGCCATCCCGCACCTGAATTTCCCGTGACCAAAGCGGTCACCCCTCTCCCTAGGGGCGAGGGAAATTGATACAGCAAGGGCTCCTCGGCGCAAGGTTGTCATGGCTGAATACGATTTCAACGCTCCCCGCCTCTTCGTCGACGCCCCCCTCCAGGCCGGCGCCCGGATCGAACTCGACCGGGGGCAGGCCAACTACCTGCTGAACGTCCTGCGGCTCAAAGACGGAGGTTCCGTCCTGATCTTCAACGGTCGGGATGGGGAGTGGCGCGCCGAGGTCTCGGTGGAAGGCCGCAAGGCCGCCGACCTGGTCTGCGTGGAGCGGACCCATGAGCAGAGCCCGGCGCCCGACATCATCTATGCCTTCGCGCCCCTAAAGCATGCCCGTCTCGACTACATGGTCCAGAAGGCTGTGGAAATGGGAGCGGGCATTCTCCAGCCCGTCCTGACGCAGCGGACGCAGAGCTCCCGGGTCAACCTTGACCGGATGCGCAGCAATGCCATCGAGGCCGCCGAGCAATGCGGCATCCTGGCGATTCCCGAGGTGCGCGAGGAAGAGAATTTGGAGCGGTTTCTCAAAGGCTTGGAGAAAGAGCGCCTGGTGATTTTCTGCGACGAGGATGCGCCTGTTTCGAACCCCGTTCAGGCCCTGGCCAAGCTTGGGAACAATCAAGATGGTCTGGTTGTTATCGTGGGACCCGAAGGAGGGTTCACCGATCAGGAGAGAGCGCTTGTCGCTGCCCGCGAAAGATGTGTTTGCGTATCGTTGGGACCGCGAATCCTGCGTGCCGACACAGCCGCTGTGGCCGCACTGGCAATCGTTCAGTCCGTGCTCGGCGATTGGAACTGATCTCATCGTCCGACGACGGCTCAAGCCGATCTGCCCCTAGCCTCAAAAGCTTAGCAGTTTTACGCCGCCTCGCCCCATTCCGGCCCCATTGAACCGGAGTTTGGGCGATTGCCGCAGGCCGGTTCGGACACGCAAGAGATCATTTCTGCATAATATAAAGAGGACACGAGGAAATGAGCTGGGATTTCAAGTTCGGCATCGAGGAAGAGTACTTCGTCAACGATGCCCCCAGACGGGATATCGCCAAGGGCAAGATGGGAGAGTTCTTCGCCGCCTGCCGGGACCGGGTTTCGGGCGATATCCAGCCCGAGATGCTGGAGCCGCAGATCGAGATCGCCACCAAACCCTCCCTGGAGCTGGCCGATGCCCGCGCCCAGCTGGTCGACCTGAGAACCTCGGTCGGGGCCGTGGCCCGCGACTTCAACCTGTCCATCATGGCCTCCGGCACCCACCCGCTCGCCGTGTGGTCGCGGGTGCGCCCGACAGCGCAGCCCCGCTACGGCAAGGTGATGCACGACCTGCAGATGCTCGGGAGCCGCAACGTGTTGTGCGGCATGCATGTTCATGTGGAGGTGCCGGATCTCGGCATGCGCGTGGACATCATGAACCGGATCCAGCCGTACCTGCCGCTGTTGCTCGCGCTCTCCACCTCATCGCCCTTCTGGCAGGCGCAGCGGACGGGCCTTCTCGGCTATCGGCTGGCGGCCTACCGCGAGCTGCCGCGCACGGGCCTGCCGGATCTGTTCGAGAGCGCGCAGGATTACCAGCGCTACATCGACACCCTGGTGGCCGCCCGCGCTATCGAGAATTCCAGCTATGTCTGGTGGGTGATCCGGCCCTCGCTGAAGCATCCGACCCTGGAGCTGCGGGTGGCCGACAGCTGCACGCGGGTGGACGACACCATCGCGATTGCGGCGCTCTACCGCTGCCTCGTGCGCCATCTCACCCTCGATACGAATCTCAATGCCGGCCAGACCGGCGCCTCGCGCGCCATCAATGACGAGAACGGCTGGCGGGCCCAGCGCTACGGCATCCATGGCAGCTTCGTCGACGAGAAGACCCGCACGGCCAAGCCGGTCCGCGAACTTCTCGAGGAAACCCTGGACCTCGTGGTCGAGGACGCCAAGGAACTCGGCTGCCAGCGTGAGCTCGATCTCGCCCGCTGGATCGTCGCCCGCGGCACCAGTGCCGATCAGCAGCTGACGCTTTATACCGAGGCGGTCGGCCGTGGCCTGTCCAACCGGGATGCGCTCGCCGGCGTGGTCGACTGGCTGAGCGCGGAAACGATAGGCGAGCCTGCGTTCCGGCATTGATGAGGGTGCATCGTGCGGCTCGGTTCCGCACGATGCTCCAGCTATGGATTGGGCATCGGACCGCTCCCAAAAGTGCAAGTCACTTTTTGGGGCCGATGCCCGAGCCCTCATCGTTTTGTGCATGGGTCACGCATTGCACCTTGGCGTTAAGCCCCTTATGGAGTCCCGACGCTTAAGTCGGCGCGCCTTGAACGCGCTTATTGATGAGGTGATGCATGGCGCGGGACGTATCCGATACGACCCCCATCGGTGCGCGGTCGGAACTCGTGGAATGGATCGCCTCCGGCGAGAAGCCGCGCGATTCGTGGCGGCTCGGCACCGAACACGAAAAGGTACCCTTCTACAGAGCCGATCTCTCGCCCGTTCCCTATGACGGGGCTAAGGGTATTCGTGCGCTGCTGGAGGGCATGCAGGAGCGCACCGGCTGGGCGCCGATCATGGAGAACGGCCGCCCCATTGGCCTCGCCGACGAGGTGGGTGGGGGAGCGATCTCCCTGGAGCCCGGCGGACAGTTCGAGCTGTCCGGCGCGCCGCTGGCCACCCTCCATGACACGGCCCGCGAGACGGCCCAGCATCTCGACGACGTGAAGGCTGTCGGCGACAAGCTCGGCATCGGCTTTCTGACGCTCGGCATGAGCCCGCTTTGGACACGAGCCGAGACGCCCGTGATGCCCAAAGCCCGCTACCGCATCATGACCGACTACATGCCGAAGGTGGGTTCGCTCGGCCTCGACATGATGTACCGCACGTCCACCGTGCAGGTGAACATGGACTACGCGTCTGAGGCCGACATGGTGAAGAAGCTGCGCGTCTCCCTGGCGCTGCAGCCGATCGCCAGCGCGATCTTCGCCAACTCGCCCTTCACGGACGGCAAGCCCAACGGCTACCTGTCCATGCGCTCCAACATCTGGCTCGACACCGACAAGAACCGCACGGGCATGATGGCCTTCGCCTTCGAGGAGGGCTTCGGCTACGAGCGCTATGTGGATTGGGCGCTCGACGTGCCGATGTATTTCGTCAAGCGTGACTCGACCTATCACGACGTGGCGGGAGCATCCTTCCACGATCTGCTGGCCGGCAAGCTCGCGCAGTTGCCCGGCGAGCGCGCCACGCACTCGGACTGGGCCAACCACGTCTCGACCCTGTTCCCGGAAGTGCGCCTCAAGCGCTATCTCGAAATGCGCGGCGCGGATGTGGGCAATCTCGATCACATCGTTGCGCTGTCCGCCTTCTGGACCGGTCTACTCTACGACGAGGCGGCCCTCGACGGGGCCTGGGAGCTCGTGAAAAGCTGGAGCGCCGAACAGCGTGAGCAGCTGCGCGCCGACGTGCCGAAGACGGCGCTCAAGGCCACCATTGCTGGCCGTTCCGCCCAGGACGTCGCCAAAGACGCGCTGTCGCTGTCCCGCGCCGGTCTGCAGCGCCGCGCCTGTCTCGATGAAGCCGGCCAGGACGAGACCCGTCATCTCGCCTATGCGGAAGAGATCGTCACGTCAGGCCGCACGCAGGCCGAGCGGCTGCTGGAGCGCTATCACGGCGCCTGGAGTGGTTCGGTAGAGCCGGTGTTCAAGGAATACGTTTTCTGACATTAACCGATGACGAGGCGCCGTAGAGTGGTGACAAACGATGCCTCGTCACAAGTCTCCTCTTGGTGAATACCAGTTCTCCCTTCCGCAATGCGCTGAGTCGTCTGCGGGGAAGCTTTTTGTAGTGCCCAAATTGATATGTTATAAAGCCAGCAAGGGGCTACATCTTACCTATCGGCAATCAGAGAGATTGTGAATGATTGATTAGCTGGCTCCTTCGGTCGCAATTCGCCGGGAGGATCCAATGCCCGCTCCAACGATCAATCACTTAGACGGGGATTTGACGTACAGATCCCCCGGCGACACCTACCGCATCGACCAAAACGGAGATGCGATTGTCAATGACAGCGACAACGATCTCACAAGGCTCGAGGTGCTGTTGGACTTGACCGATGGCGCCATAGGCATCGATACGGAAGGAAAGGTGAGCCTGAATAATGGTGTCATCTCCGTCGAGGGTGTTGAGATCGGCGCAATCGAAGGAGACTTCGACCCCCTTCATCTCGTCATTGCGTTCAATCATGAGGCAACATCGACGCGCGTGCAGGAACTCATTCGCGCGCTCACCTACACGGCTCCGCAGTCAGCGGGCGGGTTCAGCCGCACGGGTGCGATTTACATCGATCTTCAGGATGGGAGCGGCTCATGGGGAGGAGCACGCGTCGACACCGCCGACAGACTTGTTGGCACTGAAGAGAGCGATACATTCTCTGCAACAAGTCACCTCATCTGGGACGGGGATCAACTCGATGGCGGAGCGGGCGATGACATCTTCCAATTGATAAATGGTGGAACATTCGATCTTTACCGGATGGCCAATATCAGCGGTATCGAGACCATCCAGGGATCATTGGCCAACGACATTATCATCATCAAAGGCGCCCAACTGAGTGACGTTCGGAGCATCGATAGCGGGGGAGGAACAGAGGACAAACTGACAATAACAGGGACAGTCATCGATCTGTCGAGCACCGTGATCAGCGGCTTCCGATCTATCGTGCTGGCCGACCACGCAGCGCAGATCACCGTCGGCAATGCTGAGACCGCCAAGATCGTGACCGGATACACTACCGCCAACGATCGCTTGATCCTCACGAACGGGACCTTGACCGTTGCGGAGCGGCTACTCCTTCACCGTCGCGGTGTCGACACGATCATCGCGAAGGATGCGAGCGGCCGCGAGGTCTCAACCACCCACAGGCCCCCTCAGATCGCCGCCTTCGACGGAGCAATGATCAATGCGCCCATCGGCACTAAGGCCTTTCTCGACCGGGGGCAGGATGCAGCCCTGACAGTAGATAGCGGCATCCTCGAGTCTCTGCTCGTCCAAATAAGTGGGGCTGCTGATCCGACTGAGCTGCTTGGGGTCCAAGAAGGTAACGGTGTGAGGCTCCTCGGCCGAGCAGTGTATGTTGACGATATCATGATAGGCTCGCTGTTTGACGAGCCAGATAGCCTGAGCTTCTCTTTCGATCAGGACGCTACGGATGCCCGAGTCCAGAAGCTCATTCGCGCACTGACCTATACCAAGACGGATGGCAGCGCTGACAAACTGCGCAAAGTCACTTTCCTCTTGAAGGATATCGGTGGCCGCGAGACGAAAGCCGAGGTGTCGCTCGATCTCTCATCCAACACGCCTCCCTCCGACATCGGCCTCACTGGCAAAAATGTTCGGGAAGTGTCTCCAGACAACGCCTGGATCGGCGATCTCTCGGCCACGGATGCCGTAGGCAGTACATTCACCTTTACCCTGGTGGACGATGCCGGCGGGCGCTTCAAGATCGACGGCAGCCAGCTCAGGGTCAACACCGGCACTCTGCTCGATCATGAGCAGGCCAAGTCTCACAGTGTCCGCGTCAAGGTGACCGATCAGGGCGGCCTCTCTTACGAGAAGTCCTTTGTCATCGATGTTGACGATGTCGCGCAGGAGACCGTCACAGGCACTGCTGCGAATGAGGTTTTCATCGGCGGCTCCGGCAGGGACAAGCTCGATGGCGGCTACGGCAACGACCGGCTGACCGGCGGCAAGGGCAGGGATACGTTCGTCTTCAAGGACAATCTCAGCAAGACCGGGAACGTCGATACGATCACGGATTTCAAGCCGAAGGACGATGCAATTCAGCTCGAAAACAGGATCTTCAAGAAGCTTTCGAAGACAGGCGTTCTGAAGAAGGATTTCTTCACCGCGGGGTCCAAGGCCAAGGACAAGAACGACTACATCGTCTACGACAAGACGAATGGGCATCTCTTCTACGATGCGGACGGCTCCGGCAAAGGCAAGGCAGTCCTGTTCGCCAAGCTCAAGGCAGCGCTGGACCATAAAGACTTCTTCGTCATCTAAGAGACCGTGTCGTGACTTGCACGCTAGTAGGCGTGCAGATCCCGATCAGGCGGCTTTCGCGCTGGCCACGCAGTTGCGCCCGCTCTGCTTGGCGCGATAGAGGGCCGCGTCCGCCAGGGTGATCAGATGGTCCGGGCCGATGCGGGAGCGGTCGAGGCTCGGAATGCGGCTGGCGCTGCCGATGCTGATCGTGAGGATGCAGCTCGGAGGATTAGCCTCATGCCGCACGCGAAGGGCCTCGACCTTCGCGCGCAGATCCTCCGCGATATTTGCAGCATCGGCCTCATCCGCTCCCGGCAGGAGAATGGCGAGTTCTTCGCCGCCGTATCGTGCTGCCAGATCGCCGGGCCGGCGGGCTGCTTCGGAAATGGTCTTGGCGATGATCCGCAGGCATTCGTCCCCGGCCTGGTGCCCATAGATGTCGTTATAGGCCTTGAACTGATCCACATCGATCAGGAGCAGGGACACAGGCGTTTTCTGGCGCGCAGCCCGAAGCCATTCCACTTCGAGCTCCCTGTCGAAGCTTCGGCGATTGGCCAGGCCCGTCAGGCCGTCGGTGGTGGCCAGAACGGCGAGTTCCGCCTCTGCATATTCCCGGCGTCGAAGGGCTCCCGCGAGAATCCACCCTAGGGAGCCGATCGTGAGGACGAGCAGGCCGATGATGCTGCTGCGGAATACGAATTCCTCGTTCCATCGCGCGAGCGCCTCGTCCCTGCCGACCGACGCAATCACCCCGACGGGAAAGATATGGTTGCGCTGATAGCCGCCGATGCGGACAAGCCCATCGACCGGGGAGGTGTAGTCGTAGTTGCCGGAGCCTTTCGCATTCCTGAATTGCGGGTCGTTCAGGACGTTGGATCCGATCGCGCGCTCGATATAGGGATAGCGCGACAGGATGGTCCCGTTCTGGTGAAGGAGGGTGATCGTACCCTGCGAGCCGACATCGAAGCGACCGAAGAAATTCCCGAAGTAGCGCGGCGGGATGCTCGCCTGGATGACACCGCCGAAGCTCCCGTCGGGCTTGTTGAAGCGTCGCGAGATGGTCAGGATCCAATCACCGCCGAGCGGATCGCGGATCAAAGGCCCCACGAACCAGTCGCCGCTGGTTGTGTTTTTGTGGTGCTGAAACAGCGCAAGGGCGCCGATATTCACCCGGCCGCGATGCCCAGGCAGCGAACTGCTCAGAAGAGTGCCGTCCTGATCAAAGATGGTCAGGGCCTTGATTCGCTGCAGCGGCTGAACCCGCTCGACCAGAAAGACATCCAGACGCGTGATGGCATCGGGCAGGGTGCCGCCCGTCTCGACCCGGTCGACCACATCCACCAGGAGCGCGTCCGCGAGCTCGAAGGTGTCCTGCGCATGCTGGGTCAGGGACTTGGCGAGGTTCAGGGTTTCGGCCTGAATCCGAGTGAATTCGTGCCCCCGGTCATGCCAGTAGCGCCAGCCCTCCAGGCCCAGGATCACGAGACAGACCACGAGCACGAAGACCCGGAGGCCTCGTGCCGAGGATCTCGGCCTGTTCTGAGCGAAAGCGGTCATGACGCCTCTACCATACAGATCCAAGCTAGCCTGAAGCTAACTTGAGGCCGAGGATCCCGGAGACGATGAGGCCGATGCAGACTAGGCGCATCGCGGTGGCAGGTTCGCCCAGCAGATAGATGCCGAGCAGGGCGGTTCCCACGGTGCCGATCCCGGTCCAGACCGCGTAGCCCGTTCCGACCGGCAGGGTCTTGAGGGCAAGGCCGAGGAGCACGACGCTGACCACCATGCTGAGGCCCGTCAAAACGGACGGAACCAGCCGGGTGAAGCCATCGGTGTATTTTAGGCCGATGGCCCAGCCGATCTCGAACAAACCGGCAAGCGCAAGCAAAGTCCATGCCATGACAGGACCTCCGTCATAGGCAGGGCCGTCCCTACCGTTTGTCAGGAAGCCGAGGTCGTCCTCGACCTCTCTGGATATAGAGGTTCCGGAAAACGTTCTCAACTGAATCCGAGCGCGGCCAAAGGTCAGCCTGGGAAGTTAGTTACCGGCGTCGTCTGACGGCCCGGCGCGGCCCAAGGCAGCATAAGGGTCGAACGGCGCGTAGATCTGGTGCTTCCATGCGTCGCCGCAATTGACGCAGATCGAGCGCACCATGTGGTTGCTTTGCTCCAAGCGCCTGAGGAGCTTCTGCTGCCGCTCCACAGCCTCGTTGACCTCCGGCTCGACCCCGGACGGGCGAACCGTGAGTTGGAGCGGCCTGCTTCCCGATGCATCCTGGGCAAAAACCGGACCCGTAAGCAGAAGAAGGCTGGCGGTCCATAGAAGGCGGGTCATCGGGGATCCTGCGGGTGATTTGGTACCGCCGACTGGACTCCAGGAGACACTGTTTCGTCAAGGCAGGATTGCCGCCCTGAGACTTTTGGCTGCGGCGGGTGTGGACGCCGCAGACCCGCTCAAGGTTCAGAACCGCACGCTCAAGCTTCCCGCAGGGTATGCTCCTGGTCGCGTGGCCAACGGCCTGATCATACATCAGGCCGGCAGTCACTGCGATCAGATCTGCCGCACGGCGCCCTTGGCGGCGCTGGTGGCGAGCATGGCATAGGCCTTGAGGGCCCCCGAAACCTTGCGCTTGCGCGGCTGAGCCGGCTGCCATCCCTTGGCCTGCTGCTCGCCGCGGCGGCGCTCCAGTTCCGCGTCGTCCACGGCCAAGCGGATGCTGCGGTTCGGGATATCGATCTCGATCCGGTCGCCGTCCTGCACGAGGCCGATGGTGCCGCCTTCGGCCGCTTCAGGGGAGGCGTGACCGATGGAGAGGCCCGATGTGCCGCCCGAGAAGCGCCCGTCGGTGATGAGCGCGCAGGCTTTGCCGAGGCCCTTGGATTTCAGGTAGCTCGTGGGATAGAGCATCTCCTGCATGCCGGGGCCGCCGCGCGGTCCCTCATAGCGGATGACCACCACGTCGCCGGCCTTCACCTTGCCGTTGAGGATGCCGCTCACCGCATCGTCCTGGCTCTCGAACACCACGGCAGGGCCGGAGAACACCAGGATGCTTTCGTCCACGCCCGCGGTCTTCACGATGCAGCCATCGAGCGCCAGGTTGCCGGAGAGGACGGCGAGGCCGCCGTCCTTGGAGAAGGCATGCTCCGCATTGCGGATCACGCCGCCCACCCGGTCCGTATCGACGCTGTCGTAGCGGCTCGATTGGCTGAACGCCGTCTGCGTCGGCACGCCGCCGGGCGCAGCAGAAAAGAACTCGTGCACGGAGGGGCTGTTCGAACGCTTCACGTCCCAGCGGTCGAGCGCCGTCTTCATGGTCTCGGCATGGACGGTCGGCACGGAGGTGTCGAGCAGCCCGGCGCGATCAAGCTCGCCCAGGATGCCCATGATGCCGCCGGCGCGGTGCACGTCTTCCATGTGCACGTTGGCGATGGCGGGCGCGACCTTGCACAGAACCGGCACCCGGCGTGACAGGCGGTCGATGTCCGCCATGGTGAAGTCGACCTCCGCCTCGTGGGCGGCGGCCAGCAGGTGCAGCACCGTGTTGCTCGACCCGCCCATGGCGATGTCCAGCGTCATGGCGTTCTCGAAGGCCGCGAACGACGCGATGGAGCGCGGGAGAACGTTGGCGTCGTCCTGCTCGTAGTAGCGGCGGGCGAGGTCGACGATCAGATGGCCGGCTTCCACGAACAGGCGCTTGCGGTCGGCGTGGGTGGCGAGCGTCGAGCCGTTGCCCGGGAGCGACAGGCCCAGCGCCTCGGTGAGGCAGTTCATGGAATTGGCCGTGAACATGCCCGAG
Organism: Microvirga soli; assembly: GCF_016734765.1. GTDB lineage: Bacteria > Pseudomonadota > Alphaproteobacteria > Rhizobiales > Beijerinckiaceae > Microvirga > Microvirga soli. The sequence continues at coordinate 62,822 of NZ_JAERQE010000021.1, read as the reverse complement.
CACGAGCCGCAGGTGGGGCAGGCGGAGCGCTCGATGACCTTCATGTCCTCTTCCGCGACGTTCTCGTCGGCGGCGGCCACCATGGCGTCCACGAGGTCGAGCTTCTTGGTCACGCCATTGAGCACGACCTTGCCGGCCTCCATCGGACCGCCGGAGACGAAGACCACCGGGATATTGAGGCGCATGGCGGCCATCAGCATGCCGGGGGTGATCTTGTCGCAATTGGAAATGCACACCATCGCGTCAGCGCAATGGGCATTGACCATGTACTCGACCGAGTCCGCGATCAGCTCGCGGGAGGGCAGGGAGTAGAGCATGCCGTCATGGCCCATGGCGATGCCGTCATCCACCGCGATGGTGTTGAACTCCTTGGCGACGCCGCCCGCCTTCTCGATCTCCCGCGCGACCAGCTGGCCCAGATCCTTGAGGTGGACGTGGCCCGGCACGAACTGGGTGAAGGAGTTCACCACGGCGATGATCGGCTTGCCGAAATCGGAATCCTTCATGCCCGTGGCCCGCCAGAGGCCGCGGGCGCCGGCCATGTTGCGGCCATGGGTGGTGGTGCGAGAGCGATAGGCTGGCATGGTGTCCCCCAGGAATTTGGGTTCTTGTTCACCGGAAATTGCGCAAGTTGCAAGAAAATTTGCCATTCCTTGTGGTCGCGCCTGCTTTGCCGCAAGGTCATTGCTAAAGCCTCGGACCCAAAAGTGGACTTGCACTTTTGGGATCAGATCCGATGCCTCCTTCTTGGATGAGAGCATCGTTCGGGCGGGCCCGCTGGGTCCGCACGATGCTCTAGCAGCCAAGCTGAAACGGCCGAGCCTCCGCAAACGTTGTCCCGCCTGGATCCTTCGAACAAGGGCAGGACGGCGACATGGTGATGCAAACCGATCTGGATGCTCCGGCTCATCTGCAATACGAGCCCTTGGGCCCGCAGGCTGGCAGCCCGGGCGCCCCGAGCGATATCGTGGAATTCCGCTCCTTACGGGAGGCGGTTCATTGGGCCATGACCAACGAGGCGCCCGCCGGGATGCATGCGGTCATCCGCACCGCATCCGGCGACGTGATCGAGCCAGGCCACCTGGAGGAGATCTGGTCGAGCCTCCAGGGGCCTTAAATCCACCCCAGGCTCAAGGCCCCGACGGCGAGGTAGCGGGCGGTCTTGGCCAGCGCCACGAGCGGGATGAAGACCCGCAGGGGCTCCCGCAGCAAACCGGCCACGATGGTGAGCGGATCGCCGATGATCGGCATCCAGCTGAGCAGCAGGGTCCATCGGCCGTAGCGGTGGTACCAGGCTTCGGCCCTGGCCATCTGGTGGCGCTTCACCGGAAACCACCGCCGATCCTCGAAATGGGCGAAGAAGCGGCCCAGGAACCAGTTCACGATCGACCCGAGAATGTTGCCCACGCTCGCGATGAGAATGAGCACCCACCAGGTGTAGTGCTCGGCCACAAGCATGGCGAACAGCACGGCTTCCGACTGGAACGGGAAGATCGTGGCCGAGAGGAAGGAAGCGGCGAAAAGGGCGCCGTATTCGGCAAGATGCGGCATGAGGCGGGGTGATCACGCGCGAGAGGAGGACTGGGACAAGGCTCAAGCTTGAATGAGGTGAGCCCTAACACAGTTCCGTTCTCCTGCCGAACCGATCTGTGCGAGGCAGGTCGGCACAGCGACTTCGATCGGTTCCCTGACAATCCCCAGCCTGCGTGATCAGTACATGGGTTCGCTGAACGACCCGTGTTGCGCCTGGGGATTGAGGCGCGCGAACTCATCGGCCTTCATATGCACCAGCGTGGCGTGATCCCCGCCCTCGAAATAGATGTCGTGCTGCCGGTCCATATCATTCTCGATGATCACGTTGAGTCCGTAGCAGGAGCCGACAGGCGGAATGGCGCCACGGTCGCAATCGCGGAACACCTCGACGATCTCTTCCTCCGACGCGAGGCGCAGCTCCTGGCCCAATTCCGTCTTCAGGTCGGACATGCGCAGGTGGTGGGATGCCGGCATCACGGCCAGCATGTAGTGCTGCCCATCGCTCAGCATGACGCCCTTTGCCATGCTGTCGCGGGGAATGTGACCGGCATGGGCCGTGCCCAGCGACGTCATGGCTGGCTCATGCGGGATCAGGTCGTATTGAATGCCCTTGTCGGCCATGTAGCGTTGAAGGGTCGGGGAGATTGTCATGACAGCCTCCTATGGAACGAGAATGCTCGCGTATCAGGAGGGCGGCTTTACTGACACACCGTCGCTTCGGGATGCGCAGCTGCACGTAACCTGTCGATGGTACACCTGTGATGGGTTGGCTTCAATCGAGAGATCATGAGTGGCGCCGAATACTTGCGCCTTTCAGAGAGGTTCATTACCAACGCTCTGTTCACTTTCTGAACGCAAGCTTTGCTGAGCAGAGCACCGATATTCTCCCTTAGGAAGATCTTTCTTGGACCAGTTCGACGTTGTGGTGATCGGCGCAGGCGCCGCCGGGATGATGTGCGCGGCCGAAGTCGGCAAGCGCGGGCGCTCCGTGCTGGTCATCGACCATGCGGCCAAGCCCGGCGAGAAGATCCGCATCTCCGGCGGCGGGCGCTGCAACTTCACCAACCTCAACGCGGGGCCTGCCAACTTCATCTCGCAGAATCCGAGCTTCGCCATCTCGGCCCTGCGCCGCTATACGCAGCGCGACTTCATCGCTCTCGTGGAGCGCTACGGCATCGCCTATCACGAGAAGACGCTTGGACAGTTGTTCTGCGACGGCTCGTCGAAGCAGATCGTCGACCTGCTGCTCAACGAGATGCGGCAGGTCAACGTGGAGCTTCGCCTCGCCACCTCCGTGCAATCGGTCGAGAAAACGCCTGTGGGGTTTTCCCTCAGGCTCTCGCAAGGCGCCGTGCAATGCCGTTCGCTCGTGGTAGCGAGCGGCGGCAAGTCCATTCCCAAGATGGGTGCCACCGGTTTTGGCTACGATCTCGCGCAGCAATTCGGTCTGAAGATCGTCGAGACGCGCCCAGCCCTTGTGCCGCTGACCCTGGAGCCGACCCTGCTGGAGCGGCTCACGCCCCTCGCGGGCGTCGCCGTCGATGCGGTGGCAGCCTGCGGCAAGACGCAGTTCGCCGAGGCGCTGCTCTTCACCCACCGGGGCTTGAGCGGTCCCTCCATTCTGCAGATCTCCTCCTACTGGCGCGAGGGCGACGAGATCACCCTGTCCATGCTGCCCGGCGTGAGCCTGTTCGAGGAACTGCGCGCGGCGCGGGCGCAGAACGGACGTCAGGCGCTGCAGACCGCCCTGTCGGCTTTCCTGCCCAAGCGCTTGGCGCAGCTCATCGCCGAGAGCGAGAAGGGGCCTGCCAACCTGGCGGATTATTCCGACAAGCGCCTTCGGGCGGTCGAGGAGGCGGTAAATCGCTGGCGCTTCAAGCCGGCGGGTTCGGAGGGCTACCGCACGGCGGAAGTGACGCTCGGCGGGGTCGATACCCGCGAGCTCGATTCCCGGACCATGGAGGCCAAGGCGGTGCCGGGCCTCTACTTCATCGGCGAGGTGGTGGACGTGACCGGCTGGCTCGGCGGCTATAATTTCCAGTGGGCCTGGTCGTCGGGCTGGTGCGCCGGGCAGGCAGCGTGACGTCTTCGGATCAGCGGGACGCAGGTGCCGTCGCAATGTCGAAGTGCAGCACCTCTTCGCGAACCCCGAGCTTCTCGTAGAGCGCGATGGCCGGATCGTCGCCGTAATCCGCCTGAACATAGATCACCCAGGCGTCTCGCCCGGCGGCGATCCCGCGCAGGTGCTCGATGAGCGCGGTCGCAATGCCCTGCCGCCGATGTTCCGCGGCGACGGCGAGGTCATAGATGTATACCTCGCGCCGCGCCCGCTCGAACTTGTCGAGCTCATAAGCCACGAGCCCACCCAGGACGTCTTCACCGGCCAGCGCCACGATGGCGAAGACGTGCTCCTTCGCGAGCAGCCCTTCCAAATAGGCATCGTCAGGCTGCTCGCCCGTGTAGGTCTCCGGGTCCCCGAAGGCCTCACCGAACAAGGCGTTCACCCGGCGAAGAACCGGAGCATCCCCTGGGCCGAGACGACGGAATGTGACGGATGGCGAAAGCATGGTCTGAGGATAGCACGGTTGCGACGACGGTTAAGCCCCTCGAACGCCTGCCGTTCCGCATCATCCTGATGCCGGCCGAAGCGACCGTCCGACGATCTCCGCCCTTGAAACCGGGTGGGGCGAGTCCAGTTGATGCTCCAACCCCCGCCATGCGCGCGGTGGCATCCTCATGTTTCACACCGGAGATCCTCATGCAGCAGCGTCGGCTTGGCCAATTGCAGGTGTCCGCCCTCGGCCTCGGCTGCATGGGCATGTCGGAATTCTACGGCAACGGCGACGAGGCGGAATCCATCGCCACCATCCATCGCGCCATCGAGCTTGGCGTGACCTTCCTCGACACGGCCGACATGTACGGCGTCGGCCGCAACGAGGAGCTGGTCGGCCGCGCCATCGCGGACCGACGCGACAAGGTGGTGCTTGCCACCAAGTTCGGCAACGTGCGCGGCCCTAACGGCGAGCGCCTCGGTATCAATGGCAAGCCCGACTACGTGCGCCAGGCCTGCGAGGCGAGCCTGAAGCGGCTGAAGATCGACGTGATCGATCTTTATTACCAGCACCGGGTCGATCCCGAGACGCCCATCGAAGACACGGTCGGGGCCATGGCGGATCTCGTGCGCCAGGGCAAGGTTCGCTATCTCGGGCTGTCGGAGGCAGGCCCCCAGACCATCCGCCGAGCCCATGCGGTTCATCCCATCGCGGCGCTGCAAACGGAATATTCCCTGTGGAGCCGCGATCCGGAAGACGAGCTCCTGGCCACCGTGCGCGAACTCGGCATCGGCTTCGTGCCCTATTCGCCGCTTGGCCGCGGCTTCCTCACCGGGCAGATCAAGAGCGTGGACGATCTCGCCGAGGACGATTTCCGCCGCAATTCGCCGCGCTTCCAGGGCGAGAATTTCCAGAAGAACCTCGACCTCGTGCGCGAGATCGAGGCGATGGCCGGGGAGAAGGGATGCACGGCCTCCCAGCTCGCGCTCGCCTGGGTCTTGGCGCAGGGCAACGACATCGTGCCGATCCCCGGCACCAAGCGCCGCCGCTATCTCGAGGAGAATGTGGGCGCGCTCGACGTGACGCTCACGGACGATGATCTGGCGCGGATCGACCGCATCATTCCGCCGGGCGCGGCTGCCGGCACGCGCTATCCTGAGCCGGCCATGAAGATGGTGGGATTGTAAGCCTTACGCAGCCGACGAGGTGTTGAGGGGCGCGGATTCCAGCGCGCCCGCCTCGTCGATGCGCTGAAGGAGATCATCCACCTCTTCTTGCGTCTGGTAGATGCCGAACCCCAGGCGCAGGCGCTCGCCGCGCACGTCGGTCACCACGCGCAGTTCCTTCAGGTCGTTGTGGATGGCCTGCGCGGCGGGCGTCTGGAAGGTGAGAAAGTTGCCGCGTCGCACCTCGTCCGCCGGCACCACGGGCGTGGCGTTCGAAAACAGCGCGGAACTGCCCACGCGACGCAGGAAATGCTGCTGCAGCGCCTTGGCATGGGCATGAATGATCGCCGGCGTGATGCCCTCGTCCGCGAGCCACCGCATCACGGCGTTGAAGCGGTAAAGGCCGGAGGGGTCGAAAGTGGCGCCCATGAAGCGCCAGCCATCCTGGCTGTAGCCCACCTGTCCGCTCTGCGCGTTCATGAGGTTGCCGAAGGCCGCGTACCAGCCGGTGTCGCGTGGGCGAACGCCCCAGCCGGGCGGACAATGCATGAAGCATGCGCCTTCGCCCGCCATGGCATATTTGTAGCCGCCGGCCACGTAGAACACGCGATCCGCGATGCTGCCGAGATCCGTCGGCCGCGCCATGAAGCCGTGATACCCGTCGATCACGACCATCGCGCCGTCACGGTCGCATTCAGCGAGGTGGCGGCCATCCAGGGCGAAGCCAGAATTGAAGAACACCTGACTGACGAAGACGAGATCGTACCCGGCTTTTGCTGCGGCGTGAAAGCGGTCTTCGAAACTGGCAAAAGGCTCCGCCGGAACGCGCGTCACGTCCACGAGGCGCTCCTCTTCCAACCGGGCGATCTGGCGTGTGAAGGAATGGAACTCGCCGTCGGAGGTGAGAATGCGCACCGGGCGGTCGGCCGGGAAACAGGAGAGAATGCGCTTCAGGAGTTCATGCGTGTTCGGCGCCACCGCGATGGTGGAAGCATCCGGCAGGTTGAGATGCCCGGCCACATGGCCGCGGAACTCGTCGAGAACCGGCCCCAGAATGTGCTCCCACTTATCGTCCATGAGGCGGGCGGCCTCGTCCCAGGCCTGGACTTGCGCCTCACGCGTCACGTCCGGCCAGGGGTGGTGGCTATGGGCTGCGAAATGCAGGCGGTCCGGCTCTGTGCCGAGGAAGCGGGAGAACTGGGAACGAAGATCGAGCATGCCGGTATCTCGCGTGATCAAAGCTTGCCGCGAACGGACCAGAGTTCAGGGAAGAAGTATTTCTCCAGCGCCTTGCGCAGGTAGCCGACGCCGCTGCTTCCGCCGGTGCCGCTGCGCATGCCGATGATGCGCTCGACGGTTTTCATGTGCCGGAAGCGCCATTGCTGGAAAGCGTCCTCCAGATCGACCAACTCCTCGGCGAGCTCGTAGAGATCGAAGTGCTCGCCCGAATGGCGGTAGATCTCCTCCCAGATCGCCTCGACGCCGGGATGCGCCGTATAGGGCTGGGTCACATCCCGTTCGAGAACTTCTGCGGGAACCGCATAGCCGCGGCAGGCCAGCAGGCGCAGGGCTTCGTCATAGAGGCCCGGCGCGCGATAGGCTGCATCGAGCTGCTCGGCGAGATCGCTCCGGTGCCGGTGCGGTGCCATCTTCACGGCGTCCTTGGCTCCGAGCTTGAACTCGACGAGCCGGTACTGCCAGGATTGGAAGCCCGAGGATTTGCCCAGCGCCGGCCGGAAGCTGAGGTAGTCCGACGGTGTCATGGTGGAGAGCACGGTCCAGGCCTGGATCAGCTGCTCCTGGATCCGGTTGATGCGGGCCGTGCACTTGAAGGCCGGCTGGAGCTCGTCGGCCCGGATATGGGCGAGCGCCGTATCGAGCTCCCGGTTCAGGAGCTTCAGCCACAGCTCCATCACCTGATGGATGGTGATGAAGAGCAGTTCGTCATGCTCGGAGGTCAGGGGGGACTGGGCGGAGAGGAGGGTGTCGAGCCGGAGATAGTCTCCATAGCTCATGCCTTCGGAAAAATCGGTGTGGATCCCGTCTGTCGCTGCCGACAAGTCTGTCTCTCCCTGATCGCTTCCGCTTACGCGCGGATTATCGTCCTGCCGTTGGGGCGTACAACGAAAGTAGGACATTGCGGCAGGCTTGTCACGTCGGCTCAAGCATCGGACCCAAAAGTGGATTTGCACTTTTGGGATCCATCCGATGCTTCAGCTGGAATTGGCTTTCGGCTCCCGAGACGGTAGGTTGCCGCCCCTGAACGTTCCCCATTGGAGAGACCCTCGCATGACCGACACCCTTCCTGACCGCCTGGCTTCGAACCCGGACAGCCCGTTCTACAACGAGGAGCTGCTCGCGAAGGGGATCGGCATCCGCTTCAACGGGGTCGAGAAGACCAATGTGGACGAGTATTGCGTCAGCGAAGGCTGGGTTCGGGTCAACGCCGGGAATGCCAAGGACCGCTTCGGCAACCCTATGACCATCAAGCTCAAGGGCAAGGTCGAGCCCTATCTAAAGGCTCAGGCGTAAGCCGCATTGCGAGAAGTCCTGACGTTAGGGCAGGACTGGACGTGCCGGCAGGCCCACCCCAAGATCATGTGCAAGCTCGTCAATCGAGGCGCATCCTCGGGAAAGGCTTGCCCTGAATGGTCTCGTTCAAGGTTCCGGCTATCGTTGCTGCTGTTTGCGTATGGGCCGGAGCGGCACACGCCCATGACTGGTATCCCGCGTGGTGCTGCGACGAGCACGATTGCCGTGAGCTCATCGAAGCCCGGGGCGAGACGGTGACGGAAACCGCCGAGGGCTGGCGGCTCTGGGACGGGCGCCTTGTCGGCCGCGAGTATGGTAAGGCGTCGCCGGATACCAAGTTCCACCTCTGCGAGGAGGCGACGACCCACGCTATCATCTGCTTCTTCGCCCCGCAGGGTGCGTCGTGACGGCTTGCCCCTGAAGCTGCGAATCGATTCAGGACCACAAAAAGGAAGCGCCCGCTCGATGAGGGGCGCTTCAAGGTCCGACCCGTAGGGGCAAAAGAGGGTCGTGAGCCTCTCTATTCGTAGAGTAATCGGGCTAAATTGTGACAGAACATGGCGGGAATAAAGCGTGTCAAGAGAAGAGGCGCGCTATTCTGACGCAAATGATCGTTTATTTGCGAACTATTTAGCCTTGATCAGGCATGAGCGATGGTTTAGTTCAGGTTAACCGTAGGGGCAAATACGGTCATAAGGGTCGCGAACACAGTCGAAAATAGGACTGGGCGCGGCCCTATTTCTTTTTATTACTATGATTGGGACCGATTACCTGGGATTGCCGCGGATGGCCTGCAGCCGCTCCATGATCGCGCGGATCTCCTCGGCGGCCTTTACCCCCCGGATGCCGATCACTCCGCGATCGACCGTTTTTCCATTCTCGTCCTTCCGGCCATTGAAGAATACGTCCCGCTCCTGCTTGGACATCTTCAGCAGGGTGCGAGCCTCGGTCTCGATCCGCCATTCCTCGGACCACGTGCTGACGGGCTGGCCGGTGAGTTCGGAGATGGCGGTGGTGTCGCGGGAGTAGGTCATGACTCCGCTTTTTAGGCGGAGAGCGTTAACAAAGAGCCGACTGTGCTTCGTGCTAGGCGATGAAGGGGCTCGCCATCTCACATGCCAACTCTGAGGGGCGAAGACCATTCGTCTTTGGTCCGCCGGCTACGCGACCAGAGGCCATAGCCTTCCGCAAGATCAACTTGATATGTTGTTTTACCGCAGCGTGGTCCGTTCCAAGGGCAATAGCGATCTCGGCGTTTTGCCTGCCTGCTGCAATCAAGAGAAGAATTTGGGCTTCTCGGTCAGACAGCGACTGGCCGAGAGCGTGACTTTGGTTCGCCGCCAATAGTGTTTCGTCTAGCGCGAGCTGCCCAGCTTGAGTGTCTAACTTGGCCATTCCTTGCCCCCCTCGACGGGATTAACCCATCGTTAACGTTTATCTCTTGCAAGCCTGCGAATTGCTATTGCGCTTCGGGGGTAGGGAGCTGCTTTGGAGAGCGTTCGGCTCTAAACAGGAGGGGTGAAGAGAGGGGTGAGGTCCGGAAACGAGACTCCAATCGGGCGAGGAGGACAGCAGCGATGTTTCGCCCATGCCTTCTGCTTAGATGACGAAGAAGTCCTTGTGAGTGAGGTTGAGGTTAGGATCAATCTTGGCGATCAGCACTGCACTCTTCGCGCCTGCGCCGTCCTGATCGTAGTAGAGCGCGCCCTTCTTCCTGTCGTGGATGATGTAGTCGTTCGCGTCCTTGGTCTCGGACGCCACCTTGAAATAGCTCTTCTTTAATGTGCCGGTCCGTGTCAGCTTCGTGAATACGGCGTTGTCGAGCTGGATCGTGTCGTCCTTGACGGAAAAGTCGGTGATCGTGTCCACGTTCCAGCGGCTGTGCGGCTTCGTGGCGAACACGAAGGTGTCCTTGCCCGCTCCACCCGCGAGTTTGTCGTTTCCCTTGCCGCCGGAAAGATAATCCTCGCCGCTGCCGCCGCTCAATTTATCGTTGCTGCTGGAGCCGTACAGATCGTCGTCCCCCGATCCTGCGGAAATAGTGCCGGGCTCATACACGGTCAGATCGAAGGTGGCCTCGGGTGTGCTGAAGAATGGCTCGCTGTCTGAGAGTGTGACCGTGTAACCGCCTGATTTGAGCTTGGGGAGAGGCCCAAAGCTCTGCTGCGTCTTGGGGATATTCAGCACTTGCCAAGCTACGGCAGCGTCTTCGACTACTTTGGTTGGTTTGATCGTCACGACGACAGGCTCCCCGTCTCGAAACATGCCAGGGGGCAGGTTGAGCGTGAACTTGGAATCGGCCATGACGTGAATGTCATCAAGGCGTTCTATTTCGCTGTGTTCGGTCACAATGTGCCCCCGGAGGATCTATCTCGATCCAGTCATTCGGCCCCACTCAGAGTAGAACCACATAAAGGATTATCTTCCCTTACGGAAGAGTGGCGTGCTTGAGCGCACGGGGCGGCTCAGCCCTTGTCCTCGATCCGCCATTCCTCGGATCACGTGCTGACGGGCTGGCCGGTGAGAGTTCGGAGGTGGTGGTGGTGTCGCCGCGTGAAGATCATGTTGCCGCCCGTGAGGCAGCTGCCATCAGCCACATTGGCCGCAAACCGCACGCAATGCCCATTTGCACCCGCTTCGGGACCGGGAAGCCTGAGTGCTTTCTCACACACCATCTTAAATTTAACTTAAGTTAATGTAATTGGCGCAGCTCGGCCGAAGCTTATGAGTCCCACTCCCAGGCTAGGGCAGCAAGGTCAACCTAGAGGGAAAAGACATGCCGAATCACTTCAACGAGCGCTGGGGAGGTCCCATCAAAGATCTTCTTCTCCCTCTCTCGGCTTGGAACAGCTTGAGGGACGAAGGCATCACAACCCTTGAGCAGCTTAGGGCGGTTGCGGATCAGCTCGAACAATTGCCTGGGATCGGGGTGAAAATAGCTCGGATCGTCCGAGATGAAATCACCCGTGTATCAACTCTTGAAGGGTGATTGTCAGACTGGACCATCGCTCAAATGGAAAACCGGATCCACTCTTCACTGATGCGGCCCTCTGCATCCGCACGATGCTCTAACTCGTAAATCGCGCCCCGTAATGGGTTCCGTCCGTCCACACCAGCCGTGTCATGGCCGTTGCTCCAGCCCCGGGGATCTGAAGCTCGAATTCCAGGGGAACATCGGCACAGTCGGAAATGACCAGGCGCACGCCTGATTGCGACAGATCCCATACGGAGCACTCGATCCGCACCATGCTTTTCGGATCCCTGATCCACCCATTCAATACGGTGGCGAAGCGCTCGTCCGATCGACGTTCAGTCAGTCCAAGGCTCATGCACGGGCTTCCATGATTCGACAGGGTCCCGTTATACCCAGGCGGGCTGGCGCGAGGCTATCCAGTTGCCGCCTCAGCATGCTGAGCGTGGCGACCGGCGGTTTAAGCTAACGACGTCCCATCTCACGCAAGTTCGAGCGGCCCGTCGATGATCACGTGCGGGCACAGGCGCGAGCAGCGCTCGATCCGCCCGTCGACCCGATAGATATTCTGGAGGAGGGCCGGGGTGATCACCGTCTCCACGGGGCCACAGTTCACCATGGTGCCTGCATCGATCACCATGACCCGGTCGGCAACGCGCAGAACTTGGTTGAGATCGTGAATGGCAAGCACCACGCAGATGCCCCGATCTCGGGCGAGCGAGCGGATGAGCGCCAGCACCTCCACCTGCCTGTGCAGGTCGAGGGCACTGGTCGGCTCATCCAGCAGAAGGATCTTCGGCTCGCGCACGAGCACCTGCGCAAGCGACACCAGCTGTCGCTGCCCGCCGCTGAGCTCATTGAGGCCCTTGAAGGCGATGGCCTCGATCCGCAGGCTGAAGAGCACGCGGTCGACCTCCTGGAGATCCTCGTCGCTGACTTTGCGCGGTGCACCCTGCTTGCGGGCGAGCAGCACGGATTCATAGACCGTCAGCACCGTGTTCACCGAGGTGTCCTGCGGCATGTAGCAGACAGGGCTCGGGCCGGGCCTCAAAGCGACGTCGTCGATGCGAATGTTGCCCGGCCCGTCGAGCAGGCCGGCGATGCGCCGGAACAGGCTCGACTTGCCGGCCGCGTTTGGGCCGATCACCGCCGTCACCTCGCCGCCCTTCAGCACCGGCGTGGTCACGCCGGAGAGCACCTCCTGCTTGCCGTAGCGGACGCCGACATCGGTCAATTGCAGGGTCGCTACCATGCGCGTCTCCGGGTGGACATAATCAGGCTGAAGAGGAACGGCACGCCCACCAGCGCCGTGATGATGCCGATGGGAAAGATCGTGCCGGGCACGATGGATTTGCTAATGACGGACGTGAGCGACAGGATCGCGGCACCCGACAGCACCGAGGCCGGCAGGAAATAACGCTGATCCTCGCCCACCAGCATGCGGGCAATGTGCGGGCCGACCAATCCGATGAAGCCGATGGTGCCCACGAACGCCACGGGTACGGCGGCAAGCAGGCTGATGACCATCATGGTCTCGAGCCTGACCCAACGCACATTGACGCCGAAGCTCGCCGCCTTGTCGTCACCGAGCCGCAACGCGGTAAGGGCCCAGGCGCGACGCATGAAAAGCGGCAAGGAAACCGCGACCACCGCCGTGGTGATGGCGAGCTTCGGCCATGTGGCGCGGGTAAGGCTGCCCATGGTCCAGAACACCACGGCCGACAACGCCTGTTCCGAGGCGAGATACTGCACCAGCGCGAGCAGCGCGTTGAAGGTGAAGACGAGCGTGATGCCCAGCAGCACAATGGTCTCGACGGTGACGCCGCGCTTCTGGCTCATGAAATGGATGAACAGGGCCGCAGCCATGGCCATGAGCAGCGCGTTGATCGACACAATGTAGTCGATGGCCCAAGGCAGGAAGCCAATGCCGAACACGAGAGCGACGGAGGCGCCGAAGCTCGCGGCTGCCGAGATGCCGAGCGTGAAGGGGCTGGCAAGCGGATTGTTGAGGATGGTCTGCATCTGCGCGCCGGCCGCGGACAAAGCCGCGCCGACGACCACCGCCATAAGGGCCACCGGCATGCGGATGTCCCAGATCACGACGCTGACCTGCTCCGTGACCTCCGGCGAACCCAAGAGGGCCAGAACCACCTCGCGCATGGAATAGCGCGCAGGTCCCAAGCCCAGATCGGCGATGACGGAGAGGACGAGAACGACAGCAAGCACAAGAAGCACGAGCTTCTTGCGCTGCACGAGGACGCGGTAGGCACCGCGTCCTTTGGCCATGGCGATGGCAGGGGAGTGGGCCAAGAGCCTATTCCTTGTCGGTGAGGGAAACCCAGTAGCCGGTCTTGTAGGGCACGGGCAGGAAGCGCTCGTAGAGCGTCTTCATGGTGGCATCCGGATCCACGTCCTTGAACAGTTCTGGGTGCAGCCACTTGGCCATCGCCTGGATGGCGATGAACTGGTACGGGCTGTTGTAGAACTGGTGCCAGATCGCGTGGACCTTGCTGTCCTTCACGGCCTTCACGCCGGTATAGGCGGGACGCTTCATCAGGGCCGCGAGCTTGTTGCGAGCCTTCGCCTTGTCCGCACCGGAACCGACGCCGACCCAGGCTCCGCCGGGCACATAGAGTTCCCAGTTCGAGCCGGTGACGATGACGTGGTCGGGATTGGCCGCGATGATCTGCTCAGGATTCACGACACCGAAGGTGCCGGGAATGATCTTGGCAGCCATGTTCTGACCGCCGGCTACTTCCACGAACTTGCCGAAGTTCTCGTTGCCGAAGGACATGCAGCAATCGTCGGAATAGCCGCCGGCACGCTCGACCATCACCAGGGGCTTTGCCGGATTGGCCTTGGCGATGCGCTCGGTCACGAGGTCGATCTGTGCTTTCCGGAAAGCGATGAACTCTTCCGCGCGGGTTTCCTTGCCGAACAGCTTGCCGATGAGGCGCATGCTGGCATCGGTGTTCTCGAACGGCTTCTCGCGGAAGTCGACGAACACCACCGGGATGTCGATCTTGGCGAGCTTCTCGATGAGCTTGGCGTCGTCGGTGGCTGTCTTGGCTTCAATGTTGAGGAGGATCACGTCGGGCTTGAGCGCGACCGCCTGCTCCACGTCGAAGGTGCCTTCCTTGAAGCCGCCGAAGGTCGGGATCTTCTCGATCTGCGGATACTTGGCGAGATAATCCTTGTAGCCGTCGAGATCCGCCTTCTGCAGGTCGTCGCGCCAGCCGACCACGCGCTTGAACGGCTGGTCCGTGTCGAGGGTGGCGACGAAATACATCTGCCGGCCTTCGCCGAGGATCACCTTCTCGACCGGCGCCTTCACCTCGACCTTGCGACCGGTGATGTCCGTGACGGTGATTTTGTCGGCGGCGGAGGAGGGAACGGGCAGGAGCCCGACGAGCGCCAGGGCGGCACCGAATACCAGTTTGGAGAGTTGCATGATGCGCCTCGCAGCGGTTGGGAAAGCGGGCTTCTCCTAGGTTTGATCCCATAGTCATGCAAGCAATATTTTTTAGAATTACTCCAGTTAAAAACAGTAGAAGTACAGTTTAAAATCGTTCTATTCTGCAGTTTACAGCAATTCCAATTTGACGTCTTCTGGGTTTGCTCGTAGAGGAGCGCCGGAATTCATCTTCATCACGAGCTTCTCATGAACGCGAACTACACGCTCCGGGACGAGATCCGCGACTATTGGTCGGCACGTGCGGCAACCTTCGACGAGCAGGTAGGGCACGAGATTTTCTCGGAAGGCGAGCGGCAGGCATGGCGCGACCTGTTCCTGCGTCATCTCGGATCAGGCGAGGGGCGCCGGGCGCTCGATCTCGCCAGCGGCACCGGGGTAATCTCCCATCTGCTGCATGGTCTCGGCTTTGATGTGACCGGCCTCGACTGGTCGGAGGCGATGCTGAACCGGGCGCGCGCGAAGGCGGCCCGGCGCGGCGCCGATATCCGCTTCGTCATAGGCGATGCCGAGAGAACTCTGGAAAAGCCGGAAAGCTACGACGTGCTCGTCACGCGCCATCTGGTGTGGACGCTGGTCGACCCGAAAGCGGCGTTTCGGGAATGGTACTCCCTCCTGAAGCCGGGCGGGCGCCTCCTCATCGTCGATGGCGACTTCGTGTCGGACACGCTGGTCAAGCGCTTGATCCGGCTCGTCGAGAAGTTGGTGCCGGGGCTTGCGGGAGCCCCGCATGCCCCCAACGCCATGCGCGAAACGCACGAGCGCATCCTGAGGCGGGTGTATTTCTCGAAGGGAGCGCGCGCCGGTGAGGTGGCAAACCTGCTGCGGGAGGCAGGTTTTGCCGAGATCACGATTGACCATAACCTGAAGCCGATCCATCGGGAGCAGGCGAAGAACCTGCCGCTCCTTAAAGGGCTCGAGCGGGCGACCCAGCATCGCTACGCCGTCCTTGCGGTCAAAGCCTCATCCTGAAAAGCCATAGCCTCCCTGCCGTGATCGTGCTCTCCTGATGCAGTCTTTCAGGAGGGCGAATGGGACGCAGCCGCTTCCGAGTGCTTGTTCTCTGCGCCGCGCTGAGCGCCACACCATGGGCTCAGGCGCAGCAGGGCGCGGATGTCGCGACGCCCGAGGGCTTGCCCGCCATCGGCAAATGGATGCTGACGGCCAAGGGCGTTCCGTCCGACTGGCTCGGTGAAATCTACCGCGGCAAGAACCTGCGCGAGCCGATCAACGTCATCATCATCGATGAGGGAGCCTCAAGCGCACAGGACGCCAAGGCGCGCCTGATCGCTGCCGCGGCTCATGCCGGTTATCCCATCCGCTTTGGCCACTCGGCAGGATATCAGGGCTTCATCGGCGGCGAGCTTCATGCGCAGCTGCCGCAGGGCAGAGATGATGCCTTCTCCAACGACATCTTCGAGGTGAGCAACAACCACGGCCGCATCTTCGGGCCGTATCTATCCGGACAAGCCTACCTGTTCACCGGCGCCTTCAGCCGTGAGGAGGTGGATCTCATCCGCGATCCGCCGCACCAATATGGCTCGTTCAACCGGGCGCGGGACGACTTCACGCAGAGACTTGATCGTAGCGCCGCCTACAAGGTGAGCGGCTTCGTCAATCTCAACAACGCGCTCATCGACGATCCCAAATTCACCACCGGCGATCACGACGGCATGGCTGTTCTGGTGCGGGCCAGCCCGCAATAGGAATCTGAGATCCTCATCGAAGGGATGTTCCTGGCATCCCGGACGGCGAAGCCGATCCGGGATCGTTCTCAGGATGGAGCGCCGGAATCTCCACATTGTCATCCCCGCGCAGGCGGGGATGCATAAACAGGACATTTCAGAAGAGAGCGAGCAGCGTCGCGCTTCGTTCTCCATCGTCAGCGGGTATGGATCCCGGGCTCCGCTGCGCGCCCCGGGATGACAGTGCTTTACTCGTCAGACGATCCCGGCTCGCCTGCGGCGTCCGGGATGACATCTGCGGAGAGCCGTCTCTCTAAACCGCGAGAAACCCTGCCAGCGCTCTCGGGTCCACATTGCCGCCGCTGATGATGATGCCGACGCGCTTGCCCTCGCACGTCACGAGGTTGTTCAAAGCCGCTGCCGCCGACAGGCAGCCCGTGGGCTCGACCACGATCTTCATGCGCTCGATGAAGAACCGCATGGTGTCGATGAGCTGCGCGTCAGAGACGGTGAGGATGTCGTCGACGAGGGCCCGCATGATCGGGAAGGTCTTGGACCCGATATAGGTGGTCTGCGCTCCGTCGGCGATGGTAGTAGGGACCGGGATCTTGACGATAGTCCCTGAGCGGAACGATTGCTGCGCGTCGTTGCCCGCCTCCGGCTCGACACCATAGATGCGGCACTCGGGCGAGAGCGCCCTGGCGGCGAGCGCCGAGCCGGCCAGCAGGCCGCCGCCGCCTGTGCAGACGAACAGCATGTCGAGAGAGCCTACCTCCTCGAACAGTTCCTTGGCGGCAGTACCCTGGCCGGCGATCACATCCTCATGGTCGTAAGGCGGGATGAGGGTGAGGCCGCGCTCCTCCGAGAGCCTGCGCCCGATGGCCTCGCGGTCTTCCGTGTAGCGGTCGTAGAGCACGACCTCGCCGCCGTAGCCTTTGGTGGCCGCCACCTTCATGGCCGGCGCATCCTGCGGCATGATGATGACGGTGGGCACGCCCTGAAGCTGCCCGGCATAGGCAATGGCCTGGGCGTGGTTGCCCGACGAGAAGGCCACGACGCCGCGCGCCTTCGCCTCCGGGGACAGCTGCGCGATGGCATTGTAGGCGCCGCGGAACTTGAAGGCGCCCGCACGCTGGAGATTTTCTGCCTTGAAGAACAGCGTGCCGCCCGTCTGCTCGTCGGCCGTGCGGGAGGTGAGGACCGGCGTGCGATGAGCCACCCCTTCGATGCGCCCGGCGGCCGCCACGACGTCGTCATAGGTGGGAAGCCCCGGCGGGATGGAGCGAAGGGCGTCCTGCTGTGCTTGTGCGTTCATCGATTCCCATGCTCCTCGGCGTTCTTCACTCAAAGCATCACGCCCTCAAAACGGGCGGATCCGGTCGTGGCCTTTCCATAGCAAGTTCGGCGAAGCCTTGTCAGTAGAGGATTGCAGGCCTGCGACTCCTCCGTAGCGGCTTTCCCCAAAGGAGCGCTCCTGCCGGAACAGCCGCCCGCCCAATCCGTTCATCCTGATCGAGGCAAAGGCTCAAGAGGAGGCTTCCCATGGACCTATGGCAAATGGTCATGTCGGATCACGCAAATATCGAGGAGCTCTGCCGCGAGGTGCTGAAGGCCACGAGCAGTGGGCCCAACAGCCGGGCTGAACTCTTTGCGGATCTCCAGGACGAATTGGAGCGGCATGTTGCGGCGCAGCAGAACGTGCTCTATCCCGCCCTGGCCCATCATGAGCGCACGTCCAGCTATGTGGCCGAACTGGAGCGCAAGCAGGACGAGATTCTGCGCCAAGTCGACGAGCTCGCCGCGCGGCCTGACAAGGACAGTCACGATTGGGCGCTGGATTTCAAGGATCTGACCGGCTCCATCCGGCATGCCTTCACCCTGGAGGAGAACGGGGTGATGATCGTCGCCCGCGGCGTCTTCTCGCCCAGCGAGCTCAAGAGCCTGCAGCGGGACTATGAGCGCGAGCGCATCGCTTCCTATGAATCCAGCCGCTGGCACATGCCGCAAGCCATGATGCCGAGCCGCTATGGCCTGCCCACCGGCACGGTCTTCGGTGTGCTGGCCGGCGCGATGGCCGTCGGGGCCGGCGCCCTGCTGTGGAGCATGAACCGGTCAGACTCCATGGGATCGCGGCAGAGCCAGCCCATGCGTGCAGCGCCGCGCCGTCCGCAGCCGCCATTCCCCCTCGAGAGCGGCGTCATCGACCGCAGCCTCGAGGGATCGCGCCGCAGCGGCATGGGGCAGGGGGCGTCCGGGGTGCGGACATATACCGGAGCCGGCGCAGCATCGGCGGCTTCAGCCTCCACAACGTCTCCCAGCCGGATGAGCGGCCAGCCGGGGCAGGGTGCCCAGGCCGATGATGCCCTGTTGCACGGCGCAGGCAGCGGAACCGCGCCGGCTCCCGGTGTCAGCCCCTCGGACGACAATTGGTTCTCGTCGGCCAACCCGCCCCGCGCTCCCTCGGGTCTCTCGACGCCCCTGCAGCCGGGCGGAACGCTCCCGGCCGGCAGCCCCGCGTCCTCCGCAGGCTCGATCGGCACCGGTAGTGCCCAGACGGGCGGTGTGGACTCAGGCGGGCTGAAGAGGGACGGCGTGTAACACCCAGAAGGCCTCACGCTTTCAACGTGAGGCCTTTTCCCAGGCCGTCACGGTCTCGGCAGGGTGGGGCGGTCCCGTTGCTGCCAGCCTCGGTGCCGAGCACATTAGATCATCCAGACGGCGGGACTTTCGGAGCAGGGTGAGCCAAGCTCGCCCTGCAGCTCATGCTTTATGTCCTAAGGGCATCCGACATTAACCGCGAAAAACCTTTGTTTTACGCCAAAAACCTGCCCTTCCTCCCGAAATCTTAACCGTCCGGTAACCATACCGGGCGCCGAATGGATTTCATCCGTTGCGTAAGAAATCGCGACAGCTCGATCCGCCTCCGCTCTCCGAACATGTTCTGCGGTTTCCCGGAGAACCTGCTGGTGATGCCGTCGCAACAACACTCTTGAAGGGTAGGAGAACCAAGGATGGCGAAAGTTCTTGTGGTGACATCGGGCAAGGGAGGCGTCGGCAAGACGACCTCCACGGCGGCCCTCGGCGCGGCGCTGGCCCAGTCGGGACAGAAGGTGGCAATGATCGACTTCGATGTCGGCCTGCGCAATCTCGACCTGATCATGGGTGCCGAACGGCGCGTGGTGTATGACCTGATCAACGTGATCAAGGGCGATGCCAAGATCGAGCAGGCGCTGATCCGCGACAAGCGCGTGGAGACCCTGCACCTGCTGCCGGCCTCCCAGACCCGCGACAAGGACAACCTGACGGACGAGGGCGTTGCCCGGGTCATCGAGGGCCTGCGCGAGAAGTTCGACTGGATCATCTGCGACAGCCCGGCCGGCATCGAGCGCGGCGCGACGCTCGCCATGCGCCATGCGGACGTAGCCGTCGTGGTGACCAATCCGGAAGTCTCATCGATCCGTGATTCCGATCGCATCATCGGCATGCTCGATTCCAAGACCTTGAAGGCGGAGAATGGCGAGCAGGTGGAAAAGCACCTGCTGCTCACCCGCTATGACGCGGCCCGCGCGCAGCGCGGCGAGATTCTCAAAGTGGAAGACGTGCTCGACATCCTGTCGATCCCGCTTCTCGCCATCATTCCGGAAAGCACCGAGGTGCTGCGCTCCTCCAATCTCGGCGCGCCGGTGACCCTCGGCAGCCCGAATTCCGCGCCGGCCCGCGCCTATCACGAAGCCGTGCGCAAGCTGCAGGGCGAGACCATCGTCGAGGTGCAGAAGCAGCGTGGTCTGTTCAGCAAACTGTTCGCCAGGAGGGCAGCATGAACCTGTTCAACTTCTTCAAGAAGAACACCACGTCCGCTCCAGTGGCCCGCGAGCGCCTTCAAGTCCTGCTGGCGCATGAGCGCACCATCGTCGGGGGCGGCGAGTCCGATCTCGTGGCCATCCTGCGCGAGGAGATCATGGCGGTGATCGCCAAGCATCTGGCGGTGCCGCAGGACAAGGTGCAGATCAAGATGGATCGCGGCGCCTCCGTGTCGACCCTGGAAGTCGACATCGAGATCCCGGCGACATTGACGGGCCTGCGCCCGGCTGCCTGACAAACCTGATCGCAGGCTGCGCTGTCCAGCCTGCGATCTTCCGGTTATAGTTCTCATCCGCGATCCCGCTCCGCCCGGAGGTGCTTCATGGATGACAACAGCTGGCCTGAACTCTCCTATCCTGCCTGGCGCGACACGGCCGCGACCCTGCAGCTCTGGACGCAGATCGTCGGCAAGATCCGCCTTGCGCTCACACCCTGGCTCAACCACGGCTGGCATGTGCCGCTCTACGTCTCCGCGCGTGGCCTGACCACCTCGCCTGTGCCTGTCGGCCGCGAGATCCTGGAGATCGAGTTCGACTTCATCGCGCATCGGCTGCTCGTGCGCACCAGCCGCGGCGAGGAGCGCATGCTGCCGCTCCGGCCGCAGAGCGTCGCAGCGTTCCACGCGGAGCTGTTCGGCCTTCTCGGCGAGCTCGGCATCCGGGTGTCGATCAACGAAATGCCGAACGAGGTGCAAAACCCGATCCGGTTCTCGGAAGATCACGAGCATGCGTCGTATGACGCCGATGCCGCTCATCGGTTCTGGCGCGTGCTGGTGCAGGCCGACCGGGTGTTCAAGCACTTCCGCAGCGGCTTTCTCGGCAAGGTCTCGCCGGTCCACTTCTTCTGGGGCAGCTTCGATCTTGCCGTCACGCGCTTCTCCGGGCGCGAGGCGCCGCTCCATCCCGGCGGCGTGCCCGGCTTGGCCGACGCGGTCACCCGTGAAGCCTATTCTCACGAGGTGTCGAGCGCGGGCTTCTGGCCGGGCAGCGATGCCTACCCTCAGGCCGCTTTCTATTCTTATGCCTATCCCGAGCCGCCGGGATTTCGCGATGCGGCTGTTTCGGCAGGCGCAGAGTTCGACCCTGCTCTCGGTGAGTTCATCCTGCGCTACGACGTTCTGCGCCAAGCGCCCGATCCCGATGCGATGCTGCTCGAGTTCCTGACCTCCACCTATGCGGCGGCAGCCGATGCCGGGCGCTGGGACCGCGCCGCCCTCGAATGCGACTTCGGCGCACCCGCACGCGTGCGCAGTGTTTGATATGGGCCACTTCGAAAGGTGATGACGTTGCCGATGCGAGCATCGCCCCGCAGAAAACCGACGAACCTATCCGAAATTGCCGTTGATCAGGGCCAATAACGGCAGATTGCCACGCCAGCGCCACATCCCGCCTCTAGCCCTTAGCATCGCATGCAAGGAGATGAGCCCCGTCTTCCCGCATGCACGCTCATCAAGAGTGGAGCATCCACCACGAGTAAAGGTGCGAGGACCCCATGCAGATCGGCGACTTGCCACGAACCCATCATTCCCATGCGCGGCGCGACAATGCAGCTTTTCAGGCGCTGCGCATTCTTCTGGTAATCGGCCTCATGGCTGGAGGATCGCTGGCCTTGTGGCTCTCCGCAGGCAGCAGCGCTTCCTCGGGCGGCATGGTCACCGCCGCGCCGCCGCAGATCCTGGCTGGCGAACAGCACATCGTGGAAATGCCACAGCCCACCAGGCGAGTGCAGGTGGCCGATGCGGATGCTGCCGCATTCATTGCACCCTCAGGCCCACCGGCGGAAGCGGCTTACGTGCCCGCGTCCGACCCGCAGGAGTCCGGCCCTGCACCCATGAAAGCCACCCCGTTGTCGCTTGCGGGCGAGCGGGTCTCCGCTGCTCCGGAGGCAACAACCTCCGCTCCTTCCGCCGACATCGACATGACAGGGGCCGTGGCCAAGCATGCGAGCCTTGCCGAGCCGGCGCCCCCTCAAAGCCCGGCTGCGGATCTGGTCGATCTCAACCGGGCCTCCTTCGAGCAGCTGAATTCCCTCAAGGGCGCAGGCGCCCTCGGCCGCGCCATCATCAGGCACCGGCCTTACAGGTCCGTCGATGACCTCATGAAGAAGAAAGTTCTTCGCCGCCCGGTCTTCGAAAGGATCAAGGCTCAGGTGACAGTGCAGTAGGGCGGGAAACCTCGCGTCCCAACACCTGCCAGGGCCGCAGCAGGGCCTGCGTCAAGGAGGTGCCGCCGGCCCCATTGTCTCCGGCGAGGAGGGCGCTACAAAACATCAAAGCGTCGCCATTCCAAGCCGTAGACAAAAGCCCATGCCCTTTCGACCCGTTCTGGACGCGTCTTTCGTGACAGGGCTTGCCGCACCTATCTTTATAAAGGCAGGGGCTGTTCGCAACGAAGTCTACCGCGATGGACGTTAGAACCCCACCATATGCCGATTTCCTTCGGGATGGCGGGGAGACGGGGGCGCTGATCCGCGGCCATGACTGGGCTCGCACGCCCATTGGGCCGATTTCCGGCTGGCCCCAGAGCCTGAAGACGACGGTCGGGCTGATGCTCCGTTCCCCGATCCCGATGGTTCTGCTGTGGGGCGAGCACGGGGTGATGATCTACAACGATCCCTACTCGATCTTCGCCGCGGGGCGCCATCCGCGGCTTCTCGGCTCGAACGTGCTGGAAGGCTGGCCGGAGGTCGCCGATTTCAACGCCCATGTCATGCAGGTAGGCATGGCAGGCGGTACCCTTTCGTTTCGCGATCAGGAACTGACGCTGTACCGGAACGGGGTGCCCGAGCAGGTCTGGATGAACCTCGACTACTCTCCCGTGACCGACGAGAGCGGTCAGCCGGGGGGCGTGCTCGCCATCGTGGTGGAAACCACCAGCCGGGTGGCCATGGAGGCCGCCCTGCGAGACAGCGAGACACGCCTGCGCGGCGTGCTCGACGGCATGGGCGAGAGCCTAGCGCTCCTGGACCGGGACTTCCGCATCATCGACATGAATGCAGAAGCGTTGCGCCTCGAAGGCCGGTCCCGTGACGAGGTCATCGGCAAAACCCATTGGGAGGCTCATCCCGACGCCGATCCTGCACTCGGCGAGATGTACCGGCAAGCCCTGGCGACCAAGAAGCCCGTGGAGATGAAGCACCGCTATGTCTGGCCTCATGGCCGGGTCGGCTGGATCGCCATGCATGCCTACCCGGTCGGCGAGGGATTGGCGGTGTTCTACGGCGACGTCACCGAGCAGGTGGAAGCCGAGGAGCGCCTGCGGGAGAGCGAGGAGCGCTTGCGGCTCATGGCCGATGCCGTGCCGCAGATCGTCTGGGTCACCGATGCCGAGGGAAAGACCGAGTTCTTCAATCGTCAATGGTTCGAATACACCGGTTCGACCGGCAAGCCCGACAGCGCGGCTCAAGTCGCAACGGATTTCGTGCACCCGGACGATGAAGCCGTGACAATGGAGGCCTACGGGAAGGCCCAGCGCACGGCCGGCATCTTTGAGGTCGAGCATCGCATCCGCTCGAAGGAGGGCGAGTATCGCTGGTTCCTTGTCAGGGCCGAACCGTATCGTGATCCCCGGAGCGGCGAGATCGTGCGCTGGTTCGGCGTCTCCATCGACATCCACGACCGCCGGATCGCCGAGGAGCATCAGCAGCTTCTCATCAACGAGCTGAACCATCGGGTGAAGAACACCCTGGCCACCGTGCAGTCCGTGGCATCGCAGACGCTGCGCAATGCGGGCTCGACCGATCAGGCCAAGGAGGCGCTGGAAGCCCGCCTCTTCGCGCTGTCCCGTGCTCATGACGTTCTCACCCGCGAGAACTGGGAGAGCGCGGATCTGTACGACATCGTCGAACAGGCGGTGGCGCCTTATTCGAGCCGTGGCGAGGATCGCCTGCATCTCGAAGGCGCAAGGGTCCGCGTGCCGCCCCGCATGGCCCTGGCGCTCGCCATGGCGCTGCAGGAGCTGGCCACCAACGCGGTGAAGTACGGCGCGTTGTCCAACGAGACGGGAAGGATCAGGATTGCCTGGAGCGTGCAGCCCGCAGAGACCGGACCGCGCCTGCATCTCAGGTGGGAGGAAACCGGCGGTCCCGCGGTCCGGCCGCCGTCGCGGCGCGGGTTCGGATCGCGGCTGATCGAGCGCAGCCTGTCGCAGGACCTCGACGGCACGGCCGAGATCGCGTTCCCGGTGACCGGCGTCATGTGCGTCGTGGATGCGCCGCTGACCTAGACTTGCGGCCCGCTTCTCTGAGAAATCCTACGTGAGAAGCGCCGCATGGGTGATGCGGCGCTTCCTGTGTGTTGAGATCAGTTGGCCTTGGCGGCCTTGACCGGATCCTTGACGTTCGGGATCGTGGCGAACTCCACGTTGTAGAGCTCCCCGTCCTTGCGCTCGACTTTCCGCACATAGATGTTCTGGATGATGTCACGCGTCTGCGGGTCGATCGACACCGGTCCGCGCGGGCTGGTCCAGCTCATGCCCTTCATGGCGTCGATCAGCGCCTGACCGCCTTGGCCGTTGGTCTTCTTCAGGCCTTCATAGATCAGGTGCATGCCGTCGTAGCCGCCCACCCCCATGAAGTTCGGGCGCATGTTGTTGTTGGCCTTCTTGAACGCCTCCACGAACGCCTTGTTCTCGGGGCTGTCATGCGCGACCGAGTAATGGTGCGTGGTGATGGCGCCGAGCGCGACATCTCCGATGTTGTTGAGCACCTCATCGTCCGTGACGTCGCCGGGTCCGATCAGCTTGATGCCGCTCTTGTCGAAGCCGCGCTCCACGAACTGTTTCATGAACTGCGCGCCCTGGCCTGCGGGCACGAACACGAACAATGCGTCGGGTTTGGCATCGGCCACCTTCTGCAGGAAGGGCGAGAAATCCGGGTTCGCCAGCGGCACCCGCAGGTTCTCCACCTGGCCGCCTGCCTTGGTGAACACACCGGAGAAGGCTTTCTCGGAGTCGATGCCCGGACCGTAATCCGAGACCAGCGTCACGACCTTCTTGATGCCGTTCTTGGCGGCCCAATCGGCCATCGGCTCGGTCGCTTGCGGCAGGGTGAAGCTGGTGCGCGTGATGAAGGGCGAGGCCTCCGTGATGGTCGCCGTTCCCGCCGCCATCACCACTGCGGGAACCTTCGCCTGGGTCGCGAGCGGTGCGGTGGCAAGCGCCAGCGGCGTGAGGCCGAAGCCCGCCAGCACGTTCACCTTCTCGTTGACGATGAGATCCTGCGCCGTCCGCTTCGTGGCGTCCGCGACGGCGCCATCGTCCTTGACGATCAACTCGATGGTCTTGCCCGCCACCGTATTGCCCTTCTGCTGCATGTAGAGCCTGGCACCCATTTCCACCTGCCGTCCGATGGCGGTAAACGGCCCGGTCAGCGGCAGGATCAGGCCGACTTTGACAGTCTCCTGCGCCTGCGCGCCCGAGACGGCAGCCACGAGCGCGGCGGCGCCTGCAGCGAGGATAAGCGTTCTACGGTGCATCGTTGGTCCTCCCATCGTTCTTCTTTGCTCTCTTATGGCATTGAACGAGCAAGGATACTCGGGCGGTCCTCCGAGAAAGCAAGCTGGAGATTAGGCCAATCGGCCATCCCGGACAGGAGACCGGTCATGCGAGGGATTGGGTGTCCCCGTCGATGGCGATGGCCTGGCCTGAGATCGTCCGCCCCCGGGGCGAGCACAGGAACACGATCTGATCGGCAATCTGCTGCGGCGCCACGGCCGTTCGCAAAGAGATGTGCCGGAGGAGTTCGTTCTCCATCTCCTCGTAGCTGATCCCGCGGGCTTCAGCCTTGCTGCCGATCACCCGGCGGATCCGATCACCTTCCACAACGCCCGGAAGGATCGCGTTGACCCGGATCCCGAGCGGCCCCAGCTCCATGGCCAGCGTCTTGGTGAAGCCGATTGCTGCCCACTTCGCAGCGGAGTAGGGGGAGCGCAGCGGAAAGCCGAAGCGCCCTGCCGCGGACGAGAGATTGACGATGGAGGCGTTGTCGCTCTCCTGCAGATGCCGGACGGCCAAGCGGGCGCAGTTGAACTGACCCGTAATGTTGACCGCAAGCGTCCGATCCCAGTCCTCGGGCTCGACCTCGTCCACCCGCGCGGTCGGGCCGGCGATGCCCGCATTGTTGACGAGAACATCGAGACCGCCGAGCACTTGCAGCGCCTCGTCGAACAGGCGGCTCACATCGGCCCTGTTCGCAACGTCGGCGCGGGAGCGGGTGACATCGGGGTCGCTCGTCGTCAGGGAGGCCAGCGCCGCATCGTCGACGTCGCAGACATGCACCTTCGCGCCCTCGCGCACGAAGCTTCTGGCGATTTCCAGCCCGATGCCGGCAGCGCCCGCTGTCACGAGAACGCGCAAACCCTGAATGCCCAAATCCATCGCAGCTTCCTTTCATCGCGGATCGATGCGCAAACAGACAGGGCCGGGTGAACCCGGCCCTGCCGTTGTCGGTTGCGATCAGCCCTTCACGAGAGGGCAGCCGCCTTCATTGAGAGGCCGGAAGGCCTGATCGGCCGGGATCGTGGCGAGCTGCTTGTAGAGATCCCACGGACCCTTGGACTCGGCCGGCTTCTTGACCTCGAACAGGTACATGTCGTGGATCTTGCGGCCGTCCTGACGGATCTTGCCCTTGCCGAAGAGCGGGTCGTCGGTGGGCATCTCCTTCATCTTGGCCATCACCTGCGCGGTGTCCTTGCCCTTCAGAGCCTCGACCGCCTTGAGGTAGTGAAGCGCGCCCGCATAGACGCCCGCATGCACCATGGTGGGCATCTTACCGCCGTTCTTCTCGGCGAAGCGCTTCGACCAGGCGCGGGTCTGGTCGTTCTGGTCCCAGTAGAACGCCTCGGTCATGACGAGGCCCTGGGCCACCTGAAGGCCAAGGGAATGCACGTCGGTGATGAACACGAGAAGCCCGGCGAGGCTCTGCCCGCCTTGGACGATGCCGAATTCGGCTGCCTGCTTCATGGTGTTGGTGAAGTCGCCGCCTGCATTGGCCAACCCGATCACCTTGGCGCCCGAGGATTGCGCCTGCAGGAGGAAGGACGCGAAGTCCTGACCGGGGAACGGATGGCGCACGGTGCCGACGATCTTGCCGCCCGCCTTCGTGACCAGGGCCGAGGTGTCGCGTTCAAGCGCGTGACCGAAGGCGTAGTCGGCCGTGACGAAGAACCAGGTGTCGCCGCCGCGCTTCACCATGGCGCCGCCGGTGCCGTTCGCAAGCGCCCAGGTGTCGTAGGTCCAATGGACCGTGTTGGGCGAGCATTGCGAGCCGGTCAGATCCGAGGTGCCGCCGCCTGAATTGATCAGGATCTTGTTCTTCTCGCGGGCGATGCCGTTGACGGCCAGGGCCACCGAGGAGGTCGGAACGTCGAGGATCACGTCGACGCCTTCCTGGTCATACCATTGCCGGGCGATGCTGGCGCCGATATCCGGCTTGTTCTGGTGGTCCGCCGCCACGATATCGACCTTGATGCCCTTCTCGGCTGCCTTGAAGTCCTCGGCGGCCATGCGGGCCGCGATCACCGATCCTTCGCCCGTGAGGTCGGAATAAACGCCAGACCGGTCGTTCAGGACACCCAGCTTGACCGAGGTCTGCGCCTGCGCGGCTCCGGTCATGGCCACGGCCACCAGAGCGCTGAGAACGTAACGGGTTTTCATTGTTTCCTCCCTGTTTTTAGGACAGGCATCTTAGGCATGCCTGCGCGGGATTGGAAAGCCGGACAGCGCTCGTGCATCGCGTGGTCTGAATCGGTGCAGGATCCAGGCAATTGCAATGAATGTGCAGCCCGTTGTAAAAATTCCGCCGCTCAGTTGTGGAGGAGGCGCAGCATGGACCGTTTCACGGGCGGGTGCCTGTGCGGGAAAGTCCGGATCGTGGCCTCAGGCCGCCCCTACCGGGTCGGCCTTTGCCACTGCCTCGACTGCCGCAAGCATCACGGAGCCCTTTTCCACGCCTCCGCGATCTTCCCTCAGGACGCGGTGACGATCGAAGGCGAAACGCGTGACTATGCCGGGCGGTTTTTCTGTCCCGGCTGCGGCTCGTCCGTCTTCTCCCGCAGCGCGGATGAAATAGAGGTGAACCTCGGCTCGCTGGATGCCCCTGACCAGCTGATGCCCACTTACGAGCTCTGGACCATCCGGCGCGAGTCCTGGCTGCCGGTGTTTCCGCTCAAAAGGCGATACGAGCGCAACCGCGACAGCGCGAGCCGCTCCGAGGATTAGGCTGCACCTGCAGCACCGGCTCTTCGTCGGCGCGGTTCTTTCGCGTCGTTCTAGAAGGCCGTGTGCTCCGGCCCTTTCGTCTGCAGCATGCGGCGCGCATCGTCCGGGGTCGCGACCGTGAATGAAAGCTCCTCGAGGATGCGGCGGATCTTGCGCACCTGATCGGCATTGGATGGAGCAAGCTCGCCCTTGCCGAGGTAGAGGTTGTCCTCCAGGCCCACGCGCACATGCCCGCCGAGGATCGCCCCCATGGTCACGAACGGCAGCTGATGGCGGCCGGCGGCCAGGATCGAGAGATAATAGTCGTTCCCGAACAGGCGGTCGGCCGTTGCCTTCATGTGCATGAGGTTCTCGGGCTCCGGCCCGATGCCGCCGAGAATGCCGAAGATGGCCTGCACGAAGAAGGGCGGCTGCACGAGCCCACGGTCTGCGAAATGGGCGAGGTTGTAGAGATGGCCGACATCGTAGCACTCGAACTCGAACCGGGTTCCGAGTGCACCGAGTTCGGTCATGCCCCGCTCGATCTGCGCGAAGGTGTTGGACAGGATGAAGTCCTTGGTCATGTCCAGATAGGGCTTCTCCCAATCGTTCTTGAACGACGCGATGCGTCCGCCTGCGCCGGAGATGTTGAAGTTGAACGATCCCATGTTCATGGAGGCGATCTCAGGCTGAGCCCATTTCGCCGCTGCGAGACGCTCGTCGAGGCTCATTCCGAGCCCGCCGCCGGTGGTGATGTTCACGATGGCGTTGCTGCCGTCCTTGATGGCGGGCAGGAACTGCTTGAAGACCTCAGGGCTCTGCGTCGGGCGGCCGGTCTGCGGGTCTCGCGCATGCAGGTGCAGGATCGCGGCGCCGGCCTCCGCCGCCGCAATGGCGCTCTCGGCAATCTGCTCCGGCGTCACCGGCAGGTAGGGGGACATGCTGGGCGTGTGAATGGACCCGGTGATCGCGCAGCTGATGATGACTTTGTCCGATCGCTTCATCGAAACCTCCAGGCCTGAGACCGCTTCGTTCCTAGGGAACAATCCCCAGGTTAGGCGAAACGGCAGGCGCGGGTCCATAGAGCGTCGGGTTCAGCGCGTGAATTTCGCTGAAAATGCGTGCCGTTCAGCGCTGCATGAACCGCTTCTTAACTAAAAACACCAAGTTATAGTCGCTCTGCTCTCGCAAGAATTCAGCTGAAGCTGACGGAAGGTTCTTCCGTGTCGGACTGGGCAGAGCATCATCACAAACAAAAATATTGCAGGTTCTGGGGGCATGCATGCGCATGAAATTCGGTATCGGGACGAAAATCCATTCGATCACGCTGACGGCACTGGTCGGCATCGCGGCGATCATGGCCGTTACATTGTTTTACCTGCGCGAGGAGATTACCCAGGCGCAGATGGTCAAGACCCAGCATGTGGTCGAGTCGGCCTATGGCATCCTTGCGCATTACGAGGCCGAGGAGCGGGCCGGCCGTCTGAGCCGCGAGGCTGCCCAGAAGGCAGCCGCCGATGCGATCAGGGTTCTGCGCTACGACACCCAGGAATATTTCTGGATCAACGACATGCATCCCAAGATGGTGATGCATCCGATCAAACCCGAACTCGTCGGCGTCGACCTGACGGAGAACAAGGATCCCACGGGCCTTCGCCTGTTCGTCGCCTTCGTCGACAAGGTGAAGGAAAGCGGCGCCGGGTTCGTGCCGTATCTGTGGCCCAAGCCCGGTGCGCAGGAGCCCGTCGGCAAGATCTCCTACGTGAAAGGCTTCAAGCCCTGGGGCTGGATCATTGGCTCGGGCGTCTACACCGACGACACCGCCGCCAAGGTGTGGAGCACGGCCCTGAAGCTCCTTTCGGGCGTGGCCGTCATCGTCCTCGTCATCGGCGTTGTGGCAACCTTCATCGGCCGCGGCGTGACCAAGCCCATCCTGGCCCTCGGGCAGGTTATGCGATCCCTTGCGGAAGGCGAGCGGCAGATCGACGTGCCGGCGCAGAACCGCAGCGACGAACTGGGCGCCATGGCCCATGCGGTTCAGGTGTTCAGGGACACGCTGATCGCCAAGGACGAGGCGGACAAGGTCTATGCGGTCGATGCCGATGCGCAGGCCCGCCGGGCGCAGCGTCTCGATCAGCTCACACGCCAGTTCGAGGCCAATGTCGCAACCCTCACCCAGACTCTCTCGAGCGCAGCGTTCGAAATGGAGGGCACGGCCCAGACCATGGCGGCCACCGCCGAGCAGACCAACGTGCAGTCCCAAACCGTTGCGACGGCGGCCGAGCAGGCATCCCTGAACGTGCAGACCGTGGCGGCGGCCACCGAGGAGCTGTCGATCTCCACCCGCGAGATCGCGTCCCAGATCTCCCAGTCGGCAAGGGTCGCCGGCGCGGCCGTCGAGGAGACGCGGCGCACGGACGTCACCGTTCAGGCCCTGGCCAGCACGGCGGAGAAGATCGGCGCCGTCATCGCGCTTATCAACACCATCGCGGGCCAGACCAACCTCTTGGCGCTCAATGCCACCATCGAGGCGGCCCGCGCCGGTGAGGCCGGCAAGGGCTTCGCCGTCGTGGCCTCCGAGGTGAAGGAGCTGGCGAACCAGACCACCAAGGCCACGGAGGAGATCTCGGCCCAGATCGTCGAGATCCAGCAGGCGACCCGCGAGGCGGTGAGCGCGATCCAGAACATCGGCAGCACCATTGGCCAGATGTCCGAGACCTCCGTGGCGATAGCGGCTGCCATCGAGGAGCAGGGCGCTGCCACAGGCGAGATTGCCCGCAACGTGCAGGAAGCGGCGCGGGGCACCGCATCGGTCAGCGGCAGCATCCTCGACGTGCGGCAGGGCGCCGAACAGACCGGCACGGCCGCAAGCCGCGTGCTTGGCGCCGCCCAGGAACTGGCGCGCCACTCCAGCGACCTCAGTCGCGAGGTGCAAGGCTTCCTCACTGATGTGAAAGCCGCCTGAGTACCGAACAGCAAGAAGCCTCGGGTCGACGCATCGACCCGAGGCTTCTCATTCCCACGGCAGTCTCTCGGTGCTGCGCCGCACCGCCTTCGATAGGATCGAGGATCAGCCGCTGGTGCGGTGATCCGAGTTCCTCATCTAAATGACGAAGAAGTCCTTGTAGGTCATCTTCAGCTTCTTGGAGAGCGTCGCGATCTCCACCTGCTTGTAGCGCGAGCCTGAGCCGTCGGCGTCGTAATACAGAACACCCTTCGCCTTGTCGTAGACGATGTAGTCGTTCTGGTCCTTGGCCTTGTCGCCGATGGCGAAGAAGCTCTTCTTCAACTGGGCGGGATTCATCTCCGTGCCCTTCTTCCCGAGCTTGGCGAAGACCTTGTTCTCAAGCCAGATCCCGTCGTCGTTCACGTTGAAATCCGTGATCGTGTCGGCATTCTTCGACTTCTGCGGGCGGCTGTCGAACACGAAGATATCCTGCCCCGTGCCGCCGGTGAGCGTATCCTTGCCCATAAACCCGTAGAGGATCTCGCGGCCGCCCGTGCCGGTGAGAACGTCTGCGCCTGCGGTGCCGTAGATCCTTTCCACATCCACGTCGCCGACTTGGATCGTGAAGCTCCGGTCGTGCGCGATGCCGCCTTCGTCGGTCACGCGAACGACGATGCTGTGTGAGCTATCCTGCTCATAATCGAGCTTGGCGCCCGCCGCGACGACGAGCTTGTTGCCGTCCAGGGCGAAGCGACCTCCGGCCGTGTCGATCAGGTCGAAGCGCAGGCCGTCGCCGGGATTGGGGTCCTGCGCCGAGAGTTCCCCGATTGCCGTGCCGGCGGCGGCGTTCTCCTGCACTGATGCGCCCTTGAGGTCAGGCACGCTCGGGGCCAGGACGTGCACGCCCTTGGCGTCCGTCACCTGCCGGATGCCCTGCGTGTAGAGCTGCTGCCGCTCCGCAAGGGTGAAGGTGTCGCCGGCTACGGAGATGGCGCCATCCTTGCTCTGGCTGTTGGCAAGAAGCGCCGTGGCCTTGTCGCCAAATGTGATCGAGCCGGTGCCGAGGAGAACGATCGCCTCGACGCCGGAGATGAACTTGGCGGTTAGGTCGTAGGTGCCGGCCTTCAGGTGCAGGGCGTCGCGACCGGCATGGCCCTGAATGCCCACGATGCCCACGAGGCGCGCATTATCCGTCACGATGATGTCGTTTCCGCCGGAGCCCTGGACGATCTCGATACCGGTCAGGACATCCGGCGCCGTGAGGTCGATGCGGCCGGGCTCGATCATCCTGAGGATGTCTATTCCGTTTCCAGCCTCAAGGGTGTCGTCCTCATCGAGGCCGCCGTCCATGACCTGGAAGAGATCGTTGCCCTCCGTTCCGGTCCCAAGCTCCTTGCCTTCGGCGAAGGCCGTCACGAAGTCGTAGCGCTGCTGGTAGAGTTCGTAGTTGTTGCCGATCCCTCCGGAGAGCCAAGCGACGACCCAGCCGTCCTGCGCTCCCTCGCCCCCGATTGCCGCCACCTGCGGATACCACTGACTGGCATCTATCGTCCCGTTGACCCTCTGCTCGGGACCGTGGGCATTGCCATCGGCATCGTAGCGCTGCTGGTAAACGCCATAGCTGCTTCCATCCTGGTTATAGGAATACCAAGTGACGACCCATCCGCCATCGGCGAGCGCCATCACGCTGGGGTTCGACTGCGAGTTTGCCGTGTAGGTATTGACCCGCGTCTCGCCGCGTATGGCCTCGCCAGCTTGGTTATAGCGCTGCTGGTAGACATCATAGAGGATGCCCTCTTGGTAGTAGGATTGCCATGTCACGACCCATCCGCCATCGGCGAGACCGGTGATGCTGGGAGCTTCCTGCATGCCGGCGACAGAGGTGTTAACCCGTTGCACGCCCTTCTCCGAAGGAGTGCCGCCGCTGTCGTAGCATTGCTGATAGATGCCTTTCTCGGACCCGTCCTGCGCGTTGGAGACCCATGTGACCACCCATCTGCCGTCGGACAGAGTGTCGATGGAGGATCTCGATGCGGAGAAATCTGGCGTGGAAACCAAAATCTCGCCATCAACCTGATCGCCATTAGCATTGTATCGTTGTTGGAAGATTCCTGCCCTTGACCCTCCGGGGATCACGGACGTCCAGGTAACCACCCATCCCCCATCGTCGAACACGGCAATGCCTGGATCCCCTGTATCCCTTACACCCTCGGAGCGTCGAGGCGTTGTGTTGACGCGTTGCTCAACCTCATCGGCCTTGCCGTCGGCATTGTAACGTCGTTGATAGATGTCTTTGCCGGACTCTTCATTGTGCCAAGGCGACTCCCAGGTGACGATCCATCCGCCATGGGAAAGAGCCGTAACCTTCGGGGGTTCCGTTGTAAAAGATTTGGAAGCGTTAACCTTTTCACGCTCATTGAAGGGCGTTCCATCGGCCTTGAAGCGTTGCTGGTAGATGTCGGCTCTGTCTGCTCGCCAAAACTCTTGCCACGTGAGAACCCAGCCCCCATCAGCAAGCCCGGTGACGCTCATGGGGGCGCTCTGGGGATCAAGGTAATTGAGGGTCTTGCCGACGGCCTTCTGCTCGCTGCCAAACCGGATGATCGATGCCGTCATGTCCATTCCCCCATAGCCGCTGCTCTATCCAGGCGCTGCCCGTTCAACCCATCAGATCGCAGGACTGTCTGCCGCCTATCGACGAATGGGTTGGGTAAGAACGGAAACCTATACACCAAAATGTAAGATTATAACAATAGCGATACGTAACCTAGCCGTTTTTAAGGTCTCCAGGTTGGGAGGAATTCCCCACCGCCCATTCCCGCAGTGGCATTTCCCAGGTAGA
The DNA here is from genome assembly GCF_016734765.1 of Microvirga soli. Taxonomy (GTDB): domain Bacteria; phylum Pseudomonadota; class Alphaproteobacteria; order Rhizobiales; family Beijerinckiaceae; genus Microvirga; species Microvirga soli. Next base: position 29,066 of record NZ_JAERQE010000021.1, on the reverse strand, counting down.
AGTCCATCGTCTCCTCGCGAATTGGATTTCAATCTATGGCCGCCAGCGTTACCGACCGTTTCCTCCGTTACGTCGTCATCGATACCCAGTCCGACGCCTCCTCGAAGTCCCAGCCGTCCACCGAGAAGCAGAAGGATCTCGGCCGCCTGCTGGTCGATGAGCTCCTGTCCATCGGCGTCTCCGACGCACATCTCGACGAGCATGGCTACGTCTATGGGACGATCCCATCGAACACGCCGAAGAACAGCGTTCCGGTCATCTGCATCTGCGCGCACATGGATACGGCGCCGGACTTCTCCGGCACGAACGTCAAGCCGCAGATCGTCCGCAACTACCAGGGCGGCGACATTCGGCTTCCGGGCGATTCCAGCCGGGTCATTCGCGTCGCCGACCATCCGGTCTTGAAGGACATGATCGGCCACGACATCGTCACCTCGGACGGTACCACGCTGCTCGGCGCCGACGACAAAGCCGGCGTCGCCGAGATCGTGGCGGCCGCCGAGTTCCTGATCAACAACCCGGAAATCAAGCACGGCACGATCCGCATCCTGTTCACCACCGATGAGGAGATCGGCCGCGGGGTCGACAAGGTCGACCTGAAGAAGCTCGGGGCCGATTTCGGCTACACCATGGATGGCGGAGCCGCCGGCAGCATCGAGGACGAGACCTTCTCGGCCGACGCGGTGGAGATCGCCATCCAGGGCGTGGCGATCCACCCCGGCCTCGCCTACGGCCGGATGGAAAACGCCATTCGGATCGCGGGCGACATCATCGCGCGTCTGCCGAGGGACATGGCGCCTGAGACCACGAAGGGGCGCGACGGCTTCATCCATCCCACAGGTGCTTCCGGGGTGATGGAAAAGGCGAACTTAAGCTTCATCATCCGTGATTTCACCGAGGAGGGGCTCAAGACGAAAGAGGCCCTGCTGGAGAAGATCACCCGGGACGTGATGGAGAATTATCCGGGCTCCAGCTACACCTTCACGGTCAAGGAGCAGTACCGCAACATGAAGGAGGTGCTCGACCGGCACCCGGAGATCATCGAGCACGCTGTCGAGGCGGTCAAACGCGCCGGCTTGGAGCCTCGGCGCGACAGCATCCGCGGTGGCACGGACGGCTCGCGCCTGTCCTTCATGGGCCTTCCCTGCGCCAACATCTTCGCCGGCGGACACGCCTTTCATTCTCCGCTGGAATTCGTCTCCAGCCAGGACATGGAGAAGGCGGTGAGCACCATCGTGGAACTGGCGAAAGTCTGGGAGGAGCGCTCCTAAAGCGCTCCTTAAGTCTGCAGCACCGACTTCAGCACGAGTTCAGCCCCGAGAAGCAGCAGGCCGATGAGAAACCATCGCCGGAACGTCTCGGGGCTGACCTTTCGCCTGACAACCTGTCCCAGCCACATGCCGGCAAGGGCGGGCACGATGGCGAGCGACGACAGAAGCAGGCCGTCGAGCTGAAACGCTCCGCGCCATCCAAGACCGGCCGCAAGCGCAATGGTCGACACGGTAAAAGACAACCCTAAAGCCTGGATGAGGTCGTCCTTTCTGAGCCCGAGAGCCTGGAGATAGGGAACGGCCGGGATGACGAAGACGCCCGTGCCTCCCGTGACGATGCCTGTCGTCAGGCCCACCAGGGGCGACGCCCATGTCTCCCAACGGGCCGGTACGGAGAGCTGCCGCGCCAGTAGGGTGAAGCCGGCATAGACGACAAGGGCAGCTCCTAGGCCTACTGTCGTCCACCGTGTATTCCCGTCGGCGAGAACGAACGAGCCGCCCACCGTGCCGAGCACGATCCCCAGCATCATCGGCCACAAGCGCCGGATCAGCGCCGTGAAGTTCGGGCCGGACAGCAGTTGCCACACATTGGTGACGAAGGATGGCACGATCAGCAAGGTGGCGGCCGTCACGGGTGCCATGAGCGCTCCCAGCGCTCCCATGGCCACCGTCGGCAGGCCCATGCCGGTCACGCCCTTGACAATGCCGGCAAGGAAGAAGGTCAGGCCGATCGAGAGAATGAGCCACGGCGATGGATCGAGCATGCCCTATTGGCCCATAGGCGGACGCGGGCGCAATGCGCATTTGACGGAGCAAGCCTTCGCGAGAAAGCCTGGTCAAAGGGGAGGGCGCCTGTATGGAAAGCCCTTGTGACGCGACTGGCCTTACCCGCGCCAGAACTGCGGAAAGAACAGGATCAGCACGGTGAACAGCTCCAGCCGGCCCAGGAGCATGCCGAAGCACAGGAGCCACTTGGAGGCATTCGGCAACGTGCCGAAATTGCCGGATGGGCCGATGATCGGCCCTAAGCCCGGCCCCACATTCGACAACGCTGCCACGGCGGCGCTGGCGCTGGTGAGGAAATCGAGATCGAACGCCATCAGGGCGACCGTGAGTCCGCTGTAGCAGATGAAGTACAGCGAGAAGAACACCACCACCGAGCCGATCACATCGTCCGGCAGCAGCCGACCCGCATAGACGCGTGGAAACACACCGCGTGGATAGAGCAGGCGCAGGAACTGGCTCTGCAGCATGCGGATCATCACCTGGAAGCGGAAGATTTTCATTCCACCCGCGGTCGATCCCGTGCAGCCGCCTACGAACATGAGGCCGAAGAACAGACCCACCATGAGGTTGCCCCAAAGGGTGTAATCGGTCGTGGCATAACCAGTCGTCGTCACGACAGACACCACGTTGAAGGCGGCAAGCCTCACCGCATCGGTGACGCCATGCCCACCTGCCAGGATCAGCCATGCTGCGACCCCGATGATCAAGGCAGCCAGAATCATAGCGAGAAACCGGACCTGACTGTCGCGCAGGGCATCACTCTGTCCCTGAACCAGCCGCAGGTAGAGTACGAACGGCACGGCACCCGAGAGCATGAACAGGGTGGCGATCCAGTGCAGCGCCGGATTGTCCCAGCGCGCCATCGAAACATCGGAGGTCGAGAAGCCGGCCGTCGAGACGGTTGTCAGCGCGTGGGCGACGGCATCGAACGGAGACATGGCCACCAGCCAATAGGCCAGTGCGCAGGCCACCGTGAGGGCTGCGTAGATCAGCATGATGCCGGTGGCGATTTCCCGCACGCGCGGCATCACCTTCTCGGACCGGTCGGAAGATTCCGTGCGGAACAGCTGCATGCCGCCGACGCCGAGGGCCGGCAGGATCGAGATGGCGACCCCGATGATACCGATGCCGCCCAGCCATTGCAGAAGCGCCCGCCACAGCAGAATCCCTTTGGGCGCATCGTCGAGGCCGACGATCACCGTGGCGCCGGTTGTCGTGAGTCCTGACACGGATTCGAAGAACGCGTTGGTGAAATGGTCCCTCAACTGGGCGTAATCGGAAATGTAGAGAGGAATGGCCCCAAACAGGGCAATCGTCGTCCAGGCGACCGGCGTGAGGAGAAAGGCCTGGCGCAAGGTCAGCCCGCCGGAGAGCCGGCAGCGGGTGACCTGGGTCAGTGCAGCGGCGAACGCGAAGGTGATGCCGCTGCCGATGAGAAAGGCTCTCCAGTCCGGATCGCCGGTATAGGCATCGACACCTGCCGGCAGGAGCATCGTCGCCGCCAGTGCAAGGAGCATGCGCCCCGTCAGGTGGAAGACCGGACGAAGGTAGGGTGGAGCCCAGGCGCTGGAAACCGATTTTTCCCGCATCGCTTAGACCTGGCTTCCCGTTTCGGTCGATGGACCGGCCAGGATGGCCTCGGCCTTGCGCAGGGCCCGATAGGCCACCACGGCGATGATGCTGTCGCCGGGATGCACGCGGGTCGAGCTGGTCGGAATGATCACCTCGCCGTTGCGGACGATGGCTCCGATCAGCATGCCGTCCGGCATGCCGGCCTCGCGCAGGGTGCCCTTCACCAGCCGCGAGCCCTCCTGGGCCGTCGCCTGGATCACCTCGCCGAAATCCTCCCGGAGCGTATAGAGGGCGGAGACCGAGCGATGGCGCACATGGCGCAGGATGGTCGAGATCGTGATGGCGCTCGGGCTCACGACCGCATCGATGCCCAGTGCCGGCAGAACGTGCTCGTAGGAGGTCTTGTTCACCAGGGTGATGGCGCGGGTGCAGCCCTCGCGCTTGGCCAGAACCGACGCGAAGATGTTGGTCTCGTCGTCGTTCGTCACGGCGATGATCGTATCGGCGCTCTGGACATTGGCCTCGAGCAGCACCTCCTTGTCGAGCGCATCGCCCTGGATCACCACCGCGGCATCGCGCAGCTCGCGGGAGACGTACTCGGCCCGCTCGCGCGAATGCTCGACCATCTTGAGCGAGACATGGGGAGCATGGCGGGCGATCCGGGTCGCCAGGTTGAACCCGACATTGCCGCCGCCCACGATCACGATGCGGCGGGCGACCTGCTCCTCATGGCCGAGATACGCCATGACACGGTCCACGTGGCTCGTTTCCGTTATCACGTAGATATCGTCGCCCTGCTGCACCTGATCCTCGGCCCGCGGCACGAACGCATGGCCGTCGCGCACGATGACTCCGACGACAATCCCGGAACCGCCCGACGTGGACAGCTCCTTCATCCGTCGCCCAACCAGAGAGCATCCGCTCGTATTGCAATGGACCCCGAGGAGGTGAACCCGACCGTCGGCCAGCGGCACGGTGTCGAAGGCACCCGGCGTCTTGAGGCGCCGGACGATTCCGTTCGCCACCTCGACCTCGGGTGAGATGATCACGTCGATGGGCAGCTGATCGGAGGCGTAGAGACCCTTCCAGATCGGCTCCAGATAGCCGTGATGCCGGACCCGGGCGATGCGCCGGCGGACATTGAACAGGGAATAGGCCACCTGGCAGGCGACCATGTTGACTTCGTCGGACTGGGTCACGGCGATGAGCATGTCCGCATCCTGCGCGCCCGCCCGCTCGAGAACCTCGGGATGAGCGGCGTGGCCGACCATCCCGCGGACATCGTAACTCTCGTCCGCCCGCCGGGCCTGTTCGGGTGAGAGATCCACCACCGTCACATCGATGCCCTCGGAGGCGAGGTGGCGGGCGATGGTCGATCCGACCTGTCCGGCACCACAGACGATCACTCTCACGGCGACTTCACTCCCCGGATACGCTTGGTTCCGGGGTAATGTAGGGCAGAGGTCCGTGGAGGACACGGACCCCTTTCAGGAGTTCATAGGCGGTGCGCCTATGGTTCTTAGGCGTGGGGTGCTGGGCGATCAGCCGATCATCTCGAGGACGATCTGGCGGATCTCTTCCCGTGACAGGCCGGAGGATTGCGGCTTCTGGGCGGCCTTGGCCTGCTGAGGGGCCTTGGCATGCTGCGGGGACTTCTTGACGTTCTGAACTTGAATAACACTCGACATAATGAACCTGTGGCCGCACCAGGCATGGCCTGGACGGCATAGTTGTGATGATGCCGTCGGCGCAGGGCACCGACCGGCAGAAATCCGCCCGAAAGGGCTGGAGGTAGCAAACGATGGGAACGGTAAGCGGGCTCGGCGGCTCGATCACGAGCTAGGGAGAGCAGGCCGAACATCTCGGTTGGATGCACACATATGGGGCATATGCCTGCTCATGGCAAGATGATACTTAGCGGAATCGGATGAATTGGCGCTTTCGAGGAAAGTAAAACCATAAGCCAGGCCGTGATTATTCCGTGATTTTCCTGAAAATCGGGCCTGCCTCGACCATCAATGCTCACAGGAGTATAGGCACTTTCTCAAAATGGTGACTTGTATTTGGGGGTTGGAAGCCCTACATCAGGATCATCGACCTTTGGCCGGACAATTGGGCCGTTTCGCCTTGGCATGCCAGGCGCACGTTCAGACGCTCTCCCAAACTTCGACGAACCCGAGCCCGGGGTCGTGCTCACGCACGTCCTCGTGTTCACGTGCACTAATGCATAAACTCCAAGGAATACTGCCATGATGACAGGCACCGTTAAGTTCTACAACGATCAAAAAGGCTTCGGCTTCATTCAGCCCGACAATGGCGAGAAGGACGTGTTCGTCCACGCTACCGCTCTCGAGCGCGCCGGCATCCGCGGCCTTCGCGAAGGCCAGAAGGTCTCCTTCGACACCGCCGAAGATCGTCGTTCCGGCAAGGTTGCCGTCAACAACATCCAGACGGCCTAAAGAATGATGGGCGCCACCTACAGCGCCTGACGATGAAGCCGCTCCCGCGTGGGGCGGCTTCTGCTTTGTGCAACCCCATCTTCGATGGGATACCGGCGAGGACCCAATGAACACATTTCGAAAAGCAACTGCGGCGAAATCCGTGATGTTCGTGGTGGATTATGCCGATGCACGCAGGGCCTATCTCTGGGTCGACAATCCGGGGAAGGCCAACGATCCCCGCGCGGTCGGCCTGATCGCGCGCGCCCAGCAGGAGCAGGGCACTCTTCCGGGCGGCGACATCGCCACCATAAGGCGCGTCCGGTAATCGGCTTCGTCCAACGAAGCATCAAACAGGAACAATGAGCGGAATGAAGCATCAGGATCTCGGCGAACGGCTCAATGCGGCCAAGAACGCGAAGCAGGCCATGGCGGAAAAGTTTCGGCAGCGTCCGGGACTTGACGATCCGGCGGTTGCTGAGCGGCGGGCTGCACGGGCGTCGGTGAGCGCCGCGCGCGATGCCAGAACCGCCGAGCGCGAGGCCAAGCGCCTTGCCGATGAAGCCAAGCGCGTCGCCGACGAGGCCCGCATGGCGGCCGAGCGCGAAGCTCGCGCAGCCGAACAGGCGGAGCAGGACGAGCGGATGGCGGCCGAGAAGGCTGCGGACGAGGCACGGCTCGAAGTCGAGCGCAAGGCAGCCCGCGACGCCCGCTATGCGGCCCGCAAGGCCCGCAAGTAAGAGAGGAACCGAAACGATGACTCACAAGTTCAAAGTTCGACAGATGGTTCGGCTGGCGCAGCCGGGTTTTTCCGATACCCGGTCGAATTCCGCGAACGTTTATGAGGTCGTGCGTCTCATGCCGGCCGATCAGACCGGCGAAGTGTCATACCGTATCAAGTCTGGCATGACCGAAAAGGCCGTGCGCGAAGGCGAGATCCGGAGCGCCTAGGCGCATCGCGCCGAACTCACGATCAATCGCCGGGCGCAGGCCGGGCAGAGCAACACTCCAATCTAGAGAGAGGACATCCATTGCAGGTTCTGGTACGCGACAACAACGTCGATCAAGCTCTCAGGGTGCTCAAGAAGAAGATGCAGCGCGAAGGCATTTTCCGCGAAATGAAGGCGCGGAAGGCCTACGAGAAGCCGTCTGAGCGGAAGACCCGCGAGAAGGCCGAGGCCGTCCGCCGCAATCGCAAGGCTGCCCGCAAGCAGGCGATCCGCGAAGGGCTGATTGCAGCTCCCAAGCCGAAGCCCCGTCCCGGCGCCGCCGGTGCTCGCCGCCCCATGGCGGCTCCCAGCGCCGCGCCCCGTACCGAGGCTGCAGAGTAAGTCCTGACACCAGGACTCCTTATCGGTCTTGCAGGCGGCGCATGTGATCATGCGCCGCTTCATGTTTTGTTGATCGTGAGGCGGCATCGCGGCAGAGCGTGATGGCATCAGACACTGATTCATCTAAAGCATTTCATTGCCATGCAGCTTCTCCGCTCCAAACTCTTCGATGTCTATCTGGCGCTCTGGACCGGTCTCTTCGCACCCGTTCTCGCCGTGCTGTGGCTGTGCGGCTCGCCTGAGCGCGCCGTGCGCCTGGCCTCGCGGCTGTGGGCACGCGGCATCCTGTTCGGCCTGAGATGGATCGTCGGCCTGACCTATACCGAGCGCGGACTCCACAACATTCCCGACGAGCCCTGCCTGATCATCGCCAACCATCAATCGACCTGGGAAACCCTGGCCTTCCTGGCGCTCTTCCCGGATGTGGCGATCGTCGCGAAGCAGGAGCTCCTGACCATCCCGATCTTCTCGTGGTTCCTGCGCAAGTCGCCGATGATCCTGATCGACCGGGAGAGCGGCTCGAAGGCCGTTCGGAAGATGGTGGACGAGAGCCGGGCCGCCCTGGCTCAAGGGCGCTCCGTGCTGATCTTCCCGGAGGGCACCCGCAAGTCCGTCTCGGAGCCCATCGCGTTCAAGCGCGGCGTGGAGCTTCTCTATACAAAGCTCGACCGGGTGGTTCTGCCGGTCGCCCTCAATTCCGGCCATTTCTGGGGGGTGGACCGGCCCGTCAAGCGGGGAGGGACCATCTCGGTCTCCTATCTCGACCCGATCGAGCCGGGCCTGCCCGGCGATGAATTCACCCGCAGGGCCGAGCAACTGCTCGAGGCGGAGCGGCAGCACTCATGGCCGCAGGCCGCCTGACCGGATCGCCGCCGCGGGCCATCAGGCGATGGCGCGCCTTGGCTGCTGAAGGCCTTCAACCTCCGCCATGAAAGCCGCAAGCGCCTCACGGGGCATGGGCTTGGCGATCAGATACCCTTGAGCCTGCGAGGCGCCGGCCACGCGCAGGGCGTTGAGCTGCTCCTGCGTCTCGACGCCCTCTGCCGTCGTGCTCATCTTCAGGTCGTTCGCCAGCCCGATCGTGGCCTTGATGATCGCACGGCTGCCCGCCGAGTCGCTCATGCCGCGCACGAAGGACTGGTCGATCTTGATCTTGTCGAACGGGAAGCTCCTGAGATAGCTCATCGACGCGTAGCCGGTCCCGAAATCGTCGAGCGAGATCCCCACGCCCAAGGTCTTGAGCCGCCTGAGCGCCGCCGTCGCTTCCTCGTTCAGCTTGACGGATTCCGTGATCTCCAGAACGAGGCGGTGAGCCGGCAGGCCGGACAGGTTCAGGGCCTTCGTGACGCTGGCGAACACGTCCCGGCGCTTGAACTGCACCGGCGAGAGATTGACCGCGACCTTCAACGGGAGGCCCCAGGTCATGGCCGTCGAGCAAGCCTCTTCCAAGATCCAGTCGCCGATGGGCGCGATGAGCCCTGAATCCTCGGCGGTCGGGATGAACTGCAGGGGAGGGATCATCCCCTTGGTCGCGTGCTTCCAGCGCACCAGGGCCTCGCAGCCCCACATCCGGTTCGTCGCGAGATCGAGGATCGGCTGGTAGAACAGCTCGAACTCCCGGTTGTCGAGGGCGCTCTTGAGGGCCCCCTCGAGCGCACGACGCTCCGCGCGGGAATCCTGGATGTTCGAGTCGTAGAACCGGTAGCTGCCGTTGGTGTCGGATTTTGCCGCGTAAAGCGCGATGTCGGCCGCTCGCATGAGCTCGGTCGAGGTCTTGCCGTCCGAGGGCGCGACGGCGATTCCGGCGGACAACCCGACGTCGACCTCCGTGTTGCCGGCCGTGCAGGGTGTCTTCATGGCGGCCTGGATGGCGGTGACGAGATCCGTGACCTGTTGCCGGTCCCTGACCGGCCTTTGAATGATGGCAAACTCGTCGCCCCCGATGCGGGCGAGGAAGTCGCTCTTGCGCAGACGCTCGCGCAGGCGCCGCGCCACCGTCTGGATGATCTCGTCTCCCGCGCCGTGGCCGTGATTGTCGTTGATGTCCTTGAAGCGGTTGAGATCGAGAAGATGCAGGGCGAAATCCGTGCTTGTTCGATGAGAAGCGAGATAGGTCCGCTTCAGTTCCTCGATGAAGAACGGCCTGTTGGGGAGCCGGGTCAGCACATCGTGGCGCGACAGGTAGCTCTCGCTCGCGGCCCGTAAGATGCCGGTTCTCACATGCCGCAAGCCGATGAGGCTCGCCGTGTCGACGGCAACGCCCATGAGATAGGCGATGAACCCGACCACCCGTGCCTCGAGGCGCTGCCCGGCCATGAGCTCCGCCACGGTGCGGCTCACCGCAATGCCGCCCGGCTGGTTGGCCAGCGGGTGCAGGGCGAACAGCCGCTCCTGCCGGTCGATCCAGCTCACGTCGCGGATGAGCGTCGGGCTGTTCTTCGCGATCATCCGCTGCAGCGGCGTGTCGGGCTTCCAGATCTTGCGGCCGAGCGCCCGCTCCGAATTGGGGATATGCGCCAGAACCACGCCGTCGCGCCGATAGAATGTGACGGCCGAGGAGGGCTTGCGCAGATGCTCCTTGTAGAGCGTCTCGAAATGCGTGAGATCGATGGTGGAGACGACGATGCCGAGGAGGTTGCCTTCGGTGTCGTTGATCCTGCGCGCCAGCGACAGAACCTTCTTGCCCGTGGCGCGGATCCGCATCGGCTCGCTCAGGTAGGAGGTGAGCGAGGGATCCGTCGAGAGGGCCTGGTAGTAGGATGCGTTCGTCAGATAGATGGGATCTGACATCGGCCGCGGGTTCGAGGTGCCGACGAGCCTGCCGCGGGCGTTGACGAGATCGATGCGCACGAACTGGGGCAGGGAGCAGGAGGCGCCGACCAGAACGAGCTTCGTGGCCTGCGATCCGGCGAAGCCGTCGAACTCCGATGCCCGCAGGCTCGCCTGCGGAATGCGCTCGACGAGATCCCGCAGAACGCCCTCGATGGATTGCAGGATGCCGTCCGTCCGCTCCTGGAGGGTCAGCGCCAGGTTCGCCAGATCGCCTTCGGCGCGCGCGAGATCGTCGGTGTAGCCCCGCACCAGAAGAAGCACGGCGCCGGCCAGGACGGCCACCGCGAGAACGATGCTGAGGGTGATGATCAGGGAGGCGGGCACTATGGTTTCGATGAGGCCTGGGAGCGACGATCCCCGCCACCATCCGCCCTCAGGTGTGGTTATTCCGTTAACTTCTGCCGGCCTTGAGCTTCCTTTAGGTAAAAAAGCAAAGCTTGGGTCTGTTCGAAGGGCTCAAGCAGCGTGAAGCGCGCTCCTTGGGGAGCCTTGACGCCTCAATGGGATTGCTGCGTGAACGGGATAGCTTCCAGGAAGGGGAACTCCAGAACGATCTCGTCCATGTCGTCCTTCACCTCGATATGGGCCGTGGCCCAGTTGACCGGCCGCTCGAACTCGGTGCCCATCAGGTTCCTGGCCATGGTCTGCGCCACCTCCCAGGCCTGATCCGCATCGCGCAGTTCCTGCCCTTCGGGATCGGCGAGGGCATCACCACCGATATGCACGTTGAAGAAGTAGCGCGGCATGGGTGTTCCTGAAGCTTGAGCTATAGAGGCCAATCGGGCCGGATGCTTTGGGTTCCGGGCGACCTCCGGAATTGCCAGCCGACGCGGCGGCGTGATGCCGGTGCCGGCATGGGCTACTTCTGGGCAATCGTCAGAGGTGACGACCACAAGGGCCGCAGAAGCGGTTCGGCCACAACCCCGCCGATTATGGCGAAAGCCATCAGGATGAGGCCGAGGCGGCCATAGCGCACAACGCGATCCCTATGGGTCATGAACCCTCGCAACCGTTGGCTGGAATCAGAACAATCGGATCCTTGTTGGCGATTGTGGCGACAATACTGCTCAGTTGTGACCGGGATGCTGCGACAGTGGCCAGCGTCCCGCAAATGTCCTTCGGGCATCTAGGCAACGGGGGCATCCACGGTGCAGACAACCCCTGCTGGACCGAAGGCGATTTCCACGTGACCATCCAAGTCGTTGGCCAGAGTCCGCTCGATCAGCCGGGACCCGAAGCCGCGCCGGCGCGGCGCCACCACGGGCGGTCCTCCAGCCTCCGTCCAGCTCAGGGCCAGCCGGGGAGGGGCAGCCCCGTTCTGCACCTTCCATGACACTTCGATGGTGCCGGTCTTGTTCGACAGGGCGCCGTACTTCACGGCGTTGGTTGCCAGCTCGTGCATGGCCATGGCGAGCGCGAGCGACATGCGGGGCGTCACGCGCACGTGCGGGCCCTTGATGTGGAACCGGCGTTCCCCCGACACCTGATAGGGCTCAATCGCCTTCTCGATGACCTCGACGAGGTCCGCTCCTTCCCAGCTCTCACGGGTGAGCACGTCGTGCGCCCGGGAGAGAGCGAGAAGCCGCTTCTCCAGCGCCTCGCGCGCGTCCTCCTTCGTGTCGGCCGTGCGCAAGGTCTGGGCCGAGATGGATTGCACTGTCGCGAGGGTGTTCTTCACCCGGTGGTTCAATTCGTCGATGAGCAATCGCTGATGCTCGGCTGCGCGCTTCTCCTTGTCGAGAGCAGATGTCAGGCGCTCCTCGCCCTGATGCAGCTCCTCGAGGCGGGCGCGGGCGTCGTATTGCCTGCGTCGCCCGCGCAAGGCGGACCGGGCAACGCTCACCAGCGTGCCGGGGTGGAAGGGACGCTCCAGAAACACGACGTTGCCGAGCACCTCGGACAGGCGCGTCAGGGCCGGATTGCGCTCGATGCCTCCGCCGCGAAGGGTGAGAATCACGAACGCGAAATCAGACCATGGCGGCTGATCCAGCAGCCAGCGGGAGAGGTCCTTCAGGTCGGCCGTGCGGAGCGCCTCGTCGGTCACGAGCGCGAAGCCCGCGCCCTGCGCGATCTCGCGCACGAGCGCCGGCATGTCGGGACAGATCTCCGACGTGATCCCGACGCTGCGCAGGATGTCGGCGGCAATCGCCGCATCCCGCCCATGGGGCGCCAGGATGATCGCGCGTTCAGAGAGCGAATGAAGGCTGTCGTTCATTCGGCGCGATCTTTGAGCAGCCGCGTGCGGTCGCCGTCGGTGAAGACCGGGGTGCCGCGCAGGATGCCCTGGAAGCCCTCCAGAGGTTCGCCAAGGGCAATGCCCTTGTTGGTGATCCGCATCTCGCGAATGGCGTTCTCGTGCGAGCCGAACCGCTTCTTGATGATCGATATCGCCCGCCGGACCTGACCGAACGCCTCGAAGTAGCGCAGCAGGATCACGGTATCCGACAAATAGGTGACGTCGACGGGGGACTTCATGTCGCCCACGAGCCCGTGCTGCGCAACCGTCAGGAAGGTCGAGACACCCTGCCGGTTGAGATATTGCAGCAGTTCGTGGATATGCAGGGTCAGAAACTCTTCTTCTGGCATGGCGGCCTGGTAGCCGTTGAGGCCATCGATCACGACCGTCTTCACCCCATGGTGATGGATCTTGGTACGCACCCGATCGGTGAATTCGCCGGGCGAGAGCTCCGCGGCATCGACCTGCTCGATGAAAAGGTTGCCGGAGGCGCACAGCGCATCGAGGTCGATGCCGATCAGCTTGGTCCGATCGATCAGCAGGCCGAGCTCCTCGTCGAAGATGAACAGGGCCGCTTTCTCGCCGCGCTGCGCCGCCGAGATGGCGAACTGCACCGTCAGGAGCGACTTGCCCGTTCCGGCCGGTCCCATCACCAGGGTGCTCGAGCCCTGCTCGACGCCGCCACCGAGAAGCGCATCGAGCTCGCCGATTCCACTCGTGAGGACATTACGCGCAAAGCCCGTCTTATGCTCACCGGAGACCAAGCGCGGAAACACCTGAACGCCTCCCTCGGCGATGATGTAGTCGTGGAACCCGCCCCGGAACGACTGGCCGCGATACTTGATCACCCGCAGGCGACGGCGCTCGGCGCCGTAATTGGGCGTCAGCCCTTCCAGGCGGATCACCCCGTGGGCGAGGCTGTGAACGGTCTTGTCGTTGGTGTCCGTGGTCAGATCGTCGAGGAGGAGAACCGTTGAGCCCTGGCGGGCGAAGTAGTGCTTCATGGCCAGGATCTGGCGGCGATAGCGCAGGGAACTCTGCGCCAGAAGGCGGATCTCCGACAGGCTGTCGATTACGATGCGGACCGGCTTCGTCCGGTCGATGGCGGCGAACACGGCTCTGGTGGTTTCACCAAGTTCGAGATCGGACGAGTAGAGCAGGCTCTGCTGGTGCTCGTCGTCGAGCAGGTTCTCCGGCGGCACGAGTTCATACACGTGCACCCTGTCGCCGAGGCTCCAGCCATGGGACGCAGCGCCGTCCCGCAGCTCGGCTTCCGTCTCCGACATGGTAACGTAGAGCCCTGTCTCTCCGGCCTTGGCGCCGTCGAGCAGGAACTGGAGTGCGATAGTGGTCTTGCCGGTGCCGGGGCTGCCCTCCAATAGGTAGACGTGCCCAGGCGCCAAGCCTCCGACGAGAATGTCGTCCAGGCCCTCGACCCCGGTCCGCGCTTTCGGAGCGCGTTGAGGTTTAGCGGTCATGATGAAGTCCGATCTCGGCCTGCAGAGCGGCCGGAAGCGTGTGGGTCGGGATCAGCCCGAGGATACCTGTCAGGGCCTGCTGCGCGTGCCAGAGGTCGTGCTGCTGCTGCCGCTCGAGCCAGAATCGCGGCGCCGTGCCTGAAAGCCGGGCGAGGCGGGTGGCCATTTCCGGGCTGACAGCGGCCCTGCCGGCAAGGACGCGATGAAGCGTCTGGCGGGCGATGCGCAACTCGCGGGCGGCTTGGCTGACGGACAGGCCGAGACCGGGCAGAACCCGATCGCGCAGAATCCATCCCGGGTGGGGCGGAGCCACCGGAAGAGCGTCTCGGGAGTGGGGCATGATCCTGCCTTTGTTGGCCAACTGTAGCGTTATGGGTGACAGGCGGCGAAAGGCAAGATCCTGCCGAGCTTGGGTGCGGTAATATCGCTGGAAACGTCCTGGGGGCCGTCCGGCACCTCCGCACACGCTTATCGTAGGTTAATGGCAGCGCCTCTTGAGTGAGCTAAGGCAGAGGGTGTCCTCCGAGCGCAACCGGCGCGCAGGGCAGCTTGGCCTTGTCTGGAGAAGCGAGCGTGTCCAACGACAATCACAAAGACGGCAACGCTCTGAAAGAGCCGGGGGCCCTTGAGGATCTTCTCAACGTCACCGGCGATCCCGGACCGGAGCCGACCCTGCCGCCTCATGTGGCGTCCTTCCTGGGCGAGCAGCTCCAGACCTACTACGCCCAGCTCATGAGCGAGCCGGTACCTGATCGGTTTGTCCAGCTCCTGAAGCAGATGGACGGGAAAGAACGTGACCGCGATGGCGAGTGAGGATCCTGTCCGTCAGGCGATGCTGGAGGCCATTCCGCACCTGCGCGCCTTCGCCATCTCGCTCACCGGCAACGTCACCTATGCCGATGATCTCGTGCAGGCGGCGCTCCTGCGCGGTCTCGAGAATCTCGACAAGTTCCAGCCCGGCACGAGCATGCAGGCGTGGCTGTTCACCATCCTGCGCAACCAGTTCTACACGGATATCCGCAAGAGACGCCGCGAGGTGAACGATCCGGATGGCGTGCTGGCTGGCAAGCTGGCCGTTATGCCGGAGCAGGGCGCGCGCCTGGACTTCACCGACATGCAGGTGGCTCTGGCCAAGCTCAGCGTCGAGCAGCGTGAGGCATTGCTGCTGGTGGGCGCCGAGGGCGTGTCCTACGAGGAGGCGGCGCAGATCTGCGGCACCAATCTCGGCACGATCAAGAGCCGCATCAACCGCGCCCGCACCCGTCTTGCGGAACTCCTGGCCCTCGATGCCCAGGAAGATCTCGGCCCCGACCGCCTGGTCAAGGCCGCGTTGTTCATGCAGACATCCTGAGGCCGCTCGGAACGATCCCTACTTGCCGGCGACCTTGCGCAAGGCGGCGTTGATGCGGTCCTGCCATCCCGGACCGTCCTGCTGGAAATACTCGAGCACATCCTGGTCGATCCGCAGGGTGATGCTTTCCTTAACGCCTGGGATGGCGGGAGCCTGCGCGGGTCCCTCGACGGGCTTGGTTGTGGCTTTCTTGAAGGCAGCCTCGGCTGCCTTGAAAGGATCGGTCGGCCTGCGTCCTCCCGGTGGTCTCGACATATCTCTCTCCCCGCTGAGATGTTGGGCAGCCGCTCGATCGTTGCCTGTGCGATCATGGCAGGTCTGCGTGAAATCAGGAAGGGTACGTCGCTTCAAAAAGGTCGGGCTGCCGGCTCGATCACTACAGGAACGAGATGTGATCATCTCTGTTGACCTCCATGTCCCTATGGAGGTCGAGATTGGCCATGACAAAGCTTGGACGCTTATCGGCTGTTCTTGCAGGATGCCTGCTCGCAGGCAGCCTCGCCACGGATGTGTCCGCGCAGCCCAGGATGGATCGCGATTGGGATAACGGCCGCGACTGGCAGGAACGCGACCGAGGCTGGGAGCGTGACAGAGACTGGCGCGACCGTGATCGTGACTGGGATCGCGGCCGCCGTTCGCGTGACCGCGACTGCTACTACGAGACCCGGCGCGAGCGGAACCGCTTCGGCGAAACGGTCGTCCGACGCTACCGGGTTTGCGAAGATTAATTCTTCAAGGCCGGCGGCATCTCCCCGGCCACCTGCCTCGATGATCTATTGAGACGTCGCAGGAGGCGTCGGCGCACTCGTGGCCGCGCGAGGCTGCGACTGCACCCGATCGAACATCCGCAGTGCCGCATCGACACAGGCCTGCGTCGATTCCCTGTCGCTGCAGACCACGCGAAGCTGCGTGTCGCCGCTGCGCACGAAGAAATGGGCATTGCCGCCGGGACGGTCGTCATCGTCGTCACGCATGGCGCGCCGGCGACGCTCGCCTCTGTTATCGTCGCGATCCCGGTCGCCATCCCATCGGTCGCGGCTGTCATACCACCGTCCATGGCGATCATCGTCGTCATCGCGCGACGGGCTCTGGCTCCAGGCCGACGTTCCGATCAGGACCAGTCCCGCTGCTAGTATGAGGGCTTTCCGCATGTGGGCCTCCATCAGGCGACGCCTTCAGGGAATGCGCGCGAACATCCTGTCAGAACGGCGTCTTAATACGTGAAAACGGGCGCCTGGGTGAACCGGGGGGAGGGGCGTAAGTTCCGAAAACAGGGGCGCCGCACAGCTCTGGCCGAACACTGTACGACGCTGAAGCATCAGCCGCGCCGCGCCGCCTCAATGGCCGCGACGTCGATCTTCGTCATGTCCATCATGGACGTGAACGCACGCTTGGCTTCATCGCCGCCGGCCGCCAGCGCCTCCATCAGGACACGCGGCGTGATCTGCCACGACACGCCCCACCGGTCCTTGCACCAGCCGCACGCGCTCTCCTGGCCGCCATTGCCCACGATGGCGTTCCAGTAGCGGTCGGTCTCCTCCTGATCGTCTGTGGCGATCTGGAACGAGAAGGCCTCGTTGTGCTTGAACGCGGGGCCGCCGTTGAGGCCGAGGCAGGCCACGCCCGCAACGGTGAACTCCACAGTCAGCACATCGCCCGCCTTGCCGGACGGAAAGTCGGCGGGCGCACGGTGCACCGCATGCACCGCGCTGTCGGGAAAGGTCTCGGCATAGAAGCGCGCGGCAGCTTCGGCATCCTTGTCGTACCAGAGGCAGATCGTATTCTTCGCCATCGCGTGTTCCTTTCGCTCTGAAGTCGACTTCGGCCCGTTCACAACCGCTCTAGAACTGATCTCCATCGAGCATGCGCCTTACCTTGGAGGCCAGCTCGGCATAGGTGAAGGGCTTTCCGATCAGATGCATTCCGGGGTCGAGGCGACCGTGGTGGACGATGGCGTTCTGCGTGTAGCCGGTCGTGTAAAGAACCGGCAGCCCTGGCCTGCGTCGGGAAACCTCGTCCGAGAGCGCTCGCCCGTTCATCCCTCCGGCCAGAACGACATCGGTGAAGAGCAGGTCGATCTCCGGGTGCTGTTCGACGATCTCAAGGGCTCCCCGGCCGTCGCCGGCTTCGAGGACGCGGTATCCCATATCCCGGAGCGCCTCGGTGGTATAGGTGCGCAGATCGGGCTCGTCCTCCACGACCAGGATGGTCTCGCCCATGCCCCTGACCATCACGGGGCTCTTCGACGGCATCTCGGCGGGCTCCTCGTCGGAGCCGATCAGGCGGGGCAGGTAGATCTTGATCGTCGTGCCTTCGCCGAGCTCGCTGTAGATCCGCACATGGCCGTTGGACTGGCGGACGAAGCCGTATACCTGGCTCAGGCCCAGTCCGGTGCCCTTGCCCACCTCCTTGGTGGTGAAGAAGGGCTCGAACACCCTCTCCATCGTGGCCTTGTCCATTCCGGTGCCGGTGTCGGAGACGGCCACGAGCACATACTGCCCGGGCGGCACGGGCTCCGCCAGAGCCTCCACATAGGCCTCGTCCAGACGGGCATTGGCCGTCTCGATGGTGAGCTTGCCGCCCTCCGACATGGCATCGCGGGCGTTCACCGCCAGGTTGAGGATCGCATTCTCCAACTGGTTCGGATCAGCCTGTGAGCGCCAGAGGCCACCGCCGAGCACGGTCTCCAGCACGACCACCTCGCCGAGCGTCCGCCTCAAGAGGTCGGACATGCCGGCCACAAGCTTGTTGACGTCGATGGGCTTGGGATCGAGCGGCTGGCGCCGGGAGAAAGCCAGGAGCCGCTGGGTCAGGGTCGCGGCGCGCCGTGTTGCCTCCATGGCGTGCGTGGCGGCCCGCTGGAGGCGGTCGGATCCTTCCGGAAGGCGGCGCTGGAGGAGCTCGATATTGCCGACGATGATGGTGAGCAGGTTGTTGAAGTCGTGGGCGATGCCGCCGGTGAGCTGACCGATGGCCTCCATCTTCTGAGCCTGCCGGAGAGCCTCCTCGGCCTTCAGGCGCTCGGCCACCTCCTGGGCGACCCGCTCCTCCAGTGTCTCGTTCAGGCGCTTGAGTTCCTGGGTGGCCCGCTCGGCCTTCTGCCGGGCAAGGAGAAGCTCCCGCTCGTACTTGCGTCGGTCGGTGGCGTTGAAGAGGGTGATGCGATGAACCATCGGACGGCCATTCGCATCCCGCTTCTGGACCAGGTTGGCCAGAACCGGCAGGGCACGTCCATCGGAGCAGGCGAGATCGAAGGCGATCTCGTTCACGAAGCCCTGCATCCGCAGGAGCGGCGTCAGGTGCGTGTCGTAGAAGATCTTGGCGCCGATGCTCAGGATGTCCTGGAAGCACCTGTGCCCGACGAGCTCCTGCCGGTCCATGCCGATCCAGGTGAGGAACGTCTGGTTGGCCCTGATGATGGTGCCGTCGGGCAGGGTCGAAAGGTAGCCGCAGGGAGCGCTCTCGTAGAGTTCCTCAGCCGTCTCGATCAGCGACCCTTGGTCCATCTTCACTATGCGACGGCTCTTGCCGGAGTCGGATCGCTCAGGAATGCTTCCATGGCGGCAATGGTCTCCTCAGGAGCGCTCAGGTTCGGGCAGTGTCCTGTGGCAGTCAGTTGAACGAATTCGCTGCCCGGAAGGCTCTGGTGCATGTAGCGCCCGACCGCCTCGGGAGCAATGGCATCCTGCGAGCACTGAAGAATGAGCGCCCTGGTCTTCACGCTGGGCAGATCGGCTCGGTTATCCGAGAGGAATGTCACGCGGGCGAAGTGCTTGGCGATGTCCGGGTCGGTGCGGCAGAAGCTGTTGGTGAGTTCCTCGCCGAGCTCCGGACGGTCCGGATTGCCCATGATCACCGGAGCCATGGTGCTGGACCAGCCGAGATGGTTGCTGTCGAGGAAGTCGAGCAGGCCTTCGATGTCCTCCTGCTTGAACCCGCCGACATAATCGCCATCGTTGATGTAGCGGGGGGAGGGGCCGATCAGGACCAGTCGGTCGAACCGCTCCGGCTCCTTGTTGGCCGCGAGGATTCCGATCATGGCGCTGACGGAGTGGCCGACGAAGATGACGTCCTTCAGGTTCAGCTCCCGGCAGATCGCAAGCACGTCGTCGGCGTAGCCATCGAGCGAGGCATACTTCGCCTGGTCAAAGGCTGCCGCATCCGACTGCCCGTGCCCGACATGGTCGAAGAGGATGATCTTGTAGCGGTCCTCGAAGGCCGGGGTGATGAACCGCCACATGTTCTGGTCGCAGCCATAGCCATGGGCGAAGATCATGGGCTGCTGACCCTGGCCGAGAACCTTGACATTGTTTCGCTTGAGAACGGCAGACATGGGAGCTCCGCGGACGCCAAAGACCAAGGCAGATGGCTGGGGTGGGTGCCGCTCGCTTATAGCGGCGGGTGCTAGCTTCGCTATTCAACCCACCTAAATAGATGGGTCTGCCTCCGTTTCAACAGATCGACCATCCCGGCCGATCATGGATCAAGACCAATTGCGTTGGCTCCGCAGAGTTTTCCGAATTGGCGGAACGACAACCGTCGTAGACCTCCCTAGTGATGCACCGCCGCATTCTCTTCGATATGGGCGCTGGCATAGATCCTGCGTGCGAGCGCCGCCAGGCCGAGCAGGGTGATGGCCGCGAGAGCGCAGCAGGCGGCAAAGCCCAGCGAAAAGCCGCTGCGTGCCGCTTCCAGCCATGCCGGTGCAGTGCCGCCCATCGCCTTGGCGGTCTCGACCGCGCCGGCAAGGGTGGCGGAGACGGCGAGCTGCTGCGCGGCGTTCAGCCCGCTCAGGTCCACACCGTCCATGGTCGTGCGGTAGACGAGCGTTCCCAGGCTTCCGAGAAGCGCGACGCCGAGCGCGCCGCCGAACTCCGCGCTCGTCTCTGAGATCGCGGAGGCGGAGCCTGCCTGCTCCGGCGGTGCGGTGCCGACGATCAGTCCCGTCGTGGTGAGCACCACCGGCACGAAGCCGAGACCCACCAGCATGCTGGCCGTCAGGACGCCGACAAGGCTCTCGGCATAGGCGGCAACGGCCATCGCGGAGACCCCGACCGTATAAACGAGCAGCCCAAGCAGAACGGTCTTGACCGGCCCGAGACGGCTCGTGAAGCGGTAGGCCTGGAACGACATGATCGTGAAGACGAGCGCGGACGGTATGGACCATACGGCGGCCTCGAGTGGTGACAGGCCGAGAACCAGCTGCAGGAACAGGTTCTGGAACAGGAACACGCCGAACACGAAGAACATGCCGGCGAGGTTGACGATCAGCGAGGCGGTGAAAGCCGGGATGCGGAACAGGCGCAGATCGATCAGCGGATGCGCGAGGGTCTTCTGTCGGCGCACGAACAAGACACCGATCAGCAGACCGGCCGCGATGGCCACCAACTGGCGCGGCGCAAAGCCATCCGCCGCCATGTGCTTGAAGCCGTAGATGATCGGCAGCACGGTCCCAAGCGACAGCGCCACGCTGATGAGATCGAGCTTCTCGCCGCCCTCGTTTTTGTATTCCGGCAGCAGGAAGGGCGCGACGACGAGCAGCGCGAGCATGATCGGGATGTTGATCAGAAACACCGATCCCCAATGGAAGTATTGCAGCAGCGCCCCGCCGATGAGTGGTCCCACCAACCCGCCCAGCGCGAAGGCGCCGCCCCAGATGCCGATGGCGCGGTGCCGCTCGTTCTCGTTGTGAAACAGATTGACCACGAGGGACAGGGTCGACGGAGCGAATGTCGCGCCGGCGATGCCGAGCAGAGCGCGCGCGATGATGAGCTGCTGCGCCGTGCTTGAGAATGCAGCGAGCGCGGACGCCGCGCCGAACGCGGAGGCGCCGATGAGCAGCACGCGCCTGCGGCCGATCCTGTCGCCGAGCGTGCCCATGGTCACGAGAAAACCCGCGACCATGAAGCCGTAGATGTCGTTGATCCAGAGAAGTTCGGATGCCGATGGGTCAAGATCCGCCACGATGGCGGGCATCGCCAGAAAGAGGACCGACAGGTCCATCGAGTAGATCAGGCAGGCAACCGACAGAACGCAGAGCCCGATCCACTCACGGCGCCCAGCAAGCGGCTGGTCTTGAACAATTGCCTGTACTTGCATGAGCCGACTTTCATCGCTGTAGGGGCCGCTCCTTACACGCTCACACGCGGATTCGGCAACCCGAACAGCCCAATCGATGCTTGCACTAATCCAGCATGACCACCGCTTCGACCTCGAACAGCATGGGGTCGATGGCGAGCTTGGGGACGGGAACCAGGGTCTGCGCCGGCAATGCCGCGCCGAACATGGCCTTCACGTTCCTGGTCAGCACGTCGAGCTTGGACATGTCGTGATCGACCACGAAAACCGTCAGCTTGGCGACCTGATCGGGCTTTGCGCCGAGCGCCTCGATGGCGGCGCGCAGATTGGCATAGGCCTGCTCCACCTGAACGGCGAAGTCCGGCGACAGGCTTCCCGTGCCGTCCTGGCCGCCCTGGCCCGAAATATACGCCACCCTGGCGCCAACGGGCACGATCACCGCCGTGCTGTAGCCGTTCGGCGTGGGGTCGTAGAGGTTCTGCGGGTTGACGATCGTGAGCTTGCGATCGCCCGCCGTCGTGGAAATGCCCATGGTCATGATGATTGGTCCTCCGAAAGAGAGATGCCTGATTACGCGCGGTACGATGATCTCCCGGC
Organism: Microvirga soli; assembly: GCF_016734765.1. GTDB lineage: Bacteria > Pseudomonadota > Alphaproteobacteria > Rhizobiales > Beijerinckiaceae > Microvirga > Microvirga soli. The sequence goes on along the minus strand of NZ_JAERQE010000021.1, from coordinate 7,096 downwards.
CCTCGCAGCCGGAATCCTTGAGCCCCGGCGGCCGGCGGAATTGACCTTCAACCCGCCGTCGCTATGATTCACTCGTACGCTGTACGATCAAGTGCCATCGTACCAGGTACGAGTCAACGGTCCGGGGTCGACATCTCTCCCGTTGTCGGCATAGATCGGCGTTCGAGCGGCAGGGAAAGACGGATGGCAGCCAAACGCAGCAGCGTCGCAGGCAAGCGGCCTCGACGGACGGGGGCATCCCCCCGATCCGCCCAGGAGCCCCCGCTGTCCCTGGAGCGGATCGTGGCGACCGCCGTGGAGCTTTTGGACACGCACGGCATCGATGGATTGTCCATGCGGCGGCTCGCCGACCGGCTCGGCGCGGGCGCCATGAGCCTGTACTGGCACGTGGACAGCAAGGAGAAGGTCTTCGATCTCGCGCTCGACTCGGTGCTCGCCTATCGCGAGTCGCAAACGGCAGGCTTTCAGGACTGGCGTGAGGATGTGGTTCACATGCTGGAAGACTGGCGCGCCTGCATGCAGCGCCACCCGTGGTCGGCCTCGCTGCTGCCGCGCCGGGCGCTCGGCCCGAACATCCTCGGCCGCCTGGAGCAACTGTCCAAGACCTTGTCTGAAGCCGGTGTTGCGGACGCGGATCTGAACGCCGGAATCTGGTCGCTCTGGAACTACGTGATGGGCGCCACGGTCACCCGGGGCAGCTTCGATCTCTCGGACGACGACAGGGCCGCCGCGCAACGGCGCCTCACCGATCTCAGCCGGCTTTATCCGACCATCGAGCGTTCCCGGCTTCTGCTGGACGACGACTGGGACGGCGCTTTCCGGAAGGGCCTCGACTTCCTGCTCGACGGCATTGCGCCGAGGCCGTGAAATTCTCCACCTCGTGGACGAGAATGTCTCTGATCGCGCAAAGGAGAACTGCCGGCCATGTCGGATGGGGCAGGGGGAGCGGCAGGTGAAGATACACGGAATGAGCTCTACAATACTCCGAGCGATGCTCCCGGCCACTTACAGTTTTCGTCTCTTGGTTATGCTGAACTCTGCGAGTTTTTATTCAGATAAAATCAAGTGAACGGCAGTGCTTGCTATTAGTGAATAAAAGATTTATATAATTCTTATCGGATTTTGGCCGGACAATCGGGTCGTTTCGCTTTTGGTTTTTCCCAGGCGCACGTTCGGACTTTCTTACCATTACATCGACGAACCGAGTTGAGGTCGCGCTTCTGCGCGCTCTCCGCTCACGTGCATCTGCAAAAACTGCGAAAGGTTACCCCCATGATTACGGGCACAGTAAAGTTCTACAATGACATGAAGGGCTTCGGCTTCATCCAGCCGAACGATGGCAGCAAGGACGTGTTCGTTCACGCCACCGCTCTCGAGCGCGCCGGCATGCGCGGTCTCGTCGAAGGCCAGAAGGTCTCCTTCGACACCGCTGAAGATCGTCGTTCCGGCAAGGTTGCCGTCAACAACATCGAGATGGCCTAACCGCTTATGGTGGGCACAGGCTACAGTCTGCGCCGCTAAGCCTTGAAGCCGCTCCCGCACGGGAGCGGCTTTTTCATTTGTAGCCAGCCTAATGATGATCAATTTCTAGGTGAACAGAATGTCCCATAAGTACCGAGTTAATCAGATGGTCCGCATCACCCATCCGCGTATTTCGGATAAGCGTGCAAGTGCGAGCGGCATCTACGAGGTGACCCGCCTCATGCCGGCCGACCACACCGGTGAATTCTCCTACCGTATCAAGTCCTCCGGCTTCGGCGAGCGCGCCGTGCGCGAGGGCGAGATCACAGCACGGATATCCGAGATTTGACCAGCGGCGAAGCCTTCTTCCGGGGATCGCAGATCTACGAGCCGGTCGCGCTGCTGCGACGGGGCGGCGAGATTCTGTACGTCGCCCGCGTGGGCATGAAGGCCTCGCGGCAGTTTATGATCCTGACGCCGACGGGCGAGCCCGCTTGGCCGCACGAGCCGCTCGGCAGCGTATCGGACGTCGGATGGGCACTTCGAGCTCATGAGTGGCACGGCGTAACGCCTGAGCCCGTTGACGAGAATGAGCGCGTGGCCAAGATGCTGGCTCGCCTGCTGGTCGAACGCGCTTGAGGCATCGACCCATTGGGGACACGAAGGTAGCGAACGCGGAGGAACAGACGATGGCTGATCAACCAACCAATCTCGATGCTCATCGCGGCATGGCGGCTCAGAAGGCAACCGATCTTCGACGTCTGCGGTCCGAGGTCGAAGCCGACCAGCAGGCGCTGCGCACGAGACAGGCGGAACTCGAAGACCTGCTGGCGGCCGCACCCGCGGCCGATTGGCACGAGGCGGTGGAGAAGGCGCGCTACCTGCTTGGCCTCTTCGCGCAAGGCCTGGATGCAAGCGATCTGCGCCGCCGCAAGCTGATCGACCGCGTCATGGCTGATTTCGACCATCTGCTCGACAAGACAGCCGACGACTGAGATGATCTCACCCACAAGCGAATAACGGAGGCGGGCCATGGCCAAAGGCGAACAGCGCAGCAATCGCGAGGCGAAGAAGCCGAAGAAGGACAAGCCCAAGGATGCAATCCCAACCTCGCCCTTCGCGAACCAGGGTAAAAGCGGGACGCCGGCGAAACCGTCTGGTGGCAAGCGATAGGCGCCTCGCGCACCGGCTGGCGAATGACTCTGCTCGACGCGTTGATTGAACACGTTCGCGCCGGCGACCATGATGCGGTGACCGAACGCATGCGTGAGCGTGCGTTGATCGTCCGAATGTTCCCGGCAAATGCATTCAACCGTGCATGTGCCGGGGCGAGAAAACTACTGTTACACGAAGAGCATTTCATGATCCCGTGGGTCTTACTCGACACGGCGAAAATCCCTGGTGACGAGGGCGAACTGCGCCTCAAGAAGCGCGGCTCCGAGTTCTCCATCATGCTGGGCAGCAACGAGCTGATGAACAGCCGCCTGAGCGGCTCCGAGGAGGCGCTTGCCAAACTCTCATGCCTGAGAATTCAGGGCCGCGAGCGACCAAAGATCCTGATCGGCGGGTTGGGAATGGGCTTTACGCTTCGCGCGGCCCTTGCCGAACTCGGCTCCGACGCCGAGGTGACCGTGGCCGAACTCCTCCCGGCTGTTGTGGCTTGGGCGCGAGGTCCGATGGCCGAAGTGTTCGGCGACAGCCTCAACGATCCGCGCGTCAGAATCCATGAGGGAGATGTCGGGCGTCTGATCCGATCGAGCAGGTCTGCCTACGACGCCATTCTGCTCGATGTCGACAATGGACCCGAGGGCCTGACGAGCAGCGCCAATGACAGCCTCTACGACTTCCAAGGGCTTGGCTACGCCCGGACAGCGCTGACGCCGGGCGGCATCCTGGCCGTGTGGTCATCGGCGCCCAGCAGAGCCTTCACCCAGCGCCTGCGCAAGGTGGGATTTAGCGTGGAAGAGGTCAGTGCCCGCGCCAAGCGAACGGGTGGTGGCGCGAGACACACGATCTGGCTTGCCGCCAAGCCAGGGGGCTCATCGGCCCCGCAGCATGCACGAAACTAGAGCGACAGCATTCATCGACACGAGCCTTGGACCAGGAGCAGCAGAGATGATGAAGAAGCAGATCCTCCCGATCCAGGATGTCTACGTGCCTGTGCAGCGTCGGCAGACCCTGGATCTGCAGAAGGTTGCCGCCCTGGCGGAGAGCATCATCGAGAAGGGGCAGCAGGCGCCCATCCTTGTGCGGCCCGACGGCAAACGCTTTGTCCTGGTGGAGGGTCTGCATCGCCTGGAAGCCTGCAGGGCTCTCGGAGAAACAACGGTGCCCGTCTACTTGGTGCAGGCCCGCAAGCACTAAAGCATCGGACCCAAAAGTGGATTTGTACTTTTGGGATCCATCCGATGCTTCTTCCTTGATTGAGAGCATCGTTGAGCGCGACCCGGAGGGCCGCGTCAGCGAAAAACCGGGTCCACTTTTGCGTTCGATGCTCTAGCTGACCTCGACTTCCTCTCGACGGCATCGCGCCGAGGCAAGGCTCGGCAAAGCTAGCGGGTGTATCCGGGCACCAGGGGCCTGATGTCAGGCCCGCGAGGCATGCGGATCCTGACCATGACGAACATCCATCTTCCCGACGTCGGCGTCACCATGGCGCTTGTGGCGAGCCTCCAGGCAAGCCTGCCGGATTTCGGCCGCATCCTCGACCGGTTCGGGCATCCGGCGCCCGCGCTGCGCAAGCTCGGTCTCATGCACTGGGAGAACGGACGCTTCGACACCGCCGCCCGCAGCTTCGAGGCCGCGCTCTCCCTGGCGCCGGAGGAGCCCGATCTCTGGCGCGATCTGGCGAGCGTCTACAGCGCCTCGGACCGCGACGAGCAGGCCCTGACGGCGATCCGCACATCCCTCGATCTCGATCGGAACAGCGCCCCATCCTGGCAGGCCCTGGCCAGCATCGCGGACCGGCTCGACGCCGCCGAGACGGCCGAGGAAGCCTACCGCTGCACCATCGCGCTCGACCCGAAGGCGCCTGCCGCTCATCTCGGGCTCGGCCTGCTGCTGTTCAGGAAGAAGCACTACCAGGAAGCGCTCGCCGCCGTGCGCGCCTCCGTCGAATTCGACCCCGTCAACGGCCTGGCGCATTTCGCCCTCGGCCACCTGTCCTTCATCGTGTGCGATTTCGGGGCTTGCGCGCGCGCCTTCGACGAGGCCGCCCGGCTGACCCTGGAGCTCGATGCGCCCACCCGGCAGAAGCGGGCCCGCGCCATCACGTTCCAGGCCATGATCGAAGGCCGCGTGCGCGAAGCGCTTCTGGCTTACGACGCCATCGCCGGCGAGGACCGCGAGGATCTCGACATCATCGCGCGCGATGCGTTTTCCGTGCTCAGCGCCTCCGGCCACCTGGAGGCCGCCGCCGAGATTGGCCGGATGCGATTGGCCGAGCAGCCCGACGATCCGGTCCGGCGCTATCTGCTCGACGCGGTACTGGGGCGCAGCCTGGAGGCCGCGCCCACGGCGTACATCGAAACCTATTTCGACCTGTTCGCGCCCCAGTTCGACAGTAAGCTCACCGAGGCCCTGCAGTACAACGCCCCGTGCCAGATGGCGAAGCTCGTGGCCGGGCACCGCACCGGCTTTCGCCACATGCTCGATCTCGGCTGCGGCACGGGCCTTGCGGCCGCGGAACTGCAGCCGCTCGGGGAAAACCTGACCGGACTCGATCTCTCCGCAGGCATGCTGGCTGAGGCGGCCAAGCGCGGCCCCTACACGGAGCTCGTCAAGGCGGAGGCCGGCGCCTACCTGGCGGCCACGCAAAGCCGCTTCGATCTCATCTTCGCGGCGGATTCGCTGATTTATTTTGGCGATCTCAAGCCCCTGATGCGCGCCGCCGCCGGCGCCCTGGTGCCGGGCGGGCTGTTCGCGCTCAGCATCGAGCGTGCTGAAGGCACCGGCTACACCCTGCAGCCCTCCGGCCGCTTCGCCCACTCCCTCGATCACCTCGAGGACGCAGCCCACGACTTCGTCATCCTGGAAACCCAGGAGAGCACCATCCGGCTCGAAGCCGGCCGCCCGGTGCCGGGGCTCTACGTGGTCATGCGGAGGCGGTGAGGGGAGCGGACGCGCCAGGAGGCTGTCTTCAGGTAAGTGAAACGCCGGAACGATCTCGTCCAGATCGTTACCTTGATATGCGGCAGCTCCCTCATGGTTCGAAAGCGCGCGGATGTGTCCGCGACCCGCCGTCACTCGGCGGGCTGCTCAGCCCGTTCGTTCTGCGCCGCGACCACTTTGGCGGATCGCATCAGGGATTGCAGCGTCAGGCCATGCAGTTCGCCGGTGACGGTCAGTCCGACCACCTGCTGGAACCTCTCGATCGCCTGCCTGGTGGTCGGCCCCATGACGCCATCGGCTTCGAGGTTTCCGAACCCGAGCTTCGTGAGCGTCTCCTGGGCGGCAAGGATATCCTGCTTTGCGGACGATGGCGTGATGCCGCGCAGGGCCGGCGCATTGCCGAGGGCCGGAGGCGCGTTGAGCTTCTGAAGCGATGCCAGTTGCTCTTGCGCGGTCGCGAGGTTTGCCTCAGCCTCCCTGGCCTTCACGGCAAGACGCTCGTTTTCGCTTCGTGCGGACACGAGCTGCTCCTGGAGCCGCGCGACCTCGCGCGCGCCTTCCTCGGCTTTCCGGCGCTGTGTCAGAAACTGCGCCTGATAATCCTGAAGCGCGGCCGTTTGCCCGTTCATCTGTCGTTCGATCTGCCTGGATGAGAGAGCCGAATACCCATAGGCGCCCCATCCTGCGATGGCCGCGACGGCGAGGCCGGAGATCATGAGTTTGCGGGTGGTCGTGGCTCGTGTGTCCTGGGTCCGGGTCACGATGGTCCTTTCAACGTTCAGGCTGCAACGGCGGGGTGAATCGCCGGCCCAAGGTGAACAGGAACGTGGTCAAAGAATGACGAGGCCGGACGCGGCCGCCTTACCTTGAGGCTGGCAGCGAAGGATAACGCAATGCGCGGTTGGTACATACATCAAAGATCGCGCACCGCATCAGGCATTCTCAACGCCTAGGCTGCTTGATGTCGGCTGCCTTTATAAATGCTATTGTGCTGAATGGCCGCCTTTATATTTGTATAATACGGAAGACTTTTTACTTCAGTTCTTTTTAGAGCCCGCTCTAAAAATTGATTGATAATCAAGTTGGACTGTCGATTTGACTGGTCTGAATTTTGTGCATGTTCGTCAGTTTGTTTATGCAGTGTCGTAACAGTTAGATAAACGAATATGATTCCTAACAAAGCGCTTGGATCATCCCTAAACTCTTTCATGAAGCCGCTCCAAACATGATAAGGCACATCAAGCGGCCATAGCCCAGCCTTCAGAAACTGGCTGCGGTCAAGCGGAAACTCAGAGAAACCAATACTCCCAATTTCTCTAAGTGCTGAAAGTGCAATATCTCGCGTCATCCCCGTGCTTTTGAAGGAGCGGCTATAATCCTTTGAGGAGCATAAAGCGATCTGCGTAAAGCTATCTATTCCATAGAAAACATCTGGAATAGGGTTGCTATGACCTGCCACTGAAGTTTCATCCAGCCGCCGTTAGAGCCCCGGCAGGTGATACGCCGTGTGGCGCGACGTGAGCAA
>NZ_JAERQE010000020.1 GCF_016734765.1 Microvirga soli | reverse complement strand
CTTGCCTCCCGGGCCATATCCTAGTCAACGCGCAGCCCACCCGAATGGATTCAAGCCCAGATCAAAAGCGCTTTAGCTCACTGAGGCGCCTTCGCCGGCATGTCGTCGAGCCGGCGATAAACCTCGGCGATCTTTGTCTGCAGCGGCGGACAAAGCTTGGTGCGGACGATGTCCTCAAGTACGCGATTGCGGTTGCGCAATGCGTCGATCTCGACTTTCTCCGGTGATTTCGGATCCATGAAGAAAAGCGCCGGGAAGAAAAGAACCGCCCCTGTCACTCCGAGAACAACGTTCTTGGCGACTGCACCGTCCTTCTCCTGAAGCGTCACGACGATCTGGCGCTCGTTCGCCTCGAATTCACGCGCGATGGCAGGACAGTCCAGCGACGTGTCGGCTACGTTCGTTACGGGAATCGGTTTCGCTTCACGTCCGCCACACCCTGCCAGGAAGATGCCTGCAGCGATCGCAAGTGTTACTGGCTTGACCGGGAATGTTGAGATGCTCATTGGATTTCCAAGATCTAGTATTATATCTTTTTTTGATATATTATTTCGTTATATTTGCAAGTGTGGATCGGCTGATGCAGTCAACGCAGCCTGCGTCGCCGAAGTCGGATCGAGGCGAGCGAGAGAGGCAACAATTAAACCGGCAGGGCTGTTAGGTCGTGAGCGGCACCTTATCAGCGGACTCTTGCCGAGCGGATTGTCATCAACGTTGTCTCAGCGACACACAGGCCGCTCGAGACCTTCGCTTTTTGCATGGCAGCCTTCCGTTGCAACAGACGGACGGCCGCTTATCTCGTGACAACCTGTGCTTCAGATAATTCCACAGGATAGAACGAGGTTTTCAATGAGCGCCGATGCCAATGCATTGTTCCAGCCCTACACCTTGGGCAGCCTGACCCTGCCGAACCGCTTAGTCATGGCTCCCCTCACCCGCAATCGGGCTGCGGAAGGTGACGTTGCGCGTGACATCACCGCGACCTACTACGCTCAGCGGGCAAGTGCCGGCCTTCTGATTTCGGAAGGTTCGCAGATCTCGCATCAGGGACAGGGTTATCTGCGCACCCCAGGCATCTACACCCCAGAGCAGGTTGCACATTGGCGTAAGGTGACGGATGCGGTCCACAAGGCCGGCGGGCGGATCTTCATTCAGCTCTGGCATGTGGGCCGCGTGTCCCACACCTCGCTCCTGCCAGGCGGAGCTGCACCGGTGGCGCCCTCGCCGCTTCGGGCTCAGACGAAAACCTTTATCACGGATGGCTTCGTGGACGTCTCTGAGCCCCGCGCGCTCGAACTCTCAGAAATTCCAAGCATTCTGCGCGACTACGAGCATGCTGCTCGCAACGCCAAGGAGGCCGGGTTCGACGGCGTCGAAATTCACGCTGCCAATGGCTACCTGCTCGACCAGTTCATGAAGCACGGCTCGAACCACCGCACCGACGCGTATGGCGGCTCTATCGAGAACCGTGCACGCCTCACGATCGAGGCCGCCGAGGCGGTGCTGAAGGTCTGGGACAAGGGACGCGTCGGCATCCGCCTCTCGCCGGCAAAGGTCAACGACGCTGTGGATTCGAACCCACAGGCCCTGTTCGGCCATGTGGTCGAGCGTCTCGACAAGCTCGGGCTTGCCTATGTCCACATGATCGAGGGCGCGACCCAGGGCGACCGGAACGCAGTCGACGTCGATTACGCGGGCCTGCGCGGCTCCTTCCGCGGCGCCTATATCGCCAATAACGGCTATGATCGTGAGATGGCGACTGAGGCTGTGTCGAGCGGGCGAGCCGACCTCGTGGCCTTTGGGCGCCTCTTCATCGCCAATCCGGATCTCGTCGAGCGCTTCCGCCTCAATGCGCCGCTCAACCAGCCGGACCGCAACACCTTCTATGGCGGCGGCACGGAAGGCTACACGGACTATCCGGCTCTTAACGAGGCGGCTTGAGGATCAGCAGGTGGAGCAGACGCCTTCCCGGGCCTTCTGCTCCAGCTGCTCGCCTTGGCGGAACAGTTCCTCTTCCCGTGGAGAGGGACCCACTGCAGAGCGTTCACCCGGCTGAAGCCGGTTGACGCCTCCGACTCCTCCGGTGGTGTCCGGGTCGGTCGAGGAGCGGTTGGCACTTGTCGCGGCCCCGCCCGTGCTGCCTTCGCTGCCGGGGGGCGATCCGGGACGGCCTGTAGCCGCGTTCCCGGTTGCGCTGGTGTCTTGGTTCGTTGTGGTTCCCGTCAGGGTATCGGACGTTCCCCGGACACCCGTGCTGTCAGATTGGCCCGTGTTTCCGGGAGCAGCCTGTCCCGGAGGACGAAGAGTGGGGCTCCTCGGCTGTGCAGCTGTCCCTGAGGATGAGCCGGTCGACGGCGATGCCGAGGAGGACGAACCGCCGGCGCTCCCGCCGCTGCTGGAGCCGCCGGAGGATCCTTGTGCCCATGCGGCTCCTGCGATCAGGCAGCTTGCGACCAGGGCAGTTGAAATGGTGAGATGACGCATTGGCGCCTCCTTTCGAGGTGCTGTCGAACGTCAACTCCAGCCAGACTTATCGGTTTCCGGCAGAGGCCCGCCAAATCGCCAGAGTGACCCTGCCCGCCGGATCCAGAACTTGGGTCTCTCCCGGCGCTAATCCCCGCTCCGACAGGATCGTCTCGGCACTCCTCCCGTCCTGGCATCCCGAGAAGACCGGGACACCCTCGGGCACATGGGCGCCTTCGGCGCGGGTCAGATGGAACGCATCGTAGCCGATCCCGAGAAACAGATCGAAGACCCGGCGCCCGCCGGGCACGGCAACCCGACCGCCCTCCGGCAGGACGGTGCGGATCGCCTCATCCCATGACACTTTCGCAGGATTCCACCACCATCCGTCGGACTGCTGCTCAAGTCCCGGGGACGACGAGGACAGGATCAATCGAAGGCGGCCTTTAGGATTCGGATTGGCCTCATGTCCCAGACGGCCGAGCACCGTCACGGCGGATTTGTTGAGTTCGGCCTGGAAGTAAGCCCAATCCGCCTCGTTGCGCAGAACTTCGGGCGTATGGCCCGACGCATCGGCAATGCAGTCGTTGTCTGACACGATAGCGTAACCGTGAATCTCAACCCGGGGCATGGATGGGTCTCTTTTAGAATTCAAGCGCCCGGCCCTGAGACCGGGAAGCCGTGGGGATGACGGCCAAGTTCCGGCTTGCCAGCCGAGGGCGAAAATCCGATGAAGCACATGCGACAGGAAAACGGGAGTGCCGGGATGCGGATTGCCACGTGGAATGTGAACTCCATCAAGCAGCGACTGGACCACCTCGGCACCTTCGTGAAGAGCGCCGACCCGGACGTCGTCTGCCTGCAGGAGTTGAAATGCGTGGACGAGGCCTTCCCGAAAGCTGAGGTCGAGGCCCTGGGCTACAACGTCGTCACTCACGGCCAGAAGGCCTATAACGGCGTCGCCATCCTGTCCAAGCGGCCCCTCGAGGACGTGCGCCGCGGCCTGCCTGGCGACGAGAGCGACGAGCAAGCCCGCTACCTGGAAGGCGTGATCTCTACCTCCACGGGCGCGATGCGGGTCGCCTCGATCTATCTGCCGAACGGCAACCCCATCGGCACGCCGAAATTCGACTACAAGCTCGCTTGGATGGACCGGCTGCGCGCCCATGCCCGCAACCTGCTGGCCCTGGAGGAGCCCCTGGTTCTATGCGGCGATTACAACGTGATCCCGGAACCTGAGGATGCCTATGATCCGGCAGCCTGGACCAGGGATGCCCTGTTCCAGCCGGAGAGCCGGGCGAAGTTCCGCGAGCTTATCAATCTCGGGCTGGTCGACGCGGTGCGCGCCTGCAGCGATCAGCCGGGGCTCTATTCGTTCTGGGACTACCAGGCCGGCGCGTTCCAGCGGAACAACGGCATCCGCATCGACCACCTGCTGCTCTCGTCCCAGGCGCAGGATAAGCTGAAAACAACCTCGATCCGCAAGGAAGTGCGCGGCTGGGACAAGCCCTCCGACCACGTGCCGGTGATCGTCGACCTCGATATCGATTGAGCATCGAGTATCTCGTCGTCATCAACGGCCTTGTGCCGGTGATCTCGGTTGGAAGAGTGCAGAGCCTCACACAATCGAGATGGCCGGGACGAGCCCGGCCCTGACATTATGGATGTTTACCAACCCGCCCTATCGACGCGCTTGGATGTACTGCTCCAGTAGAGCGAGCGCGAGCTTGCGGTCGCTGTCGTCGGCGGCCGTGAAGGCATCCTGGTACAGATCCACGATCCACTGATCCTTGGTGGCGTCCGTCGATGCCTCGCGGGCGAGCGTCAGCCACATGAGCCCCTTGGCGCGCTGGCGCGGAACGCCCTGCCCGGTCATCAGAAGATGGCCCAGGAGCGCCTGAGAGGCCGTGTGGCCCTTTTCGGCTGCCAGATTGAACCAGCGTGCCGCATGGCGCGCGTCCTTCCGGACGCCGGTGCCTTCCAGATAGAGGCGTGCGAGGTTGTACTGCGCGTTCGAGTCGCTGAAATAGGACGCCGCGTAGCTGAACATCTCGACGGCGCGCGCCGGATTGGACGCGACATAGGTGCCCTGGATGCCATCCAGGAAATAGCTTCCCAGCGCCACGAAGGCGCTGGAGACCGCGCCGGCATTCGGCGAGTCCGGGCTTTCGTCCGCATGCTGGTCAGCGAGCTTGGAGAAATACTCGAATGCCTTCAGGTCGTCGTGCTCGACACCGTCGCCATCGGCATACATGCGCCCGAGCTTCCACAGGGCCAGCGAGTGCCCCTGCCCGGCCGCATACTCGAGCGCGTGGACGGCCCCGATCTTGTCGCCGGCATTGTAGGTGCGCATTCCGCTGCGCAGAGCATCGCGCACCGAGCCGTACTTGGTGGCAGGCGCCAAGGCGGGTGCCAGAGCAGGCGTCAGCGGTTGCGGACGCGGCGCGGCATCGAGCGCATGCGCGCCTCCGACACCGAGGAAAGCCACCCCCAATGTGGCCAAGATGAAATTAGACGTCCGCATAGGTTTCTTTTTCTGCGGCTCCGCCCGGATGGGTGACTGCCCCATCCCGTGCGGGACCAACGGTTTGTGCGTATTTCCAGAGATAGCCCGAGGTGGCGCTCGTCTCGCGCGGCGTCCATTGAGCCCGGCGCTTCGCCAGCTCCTCGTCTGAGAGTTCCACATCGATGGTGCCGTTGATGGCATCGATGGCGATGATGTCCCCGTCCTTGAGCAGCCCGATCGGCCCGCCCACGGCAGCTTCCGGCCCTACATGGCCGATGCAGAAGCCGCGGGTTGCGCCCGAGAAGCGGCCATCGGTGATGAGCGCGACCTTGTCGCCCATGCCCTGGCCGTAGAGCGCAGCCGTGGTGGAGAGCATCTCGCGCATGCCGGGACCGCCGCGCGGCCCCTCGTAGCGGATCACCAGAACCTCACCCTCTTGGTACTCGCGCTTGGAGACGGCTTCGAAGCACGCCTCCTCGCCGTCGAAGCAGCGGGCAGGTCCACGGAAAACCTGCTTGTCGGCCGCCATGCCGGCTACCTTCACGATGGCGCCCTCGGGTGCAAGATTGCCCTTGAGGCCCACGACGCCGCCGGTCGGCGTGATCGGAGTGTTGGCAGGATAGACCACGTCCTGCGCGTCGTTCCATTTCACGGACGCGAGGTTCTCAGCCATGGTGCGGCCTGTCACCGTCATGCAATCGCCATGCATGAAGCCGTGGTCGAGAAGTGTCTTCATGAGGAGCGGGATGCCGCCGACCTCGAACAGGTCTTTCGCCACGTAGCGCCCGCCGGGCTTCAGGTCCGCGATGTAAGGCGTGCGCTTGAAGATCTCGGCCACGTCGAACAGGTCGAACTTGATGCCCGCCTCGTGCGCGATGGCCGGCAGGTGCAGGGCCGCATTGGTCGAGCCGCCGGAGGCCGCCACGACAGTGGCTGCATTCTCCAGGGACTTGAGGGTCACGATATCGCGCGGGCGGATGTTCCTGGCGATCAGGTCCATGATCTGCTCGCCGGCTGCGGCACAGAACCGGTCGCGGATCTCGTACGGAGCGGGAGCACCGGCCGAGTACGGAAGAGCCAAGCCTATGGCCTCGGAGACCGTCGCCATGGTGTTGGCAGTGAACTGCGCCCCGCAGGCACCGGCCGACGGGCAGGCCACCTGCTCAAGCTCCGTGAGGTCCTCGTCGGACATCTCCCCGACGGAGTATTTGCCGACCGCCTCGAACAGGTCCTGCACGGTCACCTGACGGCCACGGAAGGAGCCTGGCAGGATCGACCCGCCATAGATGAAGATCGACGGCACGTTCAGGCGCACCATCGCCATCATCATGCCGGGCAGGGACTTGTCGCAGCCGGCCATGCCCACGAGCGCATCGTAGGAATGGCCGCGGATTGTCAGCTCAACCGAATCCGCGATCACCTCGCGGGACGGGAGCGATGCCTTCATGCCCTGGTGGCCCATGGCGATGCCGTCGGTGACCGTGATGGTGCAGAACTCGCGCGGCGTGCCGCTGGCAGACGCCACACCCTTTTTCACCGCCTGGGCCTGGCGCATGAGGGAGATGTTGCAGGGGGCAGCCTCGTTCCAGCAGGTGGCGACGCCGACGAGCGGTTGAGCGATCTGCTCCTTGGTCAAGCCCATGGCATAAAGATAGGAGCGATGCGGCGCGCGAGCCGGCCCCACCGTCACGTGACGGCTCGGCAGCTTCGACTTGTCGATCAGGCGCGCATCCATGGTCCGCACTCTTCTCCACTTGGTTCCCACAAGGAGATCCAAGCCCTTGGAACTCCCGTGATCTGCCATGTGCCGCACCACCCGCGCAATGACCCTAAGGAAGGATCGACTGAACAGCCTTAACCCGAATTCTGCCCTAGGCTTGGTTCTGTAAAGCTTTGGTTTTGAAGCACTTTAGCCAGCATAAGGAATAGCTCGTCGTTTATGGCGGGATCGCGGCGGAGCTCGGGCTAACAGAGGCAAGATATTGAAGGTTTAAGGGTGTTGCTCGGCCGCAACATTTTTGGGACAGGATTCCGCTCTCCGGTTCGTGTCTGTAGCCTTACCGGTTTAGCAGATTGCCTCCGGCTCCTCCTCAATTTCCAATTTCCTGCGAGGAAAACCAGACATCGTCATAGACCGCAATCGCACTCGAATCAGGGGAGCGGTCGGCCTTGATCCAGACGGATTGAACCGCAGCCAGATCGGCTTCCGTCGGCAGATGCGCGACCGAGATTTTTTCGTTCGTGCCGCTGCAGGAGATGAAGCCAACCGTCATGAGCGATTGCGCGCTGAACCCGCCCCTGCTGGCACACCGGCGCACGAGCAGGGCTGGACCCCACCCCTTGTGCGGCTGCCAGGGAAAGATCAGACGTCCTCCCGGATTGAGCGCCCGCAGCCACTCCACATCCGGAGCAACGACGCCGGCGTTCACATAAATGATGTCGGCCTGCGCCAGAGCGCGGCCGAAGGCCGATGCGGCATGGACCGCAATATTCGAATAAGGGAACAGGTTCCGTGCCGCCTGGGCCGCCAGATCCGCCTCGTACTCGAACGCCTCCACATGCCCGTTCGGCTGAACGAGCAGTGCCAGTATGGCGGTGTAGTATCCCAGCCCCGCCCCCACATGGATCACGCTCTCATTGGGCTGAGGGCTGATCGCGTCGATCCAGGCAGCATGGAGGGCCGGTTCTCCGTTGTTGATGCCGCGTGCTCGATCGATGGCAACGAGGACGTTGTCGTAGATTTCGGCAACGTCGGAAGTTCGCGTCGTGCGACCCATACTGATGACGGACCAGGGCGGAAGAGGCAGGAAGGTCTCTCGCGGAACGGCCGCGAACGCCTTCTCGATGCGCTTGTCACGAATATTCGCCAACCGGGCAACCTGCTCGGCATAAGCGCTGCGATAACGCTCGATCCCTTCCGTGGCCATGACCGAGAATCGTCGTCAGTTCCCTCTGGTTCCACGAGATCCTCGGAAGCACAGAGAACCGATACTGCTACATCCGGAACACGCCGAACTTCGTCTCCGGCACGGGAGCGTTCAGGGCTGCCGAGAAGGCGAGCGCCAGCACGCGGCGGGTTTCCGAGGGCAGGATGATGCCGTCGTCCCACAGGCGGGCGGTGGCGTGATAGGGCGAGCCCTCTTCCTCGTACTTGTTGCGGATGGGAGCCTTGAAGGCCTCCTCCTCGTCCGCGCTCCAGGACTTGCCCTCGGCCTCGATGTTGTCGCGCCGCACGGTGGCGAGAACGCTTGCCGCCTGTTCGCCGCCCATCACGGAGATGCGCGAGTTCGGCCACGTGAAGAGGAAGCGTGGAGAATAAGCGCGGCCGCACATGCCGTAATTGCCGGCGCCGAACGAGCCGCCTACCAGCAGCGTAATCTTCGGCACCTGGGCGCAGGCGACAGCCGTCACGAGTTTCGCACCATCCTTGGCGATGCCGCCCGCTTCGTATTGGCGGCCGACCATAAAGCCTGAGATATTCTGCAGGAAGAGCAGCGGAATGCGCCGCTGGCAGCACAGCTCGATGAAATGCGCGCCCTTCTGGGCGCTCTCCGAGAACAGGATGCCGTTATTGGCGATGATGCCGACAGGCATGCCCCAGAGCCGGGCAAAGCCCGTCACCAGGGTGGTGCCATAAAGGCGCTTGAACTCGTCGAACTCGGAGCCGTCGACAAGGCGGGCGATCACTTCGCGGATGTCGTATTGCTTCTTCAGGTCGGTCGGCACGATCGCCTCGAGATCGTCGATGGAATACTTGGGCTCCACTGGGTCGGCGATGTCGATGTCGATGCTCTTGCGGGTGTTCAGCGTGCCAACGATACGGCGTACGATGGCAAGCGCATGGACGTCGTCCGTGGCGTAATGGTCCGCCACGCCGGATTGGCGGGCATGCACGTCGGCGCCGCCGAGATCCTCGGCTGAAACCACTTCGCCGGTAGCGGCCTTCACCAGAGGCGGTCCACCGAGGAAGATGGTGCCCTGGCGGCGCACGATCACGGTCTCGTCCGACATGGCCGGCACATAGGCGCCGCCGGCCGTGCAGGAGCCCATAACACAGGCGATCTGCGGGATGCCGAGCGAGGAGAGAGTGGCTTGGTTGTAGAAGATGCGGCCGAAATGGTCCCGGTCGGGGAAGACCTCCGTCTGGTGCGGCAGGTTCGCGCCACCGGAATCGACTAGATAGATGCACGGCAGACGGTTCTCGCGCGCCACTTCCTGGGCGCGCAGATGCTTCTTCACCGTCATAGGGTAGTAGGTACCGCCCTTGATGGTCGAATCGTTGCAGACGATCATGACCTCGCGGCCTTCGACCCGGCCGATGCCGGTGATGATGCCGGCCCCGTGGATCGCGTCCTCGTACATGCCGTGAGCGGCAAGGCTCCCAAGCTCCAGGAAGGGCGCGCCAGGATCCAGGAGCCGCATCACGCGCTCGCGCGGCAGCAGCTTGCCGCGGGCGAGGTGCCGTTCCCGCGCCTTAACGGGCCCGCCTTCCGACACAGCCTGCCGCTTGGCCTGGAGATCCAGGGCAAGCTCGGCCCAGGCGGCGCGGTTCGCCCGCGCGGAATCCGAGGTCAGGTCGGCAGAGGTGGCGATGACGGGCACGGCGTCGGTCTCCCGGGTTCTTGGGCCTTGGCTCCTTCACGGCTCACGCCGGAGGGCTTCACCGCTCAGTAGCTAGAACCGAGGAGCCTGCGCAACTGGGATTTGGAAGGCTCGGCTTCAACCCTTGGTCCGGATGACCGTTTCACGCTGGATGACGCCCGATCCGCAACGATAGGCGATGCCGCGCACGAGGGACCAATCCTGGAAGACCTGCTGCAGGTAGAGATGAGTGCCGCCGAGGGCGACGGTGGCTTGCAGCATGTCGTCGGTGGCTCGGCCGAAGGTGGATTTGCCGAGGGTCACGCCGAAGCCGACATTAACCTGGGTGTGCGTTCCGGGGGTCGTGGGCGTAACCGGGCTCACCTCGCCAAGGCGTGTGCAGGCACGCACATCCGCCGGCGAATCGACGATCTTCACGAGTTCCGTCGGCTCAGGCCGGTAGGCGCAGGCCGAAGCGGCCAAGGCGATGAGGGAGGCAAGGAGGGCACGTTGCATGAAAGTTCCGCCAATGATCAGCCGTTTGACCCAGCTTAGAGCATGAAGACGGGTTGAGGAGAAGCCTTGCTGTATGGAAGCTCAAAATCCTAGGCGGCGTGGCCTGGGAGCAACGGTGTCTCCACACGCAGGGTTGGCCCGAAGATTTCCTCGAAAGCCATGCGCATAACAGCATCGACCTCCGGCAGGGTCACGGGGAGCCCAAGATCGACGAGGCTCGTGACCCCGTGCTCGGTCACCCCGCAAGGCACGATACCCGTGAAATGGGAGAGATCCGGCTCTACGTTCAGACTAATGCCGTGAAAAGTCGCCCAGCGGCGCACCCGGATGCCGATGGCGGCGATTTTGTCCTCGGTCGTCTCACCCTTATCAGGCCGGCGCACCCAGACCCCGACCCGGTCCTCCCGCCGCTCGCCGCGGACATTGAAGGCATTGAGGGTGGCGATGATCCAGGCCTCCAGGGCGGCCACGTAGCGGCGCAGGTCCGGCGCCCGGCGCTTGAGGTCGAGCATCACGTAGGCCACCCGCTGGCCCGGGCCGTGATAGGTGTACTGCCCTCCCCGGCCCGTCTGGTGAACCGGAAAGCGATCAGGATCCACGAGGTCCCCGGCATCGGCCGAGGTGCCGGCGGTGTAGAGCGGCGGATGCTCCAGCAGCCAGACCATCTCGCGGGCGTGGCCTGCCGCAATCGCCTCGGCTCTGGCCTCCATGAAGGCGACGGCCTCCTCATAGCGGACAAGGGCGTCCGTGATGGCCCATTCCACCGGTTCGGAGCCGCTCTCGGCATGGAGTTGAATGGCCAAGCTGTCTCGCAGGTTCGACACCGATTCACCTTGAATTTTGCTGGATCCGGAACGGCAGCCGCACCGGTCCCGAGAAGGCGCAGTTCAGAGCCCGACCTCTCTCGGAATGTGCGCTTATATAGTCGCTCCAGAGGCTTATCACCTATACCCCTGCTGTCAGCCCGGGCATTCGTCCCGCTCATTTGCGGCAAGCTCCACGGAGGGGGTTGCAGCCGCCCAATCGTTCTGCTAGAGCGACCACCTCTTCAGGAAAACCTTTCCTGGAACCGAGTTCGCGGTCATGGCGGAATTGGTAGACGCACTACCTTGAGGTGGTAGCGGGGAGACCCGTGGAGGTTCGAGTCCTCTTGACCGCACCAACTTTCAGCACTCCGGTGCTGAAGACGAAAAGGCCCCTCACCGGGGCCTTTTTTGTTGGCCGCGACTGCTCTGGCGCCCGCTGGCAGGAACGGCCGACAAGCGGATTTTCCGAGAGAGCCCTTGGGCGCATTGCGCTGGTTGGCGCAGGCACCTAAAAGGCCGGCAACCCACCTTCGGAGGACGGCTCATGCAGGAAGTCGACGACAAGACGCTGCTTCCGAATTCCGATGGGGCCAACCCTGTCACCCCGGCATTTCGGGATGAGGAAGGCGAGCTCAATCCCGAGTTCCTGGCCGCCGCCGCCGATGCCATCGAAGCCTCGGACGCCGACCTCCTGCAGCGGCTTGTGGAAGATTTCCACGAATCCGAGATGGGCGATCTGCTCGAGGCGCTGGTGCCCGACCACCGCCACCGTCTGATCGAGCTCCTCGGCGCCTCCTTCGACTTTGCCGCGCTGACCGAGGTGGACGAGGCGGTCCGCGAGGAAATCCTCGAGGAACTCGAGACCTCGACCGTCGCCGAGGGCGTGCGCGACCTCGATTCCGACGACGCCATCACGATTCTCGAAAGCCTGCCGGAAGAGGAACAGGCGGAGGTTCTCGACCAGCTTCCGGCCATCGAGCGCGTGGCGCTGCAGCGCTCCCTCGACTACCCGGAAGACAGCGCCGGCCGGCGCATGCAGACCGAGTTCATCGCCGTGCCGCCGTTCTGGACGGTGGGGCAGACGATCGACTTCATGCGTGAGACGGAAGACCTGCCGGAGACCTTCTACGAGATCTTCGTCATCGATCCCGCGGCTCACCTTCTGGGGGCAGTGCCCCTGGACAAGCTCCTGCGCTCCAAGCGCCCGGTGACGATCCAGGAGATCATGAACGATGAGCCGGACCGGGTGGAGGCGACCCAGAACCAGGAAGAGGTGGCCCGCCTGTTCGAGCGCTACAATCTCGTCTCCGCCGCCGTGGTGGACGAGGGAGGCCGGCTTGTAGGCACCATCCTGGTCGACGACATCGTGGACGTGCTGGAGGAAGAAGCCGATGCCGACATCAAGCAGCTCGGCGGCGTGAAATCGGACGAAGAGCTCTCGGACACGGTCCTCTACATCCAGAGAAGCCGCTTTCCCTGGCTTTTCGCCAACATGTGCACGGCGCTCATCGCCTCCAGCATCATCCGCCTCTTCGAGGGTTCGCTCGAGAAGATGGTCGCGCTCGCCATCCTCATGCCCATCGTGGCCTCCATGGGGGGTAATGCGGGCACCCAGACCATGACGGTGGCCGTGCGGGCGCTTGCCACCCGCGAGTTGGGGCGCTCCAATGCCTGGCGCATCATCCGCCGCGAGGGGGTGGTCGGCCTGCTCAACGGCATGGTCTTTGCCGTCATCATGGGCGTTCTGGCGGGTCTCTGGTTCGGGTCTCCGGAGCTCGGGCTCGTCATCGGCCTCGCCCTCGTCACGGTTCTGTTCTTCGCGGCGCTCGGCGGCATCTTCGTGCCCCTCACCCTCAACAGGATGGGCGTCGATCCTGCCGTCTCGTCCGGTCCCTTCGTGACCAGCATCACGGACATCGTGGGATTCTTCGCCTTTTTAGGAATCGCAACCGCCTGGTTTAACCTGTAAGCTTGTTTCGCGCCTGTGTCGTAAGGGCCTGTTAACGCTCTTGCGTCATCCCTGGTGCGATCCCGCCTCACGTCCAATACAGTTGAACCGATGAAGACACGCCGCCGCTCCCCCAGCCGTTCCAAGAACTCTGGCCTGACGACGTTCGTTCGGGTTGCACGGTTCAGCGCGCTTGCCGCAATGGCCTTGGGCCTTGCCTCCTGCGCCATCGCCCCCTCCTCGTCCAGCCGCTATCCGGCCAAGAGCGATGCCCGTCCGCATGAGGGTGTCGCCACGGCTCACCGCCTCCCCATCCACGGGGTCGACATCTCGAAATGGCAGGGCGAAGTGGACTGGGCGTCCCTGCGCCAGGCCGGCACCAAGTTCGCCTTCATCAAGGCGACCGAAGGCGGCGACCACATCGACAGCAAGTTTCACGAGAACTGGCAGGCGGCCAGGAGAGCGGGCGTCCCGCGCGGCGCCTACCACTTTGTCTATTGGTGCCGCCCGGCTCACGAGCAGGCAGCCTGGTTCAAGCGGAACGTGCCGGCCGATCCGGACGCCCTCCCCCCGGTGCTCGACGTGGAGTGGAACGGTCAGTCGGTGAACTGTCCGAAGAAGGTTCCGCGCGAGCAGGCCCTCGCCATGATCGACCTGATGCTGCGCGAGATGGAGGCCCATACGGGCAAGCGGCCGATCATCTACACCGACATCACGTTCCATAAGGAGATCCTGGAGGGCGAGTTCAACGACTATCCCTACTGGATCCGCAGCACGGCGGCCGAGCCCCAGGTGCGCTACAACAGCCGCCGCTGGACCTTCTGGCAATTCACCACCACCGGCCGCGTGCCCGGCGTGAAGGGCGACGTGGACCGCAACGCCTTCTACGGCACGGACAACCAATGGCGCATGTTCGTCGCCAGCGCCTGCGACCCGCGCGACCACAGCCGTCTCAAGGCGGCCGGAATCTGCCGCGACATGGACGCAGTGCAGACGGCCAGCATCGACGAGTAGGCTCCCAACCGGATCGAAGTTCAGGCTCCCCACTAATGTGCGGGAGCCTTTTCTTTGTCAGCCGATACGAATTGTGGGTCGCACGCCGGGGCTCGTTCGCTTTTCTTGATGCCCTGGCCTTGATAAGGGCAGCATTGCTGACCAAAATGGTCCGCGACAAAAATCATCCATCGCGTACCCTTCCGGGTCATGAATGGAACGGGGAGGAATCAATGCTGCCGAACGCCGCCAAGGGCTTCAATTTCGATCTCGGCGAGACCGCCGATGCCATCCGTGAAACCGTTGCCAACTTCGCCCAGGAGAAGATCGCGCCGCGTGCTGAGGAGATCGACCGCACCAACCAGTTCCCGCGCGATCTCTGGCCCCAGCTGGGCGAGCTCGGCGTACACGGTATCACGGTGGAGGAGGAATACGGCGGTGCGGGTCTCGGCTACCTCGAGCACGTGATCGCCATGGAGGAGATCTCCCGCGCCTCCGCGTCGGTGGGCCTTTCCTACGGCGCCCATTCTAACCTCTGCGTCAACCAGATCCGTCGCAACGGCAACGAGGATCAGAAGCGCCGCTATCTGCCGAAGCTGATCTCCGGCGAGCATGTGGGCGCGCTCGCCATGTCCGAGCCTGGCTCCGGCTCCGATGTGGTCTCCATGCGCACCCGCGCCGAGAAGCGCGGCGATCGCTACGTTCTCAACGGCAACAAGATGTGGATCACCAACGGCCCCACGGCCGAGACCCTGGTGGTCTATGCCAAGACCGACCCGGAGGCTGGCCCGCGCGGCATGACGGCCTTCCTGATCGAAAAGGGATTCAAGGGCTTCTCCACGCACCAGAAGCTGGACAAGCTCGGCATGCGCGGCTCCGACACCTGCGAGCTGGTGTTCGAGGATTGCGAAGTTCCGGAGGAGAACGTGCTCGGCCAGGTCGGCCGGGGCGTGAACGTGCTCATGTCCGGTCTCGACTACGAGCGCGCTGTGCTGGCGGCCGGCTCCACGGGTATCATGCAGGCCTGCATGGACGTGGTGCTACCCTACATCCACGAGCGCAAGCAGTTCGGACAGGCCATAGGCGAGTTCCAGCTCGTTCAGGGCAAGGTCGCCGACATGTACGTGACCATGAATGCGGCAAAGGCTTACGTTTATGCGGTCGCAAAGTCCTGCGACCGTGGCGAGACCACCCGCGAGGACGCCGCCGGCGCCATCCTGTATGCGGCCGAGAACGCCACCAAGATGGCCCTCGATGCCATCCAGCTGCTGGGCGGCAACGGCTACATCAACGACTACCCCACAGGCCGCCTGCTGCGCGACGCGAAGCTCTATGAGATCGGCGCCGGCACCAGTGAAATCCGCCGCATGCTGATCGGCCGTGAGCTGTTCGCGAAGACCGCCTGATCAAGGCTGCAGCTAAAACGTCACCAGAACGGCCGGGCGCAGTCCCGGCCGTTTTTGTGGTCGAACCCTGCCGCGGGCGCAACAGGTCTTTCCGTTCCCGAAAGACCGTCTAAAGTCAGGAACGGATTCATACCCGCGAGACGGCCATGACCTTGAAGCTTTATGCTCACCCCTTCTCCTCGTACTGCCAGAAGGTACTGATCGCGCTGTACGAGAACGGCACGCCGTTCGAGTACCTGACGCTCGACGATACGAAGAACGGGGCCGATCTGGAGGCGCTCTGGCCCATCAAGAAGTTTCCCGTGCTGATCGACCAGAGACGCACCATCCTGGAGGCCAGCATCATCATCGAGCACTTGGACCTCCACCATCCAGGGCCGGTATGTCTGATCCCGGAGGATCCCCGGGCTGCTCTCGAGGTCCGGCTGATGGATCGCTTCTTCGACAACTATGTCATGACGCCGATGCAGAAGATCGTCGCCGACCGCATCCGCCAGGAGCAGGATCGCGACCCGTATGGCGTCAGCGAAGCGCGAGCCATGCTCGACAAGGCCTATGGCTGGCTCGACAGGGCGCTGTCGGATCGTGAATGGGCCGCTGGCGCCGCTTTCAGCCTAGCCGACTGCGCCGCTGCCCCGGCCCTCTTCTACGCCGATTGGGCGCACCCGATCAGCGACCGCTATCCACGCGTCCGAGACTACCGCCAGACGCTTCTCGCCCTGCCCTCCTTCGCCCAGGCGGTCGACGAGGCCCGACCCTACCGCCCATACTTCCCGCTCGGCGCGCCGGACCGCGATTGACGCACGGCAGGAATGCGGCTGAGAACGCCTGGTTGCGGTGGCGCTCCAGCCTCCCTGCCGCTATGAAAGCCTGATCCATATCAGGGAAGAACCCATGACCCTCGACAAAGCCATCGCCGATGCCCTGCGGGCCGCCTCCACCGCGACGCTCACCACCGTGCTGCTGAAAAAAGGCATCCGCCGCTGCTGGATGAAGGGGCCGATGCCGGCCTTCAACGCGTCGGAGAAAATGGTGGGCCGTGCCTTCACCCTGCGCTTCGTGCCGGCCCGCGAGGATCTGGCGACGCCGGAATCCTGGGCTTCCCCGATCTCGACCCGCGCGGCCATTGAGGACATGCCGGAGGATTGCATCGCAGTGATCGACTCGATGGGCGTCGTCGATGCAGGCGTCTTCGGCGACATCCTGACCGCCCGCATGAAGAAGCGCGGCGTGGCGGCGCTCGTGACCGACGGCGCGGTCCGCGATGCGGTTGGCGTCGAAGGCACGAACCTGCCGGTGTGGTGCGCGGGCATCGCCGCTCCTCCCTCAGTTGCAGGCCTGACCTTTGTGGGGTGGCAGGAGCCCATCGGCTGCGGCGGCGTCGCGGTGTTCCCGGATGACGTGATCGTCGCCGACCGGGATGGCGTCGTGGTGATTCCGGCCGCCATGGTCGAAGACGTCGCCAAGGCTGCGGTCGCGCAGGAGCACTACGAGATGTGGGTCATGCGCGAGGTGGAGAGGGGCGTTCCCCTACCCGGCCTGTACCCGCCCAACGCCGAGACGAAGGCCCGCTACGAGGCCGAGTTGAACAAGTCCTAAGATTTCTCCGGTTAAGGATGGCGTGTGTTCTACTACGTTTCGAAAATCGCGTGGTTCTTCACCACGCCATCCAATCTCCTCCTCAGCCTCATTCTTCTGGGGCTGGTGCTTTGCCTGTTCAAGCGCCTGCGCCGCCTCGGCATCGGGCTGAGCCTCGTCTTCACGCTGGCAACCATCGCCCTGGGGCTTCTTCCCATCGCGAGCTACGTCCTGCTGCCCCTGGAGGAGCGCTTTCCCGCTTTTCAGGACGACGGCAGATCGGTGGACGGCATCATCCTGCTCGGCGGCTCGGTCGAGGCATCCGATTCGAATACGCGCGGCAGCATCGTGGCCAATGAAGCGGCCGAGCGTGTCCTCGACACGATCCAGCTTGCCCATCGCTACCCGAACGCCCGCATCCTCATCTCGGGCGGCGGCGGCACGGTCTTCGGCGACGGGACAGCGGAGGCTCCGATCGTCGCGAGCTATTTCAAAAGCATCGGCATCGACCCCGCGCGCATCCTGGTCGAGGACCGCTCGCGGACGACCGCCGAGAATGCGATCTATTCAAACGAACTCGCAAGGCCGCGCGAGGGTGAGCGCTGGCTCCTAGTGACATCGGCCTGGCACATGCCGCGCGCCGTCGGCGTATTCGAGAAGGTCGGGTTTCCGGTTACGCCCTATCCGGTTGATTTCCGCACGTCCGGAGGAGCGAGAACCCACGTCCCCTTCGCGTTCGTCTCGGACGGCCTGAGGCGTCTCGACATCGGCACCAAGGAATGGGCGGGCCTGATCGCCTACTACGCATCCGGACGCACCGCGCGGCTGTTCCCAGGACCTCAGGACTCCGCAGGCGGCAGCGCCAGCCGGTAGGTGCCGCGGAAATCGTCAGGATCGACCGGGCGGCCTTTGCGCAGGATGAGGATGCGCCCCGCCTTCATGAGGCTGACAGCCACTTTCCGGACGGGCTGCATGAGCGGGCCCCATCCGTCCGGCTGGTTGCCGCCCAGAGCTTGGGCCACGTCGGCCGGCCCGATGGTCTTGCCCGGTCCCCGCTCCTCCAGGAGCGCGAGCATGGTGGTCTCCAGTTCTTCCGGGGTCGTTGTCTTAGGCATCGGCCTGCCTCATTGCTGCGTCGAGGGCGTCCGACAGGAACTGGCGGCGCCACATCACGATCAGCACACCGGCCGTCGCGATCATGAAAAGATAAGCGCTCACGAACCACACGAGATAGGCAAGAGAGAAAAAGAAGGCCCGCTGGCCGCGATTGAAATGCTTGCCGGCAACCGCGTTCATGGCGCCCGCTTGGCGGGCGACGGCGAGCGCCTCTTCGTGGCGGCCCTCCTTCAGCACAGGAACGGCTCCGACAATGATCGCCATGTAGTTGAAGAGCCTGTACGACCAGGCGAACTTGAAGAAGGCATAGACGAAGATCACGGCAAGGCCGCCGACCTTCACGTCCCAGGCCATCCGCGTTGGCGGCTCCCCGAAGGGCAGATCGGCGAAGAGCGGCAGAACCGCATCGGTGGAGCGCAGAAGCGCCAGCACGCCGCCGATGGCGATCAGCGACGTCGAGGCGAAGAAGGCCGTGCCGTTCATGAGCGAGGCCAGGATCGTGGTGTCGACGATGCGGTTCTCGCGCACCACCATCTGCTCCATCCAGCGGTAGCGATACTGGTTCATCACCTTGTTGAGGCTTTTCCGCCCGGCAGGCGTGAGCTCGAGAGCGGCGTGATAGCCCAACCAGGCGATCAGGAAGAAAGCCAGCGCCACGTAGTCGAGATTGGTGAAGCCCAGCACCCGTGATCTCCCGTTGACTCCGCCGCCATCTTGTCCAGTTTGTTCGAAGGCCAGCAGAGGAACCGGAACCCGTTATGCCTCAGACCATCACCCGCGGCTACAAGACATTGCTCGACGAGGCCAATGCGAAGGTCAGGACCGTACCCGTGGGCGAGGCCGTGTCCCTGCATGGCCGCGAGGACGTGGTGTTCGTCGACCTGCGCGATCCGCGCGAACTGGAGCGCGAGGGCCGCATTCCTGGGGCGGTGCATTGCCCGCGCGGCATGCTGGAGTTCTGGATCGATCCGGAAAGTCCCTACCACAAGCCGGTTTTCGCCCAGGACAAGACCTATCTGTTCTTCTGCGCGGCAGGCTGGCGCTCGGCTCTTTCCGCAGCCACGGCCCAGGACATGGGCCTGCAGCCGGTCGCCCACATGGAGGGCGGGTTCACCGCCTGGAAGAATGCCGGCGGTGCTGTCGAAACGGTTGAGCCGAAGAAGGCTTAAGCCGTTCGCCGGATCTCGAACCGCTCAGCGAGGTCGGGATTAGCTTCGTTGCCGTCGAGGATCTCGACGCCCTCGACAAGAGCGCCTGCAGGCCCCTGGTGGCAGGCCTTTAACATCACCTGTACGAGGTCGGCAGGGCCTGAGAACACGGCCTCGACCGAGCCATCCCGCCTGTTCCGCACCCAGCCTTTCAGGCCATGCAGTTCCGCCAGATGCTGCATCCAGGCGCGAAAGCTCACGCCTTGGACACGGCCATGGATCAGGACATGGAGCGTTCGGCTCTCGGTCATCATCCCTCACAGCGGTGGGCATGGCGAGCATCGGCGGCATGCCCGGCAAAGACTCCTCGGTCTGGATAATGCGCTCCTCGCTCTGGGGATCCACCTTGCGCGGAGCCTAACCTCCCCTCTGCCTCCATGAGGACGGAACGAATCGTGAGTTCCGGAATTCAAGCTGAACAGTAGTTGTTCAGGTGCATCATGCGTACGAGGATTGCTGCGATCCTAATTGGACTTCTCTCTACGGGCGGCTGCAGCGACTTTCCCAAGGACAATACGGAGACCCTCAAGCAACTCCGGGCAGGCCGGGAGATGAAGGTGGGGATAACCCATAACCCGCCCTGGACCGTCGTCGCGGAGGGTCGGATTGGAGGGGTGGAGCCTGCCTTGGTCACACAATGGGCCCAGAGCCTGGGCACGAAAGCCCGCGTCATCACCGGCCCGGCGGACGCTCTGGTGGAGGCCCTCTATAAGCGGGACCTAGATGTCCTGGTCATGGGACTGACCGACGCGACACCCCATTCCGGCAAGCTCGCCCTGTCCCAGCCGTATCTGGAGGTCAAAACCCATATCGGCGTTGCACCGGGGCAGATGCCCCTGGCCGATTGGACAGGGCAACGCATCGCCGTCGATCCGGAGCGCCTCGATCTCGTGGCGCAGGTCCGGGAACTGGAGGCCGAACCCGTGCCTCTGAACGGCGGCGCAGCTCAAGCCCCGATCATGGCCGGGTACGCCTTTGAGCTTGAGCGGCGCGGCCTCAAGCCAACGGAGGATGAGCTCTCGACCGAGAGGAGGGTCATCGCCGTCATTCCAGGCGAGAGCGCCCTGCTCTTCTCCCTCGATGAATTCCTGCAGGCCCAGGACAAGGAGGCTCTCAAGGACAAGGCCATGGAGGCTTTGCGATGAGGCCGATTGAGACTTTCGAATTTCCCGAGGACAAACAAGTCCTGTTCAAGCGCGCCCGGCGTCTTGAGGTGATCACCGTCCTCTACATCGCCTCGGCCGCAGCGGCCATGTACATCACAATGGGTTCGTCGCAGGCTATGCAGGCGAGCTTCTTCGAGGATGTGATCAGCGTCATCCCGGCTGTCGTCTTTCTCATCTGCAGCCGCATCGCCCTCTGGCCGCCGAACCGCATCTTTCCCTACGGCTACCACGGGGCCGTTTCCATCGGCTATCTCATCTCGTCGGTCGCCCTCGTTGGAATGGGCCTGTTCCTGCTCATCGAATCTGCCTCCAAGTTTATCTCGGGCGAGCGCACAACCATCGGCGGCATGCACATCTTCGGGGAGACGATCTGGGCCGGCTGGCCCATGCTGGCGGCCATTGCCTATACGGGCATCCCAAGCGTCATCCTGGGGCACATGAAGCTGAAGCTGGCGCCCAAACTCCACGACAAGATCCTCTACGCGGACGCCAAGATGATGAAGGCCGACTGGATGGCGGAAAGTGCCACGGCCATCGGCGTCATTGGGGTGGGTTTGGGCTATTGGTGGGTCGACCCGTTGGCTGCGGGGATCATCGCTCTCGACATCCTTAAGGACGGTGTTTCGAACCTCGGGGTCGTGCTTGCCGACCTCATGGAGCGGCGCCCGGAAAAGACCGACCGTTCGGGCTATGAATCGTTGCCGGAGGACCTTCGACGCAGGATCGAGGCTCTGGACTGGGTGAAGGAGGCCGAGGTTCGCCTTCGCGAAAGCGGGCACATCGTGCTCGGCGAGGTTTACGTGGTGCCCAGCAAGACCGACAACCTGCCGGAGCGGGTGGCCCGCGCCATCGATCACGCCAAGGAAATGAACTGGCGCCTGCACGATGTGACCATTTCCGTCGTGCCGAGCCTCAATGGAGCTGCCTCACCGGCGCCGGATGGGCAGGGCTGATCCTCCCGGAGAACTCCAGAGCGGGCGAACCTTCTTGGGCTCTTGCGGGACCGGTGCAGCTCCGAGGGTCTTCGGCAGCCACATCTTCAGGCCCCGGATGTAATCCTCCGGCAGGCCCGCATGCTGCGCCGCCTCGACGACGCCCTCCATGTAGCCGGGGAGCGGGGTGCCGGGCTTGGCGCTTCGCCCCAGATAGACAATCGCCCGGCGCGCGCCCTGGGCGGTCACGACCGGCTGGACAACCTTGGTGTAAAGACCGGTTGAGAGGCTCTCGTAGCGGTCGAGAGCCGGCACGTCTGCAAGCGCCAGATCCCACACCATGCCCCAGACGGCTCGCTGCGGATCGCGAACGATTGTGGCATAGCCTTCGTCGAAGATCATGAAGCGGTGGCGCATGAGCCGCCCGATGCCGACCGGCTTCGAGGCCGGGCAGCGCTGCAGCATGGCAGCCTGGTCCATGTTGGACCCGTAGGCGAAATACAGAGGCATGGGTTAGAGCCTAGACCCTCAGGCGAATTCCAGGATCACGGCATCGACCGCGAGGCTGTCGCCTTCCTTTGCGTGGATCTTGGAGATGGTGCCGTCGCGCTCGGCGCGCAACACGTTCTCCATTTTCATGGCCTCGACGATGCACAACGGCTCGCCCGCCTTCACCTCCTGCCCCTGGGCCACGCTGATCGCCTTCACCAGCCCCGGCATCGGGCAGAGCAGCTGCTTGCCCGTATCCGCCTCCAGCCGCTCCGGCATCAGGGCGGCGAGCTCCGCCTCGCGCTTGGTGTAAACCTTGACCTCGGACGAAGCCCCGGCATGGGAGAGCGCGACCCCGTTGAGTATGGTCCGAACCTGCACGGCAATGGCGTCACCGCCCACCGTACCGGTCCAGACCGGCTGGCCCGGAGCCCAATCGGAGACGATGGGCCAAGCCTGACCGTTGATCACCACGGCGAAGCCGCCATCGATATCCTCGATCGTGACCTCATGGCGCTCCGTGCCCAGCATCACCACCCGCTCGCGCTCGAAGCGCAGGCTGGCGGCGGAGCGCATCTGGCCTGAAATGTGCCGCTTGCGCTCGTTCAGGATGTGATCGATGGCAGCGCCGACCGCTGCCATGCGCAGGGCCACCTCGCCTTCCGGGGCCGGCGCCTTGAAGCCTTGCGGGAACTCCTCGGCGATGAAGCCGGTGGAGAGTTGGCCCGATTGCCAGCGCGGGTGCTGCATCAGGGCCGTGAGGAACGGGATGTTGTGGCGGATGCCCTCGATGGCGAAGGCGTCGAGCGCCGTCGCCTGGGCCTCGATGGCCTGAAGACGGGTCGGCGCATGGGTGACGAGCTTCGCGATCATCGGATCGTAATAGATCGAGATCTCGCCGCCCTCGTAGACGCCGGTGTCGTTGCGCACCGTAACGCCATCCTGCTCGCCCTCATTCGGCGGCCGGTAGGTGACGAGCCGGCCCGTAGAAGGCAGGAAATTGCGCACCGGGTCCTCGGCGTAGATGCGGCTTTCCACCGACCAGCCGTTGAGCTTCACATCTTCTTGCGACAGACGCAGCTTCTCACCGGCCGCCACGCGGATCATCTCCTCCACGAGGTCGATGCCGGTGATCATCTCGGTGACGGGATGCTCCACCTGCAGGCGGGTGTTCATCTCGAGGAAGTAGAAGGACTTGTCCTGGCCCGCCACGAACTCCACCGTGCCGGCGGAATCGTAGCCCACGGCCTTGGCGAGCGCGACCGCCTGCTCGCCCATGCGGCGGCGGGTCTCCTCGTCGAGAAGCGGCGACGGCGCCTCTTCGATGACCTTCTGGTTGCGGCGCTGGATCGAGCATTCGCGCTCGCCGAGATAGATCACGTTGCCATGCTTGTCGCCCAGCACCTGGATCTCGATGTGGCGCGGATCGGTGATGAACTTCTCGACGAAGACGCGGCTGTCGCCGAAAGACGAGGCCGCCTCAGACGTGGCGCGGGCAAAGCCCTCGGCCACCTCGTCGGAGGAGTGCGCGATGCGCATGCCCTTGCCGCCACCGCCGGCGGAGGCCTTGATCATAACCGGGTAGCCGATCTCGTCGGCGATGGTCACCGCCTGCTCCGGCCCTTCGATCACGCCGAGATAGCCCGGAACAGTCGAGACCTTGGCAGCAGCAGCCGCCTTCTTGGACTCGATCTTGTCGCCCATGGCCGCGATCGCGCCGGGGTTCGGGCCGATGAACACGATGCCGGCCTCGGCCAGCGCCTTCGGGAAGGCCTCGCGCTCGGA
The DNA here is from genome assembly GCF_016734765.1 of Microvirga soli. GTDB lineage: Bacteria > Pseudomonadota > Alphaproteobacteria > Rhizobiales > Beijerinckiaceae > Microvirga > Microvirga soli. The sequence continues at coordinate 62,677 of NZ_JAERQE010000020.1, read as the reverse complement.
CAGGAAGCCGTAGCCGGGGTGAACTGCCTGGGCGCCGGTCTGCTTGCACGCCTCGATGATCTTCTCGATCACCAGATAGGACTGAGCGGCAGCGGCCGGGCCGATATGGACGGCCTCGTCGGCCATCTCCACGTGGAGGGCATCCCGGTCGGCGTCGGAATAGACCGCCACCGTCTTGATGCCCATCCGCCGGGCGGTCTTAATGACCCGGCACGCGATTTCGCCCCGGTTGGCAATCAGGATCTTGTCGAACATGAACCCTCGAACGCTCCAGCCTACGGCGCATCGTGCGAAAAAGTGGCCCCGGTTTTTCGCTCAGAACGATGCGCTCACCAAAAAGTTAGCCCCACCTCCGTTACTGCACATCCGTGCCTTGGGGAAGCGGGGCTGGGTCAGCATTTAGCTTTAGAAGATATGTCAGGCGGCGATCTGGGACAGCCTCGCCTGCTGGCGTCCGCGCATGATGAAGTCGAGGAGCGCCACATCCACATGCCCGGCCTCGTCCAGAATGGCATAGGCGATGCTCATGGCATTCGGGGACGGCCCGCTGACCTCCAGGAGGGTCGCGAGCCAGAGGGCATCGTCGTTGCTGACCACTCCCCGAGGGGCACGCTTCCAGATAACGAAATCGGCCACGAGCCTGGTCAGCACGGTTCCCCAGCCTTCAACCGCGGTGACGATGCGGTCGAGAGCCAGCAGGGACTCTGCCTCAAGACGGCTTGCGATTCCCTCAACGAGGATCTCGTCTTGGAGCATCGCCACGTCATCATTGCAGACATGGCCCCTCTCGGTGACGCTGTCGATGAAATCGCGAAGTTGATCCTTCAACATCCGTTTGCCTCCCGCCGGCGTTTCTTTCGTCCAACGCCGGTTGATCGCTTGTGCGAGGTGACATTCACACGGACGGGAGGGCTAAACCGTTAACACGACATGCTGAATCGCCGTTGAGGTTAAGCCTTGTTGAGACTCTTTGGTTGCCGGAATCTTGACGGATCGGATTCCTCAATGGTTGCGCGGATTTGCCGATGAGGCTGCCGGTGCCTTGCATTCCCGCAAGGTCGCCCTTTCCGCACTTCCGCGAAGCTTGGTGATACTTATTTCTCGGTCAACGCAGCGCAACCCGCGCTTGCCCGTTAAGGAACGCTCCCATGCGGCACCACGGCATTCATCACGTCACCGCCATCGCAGGCCCGGCCCGTCGCAACCTCGATTTCTACACCCGCGCCCTCGGCCTGCGCCTCGTCAAGAAGACGGTCAACTTCGACGATCCCGGCACGTACCACCTCTATTTCGGCGACAGCCTCGGCCAGCCCGGCTCGATCCTGACCTTCTTCCCCTGGGAGCATGTGGCGCCCGGACGCAACGGCGTCGGCACCACCCAGGAGACGGCCTTCCGCGTGCCTGAGGGTTCCTTGGGCTTCTGGATGCACCGCTTCATCGAGCAGGGCGTCGAGCACGGCACCGTGGAGAAGCGCTTCGGCCAGAGCGTCCTGGCCTTCAAGGACCCGCACGGCACCAGCCTTGCGCTCGTCGGCATTCCGAATGCCGAGGCCGAGGAGGCTTGGAACGTGGACGGCATTCCGGCGGAGCATGCCATCCGCGGCCTGGAGGGCGTCACGCTCCTCGTCGATAACGGCGAGCGGACGGGCGCAATCCTCACGGACGTGTTCGGCTTTACCGAGGCGGCCCGCGATGGATCCCTCGTACGCTACAAGACGGACGCGCTCATGGGCAGCACGGTCGACATCCGCAGCGCCGGCGGCTTTCTGCCGGGCCGGATGGGCGGCGGCTCCGTGCATCACGTGGCCTTCCGCGCCAAGGACGATGCCGAGCAGGAGGAGATGGTGAGAAAGCTTGCCGAGACCCATGGCCTCCAGACCACGGAGCAGAAGGACCGCAACTACTTCCGGTCCGTCTATTTCCGCGAGCCGGGCGGCATCCTGTTCGAGATCGCCACCGACGAGCCGGGCTTCGCCGCCGACGAGGCGCAGGAGCGGCTGGGCGCCGAGCTGAAGCTTCCGGCGTTCCTGGAAGCGCGCCGGAGCGACATCGAGGCTCGGTTGCCTGAGTTGGCGTGAGCCCAAAGCCCTCTCCCCTCTGCGGGAGAGGGTGGCGAACAAAGTGAGCCGGGAGAGGGGCAGTAAGTTTAAGCACAGCCCCTCTCCCACCCTGCTTCGCAGGGCACCCTCTCCCGCTTCGGGGAGAGGGAAAGGAGAAAATCATGACCGAACTGTCCTTTATTCACCGCTACGAGCCCGCCACGGACCCGTCCCGTCCGCCTCTCCTGCTGCTCCATGGCACGGGTGGCGACGAGAACGACCTTCTCGGTCTCGGCCGCATGATCTCCCCCGGCTCCGCCCTGCTCTCCCCGCGTGGCAAGATCCTGGAGAACGGCATGCCCCGCTTCTTCCGCCGTCTTGCCGAGGGCGTCTTCGACGAGGAGGACGTCAGGTTTCGCGCGAACGAGCTTGCGGATTTCGTCACAGAGGCGCGCAAGGCCTATGGGCTTGAGGCACCCATCGCGGTGGGCTTCTCCAACGGTGCCAACATCGCCGCCGCCATGCTGATGCTGCGCCCGGAAGCCCTGTCCGGCGCGGCGCTGCTGCGGGCCATGGTGCCTCTGTCCCGGGCTCCTGCGGTAGACCTTGCAGGCAAGCGAGTGCTGATGGTCTCGGGCGCCATGGACCCGATCATTCCGGCAGATAATTCGAAGCGCCTTGCAGCGTCTCTGTCCGCATCCGGCGCCGAGATACAGCACGAGATTCTGACGGCGGGTCACAACCTGTCGCAGACGGATCTGCAATTGCTGGTGCGGTGGTTCGCCGAATAGCGGCTGTCCAGAACTCCACTGTCATTCCGGGGCGCCGCAGGCGAGCCCGGAATCCATAAACACCACGATTCAGGAAGAGGCTCTTGGCGGCCCACTTCTTTCTGCATCGTTAGCGGTGATGGATTTCCACGCCTACGGCGCGGCCCTTTGGGTCGGGCTCCGCTGCGCGGCCCCGGAGTGACAGTGAGGTATGATTTCCAACGTCATGGCCGTGCCCGGACTTGATCCGGGGATCAGTCCCGGCCATCCACGTCTTAGGAAGCGGCAAGGATCCCCGTCTCGAAAAACTGCTCCATGGCCTCCTCGGCGGCCTTGATGCAGATACCGCGGCATGCGAGCCAGGCATCGTCGAAATGTGTGCTGCGGTAGCGCTCGCCGGAATCGCACAGAAGCGTCACGACAGAGCCGGTCTCGCCGTGCTTCACCATCTCGCCGACGATCTGCACCACGGCCCAGAGATTCGTGCCGGTGGAGCCACCGCAGGAGCGGCCGATGCGGCGCGAGAGCACCCGCGCGGCCGCAATGCTCGCCGCATCCGGCACCGCATAGGCGCGGTCGATGAGGTCAGGCACGAAGGAAGGCTCGCAGCGCGGGCGGCCGATTCCTTCGATCACGGATGGCGGCCCTGACACGGTGCAGACCTCCCGGTCCGCCAGATGCCGGTGGAACACGGAGGACTCCGGGTCGGCGAGGCACAGGCGCGTCGGCAGGCGGCGGTAGCGGATGTAGCGCCCGAGCGTTGCCGAGGTGCCGCCGGTCCCCGCCCCCACGACGATCCAGCTCGGGATCGGGTGCTCCTCATGGCCCATCTGGCTGAAGATGGATTCGGCGATATTGTTGTTGCCGCGCCAGTCCGTCGCCCGCTCGGCGTAGGTGAACTGATCCATGTAATGGCCGCCGAGTTCCTCGGCGAGCCGCGCGCTCTCCGCATACATCTCAGCGGGGCTGTCAACGAAGTGGCTCTCGCCGCCATAGAAGGCGATCTGCGCGATCTTCTCGGCGGAGGTGGAGCGCGGCATCACGGCGATGAAGCGCAGGCCCAGCATCCGGGCGAAATACGCCTCGGACACGGCGGTCGAGCCGCTCGAGGCTTCGATGATCGTGGTGTTCGGCCCGATCCAGCCGTTGCACAGCCCATAGAGAAACAGCGAACGCGCCAGCCGGTGCTTCAGGCTGCCCGATGGATGGGTTGATTCATCCTTGAGATAGAGCTCGACACCCGGGACGGCCGGCAGCGGCACACGCAAGAGATGCGTGTCCGACGAACGGTTGAAGTCCGCCTCGATGATCTGGATGGCGGTGGAGACCCAGTTGCGGTTGCACGCGGTTTCCAAGGGCATGTGTCGATGGGCCTCGCAAAGTCATCCGGCCCGAAGGATTCCGCCGGGAATGTTCGGACAACGCCTTACCCGAGGTCGACAGCTAGGCGCAATGGGTGCTCCGCAGCCCTGCCCTACGGACGTGGGGCGGCCGCAACGGCGCGGTTCGGCGCCTCAGCAGGCGCCACCATGGCACGGAGGCTGTCAGCCAGCAGGTGCGCCAAGCAGTCATACCCTCGGTCACCCATGTGAAAGCCGTCGCTCGACAGCATGGAGCCTAGGACATCTGGTGATCTTTCGCCCCAAGCCTTCATCAGCCTGTAGCGAGAGAAGACGGGGACCTGCTCGGCGGCTCCAGCGGTCCCGACAAGGCGGACAAAGCGCTCATAACGCCCAAGGTCCTTGATGGCCGGGAAGTACTGCTGGTCGACAAGAAGGACCTCGACGCCGACTTCCTGCGCGGCATCGATCCCCTGCCGCAGAAAGTCGGAGAACTGCCCCTCGTCCCCACCCATGACGGCGTCGTTCGTGCCCACCTGCCAGATCACGAGATCCGGTTTGTCGGCCTTGAGGAGAGCAGCCTCAAGGCGTGCGACGGTCTCGGGAATCGTCTCCCCGCCTATTCCAGCATTCTCGATGACGACTGTGCCCTTCCAGATACGGGTGAGATCCGCTTGGAGCTGGACCGGATAGGAAAAGGCCGGGGAGGATGCTCCGATGCCCTGGGTGGAGGAGGATCCGATGGCCAGGATCCGAACAGGCTCGCTCTTCTTCAGCCTTGAAGCAAGACGCTCCATCTTAGCTTGGGCCGACAAAATCGGCTTGGCACCCGAACAGCCCGCCTCGTCCGACAAGGCGGAATAGCTCATGCCGATGACCAGGAGGGACACTAACGCGGAAGTTGCCCGGGTGAAACCGACACAAGGCCAGATTGTCCGGCGCGCTCCAGCTTGGGAGCGGTCGAGCCTTTCTTTTTCCATTCGAGATATCGTGCCAGTCCGAGAAGTGCGAGAATTCCGAAGAGGGTAAATACCATACCCACCACATGCGGACTAGCGGAGGACTTGACGGCTGCCAGCGTCATCATGACCTCTCCGGCGGCACTCAGGACAGAACCGACTGCGAAGACCGGCAGGGCGTTGCGCCCGAGGCGCGCCATCTCGGCTCCGAATGTGGTCTTTTCCAGCACCTGCCCCATCCGAAGCTGGGTCACCACATAGGCAAGCGCCAGGAAGTGAAGCAGACGACCAAGCCCGAGGTCGCTCTTGACGAGGTCGAAATTGACGAAGGTGCTCCAAAGCAGGTTCGGATAGAGGCCGAAGGCGTCGGTCATAGCGACCGTCGATACGGCGAGGAAGGCTACCGCTCCTGCGAAGGCGTAGCGCTGGTAGGCCACCTCTCTGCGAACAAGAAAAGCCCCCGTGAAGATCCCGAGCGTGAACAGAAGCTGCCAAGCGAAGGGGTTGAAGAACCACCGCCCCGGCTCGGGCCAGCTCGGGATCGCCAGCACGTCGGCACGCGCCAGTGCATAGATACCGATCGATACTGCGGCGGCCAAAGCGACATGGATCCGCATGAGGATCATCGCAACCGGTGCCCACAGCATCAGGGCGATATAGAGGGGCAGGATGTTGAAATAACCCAGCTGATGGCCGAGCAGGAGAATACCCGTAATGCCGCGCGCCGTATCGTCGAACACGGCGCCGCGGCCATGAACCTCAAGCATCCCGACATCGTTGCTGGCCACATAGCCGACAGAGAACAAAGCTACTGCCGCGCCGGTCATGATAAGATGCATGCGGTAGAGTTCGAACGACCGCCGGAAGCAGCGCCTGATGACGCCGAGAACATCACCCTTTGGTAGCCGTGGATAGTAGACGAGCGCAACAGAGAGGCCCGAGATGAACACGAAGGCTTCGGCCGCGTCGGAGAAACCGTAGTTTCGCGGCGTCAGATGCTCGAGGATGTTCCCCGGAATGTGATTCACGAAGATGATGACGAGGACGAGTCCGCGCCAGAAATCGATCACTGTACTGCGGCCGCCCTTGGCGTGCATTCCCGATCCTCTTAGTTTTTAGGTGACGGCAGAACGCCGGAAACGGCCATGGGATCCGAAGATCGTCATCAACTCTTCGAGACAGATTCGGCCCGCTAACGCGGTATCACAAATCCCCGACTCCGAGGCAAGCGTGACAGAGCACCGCGCGTGATCGCTTTGACGAGCAAGGACCTGCGCGCTAACCTTCAACTCTGCTCCTGCTTTCCCCTTTCAAACTCAAAAAGGAATAACCGTGCGAAGCTGCATTGTCGCGCTATTCGTCGTCACGTTCATGGCTGCTGTGGCAGGCTCAATCGGCATAGTGCGTGCTGAGGAAACGCGCTCTCAGCATCAGGAATGGATCCGCAAGCTGGAGACGCCGGGCGGCACATTTCCCTATGTTCTTGAGGTGGAGGCAGAGCCTGCCGACTCATCGATAACGGCACCGAACGGAACAACTCTGCAGCACAGGAACTGGCTGAGAAAGCTGGAGACGCCGGGAGGGACGTTCGGTTCCTCCCTCTAAACAGCAAGGCAGCCCTGGAACAATCTTCCGGGGCTGCCTCGGATCGTGAGCGGAAGCTCTTGGCTCTCAAAGTGGAATGTTGTCGTGCTTCTTCCAGGGCCGCTCGGTCTCCTTGTGCCGGAGCATCGCCAGAGCGCGCGCAATCCGCCGCCTCGTCGAATGCGGCATGATCACCTCGTCGATGTAGCCGCGCTCGGCGGCAACAAACGGTGACATGAAGCGGTCTTCGTATTCCTTGGTGCGGGCTGCGATCTTCTCCGCATCGCCAATGTCCTGGCGGAAAATGATCTCCACCGCACCCTTGGCGCCCATCACGGCGATCTGCGCGGTGGGCCAGGCGTAATTCACGTCGCCGCCGATGTGTTTTGAGGCCATCACGTCATAAGCGCCGCCGAAGGCTTTGCGCGTGATCACCGTCACCAGCGGGACGGTTGCTTCCGAATAGGCGAAGAGCAGCTTGGCGCCGTGCTTGATCAGGCCGCCATATTCCTGTGCGGTGCCCGGCAGGAAGCCCGGCACGTCCTCGAAGGTGACGATCGGGATGTTGAAGGCATCGCAGAAGCGCACGAAACGCGCGGCCTTGCGCGAGGCATCGGCATCGAGCACGCCAGCCAGCACCATCGGCTGGTTGGCGACGAAGCCCACCGTGCGGCCCTCCACGCGCCCGAAGCCCGTGATGATGTTTTTCGCGTAAGCTTCCTGGATCTCGAAGAAGTCGGCTTCATCCACGACCTTCAGGATCAGCTCCTTCATGTCATAGGGCTTGTTTGGGTTGTCCGGGATCAGGGTGTCGAGGCTGTCGTCGGTGCGATTGGGCTCGTCGAAGCTCGGGATCTCCGGCACGCCGTCCATGTTGTTGGCGGGCAGGAAGTCGATGAGGCGGCGCACCTGCAGCAGCGCTTCCACGTCATTGTCGTAGGCGCCGTCGGCGACCGACGACTTGGTGGTGTGGACCTTGGCGCCGCCCAGTTCCTCCGACGTCACGGTCTCGTTGGTGACGGTCTTCACCACGTCGGGACCGGTGACGAACATGTAGGAGCGGTCGCGCACCATGAAGATGAAGTCGGTCATGGCGGGCGAATAGACGTCGCCGCCGGCGCAGGGGCCCATGATGACCGAGATCTGCGGGATCACGCCCGAGGCGATCACGTTGCGCTTGAACACCTCGCCATAACCGCCGAGCGCCGCCACGCCCTCCTGGATGCGGGCGCCGCCCGCATCGAACAGGCCGACGATGGGCGCGCGCATCTTGAGCGCCATGTCCTGGATCTTGGTGATCTTCTGGGCGTGGGCCTCGGACAGTGAGCCGCCAAAGACGGTGAAATCCTTGGCGAAGACGAAGATCGTGCGGCCGTTGACGGTGCCCCAGCCGGTGACGACGCCGTCTCCAGGGATCTTGGCTTTATCCATGCCGAAATCGGTGGAACGGTGCTCGACGAACATGTCGAACTCCTCGAAGGAGCCCTTGTCGAGCAGGAGCTCGATGCGCTCCCGGGCGGTCAGCTTGCCGCGGGCGTGCTGCGCCTCGATGCGCTTCTCACCGCCGCCGAGGCGGGCCTGCGCGCGCCGCTCCTCAAGCCGTTCGAGCATGTCTTTCATGGCTGGACCCTGACTCCCGGAAAAAATGATCCCCCGCTTAGCACAGCCGTGCCTGTGTCAAAATCCCACTATGGGTGTGCGCTCCACAGCACTTCTCAGATCAACCGGCGCGAGTCGGGAGCGATGTGTTTCTTTATTACAGAAACAAGCGCCTGACAGAGCAGGCCTGAGCCGCCGTTGCCTGTCGCGCCGGCGGCTCTTTTCATGCCTGCGCCAGGCGATAGACCAAGGATGCGGCCCGGAAATCGGCCTCACGCCGACGACGGCGCTCCATGGCCTCGTAGTCCTCGCCCCAGACACTTTCCTGGTAAAGCTCGTCCACATGGGCGGCTGCCCAGGCGTGGTCCGTATCGAGTTGGCCTGCCGCATGGGCAAGCGCGATCAGCACCGAGCCGGATAGGGTCGTCATGACGTGCAGCGCGGCAAGCGCAAACGGCGATCGGATTTGCTCGATAGCCCGGCGGATGGCCGCGATTGCCTCCTCCGGCTGCGCCACATGCATTACGCCCTCGCCTAAGGCAAAGCGGGCGCCATGGGCGTCCCTCGCCCAGTCGAGCACTGGGCTCCAGGCCTCGTCCTGAGACTTGGCCAAACGCTCGGGCTCGCCGGCTCGGTAATAGACGAGGTCCGATCCGGCATAGCGGACGAGATCGTCGACCACCTCAGCCTTTCGAGGCGCGACGCCATCGATGGCGGAGTTGACGATGCGGGTGACCGGCATGGTGGAAGGGTCAATCTCGCCACCCTGCCCCTGCCATTCCGCCGCCAGGGCTTCAGCCAGCGCCCGAGAGGGCGCGGCTAGGGGCTGCTTGCTCGGCGTCTTTGCCGTTCGGCCATCGAGGGTGAGATGGAACAGGCCGTCCCGCTCCTCGACGCCGGCTTCCTTGTAGAAGCGCTTTGGCAGGGTGGGTTTCATGCCGGCCTGAGCGGCCCGCATGGGGTTGGGCTCCTCGTCGGAGGGGAACCAGTCGCGTGAGTCTGTCATGTGGGCAGAAATAGTCTTTCACGCCGCAATCTGCGAGGGATGCTACGAAAATTCCTGAGGGTTGACGCGTAACCCGCCTACCACCGGATCCTCAACTCCCCACCCAAGGACCAGCGGCTGAACGGCTCGTCGTCCTCTCCGGTATCGAAGTTGCCATCGTTTTCGGACGAGCGTGCGTAGGAGACGAGGTGGCTTGCGTAGAGGGCAAAGGTCGCCTGCGAGGTGAAATCGTAGTTCAGGCGCGCGGCGGCGTAAGACACGAAGCCTCCTTCGCCGGGCTCGCTCCAGCCATATCCGGCAGCCCCCTGAAGATCGAACCACCATCTCTCGGCCAGGGGGCCGTAGAAATGGACGCTTGCTTCCAGGGACTGGTAGCGCTTGGGATTCCAGTAGCCGTTATCGACCACCTCCGCGAACTGGAAGGCCGTGTAGCGTGCGCCCAGCCAGAGATAGGGATTGGCCGTGAAACGCTTGGCGAATTCGACCTGACCCCAGGCGCGCTCATTGCCATCGGAGTAGTGGCTGTAGATCGCCTGAGCGGCAAAGCGAGTCGCATTGTCCGGCGTCACGATCGCCTTGAGGCCGAAATCGTTCGCCAGGATATCTTTCACGATCGAATACGTGTTCTCATCCGCGTAGCGCCGCGTCAGGTTCAGGTCGAAGCGGAGCAGATCGGATGGAATGAGGCTTAGAATCGTGTCGTATGTCAGCGTGACGTCCTGATCGTCGTCCCCGTCGGAAAGATTGCGTTGAGACTCGTCTTCAACGTTCAGGAAGATCGATGACTTGAGCTCGACATGATCGCCGAACCTGTGCTGACCCGCGATGCCGATGCTGGCGATGTCGACGCTCGGAAAATCGCCGCCCCGCAAGCGCAGAAATCGAGCCTGAGGGCCGAGCTTCGTCAAGCCGTCATTGAAGGTCAGTTCGTGGGAGCCCTGCAGCGACCAGATCGCGAGGTCGTCCGAGCGGCGGGCGTACCAACTCTCGATGCGCGTCAGGGGCCGGCGTTCTTGATAGAGCTGATCGAGCAGCGCCTGGGCGCCTGCGTCACCAGGCTTCTGCGCCAGAACAGCCTTCGCATAGTCCTCGGACAGATCCGGGCGCCCCATCTCCCGCCGCGCCTGAGCGGCGATGAAGAGCGTGGCGGGATTCTGGTCGCCGCTGGCCAGAAGAGGCTCGAGCCGGGCCAGGGCCGCCCGCGGCAAGCCCATCGACCTCTCGGCGGTCGCAGCGCCGCGGATCGCTTCCACATTGCTGGGCTGGAGTGAGAGCACTACCTCGAAATCGGCTAGGGCCGCCCTGTGCTCAGTAATGTCGTTGAGGGCGTTGCCGCGGCCGATAAGGGCATCGACATCGTTTGCGTTCGACGCGAGGATTTCGCTGAAGACCGGGATTGCAAGCTTCTGCTGACCGCTCCAGGCCAACGCACGGGCGAGGCCGAGTTGGGCGTCCCGCCGCTCCTGGGCGGTCAGGTCAGCGCGCTGAAGCACCTCCTGGAAAAGCGGAATCGCCCGCAACGGCTGGCCCGCATAGAGCATCTGCTCGGCGTATTCCCGCAACAGTTCCCGGCGACGCCCCGGCATGACGGTCAAGGCGCGCTCGAAGAGGTTCACCGCTTCCGCGTTGCGGGTCTGCCCTGCGGCCTGGCGCGCGGCACCGACGAGGGCATCCGAGAACGCCTTGCGGGCCTCCTCGTCGCGTGGATTTTCTCGGAACAGCGGCTGCCAGGCGGCGATAGCCTCGCGGAACTGGTTGCTCCAGAGGAGCGCGAAGGCAAGGCCGCGCCGCACGCGCCGGCGCTCCGCCTCGGGGCGCTGGCCATCGCGCAGCGCCTCGCGATAGAGCGGGACCGCACCGGCCGGATTGCCGGAGTAGGCTGTCTGATCGGCGTATTCCGGCAGGAGTTCCTGGCGGCGCTGCGGAGCGGTCTCGATGGCTCTTCGGAAGAAGGAAGCGGCATCGGCATTGCGTGTGCGCTCAGCTGATTGACGGGCGGCACCCACATAGGCGTCGGAGAGCGTCTTGCGGGCCTCTGCATCGCTCCGGTCGGCCTGCAAGATGCCGCCCCAGGCCTCGATTGCCTGCTCGAACTTGCTGCTCCACAGGAGCGCGAAGGCCAGCGAGCGGCCCGTCTGCTGACGCTCGGTGGACGAGAGATCCCGACGGGCGAGAACCTCGCGATAGACCGGAACCGCTCTGGCCGGCTCACCGGAAAAAGCGAGCTGGTCGGCATATTCCCGAGCGATCTGGCCGCGCTTTGAGGGATCGAGCGAAATCGCCCGCTCGAAAAGTGAAGCCGCCTCCTTGTTAGCGCCGCGGCCGGCAGCCTCGCGGGCCGCCGCGATCGCCGCATCGGCCGGCGAGGCTGGAGCGGCGGGTGCTTGGGGTTGCGTTGGAGATGGGATGGGCTGCGAAGGCTGCACCGCCTGTGCGCGGCTCCTCTCGGCGCCGGCTCGGGCTTCCGCCAGCCCCTGCCGGACCTGAGCGTCATCGGGAACTGCCCGGAGCACATCCTCAAGGGCCGCCACAGCAGCCGGAAACTGGCCGCTCCATAGCAGCGCAAAGGCCAGCCCTCGCCTCAGGCGGCGCTGCTGATCCTCGGAGCGGCTGCCATCTCGCAGGGCTTCCTGATAGAGCGGCACGGCCTGCGCTGGCTGGCCAGCATAGGCGGTTTGATCGGCCAGTTCCGGCAGCAGCTCATGGCGGCGTTGCGAGGCGGTCTCGATGGCCCGGCCGAAAAGCGTCCTGGCATTTGCATTGTCGGAGCGTTCGCCTGCCTGTCGGGCTGCTCCGACCAAGGCATCGGACAAAGCCTTCCTGGCCTCGTCACTGCCGGAATCAACCCTGAGACGAGCCTCCCAGGCGGGAATCGCCTCCTGGAACCGGCTGCTCCACAGGAGAGCGAAGGCCAGGCCCCGGTCGGCCCTTTCACGGTTGGTAGTGTCGAGGGCCGGATCTGCCAGGCGCTCACGGTAAAGCGGCACGGCATCGGCCGGGCGGCCTGCATAGGCAACTTGATCTGCATATTCGAGCAGGAGTTCGTTTCGGCGTTCGGGAGCAAGTGTAAGGGCCTGCTCGAAGAGACGAGCGGCTTCACGGTTGTCATTAGTGGAAGCAGCCTGCCTGGCCTGCTCCACGACCTCCTGGGCCGATTGGGCCAGAGCGGGTGATGCGGCCAGCCCGAACCCACAGAGGAAAACGAGGCTTGCGAACCGGATACGAAGGGCAAGCCTACGCTTATGCATCGTCTCAGAATCTCGAATCACAAATTCAGGAGGGGCAGTATCTGGATTTTGCCCTTATGGCAGGTAAAGATCGGATCTGGCGAGGGCTTCGCCGCACCTAACTTTCTTTCCTAGAAAATAGCCTATTCTTATCCCCAGACCAGAGGCATCTTGCCTCCAGCCTATCTTCCCGGAGCCGTCTTTCTTGTCCCGTCCCTTGTCCCGATTTCAGAGTCAGACGCCCTGGACTCCGCTTCCGTATTCGCCCTGGCATGAAACAGTGTGGCAGTTTCTCTGCACGGCGAGCCTCGTCTTCGGCACGTGGTATATCGGCTGGCGATGGTTCTACTCCATCAACTACGATGCTCTCTGGTTCTCGATCCCTCTTCTGATCGCCGAGACGGGCTCCTTCATCGGCCTTGTTCTCTTCACGGCAAATCTCTGGAGTGCCCAATCTCCCGTGCGCGCTCCTCTTCCGGTGACTGTCCGCGATTGCACCGACGATGCGGACGTGACCGACAGGCCTGTGTCCGTCGACGTTTTCTTCGCCACCTACAGCGAGGATCCTGAACTCGTTCGCGTCGGTCTGCAGGCCGCCAAGAAGCTCACCTATCCTCACCCGATCGATCTGCGGGTTCACGTCCTCGACGACGGCAAGCGCCCGGCCATGGAAGCGGTCGCGCGGGAAGAAGGGGTGAATTATCTCACCCGCTCCGACAACGTGGGCTTCAAGGCCGGCAACCTCAGAAATGCCATGGCGTCCACGTCCGGGGATTTCATCCTGATCTGCGATGCCGACATGCATCCGTTCCCTACCTTCCTAGAAGAGACGCTCGGCTATTTCCGGGATCCGAAGGTTGCCTGGGTGCAGACTCCGCACTGGTTCTACGACATTCCACCCGGAATACCGCTGCCAGCCGCACTCGGACGCCGGCTCGGTGGTTTCGGGAGGGGCATTGGACGAGCTTTCGAGCGCGTGTTCGGGCCGGTTCAGGTCGGGGAGGATCCGTTCGCAAACGATCCACAGCTTTTCTTCGACGTGATTTTGCGCCGGCGCAACTGGGCGAATGCGAGCTTCTGTTGCGGCGCGGGTTCGATCCATCGGCGCGAAGCGGTCATGGAGGCGGCACTTCGCCAATGGTCCGATCAGGTCGCCGCCGCAGCTGGGCGCAACGAGAAGGCCGCCCGCCAACTGACCGGCGAGCAGGCTATCACCGATTCCATCAGCGATGTAATGCGCTGGCAGAGCGCCCTGGAAGAAGAGTTCCAGCCCTACAAGTTCCACGTTTCCGAGGACATCTACACGTCCATCGTCCTGCACAGCGACCGCGAGCGCGGTTGGAAGTCGGTTCTGCACCCGGTCGTTCAGGCAAGGATGCTGTCGCCCAACGACCTGCTCAGCTGGACGATCCAGCGCTTCAAATATGCCGGCGGCACCCTGGATATTCTCGCCCATGACAACCCTCTGTTCCGGCGCGGACTGACGCTGCCGCAGAAGCTCATGTACGGGTCGACCTTCTACTCGTACCTGGCTCCACTCTGGAACATCATCTTCCTCGTTTCACCCATAGTTTTCCTGTTCTCTGGGGTCGCTCCGGTCTCAGGCTACTCGCTCGATTTCTTCGTGCATATCGCGCCGTTCCTGCTGCTCAACGAGCTTTCCCAGCTCGTCGCCATGTGGGGCAACTCGAATGCCAAGGGCCGCGCCTGGTACCTCGCCATGTTCCCGCTGAATATGCAGGCGTTATGGGCCGTCGTGCGAGGAAAAAAGATCTCGTTTCCAGTCACGCCCAAGGACAGGCAGGTCGGAACCTACGGTCGTCTCGTCAGGTGGCAGATTGCCTTGGTCGTCGTCACCATGGCGGGTCTCGCCTGGGGCTGGCTGGCCTATGGGACGGGACGCGAGGGCTATACGCTTGGGGCGATGATCGCCAACACCCTCTGGGGATTCAGCAACGCCCTGTCGATGCTCCCGGTAATCCGGGCGGCCTATTGGCAGCCTGATCCTGAATTCGAGGCCGCTATTGTTGAAGGCGCTCTGCCGTCGCAGGCGTCTTAAGCCCATACCTCATCAAGCGTGTCGGACGTGACGAAAACGCGATCGAGGGTCGTGAGGCGCAGCAGACGCTGCGCCTGGGGGCTAGGCGCGACGAGGCGAAGATCGCCCTCGGCTTTGCGAGCAGCCTTGAGGCCGGACACCAGGGTGCCGAGCCCGGTGCTGTCGATGAACGAGACTTCGGACAAGTCAACGGCAAGACGGCTTTTCCCGTCAGCCACGGCATCCTTCAGGTGAGCCAGGACACGAGGAGCTGCGGCGGCATCCAACCGCCCTGACAGGCGAGCCAGGGCAATCCCCTGCTCCGTGTGTTCCATTTCAACAATCATCTCGAGCCACCATACGCATGAACAGGCCAGAATCGCTCAGCGGGTCCGGCATCGCCGCCCGTCTTTAGCGCAAAGTTTGTAACGGCAGCCCTGAAATCCGATGTGAACCGGAAGATCACAGGAACCTGGGATCGGTAGCAGGCGATCGAATCGAGGCGTTTCTGCAGGGTCTTGGCGATGGGCACAATGACAGGTTCGCCAACCGCATCACCCAGCGTCGTCAGTCGTGCCTCGACTCCGGCAGGTGTGTGGATCGCATAGGGGCAATCCTCATAAGCATAGACCTTGACTCCAGCGGATGCGAGGTGTCGGCCGGTCTCGAACACCAGCTGATGGTCTACGTGTAAGCCAATGCCCAAGGGAACAAAGACCTGCATGTCGCTACGCCATTCCGGCAGCTGGCGCATTTCCTCTGCCAGATGAGCGGCGAGTTCCAGCTCTTCGGCCTTCAAGGCCCCGAAAAGCTCGGGATCGGACTTGTAGCGCTGTCCGCGGTAGATGGCATCCGGCAACCCGAGCCAGCGGACGGAGGAGCCAAGAGCCCGGGCAGCCTCCGCGTCCTCGGCACGGCGAACGGCCAAGACCTGCTCCGCATCCTTGACCTGCCACCGCTCATGTTTCCAGGCGGCGAACTCTCCAATCATCTCATCGACCAGTTCGCTGGCGAACACCGTGACCATGCGTGGCTCATGCCCGCCCTCGGCCAGGAGGGCCAAGGTCCCACCGCAGGAGAGCGGAACGTCATCGTAATGCGGTTGGATGAAAAGGGATGGTCCAAACATACGACCGCTCACAGGCCTCCTTCACTCGATCTGTCCGACCCTTCCGCCTCACCTGAGTTCAGAGAACTCTCCAACGGCTGGGCGACGACTCGTCCCTAACGGATTAACCCGATTTGAGGAGGATCGCACCAGAATGCCGCTGCCGGATCATGGCATTGTGACCGGAGAATAAATGTTACTATGTTTCAAAAGGACAAGGGATGCTCGCCTGCCCATCTCTGGCGACCGCATCTCTCTTGCCTTGTCAGGTGCAGGGCGATTAGGTTTCGGGCCTCTTCTCACGGCAGAGCCGTGTCGTATCGCGTACCAAGCTTACCGGAGGCTAAACGTTGACTTTCAGAGAAGGCCTCCTCAAGGCCCGAGGGCAGATCACCTTCATTGCGGCACTGACGATCTCGACGGGAATCATCATCTATCTCGAGTCCCTGGATACGGAGGAGCGGATCCAGGGTCGCGTTTCGACCGAGCTCGCTCGCCAGCGGAATGCTCCTCCGAGCATTTCGCCTGCGGTCGAGGCAAGGGTGAAGGCCAACCTTCAACGGTCGGAAGAGATGTATTCCGCCGAGCCGAATGCCGCAGCCTCGCGAGCGGCTTTGCTGACATCACTCGCGTCTGCCGTTCAACTCAGCATTCTGAGGCCCGAGGACGGCCTGACGCGGGCCCAGAGGGTGATTGCCGACATGGAGCGCCAGACAGGCGAGGTCACGCCCGTTCTCGTCTCAGCGCTGGGAGCAACGGCGGTCGCCTTCCCTTCCCTGCAGGACAGGATCGCAACCGTCGCCTCCGCACCGTAGGTCAGGGCTTATCGCGAGAGTGGGGCAATCCGCTTGACCATGCGCAGGCGGTTCTCGGATTCGCTTGAGTGATACTCGACCTCATCCATGTTCATGCGGATGAGGGCCAGACCCATACCCCCCTCGGGGATATCGGCAAGATCGGTTTCGTCGAAGTCGAAACGATCCTCCGAGGCGTTGTCCAGGACCTGGGTCGGCATGGGGGGAGCATGATCGATGACCTCGATCATAACCTGGTCGGCCTGAAGCCCGACCGCGACCTGGACGTCCTTGCCACGCTCCCCATGGTAGCCGTGCTTGATGACATTGTTGATGGCCTCGACGAGGCTGAGTTCAACGGCATCCTGGTCGTCTGGGCTGAGCAGGTCCTCGCATAAGGCACGAACGGCCCGGGCGAGGAGCGACACCTTGTCGAGGTCGCTGTCGATGGAGAGGCTGATGGAGGAGACCATCGTGGCTCTTTCTGCGCTCTGGCGGCGAGGGATCAGGCGGAAAGCTGTTCGACCGCAGTGTCCACATTCGGGTGAAGGGCAAAGACCCGGTCCATGCGGGTCAGGGTAAACAGGCGGCTGACAGCGCCTGTGGCGCCTGCAACCGCAAGACTCCCCTTTGGGCCGAGACGCTTGAGGCAGGTGACGAGAGCCCCAAGGCCGGAGCTGTCGATGAAGTCGACTTGGCTCAGGTCGAGGACGATCTGGTTCTGTCCGGCCTCGATGCACCGTGTTATCTCATCCTTGAATTTCGGAGCCTTGCTGGCATCGATCCGCTTTTCCTCAACTCGGACGACGAGAACATTATCGCGTAGATCAGTGGACAGCATTCGCAGGGATCCTTTCGGCTAAGCGTTCCAGCATGAGAACGCTCAAGTCATCGTCCAGGGTTTCAGAGCCCCGCCAGTTCCGCAAGACATCATCGAGCTTGCCCAGCAGCATGGAGCTTGGCTCCCCGGCAGTGTCGTGCACGAGGGTGCGCAAGCGAGCCTCAGAAAATTGCTCGCCGTCCTGATCTTCAGCCTCGACAAGCCCGTCAGAGTAGATGAAGAGCCGATCGCCGGGCCCGAGATCGAACTCAAGCCTTTCGTAAGACGCAGCAGGGAGCATCCCGACGGGAAATCCGCCCTCGCCTATCATCTCGACAGCGCCATTGGAACGGATCACCAGCGGCGAAGGATGCCCCGCCTGGACAATGCTCGCGCGCTGCGAACGGGAATCGATCTCTCCTAAGATCATCGTGAAGTACGGCAGATCCTCCGGCCATTCATCGTTAATCTGGACGGCGATCTCCTCCAGGGGCGTACCTTGCGTCCGAGTTAGGATGGCCTGCGAAAGGGCATGGTGGCAGGCAACCGACACCAGCGCGGCGGCCGCTCCATGGCCGGCGACATCGACCTGGAAGAACCCAACAGCGCCGTCTGTGCGTCGCACCACGTTATAGGTGTCGCCGGCGATGAGGCTCGATGGGCGGAACAGGCCGTGATACTCCACTCCGTCGATCCGCGAGGACAGGGGCAGCATCGTCTGCTGGATCACGGCTGCGGCCTCCAGATCCTTCTGAAGCTGGCTATAGGCTTCACGAAGGCGGGCATGGAGCACCTGCTTTTCGTTCTGTGTCCTCTGCCGCTGAATGGCATTGGCCTTGAAGACCCGAAGCGCATCGTTCATTTCACCGATCTCGTCAGCCCGGGCGAGACGCGGCAGGGGAATCTCCAGGTCATTGTCGGCCAGCCTGAGCATGGCCTGACTAAGGCCTTCCAGAGGCCGAACCACCCTTCGGCGCACGACCAGGATGCTCGTGAGAACGGCGGCAGCCCCCAGCAGGAGCAGGGCCGACCACAGGGTTAGCGACCGTTGAGTTCGTCTGAGCTCAGCCTCAAGCCGTTCCCGCGTACTGCCAAGGAGTTCCCGCTGCATCAGAGCGATGTTGCTCAGCGTCCGCCCGGTCAGGTCATACCATTCAGCGGGAGCCAGCGTGGGCGGCACCTTCCCAATAAGCGCCGCAAGCAAGGACCTTTGAAGCGGCGCGAAGGTCGAGCTGTAGTTCTCATGGGTCCTTGAAACAACGTCCTTGACGCCCTCGCTTAACGGCACAGTCATTTGGCCGTCTATGAGTTCCCAAGCCAGTGCCGCACGACCGGCATTCTGACTAATTGCGTCAATCTCAAATCCTCCGACTCCGGACGAATTCTCGAGGGCTCGGCTCATCAAGGCCTGGTTTCGGGCGATGCTCTCACTCAGGATGGCACCAAATGCTCTCAGATTAGCCTCGGTTCTGAGAACCGGGTCGAGCGGCCTCTCCCGCTGCAGAATGGTCATCCGGGACGATTGCAACTCCTCCACGAGGCGATTGGCCTCTTGGAACCAACGCGGGGCGAACTGATCCCCTCTTGTGCCCTCTGCAAGTCCGAGAGACTGATCTGCCTGCTGCCGCAGGGTCCCGATTTCCTGACGGATGCGCGACACGGTTGCGAGGCTGTTGTTGGTGTTGCTAAGGGACGCCTGGGTGGCTGTAATCTCGTTCTCGGCTGCGTTCAGCAGGTCGTCCACCTGTCGCCGCACGTCGCGGAGTTCCGCAATACCACCGGCCTCGTTCCTCTGCCCGATCAGCAGCACGTATGTCTGGCTGCGCTCATTCGCGAGAGCTTCCGTTCCAAGCAGAAGCCGCTCCCGTACCGTATTCGACGCCACCATCCTTTCCGCCGTCTGATATCCGAGGAGTTCGTCACGAATCTGGAACGCGACGGCAACCAGCAAAGCAGCGCCGAGGAATGCCGTCAGGATCAACAGGATGTGGCGGATCTTCATCGATGGGGTCTATAGCGGGATCGTGTTGGACGGAAGTTTTCTGTGATATCATTCAAGGAGAGGAATGAAATGCACCATGGGCCAAGGAAGAGCAGCTTGTCGAGCGCTGCTGCTCAAAATGGCCTGCTTTTCGGCACCGCTCTTTGCACCTCCCATCTTCTATCGCAACCTCTCACCCGGGCAATTCTTCGTGAGTGTTCTATAGTTACGTCAGAATACGAGATGAAATGGGACGCCATATGCCAGGTTCCGGAACTCCCTGACTACGCGTCCGCCGATGGCTTGGTGTCCTTTGCATCCGACAATAGTCTGGCCCTTCATGGGCACACCCTTTGGTGGCATGAAGCCATTCCATCAGCCCTTCGGAATGCGGCCGACAATCGCTTCCGGGAAGCCGCACTGGAGCACCTGAGAGCAACGGTGACACGATATGCCGGGCAGATGCATTCCTGGGATGTGGTGAACGAGCCGCTGGAACCTGCCCACGGGCGGGGAAATGGTTTGCGGGAAACACGCTTCGCCGCGGCCTTTGGTCCCGATTATATCGAAACCGCCTTTCGCGAAGCCGCATCCCTGGACCCGAGGGCCGTTCTCGTTCTCAACGAAATGGGGCTCGAATACACCTCACCAGCGGCCGAGCAGAAGCGCCGACAGATGCTCGCCCTGCTCGAGCGGGAAAAAGCCAGAGGCACCCCGATCGCTTGCCTCGGCATCCAGTCTCACCTGACCGCCCTGGAGCAGCCCAGGGACCATCAGGAGCTTCGAGCCTTCCTTCGCGAGGTTCGGGCCATGGGCCTGAGCGTCATGATCACCGAAATGGACGTGTCGGATCACCTCTGCCCCCGAGACCGGAAGCAGCGCGATACCATCGTGGCCGAAACTTACCGAGCCTATCTCGATCTCGTCCTCGACGAGGCCGAGGTCCTCGCCGTAAGCACATGGGGGCTGTCCGACGACCGAACTTGGCTGAATGGCTTCCGACCTCGGCCCGACGGCGCTCCGCAGCGGCCGCTGCTTTTCGATGGTGCGATCCGAAGAAAACCGGCTTGGCACGCGGTCAAGGATGCACTTGCGACGAACCGAACTGTGACCTGAGATCCCACGGGCTCCATAATAGGACCTGATTAACCCCAATAGGGTACTGGTAACGTCAGCGCGTTACGTTCAACTTAGACTGGGCGTCTCACCGCCTGAATACTCCAACTCCCGTCCGCCAATAACCCTTCCAATAAGTATGCTTCAGGAATGGAGCACTTGAGACCACGAGCAATGTCCTTCCCGATCGGCCCGAACGAAGCAGAGCGCCTGAAGACCCTTCTTGAGACCGGTGCGCTCGATGCTACAGTGGATCCGGCGCTAGACAGGATCTGCCAGGAGGCTCGACAATACTTCGACGCTCCCATCTGCACACTCACTCTGCTGGACAAGGCCCGGCAGCGCATCAAGGCGGCGCAGGGCCTGGAGACGGGCGAGACGCCGAGGGACGCGGCCTTCTGCAACTATACGATCCTGAGCGATGAGGTCTTCGTCGTCGAAGACGCCTTGGCGGATGAACGCTTCAGGGATAATCCCTTCGTCACTGGAACTCCCTTCGTGCGGTTCTACGCCGGGGCTCCCTTGATCTTCCTGAAGGATATCAGGCTGGGCGCCTTGTGCTTGATCGACACGAAACCCCGCTCCTTCTCGCGAGGCGACAAGGCGGAGCTGAAGCTCTATGCCGACAGGGCTGTCCGGCACATCGCCACATCCGAATTCGAGAAAATACGCTGATCCCGCCTGGGAAAACACCTCCCAGGCTTCATACCTCAACTGCCTCGATGACGAGTTCGAAGGTGACGCACACGGGATTGTCGCCTCGGACGATTTCTCCTGAGGAGATACCGCCCTCCAGATCGACAACATCGACCACAAGCCGCGCGTGAGCCTGCCCATCGTTACTCTGCACTGCGCCATGGCGGATCAGCACCTCGGTCGCGTGTGAATTCACGCGAGTTCCACCGACAAAGCGCACCTCGTTCAGGCTGCCGATGCCATAGACATTGGCTCTTGTAATTCCATGCCGCGAACAGATGTCTTCGACGGCGAGGATGATGTCCTGATTGGGCCGGACCTTTGCAACCAGCGCGCCTTTTCCTGCCATTGCAGGATCTGCCCCGGCCCTGTGAGCCGGCTCGAACAAGGTGAAGTTCGTCTCCTGATCCGGAACAGCCTCAAAGGTGGCATCCTTGAACCCGATGCCCGTTACCTCGATGGGTTCCGCGACCACGGACAAGGGAGCAAGCATGTGGCCCATACGCGTTCCCTCGGACGTGTCCCAGACGCCGTGGCAATGGAGGAAGGTTTTGCCGTCCCGGATTCCGACGACGGCACAGGCGCGAGTCACATTTACCAGCCCGGCCGGTTCGAAGGTCTCGCTGTACCAAGCGACATAACGCGGATCAGAGGATGTGGCCGGCTTCACATAGCGGAACGGCTCGCATCGGCCGCCCCGGAATTCAACGAAGCCGCCGATACAGTCGGCACCGTTCATGCCTGCGGCAACGGCCTCATCGACCGTCAGGCCTGGCTCCAGCACGAAACGGAGCGGAACGGCAGACCCGGTGACGGCAGCAATGCGCTCCGATGCAGCGGGCCCAGGATGATCGATGCGCCTCATGGTCAATCAACACTCCCGCAGCATCATTCCGCACCTATAACCTGTTCCGTCAACGGAACTCGGAGACGGCGCAGCTCTGTCCGCCGTCCACCGGAAGGCAAACGCCTGTGATGAACTGCGCTTCTTCTGACGCGAGGAAGACCGCCGCGTTGGCCACATCCCAGGCCGTTCCCATCCGGCCCATCGGCACGGCCGCATTGCGCGCAGCCACCATGTCCTCGACGGAGGCGTATTGGTTGGAAATCTGCCGGTAGATCAGCGGCGTGTCGATGAGACCAGGCATGATGCAGTTGGCCCGAATTCCTTGACGGGCGTATTGCATCGCAAGCGCCACCGTCGCCTGGTTCACTGCCGCCTTGGTGGCGTAGTAGGCGAAATAGGGATAGCCCGTCCATCGGATCGCCGCGAGGGAAGAAATGTTGACGATGGCACCGCCTCCCTGGCGAAGCATGTGCGGGATCACCGCCTTGGCGGTGCGATAAACAGGCCCGATATTGAGCTTCAACGCTGCCTCGAACTGCTCCTCGGTCAGCTCGACCGGTCCACCCATATGGGTCACGCCCACATTGTTATGCAGGATGTCGATGCGACCGAAACTCGTGATAGCCTGAGCGACCGCATTCTCGACCGAACTCGTTGCGGTGACGTCCGCAGCAAGCGCGACAGCCTCGCCGCCCTCCTGTGCAATGAGCGATGCCGTTTCTTCCGCCGCCTCCTGGACGAGATCGATACAGGCGATGCGGGCTCCCTCGCGGGCATAGGCAACCGCCGCCGCCTTGCCGTTGCCCCAGCCGGCTCCTGAGGATCCAGCCCCGAAAACGATGGCCGCTTTTCCCTTCAGACGGTCGACCATGCAGTTCTCCAACGCGTCCGATCAGGTCCACAGGAAGCATGATACGACCGGCGGAACCCGCCGGTCGCGACGGTGGAGATCAGGCGAGGCTGGTGCCCACGGCTTTCTCGAGGATGGCCCAGGCCTCGTCGCCATACTTCTTCTTCCACTCGGCATAGAAGCCCGCCTTGCGCAGCGCCTCGCGGAAGAGGGCCGGATCAGGATCGTTGAATTGCATGCCCTTGGAGACGAGTTCGTCCTTAAGGCCGGCATTCAGCTTCGCCACGTCGGCGCGCTCTTCGACGGCGGCAGCATTGAGGTGCTTGGCGACGATCGGGCGCAGCTCCTCCGGCAGCCGCTCCCAGGCGCGGCGATTGGCCAGGAACCAGAACCCATCCCACATGTGGTTGGTCATGGACGTGAATTTCTGCACCTCGAAGAGTTTTGCAGTCGATATGATCGCAAGCGGGTTCTCCTGCCCGTCGACAATCTTCGTCTGCAGCGCTGTATAGACTTCTGCGAAGTTGATGCTGGCCGGGGCAGAGCCGAAGGCGGTGAACATGGACGTCCAGAGCGGACTTACCGGCACACGGATCTTGAAGCCCTTCAGATCGTCCGGCGTCTGAATCGGCTTGTTGGAGCTCGTGGTCTGGCGGAATCCGTTGTCCCAGATCTTGTCCATCACGACCAGATTGGCCTTGGTGATCTGGCCGCGCACATAGGCGCCGAGCTCGCCGTCCATGGCCTTCCAGACGCTGTCGTAGTTCGGGAAGGCGAAACCGATCCCGCTGATCGAGGCATTGGGCACAAGGGTGGACAGGATCAAGGGCGATAGGGTGAAGAACTCGACTCCGCCCGAGCGGACCTGGCTCAGCATATCCGTGTCCGAGCCGAGCTGGTTGTTGGGGAAGATCTGGATCTCGACCCGTCCGCCCGTTTCCTGCTTGATCCTGTCGGCGGCTTCCTTCGCCCGCAGATTCATCGGGTGCGTGACAGGCAGGTTGTTGGCATATTTGTAGGTGAATTCGGCCGATTGGGCACGAACTCCGAAGCTGCCGACGAGTGCGGCGGATGTGGTGCCCTGCAGCAGGGTCCGGCGTGAAATGATCATGTTTCTCTCCCTCATACTTGTTGTTTAAAGCGACTTAAGGCGTTCTCCCGTGTCACAGGAAGGCGGTGGAGATGCTTGGAAGCGGGGCGACGGTGGCGCCAGCGACAACCAAGTTCAAATACAGCGTAACATCTCTCACGCTCCAATCGAGGGAACCGGGACGGCCTGCACGCAAGGTTGAGAGAACTTCACGGCGGCTCCCTCAACGATTATCCTGCTCTCTCCGGTTCGGGCCACAAGAGCAACAAATGACCTGCGTCAGGTCCATCTTATGGATCTTTGTTTCTCAGATGATCGCAAAAAGATACACGTCTTGCGAACCATTGCAACATAGGTCGAAGCGATCTAGCCTGAGAGAAAGGATAAGGACCACCACTATCGGTCCATCATGTGGACCGATGGATTTGTGCCATGGATGACGCTTCCTTGACGACTGGAGATCTGTCAGGCTCGCAGAGCGTAGACAGGGCTCTGCGCCTGCTGGCGCTCGTCGGGCGAGAAGCGGAACGCGGAGTTCAACTGAGCGATGTCGTTGAGGAGAGCGGCCTCAACAAGCCGACGGCGAGGCGACTTCTCCTTGCGCTCATGCGGGCCGGCCTTGTGGAACAGGAGGCGCGGACACGGCGCTATTATCTGGGGGAGGAAGCCTATGTGCTCGGCACCCTCGCGTCTCGCCGCCATGGCCTGCTGGAGCTTTCGCTCGAGAGCCTGCGCAGCCTCTCCGATGTCACGATGGATACGAGCTTTCTCTCCGTGCGGCGCGGCAATTATGCCGTTTGCCTGCATCGGGAGGAAGGCACCTACCCCGTGCGCACCCATGCGCTGCAGGTTGGAAATCAGCATCCTCTCGGCATCGGCGCCGGCTCGCTCGCCATGCTGGCTTCCCTCGATGACCATGAGGTGGAGACCATCATCGCTGCGAACAGGAAGGCTCTCGAGATCCACTATGCCTATTATCCATTGGAGCAGATCCGTGGCGATATCGCAGCGGCGCGCCGGCAGGGTTACGCGCTCAATCCAGGGCGCATTGTCGCCGGTTCCTGGGGCCTCGGCCTTGCGATCAGGTTCCCGGACGGGCGGATCGCCGGCGCGCTGAGTCTCGCGGCCATCGACAGCCGCATGAGCGCAGGACGGCAGCAGGACCTCGTCCGCCATCTCAGAGCTGAGGTCGATAGTATCGAGAGCAAGCTCCGGAAGATGTTTCTGCCCGTAGGAGCCTGACCATGTGCATCCACCACCCCGTCCATTCGGAACGATCCTCATGAACAGCACCCCTCCCCTCATCACGCCGGCAACGAAGCGGGTCATGAATCTATCCCACATCCTGCGTCAGGCCGCACGTCGGCACGGCAAGGAGATCGGATTCGTCTGGGGCGAGCGCACATGGAGCTGGGCCGAGCTTGACCGACGTGTCGATGCCATGGCGGCGGCGCTCGCGGCAAAGGGCATCGGGAAAGGTGACCGGGTGCTGGTGCAGTCCAAGAACTGCAACCAGATGTTCGAATCGATGTTCGCCTGCTTCCGGCTAGGTGCCGTCTGGGTGCCGACGAACTTCCGCCAGACTCCGGATGAGGTCGCCTATCTGGCCCAGGCGAGCAGCTCCGTAGTCATGATTTGCCATGGCGACTTTCCGGAGCATGCCGCAAAGGTCCGCGAGGCAGCACCAGCTATACGGTTTCAGATCTCCATCGGCCGTTCGAGCATCGGAGACAACTATGACGATCTGGTCGAGCATCATCTGGGGCAAACGATGTCGGCAGTGGCGGTGGAGCACGACGATCCCTGCTGGTTCTTCTTCACCTCCGGAACGACGGGACGTCCCAAAGCTGCTGTTCTGACCCATGGTCAGATGGCCTTTGTGATCACCAATCATCTCTGCGACCTGATGCCGGGCACGACAAATGCCGATGCATCCCTGGTGGTTGCGCCTCTGTCCCACGGTGCCGGCATCCACCAGCTCGTGCAGGTGGCACGAGCCGCCAAGACCGTGCTGTTGTCGAGCGAACGCTTCGACGTCGACGAGGCCTGGGCGCTCGTCGAGATGTGGCGCGTCACGAACATGTTCACGGTGCCGACCATCGTGAAGCTCCTGACGGAACACCCCTCGGTCGACGCGCACGATCACTCGTCTCTGCGCTACGTGATCTATGCGGGCGCCCCCATGTACCGGGAGGACCAGAAGCACGCGCTGAAGAAACTCGGAAAAGTGCTGGTGCAGTATTTTGGTCTCGGCGAGGTCACCGGCAACATCACCGTGCTGCCTCCCTGGCTCCATGATCCCGAGGATGGCCCCGACGTGAAGGTGGGCACCTGCGGCTACGAGCGCACAGGCATGCAGGTTTCGATCAAGGACAATCAGGGGCGCGAGGTGCCGGCGGGCGCGACAGGTGAGATCTGCGTCTGCGGCCCGGCCGTCTTCGCGGGCTACTACAACAACCCGGAGGCTAACGCGAAAGCCTTTCGGGACGGCTGGTTCAGGACCGGCGATCTCGGCCATGTAGACGAGGAGGGCTTCCTGTTCATCACCGGTCGCGCCTCGGATATGTATATTTCGGGCGGCTCGAACATCTATCCACGCGAAATCGAGGAGAAGATCCTCACCCACCCGGCTGTCGCCGAGGTCGCGGTATTGGGCGTGCCTGACAGGACCTGGGGCGAAGCGGGCGTGGCCGTCTGCGCTTTGCGACTTGGTCAGTCGCTCAGCGAGGGTGAACTCCTCGCTTGGCTTGATGGCAGGATAGCCCGTTACAAGCTCCCGAAGCGCGTGTTCTTCTGGGATACCCTACCGAAATCGGCATACGGAAAAATCACGAAGAGAACCATCCGAGAGGAACTCGAGGCGAAGAGATGTCTCGAAGCCAACCGCCCTTCCGAGACTTCGCCCTAATAGGCGGTTTCTAGCAGTGATATGAAAGTAGGCCCCTTGCTGAGCTTCACTCTATCTGCCTAGATTGCATGCAGAACAGAGCTTGAACAATATCACAATACCAAGCTTCAGGGAGCGACCCCTCGTGTACGATCTGGTCATCAAAGGCGGAAGGCTTGCGACTGTCGAAGGCGTAGCGACCGCTGATGTTGCGATTCATGGTAGCCAGATTGTAGCACTGGGCAGGAACCTTCCAGACGGACGACGCAACATTGATGCGACAGGTAAGCTGATCCTGCCCGGGGGCGTTGATGCCCATTGCCATATTGAGCAGCTCTCAGGCGGCGGGCTGATGAACGCCGACACCTTCGAGTCGGCGACCCGCTCGGCTGCCTTCGGCGGGACGACGACTGTCATCTCCTTCGCAGCTCAGCATCGCGGCGACAGCCTGCGTGAGGTGGTCGAGAATTACACGCGCCTTGCTGCAGCCGGTGCCGTGACCGACTACGCTTTCCATCTCTGGATTTCCGACCCGACGCCGGAAACACTGGAACGCGACTTGCCGGAACTGATCCAGAGCGGGCACAGATCGATCAAGATCTTCATGACCTACGATCGCGTTCGCCTTCTCGACGAGCAGGTTCTGGATGTCATGATGGTGGCCCGCAAGTATGGGGCCCTGGTCTGCGCCCATGCCGAGAACCATGGGATGATCAAGTGGATGGCCGACAGGCTTGTGTCTCGCGGCTATATCGAGCCCAAGTTCCACGGAGTAAGCCACCCGCGCGTATGCGAGATCGAGGCTTTCGAGCGGCTCATCCGCTTTTCACAGCTTCTGGATCAGCCCATCATGCTGTTCCATGTCTCCACTGTTGAAGGTGCTGCCGTCATTCGCCGCGCCCGTGGCGAAGGCATCAAGGTCTTTGCCGAAACATGCCCGCAATACCTGTTTCTGACGACGCAGGATCTCGACCGGCCGGGTCTGGAGGGCGCCAAATGGATGTGCAGCCCTCCTCCCCGCTCGACGGAGGATCAGAACGCCTTGTGGCGCGCACTCGAACTCGGTGATCTTCAGGTCGTCTCCTCCGATCACGCGCCCTACAGGTTCGATGAGAGCGGCAAGCTTTCCGCCGGTGCCAATCCGGACTTCAAGCAGATCGCCAATGGACTGCCGGGACTTGAGACACGTTTGCCGCTGCTCTTCGACGCCATGGTGAGCCAGGGCAGGTCGAGCCTGGAGAAGTTCGTCGAGCTGACGGCGACGGCTCCGGCAAAGATCTACGGCCTTCACCCGCGCAAGGGCGCCATCGCTGTGGGAGCAGACGCCGACATCGCGATCTGGAACCCTGATCGCCAAGTCATGCTCACCGATGACGGACTGCACGACAATGTTGGCTACAACCCCTTTTCCGGCCGCATGCTGCGTGGCTGGCCCGAGACTGTCCTGCGCCGGGGTGAAGTGATCATCGCCGATGGGACGCTCCAGGCCACGCCTGGGTCAGGCCAGCTGCAGCTGCGTGAGGCTGCCGCATCGATGCGGCCGACCGGACGCCTGAGCCCGGAATTCAACCCACAGACCAATTTCGGGGCACATCTTTTGTGAGCACGCGGCCGAGACCAAGCGGCCCTCCAACCCACCAACATTCCTCTCTTTGCATCGGTTCACCACATCATGACTGACACAGTAACGGTTGTCCGAAAAGCCGCTTGGGTGGTCGCCTGGGACGAAGGCGCATCGAGACACGTCTACATGCAGGATGCCGATGTGGCCTTCTCCAAAGCAGGGATTCTTTATGTCGGCCCTGCCTACGACGGCCGTGCCGATGAGGAGATTGCCGGCGCTTCCATCATGGTGATGCCCGGCTTTGTAAACGTGCACTGTCATTCCGGAGACGAGCCCATCGCCAAGGGGCTGTTCGAGGATGCCGGCACCGCAGCTCTCTGGGGCAACGCACTCTATGAATACTCAGCGCTGATCGATTCCGATGACGACGCCAAGGCCGCCTGCCAGACGGTGATGCTGGGCGACCTGATGCGCAGCGGCGTCACCACGCATCTCGACATCGCATCACCTCACGCGCAATGGCTCACCCTGGCGGCGGAAAGTGGATTGCGGGCCTATCTCGCTCCCGGCTTCCGCGAAGCCCAATGGCGCATGGCCGGCAGCCATCGTCTCGACTTCGAATGGAACGAGGCCAGAGGACGGGAGCGCTATGCTGAAGCCCTCGCCTTCGTGGACCGGGCACGTGCTCATCCCAGCGGCCGCATCGATGGCGTGATCGCGCCGTCGCAGATAGAGACCTGCTCGGAGGAGCTGATCAAGGAGGCGGTGGCTGAAGCGCGCCGTCGCGGGATGCGGATCACCATCCATGCGGCGCAGACCATGGCCGAGCACGAGGAACTGCTTCGACGAACGGGAGAGACGGCGCCGGCCATGCTGGAGCGCCTCGGGATCCTGGGACCGGATCTGATCCTCGGGCACTGCATCTTCCTTGATCATCATTCCTGGACCCGGCAGCGCAGCCGCGACGATCTCGACCGGCTCGCCCGAAGCGGCACCTCGGTCGCTCACTGCCCCGTCACCTTCGCGCGCAGCGGCATGACACTGGAAAGCCTCGGCGGCTATCTCCGTGCAGGCGTCAATGTCGGCATCGGCACAGACAGCTATCCGTTCAACATGCTCGAGGAAATGCGCGAGGCTATGATCTGCTCGCGCGTTGCCGGGCGCAGCGTCTTCGACCTCAGTACGGGTGATCTCTTTTCTGCCGCTACGGTTGGCGGAGCTAAGGCACTCGGCCGTAGCGATATCGGGTGCCTGACGCCCGGTGCCAAAGCGGACCTGTCGCTCGTCGACCTGAGCCACCCGGCCATGCAACCGATCCACGATCCGTTGCGCAACCTGATCCACTGCGCCGCAGAGCGTGCCATCCGCGATGTCTATGTGGACGGTCGAGCCGTCGTGAAGAATCGCCGGGTCGCCAACCTGGATTACGACGGGGCGATCCGAGAACTCCAGGATGCCCAGAGGCGCGCCTCCCGAAGAGCGGAGCAGGACGATCCGCAGGGTCGCCCCCTGTCTGTTCTGGCGCCCTATTCATTGCCCCTTGCGGCCCGGGGATGAAGCAACTATGAGCTCTTCGGTCTATGTCATCAATCCAAATTCTTCGCAGGCGGTCACGGCAGCAATCGGTGCAGCCGTAACGCCCCTGAGAAGCACCGACGGGCCTGACATCATATGCCTCTCGCTGGCCGAGGGGCCACCCGGGATCCAGTCGCAGCGGGATGTAGACGGCGTCATCATGCCGATGCTGCGCAAGACCTCCGACCTGGAGGAGAGCGCAGGCGCCTTCGTGATTGCGTGTTTCTCGGATCCGGGTCTCCATGCCCTGCGCGAGCAGAGCCGCCGCCGCGTCTTCGGAATTGCTGAATGCGGTGTGCTGACGGCGCTCACCCTCGGGCAGCGCTTCGGCGTCATCGCCATCCTGCCGACCTCCATTCCAAGGCATCTCCGCTATTTCGGCGCGATGGGCGTCATGGACCGCTTCGCGGCCGACCTTTCCATTGGGCTCGGTGTTGCGGAGTTGTCGGATGAGGGGAAAACCCTTGGCCGCATGATCGAGGTCGGGCGGACGTTGAAAACCACTCACGGAGCCGACGTCCTCGTGATGGGATGCGCCGGCATGGCGCGCTATCGCGCTGCCCTTGAGGAAGCCGTAGGGATTCCTGTCGTCGAGCCAACCCAGGCCGCCGTCGCCATGGCGGTCGGTCATGTCCGCCTTTCGCAGGCTCTCGCGTCCTGACGGCACTCACACTCTTCTCATCGACCTTTCCCTGTCTCTGTGGAGCTTTCTATGACCGACACCGTCGCAAAGATGACCCTCTTCCGAAATTGTGACTGGATCGTCGCCTGGGACGAAGCAGCCCGCTCTCATGTCTACCTCCGCAACGCCGATTTCGTGATCCGGGGATCGGACATCGTCCATGTCGGGAGCGGCTATTCCGGCACAGCCGATGAGGAGGTCGATGCCAGCCGGATGATGATCATTCCCGGCTTTGTGGATATTCACAGCCATCCCGGACATGAACCCGGCTGGAAGGGCATGCTGGAAGAGCTGGGGAGTCCACGTCTCGGTCAGAGCTCGCTCTATGAGTTCATGCCGGTGTTCCAGATCGGCCCTGAGTACACGCGCCCGGCGCTTCGCGTCGCTGCATCGGAGCTCCTGAAGAGCGGCGTCACCACCATCTGCGACCTCGGCAGGCCGCGCGAGACCTGGGCTGACGAATATGCGGAAACCGGAATTCGCGCCGTTCTCTGGGGGATGTTCCGCTCCGGCCCCTGGAAAACCACCAATGGCCACTCGGTAGAATACAATCTCGATCCGGCGACGGGAGACCGGCTGCTGCGCGAGGCGATCGAGATCGCCGATGCGGCCTCAAAGCACCCGAGCGGACGCATCACCGGCTACTTCACGCCAGCCCAGATCGACACCTGCACGGAGGGACAGATCCGCGACGCGCTTGATGCTGCCCGCGAGCGTAACCAGCCGATCCAGATCCATGCCGCGCAGAGCATCGTCGAGTTCCAGGAGATCATGCGCCGTTATGGCTGCACACCCATCGAATGGCTCGACAAGATCGGCGCCCTCGGACCGGACACGATCATTGGTCACTGCATCTTCCTGAACGACCACCCCTGGCTGCACTGGCCGCATGCCAACGATTTCGAGCGCCTGCGCGACAGCGGGGCTCAGGTCGCACATTGCCCTGTGGTCTTCGCGCGGCGCGGCATCGCCCTGAACACCCTCAGCCGCTATATGAAGGCAGGCATCCAGGTCGGCATAGGCACGGACAGCTTCCCCCACAACATGCTCGATGAACTCCGCATGGCCTGTTACGCTGGCCGGATCATTGCAGGGAGCTTCACGGCATCGACCACGCGGGACGCATTCATGGCAGCCACGGCCGTTGGCGCCGACATGATCCGCCGCCCGGACCTGGGTCGTCTTGCCCCCGGCTGCAAGGCGGATTTCTCGGTCGTCGACATGAGCAATCCCTACATGCAGCCCGATTACGAGCCTATCCGCAGCCTCGTGTACTCTGCCAATGATCGAGCCATCAGGGATGTCTATGTGGACGGTCGTCAGGTAGTTCGCGACGGAGAGGTTCTGGACTTCGACATCGGCGGAGACATCGAGATGCTGCGCCGAGGCCAAGCCGAAGCGATTGCGTCGGCGTCCCAGCGCGATTGGGCGGGACGGGAACTCGAAGAGCTGAGCCCCCGCGTCTTCCCCATCCGCAATTGAGTGGCAGGTCCATGAAGCAAGAAAGGCCCCGAGTGATCTCGGGGCCTTTCTTATTGGCGTCTATTTCCAAGACAAGTCTATCAGCGGGCCGTCTCTCCGTGACGGTCGAACACCACTTCGCCTCCGCGGATCGTGAGATCGCAGCGGGTATCGTTGAGGATTTCCTCAGGCGAAGTCGTCAGAAGATCGCGGGAGAACACAGCAACATCCGCCGCAAGACCCGGCACGAGGCGGCCCCATTCATGCTCGGCCTTGTTCACATAGGCGCCGAACTCCGTGAAGGCGGTGATGGCCTGCTCGATGGATACCACCTCCCGCTCATCCATGACTGTGCCATGGGAAGTCTTTCGGGTGAGCATAGAGAAGAAGTTCGGGAAGGGATTGATGTCGCAAACAGGCGCGTCGCTGCCGGCGGCAGGCTTGAAGCCGAGATCGATCCAGGTCTTGAGAGGATAGGATGGCTTTGCCCGCTTTTCCCCCACGACGGAGACGTATAGGTCCCCGAAATCGTAGATGAACACAGGCTGCGGCACCGGCTGAACGCCCAGGCGCTGCATGCGAGCATTCTGGTCGGCCCGGGCATAGCCCGCGTGCTCGATCCTGTGGCGCCGGTCGGCATCTGGCATTGCTTCGAGAGCCAGTTCGAAGGCATTCAGCGTCTGCTCGATGGCCGCATCGCCGATGGCATGAACAGCCAGCTGATAGCCTTTGGCGTGATAGTCATGCACAAGGTCGTTCATCTCGTGGTCGTGCAAAAGCATCAGGCCCGTGGTCTTCGGGTCTCCAACATAAGGCTCGCTCATGGCGGCCGTCCGGCCACCGGCGCTGCCATCCGTGAAGATCTTCACCGGACCGACGCGCAGCATAGAATCGCCTGCGCCCGTCACCACGCCATCAGCATAGGCCTGCTCTACGATACCGCCTGGACCTCCAAGCAGGCACTGGGTCGTTCGCACGGGAAGGCGTCCGAGGCGTTGGGCTGTGCGATAAGCAGCGACCTCGCGGTAGCCTGCCCTCATGCCGACACCCGCATCCATCACGCTGGTGATCCCATAGGACAGGCAGGCGCGGCCGGCATCGTCGATGGCCTGAACGAGTTCCTGATCCGTCGGCTCCGGCAGCACGGCCTTGAGACGGTCGCGTCCGGTCTCGGCCAAAAGGCCCGTCAGGCGCCCGTCCCGCTGCTCGATGGCACCTCCCTGCGGAACGGGGGTCGATTCGTCGATCCCTGCAAGCTCCAGCGCCTTCGAGTTGCAGATCGTCACGTGGCCACACGCTCTCACGATCGCAACCGGATGATCGGGGGCCACGGCATCAAGCTCTTCGCGCAAAGGGTGGCGCCTGACGTCGAGTTCGAACTGATCGTATCCGCGCCCCTGAATCCACTGGCCGGGCGGCGTAACCGAGGCACGCTGCCTAACTCTTTCGAGTAAGGCCGTGAGAGTTGGCGCAGATGCAGCGCGCACATCCACGTGCCCCATGATGACCCCGTAAGGGAGAAGATGCATGTGCGAGTCGCACAATCCAGGAGTGGCAAGGCGGCCCGCGAGATCGATCACGCGTGTCCGCGGTCCGATGAGAGGCTCCATGTCGGCTGCCGATCCCGCCGCTAGAACCTGCCCAGCCCAGAGCGCAATCGCTTCGGTCACCTGCTCTGAAAGGCCGCGGAAGATCCGGCCATTGGTGAGGACGATATCGGCTTTGGGCAGGATCGGCATGATAACTCGCGAATGATGAGCGGCAGCGAACGTCGCCACGGAAGGTACGCGACTGTGCATCCCTTTTGGTCAACCGGCAAGTTCCGGAACGGCTTACGTTGGGAAATTCTACCCTTGAAACTCGGGTTGGTTAGGGTCTAGCTTTGACGGGTAGCGGCCGGATAAGGCGCACGGAAAGAGGGAATACAATGACACAATCCAGATCTTTGACCCGTTGGCTTGCAATGGGCCTCATTGCTGGTGTCGCCGCCGTCTCGGCTGCGCCAGCATCCGCCCAGGCGACGCTCGACACGGTCAAGAAGCGCGGCAAGATCCTTTGCGGCGTCTCGCCCGTCTCACCCGGCTTCTCCTATGCCGACGACAAGGGCGCGCGACGCGGCTTCGATGTCGACGTCTGCCGAGCAATGTCGGCGGCAATTTTTGCAGATCCCGACAAGGTCGACTTCATCCCGCTGAACACGAATGTTCGCTTTCAGGCCGTTCAGTCTGGTGAGGTCGACGTCCTGTCCCGCCAGAACACCTGGAGCTTCTCACGCGACGCATCCCTCGGCCTCGATTTCGGGCCGGTAGTGTTCTACGATGGTCAGGGCCTGATGGTATCGACCAAGCTCAACGTGAAGAGCGCCGGCGAACTTGCCGATGCCGCGATCTGCCTCCTGCCGGGCACGACCACTCTCCAAAACCTCGAGGATTTCTTCCGCCCCCGAAACATCAAGTATGAATCCGTGGTGTTCGAGAACTCCGACGAATGGCGCAATGCGTTCTTCAACGGCCGCTGCGATGCCATCACCTCGGATCGCTCGGATCTCGCTTCCGTGCGCGCCATTGCCAACAATCCCTCGGACTACGTCGTCCTGCCCGAGACCATCTCGAAGGAGCCGCTCGCTCCGACGGTTCGTCAGAACGATCCGAACTGGCGCGATATCCTGAGCTGGACGATCTACTTGCTCGTGGCTGCCGAGGAGAAGGGCATCACACAGGCTAATGTCGACGAACAACTCAAGAGCCAGGATCCGGAAGTCCAGCGCATGCTCGGCGTGAATGGCGACCTCGGAAAGATGCTCGGCCTCGACAACAAGTGGGGCTACAACGTCATCAAGTCGCTTGGAAACTATGCCGAACTCTTCGAGCGCAACCTCGGCCCTGAGACGCGTCTCGGCCTCTCACGTGGCCCAAATGAGCTCTGGAACAAGGGCGGCCTGCTCTACTCACCGCCGTTCCGGTAGTCTGAGATCTGCGGGCGGCCTTGAGGCCGCCCGCTTCGTCTTCAGCATTTCCCGGAAAGGGTCATCATGCGGGCAGATTCGATGAGCGCGACGAGGCTCCTCTACAATCTTCGCTTCCGGGCGATTCTTTATCAGGTGCTCGCTGTCGGGAGCATCGTCCTTCTTGGTCTTTATCTGTTTTCGAACGTCTCGCAGAAGCTTGCAGAGCAGAACATCGCCACGGGCTTCGGCTATCTGAGCCGCGAGGCCGGCTTCGTCATCAGCCAGACGATGATCGACTACAAGCCAACTGACACCTATGGTCGTGCCATTCTGGCCGGCATCGTCAACACGGTTTGGGTTTCGGCCTGGAGCGTCGTGCTTGCATCAATTCTGGGCCTCGTCGTCGGCATCGCGCGCCTGTCGCGCAATCCCTTGCTTGCTCTTCTCGCCTTCCTCTACGTGGAGGCGCTGCGGAACGTCCCTCTCCTGCTCTATCTCTTCCTCTGGTACGCCTTGATCGTCACCGGCCTGCCGACTGTCCGGGAAGCATGGGAAATCCTTCCTCATGTCTTCATGAGCAACAGTGGATTGACCGTTCCGTCCCTGGTCTGGACCCGTGCTCACACGATCATTTTCGCCGCGCTCGTTCTCGGAGGAGGCCTGGCGGTTGCCCTTCGCCGCCACACGATCGCAGAGCGCATCAAAACCGGCAAAGAGCGAACCACATGGCCTTTGATTGCCTTTGCACTCCTGCTGCCGCCTGCTCTTTCGTTCCTGATCATGCAGCCTGAGTTCACAGTCAGTCTTCCCGAGAAAGGGCGCTTTCGCCTGACCGGCGGCTCGCAGCTCACGCCGGAATTCACGGCTCTCCTCATCGGCCTTGCCCTCTCCGCCTCGGCCGGCATCGCCGAGATCGTGCGAAGCGGCATCTTGTCGGTGCGTAAGGGCCAATGGGAGGCGTCACGCGCCCTTGGTTTGAGAGACGGCCTGACTATGCGGCTGGTCGTCCTTCCTCAGGCTTTGCGGGTCATCATTCCTCCCCTCACCAGCAGCTACTTAAGCCTCTTCAAGAACTCGTCGCTTGCCATCGCAATCGGATACCCGGACCTTGTGATGGTCTCAAACACGACCATGAACCAGACCGGTCAGGCGATCGAAGGCATCGCGATCTTCATGCTGGTCTATCTCGGTCTATCGATTGCAATCTCCCTGTTCATGAACTGGTACAACAGCCGCGTCGCGCTGAAGGAGCGCTAGGTCATGACGACTGCAACCGACATTGCCGAAGCGCAATTGAAGATGCCGATTCGGCGCGACCCGGGTGTGGAACGCCGCCTGCTCCATCGGACGCTCAAGCCCCTTATCGGGACCCCGGTCAATGCATTGATCACCTTGGTCTGTCTCTGGCTCATGTGGCTCGGGATCAAAGGCTCCTATGGCTGGCTCGTGACCCGGGCCGTCACCGAGGGGGGCGCCCAGGCCTGCAAGGTGGGGCAAGGTGCCTGCTTTCCCTATTACGAAGCCAAGCTCCGTTTCATGGTCTTCGGGGTCTATCCTTACGACGAGCATTGGCGCGTTGCGCTCGCGATGATTCTGTTCCTCGGCGCGATCGCCATCACAATGATCCCGCGTTTCTGGAACAAAAAGCTCCTCGTTCTCTGGGGTGGCACGATCCTGACCACTGCGGTCCTGCTCTGGGGCGGAATTTTCGGACTTCCCTATGTGCCGACGACGCAATGGAGCGGCCTGCCGCTCTCGTTTCTGCTCTCGGCCGTTGGTCTGGCCTTCGGATTCCCCCTTGGGGTCGTGCTCGCCTTGGCCCGTTCTTCGAAGCTCCCTGCCATCCGGGTGATCGCCATCGTCTTCATCGAGGTGATCCGAGGCGTGCCGCTCATCAGCATTCTGTTCATGGCGTCGGTCATGCTGCCGCTTTTCATGCCGAGCGGGATCACCGTGGACAAGCTGCTGCGGGCTCAGATCGCGATCATCATTTTCGCCGCGGCCTATATAGCAGAAGCCGTGCGCGGCGGGCTGCAGGCGATTCCAAGGGGGCAGCACGAAGCCGCCAGCGCCATGGGGCTGCATTATTGGCAGTCCATGCGCCTCATCGTACTGCCTCAGGCGCTGAAGATCGCGATTCCGCCTCTTGTGAACATCTCCATCGGATTCTTCCAGGACACGACTCTTGTCACGATCATTGGCCTTCTCGATTTCCTCTCCACCGTGCGCACAGCAATGACGGATCCCAATTGGGTGGGTATTGCCGTGCTGGAGGGCTATGTCTTTGCGGCCGCCGTATTCCTGGTTTTCTCCTACGGGATGGGCGCCTATAGCCGTTTTCTGGAGCGCCGGATGCGCCTCGGGCACGACTAGCGGATCCTGCGGAGCCGGAGGTCCACGTCAATCAACGCGGGCGGCTCGACGCTCCTTGGCGAGATCCATGGCCTGGTAGGTCCAATAGGTGAGCTGTGCCGCGGCAACGCCGAACGGACCTCCATTCCACCTGAGACTAAAGGGTTCATAAAGCCGGTAGCGATCGCTTGATTTGAGGATCCCCTCCGCGATCACGCGCCCTCCGATGGCCGTCGTGTTCAGGCCGCGCCCGCCGAAGCCGAACACATACCAGACTCCCGACTGAAGCTGCCCGATGAGCGGCATCAGGTGACGAGCATAGGCCATGAGGCCCGACCAAGCCGTTTCCACACGTACGCCTTCGAGTTGCGGGTAGGTAGAAATCATCGTCTTCTGCATCATCTGAGCGAGGCGACGAGGCTCGGTGGTACGCGTCGTAATCCGGCCGCCCCAGAGAAGGCGCCGTCCGTCGTCGACGAGGCGGTAGTAATCCCCAGCACGCCGGTTGTCGCTAATCGCCATCGACGTGCGCACCGCCTCGGCGAGCTTTTCGGGTGCTGACTCCGTCAGCAGCACATAGGTTGCAATCGGCAGGATACTTCGACGCAAGCGAGGCACCAGATCGTCCGTATACCCTCCACCGGCCAGAACCACGTCTCGCGCCCTCACCTCCCCTTGCGATGTCCTGACAGTTTTCTCCGCCCGGTCGAGATCGCATCCAGTGACCCGGGATTGTTCGAAGATGCGCCCACCCAAGGCCTCGATAGCCTTTGCCAGGGACCGGGCATAGTTGAGAGGGTGAAAGTGAAAGCTCGCAGGGTCGTAAAGTGCCTGATGATATTTCTGCGAGCGCAAGACGCCTCGTACAGCATCGGTCGGCATCACTTCGAGGTGATAGCCGAACTCCCTCTGCATCATCTCGCAATTCCGCTCAAGGCTATCCGGATCATCATACCGGAGCACGCTCAACTTGCCGTGGACCCGCTTGTTGTCACCCAGGGCGAGGCTTTCGATGTTCTCCTCGACAATCCGGGCGCCCTCGATCGAAAGGCGGTGCAAAGCCTGCGCCTGCTCGGCTCCGACCATGCGGACGATATCGGCATGACCTGTCGCATACCCGGGTCCAACAAAGCCCCCGTTCCGCCCTGACGCTCCCCACCCGACCTTTTCAGCCTCCAAAACCGCTACGGAGCGCCCCGCCCGTGCCAGATCGAGTGCCGCCGTAAGCCCCGCAAGTCCACCGCCGACGACAGCGACGTCGACGGTCACTGCTCCCTCAAGAGAAGGCCGT
The DNA here is from genome assembly GCF_016734765.1 of Microvirga soli. GTDB lineage: Bacteria > Pseudomonadota > Alphaproteobacteria > Rhizobiales > Beijerinckiaceae > Microvirga > Microvirga soli. Next base: position 24,054 of record NZ_JAERQE010000020.1, on the reverse strand, counting down.
TGCGACCCATCAGCGAGCGTGCGGGCGTAGTAGGTATCCCCGTATCCATTCATCAAACGCCCCGCTCCGTGATTTCACACGAGAACGTAACGGGAGAAGCCTCTACTGCAAAGGCAATTTGGGCATTCATGTACTTGACCGCGGTCATTCGGCGCCGTTAGCAGATCGATAGTAGATGCCACGCTTGTCGTCACTTGGGTAAAGCTCGCTGCAGCATTGACCCTGTTTTCCGAGCGCGAAGCGATTTTGGCCAAGGCCGCCCGTGCCGCCTAGTGGATGTCTTAACGCGCAAAATGGACCCTGAATCTAGCGGTAAGTTTTTCGACAAGCACTCACTGGCAGAGAGTGTCTCTTAGGAGGGATTCTTCGGCTCCACGAGACCATACCTTGATGCGATAATCATCTGGCTCATAAAGAGGCGCAGCGCCCTGCGAACGGCGATGGCAGGCGGTTCGGATGGATGCCACTCCGGAAAATGACCATCAATGGCCATGCGTGCCAAGCCATAGACATAGGCACGCGCCGCCAGAACGAGATGATCCACATCGACCCCCGAGGCAAGCTGGCCCTGTTGTTGGGCTTGGACCAACAGGTCAACCATCGTCTCACGAATGGCTCTGTTCTGGTCGCGCAGACTAGAGGAGGCCTCGAAGTCGATCAGGGTGCGGGAGCTGATGATCTGGAAATGCGTGGGATTGGCCAACGCCCATTCGAGATAGGCCTGCCCGATCGCCTCGAAAGCGACTGCGGGATCTGCGCTATGTATTTCCGACACGGCTTTGGTGACAGCCTGGGTCAGCCGGTCCATGGCCTGTTCGGCAACAGCCGTCAGAAGTGCAGTTTTTGACCGAAAGTGCCGGAACGGCGCCCCCGGTGAGACACCGGCGCGCTTCGCCACCTCGCGCACGGACAACTGCTCGATCCCGCGCTCCTGGATGAGTTCCACGGTTGCTGCAATGAGCACTTCGACCAGATTGCCATGGTGATAAGGCTTGGGCTGGTCGCCTGCGTTCGTGACAGATTTCTTGGCCATGCCTGATCGATACCATGCCGCAATGTAATCAGCGATTATTTTCTATTGACCTGGTCTCCCTCACATGTAATCACTGATTACACTACAGATGGAGAACCACATGTTTCGCCCTGCCTTGATAATCAGCTTCGCTCTCCTGGCGTCGCCGATCAGGTTGGCTCACGCCGAAGACCGCCCCAGCTTGGAGATCGTTTGGCCGCAACCTGATTCATCCATTGACCTTGGGAATGATCCTGAGAAAGCGATAGGCATCGTGGTGAAGAGCAACTTCACACTGCTCCCTGCGGGACAATGCGGCACGAACCGCCAATGCGGCCATGTCCATCTGAAGATCGATCCGGATGGAGACACGTGCAACATCCCGGGCAAGCCCTTCAACAGCATGAACAGCGACTTCGGAGGGGATCTCATCAAGGCTCGCTTTGGCCATTGCTCAAACACTGCCGGCAAGCACGTAATCGGTGTCCTCCTTGCCGATGATCACCACAAGCCCGTTCTCGTGGACGGCAAACCGGTGACTGCCTTGGTAACTGTCATAACGAAGTGAGCCAAGTGGACACCGCGTCGGAAAGGCTGACGCGGTCAAGGCTATAGTCCCGCACCCAGCATGGCGAAGCCGTTCTCGTCACAATCACTCCGCTGTCTAATTTTGGAAGCCGCCGCAGGCGCGGCCGAAAGGAGTTCTGATGACCATTGCGCCGGAGGGCAGCGCTAGCCCTAGGAATACAACTGTACTGGTGACGGGTATCGGCGGCTTTCTCGCGGGCCACATCGCTTTGCAGTTGCTTGAGCAAGGGTATCGGGTACGAGGAAGCTTGCGGCACATCAGCAGGAGCGATGCAATACGCGATGAACTTGGGTCCCATAGTGACAGCGGTGTTGCGGAGAACCTCAGTTTTGTGCGGGCCTATCTTGATAGTGATGACGGTTGGGCTGCTGCTGTCAAAGATTGCCGGTATGTCATTCACACGGCGTCACCCTTCCCCCCAGGCTTCCCCGACAATGAGTATGAACTGATCCGGACAGCCCATGATGGTGCGTTGAGAGTGCTCCGTGCGGCACACCAGGCTCATGTCAATCGTGTCGTCATGACGTCTTCCGTAGCGGCCACGAACCATGGCGGTGGCCAGGCGCCCTTCACCGAGGAACATTGGACCGACCCGGAGAGCCCCCGTGCGACTCCCTATTACAAATCGAAGACACTGACAGAGAAGGCGGCTTGGGCCTTTGCGCGGGAAGTCGGACTTGACCTCGCCGTCATCAATCCGAGCGTCATCCTTGGGCCCTTGCTCGGCACGAAGATTGGGACGTCCGTGGGCTTGATCCATCACCTGATGTCAGGGCACTTCAAGGGCATTCCACGCTTTGGCTTTTCCGTTGTGGATGTACGCGATGCCGCGGATGCCCACATCCGTGCGATGACGAATCCAGCCGCCGGCGGTCAACGCTTCATTGTTGGCGGAAGATTTTTCTGGCTCAAGGATCTAGTGGCCGTTCTTGCGCGCTCCTTTCCCAACCATGCCTCCCAACTGCCGATCCGTGAAGTCCCCGATGACGTCGTCAGAGACATGGCGAAGTCCGATCCAAACGCACGAACGATCATTCACGAACTCGGTCGGGATCTGAGCGTCAGCTCAGCAAAAGCAAGACGCATCCTGAACTGGAGCTCACGACCGGACGAGGAGTGTATCCGGGCCAGTGCACAAAGCCTCATAGATCTGGGATTGATACCCGTCGAGCGAGCGATCCAACAAGCCTGACCCACCCATTCTAACAGAGATCAATCGATCTCTTTTCCAATGTGGAGAACACACATGACAATCCCGACCATTCGCGAGATCTCGCCAACCAGCGAGGCCGATCTTCTCCGAGACACGGAACGAGCAAGGCTTCGCGCCCTGGTCAGCGCCGATATTGATCAGGCGCGACAACTTCATGCCCCAGACTTCCAATTGATCACGCCAATCGGTGTGGCTCTTTCAAAGGAAGACTACATGGGCGCGATCGCCTCCGGGCAGCTTAAGTACGTGACATGGCAGCCAGGCGACATTACCGTGCGGCTATACGACGGAGTGGCTATTCTTCGTTATCGCGCTCAGCTCGAAGTTGTCTTCGGCGGCCACAAAATCCCCCTCAGTGACTACTGGCACACCGACACCTACGAGAACCGCGATGGAGAGTGGATGGTCGTCTGGTCGCAAGCCACTGCCATCCGATAGCTAAGTTCTTCGTAGAGATGACGGAATGGCTCGCAGTTTCATGGAACGCCACTTGTTCTAGTTAGGCGTACGCCGACGTCGCGGCTCGGCCGCTGGAGTGTTCCCCTGGGCCATCTGCAAGCACGTGAGCATGTCGACGTAGCTGGGCGTGCCGCCAATCTGGGCCTCCTCCGCGCAAGCTTGGCGGTGGGCTGCAGCCGCGCCGCTCCACATTTCCTGGAGCTGGCGTTGCGCATCCCTTTCGTCCCTCATGCAGCCGTCGAACGGATTGGCATCCTCCGCAAGCAGGCGAGGCGCGGCACGGCAGGTTGCCTCGACGTCAAGCCGGGGGAGCTGCTGCGCCGCGGCCGTGCACATCAGGAATACGCCGGACAGGAGCAGGCAATTCGGCAGACAGGCTCTCATGGCAATCCCCTATCCTTTTGCGCGTCGATCCAGTTCGGCCGCGAGTTCGGCCGCGAGGTCCCTCACGAGGATCCGGTACTCGGCGCAGCGTGCCGCCCCCACGGGAGAGGTTGAGCGTTCCCACCGCACCAGGGCTGCCTGTGCCTCGGCAAGATCCTCGCAGAGCGATTGAAAGCTCTCGTCCATCCGGGCCAACTCCTCGATTGCATGTCCCCGGTCCGGGAAGCAGGCGATGGCGGCCTGGACGGCGTGGTGCATGGCATAGCCCCGGTGCCGGGATCAAACAGCGCGGGTGCGCTGTCACACGGTTGCCAGCATTGACCCATACCGCACGCATGGGGAGTATGTTACGGTAGGTTACGGAAAGAGGCGTCTCGTACGCCCACGGACAACGGACCGATCCATGCTCGGCAGAGGCGAAGGCACTGTCGGTGCCTCGCCGCAGGCGCAGTCGCCGCCCGCGGCGGAGGACGTGCGCGCCCAGCTCGATATCCTTTTCGCCAGCCCCGAGCTCGATGCTCCCGCGCGGGCTCGCAGGTTCCTGCGCTATGTGGTCGAGGAGACGCTCGCCGGTCGCGCTGACCGCATCAAGGCCTATGCCATCGGCACCGAGGTGTTCGAGCGAAATTCGGACTTCGATGCCCAGGGCGACCCGGTCGTGCGAATCGAGGCCGGACGGCTGCGCCGGGCCCTGGAGCGCTACTATCTCTCAGGCGGCCGGTCCGACCCGGTGGTCATCACCATCCCGAAGGGAGCGTACGTCCCGCACTTCGCCTGGAGCAAACCGCCAGCTGGCGAAGTTCATGCTGCTCCGGCAACGACTTCTGCCACGCTCACCGGGCCAAAAGGGCATGCTGGCAACTCGCCGCCGCAGAACTGGACGGCGTGGCTCGCCTCTGCCTCCATCGTGGTCCTCCTTCTTGCCGGGCTTGTCTTGTGGGCCCTGTGGCAGACCAATTTGGCTCATACGCCTCAAGCGTCGGCCCACCTGCCCCCTGGGGGACCAGCCCTCGTCGTGATGCCATTTGCTGCACTGGGGGAGTCTCCAGCGGCCAAGACCTACGCCGACGGATTAACCGAGGAGGTGCTGAGCCAGTTCGCCCGCTTCAAGGAAATCACCGTCATCGGGCGTGAGACGTCTCATAGCATCCCGCCGGGCACCGATATCGCCCGCATCCGCCATGACCTCGGCGTCCGCTACGTGCTGGAGGGAAGCGTCCGGGCTGCAGCGCACCGCCTTCGCATTACGGGCCGGCTCCTCGATGCGGAGACGGGCGCCGTCCTGTGGTCGCAGACCTATGACGAGGATTTGCAGGCCCGCGATCTTTTCACGATCCAGGACGATGTCGCGCGCAAGGTCGCCACCGCGGTGGCGCAGCCCTACGGCATCATCCAGCGAGCCCACCAAACCCGAGCCGGAGCCCGCCCGCCCGGCGACCTGGAAGCCTATGAGTGCACCCTGCGGTTCTACGACTACCGGGCGGCGCTGTCCGAGGAGAGCCATGCCGCGATCCGGACCTGCCTGGAGCGGGCTGTGGCGCTCCATCCGGATTTCGCGACCGCTTGGGCGATGCTGGCCGTCCTGTACCTCGACGAGGACCGGTTCGGGTTCAATCCAAGGATCGGATCTGCCACGCCTATCGAGCGTTCTCTCGATGCCGCCCGCCACGCCACCCGCCTCGATCCGGAGAACGTGCGGTCGCTCCAATCCCTGATGATGGCGCTGTTCTTCGCTCAGCAGCCTGCCGAGGCGCTGGAAGTCGGCGAGCGGGCGGTGGCGCTCAATCCAAACGACACGGAGCTGCTCGGTGAGTTCGGGACCCGGCTGGGTCAAGCGGGGGCTTGGCATCGCGGCGCCGAGCTGCTGGAGCAGGCGCTCGCCCGCAACCCGGGCCATTCCGGCTACTACAGCGGCACGCTGTCGGTCTATGCCTACATGCAGCACGACTACGTCCGTGCCGAAAGCCTGATCCGGCAGGCGGCGCTGGAGAAGTTTCCGCTCTATCACTTCGTTGCCGCCGTGATCTATGCCCAACTCGGCAAGGCTTCGGAAGCCGCAGAAGCCCGTGACGAGTTCCTGCGCATGCGCCCGACCATCTTCGAGCGCTGGGACGACGAGATGGCCAAGCGGAACTACCGGCCGGAGGACGCGGCCCATTTTGCCGAGGGAGCGCGCAAGGCCGGCTTCCCGGTGCCGGGCCGAACGGCCGCGGAAGCGACGCTCCAGGCAGTGCCGCCCAAGCGCTGACCATCCTCACCTCCCCGTAAACTACATGATGCTACAGGCGCGACGCTCTGTCCGTTGCTAGCGTCCGGGCAGTAGGCACGGCAACCCGAAGGACTGCACTCACTGGTGCCGTTGAGCCGAGGAGGCGCAGGTCAGGACCGTCTGCCATGCCGGGTAAGTGTCGCGCAGTCCTTAGATCCCATATGCAACGGAGAATTGTCATGACGATGAAACTGACCCGGCGCCAGGCGACTATCGGTGCCTTGACCCTACTTGCTGGGACCTCCGTAAGTACGGTTAGTGAAGCTCACCTTGGTGAGCTGTTGGGCATCGACGAAGGCCTTGAGGACTTCTGGCTGGCGACCGATGCCTATATCTACGGCTACCCGCTGGTCACCATGGAGATGACGCGCCGTGTTATCACCAACGTGGCAGCCCCCGAGGGCACGCGGGCGCCGATGGGTCAGGTCATCAAGCTGCGGCAATACCCCGATCCCTCCTTTAAGGACGTGACCGCACCCAACGCCGACACGCTCTATACGACTGCGTTTTTCGACGTCGGTAAGGAGCCCTGGGTGCTCAGCCTGCCCGACATGAAGGACCGCTACTTCCTCATGCCGATGCTCGACGGCTGGACGAACGTCTTCCAAGTTCCCGGCAAGCGCACCACGGGAACCGGTGCCCAGACCTATGCCATCACCGGGCCCGGCTGGAGCGGCACGCTGCCGGCGGGCGTCAAGCAGTACAAGTCGCCGACCAATATCGTCTGGCTGCTCGGCCGTATCTACTGCACCGGCACGCCGGAGGATTACGCTGAGGTGCATGCACTCCAGGATCAGGTCAAACTGGTGCCGCTCAGCGCCTACGGCAAGCCGTACACGCCGCCCGCCGGAAAGGTCGATCCCTCCATCGACATGAAGACCGCTGTGCGCGACCAGGTGAACCGCATGGACGCGGTGGCGTACTTCACCCTGCTGGCGGAACTGATGAAGACGAACCCGCCGTCGGCGGCGGATGCCCCTGCGCTTGCGAAATTCGCCCGGATCGGGCTCGTGCCCGGTCAGGACTTTGACGCCGGCAAGCTGCGGGCCGACTTCGCCAAGCGCATTCCCGAGATCGCCAACGACCGGATTATGATCCAGTTCAAGATCAACAAGGACGTCCACGACATCGATGGCTGGGGCTTCACGACGAAGACCGGCATCTATGGCACCGATTACCTGATGCGGGCCCTCGTCACGGCGATCGGCCTCGGGGCCAATCGCCCGCAGGACGCCGTCTATCCGACGTCGCAGAAGGATGGTGAGGGTAAGGTCTATGACGGGGCCAACAAGTACGTCATGCGCTTTGCCAAGGGCCAGTTGCCGCCGGTGGAGGGCTTCTGGTCCCTGACCATGTACGACGGCGCTTACTTCTTCGTGCCCAATCCGATCGATCGCTACTCGGTCAGCGCGCGCCAGGACCTGAAGCCCAACCCGGACGGCTCGGTCGACCTCTACATCCAGAAGGACTCCCCGGGGGAGGACAAGGAGTCGAACTGGCTGCCCGCCCCGGCCGGGAAGTTCATCCTCATGCTCCGGATGTACTGGCCAAATGAGACCAACCCGTCGATTATCGACGGCACCTGGACAATCCCACCGGTCAGGAAGGTGTCCGATCGGGCGTAGCCCCACGCCGATCCGACCCTAGGATGGCGGGTGACCTCGCTCAGCGATCCCGGGGTCGGCGGTAGCCGGCACGGTACGAACCCTGGAGGATGATCATGCAGACCGGCACCCTGAGATCTCGTCGTGCGGTACTCGCGTTCCTTTGTGTGATGCTCGGGACAGCCGGAACCGCATGTGCCGCAGACATGGGTCCGATCCGGGAGCCGGTCGCCGACGCGCTTCCCATGCCGCCCTCATGGAGCTTCCGCTTCGTGCCGTATGGCTGGCTCACCGCGCTGAATGGCACCCAGACCGTGCGTGGACGCTCAGTGAAGGTCGACGCGAGTTTCATCGACATCGTCGAGAAGAGCGATGCGCTCGTGGCTCTGATGGGCGACTTTGAAGCGAGAAACGGACCCTTCGTCCTGCTGGGCAACGTGGCCTGGACCAAAATCGGCCTTGGGCGCGACAACATCCGGAACCGCACGCCAGCACCCGGCGTGACCGGCACGCTCGGCACGTCGCTTGGTCTCAATATCGAAATGACCATCGCCGAGGTCGGCGCCGCCTACGAGGTGGCACGCTCCGGGCCGCTGGCCTTCGACGTTCTTGGCGGCGCTAGGTACTGGTACCAGCAGGCCGATCTTTCGCTGGACGTCACGGCTGCTGTCAGTGTCGGCGACGTTGAAGTAGTCGGCACTCGGGCATTCGCGCGCTCCGGCTCCGTCGACTGGCTCGATCCGATCATCGGCGCACGCCTGCGCTATACGGTGGCGCCCGGACACGAGCTTGTCCTGCGCGGTGACATCGGCGGGTTCGGCGTCGGGAGCGACTTTTCCTGGCAAGCCATCGGCGCCTACGGCTTTGAGCTCGGCACCTACCAGGGCATCAGCTTCTCGGGCGTGATCGGCTACCGGGCGCTCTATGTCGACTATGCCCAGGGCGAGGGTCGACAGCGCTACGAGTTCGAAATGCTCCAGCACGGACCCGTGCTCGGCCTCAGCGCACGGTTCTGATCAGCGATAAGTTTGTACGCAACGGCGATGCGGCAGGATCCCGGAATGGGGCATGTCCAAGTTGAATCAACCCGGGAAGTTTGCTGGATCGTTAGGAAGGTCAGCAATTGAATCCTTGAGCCGACGCCAGATCTTCTTCCGGTGTGTGCCGGGAACGGACCTTTGTAGCGAGCCAGTGGCCTTCTTGTCTGAGATGGACAAGCGGATGTTGGCATACGCGACGACCGTCCAGTAGCCCCCTCCTGAGCGAACCTTCATGGGTCTGCTCAAGGCTTGATGGCATCGTACATCGTCTGCGCACCCTTAAGCCGCTGCTGCAACTCGGGAAGCGCCTGAACGGCGAATTCCTTGATTTCCTGATGTGGGCTCCGGCTTGCGGCTTGATAGATGCCGATTTCCCGATCAAGGGCCTGCACTTGGATCTCTGCGTAGCGTCGGCTCAGTTCAAGGGCATCGAGCGGCTCCAGGTTCTCGATGATGACCTGATGCTCGAATTCCTTCGTAGCCGGGAGTGGTATGCTGCGCTCTCTCCCGAAGGCCTCAAGCCGTTGCAGAAGGCCTGCGCGGAAATCGGCCGCTGCCGCCGCGTATTCCTTGACCTCCGGTCTCGTGTCGCGCCCGGCCGCCAACCTGGCAGCCTGCGCCTGGAGGTGGCCTGCCCCGAGTTGGTGATCCGGGTGTGATGTTAATTCAGGATTGGCCGCGGCGCGAGCTTGGAAGCTGGTACCAAGACCTCTGGTGCGGGTGGCCGATAGCCCAAGGATGAGTGCGGACGCACCGTGTTGTAATGCCGGCGCCAGTTCTCAATGATCACCTGTGCCTCCTGCAAGGTGTAGAAGATCTCTCCTTTCAGCAGTTCATCTCGAAGCTTTGAGTTGAAGCTCTCACAGTAGCCGTTCTCCCATGGGCTACCCGGCTCAATGTAAGCCGTCTTGGCTCCTACGGCTGGGATCCATTCACGGACCGCTTTGGCCACAAATTCAGGGCCGTTGTCGGAACGAACATGACCTGGAATGCCACGCAGGATGAACAGGTCCGAGAGCACATCGATCACATCGACCGCTTTCAGCTTCCGACTCACTCGGATGGCCAGGCATTCGCGCGTGAACTCGTCAATGAGGTTGAGCATGCGGAACTTGCGCCCGTCATGGGTGCGATCCTCGACGAAGTCATACGACCAGACGTGGTTCGGATACTCCGGCCGCAGCCGGATGCACGAGCCATCGTTGAGCCAGAGCCTTCCTTTCTTGGGTTGCTTCTGTGGCACTTTCAGCCCCTCCCGTCTCCAGATCCGCTCGACCCGCTTCTTGTTCACCCACCAACCGGCATCCCGCAGAAGAGCGGTGATGCGCCGGTAGCCGTAGCGGCCGTACTGGGTGGCCAGAGCGATGATGTCCGCAGTCAAAGCTGCCTCATCCTCCGGCTGTCTAGGGATCTTGCGCTGTGTGGAACGGTGCTGGCCCAGGATCCGGCAGGCCAGCCGCTCCGAGACACCATACTTGGCGATCACGTGAACCACACAGGCGCGACGGCGGGCGGGGCTTACCAGTTTCCCGAGGCCGCCTCCTTGAGGATCAGCTTCTCCAGGGTGAGATCAGAGACAGCCCGGCGCAAACGGGCGTTCTCCGTCTCCAGCTCCTTCAGCCGCTTGACCTGATCGGATTTGAGGCCGCCGTACTCGGAGCGCCAGCGATAGTACGTGACCTCCGTCACGCCGATCTGCCGGATGGCCTCTGCCACGGTCCGACCTTGTGCGGTCAACACGTCCACCTGCCGCAGTTTGGCAACGATCTCTTCGGCCGAGTGCCTCTTCTTGCCCATGTCTCAGTCCTCCTTCGGCTCAAAAGCCATACTTCAGGGAGGATCACTTTTCAGGAGGCAGACCAACAGCATCGTGCAGGATGGAAGCTCAATTCCTTACCCGACCATGACGGAAAATTACCATTATGAGCTTGAACTGGTCGTCGCGATCAAGAAAGGCGGAAGGGACATCCGCGTTGCCGATGCGCTTGATCATATTTATGGCTACGGCATCGGCCTCGACATGACCCGTCGCGATCTTCAGATGGATCTCGGCAAGAGTGGCTTGCCCTGGGAGGCCGGTAAGTCCTTTGACGAGTCATGTCCCTGCAGCCCTCTTCACCCCGTCGAGCAGGTCGGGCACATCTCGGAAGGCTTCATCCGTCTCACGGTGGATGGCGAGACAAAGCAGGATTCGGACCTGAAGTTGATGATCTGGAAAGTGCCGGAAATCATCACGAACCTGTCCCAGTATTTCATGCTACAGCCAGGCGACATCATTCTGACCGGAACCCCTGCCGGCGTCGGCCCGGTGCTGCCAGGTAACGAACTCGCGGGCACCATCGACAGGCTGGGAGCGTTGACAGTGCGGATCAGTGGCTAACGAACCCTCCTTGGTGGAATGAGTATTCAAGCACGGGCGAACAGTGGCCCGTGCGTGGGTAGAATGAAAATCCCAATTAGTTTGTATGTTACCGGCATTCCAAAAGTAGGTCCAAGAAGCTCCCTATATCCCGTGCTGAATGGCTGCACATGGGCAGGAGGCGATGACCCATGCCTTCACAGGAAGGTCCAGTGTTCCCTGCTTGAGCAGACACTCGGCCTACTTCCGAGAAGTGCAGTTCCCTCACTTTCCCGTAGACGAGGATACGAACGACACAATAGGTGCGAGGCGGCAGAAGGCTCCGCCGCCCGCCACTCGTGATGGCCTGATGCCTTCGCAAGCGCGCTCTATCGCACAGGCGGTCTCCTTTTCCAGATCGCGAGAGAACTCCGGGCTCATGTTCGCTTCCACGCCAAAAGTCATGCCGCCCTTGATGGCCTGAAGCTTCAGCACCTGCTCTCGCCAGATCTGACGTCAGATGATCACGGTACCCTCGGCATGGATACCGAGCACCCAGACTACGCCTACCCCCATGATCTTATGAGCTGGCCTTACAGGAAGATGTGGGACATCGTGGATTTGACCGGCAGCGGGAGTTGGTCAGGTTCGCTGAAGAGCATGTCAGACGGGCAGCCCTACTGGATGAGCTGGAAACTTGGCTTCGCCTCGCGACTGGTCTCGTCCACTCTCGGCGGAGAGAGCCCGAGCAAGCCATCGCTGCTCTCGAAACGGCCATCAAGATCAACCCTAACTTCGCGCCGGTCCATGCCTACTTGGGCTATACCCTGGCAATGAGCGGCAACCATGGGGCAAGCATCGAAGCCCTTGATCGAGCAATACGCTTGAGCCCGCGTGATCCGTTCCTCACGAGCGAGTACGCTACGATCAGGCCGATGGCCGATCTCGCTGCCGGAAATTATGAAGAGGTCATCTTGGTGACAAGGCGTTTCATCCTCGACCGTCCCAACTATATAGGGCGCACAGGATGATGGTGGCTTCATATGGCACGCTAGGGAAGCTGGACGAGGCAAGGGCTTCACTGTGCCAAGTGCTTCGGCTTCACCAGGCTTTCCGCATATCCAGGTGGAAGAGACAGGGGCCTATTCCGACGTGGAAGTAAGATCCAGGTATGCAGAAGGGTTGCGCCGAGCCGGTCTACCCGATTAAGCCCAGCCGCTCGCGCCCACTCGGGATTTTGAACAGTGCCCTGACCTTCAAGACCATGGGGCAACATTGCGTCAACTCACCTTAGCTTGTGCACAGTTCGCGACGATAAAGAACATCGATAACGTCCGGTTTGGTTCACAACTTCACATTCCAGCTGATCAGACCGTGCACTTCTTCAGGAACGTGATCCGGCGGGTGCGACCGTCGCCGTTTCCATGCCGTGAGCATCGAAGGCCCGGCGAACGGTTCCATCGCCCGTCAGATCTTCGATCATGCCACTGATTATCTCCAATGCTTCGGCTCGGCCTTTCGGCACTGCCACCGGAGTGCCAGCGGCATGGAAATGACTGTCCAGCATCCGTGCGCCCGGGAAACCGCGGGAGCAGGCTCCGGAGGGATTCCTTCCCGAGGGCGAGCGCATCCACCTCGCCATTGCGGAACCTTTCGAGAGCCTCATCAAGGCCCTGGAGCCCGATGGCCGATGTGTTCTTCAGAGATTTGCGTGCACTGCGGATCGTGGCGATATTCTCAATTCCATAGGCTCGGACGCCCTTGCGATCTACCTCCTCGATGCTGGTGATCGGCGATCCCGCCGGAACCATGTAGGTGCTTTCGCCGAGAAAGTAGTTCGGACCGAAGTCGACAAGCTTCTTTCTCTCGGCATCCACGGGAGCGAACGACACATCCCAGGTTCCTGATGAGGCAGTCTCGATGATCTCTCCCGAGCTCGCGCACTCGACGAGAGTCAAGGGAACGCCAAGGCCTTCGGCGATGTGCCTGGCGAGATCCACCGTCGGGCCGCGGGGCTCACCCGCTTCTGCATCCCGCCTCGTCCAGACCGCAGAGATTGCACTGCCTACTGCAACCGCTATCCGCAGGCTTCCCATTGGGGCCAGACACTCGCGCGTTCTCTGTCGACATTCGCCATGAGACCATTTCCTTTTCGAATTCAGCGTGCCCGGACGCCTCGAGCACGCACCTACACCGTGGTCGCGAAGACGATGCATACGGGGCTGCTGGTTCGGACGGACACCTCCTCATGCGACAGCATTCCGGTCTGCTGATCGACCCTGAAGGCTACGATATTGTCGCTGTCCTCGTTGGCAATGAACATCCATGCTCCGGATGGATCGAGTGTGAAGAAGCGGGGAGTTCTGCCATGGCTCTTCTCCCAGTCGGTATTCGTCAACCGGCCCGAAGCCGGATCAACGGAGAAGATGGCGATGCTGTCATGCCCCCGGTTTGACGCGTACAGGAACCGCCCATCCTTCGACACCATGATCTCGGCAGCACGGCTGTGGCCGACGAACGTGTCTGGCAGGGCGCTCACAACCTGAAACGGTGACAGACTGCCGTATCCGGGATCGCGCCGGTAGGCCGTGACGGTGGAGTCGAGCTCGTTCACGACATAGGCAACGGCACCATCAGGATGGAACGAAACATGCCGCGGTCCGGCACCCTCTCGGGCTGGAGCCGGCAGCGCATCCATCGCGAGCAGTTTGCTCGTTATGCCATCAACCCCGAACGTAAAGATTTGATCGAGTCCCTTGTCCGGGACGATGACGAAGCGCCCGCTGGGATCGAATTCGACCTGATGGGGCTTGGCGAAGGGCTGCTCAACACGATACGGGCCAATCTGCCCCTCAAGGACGACCAGATCCACAAGCTTTTCAAGCGAGCCGTCCTCGTGCGGCGGCAACACCGCTAGGCTCGACGTGACGTGGTTGGCCACGATGAGGAAGCGGTTGCCGGGGTCGACGCTCAGGTGAACCGGGTCCCTGCCTGCTGTGGTCTCCTGATTGGCTTTAAGAGCCCGCGAAGTCATTGCTCCCAGGTGATTTCCTCTCATCCCGGCTACGGCATCGGCCTCTCGGCACGGAACAACAATTAACATATCTCTAACTTTAAATGCAATTATACTTGCATTTATCAGTAGTATTATGCAAATTAAGTTCTGCGATGGGCGCGTCCGATTCACCAAGAACCAGGCCGCAAACCATTCACAGGAAACGCAGGAGGGTCCGATTACAAAGACCGCCGACATCATGAGCGCTGGCCAACGTCACCGCATGGTCGATTTACCGGCGGCGGCGGGCGCCGACCTCGAGCGGCTGCCGCACATCTTGCGCATCATGCTGGAGAACGTCTTGCGCAATACGGGCGAGGATGCTTCCCGGGCCAGGGCTGCGATCCTTCACTGGCTAGATACTGGACGAAGCGAGGAGGAGATCCCGTTCCTGCCCGGCCGCGTCCTGATGCACGACACCACCTGCGGCCCGGCCCTGGTGGACATCGCCGGCATGCGCGTTTCCTTGGCCGAGGCAGGGCACGACCCGAGCCGGCTCAATCCTGTTCTGCCCGTAGACGTCTCGACCGATCATTCCCTCGGTGTCGACGTGTTCGGTTCTCGCGATGCCCTTCAACGCAACATGGAACGTGAGTACGGGCGCAATGCCGAGCGCTACCGCTTCATGAAGTGGGCCACGCGCGCCCTGACCGGGTTCCGCGTCCATCCGCCCGGCACCGGGATCATGCACACGCTCAACCTCGAGCGTCTGGCGAGCGTCGTCACCACCATGGAACGGGACGGTGTGTCCTGGGCCATGCCCGACACCCTGATCGGCACCGACAGCCACACCCCGATGATCAGCGGCATCGGCGTGCTCGGCTGGGGTGTCGGCGGCCTGGAGGCGGAGAGCGTGTTCTTCGGGATGCCGGTGATGATCCGTGTGCCGGAGATCGTCGGCGTCCGCCTCACCAGCCGCCTCCGGCAGGGCGTGCTAGCGACCGATCTTGCACTCACCGTGACCGAGCGCCTGCGCCGGATTGATCTGGCGGACCGTTTCGTCGAGTTCTTCGGCGAGGGCGTCTCGACGCTCTCCGCCGGCGACCGCGCCGTCGTCGCCAACATGACCCCGGAGTTCGGCGCCAATTCCGCCTTCTTCCCCATCGACGATCAGACCCTGCGTTATTTGCGCGAGACCGGCCGT
Source organism: Microvirga soli (assembly GCF_016734765.1). Taxonomy (GTDB): domain Bacteria; phylum Pseudomonadota; class Alphaproteobacteria; order Rhizobiales; family Beijerinckiaceae; genus Microvirga; species Microvirga soli. Next base: position 8,947 of record NZ_JAERQE010000020.1, on the reverse strand, counting down.
TCCGCCGAGCACGTTCGCCTTGTCGAGGATTACGCCAAGCGGCAAGGCCTCTGGTTCGACCCGGAAGCCGTTCCCCGCTTCACGGACGTGGTCGCGATCAACCTTGACGAGGTCGAGGTCAGCCTCGCCGGCCCCCGCCGGCCGCAGGACCGCATTCCAGCAGGCCAAACCGTCGAGGCAATGGCACCGATGCTGGCGGCCCGGCCTGCCCCGGCATCAGCCGATCAGCCCGGCAATGGTGCCGTGGCCATCGCGGCGATCACCAGTTGCACCAATACGTCCGATCCAAGGCTCCTTGTCGCCGCAGGTCTTGTGGCACGCAAGGCACGCGCCTTCGGCCTTACGCCGCCGCCCTGGGTGAAAACCTCGCTGGCGCCGGGCTCGCCGACGGCCGAACGCTACCTGCGGCGCGCTGGATTGCTGGAGGACCTGGAAGCCGTCGGCTTCGGCATCGTCGGCTACGGCTGCACCACATGCATCGGCAACTCCGGCCCGCTGCCTGATGTGATCGACCAGGCTATGGCTGAACGCGGGATCCTTCCCGTCGCCGTGCTGTCGGGCAACCGCAACTTCCCGGGGCGTGTGCATCCGCAGCTCGAAGCGGGCTTCCTCGCCTCTCCTCCTCTTGTGGTCGCGTTTGCATTGGCCGGCGACGTCAACCGCAACATCGTCGCCGATCCGATTGCCCGCTCGGCGTCAGGCGAAGACATCCGGCTGGCCGATCTCTGGCCCACGGGCGACGAGATCGATGCGGCGCTCGCCATGGCCATCGATGCAGGCGACTACGACACGTCGTACGACGAGGCCGAGGCCAGCGACACCTGGCGGGTGCTTGATGCTCCCGGCACTCCGCTGTTTCCCTTGAATGAGAGCTCGACCTACATCCGGCGCCCACCCTTCGCGGGCTTCGGCAAGGGCACACTGCTCGGCACCTATGCGGCCCATCCCCTGCTCGTGCTTGGCGACGACATCACAACCGACCACATCTCCCCGGCCGGCGCCGTTCCGCCGCGAAGCGAGGCGGCGGAGTATCTGGTCGAGCGCGGCGAGAACCCTCGTGACCTGAACGTCTTCGCATCCCGGCGCGGCAATTGGGAGGCGATGGTCCGCGGCTTGTTCACCAACAAGTCCGTGTGCAACCTCCTCGATCCACAGATCGCACCGGGCTTCACGATCCATGTCGGCTCCGGCGACCACCTGCCTCTGTTCCGGGCCGCCGAGCGATACGCCGATGAAGGCGCCTCTGTCGTCGTCGTGGCGGGTGAGCGTTACGGCATGGGCTCGTCCAGGGATTGGGCAGCCAAAGGCGTGGCGCTGCTTGGCGCCCGCGCGGTGCTGGCCTCCAGCTTTGAACGCATCCATCGCTCCAACCTGATTGGCATGGGCATCCTGCCCCTACGCCTTCCGGCGGAGCGCCATCCGAACGATCTGCACCTGCGTCCGGGCGATCAGATCCTGATCGATGCTGATCCGGCGAGGATTAGCCCGCGCTGTGCGGTGCCCGTCAGCATCCGTCGCGCCTCTGGCGAGAGCGAAGCCTTCATGGCTACGGCCGCCATTGAGACCAGCCTCGAGGTCGAGATCCTGCGCGGCGGCGGCATCATCCCCCTCATCCTGTGTCGCGTCGTCAGCGCGGAGGCCACAAGCCGCGAGACGCCCGCATCCGAGACCACCGGCGACGGTGAAAACCTTCGGCGAGAAGCCTCGCCGAGTATCAGGCGCTGAGCGGCAACGTCCGCTTCGTGTTCATCATCTCACGCAACCCAAGGGAGGAACTCGTGAGCCACTTGACCAAGACAATCCGCGGCGTCGCTTTTGCCACCATGACCCTCGTCGCATCATCGGCCTTCGCGCAGCAGGAACTCAAGATCATCGCACCGGCCGGACCCGGCGGCGGCTGGGACTCGGCCGCTCGCTCGATCCAGCAGGTGCTGACGCAGACGGGCCTCGCCAAGAGCGTGCAGGTGGTCAACGTCACTGGTGCCGGCGGCACCGTGGGCCTGGCCCAGTTCGTCAACCAGGCAAAGGGCGATCCGAGCCAGCTCATGGTCAACGGCATCACCATGGTTGGCGCGATCCTCACCAACAAGTCTCCGGTCACCCTCGATCAAGTCACTCCGATCGCACGCCTGACCGGCGATCCGCTCGTGATCGTGGTGCCGGCCAACTCGCCGATCAAATCAGTCAGGGAACTGGCCGATGCCGTGAAGGCTGATCCGGCGAAAGTCACCTGGGCCGGCGGCTCCGCAGGCGGGGCGGACCACATCCTGGCAGCCCTGTTCGCCAAGGCGGCAGGTTCCGATCCGTCGAAGGTCAACTACATTGCTTTCTCCGGGGGCGGCGAGGCACTCGCGGCCATGCTCGGCGGGCGCGTGACGGCTGGCATCTCCGGCTACGGCGAGTTCGAAAGCCAGATCAAGGCGGGCAAGCTGCGGGCGCTGGCGATCTCGTCCGGCAAGCGCCTCGCCAACGCCGATGTCCCCACCCTCAAGGAGCAGGGCTTGGACGTCGAGGTGGTGAACTGGCGCGCCATCGTGGCCGGCCCGGGCATCACGGCCGAGCAGAAGAAGTCCCTGACCGACACCGTCGAGAAGGTGGTCAAGTCGAAGGAATGGGCCGAGATCCTCAAGCAGCGCGGCTGGGAAGACTTCTATCTCGCTGGGGAACCCTTCACCGCCTTTCTTAAGGAGGAGCAGGTTCGCGTCGGCGATGTGCTCAAGTCGGTCGGTCTCGTGAAGTCCTGACAATTGACACCTGGGGAGCCCATGCGGGCTCCCCTTTTCCGGCTTCAACGTCACAGGATGATCTTGCAATGTCGCTGCTTGCAAAGCGGCGCGCGGACAAGCGCGCGCTGGTGGTCGGTCTCGCACTGTTCGTATTCGCCGCGCTGGATTGGCAGGACGCGGCTGCCCAGACCTTATCGGCCACCTACGGGATCGGGCCTGCGGCGATGCCGTAGGTGGTCGCGGTGGCACTTGCCACCCTCGGTCTGGGGCACATTGTGGTGGCATTCAGGGATGGGCTGCCCGTCCCGGAGCACGCCGATGGGTCGCGATCGGTTGGATCGCACTCGGCCTGGTGGCCCTGCTGCTCTGCATCGCGTTCGGTGCCGGTTTCATTCTCGCAACGACCACCCTCTTCGCCGTCACCTCACGATCGTTCGGTCGGCGCGCGCTGCTGGTCGATGCCACCATTGGGTTCGTCCTCGGTGTCGCAATCCATTTGCTGTTCAGCAAGCTCCTGACGCTGTCCCTGCCGGCGGGGCCACTTGAGCACCTGTTCTGAAGGAGCCTGCCATGGACTCGTTTGTCTTCCTCGGCCAGGGTTTCCTGGTTGCCCTTGAGCCCTCGAAGCTGCTGTTTGCGGCTGTCGGCGTTCTTCTTGGCACCGCCGTTGGCGTGCTGCCCGGCATCGGTCCGGCCCTGACGGTGGCGCTGCTCCTGCCCGTCACCTTCAAGCTCGATCCCACCGGCTCGCTCATCATGTTCGCAGGCATCTACTACGGCGGCATGTACGGAGGGTCGACGACCGCGATCCTGATCAACGCGCCCGGCGAGAGCGCTTCGGTGGCAACCGCCATCGAGGGCAATAAGATGGCCAAGGCGGGCCGCGGCGGTCCGCCTTGGCAACCTCCGCCATCGGCTCCTTCGTTGCGGGCACGATCGCAACCATCGGTCTTGCGTTCCTGGCGCCGTGGCTGGTGGAATTGGCCGTCAACTTCGGCCCTTGGGACTACTTCGCTCCCATGGTGCTCGCCTTCGTGACGGTGTCTGCCACCTTCGGCGACTCGCCCTTGCGTGGGCTGACGAGCCTGACGATCAGACTGATGCTGGGCCTCGTCGGGATCGACAAGCTCACCGGACAGGCCCGTATGGCCTTCGGGATTCCCGAGCTCTTCGATGGCATCGAAGTCACGACGCTTGCCGTCGGCCTCTTCGCTGTGGGTGAGGCCCTGTACGTGGCGTCACGCTTCAAGAGCAATCCCGAGGAGATCGTGCCCATTAAGAGCTCGCTCTGGATGGCCCGGGAGGATTGGCGGCGGTCATGGAAACCGTGGCTGCGGGGAGCGGCATTCGGTTTCCCCATTGGGACGCTGCCGGCCGGTGGCGCCGAGGTGCCCACCTTCCTGTCCTACGTAACCGAGAAGAAGCTTTCGAAGCATCCGGAGGAGTTCGGCCATGGAGCCATCGAGGGTGTCGCCGGTCCCGAAGCCGCCAACAACGCCTCTGCGGCGGGAACGCTCGTCCCGCTGCTCACCCTCGGTCTCCCGACTTCAGCTACGGCGGCCATCATGTTGGCCGGGTTCCAGCAGTACGGGCTTAACCCGGGTCCCCTCCTGTTCACTGAGAACCCGGCCCTGGTCTGGGGATTGGTGGCCAGCCTCTTCATCGCCAATGCCATGCCCCTCGTCCTCAACCTGCCTTTAGTTGGGCTGTGGGTTCGGTTGTTAGCAATCCCGCAACCGTGGCTCTATGCGGGCATCCTCGTGTTCGCTGCCATGGGCACGGTTGCAGCCAAGCCTTCTGTGGTCGAGGTCGGGATGCTGTTCGTGTTCGGCTTCCTGGGCTTGCTGATACGCCGCTGGGACTATCCGGTTGCTCCCATGGTGGTCGGCCTCATCTTGGGACCCATGGCCGAGGCTCAGCTCCGGAGGGCCATGCAGATGACTTTGGGCGACCCGATGGTCTTCCTCGAGAACCCAGGCTCGGCCACGTTGCTGTCCCTGTCTGCGATGGCGCTTCTGGCACCGTTTGTCATGAAGGGGCTGAGCCGGTTCCGAGCAGCCGAGGACTGACAGCGTGAGGGGCGAGGCTCTCTCGGCCTCGCGTCCCGGAGTACCGGGATCTCGACAAATCGGTTAAGGAGAAGGTGGAGCCATCTTGAAGGTCGAATGCGAGGGTATGTTCATGAGTTCAGCCGGGGAGCGCACGGTCAACGGAAAACGCGAGTTGACCGAAGGTCTCGCCGCACAGATCTTGGAGCATATCCGAAGTGGCGCGTTAGCCACAGGAACGCACCTCACTGCACAGGAACTAGCCGAGCGGTTCAGCGTCTCGCGCTTTCCGGTCGGTCAGGCGTTGCAACTGCTCGCCGCTAAGGGCGTCCTGACGCATCAGCGCAACCGCGGCTACTTCGTGTCGGACGTGAAGGACGTGTCTCCCGAGACCCTTGGCCTATCCACCAAGGATGATGCTTCCGAGGTCTACTTCAGGATTGCGGAAGACTACCTCCAAGGCCGCCTGCCTGAACCGGCCTCCGAGGCGTACCTCAAGGAATCCTACGGGATCAGCAAGGCACAGTTAAATGCGGTGTTGGGCCGTATCGCCCAGGAGGGCTGGGCCGAACGTCGCCCTGGCTACGGCTGGTCGTTCTCGCCGATGCTGACAACGCCGGAAAGCTTGGAGCAAACGTATAGGGTACGTCTAGCGCTCGAACCCGCCGCGTTGCTGGAGCCGACCTACCGCCTTGATCGTGACATCGCCGCCCGCTGCCGCGAGGCAGAGCTCCGCCTGCTCGGCGGCGCCATCGAGACGGACAGTGCCGCCGCGCTCCATGAGCGGGGCGTGCGGTTCCACGAGGCGATCATCGGCGCATCCGGCAATCCGTTCTTCCTAGATGCGGTCCGGCGCATCAACCGCGTCCGGCGCCTGCTCTCCTATCGCTCAATGGTCGACCGCAAACGCTACCGCCAGCAATGCGAGGAGCACCTCCAGATCCTCGACCTGTTGGAGCGGGAGCGGAATGAAGAGGCCTCGCAGGCCCTGCGCCGCCATCTGGAGCACACCATCGGAAATCTCCAGGAAATCAGGCCGATCCTGGAGCACTGAGCGAGACGGCTGGAGCTAGGAAGGGAGCCATCATGAGCGTTGAAATCCCCGGTGCGCGCGAGGCTGTGATCCGGACGATTGCAATGCCCTCGGATACGAACCCGGCGGGGGACATATTCGGCGGCTGGCTGATGGCGCAGATGGACTTGGCTGCCGGGAATGCAGCCGCTCGGCGTGCTCGAGGGCGCTGCGTGACTGTCGCAGTCGACGGGATGGTCTTTCACACCCCGGTTCATGTGGGGGACGAGGTCTCGGTCTACGCCGACCTGATTTCCACGGGACGGACGTCCATGAAGTTCCAGGTTGAAGCCTGGCGCCGATCCCGTGACGGGGACGAAGAGATTAAGGTGACTGAAGCAGTCTTTACGTTCGTTGCTATCGACAGCGGCGCCCGACCTCGCCCACTGCCCCCAGGTTGAACTCTTGCTTCTCTTAGCTGCCGAAGGTCGGTTGTGGGTCAACCCAAGAATTTTCGGTATTCTTTAGAAGGTCAGCTATTGAGTTCTTGAGCCGACATCGGGTCTTCTTCCGGAACGTACCAAATGTATGGTCCGGCCGTGCGTCGCAAGATGATGTTGGCGGACTGACGAACGTGAAAGCTGCATCAATGTATTCGGCCTCAGGGTGGAGCCTCAGCTCCGGGCCATCATGGGTATCCGCGCGCATCCAAGGCTGACTAGCGGAAAGACCTCTGTGGGCCATCATGGCACCCAGTCTTGTGGTTGCGCCGGGCAGACCGTTCGTCCATCTCCTTCGTCATCTCGCAGACCTCGGCGGGAAACTGCTGGTTATCTGACGGATGTCATTGTTCAATCCTCAGGGTTGATGGTTCACGCGAACCCATTCCGGAAAGGCTCACGAGCAAGTTCGCCTCAGACGGCATGAGAAGCACTCCTGGGCTGATAGGCGTGGCCGCGCGCCAGCACCGCCCAGGCAATGCGAGCGAGTTTGTTGGCGAGGGCAATCACCAGCATGTTGCGATGCAGCCGTCGTCCCGCGGTCTCAATCCAGGGCCACAGGCCGAGCCTGGCTCCGTGCGGTCGACGGACCAGCACGACGTGCGCGGCCTGCACGAACAGGGTCCTTAGGGACTTGTTGCCGCGCTTCGAGATCTTGCCCAGGATGGTGCGGTCGCCTGTCGACTCCTGCTTCGGCACCAGCCCGAGCCAAGCCCCGAAGTCCCGCCCCTGCTTGAACCCAGCCCCGGTGCCGATCGCCGCCACGACAGCCGACGAGATGATCGGTCCAACGCCCGGCACGCTCATCAGGCGCTGACAGTGCTCATCTTCAGCCGCCAGCGCCTCGATCTCGGCTGAGACATGGGCGATGCGCTCGTCGAGCCGACGCCAATCCTCAGCTAAATCGGCGATGAGATGAACGATGCGCAGCGACAGAGCGTCAGAGGACGAACTCAGGATGCCTGGCAAGGCCTGCCGCAACGGCACGAGCCCTTGGCGTACGGTGATGCCCCGCTCAAGAAGGAAGCCGCGGATCTGGTTGGTCACGCCGGTGCGCTGACTGACCAGACGCGAGCGGACCCGGTGCAGAGCCAAAAGGTCCATCTGCTCGGGCGTCTTGATCGCTACGAACGACATGGTGGGCCGCTGCACCGCCTCGGCGATGGCTTCGGCATCCCGGTAGTCGTTCTTATGGCCCTTGAGGAAAGGCTTCACGTACTGGGCCGGGATCAGACGCACGTCATGGCCGAGTGCCTGAAGCTGGCGACCGATGTGGTGGGCCCCGGCACAGGCCTCCATGCCGATCAGGCACGGTGGGATGTTGGCCAGGCGCTGCGTGAGCTGGGACCGGGAGAGCTTGATGCGCAGCACGATGGCGCCGCGCTGATCCTGACCGACGAGGTGGAAGCTATTCTTGCCCAGATCGATGCCCAGGGTGGCAATAGCGGCAGAGGCAGAAGACCGTGACATGAGACGTGCTCCTTACGTGGCTCGAAGCCCCACAGCTTACAAACAAGCGGGGCAGAAGCACGGCCGGACCATCCCATTTGCGGTCATTCCGGGTGGAAGGCATTGTAGAGAATTCATCAGCCCGGCACATAACCTAGGTGAGGAGGCTTGCGGCGAAGCGGGCGCAGACCAGCAGCAGGAAGATGCCGAAGGCCACCTCAAGCCGGCGCTTGGAGAGGCGATGCGCGAGGCGTGCGCCCACGGGGGCCAACCAGGTGCTGGTGGGGATGAACAGCACGAAGCCGAGAAGCGAGACATAGCCGAGTGCCAGCGGCAGCTGGAAGGCCACCACGTCGGGATAGTCGGCCATGTGCGGCCACCCGGCATAGATGTAGCCGATGGCGCCGGGGATCGAGATGAGGATGCCGAGCCCGGACGAGGTCGCCACCGCCTGATGGATCGGCCGGTTGTAGAAGGTCATGAACAGGTTGGAGAGCTGCCCGCCACCGATGCCCATCAGGGCCGAGAGAATGCCGATCAGCCAGCCATAGGCGATCATGATGGGCTTTGCCGGCATGTCGAGGCCGAAGCGCCAGGTGTCCTTGCCGAAGAGCAGGCGGATGGCCGAGATGCCGGCCACCACGACGAAGACGGCCTTGAACAGGTCAGCGGGAGCATAGCGGGCGATGACGCTGCCGATGGCGACGCCGATCACCACGGGCACGGCCCAGACGCGCAGGATCGTCATGTCGACTGCGCCCTTGGCCCGGTGTGTGTTGAAGGAGCGGATGGAGGTCGGGATGATGATGGCCAGCGATGTGCCGACGCAGAGCGGCATGCGCACCTCTTCCGGCACCTCCAGGATGCGGAACAGTTCGTAGAGGATCGGTACGGCTACAGCACCGCCGCCGACGCCGAACACGCCTGCCAGCAGGCCGGTGATGGCACCCGCTGCGAGAAGCGCCACCACGAGCCATGCCAAGTCGAAAAGAGGGATGCCAAACACGAGAAGCTGCCTTATCGAGGATGAGAGGCAGCCCTCCGCCCCCTTGAATGAACGGCCGGTTGTCTGAACCGACGCGCCGCACATACGCCTCTCTCCACAGGTGGGGAGAGGAATTTTGTTTCTTAGGCCGCCATAGCTTTTTTGAGGTTTTCGTCGATTTTGTCGAGGAAGCCGGTGGTGGAGAGCCACTTCTGCTCGGCGCCGAC
>NZ_JAERQE010000001.1 GCF_016734765.1 Microvirga soli | reverse complement strand
CAGTCAGGCGGGGTCCGCTTCCACCCGAGTTGCGCCCTCTGGTCGAAGGCGTCGAACTCCGCGTTGGTTGGCGCCCGCGCGCCTTTGGCCGGTCGTGCGCGGGTCGACCGGCCGGCGCCGTCCCGCATCGTCGAGCGATCCGCCAGATCGAAGGAAAGCCGGCCACGCCAGCGGGTGAAGGTCTGTGCGGACGGATCGACGATCCCCATGCGGGACAAGACCCTGTCTGCAGACTCCTGCGGGGACACCCCCTCGGCGACCCGGTTGCGCTCGACGCCGTGCCGCCCTTCCGCGAGCCGCTCGACCATCAGGTCCATGAACGCAACCCGATCCATGAAGTCCTCCCGCGCATCCCTCCAGATCGCGCGGGCCCGGTCGACGTCGATCTCGTGGTGCCGGTTGGGCTGGGGCACGATGAACTGTGCAATCTCGCCAGGGGTAAAAGTGAAATCCGGATGAGCGTCCCCCTTCAGGGCCTCCTTGGCCTTTCCGTCGGCCCGGTTGCAGGCGTCGCAGATCAGGGCATCCCGGAAGCGCCAAAGCAACGCTTTGACGGGCCCGTCGGCGAGCCGACAGGCCTCGGGAACGCCCTGCGTCCAGGGCGTTCCAAAGCGCTCGTTGAGCCGACGGGCGAACAGATCAACGATGTGGTCGTGATGCCATTCCAGATGGGCCACGAGGACGCCATTGTCGGCCTTACGGACAATCTCGGGCTTGGTCCGTTGGCAGCAGATGCATTGCCAGCTTGGCGGCACCTCGGCCCAGTTCCGGTTCAGGTCAAGGCCCGTTGCCCCGAACTGGTTAACCAAAGCCTTGGTTTGCGCCGTCCACCGGCCGTCGTGGTCAGGGAACCACTCCTCAAGCTGCTCATCGGAAAGCCGCGCCACGTCCGGAAGCGTCAGGGAGACCCAGAGCTCCCCAGGAGGGGGCGTGGGTTCGAAGGGTGTTTCGTCGGATGGGTGGTCCTCATCATTCAACATCGCACGCGCGGTCTCGGTCGTTGTGGTGGCTCCATCCTCTCAGGCCGATCACGACCGTGCAATGAAGGATCCCATCACACGCCACGAACAAATGTTCATGGCCGCCGAGCGCCTGATGCGCTGGCCGGATCTCGGGCTTGGCGTCCGAGACAGCATCACGTTCGCCAGGGGTGTATAAGCCGAACCGATGCCTCATCAGGCTTCCGTCTGCCTTGGTCGTTGCATGGGAGGCGATTGGGTGTACGGGCTCAGAACTGGACATACGGTTGCTGGTGCCGGTAGGAAGCGCCATTCCGCTTGGCTTGGGAGGAACCCCACAGGCAATCCCGGGCGGGGCATGAGGATTCCATGAACGTCTTTCTGCTCGGAGCAGGAGCCTCCAAGAGCTATGGCAGTTCCCCAACCGGCCAACGCATGCCGATTGCGCGGGACTTCTTCCAAACCTTCGACCGTCTCGCCATCAGTGCCAATCCCTGGGTTCTCCAAGAGGGCTTGCTTGGCTACCTGCTGGAGAAGGGCGTTCCCAATCCGCATGATTACCTGCGCTCGGGTCTCGACATCGAAGTGTTGCATTCCGAGATCGAGGCGGCACGGGATGAGGCCATGCGGTCGGGAAATCCGATGGACTTCTACTATCCATACCGGGCCTACAACGAGCTCGTCTTCCTCTTCGCCTCGGTGATCAACGAGATCCAGAACGGCCCCATCTCCGAACCGCACCGCAGCATCGCGCGCCTCCTGGGACCGGATGATGCGGTGGTTACGTTTAACTGGGACACCCTGATGGACCGTGCCCTGTCTGCAGAGACACCGTGGTGTGCGGATTGGGGCTATGGCGTCACGCCCCACAGGGTCTTCACTGATGGCTGGCGATCCCCTAACGACAAACCTTCCGAACCCCGATCCCCGCGCCTGATCAAGTTGCATGGCTCGACGAACTGGCTGACGGCCTATACGACGCCGGACAAGGGCGGCCAGATCGTCCTCACCCATGAGCTTGATCCGGGAACGCTGCATGTGTTCGAGCATGCGACTGAGCCCTACGCCTGCTACGCAGGCCGTTACATGCCAGGATACAAGCCGTTCTCGTATGGCTACTACCCGCCGAACCTCCAGGACGTGCCCGGACGGGCCGCCGGGGAGGGGCGTGTGTTCGTCCGCACCCGGATGCAGGTGCCGTGGAAGCCGGAAGGCACGGCAGCCAAGGACGGCCTCGTCTCGATGCCGCTGATCATCCCACCGGTGAAGAACAAGACCTATGGTATGTTCGGTAGCCTCTTCGCTGGCCTGTGGCGGGAAGCGGAGGACCTTCTCGCTGCGGCCGACACCATCGTTGTCATCGGGTATTCCTTTCCGCGCACGGACCTACAGAGCAATGGGCTTTTCCTGAAAGCGCTGATGCGCCGTTCCTCGATGCCGCGGGTTGTTGTCTTGGACCCGGCACCAGAGCGGGTGGCGGAGAAGTTCCGCCTGGATTTCGGCATCTCCGGGGAACGGCTCACGGTAATCAAGGACTATTTCTCCGAGACGTTTGACCTCGGCGCACTTCTCCGGTCCTGATGAGGACGATCTCCGGATGCCAGGGATCTCGCACCCTGCCCTCGATATCTGTTCGCAGAGCCCTCGACGGGAGATAGCCCAGGGTGGCGCACCAGGATGGCCTGCCATCCCCAGCCGGCTCCGGACATCGTGGATGACTCCGGGGCCAAAATCAGTAAGAGGTGGCCATGCGGTACGATCCGCCCATGTCATGACGCCAGCCAGGAGATCACACGGTGTTGCGCCCCCTCACCAAGCGCAGAGGAGATGGACGCCTCTACGAGCGCCATCCGGCCACGACGGCGCTCCTGCAGGAGCTGATGGCGCTTGACCGGGAGAGCATCGTACAGCGCCTCGCCATAACCAATTTTCGGAGCCCTGGTCATGTTTCCTCCGAATGCCTCGTTTACCTGATCCGCGAGGCAGCGCGCGAGAACCGGGGCGAATGGTTCAACCGTCTCTTTGGCATTCTCCACTGCCGCCTCAAGCACAACCTGGCGCATTCCATCCGCCCCGGCGCGGTCGCCGACGCCGAGACGGTGCGCGAGGAGGTGATCTCCCGCTTCTTCGAGATCCTCGCACGCGGGCTGCGGAACGAGCCTGAACGCCTCGACCCCTTCGAGGTCATGTTCAACGGCGCGCTGGAGGCCCTGCGCAAGGATCTGTACGGGGCCCAACGCCGCCGCGACCGGCGCAAGGCCGACCTGCGCCACGACGGGGAAGACGCGGACGGCCGGCCCTCGCCTGGCGAGGACCCTTATCGCCAGCCGGAAACCGAGAACGGGCTCGGCATGACGACGGCCGAGTTCGAGGTTTTCCGGAAGCAGGCGCTTCATTCGATCAACCATCTGCCGGCGGAGGAGCGGGAGGCGATCCAATTGCTCCTCCAGGGCCACAAGATCGACTCGAAGGATCCCGATGAGATGACCATCGCAAAACTCTGCGCCGTCAATGAGAGAACCGTCCGCAACCGGATCAAGCGGGGCGTGGAGATGATCCGCGCCCGATTGGAAGGACCACGGCCATGAGGTCGACCGACCGCAGCAATCCCTCCCGCGAGGACGTCCTGATGGATTTCGCCACCCGGCAGGACCGGCATGCGCGGGAGGTGCTGGAGAGCTTCGTGCGCCGGTACCCGCAGTACGAGGACGAACTGGTCGAGCTGGCCGACGAGCTCGCGCTTCTTGAGGTCGATTCGGCGCCCGAGTGCGCGGCGGTCGACCAAGCCGTGGCCGGGGCGGCGCTCGCGCAGTTCCGTCAGGTCGAGGCGCGCCTCGCCGCCGAACAGGTGCCACCCGAGGCGCCCGCCGACCCGTTCGCGGCCTTGGATCCGAAGGGCTTCCGGCAGGCGGCCCAGGAGCTCGGGGGCAACGTCGTCTTCATGGGCCGCCTGCGGGACCGCCTCATCCGCAGCGAGGAGTTGTCGCGCGGGTTCATTGCACGGCTCGCCGAGGTGCTCGGCACCACGGCCGATGCGCTCGCGGCCTTTCTGGCCGGTCCGCCGCGGTTGCCGGCCCAAGCCCTCTACAAGGCGGACGGCAAGCCCGAAGCGCGTGACAAATGGACCTTCGCGCAGGCCCTCGACGGCTCGAACCTCACGGACGAGCAGAAACGCCACCTTGCCTCGCTCTGACGGGGGCTGACCGATGGACGTGATCGAGGTCATCCGGCGCGAGGCAGCACGCCGCCACGACGCCGCGGTCGGGGCGGGCGCGGATCCATGGCGGCCGCTCTCGGTGGTCGAGGCGGCCATCGCCGCGCACGAGCTCGACCTCGCCTGGATCGCGCGGGGCGACCCGATGCTGCAGGGCGGCAAGGGGTTGTATGATCCGCAACTGGGGCTGATCGCCTGCGCCGACGAGGGCCCGCCCGGCGAGCGGGCACTGCTGGCCGGGCACGAGCTCGGGCATGCCGTGGTCCACCGCCCGGCCGAACTCATCGTCGACCGCCAGATCGACCCGAGCCGGCTGGCCGACGCCGCGGCGAGCGGCGTCGAGAAGGTGGTGGACTACGGGCGCCGCGAGCGCCGGGAAATCCAGGCCGATCTGTTCGCCCGCGAAATCGTGCTGCCCCGCGGGCGTGCGCGCCGCCTGTTCCTCGACGAGGGGCTGGGAGCGGCCGACATCGCCGAACGGTCGGGACTGCCTTACGCGCTCGTGGCACAGCAGCTCCTCGATGCCCTGCTGCTCCCGGAGCCGCCGGCGGACGGCGACGGGGCCAACGGTCCCGATCCCGGGCTCGACCCCAGCCAGGCGGCGGCCGCGGCGCATCACGGCACGCCGTTCCAGCTCCAGGCAGGCCCGGGCACGGGCAAGACGAAGACGTTGATCGGCCGGATCGAGCGGCTTGGGGACGCAGGCACGGATCCAGCGGACGTCCTGGTCCTCACGTTCTCGAACAAGACCGCAGCGGAGCTGGTCGACCGCCTCGCGGCGCGGCGGCCCGCCGCCGCCGGCGCCACCTGGGTCGGGACCTTCCACGGCTTTGGCCTCGACGTGCTGCGGCGTTTCCACGACCGGGAAGGCCTGCCCGACGACCCGCGCCTGGTCGACCGCGCCGATGCCATCGGCCTCCTGGAGGATCTCGTCCCCACGCTGCCGCTCCGGCACTTCCGCAACCTCTACGACCCGACGCTCGACCTCGGCGACATCCTCAGCGCGATCTCGCGCGCCAAGGACGAGGTCGTCGGCCCGGACGAGTACCGGGCCCTGGCCCGGCGCATGGCCGAGGCCGCCGGCGACGACGACGCCCGCATCCGCGCCGAGAAGGCGCTGGAGGTGGCGGAGGTCTACCGGCGCTACGACGGCGAACTGCGCCGCGCGGGCCTGCTCGACTTCGGCGATCTCGTCATGCGCCCCGCGCTCCTGCTGGAGCGCGACCCGGAGGTCCGCGCCTGGCTCCAGGCCCGGCACCGGCACATCCTCGTCGACGAGTATCAGGACGTGAACCGCGCCAGCATCCGGCTGCTGAAAGCCCTGGCCGGGGCGGGCGAGCGGCTCTGGGTCGTCGGCGACTCCCGCCAGTCCATCTACCGCTTCCGCGGCGCCTCGTCCGGCAACATGGCCCGGTTCCTGGAGGATTTCCCGGCCGGTCGGCGGGACCAGCTCAAGGTGAACTACCGGTCGAGCGCGGAGATCGTCGGGGCGTTCGTCCACTTCGCCGCGACGATGAAGGCCTCGGCGGGAGTGCTGGCCCTTGACCTGACCGCCCACCGGGGCCCCTCGGGGGTGCAGCCGGAGCTCCGGCGCGTCGCGCATCCGGACGACGAGGCGGCGGCGGTCGCCGCCTGGATCAACGAGCTGGCCGAGGCCGGGGTCGCCTTCCGCGACCAGGCCGTCCTCTGCCGCGGCAACGGCCGCCTTGCCGACCTCGCCGCGCAGCTGGAGGCGCGCGACATCCCAGTCCTGTTCCTCGGCAACCTGTTCGAGCGGCCCGAGGCGCGGGACCTCCTGGCGGTGCTGTCGCTCCTCGTCGACCCGCGGGCCTCGGGCCTGCCCCGCGTCGCCGGCCTTCCGCGCTACGCCATGCGGCTCGACGAGGTCGCCCGGCTGGGGGAGCACGCCGCGGGCTGTGCGGCGCCGATGGCGTGGCTGGCCGGGGCCGCGTCGCTCGCTCCGGCGGCGGCCGCGTCGCTCGCCCGCCTCGGCGGGGATCTTGATGGCTTTGGCGCAACGAGCCAGCCCTGGCCCGTGCTCTGCCGGCTCCTCCTCGACCGCAGCGATGTCCTGCGGAACCTCGTCACGTCAGCCAAGGCCGCCGACCGGGTAAAGGCCGTGGCGGTCTGGCAGCTCCTGGGCTTCTGCCGCAGCCTGCCGGACGGGCCGGGCCTGCCGATCCAGCGCCTGCTCGACCGCGCCCGGCGGCTCGTCCTGCTCGCCGAGGAGCGCGACCTGCGCCAGATGCCGGCGGCGGCCGGCACGATGGACGCCGTTCGTCTGATGACGGTGCACGGGAGCAAAGGCCTGGAGTTCGAGGCGGTGCACGTGCCGGGCATGACGCTGACGAGCTTCCCGGGGCGGAACCAGACCCCGCGCTGCCCGCCGCCGGACGGCATGATCGCCGGCGCGGAGGGGCTCGGCGGGGCCGAGGCCGTGAAGGCCGGCCATGACGAGGAGGAGGAGTGCCTCTTCTTCGTGGCCATGTCGCGCGCCAGGCGTCACCTGACCTTGTACGCCAGCTCGCGGCAGGCCGACGGCAAGGCCCGGTCGCCGTCGCCCTTCCTCGATGTCATCGCGCCGGTGCTGCGCCGGGACGAGGCCCCCGCCCTGTTCCGCCCGTCGCGCCCGGATCCCGCGGGGGACCGGGTGGCGGTCGACTGGCAGGAGGCCCCCGTCGTGCATGCGGAGCAACTCTCCCTCTATGCCAAGTGCCCCCGGCGCTACTTCTACACGCATGTGCTCGGCGTGGCCGGCGGGCGGCGCTCGACCGCGTTCGTGCGCATGCACGACGTCGTCTACGACGTGGTGCGGTGGCTGCGGGACGATCCCGGGCGCTGGCACCTGCCCCCCGCGGAGGTGGAGGGCCAGTTCGATCTTGTCTGGGCGGAGAAAGGCCCGACCGACCATGGCTACGCCGAGGACTTCCGCCGCGCCGGACTGGACCTCGTGCGGGCGCTGATGCGCTCGCGGGAGGGTTCGCCGCCGGCGCCGTCGGCGACGGTCCACCTGCCCGCGGCCGGCGTGCGGCTGCTCGTCAGGCCGGACGAGGTGCGCCAGTCCGGCAACCGGGTCGTGTTCCGGCGGGTGCGGACGGGGCGCAAGTCCTCGGACGAGGAGGACGACATCATCTACAGCCTGTACCACCTGGCGGCCCGCCGGCAACACGGCGCCGGGGCGGAGGTCGAGGCGATCCATCTCAGCGACGAAACGGTCACCCGCATCGATCTCACGGCCCGCAAGCTGGAGAACCGGGAAAAGAAGATGCTTGAACTCGCGGCCGGCATCGCGGCCGGCGACTATCCCCGCCGGCCCAATGAGCGCGTCTGCCCGCGCTGTCCCCACTACTTCATCTGCGGGCCCGCGCCGGCCGGACGGCTGGCAAAGCCGGGCGGGTGATCATCCCCTTGATACCTCCCTCGTGGAGCTTCGCACCTGTTCAGGTTCTCACGCGGTTCGCGGGACAGCCTTCACCAAATGGAGCCGGTAGCCTTCGTCCAGGTGCTGAAGCACAAGGGCGAACCAGTCCGATGGCAGCGCCCCGACCACGCAGGTCCCCTGGGCCCGCGGGAGCGACGACAGATATTCGGCGGGGCGGATGTCCGGGCCCGGCCAGGCGAAAACGTTCACCTGATCCGTGTAGATCCACGACGGCCCGTCATCCAGACCGAGGTGGCGCTTCAGCTTGGGAGGGACCTCCAGAGCCCGCTCGCCTTCCGCGGGTGGTTTGTGCGAAATCCCAAGCGCATAGGCCAACGGGATCGGTCCGCGATCCTCGCGCGCCACCACGATGGCGGTGGGATAGACCTTGGCGCCATCCTCGCGGTCATCCTTCTGCGACAGCCACAAGTATTCATAGGCGATGACATGGCCGACCGGAGGCTTGGCGGGAATGCGCATTGCGCAGGCTCACCGCCCGGGAGCCATGTGGCTGGCCGCCTCGACCTCGGGGATGTCGTCCAGGGTGTAAGGCTCGTCCGTGTCGACCTTGGCGCTGCGGATCAGATCCATGTCGCTCTCATCGAGCGCTTGGACCGGCATCGCCTTGCGGTAGGTGGACATAACCTCCCGGAAGAAGGGGGCCGATACCAGATAGGTCGTCGTGCGCCCGTACCGGCTGATCTCGATAGGTCCCTCATAGGCCTTGTCGGCCCATTCACCAAAGTTCTTCTGGATCTCGGATGCTGGAACGGCGGGCATAGGATCCTCCTCGTATTTTACGTAAGTTACGTAAGACAAGGGGAAGATTCAAGGGCGAGGCCTCAAACCCCACCATTCGGCGGGCCAAAAAATTTCTGCGGGTCCTTTCCGGTTCAAGCTGGGCGGTTCGATCAAACGGATGAAGGTGCAGGACCGACCCGGCGCCGCTTCCCGAACCAATAGGACAAAGCAATGACGAGACCGAATGAGAACCCCGCCGAAGGCTCCAAGGGCCCGAAGCCCGCGGCCTACAAGATCAAGATCGACAAGCTCGATCTTGAGACCAGCAATCCAGCGCCGACGGGCCGGGAGCTGCTGGCCCTCGCCGGCAAGACGCCGCCGGAGCGTTACCAGCTCCACCAGCGCGCCAACGGCGGCCGGCTTGAGGAAGTGCCGCTCGACGGCACCGTCGACCTGCGGGAGCCCGGGGTCGAGCGCTTCATCACCCTCCCCCTCGACCAGACCGAAGGGGAGGGGGTGGCGCCCCGGCGGGACTTTGCCCTGCCCGAGACGGACCTCGCGGCGCTCAACGCCCTCGGCCTGCGCTGGGAGGCGGTCTCCGAGAGCGGCGTCACCCGGGTGGTGATCCGCGACTACCCGGTCCCGGCGGGCTACAACGTGGGCAAGGCCGACATCTTCCTCCGGCTGGATCCGAGCTACCCGACGACCCAGATCGACATGGTCTACGCCTTCCCGCACCTCGCCCGGACCGACGGATACCCGATCCGGTCCCTGGTCTCCGACCTCTTCGAGGGCAAGACCTGGCAGGGGTGGTCGCGGCACCGGACGTCGGCCAATCCGTGGCGGCCCGACATCGACGACATCGGCACACATCTCCGCCTCGTGGACTTCTGGTTCGCGGCCGAACTCCAGAAGGCGGCCTGACCGATGCGCACAACCCTGACCATGACGGGCACGCAGCATGAGCTGCTGCGTGCCCACCTCTTCCCCGGCGACGGCCTTGAGGCCGTCGCCCTGATGCTGTGCGGCCGCTGCGAGACACCCGGACTTCACCGCCTTCTCGTCCATCAGGTCGTGCCGGTGCCGCATTCGGAGTGCCATCGCGCGAAGGACCGGGTGACCTGGCCCACCAGCCGCCTGAAGGATCTGCTCGAACAGGCGGCGGGCTCCGGGCTCGCCGTGGCGAAGATCCACAGCCACCCGGACGGCCTTGCGGCGTTCTCGCCCGTCGACGATGCGGCAGACGCCGAACTCTTCAGCTCGGTGGCCGCCGCCGTCGATGACGGCCGCCCCCACCTCAGCGCCATCATGCTGCCGGACGGGCGGGTGATCGCCCGGGCCCATGACGGCGACGGCGGTCATGGGCCGCTCGACCAGGTCGCGGTGATCGGGGACGATCTCCACTTCTGGCACTGCAAGGCGCCGTCGCCCGAGCCGCTCCCCGAATTCGCCCTGCGCCATGCCCAGGCTTTCGGCCGCGGAACCTTCGAGCGGCTCCGCCGGCTGCGCGTCGCCGTGGTCGGCTGCTCCGGGACCGGCAGCGTCGTCGTCGACCAGCTGGCCCGGCTCGGCGTCGGCCGGATCGTCCTGGTCGACCCCGACCGCGTCGAGGAGAAGAACCTGAACCGCATCGTGAACGCGGTCAGGGGCGATGTCGGACGGTTGAAGGTCGAGGTGCTGGGGGACTTCATCCAGCGCCTCGGGCTCGGAACGGCCGTCGAGGCCTTGCCCCTGGACCTGTCCGACCCGGCGGCCCTGCGGGCCGTCGCCGCGTGCGACGTCGCGTTCGGCTGCATGGACAGCGTCGACGGCCGCGACCTGCTCAACCGGCTCGCGACCTTCCACCTCCTGGCGTATTTCGACGTCGGGGTGCGCCTCGACGCCGACGGGCAGGGAGGGATCGACCAGATCTGCGGCTCCGCCCATTACGTCCAGCCCGGCCGGTCGAGCCTGAGGACGCGCGGGGTCTACACCGACGCGGATCTGGAGGCCGCCGCGCTCCGCCGGAGCGATCCCGCCGCCTACGCCGAGAAGGTCCGCCGCGGCTATCTGCGCGGCGTGGACGAGGACCGGCCGGCGGTGAACGCGGTGAACGCGCTGTTTTCGAGCCTCGCCGTCATCGATTTCCTGCTGCGGCTCCATCCCGGCCGCATCGACCCCAACGGCGACTTCGCCGCCCAGACCATGAGCCTGACGGCGGGGCTCTACCTCCAGGCCGCGGAGCGCGGGCCGGACGAAGCCCTCCTGCGCCACGTCGGCCGTGGCGACATGTCGCCGCCGCTGGGGCGGCCTTATCTCGACATGCTGCGGAGGAGGGGCTCATGACGGTCTCCCGCATCAGGCGCGCCTTGCGCTCCCTCGTGACCGGCCTTGCGATGTGGCGTGGACGCTTCGTCGCCGACTACGCCGAGGAGGAGCCGGACCGGCCGATGCCCCGGACCCTGCATGCCGTCGGCGAGGACGGCCACCTTTGGTTCGCGGTGTTCGGATGCCCCTGCGGCTGCGGCGAGACCATCAAACTGTCGCTTCTGCCCGCTGGAAGCCCCCGGTGGCAGCTGACCGATCACTGGGACGGCACGGTCTCGCTGCGGCCCAGCATCTGGCGCCAGAGGGGGTGCAAAAGCCACTTCTGGCTCAGGCGCGGCAAGATCCACTGGTGCTGACCCCGCACTGGCCAGCCGCCTCCACTCCCTTGCCGACCGCCTGACCACACGCGGCCGGCACCCCATCGCCTTTGCACAGCCTACCGGAGGAACCCGACATGCCAGCCTATCTTGTGAGTTATGACCTGAAGAGCGGCAACCCGTCGCCGCACGCCACGTTCTTGGCCTCTGCCGAACCCGAGGGATGGCTCTACATCTGCAAGAGTGCGACGAAGATCTTCCGGCTGCCCAACACCACGCTCTGGGGTGTCTTCGAGGACGTGGCCGCAGCGAATGCTGCCTTCGACCGTGCGCTGGCCGCCGCCGAGGCCCAGCTCGGGCGCAGGATCATCTTGGAGAAG
The DNA here is from genome assembly GCF_016734765.1 of Microvirga soli. GTDB lineage: Bacteria > Pseudomonadota > Alphaproteobacteria > Rhizobiales > Beijerinckiaceae > Microvirga > Microvirga soli. Next base: position 404,257 of record NZ_JAERQE010000001.1, on the reverse strand, counting down.
CGTATTGTGACGCGGCTGGGGGATTGGTCCGCCCGGTCCGACCTGATGAAGGCTCCGGAGCCTCGCTACGCCGGCAGGACCGACCTGGAGACCTGCCGCCTGCATCAGCTCGGGGATCCCTTTTTCACCTGATTCACCCGCCGGCCGACACTGCAGGCGGCTCGGAGCGCCCGGCGGGCCGGCTTGGCTATCATTTCCAAGCTCAGCCCAAACTGCCAGCGAGGAGCCGGACAGCCAAGGCATCAGGTACTTCCACGTGGCCAACTCGGTGGCAACGCAGGCGAAGTTCGGGATGATCAACAGCTTCGCGGCCGATCATCCTGAGGACGTCTTCCCGTTCCAGCGCGCTTGCTCCCTGAATGGCGAACGGCGCGCCAACCGGAGGCGCGCCGTCGCTAGGTTACCCTCGTGCCAACCCCTTTTCCCTCGTGGCGTTGCCAATGCGAATGGCAATGCCGTTAACCTTGGGCTCCTGTGCGGCTTTGCGGATCTAAGTGCCTGTGCCACAATAAGAAAGGAGGTCAGGACATTTGGTGGAAAGTTTCGCAATATTTGTCGGTCGGTTTCGCATTTATTGTGAGACTGTCCACATGGATGGTTGCGCAGACCATGAAATACCGCGAAACCGACACAGCCAAATTCAAGGACTTAGCCGAATTCTTCCACGGCAAATGAGAAAGTCGTGCATGAATTATTGAGAAATATGGCTGGTTCTCCATGAATACTTGAGAACCGCCTTCTCAGCCGGAAATCACTACGTATGCTTTGGCGTCCCTAGCACACTCCCAACCTCGCTCCTTCGCCAGAACGAGCGGGTATTTTCTCCATCTGCCGGAAGAATAGGCTCTACCCCATGTTTATGTAATAGATTAACAATTTTATATGCGTGGATTCTATGAGCCCGTGCAAGCACCGGAAGCGGTACAAAGTCCCGGTCGAAAATCTCGACACTCTCCAATGTGATTTTTCTGTGCCTACCCCGCTGAGGCCCAGACCCTTGAAGATCCACAAGAAAGCCTGACGCTAGGAGCCTCGCGATGTCGAGCGTACCACATTGTAGTGCGCGACGTACTTCCGCTGCCGTCATTGTTCCCTGAGAGGCACGTCGCTCTTGGGCGAGCAACGCAACCGCATCACAGTTGAATAGAAACCTTCTGAATCCGAATTCGCTTGATATAATCGATGCTACATGGACCTTTCCGTCTAGGATATCGTTCAGGAGTTCCGCGATACCCAACCCCTTATACACTTGGACTACACGAGCGACACCGATCAGGTTCGTCTTCTCCTTCACTGTCGCTTGTGGCATGCATTCGACCCTATCGATCAGGTGCTCAAGGGAGCGGCGCGACACGTAATGCTTCGGAGGTCTGCTAATCGACATGACAAGTCCCACGCGCACTAGCTCCCTCACATGATCAATGTTGACGCCGGATAGTTGAGCAGCATCTCCAAAGGTAATCGCGTCAAGCTCTCTCTTGAATTCTTGTGTATCGAGGTGTGGAAGCCGCTCTGTTTCAGCCAATTCGACTTCCGCCTTTGAGACAAAAAGGTAGGTAATCTTCCCCGCAGTCACGAACTGCCCTTTTATCTGCCCGCTGTTGACCATCTTCAGTATTGTATTCTCGTGAACACCCATCCGGAGTGCCGCGCGACTGCGGCTGATCCATTGGCCTGATCCAACCTTCCCGACCAGTTGTCTAGGCAATGCCGCCTCACCAATCCATGTTTCGTCCAAGTGAACCAAGAGCTCCTCGATGAGAACAGATCGGGCCGCTGGAGGCATGAGCGAGCTATAAGCACCCTGTCCCATCAATCTCTGGTAGAGTCCTGCAAACCGCTGCTGGAGGCTCCGTCTTCCTTTCGTATCATCCGCGGCCTCTCTCAACAGCCCATGGAATTGACGTGGCCAGTCCGTGAGGACCTCCGCAGTGGCTTTCATGACGTCTTCGGGTTTGGATCCTCTACGCCTGCTATGTCCTCGTAACGACATCACCGGAAGGCCCACTCCGGCGATCATGCGAATGATGTCCGCAGCATCCAAATGTCCAAATGCGTTCCAAAGCGTCGAACCTTGTGGTAGGTCAGGGACGGCCAACTTCTTCGCCAACAGTAGAATAACGTCGAGTTCGGCTTGAGGTGCCGGTTCCGGATCGGCACTTGAGAGTCGACCTTCGCAATGAGGGGTCGGACAGCGATCAATTCCCGGTCGTCGCCACGTGATTGGATTCGTGCAGACCGGACAGATCCTTGACAGACAGCAGCCGTGCCGAGGACAACACGTCCAGAAACCTAGGTCCCAGATTGCAGGTAACACTCGTCGCTCGGCTAGGCAAAGGGGGCATACCTTAGGATGTTCGGACGCTAGCATCCAAGAAGGCAAATCCAAGCCTGGTATAACGATCTTCGAATGCCCCTTACCACGCTTGAGGGGAATCAAGTCCGCGAATTCCTCAGGACTTCGTCCAATCATTTCGGCGAGCCTACGCATCACATCTTGGCGTGCGACGTCTCCCCGCCCCGGAAAGCCGGCCAGCGCGAGAATCCAGCTTGGATCTGGATGGCCATTTAACTCGGCCATGCGAAGTGCCCAGCCCCGTATTCCCTCACCTCTGATGGGTGATGTTCGGACAGGCATTCGGTACGAATGACTAAAATCGGGATGATCCAGAAAGTGGTCCTGTGTCTTCACACTCGACGTCGTTTCTTGACCAGACATCTTTAACCCTCGACTAGCGTTCAGCACTTCGGTCGAAAGAAGGTCCAACTTCAACCTATTCGATCTCGACCGACTTCGACCAAAGATGAGCAACTCGCGGGGACTCTGTGTTCACGACTTCACTATGAGGTCGCCTGCCTCTTACTGAGATCAATCGCATTGAGTTCTGACAACTTCCACACGGCTGAAATCCCTTTTGCGGAGTGAGAATGTATCAGCGGTTCAACGCCAGCAGCCTTCAATCTTTCACAGATCACCCGCGTGCTCGTTCGGAACTCGCGTGCCAACCGACTTGAAAGAGCGAATCGGCCATGGAATCCATTTACAGACACAGCGGAGATGCTGCATTTGGAATGGATGGATTGATTGTGCGCCTCAATTCTCTCCAGGCATCCATGTTCAACGAGAAGAGGTATCATACGTACCGAGACCGACAACCGCTTGGCCGCAGCCGCTACGCTCATTGAAGCGCCGTTTAACGTGAACCGAGTCCCGAATATGGCATCCTTAGAGACCAGTAGACGCTGAAAAACTGGCGATGATTTACCTGATGAGTCATCCGCCACCAGTTTGAGAATGCCCTGAAAGACCGCAGATACAAGATCTACGAGACGGACCCGACGCAGCTCCGGAACGTTTGCCAGTCGTATGTGATCAACGCTTGAGTGCTTAGATACAGCCGCATCTTCGAGCCGTATCCTAAATGCGTCGAGATCATCGATATGGAATCGATACTCGTGGCTCCTCTTCCCAACGTAACGCGCCGCTGTCAGTAGTCCGATCCTCCGGAAGGTCTCGATCTGAAAAGCTGAAACACCGAGCCATCGGCCGGCCTCTCTCGATCCGAGGCTGCTTGCACGCTCATCTAGTATCCTACCTAGGTGCTGACAATCGATGAGCCGAATGTGCCGCGTGCCCATGGTTTGGCTTGCGCCCGAAAGGCGTCCATCCAAGATCATTTTACCAATCGATGCATTCGTAACGCCCAGTTGGCGGGCTGCCACTGCGGCAGTAACATGAGTCTTTTGGAAGGGCGGATTGGCATAGAAGAACGACCAGTGCTTGACGGGCAGCCCATTAACATCACTGGCTAAGGTGCACCGGATTTCATCCAGTATCTGTTCAAGACCCGGGTGATCGAATGCAACTCTCATCCGTTCCATCAGGGGTCCGAACGTCGCCACCAACCCACCGAATCCGGGTCGACGATGTTCCTTCAACCAATTTCGAAGTCCGTGTGGCCAGTCAAGCAAAACCGGAGCGCCTCTCTGGACCACATCCAACGCCGTCATGAGGCGTGGCTTGGCTATGAACATGGAACGCCAAGCCGCCAAGCCTGGAGTGTGAGTGCCAGCGAACCAAAGAAGACGAACAGCGGCATCGAGACCCACTACTGGAGCGATTCCATGGAACCGGTTGAGTGTAGAACCAGCAAAATTCGCTATGGCGCGTGCTATATCCAATACCTCACGAGGGACGGGTAGGTTCGAGCTTGCGATCTCCTTTCCGCATCGGCAGACTCTAGGGGATCGCCGGTACCATGACAGTCGGCTGCCGCAGTGGTTGCAGGTGTCGGTCAGGATTTCATTATGTTCCGGGCAAGCGAGGTAGCAACGTAGATCCCAAATGCGCTTGCAGGATTTTCCCTCCCGCAAGCAGGACACACAAACCTTGGCGTGGATCATGTCGAGGCCTGACGCAGCGATCTCTTGTCTGCCAAAACGAACGATGTTCGAGCGGGTCGCCAGAGGCCAAATTGAAATCGACTTGAGCTCTTCTACATTCACCAAATGGTCTACGGCAGCCGCGAGCGGACCCAAGTCACATTCCTTGGTAGCAAAGCTTCTCGGCAGCCGTGCCGCAGTCAGGAGCCATCGCAGGTCATTCAACCCGTTTGCCTCGGTCAAGGCAAGGGCATAGCCGAGCAGACTGCTCTCGGCATCCGGTTTCAATCGAACAAGCAGTCGCATGAATCATCCGCCATCATGCTTTAGTCAATGCAGTCGTTAGCTCGGCGCGACGTTCGGACTTTCTCTTTTTTCCCCGACGGGTCCGCTTCGGCTGAATGAGAAGCGTATGGTCGCGTATCGGAGGTGGCATGCGGCCATCCCATTCGGGACCCCACGGATTGATCAGTTTCTCGTGCAGCTTCTCCTTGCGGAATGCCTTATCGAAACCTCGTCTGAGGAGATCGGCACTAACGATTAGGTCTCCATCCCTTGTCGCTATCCACATCGCCCTTGAAAGCAGTTTCTTGAGTAGGCCGACAACACCCCTGGAGGCGTAGTAGAATTTTTTGGCTTCGTCTTCGTCCAAGACGTCAATCTCAGGCGCATATGGAAGAGGTGACTCCTCCTTGAATGCGACCAGGAGAGCAAGGAAGAATAGGCGACTCTCCGGAACTGGGTCGGTATCCTTGACAGGATCCTTGCCCCATATGTAGGGCGGCATCTGAATCTCTTCGTCCCAGCGCCTGTCGATCTGGTCGTCATGATCAAACAGGTGGCGGACGCGTCCCATTCCAAGCAGGATGAATGAGACATTGATCTGGCTATGGATCTCCTTCAACCATTCGGCCAAGTCTTCCCGCCGGACCACGCCGTCACGGTCGACGGCGCGTTGTGCCTCATCAACCACAATACCTCTGACACCACAGGCCTGCGTATACAGTACCAGCCGTGTATTGAGGTCATCACGGCCTCCCTTGCGCCAGAACTCATCACCGAGATGCTTCAGCAGCACGCGGGCTACGGAAATTGGAGTCGGCTGAGAGGGCATGTCGATGCACAGCAGAGGAACGGAGTCACATACTGCCTCGAGACCACCGGGAAGGTTTACTCTGCGGCCATCCACCACTCGCGGGAAGTTCTCTTCAATTTTTGTGACGAGCGTTGTTTTTCCGATCCCGGAAGGTCCGGTTATGAAAAGGTTCGGAGCCTCCCGTACCTTACCGTGGAGACCAATGGTCGCGATAACCTCCTCTACAACATCCTCAAAGGCCGGATGTTCAATGAAGATGCTGTCGAGTTCACCTAGAATATCGTCAGAAGGTGGAATTTTCGTCGTCATCATGTTTGCTCCCGAACGTAATTCAGTCCCTGGGTCGAAGTGAGCGCGTTGCCGTGAAACGGGGGAGTGTCAGACGTCTCTGAATCGGCGCCACGGCAGGACTGTTGGGAACATCGTATCGAGTCACCGGAGCTTCGTGATTACCCGATTCTTCGATTAGCGGAGCGTCGTGAACATTCAGCGCTTCGATCAACGGAGGGGTCCCGACAGCAAAGTGCTGATTGAGAGCTCCGAAATGTCCGTCTGTATTGAGGAGATTGAAGATGGTATGTGTACCTATCCCAGCAGCACGTGCGATCAATGTGTTGTTGCGCATGCCCATGGCTTGGGGCATAGCTTGCTTGATCAAGCCATGAAGCGCCATCTTTGCCCGGAGGCGGGCTTCAAGATTAGTGCTGCCGGAAATCCTTTCGGCATGGCGGGTATAGAGCGTGTGGCGGTGCAAATCGAGGCCCGTAGCATATTTCTGGTCAAGTGCGTAGCAGGGTATCCAAGTCTCATTCCTTGAATCGTAGACGTGCACTTTACCGAGATTGAGAGGATTGACTCGCACGCGGACCTTGAGGCTAGCTCCTTGGTTGTGGCGTAGGATGTCCACGCCATCACTATAGTAGCGCATGTTCGCGTAAAGTACGCCGCGCGAGTCCAGAAGAGTTCCTTCCCGATCGATGCCGCAGAGGAAATCCAAATCGGTGCCGGACCTAGGGAACCTCGGCTTAATCACCCGAGTGCCTTCGATCCAGCGTTGGTTTGGGCTCATGTTAAGTCGGGGCAATGCGCCGGTATTGTAAACCTCTACGATCCACTTGTGTATGATCCAAAGAAGATGCGAAAATCCGATGCAGCCGTTCTTGGCGGGATCATAGTCGCAACGATCGATCTCCTTTGACAATACGAAGCCTGGCATTTCGCGCAGAAGGGTCTGGTTCAATACCCGAAACGTATTTTCGACAACGCCCTTTACCCAAGGCATCCGGGGTGGAGTGAAATCATAGGCAATGTCGAGATCACCCATCAGGCGCTCGATTGTTCTTCCGTGAGCTGCCAACTCGTTATCGAATGTTACGAAGCGTGGACGACCACCCATAATATAGCCGCCTGATATGTCGGGGTACGCTTTTCGAACATAAGATTTCGGGAGAGATGCATGACGGAAAACGCTTGTGAAAACCAGATCACCGGGTGGTTCGAAGCCGCAATAGAAGCCAATGATTGCCTTTGAATACACGTCAACCAACCAAGCCAACCAAGGACGTCCTAGAGGTATTCCCAGCAGGTCATCGAAGCTGTAAACGTCCAACAGCGTTTCGTCGTACTGAACATCGCTCAAGCATGCCTCGGGCTCTTCATGCCCGTGCGGGCGACGAAAATCCTTCTGCGTTTTGGTTCGTCCCCTCAAAGCGAGGCTGGCAAGGTAGGCTGGAATGGTGTCGAGAATGTTGTAGAAGGAGGATTTGCAAGGCAGCTTTATATACTCTGCTAGTTCTGGCTCACTGACCTTGAGAGCATCAAGTCGAGTTAGACTCTCGATCATGATGTCAGTCATTGTCACGGTTGGCTTGTCGCCTTTTGATTTCTCGCGAGCCGCCTCCAGCTTTTCCATCATCACCTTTCGAATGATGGCCTTGATTTTCTTGAACACTATCCGGCGATAGCCGCGCTTGTCGAAGTCTCCCTCGAGATCGCGCACGTCGTTCGCTACATCAAGTTCGCCTTTCCAGCGATAATAGGTCGCTGTGCTGACCTCCTTATCTCGACCGTAGTGTTTTTGGCCGAGCTCCTGCCCGAGTTCCGTTAGCGTTCGTGCTAGGACAGTCTCCTTGGTCTGTTTCCCGTCGACACGTATTTTCGCGGTTTTGAGGCCGGGAGGAAGTCTCTTTTCGACTTCACGGATAACGTCTCTGCGAAACTCAATTCGCTTTCGTACATGTTCAGGTTTGTCGGAAATTAATGTCGAACGCCTTCTGGCTCGCTTTGCTGTCTCTTCAGGAGTGTCATCATCGCGCTCTCGGTCAAATTCGAAACTTCCATCTGCGAACCACATCTCGAGATCAGAGGTGCGTTGGCGCTCAATGATCGCCCCGCGGGTCGGCCCATGCAGCGAGACCGCCTCGACCGGAACCATCTGCCAATGCGAGATGCCTTCGATGGCGATCTCGTTAAGGAGACGGTAGCGCTTCTTATCGAGAAGGATGCGCACACCCTCCTGAAAGGCGAACGATTCCATGCTCGATCATCCAAGTTGCGTCAGGCTGTCCAGATTCGTCCAGCCGAGGGAAACGGGGATATTGGCCCCGAGCGGCGAATCGAGATCAATCACGAGATAGCCTCGGCGGATCAGCGCGTGAACCTGATCAGTTGATACGCCTAGGTCGGCGACGATCGCCCCCAGAGTAACTGGCTTGTTCCCGGATAGCTTTTCCGTGAGGGAGATCAAGGCCGCACGGTCGGGGAGAGGTGCCATTCGATCCTCGTATACCCGCCAGACAGTGTCATAACGAGGCTTGCACCTAATTTGATTTTCCGTCCGAATCCGGTAGCCAAAGCCCAACCCATTCACCGCGGAGGCGATGGCCTCCCAACGGAGTTCGTTCTCTGGCTTGCTTGCCTCATGTTCAAACTTCACCTCTTGGAACTCAGGATGTCCTTCCCAGATGACAAAAGCATCCGGCAGAGCCAGTTGAGGATTGCCGTCCAAGATGTATCTGAGCCGGATCGGTTGTTCGACAAATCCGTGCCTAGCTGGGTCGAGGTCGCAGTCCAACATGTTGTCAAATTCCAGACTTGACGCTGCCCTCATGACTCTCTTGCTTTTTATGCTTGGAAACCGGCTCTGACGTCCGCGCCGGTATCCCCGTGGCGAGCGACCGATCTTCATTTCGGGATAATCCAAGAAGGTCCCCTGTAGGGAAGGGTGGCGTGATATGATTTGGACGCCCGGTTTTGGGACTGGGGTTTCGGGTGCTGGCCAGAAGCGCTCTCGACTGGGCTTCTTGGAGATTGCCGGCGCCGGGGCTGGGGGGCGCTGCTGGATCAAGTCTCGCATCCAACTGTCCAAATCACTTGGATCGAAGATGTCATCATCGGATGGACTCATGAACGTTGTCCTCCAAGTGGCCCCGAGAGATCAGGGTTCCAGTAGTCTGTCTTGATAGCTGTGTCGGTGCTGGAGACCATGTGCGGCCGTCAGCATCTTCAAAAAATCATTTGAGGGGTGCGCCGGAAGGCGCCGCTCCTAATGGGAGATTTTAGCCGTCGATCAAGAAAGTCAATGTTATAGATGAAGAATAATACTAAAGTTCAAAGTGGATACCAAGTAAATAGTTGACAATAACTATGTTACGGCGAGCAGTTGTCGAATCCTTTGACAATATAAACCTCACAAGGATTGAATAATACTGTATTAATACTGAATCCTTGGAAATGGTATGGAATCCATCTATGGCGGCTTATGGTTCAGGGATTCGTTGCATCCGAAGTCCTCGCCCGTGACAGCGAAGGATCCGTTCCGGTCTCGGTTGAATATCAGTGGCGGGTTGGGGTCGAGAGCAAGCTTGGAAGCTGTGGGCTGCCCCTGACCCGTATACCGGCTCGGCCAAGTCACAAGCGGTTTGTCTGAGGGGGCCATCGTAACGTGTTCGCCTGCTCTGTGGATGCGTCATTACGTGCAGCCTGGAGCGCAGCCGCAGCCAGTGCGAGCGCATCGTGGGAGTCAAGCTCGATTATTCAGGCTTGGCGCGGGAGCAGTACAGCAGAGGCGTGTTTCCGCGAGTCGTGAATGGCAATCCGTTCGTCGTCCTGCGGATGGCGACAGCCTGTGAGGTTGGGAACTATTGAGGTGTCGCAGCGGTGCGGCTGGCTGGCCAGCCGAACGTCGTGACAACGTTTTGGGCTACGAGGACCATCAGCACTCCTTCGGCCAGAGGGATCAACAGGATCGGCACTGGCATGAGCCGACTCTGATTTCTGCTTCCGCACGCAGAGCAGACCTTCCTTTGCCTGGCTCAACGTCTCGGGTTGACCCTGTGTATGGACCAGCCGTGCGTCGCAAGAGGCTTTGGAGATGGCGAGGTTGGTCTTGCGCTAATGTATCCGGCCCTTGGGGAGCACAGCTCCTGGCCATCATGGATATCCGCGCACATTGGTTCTCATTAGCGGATCGGCCCCTTACGGCCAGTTGGGTCGCCAGAGCCCCAATGTGACGGCGCGACCGTTCTCCATCTCCTCATCCTCTCGCAGACCTCGGCGAGTTCAGAGCGACGAATGATGCGGAGAGAGGCTTTCAGCCTCAGCCTGCCACAGCCGCTGCTCGTGGTTCATAGGTGCGGTTCTGGCTCAGCACGCTCCACGCGATGCGCGCCAGCTTGTTGGCCAGAGCCGCGGCCAGGACATTGTAGTGCAGGCGCATCGAGGCGGCGGCCAGCCACTCTCCAAAACCGTGTTGGCGCCACTTCGCCGGCCCGAGCAGCAGAACCTTCGCCGCCTGGATCAGCAGGGATCGCAGATAGCTGTTGCGCGCTTCGACAGGCGGCCCAGCACGGTTCTATCCCCGGTGGAGATCTGGCGCGGCACCAGGCCGAGCCAAGCCCCAAAGTCGCGCCCACGCCGGAAGGCAGCCCCAGTGCCGATACTGGCCACCATGGCGCTGGCGATGATCGGCCCCACCCCCGGCACACTCATAAGGCGCTGGCAGGCCTCGTCCGCCGCCACGAGAGCTTCGATCTCGCCTGTGACTGCCTCGATCCTCGCGTCGAGATGATGCCAGTCCCGCATCAGCCCCTCGATCATGTGCGTCATGCGTGGCGTGAGGACATCGGTGCGCTGGGCGAGAATGTCCGGCAGAGCCTGACGCAGCGAGCGCAGCCTCTGGCGCACCGCGATGCCACGCTCGAGCAGGAAGGCGCGGATCTGGTTGGCCACCGCCGTCCGCTCACTCACCAACCGCGACCGAGCGCGATGAAGCGCTTGCAGGTCGAGTTGCTCGACCGTTTTGGTGGGCACAAACCGCATGGTGGGGCGGAGCACGGCCTCAGCAATGGCCTCAGCGTCGCGGAAGTCGTTCTTGTGGCTTTTGCGGAAGGGGATCACGAACTGCGCCGGGATCAGCCTCACGTCATGGCCCAGGGCCAGCAACTGACGGCTGAGATGGTGGGCACCAACGCAGGCCTCCATCCCGACCAGACAGGAAGGCATGTTGGCGAGGCGCTGCTCCACCTGTCCGCGGGAGAGCTTCTGGCGCAGAACAATGGCGCCGCGAGCATCCAGGCCAACTAGGTCGTGTGGACGGATTTGATGAGGATGAAGCTGAGAGCAAGCGCGACGAACGAGCCGTAGTTCTCGTCCGTCTTCTCACAACGTAAAGCAACGCGCTTGAACCGCTTGAGCTTGCCCATAGTCTGCTCGATGCGAGCCCGTCCGCGGTAGAGCGCCTTGGGAAAGAACTTCGGCTTTTCTTTGGTGGTCGTGCGGTATGGAATGGCCGGGCAGATGCCGCGGGAGCGGGCAGCCTGTCGGTTGGCCTTAGAGTCATAGCCCTTGTCGCCTACCGCAGCACGGGGCGTGATCTCAGGGCCAAGATCGAGCAGTGTCTCGAAATGCGGGCTGTCGCTGACCTCGCCTCCGGTCAGGCAAAAGCCCAGCGGGTCGCCATTCCAATCGGTCTTGAGGTGGATCTTGGTGGAGAAGCCGCCCCGGGAGCGGCCGAGCGCCTGGTGGCTCTGCCCCCTTTTGCGCCTGCGGCCGAGACATGGGCCCGTACAATGGTGGAGTCGAACATCTGCACCAGGTGAGCGGTCTCGCTCAGCGCCGCCAGAGCCTCAAAGAAGGCCTCAAACACGCCCGCCCGGCTCAGGCGCCAGAACCGCTTCCAGACCGAGTTCCAGTTGCCGAAATCCTTGGGCAGGGCTCGCCAGGTGATGTTGTGGACGGTGAAGTAATGCAGCGCCTCCAGGAAGCGGCGGTCATTGCGGCCCTTGGCGCCGCGCCGGGAACACGAGGCGGCAAACACCCGCAGCACTGTTGCCCAATCGTCCTCCGTCATTCCCGTCAGCATGGTCGAGCCTCCTAAAGCCGACCTGCCATGAATCATTGCCCGACTGATTTGGGAATCCACTCAGCCAATGCTCAACCCAATCCGTCCACACGGCCTAGGTGAAAGCTGTTCTTGCCGATGTCGATGCCAAGGGTCGAAACGTGCTGAAGCGGAGCTTTAGGCATGGCTCAAGTCCTCGTGCTGGGCGCCCCTGATGAAGGGTGCGCCGGTAAGCACGGCCGGTCCATCCCATTAGCGGTCATTAGAGTTGCCCTAACCACAAAACCAAGAGCAGGCTCCGAGGGGATCCGCGCGGAGGTTCACAAGAACGATGGCCCACTACGCAAGGCGAGCCGCAAGACCTTCGCGGAATTACTATCGTGTATTAAAGGCTGGGATCACGCTGACAATTTTGTTGAATGGCTTGCTCCTTCGTCTACCGTTCCGAGACCGGATCGGGGCACTACTGGCCGCCAAGGGAATGGTAACATCGGTCGCCGGAATTCGGTGTGCTCAGGGGTGTCCCCCCGGGGGCAGGGACAGCACGCGTTTTCGAAAATCGCGAAGATAAGCCTGGGCTACGGCTGAGTGCGGAGCCTCGGGCTCTGCGAGCAACTTCATCTGGTCGAGTATGCGGACCTGAAGCCGATCGAGGCGATCCGTCGCGTCCGTCAGTTGCGTCTGCGGTGCCTCAATGTTCAGTATTGCGAGGCTTTGGGACACATCACCGATGTCAAGGAACACGCCTTCGAGAAAACGCAGTTGCTGCAACAGGCGGGCCCGTTCCTGGACAAGACGCAGCCGGTTCAATCCATATACTTGGATGGACACGGCTCCGCGGACGCTAACCCCGGTCCTTCCAGCGTCGCCCGCGACGTCGGCGGTGTTCTCGACGGCCAAGGGCACAGTGGGCACCTTCGGCGTCGTCCCGGAGACGGGATACGCGACGCCGGAGGCTCGATCGTCGTCCAGCCAAAACGCGATGTGCTGATCGGGATCGTCACGCGTCGGATCCAGAAGCACTGCCCGCTCGGCGAGGATGTCGTCGACCTCGCGCCCGGCGCGGCTACCGGCGATCGGAAACGCGTCCTGCTTGCCCGTCTTCATCCTTTGCTGGAGCACGGTGAGATCCGCCGAGACGACAGGCACGACCTGCTTACGCCTGCGATTGCAGTCCAGACAGCTCGGTAGCAAGTTCGTCCACTCGGCGGCCAGCCACCAATATCCCGGATGTGTGGTTTCTCCCTCTACTCGGCCCTTCGGTCGATAATGTTCGACGTCGACTGGAGCTTGAGAGGCGTAAAGGGATTCGCAATAGGCGCATTTGCCGTGGAAGAGTTCTTCAAGCCGCTTCTTTACGCTCTCCGCCTTGTAGGCGGCGAAACGAAAGGCCTTCCTCTTCGCACCCGCAGGGAGAACCTGCGCCATATGCGCGCGAACGCGTTCCAACTCAGTTCCGTCGTGATTGCGTGCTGTCAATCCCGCCGGCGGCGGCTTGCTGCCCCTTGAAACGCCTCGCACGTCAGTATGCCTCCAATGCCTTCGCGATGCGCTCGCGCGTCTCTGCCTTTAGACTTTCTAGTTGGACGCCTCTGGTCCCTCGACGCTTCTGCACGTGGTCGAACACTGCCTCCTCGACCAGGCGCTGGACCTCGGAGGAGCCGAGCGGTAGCGAATGGGCTATCTCGGCACGAAGTCCATTCAGCACGTCGCGCTCCGCGTCCGTCAGACCGCCTGGAGTCGCTTCCTTCGCTATAAGATCCCCGAGCTTGGCAAGCCGAAACTCCGTAGCGGGCGCATCCGTGCTGAACATGGAGAAGAAATCGGATGTCAGGAGCTGCTCGATCGTCAGGTCCTCGACGTTGGGCAGTTCAGTGATCGTCTCGACGAAAACCGGGAGTGCACCTAGTTCCTCGTCATCCGCCTTGAGGGCCCGATTGAGGACGATTACCTCCTGATCGTGCATCCCTCGCAGGCAAAGCGGATCGTGCGTGGTCGCGACAACCACAGCTTTGGGAAACACCCTTCGGAGCGCGGTCATAATTTGCATCTTCCAGCGAGGATGAAGGTGGGCTTCGACCTCGTCGATCAAGATGACCGGCTCCAGTTCGCTGAAACTCTTCCGTCCGGACGCCTTTTGCATCGAGAGCAGTCCGGCGAATACGTCGCACACCATGGCGAGAACGGATCGGAAGCCCGACGAGACGACCCTAAGCGGCGTTTTGACGAAGCGAGCCTCCGACCCGTCACCAACCTTCGTCACGATAAGGCATCGCCGGTTGGCTTCGTCTCGCTCCACGATGTCGTATTCTCCCTCAATGATCAGGATTTGCTGGAGCGCCCTGGCGACCATGGCGAACTCCTGGGTCGGCAGACTCAGAAGCCATTGCTCTGGATTGGCGAGCAGGGTGTCCGACTTGAACAGCGTGGCGACGTGATCCTTCGGGGGCCTCCTCGGCGAGCCGTTCGCGTATTGCCGGAAGGCCCCGTAGGCGAAGACCGGTGGCAAGCTGTCCGTGACACCTCTTTCAGCTATGCCGTCCGCGATCTCCAAGGTCAGGTTGGCACCATCAGCGAAGCCCAATGTCACGGTCGCGGAAGGTGGCGGGCCTTGGCCCTCAGACCCCATCAGTGACGGGTCGAGGATGAAATCCCGAGGCGAGCGGACAATGTTGGATCGAACCTTCGCATCCATCAAGGCAAGTGCGATCGCCTCCAGGATCGAGCTCTTGCCCGCGGCATTCTCGCCCAAGATCAACAACGCGCAAGCTTCGGCCTCGCGGCCCGTCTTCAGGTCGGCGGTCACCGCCGGCGGGAGCGGCGCTCGGAGATCTTGCAGCGCCTTGAAATTGCGAAGCTCGACTCTGACGAGCCGACGCGTCTCGCCCTCTCCGGTTGGGCGGTTGACCGTTGCGCGTTCCGTCGGGCCCCAAACGTCCTCCAATGCCAACAGGAATGCTTGGCGTTCGATCGGCGCACTCCAGACGCTAGCAACCGTCGAGCCAACGCGGTTGGATTGCAAAGGAAGATCACGGCCGATCCGGCTTTCCGTCGCCTTCAACATCCTGCGAAGTAACAGGCTCCAACCTCCGCCGTATTCAAGCGAGGGGAAGTCGAAAACGTTCGGCCTTATGCCACGCTCCAACTCATCGAGCAGCGTATGGATGTAGGTTTCGAAAGCGGCAGCACGCGACCTCACCAAATCGGCGCGATCGAGGTTGAAAGTGGCGATCGTCTGCGCGCCCTTCTTCGAAAACGCCTCTATCACTCCAGAACGACTGAAGCTGAGATGGGCAGCGAAGTTGCGGTCCTCGCAAGGGTCCAGAAGTGCTCGTCCATCTCGATGGCCGAATCGCCATAGACCATAGTTTTCGTTCGCAAACGCTTCCAATTGATCAAGGCTCGGCAGTTGACCACGGTCCGGTTTGGTGGTCGGAAATCGGTTCCCAGCCGCAATCGCGCATTCGCCGCATACGGCATACGTATTGCCCCAATCCGTTCGCAGCCATGCATAAAAGAGGTGTGCGAACTCTGAGCGCGCTAGCGGTTCTGCTTCTCTGTCAGGCCGAAAAAGGCGTGCATTCAGTCGTCCACGTGTCTCGCAAAAGGCGCACCGGCCCCGGAAGAGCTCTTCCAGTGCTGCGAGCGTTTCTTCGTGGGCCAATTCGAAACGGCCTCGGCTCGGTGTCGTCTGGGAGAGCCGTTCGGACGGCTCGCTCATGTAGGAGAGTAGTTCAAGCCTCTCCACTCTTGCCGCCTCGTCGCGAAAGGGCGCGGGTGGCGGAACCCGACTTCTATCGACGTACTGCACGCTCCCCCCGGAAACTTATACGAGCCCTCTATTGCCAAGTTTGTTATCTTAGTAAAGATCTGGCTCCGGGGGGAACCAAAAGGATGAAGCAACAAGTCGGGACGTTGGACGCCGTACCGTCCAAACGACTGTTCCTGTCGATCATCGCCGACTACGATCTGAACAAGGCAATCTGCGAACTGGTGGACAACGGCTTCGACGTCTGGACACGATCCGGCCGGGATGGAAGCATCATTATAAAGGTGCATCTCGATGCTGAACTCGGCACGATCGAGGTCGAAGACAATGCTGGCGGCCTGACTCGCGAGGAACTGCGGTTCATCGTCGGTCCCGGCCAGACCGGATCATCTCCGACCGACCAAACGATTGGCATCTTCGGCGTGGGGGCAAAGAGAGCTGTGGTCGCCTTGGCGCGAGACGTGCGCATCAAGACAAGGCATGGCTCCGGCGAAACCTACCAGGTCGAATTCGACGAGGATTGGCTGGAAGACGAGGAATGGACACTTCCCCTCTTCCAGTCGGATCACCTCCCGCCCCGGACGACGCGGGTTGAACTGCAAAAACTCCGTGTACAGATCACTCAAGAGGCGAAAGATCATCTGCGGGAACATCTCGGTGCGACGTACGCCAAGTTTCTGGAGCGTCCGGAAGTCAGGCTCGAACTCGATGGCGTGTCCGTGCAGCCTCGCGTCTTCGACGACTGGTCGTATCCGCCGGATTACGGGCCAAGGAGATACACCGGCCTGATACGGACGGCAGAGAACCGCGACGTCGAGGTCGAGGTCGTGGCGGGATTGAGCAGCGCGTCGAGTCCGATTGCCGGCGAGTATGGGGTCTATTTCTATTGCAACGATCGCTTGGTCGCGCCGGCGGTGAAATCCTTCGAGGTCGGCTTCACGACTGGCCAGGCCGGCAAGCCACACCCCAAGGTCTCCCTGACCAAGGTTATCGTGCATCTGCGCGGCGATGCGGCGTCGATGCCATGGAACAGCGCCAAGTCCGACATCAGTACAAAGCACAATGTGTTCATGGCGCTGCACAACTGGCTTGTGACGGTCGTGTCGGATTACGCCCGGATATCGAGAATCTGGGAGGGCAGTTGGCCCGAGAAGATTTTCGCGCATGCCAAAGGCGAAATCGAGCACATTCCTATTGAGGATTTTCTGACCGCTAGGAAGTCCCATCTGCCGGATCCGCCCAAATCCCGTCCGAGACTGTCTGAGCGAATGGCCGCTCGTAACGCTCGCCTGGCAAAAAAATCGCCTTGGGTGACGGGCCTGTTCGAGGGTGTCGTGGCTGCCGAGACGATTGCGAAACAGCCGCTCGCACACGCGAACTGGTTCGCTTTGAACTTGCTGGACCTTACCCTTACGTCCGCCCTGCGCTCTTATCTCGTCAACACTGCGAAATCGGCCGTAAGCGAGAAGGGGCTGAAAAAGCTGCTGACGCGCGCGCCACAGGTCTCGTCTGAGTTGAAGAAAGCGGTTCCACTGTCCGAGGACATCTGGATTGAGATCGAAAACCTGGCGAGGCGCAGGGACGACCTTACTTACGCTCGAACTGATCCGACCATTCCCGACAATGAATTGAAGGAAGCGGATCGACTGATCCGTCAGATTCTTTCCACGCTTCACAAGATTCAAACGGATGCCTGATCGGAATTGAAGGCGAGCCTGGTGAGCGGATCGACACCGACTAATATGTGCTGGCGTCAGTCTGGTCGGGCAAGGTGGGCCGCAGGATTGCCGGTTGAGAGTGGAACGACAGCTCCCTTTGATCCCGAGGGCCTACTTCCGGGCGCACAGCCAACGTCAACTCGTGGCACTTCTCGGAAGGAGGCCGAGAGTCTGCTCTAGTAAGGAACACCGGACGCTCCTGAAAAGCAGGGAATACCCTGGATTGACCCATAAGAGACCTTCCAAATCTGCAAAGCAGGTAGGGGCCTCGCCCTGACAGGACATGCATTGGGTCCACTGGGGGGCGATTGCCTTGCTTCGCCCTTTGATGTTCTAGGCTGCGGCGGCAGGAGGATCGGGAGGGACGGGGAGCCAATGGGTCGGGAACAGCACGACACTTGTATCGATGTAGGCCAGCCACTTCCCCAAAAACCATACGCCTGTGTGCCAACCACCTTGCTCCGGGCAGAAAAGCAGCAGGGGGCGATCATCCTCCTGTGGAGCGGTGGAAATCGGGTGTGGGGTCAATGCAGGGCCTCGCGCGGAATCCGGCACTGCTTGTGCCTAAGATAGTCCTGCACGGCAAGAGCGTGGCTTTATCTTCTCTGGAAGGCTCTCTGCGCGATCCGTTCCGCTTGAGCGTACTCACGATCCGTGAAACCAAGCTTCCAACCGCAGTTCGATCAGGAGCCGATATGCCCCCAGCCGCCGCTCGTCCCCGCTCAGCCCTGCGCTCCTTCTTCAACAGCGAAGCCTCGGGCGGCATCGTCCTCATGGGGGCGGCGGCCCTGGCTCTGGTCGTCGCCAACTCGCCCGTGAGCGGTGCGTACTTCGAGGTGCTTCACAGCTACTTGCTCGGCCTGTCGGTGCTGCATTGGGTCAACGATGCCCTGATGGCAGTGTTCTTTCTGATGGTCGGCTTGGAGATCAAGCGCGAGATGCTGGACGGTCAGCTTTCCACCTGGTCGCGCAGGGTTTTGCCCGGCATCGCCGCCCTTGGCGGCATGATCGTGCCGGCCGCAATTTACCTCGCCTTCAACGGCGGACCCGATGGCCACCCGCGCGGCTGGGCCATTCCGGCCGCCACCGACATCGCCTTCGCGCTCGGTGTCCTGTCCCTGCTCGGACCGCGGGTGCCGGTCTCGCTCAAGGTGTTCCTGACCGCGCTCGCCATTCTCGACGACCTCGGGGCGGTGCTCATCATCGCGGTGTTCTATACCGGCGACCTCAACCTCTACGCCTTGGGAGGCGCAGCCTTCGTGCTGGTTCTCCTCATGGGACTGAACCGGGCGGGGTTCACCGACCTGAAACCCTATCTCCTGCTCGGCGTCGTGCTCTGGATCCTGGTGTTCCTGTCCGGCATCCACGCGACTTTGGCGGGTGTAGCCCTGGCGCTCACGATCCCGCTGCGGGCCTCTCCCGGCAAGCCGGAGGACGCGACCTCGCCGCTGCACCAGCTTGAACACGGTCTTCAGCACTGGGTGGCGTTCCTGATCGTCCCGGTCTTCGGCTTCGCCAATGCCGGGGTCTCATTCAGCGGGATGTCGCTGGCATCCCTCCTCAGCCCGGTGCCGCTCGGGGTCGCGCTGGGATTGTTCATGGGCAAGCAGGTAGGGGTGTTCGCCTTCTCGTGGGTGGCGATCCGCATGGACTGGGCAGACCTGCCGGCGAACGCCACCTGGACGCAGTTCTACGGCGTGGCGCTGCTGTGTGGGATCGGCTTCACCATGAGCCTGTTCATCGGGCTGCTGGCCTTCCCGACCTCACCGGAGTTGCAGGATGCCACGAAGCTTGGAGTGTTGCTCGGGTCCGGGCTGTCGGCTCTGGTCGGCGCAGCTCTTCTGGGCATAGCGAAGCCGGAGGCGAAGCCCACCAAGTCGCGGTGACGGGAATGGGGGTGGCCGCCGGCCTCGTTCCATTTTGCCGTTACAAGTTCATCACAATAGTCAGCATCCCCATGGCCATGAACACAAGGATCGTCGCGGGATAGACGGCGTAAACCAGTGACGAGGTCATGAACGGGCGCATGTCCTCGCCCTTGCGGGGACGCCCCAGAAGGAGCAGCGCTGCCGCGATACCCAGCATTGCAAGTCCAAGCATCACACCCACTGTTGTCCCCTTCAGCCTCCCCGACGGGGCTCTGACGACCGTCGGGGAAATCACGGGAACGCTCAAGCCCTGCTCCATTCAACAATCCAGGAGCAACTCTGCTGCTCGCCGGGATTGCGCGTTACGCTTGTGAGGTCCATGAGTGCCATGGCATCTCTTTGAGGGCAGGTCAGGATAAGGATGATGCTGAACTGGCTCCGAGGTCCTGGGAACAGCAAGACCGCACAATCCGCGTGGGTCCCGGAGATGATCGATCGCGTGGGCCGACACGTGGAGGATCAGGTGTTCGCCATCACAGGACGGCGCGGGGCGCTCCTCCCGTCGCACAGCAGCATGACCGATCTGCTGATCGGAGCCTACATCGTGGGCGCCCTCGAGGGCTACGCCCGCACCATTCCTGAGATCCAGAATGCGGCTGAACTGGGGAAGACCCGTGAACTCCTCCAGGGTGCAGCCACCGAGGTGTGCTCGCGAGTGTTCGGTCCGGAGTGGGTGCGATGGGTCCGCTATCAGCTTCCACAATGGGATGGACCGCCGGCATATCACCCCACGTTCCGGCGGGAGCTTTCCAGCATGTGCTGTCGTGGTGTCCGTGACGGCCGATGCCTGGCTTCCAATGATCCGCTCAGCTTTGCCAAGGCCGGCAGCCTGCTTGCCTTCCTGCTCGAGATGATGGAGCCACAAGTGCAATGATGCGTCGCCTGCTGGTCACCCAGTGGACCGCAGCGCAAGGGGCGGGCGCGATCATCTACCATCCCAGGGCAAAGGCTCCCGCACTCAGGACGCGCGAGCCTGTCAGGTGCTGGTATGCGGCGTCCATCAGAGCTTTGTGCCGGTGATCTGGAAGGGAGCGGAACGCACCTTCCACTCCGCCTCTTCGGCAGCCACGGTCACTACGAAACGCTCCTGACCGGCGCTCCAGTCAGGCACTCTCACAGTGGCCTGGAGGGTCCCGTCCGCGCTGGTCCTGGCTTGCTGGAGAACCTCGTAGGCGGTCCGAGGTGCGCCACCGCCAATGACCACCGCAGTATCGGCGGGGAGACCCTTGGCGGATACGGTCACCGTCGTGCCGACCATGCCATTCCCGGGCGCGAGCGCGACCTCGGCCTTGCTCACGTCGACGTTCGTGGAGCTGATCCGGTCACCGATGCCGCCCAGCCGTTGACGCAGGTCCGGGTTCTTGTCGAGGAGGTTGTCCACGGACGAGGTGAGATCCTGCGCCATTCCACTCAGCGCGCTGCCGGCCTCGCGGGCGAGCGATCCCAGACGCTCGGTTGTCGGTTGATTTGTCGAGCCAGTGAGCTTCAGCTCCCGGCCGACCCGAAGGTCGTCGGATCCCTCAACCGCCGGGTTGGCCCGCAGGATGGCGGCTTCCGTCGTATCGCAGCGAGCGGCGATGCTGCTGATGGTGTCTGATCTACTCACCCGGGTCGCATCGCCACAAGGGGCGGAAGGTTGTGCCCAAACGGGGCTGGAGCCGAGAAGTGCCAGGGCAACGGAGCCGTAAATGCAGTGCCGAGCGCTCATGAGAATATCCTTGTGTTCGGTTTCCGGCTGCCTGGATGACCTCGACGAGGTTGTGCTCGAAAGGCCTGCAACGTGTCAGAACACTTGGACAGATAACTGGCCCCGGTTGAATTCGTTGCCGGACCGCTGGGACAACTTGGTGATCCGGATCGGACCACTGAATAAATAGACCTGCGACACTCATTCGGGATTTGCGGCGGTTGTTGATCTACCTTGGTGGCCCAGCTCTCAGGTTTGGTTGGAACCGGGCAGCGGCTCTGCCTGCGGGGCCCGGCGATTAATGGAGGGGTTGCTGCCACACGAATGTCAGTCATTGAAATCTGACACCCGGCACCCGAGAAATGCTGCTTGCCTCAGGTCCAATGCGACTGTTCAAGTACTTCCAGTGGGTCTCTCGTGAGTGCCGCCTGCGCTTTCGAGAATGAGCCGTATTGTCTCTTCTGGCTGATCCCACATGGGGAAATGGCCACACTTGTCGAACCAATGAAGTTTGGCCGTCGGGAACGCCTCCTGCGCACGGGCTGCTTGGCGCGGCAGACACAGGCGATCCTGCCGGCCCCAGCCGATCATCACCGGACCGGAACCGGGTGCGGCTGGTCCTTGCTGCTCCGGCCCCTGGGCCAAGTCTTGAACCAGAGCGTCGAAGGTGGGCGTCGCGGCATAGCTCTTCAACTCGGTCGCGACAAGCTCCGGAGCAAGGGCCCACGGTCGTGCAGAGAGTTGCGCCAGGAGAGCCGTCCGCGCCGCGACATTGCGCGATAGCGCGGGCAGGGTAGGCTCAAGACCACGGACCAACCGAATGGATGCTCCGATGGTTGTGCGAAAGAACGTTCGCTCCCATCCGCGCCAAAACCCTCCCGGATCGAGGGCAACGACCGCGCCAACACTCCCCCGACGAGCTAACTCTAGCACAAGCCGCGCTCCCATCGAACTCCCGGCGGCATCGACTCCCGAAAGCCCCTGTTCGGCGATGAAGGCATCAACACTATCGGCAAGGCTCGTGAAGTTGCCGCTACCGGCTCCGGCGGGCGTGTCGCCGTGACCGGGCAGATCGATGGCGATCACCTCACGCTCTTGAGCAAGGGCGAGAAGGATGGTGCTCCAGGACCGCCAGCTACCTCCCAGGCCATGAACGAGGAGCAGGGGCCGCCCCTGTCCCCGACGAACAACATGCATCATTCACCGCCTCCGTGCATTTCGGCGCGGAGTGGAGGATGAACGGAGACGATTGCCTTGGCTGTGGCCACCGGATCGGGTCTCTCATGAGTAGAAAGGCACTCGTGGACACCAACGCCCTAGCCTGACTTTCGGTGCAGCGTTGTTGGTGAGTCCTGCCGCGGTTTAGCGATCGAACGGGCCAGTTAGCGGAACCTACCCCAATCAGCGGCCCGAGACTGGTGCCCCAAGCGTTACGATTTGTCCGTCAGGTTCTCGCCTGAAGGCAGTGGCTGCCCGACATGGGCTGGATTCCGTCTCGGTCAGTGGCGCCGGCGGTCCGTCCGCGTCGCGTCGTCCTGCCGCTCGGGCTCTCCCGCACCATCAACGGTGACCTCGTTCAGGTGACGTGGAGCAGGCGGTCTGTCGCCCGCGGGCCATCCCTCGCGCTGGCGCGTGCGGTCCCCATCGGCCTCCTCGGTCTGATCGTGCAGGAGCACCACGTTGGTCGGGAACGGCAGGTCGATGCCCGCATCACCCAGCGCCTGCTGGACGGCCTGGATCACGCGTCCGCGCACATGCACCACCTCGGCACGTTGCGGCCGGGTCCACCAGCGAACCTTGATGTTGACGCTGGACCCGGCCAGCTCCCACGGGATGGCTTCCGGCGCGGGTTCATCGGCGACGCCCGGCACTCCGTTCAGTGCGCCGCGGATCACCTCACAGGCTTTCCCCACATCGTCACCGTACCCGATCCCGACGTCGTACTCGCTCCGGCGCTGCTCGAAGGCCGTGTTGACGGTGACGGACTCGGTGTAGACGCTGCTGTTGGGGATGATCACCCGACGTCCGTCATAGGTCCTGATCAGGGTCGCCCGAGCCTCGATGCGCTCGACCGTCCCCTCATGCGGTCCCACCACAACCTGATCACCCTGGCGAAAGGGCTGCCGCAGGAGCAGCAGAAGGCCGGCAAGCCAGTTTTGCAGGATGTCCTTGAACGCAAAGCCGATGGCGATGGAGCCGACACCCAGGGTGGCCAGGACGTCGGCGGGCTTGACCGACGGGAACACGATGGTCGCAACGACCAGAAGGCCGAGCACGATGATCGACCACCGCGCGAAGCCGGCGAGAAGGACGGCGAGATCCGGGCGCCGCCGGCGGCTGAAGACCTGGAACACGGCACTGCGGACTGCCCAGGCAATCGCCAGAAAGATCAGGAAGACCACCAGGGCAATGCCGAGGTTGGGCAGGATCCACCAGAAGCCCGTGATGAAGCCCTCGATCCGCTCCAGCGTGATGCTTGCATCGGTCTCTATCATGTAGGCTCCTGGCTCAGCACATTCGCTGACTGGCGGAACGTGTGCCAGGCGACCGGTGTTCCGGCGGAGATCCTCCCAAGGAAGTGGCATCAGAGGGGTAGGGACGAAGGGGTGTTGCTATCGCGGGCTATTGAGGCACCCCTTATCGGCAGGCGCCAACCCGCTCCGAGCAGGTTATGGCTGCCGCACGCTCGCCAGGGTAGGCTTGGCCGCTTCATGATCCGTGCCCTTGATAACAGCGATGGTGCCGTCCGTCTCCAGCACAACGGCGGCTGCCTGACTGGCGTCCATCACCCCATTGGAACGTAGCGCCGCCATCACCTCGTCGCGCGTCATTCGCTGCGCCCGCATGGCCCCATCGAGAAACTCGCCCTGGTGCATGATCAGCGTGGGCTCGCTCTTCACCAGATCCCGGAACCCGGCTGACCGGACCGAAAGCCAAGTGATCATGAACTGGAGAAACACCAGCAGCACCATCGCCAGAACACCCTCGGCCAGTGCCACGTCCTTGCTCAGCAGGACCGTGGCAAGGGTGGAGCCGAGCGCAACCGTGACCACCAGGTCAAACGCATTGAGCTTCGTGAGCGTGCGCTTGCCCGAAATGCGCAGGATGGCAACCAGGGCCACATAGGCCAATGTCCCGACCAGGAGCACACGTCCCAATCCGGTCCAGGAGTCAAAGAACATGGATGCTTCCTTCCTTGGGACGGGGCACGGTGGCAACCCGGGCCTGCTCGATCCGGCGCAGAACTGCCGTGCGATCGCTGGGGGCGAGATGCGCCTCCGTGGTCGTCTCTGCCAGCTTGCTGAGCTGTCGGGACACCGCCTCCCGCGCTTCCTCGGCGTGGAGAACGGGCGCGAGCTGGCCCAGGACGTCCGCCATGCGGATCAGCACGGCAGGGATTTCCGGTCCGGCCTGCCGGATGGCATCGAAGGCAGCGTCGGCAAGACCCTGCACGTCGGACCGCTGAGCAATCACCCGCAGCTTGCCCTCCTTGTCGCGCCAGACAGCCTGCTGGAGCGAGCGCGTGAAGATCTCCTCCAGCGCGGCGCCGAGCCGGTCAATCACGGCAATGGCGGTGTAGGGGTCGTTGATGCCGGGGGACAGGGCCCTCAGGGCAATCTCCACGAGCTGGCGCAGGCCGAACTCGAGATCCTGGGCCGAGCTGCGCTCCCCGCCGATCACGAAGGCGGCCCTGATGCCCTGCACGGCTTCTTCATCAAGTGGGCGCCCTGCATGGACGACCACATGCTCGCCGTTCTTCAGGACGAAGTGGCCGGCGCGCACCTTCACCGCAAAAACCGCGTCCGCGCGGCAGGCCAGCGTGACAAGCCTGTCGTAGTCAATCACCTGGATGTAGCCGCTTCGGTCCAATGAGACGGCCCCAGCCCTGGGCCTCGTCAGGTCCGGGATCGCACGCTCCGTCTCGTTAGGCTCGGATGACAGCATGCTGCGGATGTCGTTGTGCAGGTCACCGGCCACCCGCGCGACGATGCTGTCGGCGATGATCGCACGGGCTATCTTGTGCACGTAGAACAGCAGGGCAAACAGGCAGATGACCGTCAGGGCACTGCCAATCGTCACCGCAACGTGCGGTACCCCTTCGACCCCAAGGGTCTCGTCGAGGCTGCGCAGCACGACCAGGACGTAGAGGATGGTGCCGAGGAAGAGCCCCAGCACCGTCTGGATCTGCCGGTCGCCCATGAAGGTCGAGATCAGGCGGGGGCCAAGCTGGTTGGCCGCGAGGGTCAGGATCACGAAGGTGACCGAGACGACAAGCGAGGTCATCGTCATCAGCCCTGAGAGCAGGCTCGACATGAGATCCCGCGCGCTGCTGGCGTCGCCGCCGTACAGCCACCAGAGTCCCCCGACATCCCGGACCTCGAGAAACGAGGCTCCTGACGTGAGGACCCAGTAGGCCAAGCTCAGCGCCAGGGCGCTGAGGACCAGGGGGATGATCCAGAGCTGACCGCGCAGGAGGACGATGACATTCCGGAGACGATCCATGAACGGTCAACCTCAAACGGCTGCACGGGATCCATCATGGCAACGTCAGCCCACGCTCGCGGGCGCTCCCGATGCCCTTCGTCCCACAACCGCACGACCTGAGCGTTTTTGGTTGAGGTGGCGGTTCAGTCCTTGGACCTGTACAGCGATGAGAGTGGTTGTCCCCGGCAAACCTCCGGGAGACTGCCGATGAGAGACGAGCCTCAAGGCCATGTGCCTGACGGAAGCCCTGATGAGCGCTGGAACGCCCTGGAGGAGCTTGATGCATGGTTGCAGACTCCCATGCTGGTGCTCAGCTTCCTGTGGCTCGTGCTCGTGGTGGTGGAGTTGGTCTGGGGATCCTTCGACGCTCTGGAGACCTTCGGCACCGCGATCTGGATCGCCTTCTTGGTCGAATTTGCGGTCAGGTTGGCACTCGCTCCCAGGAAACTAGCCTTTCTCAGCCGGAACTGGATTACGGTCATTGCCTTGATCGTTCCGGCGTTTCGGCTTCTCCGGGCGTTCCGCATTGTGCGGGTCGCCCGTGCCGCTCGGGGCCTCCGGCTCGTCCGCATCGTGGGAACGGCAAACCGGGGCATGAATGCCCTTCGTGCCAGCTTGAGCCGCCGCGGTCTCGGCTATGTCACAGGCTTGACCGTGCTGGTTGCCCTGCTCGGAGCCGGTGGCATGCTCGCGTTCGAGCCGGTCTCCCAAGTGGATGGCGGTTTCGACAGCTATGCCGATGCCCTCTGGTGGACCGGGATGCTGCTCGCCACCATGGGTTCCGAGTTCTGGCCAAAGACCCCGGAAGGGCGCATCCTGTGCTTTCTGCTCGCGGTCTACGGCTTTGCCGTGTTCGGCTACATCACCGCGAGCTTCGCATCCTTCTTTGTCGGACGTGACGCGGCCTCCGAGGAGGGAGAGGTAGCAGGGACAAAGGAGATTGCCGCTCTGCGGGCCGAGATCGCCGCTCTGCGCCGGGACCTCCAGACGCGGGTTCAGACTCCCGACCTCTCCTCGAACTAGGAGAAGCGGAAAGTGCTTTCCGTCTTTGACCTCATTGCCGTCCTGCTCGTGCTGACCGCCACCTTCGGCTGGTTCAACCATGTCGTCATACGGCTGCCTCATACCATCGGCCTGCTAGTCATGGGGCTTGCCGCCTCCCTGTTCCTGATCGGGATCGAGATCGCCCGGCCGGAGGTGCACCTCTACGAGGACCTGGCGGTCCTTTTGCGCCAGGTCGACTTCAGGGCCACCGTACTCAACGGCCTCCTGGCCTTTCTGTTGTTTGCAGGCGCTCTTCATGTCGATCTCTCGCTGCTGAGGCGGCGCGCCTGGCCCATCGGGGTCATGGCAACAGCCGGCGTGGCGATCTCAATCGCGGTCATCGGTGTTGGCTTGTGGTGGATCTCCGATGTCCTCGGGGTTCCGCTGCCCCTTCCCTGGGCGCTCGTATTCGGCGCCCTGATCAGTCCCACCGACCCTGTCGCTGTTCTCAGTACGCTCAAGTCCGTGAAGGTGCCGGAGACACTCGAGGCCGACATGTCGGGCGAATCCCTGTTCAACGACGGGGTCGGCGTGGTGGTCTTCACAGTTCTGCTTGCCATTGCGTCTGGGGCTGGTGGGGGCGGTGCCAGCCCCGGGCATATCGCCGAGCTCTTCTTCGTTGAAGCGCTTGGTGGCGCGGCCCTCGGGTTTGCAACGGGATATGTCGCCTATCGGTCGATGCGCGTGATCGACAACTATCCTCTGGAAACCCTGATATCCCTGGCGGTCGCCGCCGGCACCTATGCGGCGGCAGCCAAGTTTCACATGAGCGGTCCGATCGCGGTCGTCGTAGCCGGGATTCTCATCGGCAACCGCGGCCCGCAGGATGCGATGAGCGATCTGACCCAGCGCTATGTCTTTGGCTTCTGGCAACTCGTGGACGAGATCCTGAACTCCGTGCTGTTTCTGCTGATCGGGCTTGAGGTTCTGGTCCTTGGCTTCGACCCTGCATTTGCCTGGCTCAGCCTCGCCAGCATTCCCCTTGCGCTCCTCGCTCGCTTCCTGGCCGTGGCGCTTCCGGTCATGGTGCTGCGAACGCGGCAAAAGTTTGCGCCCGGGACGATCCCGGTTTTGACCTGGGGCGGCTTGCGCGGCGGGATCTCCATCGCGCTAGCCCTCTCCCTGCCGGACGTTGCCGAAAAGCCTGCTTTGCTGGCTGCAACCTATGCCGTGGTCGTCTTCACAATCGTTGTGCAGGGCCTTAGCCTGCGCTCCGTAGTTGAGCGGGTCACATGAAGGTCGCCTGGAGAGTTGCATGACACGACTGGTCCTTGAGCCTCTGGGCGCGTATCGCGCCTACCCTCCGGAGGAGATGATCGAGCGGGCACGGGTCTTCTACGAGGACATCAAGCGCAGGAGGACGGTGCGGGACTTCTCCGACAGGCCCGTGCCGCGGGAGGTGATCGAGTATGCTCTGCTGGCTGCCGGCACAGCGCCGTCAGGCGCCAACCTCCAGCCCTGGCACTTTGCCGTGCTCACCGATCCGAGCATGAAAAGGCGCATCCGGGAGGAGGCCGAGGCCGAGGAGCGCGAGTTCTACAACGGCCGTGCGCCTCAGGAGTGGCTCGATGCCCTGGCGCCGCTAGGCACGGATGCGAACAAGCCCTTCGTCGAGACGGCTCCCGTGCTGATCGCCATCTTCGGGCAACGGTCAAGCGAGGGACCTGACGGACGCAAGGTCAAGAACTACTACGTGCCGGAGTCGGTGGGGATCGCCACAGGCTTCCTGATCGCAGCACTCCATCAGGCAGGCTTGGTCACACTGACCCACACTCCCAGTCCGATGGGCTTCCTCAACGAGATCTGCCACCGCCCGGAGACCGAAAAGCCTTACATTCTTCTGGTCGTCGGCTACCCGGCGGAGGACTGCACGGTACCCGTTCATGGGGGAGTCAAGAAGCCGCTCGGGAGGATCGCCTCCTGGCTGTAACGGCGGTCCAAGGAACGGTGCCCCCAACGAGGGTAAAGGTCAGGCACAGGCCTTGAAGCGCAATACCTCGTTGCCGGGCTGGTCAGGAAGTTGGCCTCA
This sequence comes from Microvirga soli, assembly GCF_016734765.1. Lineage (GTDB taxonomy): Bacteria > Pseudomonadota > Alphaproteobacteria > Rhizobiales > Beijerinckiaceae > Microvirga > Microvirga soli. The sequence continues at coordinate 375,778 of NZ_JAERQE010000001.1, read as the reverse complement.
CACGGTGCCTCTGGATTGTTGGGCTCCAGCAGAAGCACTCAGACTGTTAAGCCCGCACCTTCGCTCTGGCTGATCCTATGAAGGTCCGGATCTGGCACACCTGGGACGCTAGCCCAAGGGCAGCAATCCTCACCTAACCGGACGTTCCAAAAAGTGAATTGACTTCACTGCCTGACCCTGAGGCGACATTGCAGCCGAGTTGGTTCCATCTGTGGGGCGCATGCTGCCGATCTTGGCATGGCACGCACATCCGTGCCCTGGTCCATCCGGGTAAGCGTCCCGGGGCCGCAGCGGGGATGGCGTGCTTTCGGTTCTGGATGCACAATGGGTGTGCTCATGTGGCCCGGCCACACAGCCGGAATGGAAGCCACCGGTCTCGTGGGCCGATAGCCGCAAAGCGACTCAACGGACTGGAGGTCTCGGTTATGGAGCGTCGGCTAGCCGCCCTCTTCGCGGCAGACGTGGAAGCCTACTCCCGCCTCATGGGAGAGGATGAGGCTGCGACCTTTGAGACGCTGACATCCCATCGCGCCATCCTCGATGGCTTCATTGCCGAACACCGGGGGCGGATCGCCAACACGGCGGGAGACAGCGTGCTGGCCGAGTTTCCCAGTGCCGTCGATGCCGTGACCTGCGCGCTGAGAGCACAGGAGGCGCTCGCGTCCGCCAATGACAAGCTGCCGGACACCCGGCGCCTGCACTTCCGGATCGGGGTGCATGTGGGCGACGTGATGGTGAAGGGCGGCGATCTGCTTGGCGATGGGGTCAACATCGCCGCCCGGCTTCAGACGCTGTCCCGGCCCGGCGGCATCTGCCTGTCGGCAACCGCCCAGGAGTACGTGCGCAAGGCCCTGCCCGTTATCTTCGAGGATCTCGGACCGCAGCGCGTCAAGAACATCGACGAACCCGTCCGGGCTTTCGCCGTCAAAGCCACCCAAGGGCAGGGAGCTCCGGCCCGTACTCCCTCCGGCAAGGAAATCCTCCGCGCCGACCGGCCCGCCGTGGCGGTGTTGCCCTTCACCAACATGGGCGGCGATCCGGACCAGGTCTACTTCAGCGATGGCATCACCGAGGACATCATCACCGAGCTGGCGCGCTTCCGGGACCTTCTCGTCATCGCCCGCAACTCGTCGTTCTCGTTTCGAGGCAAGGATGTTGATGTGCGGGAGGTCGGGGGGGTGCTCAATGCCGACTACGTCGTCGAGGGCAGCGTGCGCCGGGCCGGCGACCGGGTCCGGATTACTGCGCAGTTGATCAATGCCGCCTCAGGCGCCCATCTCTGGGCCGAACGGTATGACCGCTCGTTCGAGGACGTGTTCGCCATCCAGGACGAGATCGCACGGGGGGTGGTCGCGACTGTTGCGCGCCGCATCGAGGACGAGACCGAGGCGGTGGCGCGCCGCCGTCCGCCGCAGGACATGCGCGCCTACGATCTCTTCCTGCAAGGGCATCGCCTCAGCGACGTGTTCACAGACGATGGCCAGGCCCGGGCGCGGGCGTTCTTCGAGCGTGCCCGCGACCTCGACCCCACCTTCGCCAGGGCGTACACGGGCCTTGCGTTCCTCTACCTCACCCAGGCCGCCTTTGATGGCGTCGGACTGCCGCGGGAGCGGGATCCGAACCGGATCGAGGCGCGTCGGCTCGCCGAGCAGGCCCTGACCGTCGATCCAACTGAACCGCGGGTGCAATCGACGGCCGGCTACGTGTTCCTGACCTGGCGTGAGTTCGACCGGGCCGAGCGTCACCTCGATCTTGCGCAGTCCATGAACCCGAACGACGCGACGATCCAGATCTTCTGGGCTTGGGCCCAAGCGTGCTTGGGGAACCCCGCGAAGGGCTTGGCGGCCGCCGAGCTCGCCCGGCGCCTGAACCCGCGGTATCCGCAGTGGTACAACTTCTACGAGGCCAGGACGCTGTTCTTGCTGCGGCGCTACGAGGACGTCGTTTCTCGGCTTCGATACCGGATGACGGGCGAGCCCACTTGGCACCGCCGGGACATGCTGCTGCTGAGTGCAGCGTTTGGCCTGCTGGGGCAAGCGGAGCTGGCTCAGAGATGCGCCGGGTGGTTCCTGGAAAGTGTCAGGGACGCGTGGCGCGGCGATCCGAATGCGGGACCGCCCGAATATGTCGACTGGTTCGTCGACACCTCATACCTCCGGCGCCCCGAGGACGAGGGGCTCCTGCGGGAAGGACTGCGATTGGCCGGGCTGCCAGCTTAGACGGATGGGTTCACCCGCTCCATGATGAAGTGGATTTCGGTCTCGTCGATCTCCCTGAACCCATGGCGCCGGTACAGCGATCCCACCGGGTTCCACTTGAGGTATCGAAGCCGGAGCGGCATTCCGCGAGCGTCTGCGATAGCAGCACAGTGCCTCAGGATCCTCGTCCCCAAACCCTGCCCCTGATTGGCTGGGAGCAGGTAGAACTCATCGAGACGCAGATGGTCGACAAGAGCCCTGAGGGCGATGGTGCCGACGGCCTGCCCATTATGCACGATCTGGGAGAGTGGCGTGTCTCTGAACCGCTGCTCATGGAAGCTCCGCTGGAAGGCCTCATCCCATCCCCATCGCACCATGATGTGAGGGCCCATGGCCGCCCGTTTGACCTCGAACGCGAAGTCCCTCGCCTCAGGGGTATGGGGAAGGCGTTCAAAGCTGATGTCAGGCGGCAGGTCAGGAATATCCATTGGTTAATCGACCCGTGAGCGTGGGCATCATCATGCAAGCCTGAACTCGATCTGATTGGGCCGAGGACCTGGACGACCTGTTGCGTAGAAGCCGGTCTTGGTCAGCAGCCGGATGGAGGCGGCATTGTCAGGTCGACATTCGGCAAAGATGGGACGAGGTCCCAGCGCAGGATCAGCGGCAATCTGATCGAGCGTTCCCCGGAGGGCCTCCGACGCATAACTCTTGCCCTGGTGGTCGACCCCGAACCAGTAGCCGACCTCGATGGATCCATCCGGGTGATCGATGCCCCCCATGGCCCCAATCAGCGCCCCATCGGGGAGCCGCACCGCAAAGAAGTATTCCTTGGTGTCGTTCTGACTGGCGATGAGGGCCTGCGCTTTCTCCAGCGGGAAGCCGCCCTCCATGAAAGCCATCCATTGGCTCACAGCCGGGACATCGCTGATCCTCGCCAGTTCGGGGGCGTCCTGGACCTGCAACTGACGGATTGCCAGGCGTTCTGTCGTGAACGGCTTCAACATGCGTCCACCCTCCGACCAATCCTCTTTCTATCGTACAATCTGGACGGGGTGAGGGCTGCGAGAGCATTTCTCGAAGTTGCCGCGGTCGTGAGCGATAACCCGGAACGTCTCGTTCTGGCACATTCCGGAAGTACGCCGAATGTCGGTGATGCAGCGATAACCGGACTTTGGGGCAACTGCCGATTGCCTGAGACCATTCGCTCCGTGCAGTTTGGGCTCGTATCTTTCCGTATCTATTCGCCGTCATGTCCCGTGTCGGGCATCGGTATGGAATGGACCTTCTGATGGTAGTGGGTATCATCACCGATCAGAATCTCAGCAAGCCTATCGATCTCCTCTATGGCCTCCCCCTGCTCCGCGAGCGCCGAGGCACGCGCGGATGATTGGGCGGAATTCGGAATCCAGGACCGAGCCCGCCTTCCTCCTTCAGGAAGACGACGCCCCGCGCTTCAAGCGCCTGCCTAATGGCCTTGTGGGTACGTATCGTCATGTCCTCCCGACCGAGTTCAAACCTCATCAGAGAGCGAGTGCTGATTCCTGCGGCTTCGGCCAACTCGCCCTGCGTCAGCCCAAGCGTCAGGCGAGCGGCTCTCAGAAGGTCGGGAAAGAGTTCCATGGCGCGAATTTGCACGCACGCGCTAGGAATACCAGCTTGTCAACAATTGCGTAGCCATATGACAATAATGTCATTCGATGTGAACTTTTTTGTCACTTTACCGTTCATTTCGATAGATCCAATCCTTGGGTCGGGTTAACCTTCAGCGAATCAGAAGGTCTCTCCACTTCGGAGCGGGAGGACAAGATGGACGTGCTGGCACTTGGAGGTTCAAAAGGAGGTGGATCGCGAACCGCCTCAAGCGTCCTGCTCGCGGCTGGGGCAGGCGAGTTGGGACTTCACCCTCTCCATTTCCAGGTTCTCCCTCCCGGGCGTGCTCCATCCCTGGACAACGTCCGGCAAGTGCCGTTTGACATCGATTTGATCCCAGCCGACGACCCGGGGCTTGTAGCCATTCAGATCCGGCTCCTTGTCCAGAGAGGGCCTGAGTGCTTGCCCGTCATCGTTAGCATGCTCTGCAAAAGGATTCGTACGACCATGCACATGCTGGCCGCCATCAAGGCCCGAATCCTGCTGCCGATGCGGAATGGAGCCGGCAAGTTTGCAGATCGTCCTTGAGCAGGTCTGACGAGCGCACATCCAACGTGTGACGGACGGAGATCGCTCCGCGTTCAGAGCAATCCTGTCGAATAGGAGACTTCGAATGTTCGAACTCGAGGGCAATGAATTCACCGACGCTGATCAAATGCTTCTGACAGCCGATCGCCTCGAGCGTCTCGCCGCGAACCTGAGGGCAATCCACGCAGGCGCCGGTCCGACCGAGGACGACCTCACCAACGCCCCGGTCATTGAAAACTGGGCCACGGAATTCGTACCCGCAAAAGCCCTGTTTGGGCGTGTGGCGAGCAACCTGCCGGAGAAGTATCTCGGCTTCTGTTCGACGGACCTCTGGGTCCTTGCCGAGCCGCGTAGCTGGGTGCTGACGCTTGAGCGTTGGTACCGTCTCGGGCAGCCGGAGAAGCTCCAAGAGTAAAACATTGGGTGGACGGGTGCGCCCGCTCCGCTGGGAGCCACTCGTCTCAGCGCACGAAGCCCTGGTTCATCGTCCCGACGAGTGAGCACACGGCACGGCTGTCCCCAGCCGTCCCGCACATCTTTGTCGGCAGATGCCGCTTCAGACCATAGGAGGGACTTGATGTTCGTAATCCTCAAGGATCGGATCCTGGGCCGGGACGCCGTCGCCCGGCTGATCGACGGGCTCGAACACCTCAGCGCAGTTCTCCGAGCAATTCAGGATGGGCATGGACCCACTGCCCAGGAACTGATTGAGGCTCCTATCCTCAACAATTGGAGCATCGAGATCAAAGACACGCCATCCCTAAGGATCATGGCCGACTCGACTGACGATCTGTTCCTTCCAAAGGGCGAAACCCTCAGGGAGATGCCGGATCTTTGGATCTTCGCTGAACAGCAAGGTTGGGTAAGGGGCCTCGCGGGCTGGTACCGCCTCGGAAGTCCGCTGGGCCCTATCAGGCCGTCGTGATCAGCAGGATTTCTTATGCCAGCAGACATGCCACCCCAAGATCCTGGCCGCAGTCCAGATCGTGATCGAAAGCATTTCGAGCGGAGACGGAAAGCCGCCTTAGCAGGCCTTCACCTGCCGACGGAGCAAGAACTCCTCGAGGGGATGCCGTTCCTTGCTGGCGACATCCGGCAGGACATGCAGGCTTTTGCCGAGCGGCTGATGCCTCGGTTGCGGAAGAGGGCAAATCACGTCCACTTCGCCGCAGTCCTCAACTGCCTGGAGCAACTCACCGTCAGTCCAAGCGCAGATGAGGTCAGGGCACTCACGGATAGCCTTGAGGAGGCTGCGCCCCGTCTTCCGGATGGTGTCCAGTCCTGGCGACTGCGGTGCCGGATCTATCTCGCGCACCTTAGCGATCATCGCGCTGCGCTCGCACTTGCTCGCGATGCCGTCCTCATGGCTCTTGCGATGCAGTCATACTCGAGGGAGCCGGCGACGGCCCTGAAAATGGTCAAGGCCGCACTGGGTTGGCTCTTCTTCGCAACGTCCGATCCTGAATACGCCTATCTCGGGCGTGAGGTCCGAGTAACATCCCGGGCCGAGGCAGCGATAATGGTTGACCACTACGGGGGATTGCTCGTCGAGTTTGTGGAACAACAAGCTCACGAGGCACTGCTCACCGCCATCGCTGACGAGGAGACGGCACGCGGAAAGCTGGCGGCGAGCGAAACCGCAAACACCCCGAGCGACTCGATCCCGATGGGGTCCCCGGGAGTCGCTATGTCGACATCAGTGGTCATTTTCAGCCACGTCGGCAATGCGAATACGGGGGAAGGGAAGAAGGTCGCGAAGGAACTCGAGGGGCTCACCGGAAGGGCCTTGCCGCTGGTCCCGATGCCTGATCTCCAAGCTGCTCGCGCAGCGTTGAGGGCGGAGTTCCCGTATGCGGCAGACGTGATCGACGATGTCCTTCGGGACGTCGCGGTCCGCTCACATGTCCAGATCCGCCCAACTATCCTTGTCGGCTCTCCTGGATGCGGCAAGTCCCGCTTCGCGACACGCCTCCTGAAGGTTCTCAATCTGCCTCACGACCTAATTCCATGCGGTGGGGTTTCCGATGGCTCCTTCGCCGGCACTCCCCGTCGATGGTCGACCGGCGAACCCTCCCTCCCGATGGCCCTCATCACCCGCTACAAGGCGGCAGGACCAGGTGCGATCCTGGACGAGATCGAGAAGGTCGGGACCTCCCGCCACAACGGTCAGGTCCATGACGCACTTCTGGCGTTCCTGGAGCGGGAGACAGCGTCCCGCTTTCACGATCCCTATGTCCAGGCGCCATGTGACCTTTCCTATGTCACATGGCTGATGACAGCTAACTCCCTCGAGGGGCTTTCGGCCCCGCTCCGGGACCGCTGCCGAGTGGTCCCGTTTCCCGAGCCCGGCCGCGAGCACCTCCCGATCCTCGCCCGCCAAGTCATGTCCGACATCCTGGCCGAGCAAGGACTGGATTGCCGCTGGGGCAGCTCGCTGGACGGGATCGAAATCGAAGCCGTGATGAAGGCATGGCCGGGCGGTTCATTGCGCAAGCTGCGAAGGGTGATCGAGGTCATTCTGGCGAGCAGGGACGTGAGGCACTGACCTCGGTCACAGCGCGTATGGGGGACAAAATGCATGGCCCGGTCATGGACTTCTGGAGCAAGGCGCGGTTCCCGATAGCCTGCTTGGTCGGCGCGGCTTCGGAGCATTTGCTGATCCCCGGGACCGAATGCGTGAGCCGCACGTCCGGCATCTGGATCATGTCCGAGGCCTATCCATGCGCTCGGACACTGTCATGCTCGCAGCGTCCCAGTGGGCCTGAGGGGGCAGTTTACGGGGAACAGGCCTTGGGTGTCGTAAGGGAGGCTCCATGAACGGCAGAATCATTAGGGACATTCGGGCGGGGCGAAGGCTCCCAAAAGCCTCGGAACTCGAAGCCGGATTTCCTTTCTACTGGGACAGCATCCGCGCCGATATGTGCATCTGGGTGGAGCGCATGTTGCGGCGAAAGGCGGAGGAGCCGGACCCAACCTGGAACCGTCCACGATACCTCGTTGCCCTCCGTTCGTTGCGGGATGGCGCGAGGGATCCCCGCACGACTGACGAGCGCTTGGTCGGGCTCGTTCTCCAAGTGGTGGATGCCCTACCGCCTTGGGAGCTCACCGATCACCGCCGCTGCCGGGTGTATCTTAGCCGGCTCCGGTCACATCTACTCCCGACCGATGAGGAAAGCCGACGGACGCCCAGCGGGTCGGCTGATCTGGATGCCGGCATGGGTGCCGATCGCCAAGCGGCACGCGTGGAAGCCGATAGCCTCGTACGACATCCGGCTTCCATTCCGCCGCAAGCGAACGATCCTCCGCAACGCATGAGGGACATTCTCGTAGGAAGGGCATGGCCCGAGGCTGTCGAGCTCATGCGCGGAATGCCGTTCTTCAATGGTAGCCTCCACGAGGACATGCGCCACTACGCCGGGCGCTTGCTGGGTGGCATCGAACGTGACGGATACAAATCCGACGACTGGAATGACTGCGAAGCGTCGATCATCCATCACGCCCGGCACTTGCGACAGGTGGCAAGCAGTCGAGCCTCAACCCAGTGGGATTTGCGTCCAATCGTTGATCGTCTGATGCTCGCGTTCCCCACGGCCTATCACGAGGGGTGGCTTCGGTGCAGCTATTACCGGGCGGCGCTCGGGGTGAGGGAGGCCAAAGTCGACGTTGCGAGCACGGCAGTCTCACTTGCCTTGGTTTCAGCCGAGGCCGGATCGCTGGCCGAAGCCGACTATCAACTGATCGCCACGGCGCTGGGCTGGCTGGCCGAGGTGGCGGCATGTGACCCTGCACTGGTGGGGCAACCGAGACCCATCCGCTGCGACGCGCCGGCACACACCGCACGACACCACGGGCAGGCGCTCGTCGATTTCTTGCGTATGCGTCCGCGGAGGGATGGCCCATGACGGTCCGAACGACTGAAGTCCGTGCCTACAACACCCGCCAGGGCCACATCCTGGCTGGGCGGGCACTCCCATCCGCCGACGAGCTGCTGCGCCTCATGCCGTTCTTCGAGGACAGCATCCGTGAGGACGTCCTTACCTGGGTCAAGGGCGAGATCGCCCGCCTTGAGCGGCTCGAGCCACCAGAGCGCCAAGCGCTCCTCCCATTTCAGGAACTGCTCAACGACTTGGAAGCTTCCAGTGTTTTTGGCGCGAAGCTAGCCCAGAGCATCTACTTGCTGATGCTCGCGCTGCCCGAGGATGACCATGAGGGGAAGCTGCGGTGCAGCGTCTACCGGGCAGCCCTCGGGCAGCGCGCGAGCATGATCACGCTTGCCTGCAATGCGGCAACCGCCCTCGCGGTATCCGCCGAGACGTCACCGGAGCCGACACTGGCGGATCTCACGCTCGCCTGGACGGCACTGGGCTGGCTCGCCGCGCTTGCCGCCGACGACGCGTTCGTGCCGCTGTCGGGGCATCCTCGACCGGAACGCCTTGAAGCATCCGTCGACACTGCCCTGTGGCACGGCCGGGCGATCGTACGATTCCTGAGCGGAGAGGCACCACCGAAGGTGCTGCTGCGGCAGAACTACCGCGACGATGCAATCCAGCATCGCGACGTTGCCGAGTACAAGCAGTTGCTGACCCGCAAGGCCGGCGGCGTGTTGGAAGAGGACTTGGTGGCCGACTGGCTCGGCATGAGCCTTCCGGAGTTGCGGCGGTACACGGAAGGGGGCGACCTGATCGCCGTCGACATGGACGGCCGTACAGTCTACCCGGCGTTTCAATTGAAAAACCCGACGACAATCCTGCACGTGCGCAATATCCTCTCCGTCATGCCGATCAGGTCTTCCTGGATGCGACTGGAATGGTTCCTGACACCGGACAGTGCATTGGACGGCGACAGCCCATGGGAAGCCCTCCAGGCGGGGCGGCGGGAGGCAGTTCTTGATTGTGCAAGGAGCCACAGCGCGGAGTGATGGAGCCTTCGGACAGTGCGACCCAGGCTACTTCCCTCCGAGCATCCTTGTTGGCTCGCCAGTATCCAGAAAATCACGCTTCGCACGCCGCCTCGTCAATGTGCTCAAGGTGCTGCACGATGTCATTCCGTGCTGCGGGGTGTCTGGCAGGGCCTTCGCGGGGACACCCCGTCGGTGGACCACGGGCGAGCCGTATCTTCCGGTCGCCCTCATCACCGGGTACCGGATCGCAGGGCCGGGCGTGATTCTGGATGAGATCGAGAAGGTCGACACCTCCCGCTATAACCGACGAGCGCACGATGCACTACTTGCGTTTCTGGAGCGGGAGACAGCATGCCGCTTCCACGATCCCCATGTGCAGGCTCCCTGTAATGTTTCTCATCTCAGTTGGTTAATACCGCTAATTAGCTTGACGGCCTCTCGGGACCACTGCGGGGCCATTGCCGGATAATTCACTTTCCCGAGCCGAAATATCAGCATTTTCCGACCCTTAGTCATCGCATCATCGCCGAGCAGGGATTAGACCCGCGTTGGGTCGTCCCCTGGACGAGGCGGAGATGAAAGTAATTGCCGGGGTGTGGCCGGGAGGATCCTTGCACATGTCGCGAAGAATGATCGATGTTGCTCTGTCAGCGAGGCGATTGCAGCACTGACTTGGAACGCAGTGCGCGTTGCTGGGTACTTGTGCGCGACCAACACGCTACATGGGCCCTTGCGGCGATTGCGGAAAAGTACGATGGACGGGGCGTCAATAAGTACATGCTGTTCTCCAGTGAAAACGCTCCACCATTTCATCGTTGCCGGGTCGCCAATCTCCGTAAACAGGTACGGGACTCATCCCTATAGAGCTTGGCGTCGACGCGTCTATGACGCCAGCGTCCTTGGTCATTCAGGAGGGGTAATGATCCCAGGTCCCACCTCGATCACCGTACGATATTTCAGGCGGCTTGATCGTCGGAAGGACGTCGACAACATTCTCAAGGCTATCCTCGACGCACTTGATGGTCGAAATGGGGTATCCCGACGAAAGGCAGGGACGAGAATTCTCTGGGATGACCGGGAGGTTGAGAGGATCACAAGTCAACGTACCGACCTCGTCTTCCATAACGTTCTCCACGGGAACGCTCTCTCCTCCAGAGAGTTCAGCGCCCTTTTGCAGGCGCAATATACCCAGGCATCAATCTACGTGCGCGTGCAGGATCCACCGGATCACTCGAAGGCGATATAATCGTGACCCAAAATGATCAGATAGATGCAATCATCTCAGAGTATGTCGCTGCCGGCTATGAGGTAACTCGAGACGTTAGGCCCTCTACCCTCAATCTGGATATCCGTCCGGGAATGAGGCTCGACTTGGTTGCGAAACTGTCTGAAGGCCGGCCGACAGGACAAGAGGTTTCCAAGCCGAAATTGATCATCATAGAGATTGCCAATCGAGTTCGGCCGCCGCGCACCGACCAGTTCGATACGTCATATGAGGCGCGTAGCGTCACGCGCTTCAAAGAGATTTCGAGAGCCATAGGTTCGAGAGAAGATTCTTCTATCCTGTTCCTGATCCGGTTCCTGGACGTTTCGGCTGATCAAGCACATGCACGAGCTCTTCGGGAAATTAACGTGCGGGACCGAGTTCAGTTGGAGAGGGAGTTGGTGTCCGTACGAGCCAAACTCGATGCCGCCGAGGGTCTCGATAATGTCACCCGAGGGCTGAACCTTGCTTGGGCGTGGGCTCGATGGCTACGCATTATGGCAAACAGGTTTCCCGCCCGCCGGGGTGAGCTCAAGCGCTCCGACCTAAGGACCGTGCAAAAAGATCTCTTCGATGGCGGAATTATATCATTGACGCCGAGCCAATACTTCATCCCCCATCAGAATTTGATGGCCATTTTCGAAGGTGGCGACGTTTCATGGGAGAAGATCGAACAGCTTAGGCGCCCCCTGCACCAATTGCTGAAGTATGTCGAGACGACGGTACTGTCCACTTCCTCCGGGTCGACGGATGCAGAAGAGGATCGCCAATAGACACGGTCTATAGGGAAGGCTACTGGCGACTCTGCTTGATAAAGGTTTTTGGTAATCACTAACAGCTAGAGGCAAGGCTTTTGGGGACGGGGTATATCAATCCGTTGCTGCTTCGGCCGTGAAGGCACCGATCAATGTATCGAGATGCGTCAACTTCATCACGAGCTTGTCCGACGGAAAGCACTCCTTGATCGCACGTGGACGTGCATTCCGATCCTTTGCGATGCCGACGATGACCCTGAAACGACCATCACAGTGGTCACGCGCCCATTCCAAGTTCTTCATGAGTTCTCGAAAGCCTGGGCGAGTATCAGGTTCACTCGGATTAAAACCTGGACGCTCATATATGAACCGTCCATCCCGCCTTTCGAACATGTCCTGCCAAAGGGTAACGACTACCGTCTTTCCGTCTGGGCTTTTCGCGGACCAACTCCACTGCACATTGTGTGGTTTTGTTCCGAAGTAAGCAAAGCATTCGGTATGGGAGAGCTTCTTCGCCAAGCTGGCTGTGCCTCGAACGTTTCCTATGCAAGCATCAAAGCGAAAAAACCATGCTCAGCCTAGTCCAACCAACGTCTTATGGCTCATTGGTCAACAGGCTGGATCGCACTCTGAAAGCTTATTCTTCCGTCCCTGAAGGTTGCTGGGCCCATCAGGCCATGCCAAGTACACGTCCTCCTACAGCTTCACAGAATTGCGCCCTTGTTTGCGCTGGCCCGCCATCCCTTCGATGACCGCGCGCATCACTGGCGGCGCCACCCCATTGCCGATCAACCTGATCTTGTCCCTCCGGCTGCCGTACTCAAGGCGAAATGCCTCAGGCAGGCCCATTGCCGCCTTCAACTCTGGAACCTGGAGCATGCGGAGCATTGGCTCTCGGCCTTCCCAAGTCACAAGGCCGAACCTGTCCAAGGTCGTAAGAGTTCTGAGTGGGCGGTCGAGAGGTTGCCAGCCACCGGATCCGTCAGATCCATAATAGACAATGAGGAATGGGACGCCTGGGCCAAGTGCGGCGATTCCCCGTTCGGCACGTTCTAACGTCGCGCTAGCTCTGTTGGCGCTCCGCAGTGGTCTCGCCTCCCATGTGCCATCCAGGCGAACGATGTCCCTTGCGAAAGGGCGCTTTTTGGTCCTCGACCGTATCTCTGGGGGCATACCATCGAGATCTGCCATAACGAAGAGGCGCCGGCGCGTCTGAGGGACGCCGAATTCGGCCGCGTCAAGGATCTGGGGGCGGATTTTGTATCCAAGATCCTCTAGCCCTTCGATAAGGGGAGAATACCCATGCCAATTCCGAAGCTGGACAACGTTTTCCAGGACGATCCAGCGAGGTCTCAGACGCTCCGCGAAGGAGATCACATAGTGTGACGTCTTCTTGCTTGCCTCATCCCGCTCCCGGGCTCCCTTCGCAGGGGAATGATTCGTACATTCCGGGGAAGCAAGTAGCAGATCAATTGACCCCTCAAGCAAGTGACGCCCTGGAAGGCTTTTCTCGTCGAGCCTCCTCGTCTCGGTGACCGCGCGGCGAAAGTTGTCCGCAAAAGTAGCGGTCGCGATCGGGTCCATGTCGATGCCGCCAACGATTCTGGCGCCGGCCATCTTAGCCCCGGCACTCGAACCGCCTGCTCCACAGAAGAGATCCAAGATCCTGATAGCCATGGGCCACCCCTATCATCCCTGCTGGGGAATGCCAGGTGGGATGCCCAAATATCCAATTCTTTTTCGCCGCGTCATTGGTTGGCAGAGACCAAGGTTCTGATCCTGTCAGCAACCTGCTCCGGATTTTTCTTCAGTTGATGCTCCCAGACCCTGACTACGGTCCATCCTCTCCTCCGCAGCTTCGCGAAGTTCCGGCGATCGCGCGCTCGGTTCTTTCCGATTTTCTCAGCCCAGAACGGACTAAGTTTGTGCTCCCAGGACGGGAAGCGCCATCCGTGCCAGAAATCACCATCGACAAAGATGGCCAGCCGTAAATCGCGCAGAACGAAGTCTGGCCTGCCTGGCAGATCCCGAGGATGGGACTCGGGTCTGAGCCCCATCACTGACAGCATGGCGCCAACCGCAAGTTCCGGCTTGGTATCCTTCCCGCGGATACGCGACATCAAGGCGGACCGCTTTTCCACGGACATGACGTCCTTGCGAGGCGGGGGGATCTCGTCTTCCAGAAGATTAGCTTCTATCGTCGTGGCGACTGCTTCACGCTCCTTCCGTTTACGAGTCCTTTTCTTTGCCAGCCCGGGACGTACCTCCTTCCGCTTCTGCACTCATGAACTCCCTGAGGGGTGTCGGATACTCCTTGGACACAGCCGTGGCTGACTTGGTGGATAACAGCATATCGGCGGGCGCAGTTCATATCGAAATAGACTTCGACTGGAACCGGGGTGAGCCGGTCATGACGATCCTCGATGATGGGGCAGGGATTGGATCGGATCAGATGATCGAGGCCCTCCGCTTCGGCGGGGCTGGACCGCAGGCAGCCCGCGCCAGTAGCGACTTGGGAAGGTTTGGTCTTGGCCTTAAGACTGCGTCCCTGTCCCAGTGTCGACGTCTGACCGTCGCCTCAAAGGCCGGAGACCAACGTAATATCATGGCATGGGATGTCGACCATGTTAATGGTGCAGGCGGACGATGGGAGATACTGGAGAACGAATATTCCGGTCCTGCACCCGCACTAGAAAAGTTGAAGAGCAGAGCTTCGGGCACGCTTGTTCTCTGGGAGAAGGTTGATTTCGGTCGCGAGGAGGATAAGCCCAGTCGGGGGGCGTTCCTTCGCGACCTGGAACTGCTTCATTTTCATCTTGAGATGGTATTCCAGCGTTTTCTTGACGGTGACGCCCGACGGATCGTGATCTCCCTTAATGGCACCCCTCTGAAGGGCTGGGATCCGTTTCTGAGATCGTATGAATCCACCATTCCCTCACCCGAACAGCCACTGCGGGCTCCCGGGGGGCTCATCAAGGTCCAAGGATTCATCCTGCCGCACAGGGATCGCTTCAAGACCGATAGCGATTTTGAGAAAGGCGGTGGACCCGAGGGGTGGAATGCGCAGCAAGGATTCTACGTCTATCGTGCAAAGCGATTGCTGATCGCTGGGGGGTGGCTTGGTCTTGGACGTGGAAGGGCTTGGACGCGAGACGAGCCAAGCCGCCTCGCTAGGATACGGGTCGACATCACAAATGCTGCTGACAAGGATTGGCGCATTGATGTCCGCAAGTCTACGGCTCGCCCACCTGATGCTGTCCGCCCTGAACTTCAGCGGATCGCTGAGGACGTGCGTAAGCGCGCACGGGAGGTATTCGTGCATCGTGGTGCCTATGGGCCACGTATGAAGTCCCAGGTGGTTTCCAAGATCTGGGATGTAAAATCAATCGACATGGGCAGCAGATACTTCATCAGGCGTGATCATGAGCTCGTCGATGTCGTTCGCAAGCGCTTAGGCGCGAACGGCCAAATGCTTGATACATTGCTCGGCCTTATCGAGCGGACAGTCCCGATCGAGCGGGTATGGCTCGATGTAACTGAACATGGACCGCCCTCAGGTGCTGAAGATGCTTCCGCTGACGAGGCGGAACTCATCGGCCAAGCCGTGGCTATAGTCAGGACATTCCACAAGGCAGGAATACCATTCGAAGAAGCCGTCCCGATGATATCGAGGATGGACCCATTCGATCGCATCGCCGACTTGAAGACCAAACTGGATCGCCATTTCCGAGTGAGAAATCGAACATGACCTCCGGAGAAGACATAGTCACTTCAGCCGCTCAGCAGATGCTGAGGCTCCGACAGCCGAACGGCCCCTATGAGCGGTCGGAGATCGAAACTGTGGTCGATGAGATGCTGAGAGCGTTCCAGACCCTCGGCCTAGTCCCTGAGGCAAGGGAGCGTATCGTCTCAGAGATCGAAACCCGGATGGCCGTCACGATCGGAAGAGCAACAACACTCATAGACCCGACGGGACACCAGGATTGGTACTTTGGCGATCGGAAGCAGGGGCGCCGCTTCTTCAGGCGGTATCGTGATTTCCTCGACCAGGAACTGAGATGGCCAAGCGCTGCCGTCACGGCGATTGATGAGACCACTGATATCGTAATGGAGCTTCTTGAGGATCCACTACGCCCGGGGCCATGGGATCGACGTGGGCTCGTCGTTGGCCATGTCCAGTCGGGGAAAACCGCAAACTACGCCGGGCTGATCGCAAAGGCAGCGGACGCAGGGTACAAGCTCATCATCGTCCTTGCTGGAATGCACAATGCCCTTCGGGGACAGACACAAGCTCGTCTTGATCGCGACTTCCTAGGCTATGACACGTCCCGGGTTAAGCGCGGGCAAGTGCCTTTGCCTATCGGTGTCGGTGCGATCGACGGATCCTGTCATGCGGAGTACCTTACCACCAAAACGTCCGATTTCCGACGCTCGATTGCGGATCAGACAGGAACCGGAGTTCAGCAGCGACCGCTCCTTTTGGTGGTCAAGAAGAACGCCAGCATCCTGCGGAACCTGAATAGCTGGGTGACCGAAATCCTGGCGCCTCGAGGGGATACCTCTAGCGCCCCCCTGCTCGTTATCGACGACGAAGCCGATCAGGCTTCGGTTGATACTGGAGATCCAGAGCTCGATGGGGATGGAGTGCCGGCGGAGGATTACGATCCGAGCAGGATCAATGGTGAGATACGCCGTCTTCTGAAAGCGTTCGATCGGTCGGCCTATGTCGGATACACGGCAACGCCATTCGCGAACATCCTGATCCATGATGAGGCGATCGCACGAAAGTACGGTGAGGATCTGTTCCCGCGTAGCTTCATCGTGAATCTGCCTACGCCATCCGATTATATTGGCCCCGGGGTCGTCTTCGGGATAGACGCGGATGAGGATGGTGAAGTCGACGATCCTCTTCCGTTGATCCGATCCCTTGACCAGGATGGAGAGGGCTGGATCCCGGCAAGTCATAAGAAGGAGTTCAAACCACGATATCAGGGCGAAGATCGCCTTCCGCCGTCCCTCGAAACGGCACTGAAGACCTTCGTCGTGGCCTGCGCGGCACGTGCCGCCCGTGGGCAATCACGGAAGCACAGCTCGATGCTGATCCACGTGTCGCGCTTCAAGGATGTCCACCAGCGCGTTTATGACCAAGTGGACGAATGGTTGACCGAGGCAAAGCGGGTACTTCGCTATGGCGTCGGCAGAGATCGTCTGACCGCCGAGTTGAGGGACCTCTGGACTGCCGATTTCGAACCCACAAGCGACGCCATCCGTCAGCACGCGATCGGGGCGTCTCTCCCCAATACCACGTGGGAGGCCGTGGACGCTTGTCTTCTGGAGGCTGTCGAAAAGATCAAGCCTCTCGTCGTGAACAGCGCATCGCCGACGGCGATCGATTACGAGGGCAATGAAGATAATGGGCTCAGTGTCATCGCAATAGGCGGGGACAAGCTTTCGCGTGGGCTTACCCTGGAAGGGCTGACCGTCAGCTACTTCCTGCGGCCCTCGAAAATGTACGACAGCCTTATGCAGATGGGGCGTTGGTTTGGGTACAGACCCGGATACATCGATCTCTGCCGCCTTTTTGTGACCCCTGACCTCCAGCTCTGGTTCCGGCATGTTGCCGGAGCTGCTGAGGAGCTGCGGAGTCGCATCGATACCATGTCGCGCCTTGGGGCCACACCCGAGCAGTATGGCCTGAGAATCAAGTCGCACGAGATCATGGCCGTAACCGCATCAAACAAGATGCGGCACTCGCGCGAATTCCAAGTAAGCTTTGCCGGAGAGGGCAAGATCCAGACGATCTTCTTTTCGGGCAGGGATGAAAACCTTGCGAACGCCACCCAGGTGATCCAGTTCCTGAATTCATTGGGCGACTCCAATTCTGCGTCGAAAGCCAATGCACGTTCATCAGGATCGGCTCGCATCTGGAGCGGGGTAGACGGACTTTCCGTCGCGTCATTTGTGAGTCGCTTGACCTTCCCTGAGGAAGCGCGGGACTTGGTGGCCGATCGCCTCGCAACGTATATCCGGGAGCAAATCGCGATCGGGGAGCTTACGACATGGACCGTTGCCGTCCTGGCCGGCGATGGCGAAGTCCTGCCCTTTGAAGGCTGGTCCTTCACGACGATCGAACGCAAGCCTCGGAGCAGCCCGCGCTCCGATCGCTACATCATCGGGACGCTCCTCAGCCCTCGCGACGAAGCATTGGACCTGACCCCGGAGGAGTTTACTTGGGCTCTCGATGCGACAAATCGGAAACGTGACAAGATAAAGAAGGAGCACAAGTCAAATCCCGACGGCCCAGAGATACGCGAGGCACGCGGGCGGGACCCGCGGCGAGGATTACTACTGATCTATCCTCTATCCCCAAAGAAGGCTGGCGTCGGGTTCGATTTCCCGATCTTCGGCGTCGTTATCAGCTTCCCTGACTCGGACAAAGCGCGTTCCGTCCGCTACAGATTCAACACTGTTGAGCTCCGGGTTGACGACGAATGACCAGATTGGACGAGATGCGGGCGCTCTGGGCCAACCTAGCGAACGTTCCGGCTGGTGGACGCCAGTGGCGTGCCCGTCGCATTGAGGGGACGTCCCCCCTCCAGCGCTATGCGGCGCTTCGGCATGAGGATAACGCCCTCACTGTCATCTTCGAGTCCTCAGGACACGATGGCCCCTCGGCAAGGATACGCTTCGAAGCCGATGGGCTTTCGGTCATCGAACAGCGAGATTTCGAGCGCCGCAGCTATCGCGCGGTCGTATCGCTTGAGCGCGGCGAACTGCGGGAGGTGTTCGAGGTACTCGCTGCGGACCTCGTTGATGTTGTCGATGGCGGCGGACGGATAGAGGGTGCTTGGCACCTACTCACGACTCGTTTGGATGCTTGGCAGGCCTGTCTCCGGTTGCGTAGCAGAGGGCTCGGCCGCGAAGCGCAGATCGGGCTGATGGGCGAATTGGTGTGCCTAACCCAGATCGCAGACGTTTCTGGATACGGACCTACCGTGCTTGCTTGGCAAGGACCGGCGCGAGGACTTCATGATTTCGTCTTCTCGTCGACCGACTTTGAGGTCAAGGCCGCAGCCGGAGCCGATGGACGGATACATGTATCCTCTGTTGACCAGTTGGATATCCCAGACGCCAGCCGACTTGTGATCCTGCGGCCCCGTCTGCTGCCCACAACGAATGGGCGGACATTACCTGAGCTCGTCGCCACGGTTCGGTCATCCGTCGCCAAGCATGCGCCAACGGTATCCGCTGATCTCGAGATGGCACTTCTCCGCGCCGGGTATCTGGACGTCGACGCACATCTGTACGGCGAACGCTTCGACGTGGCCGAGTTCTACGGCTATGAGGTCTTGGAAGGCTTCCCGTGCCTTACCCGCGCGACGATCCCTTCGGCGGTGGTGGATGCCAGCTACCTGTTGAACGAACGCTCACTGATGCAATTCCGGCGGGACGATGCCTCCCTCCGGACCCTCCTTACAGTATGAATGTGTAATCGCTATGGACACCTCAATCATTGATGCGGGCCTCGAGAGCGCGGTGCTTCGCCTCGAATCCGGCGTGTCGCTCCAGGGCGACCAGCTCGCGGGCCTGATCGACGAGGCCTGCTTCGTGCGCCAAGTGCTGAACAGCCTTCACGCGCGCTACGACCGCAAGGTGGTGGAGCAGGCGGCGATTGCCGGCGCGCTGTGCCCCGACGTCTTGGAGGACCCGCAGAAGGGTCCAGCGGCTGCGGCCTATATCGCCCAGCGTCTCGACGCGATCTCGAACGAATTCGATCACGGCTGGACTGGCGAGGTCCGTGAGGGCGACTATGTCTTCTCGCGCACCGTGCGCGGAGTGACGCAGAGCGCTGTTCTCGACAAGGCACTTATTGCCAGCCAGAAGGCCAAGAAGCTCGACGAGCGCGCAATCTCGCTCCAGGACGTCTATGCCAAGCCGGCTGTTCTGGTCCGCAACGGTGAGGAGACGCAGATCGACGGGCCGCTGACCCTCCTCAGCGCCGTGCACTCCGCTGGTCACGAGGACCTCGGCGGGACGACTGCCCAGCAGTTCGAGAAGACGGCCCATAACCCCGACGCGCGCTCGCTCCGGCAGGTGAAGGTAGAGGACGCTATAGAGGCCTTTGCTCGACAACTCGCCGATGACGTCGAGGCTGGCAGGACATCGGAAACCGGAGAGCTGTACTCCGAGCGTGAGTTCACCAAACAGATGCTCGACAAGCTCGGTGAAGAGGGCGTCATCGAGAACGCAACCTACATTCCGGAGGGGAACGTTAAATTTGGCAACAAGAAGTGCCGCATTACGGGCTTCGCGCTGCCTGAGGATGAGGAGCGATTGCTCCTCGTGACCACTATCTATACTGGCGACTTGCCGCCCCGACATCTCACCAAAGATGAATTGACGACGGCCTTTCGGGAGGCGGTAAACTTCTTCGATTGTAGCTGTAGGGGACTGCACGACCGAATCGAACCTTCCAACACGGATGCATCCGATCTGGCGCGGCGGATATCCGAGTCGCACGAAAAGATCAGTGTCCTCCGCGTGATTATCCTCTCTGATGCCCAAGCCGGACTTAGATCCATAGACATCAAGGAGACGCGTGACGGCACCAGGGTTGTCGTAGATTTGTATGGCATCGAACGGATCCACAAGATCCTTGGGGAGGGTCTGACCAGAGATGACATCTGGATCGATTTCGAAGCAGAGTCGGGAGCGAGCCTTCCTTGCCTGAAAACTTCCGGTGATACCGCGGGCTACGATGCTTATCTCGCTGCCATACCAGGCTCTGTACTTGCGAGCGTCTATGAGAAGTATGGAACCCGCCTTCTTGAGCTGAACGTCCGGGCATTCCTGGGACTACGAGGCCGCAAGAGTGTAAATGCCGGGCTCCGGAAGACAATCCTAGAGGAACCGCAACAGTTCCTGGCTTACAACAATGGCATCGTCGCAACTGTTGATGACGTTGACATAGAAGAGGCAGCACTAGGTGCCATAAGAATCCGGTCTCTTCGCGGGCTCCAGATTGTTAATGGAGGCCAGACGACCGCCAGCCTACATCGGGCGCGCAAGAAGGACAGTGCACGGCTGGACGAGATCATGGTCCCTGCAAAGATCATCCGTGTAGCCCATGGCGATTTGAATACAATGGTAGCTGCGGTATCGCGGTCAGCGAACTCGCAGAACACTGTTCAACCTGCTGATTTCTCGGCAAATGATCCGTTCCACATCAAGGTTGAGGGACTTGCGAACAATACGTGGCTTCCAGATGGCCGGGGCCGCTGGTTCTACGAGCGAGCACGTGGAAGCTATTCCGCGGCTGAATTGAAGGTCTCATTCTCAAAGGACCAGCAGCGGAGATTCGCAGCAGAGACGCCGAAGGACCGGCGCTTTGCCAAAACGGACTTGGCTAAGTACCTGAATGCATGGGACGGATACCCGCATTTGGTTAGCTTCGGAAATCAGAAGAACTTCGCTTTTTTCATGCAGGCGCTAAAGGACCGCTATCCGGCAGGGTTCGAGCCTGACCAAGCTTGGTTCCGTGCTTATGTTGCAAAGGCAATTTTGTTCCGCTCTGTATTAGCCATCGTCAAGAAGGCCAAGTTCCCGGCGTACCAAGCGAATATCGCCGCCTACACTGTTAGTATCTTGGCTTGGAAAACGGGAGGACGAATCGATTTTGAGGCAATCTGGGCACAGCAGGATATTTCGAAGGCATTGTCAGCAATGCTCTTGGAATGGGTTGTTGTGATTGACCGAGAGTTGAGGAAAAGCGCCGAGCCGAAGATGCCGAGCGAGTGGGCAAAGAAAGACAAGTGCTGGGAGCATATGCGCGACATTGCCCTCGACATACCCAGGGAACTCCCCCCTGAGTTGTCGACTCACACGGTTGCTGTGGAAACGCGGGGTGGAGTGGTGATCGACCGCCGAGATGGTCTCACCAGCGAGGATCTCGCCTTGATCGCGGAGGTTCGGAAGATCGAAGCCACAACCTGGTTCAAGGTTGCCGAGTGGGGCAAGAAGAGTAAACAGATCCATTGGAAGTTGGCTGGAATCGCCAAGACCATGGGAGAGTATGGACTTGGCGATTGGGAGCGGAGCCCATCTGCAAAGCAGGCGAAGTGGGCGATGGAGGCATTTCGGACTTATGTTGACGGGAACGGCACGTCGTAAGGGGACGCGTTCTTCTTCCGCGTCATGTAGTCTCCGACTCCAGACGGAGACTACATGACGGGCAGGATCAGGTCTGGTGGTCTTTGCTACCGAATGCCGGACCCGTGCACGTCACGAGCAATCAACATCGGCGCAGACCAGGACGGCCCCGCACGCCTTGATGTTGTCGTCGGCGAACTTCAGCCGGATGAGGCTCCTGTTGCCGTTGAACTCGAGTCTCATGCATCGGTTGCGCTTTGTGGTGAGTTTCCGAATATTTGCGACGGACACCATTCCCATCGAAGCGTGTGCGTTCATTCTTTCATCGATGGAAAATTCTCATTTATTCATGCACGTTTCTCATTATTTCATGGACTGTGCAATGGTGTCGGATCACACGTCCAGGTTCGCCACCGAGAGCGCGTTCTCCTGGATGAACTCGCGGCGGGGCTCCACCACGTCGCCCATGAGCTTGACGAAGAGATCGTCAGCGTCCGTGGTGTCCTTCACCTTCACCTGCAGGAGCGAGCGTACGTCGGCGTCGAGCGTGGTCTCCCAGAGCTGCTGGGCGGTCATCTCGCCGAGGCCTTTGTAGCGCTGGAGTTGCAGGCCCTTGCGGCCGGCGGCCAGCACGGCATTGAACAGCGAGAGCGGACCGTCGATCTGCATCTCGTCGTTCTTGCGCACGAGCTTCGCCGGCTTGGCGTAGACGTCCTGCAGGGACGTGGCGCGCTCGTCGAGCTTCTTGGCTTCCTGGCTGGCGATCAGCGCCTGATCGAGAATGGCGGTCTGCGTCACGCCGCGTACGGTGCGGGAGAAAGCATAGCCGCCATCGCGAACCTCGCCGGTCCACCCGCGCTCGAGTTCTTCCGAAATGGCATCGAGACGCTGGGCGATATAAACCGCAGCCGCAGGACCGCGATCCGGGTCTTCGACCACGTCGGGACGCAGCGCGCCGGCAATCGCCGCCTGCTCGACAGCCTTGCGGTTGTAACGCGTGTGCAGGCTGTTCAGGACCTGGCGCACGAGGCGGGCCTCGTCGATCAGGCCTTTCAGCTGGTCGCCCTGGAACTCGACGCCGGTTTCGAGACGCAATGCGGCGTTCTCAATGCCCTCGCCGATGAGGTAATCTTCCAGTGCGCGCTCGTCCTTGAGGTAGATCGAGGACTTGCCGCGGGTGGCCTTATAGAGCGGCGGCTGCGCGATATAGAGATAACCGCGATCGATCAGCTCCGGCATCTGCCGGAAGAAGAAGGTGAGCAGAAGGGTGCGGATGTGCGAGCCGTCCACGTCCGCGTCCGTCATGATGATGATGCGGTGGTAGCGCAGCTTGTCGAGGTTGAACTCCTCGCGGCCAATGCCGGTGCCGAGCGCGGTGATCAGCGTGCCGATCTCCTGGCTGCCCAGCATCTTGTCGAAGCGCGCGCGCTCCACGTTGAGGATCTTTCCGCGCAGCGGAAGAACCGCCTGGAAGGCGCGGTTGCGGCCCTGCTTGGCGGAGCCGCCGGCCGAGTCGCCCTCGACGAGCAGCAATTCGCACTTGGACGGGTCGCGCTCCTGGCAATCGGCGAGCTTGCCGGGGAGCGACGCGATATCGAGCGCGCCTTTCCGGCGGGTGAGCTCGCGCGCCTTGCGGGCGGCCTCACGGGCGGCGGCGGCTTCCACCACTTTGCCGACGAGGGTGCGGGCCTCCTGCGGATGCTCCTCGAGCCAGTTGTTGAGGGCCTCATTGACCACGTTCTCGACGGCCGGGCGCACCTCGGACGAGACGAGCTTGTCCTTCGTCTGCGAGGAGAATTTCGGATCGGGCACCTTCACGGAGACAACGGCAGTTAGGCCCTCGCGGCAATCGTCGCCGGTGAGCGAAACCTTTTCCTTCTTGGTCAGCCCTGAGGATTCCGCATAGCCGTTCACCTGGCGGGTGAGCGCTGCGCGGAAGCCCGCAAGGTGCGTGCCGCCATCCCGCTGCGGGATGTTGTTGGTGAAGCAGAGCACGTTCTCGTGGTACGAGTCGTTCCACCACAGGGCCACCTCGACGCCGATGTTGTCCTTCTCGGCGCGGATCATCACCGGCTGCTGAATCAGCGGGGTCTTGGCTCGGTCGAGATAGCGCACGAAAGCTTCGACGCCGCCCTCATACATCAGCTCCTCGCGCTTGTGCTCCGCGTGGCGCTTGTCGGTGATGATGATGCGCACGCCGGAGTTCAGGAACGCGAGTTCGCGCAGGCGGTGCTCCAGGGTGTTGTAGTCGTACTCCACCATGGTGAAGGTCTCGGTCGAGGCCAGGAAGGTCACTTCCGTGCCGCGCTTGCCCTCGGCATCGCCCACGACCGCGAGAGGCGCCACCGCATTGCCGTGCTTGAACTCGATCTCGTGAGCCTTGCCGTTGCGGTAGATGCGCAGCTTGAGCCAGCTTGAGAGCGCGTTCACCACCGAGACACCCACGCCGTGCAGACCGCCGGAGACCTTGTAGGAGTTCTGGTCGAACTTACCGCCCGCGTGCAGCTGGGTCATGATGACCTCGGCGGCCGAGATGCCTTCGCCCTGGTGGATATCGGTGGGAATGCCGCGACCATTGTCCGTGACGGTCACCGAGCCGTCGGCGTTCAGCGTGACCGTGACTTCCGTTGCGTGACCGGCAAGCGCCTCGTCGATGGCGTTGTCCACCACCTCGTAGACCATGTGGTGCAGGCCCGAGCCGTCATCGGTATCGCCGATATACATGCCCGGCCGCTTGCGCACCGCATCAAGGCCCTTGAGCACCTTGATCGATTCCGCGCCATAGGCGTCAGCATTCACGTTGATAGCAGGTTCGGCCATTTGGGATCCTTCGGAGCGCAGCAAAGGGGGGAAGGCATGCGCTCAGGCTTTGATTCGTCAGATCAGTTATTTAGGTGCGAATGGTTGAAATTTCACCCCCACGCGCATACGCGCGCGTGGAAAAGGGGTCAAAAATCCACGAAAAACTGCCGAATCACGATGTCCTGGGGGCAGTTTGCTGCCTCAGGGCCAGAATGAACCCTCAGCGCGCCGCGACCGCCGCTGCCGCGCCCGCCATGACCGTGCCCGTGGTCCGGTTGAGAATGCGGATGGCCCGCGGGCTGGTGAAGAGCCGGCGGGCACGGGCGGCCAGCGCGATGTAGCCGGCAAAGACCACGCCGAGCACCGTCAAGGTCGCGAGCGCGAGTTCGGCAAAGCCCAGCAGCGTGATCCGGGTGAGGTCGAGAAAAGTGGGCAGGAGCGCCAGGTAGAACACCATGACCTTCGGGTTGCCCATGGTCACGGCAAGGCCGGCCAGAAACAGCTTGGCCGGATGCTCCGCACGGGCCTCGGCCTCGATCTCCTGGGGCACGGCAGGAGCCGTCCAGATCTTGTAGGCGATGTAGAGGAGATAGGCGGCGCCCAGGTATTTCACCACCAGGAACACCCCGTGGAAGGCCTGGGCCAGGGCGGCGAGGCCCAGGACCGCAAAGGTGAGCCAGACCACGTCGCCCAAGGCCACGCCGATGCTGAAGGCCACGGCCTCTTTCGGTCCGCGCCCCAGCACCCGCGCCACGATGGCGGCGATGCCTGGCCCCGGCGAAGCTGCCGCAATGAAAAGTGCGGAGGAGAAGAGCAGGAGGCCTGCGAGATCCATGGGGTTCACCCGAAGACAGAAGCGTCGTTGCCGCCCAGCATAGAACGATCGGGCCGGCGGGGCTATTCAGCTCTTGTGATGGGTTCGATCACGCCCGGCGAGACCTGCAGCACGTCGGCGCGGCCCTGGAGTTCGGCAAAGAGGCTCGGATCCGCCCCTGTCATCCACACCTGCCCGCCGAGGGTTTCGAGCGCCGCGAAGAGGCCGGCCCGCCGGCGCGGGTCGAGATGAGCTGCGACCTCGTCGAGCAGCACGAAGGGCGCGATGCCGCTCATGCTGGCCACGAGCTGCGCATGGGCGAGCACGAGGCCGATGAGCAGCGCCTTCTGCTCGCCCGTAGAGGCCGTGTTGGCCGGAATGTCCTTGGGACCATGGCGAACGAGCAGGTCCGAGGCCTGAGGCCCCACGAGGGTGCGTCCGGCGGCCCGGTCGCGCGGCCGGTAGTCCCGCAGGATGGCCCGGTAGCGATCCTCGGCATCGACGGCCGGAAGGGTGGCCACCAGGGTGTCGAGATCGCCCTCCAGGCTCATCGTGGCGAAGGGGAAGGGGGAATCTTCCGCACGGGTCTCCAAGATCAGGCTTGCCAGGCGCTCCACCGTCTCGCGGCGGGCGGCCGCCACCGCGATGGCGAGCTCCGCCACCTCGCGCTCCAGTGCATCGAGCCAGAGCCGGTCGTCGGGGTTTTCCTCCAGCACGCGGTTGCGCGAGCGCAGGGCCCGCTCGAGCGCATTCACCCGCGTGCCATGCTCCGCATCGACGGCCAGCACGAGACGGTCGAGGAAGCGCCGCCGGTCGCCGGCCGGGCCGCGGAACAGGGCGTCGAGATCGGGGGTCAACCAGACGATGCGCAGGTACTCGGCAAAGGCCGTGGGTGAGGACGCCGCCATGCCGTCGATGCGGCACACTCGCGAGGCGCGTGACGTCTCACTCTGCGGCTCCAGACCCGTGCCGAGCCGGTGCTCGCCGTAAGGCGCATCGAGGGTGACGGACACGGCGAAGGAGCCCGGTCCTCCGTTGCGCGCCATCTCGGCAAGTTCCGCGCGCCTTAAGCCCCGCCCCGGCATGAAGAGGGAGATCGCCTCCAGCACATTGGTCTTGCCAGCGCCATTCTCGCCCACCAACGCCACGAGCGGACGCGACACGGTGACGTCCAGGCTCGCATAGGTGCGAAAATCCTGGAGGATCAGACGAGCGATTCGGGAAGCAGCAACGGGAGCGGAGGACATGCGCGCCCTTCATTCAGGAGTGAGCGCGAAAGATCAAGCGTCGGTGCTCTGCCTCTCGCCCGATAGGCAAAGTCCCTAGCCGTAATAACGCCCGATCATCGTCGTGACCGTCGCAATGCCTCCGACGACTCCACAGGCTGCGAAAATCGAGAGCTTCACCTTATCCGTTGAGAGGAACTTTGAAGCGGGAACCAGGAACAGCAGGAACGGCAGGATGGGCAGAAAATAGCGCCCTTGAACGCCCAAGATGGGACCGGGCGAGCCAAGAGGCGTCCAGATCATGTAGAGGCTCAGGAAGATCAGCGCACATGCCAGGGCAGATCCGGCAAGGAAGAGCCAGCGTAGGAACGGCTGCACCTGGAAGCCCTCCAGGGCGAATGTTGCGATCAAGCCTGCTCCCAGAACCACATAGGCCGCTCGCGGGAGCGGGGCATCCATCCAGCCCAAGACGCCGATCATTTGCAAGAGATAGTGATGCCAGAGGACAGAGAGCGTCGAGAATGCGATGCCTGGTATTTGGAGTGGATTGGCCAGGAGAAACGCAAGCTGATCGCCGGGGTCGGTGTCGATGACCATGCTATACTTCACCACGCCTGCATTGCTGAGCTTGGTCCAAAGAAGGGGAACACCGACCATGACGATGCAGCCAAGAGCATAGAGCAGGGTTCTTCTCCTGGCGTCGCGATCCGTTCGCCACAGCGCGATCATTGCAGCGAGCCCTACCATCAGGTAGGGCAGCTTCGTAGCGGCCGTCACGGCTCCAAGCCCGGCAAGGCCGAGCAGGACAGGCAAGCTCACTGTCGACCGGGCAATCGATCTCGTCGTCAGCGAGAACATCAGTAGGGAAGCCGCGATGAGAAGACCGTCCGGTGAGGCCGATGCCATTTGGTGGAGCGTCATCGGCAGAGCGCCGACGAGCGCTACCAGGTACCTGCCTTTGTCTGCCAGATAAATTGCCCATGCGATAATCAGCAGGCAGACGATGGCGTTCAAGGCGCTTGCGACCTGAAGCGAGCCGACCAAGTTCAAGCCCAGCCCTCGAGATATTGTGAGGCCTACCGACTGCGGGATGAAGGCGGCTGGAAAGTAAACGGAGGAATTAAAGCGTTTGAGACTCTCTTTGCCGCTCCAATCATATGCCTCGAATACGGGCAGAGCAGTCTTCAAGGACTCGAAGCGTCTCCGGTGAACCCCCGAGTTGAGTGTGCCCCACCTCTCCTCGACCATTCCCTTGGGATACATTCCAGGAAGGGCTTCCTCGGTCAGCAGCACTCCTTTCGAGATCTGATAAGCGCGCCATACATGCGAGAGCTCGTCCGGGTTGCCCAAGGGCTGTCTAAACAGGACAAGAAACACAATGGTCGGGAGGCAAATGGCTAAATAGATGAGCGCCAATAGACGGGCTGCCGAAAGGCCGTGCGATTTCACGCTCTCGGATGGCCTGCGCCTCAGGCGATGAAGGAAACCGGCTTTGCCGAAGATCGGCATGAAAGCCTTGTTTTCTGGATGGGCTTGGGAGTTCATGGTCGGATTTACTTGATCGTAATGAGATAGATTCCGGCCGCGATGAGGATCAGCCCTGGAATGAGAAGGCGCGGCAGTTGCTCATTGAAGAAGAGCATGCTGACCACGGGAATAAAGGCGAAGGCAAGCGCGTTGAACATGAAGGCGACGGAGAGCGGGATGGTTCTCAGTGCCGTGATCCATGCCACTGTCGAGATCATGTAGAGCGAAAGCGCGCCGATCACAGCGGTCAGCGGTGCGACATTGTCCCGGACCCATTCGATGATCGTTTGACCGGCTGTGAAAGTGAAGCGCAGGGCCGAATACTTGAAGATCGATTGCCCGATAGCAATCACTGTGACGGAGAACAAGGCAAGGGCGTACGCCGTGAAGTTCATGCTGCAGTGCCCTCGCGGTGGCGCAGCGCTTTGTTGGGCCGCTTGGATCGTTCGAGCCGAGGATGAAGAGCCGTGCTCGGCGCCGACTGGATGTCATAGTTGAGGAAGGCCAGCAGTAGCTGGGTCCCGATGATGATAGGCATGGCAGCCAGCATGACGGTTCCGGCACTGGCAAAAGACTCGCTTCGCCAGTTCGCGAGCCCGAAGATCGTTCCGAAAGCAAGCAATGCCAAGCCGAGAAGAAGCTCGATGGATGCGATACTGAAGTCGCGAAGAAAATATCTGTAGAAGACGCGCTTGATGAAGTTTTTCACATGCCCCTTCGTGAAGCGCCAGATTTCCTTGTGTGGCTGCATGCTGCTCTGTTCATCGGCATAATGAGCGTGCATGGGAATATCCATGACCCGCGCTTCGATCACACCAAGTCGAAAGAGAAGGTCGGATTCGAAAAAATAGCGCTTGCTGATCTTCTCAACGGGCAAGAGGCTCATGAGGCTTGCATGAATGGCGAAAAAGCCGTTCGTCGGATCGAAGCTGTGCCAGTAGCCAGTCGAGAGTTTTGCCATGAAGGACAGGCCTGCATTGCCGATCAGGCGAGTGCGGGGCATGGTCATCACGCCTTCGGGCTCGAAGAACCTGTTGCCTTTCGCGAAGTCCGCCTCGGAGGATAGGATAACGGCAGCGAAGGCTGGGATGAGGTGTGGATCCATCTGTCCGTCACCGTCGATCTTCACGATGACATCCGCATCGTCCTCAGCGGCTCGAACCATGCCGGCGAGCGTCGCTCCTCCTACACCGAGGTTGATTTCGTTGAAGATCACCTTGACCCGAGGGTCATCAATCGTCTGGCTTACGAATTCACCCGTCTTTTCAGGGCAGTAATCGTCGACGACATAGATGGAATGCACCTCCGGACCGATCTCGCCGATAACCGAGGCGATGTGTTTCCGAACACGGAAGCAGGGAATGACAACCGCAACCTTCCTGGCACCGTGAAGCTTGCCTGAATACATAAATGATACTCTATGAGAATTATCAGCCGTGTAACCAAAAATCACACGCGCTACAATATGATCAGAGAAGATCATTCCCGCATTGTGCTGAAGCGACGGGCATTTATGCCGATGCGCCTTCTTCAGAAGGCGTCACGCTCCGAAGCCTCGGTCTTCCGCTTCCCACAGCGCCGAGAGGTGGAGGACAGAGTTTATTGCCCGGGTTCGGAGGAGTCTCGGATGATAGTCCAATGGTTCCGGGCGATCCGCTAAGCTTCGTCCGGAACCAGGCTTGGATCGTCACACCCGCATCGGCATCAGAACGTAGAGCGCGGCAGCGCCGTCGCGGTCCTGGATGATCGTGGGGGAGCCGGGATCGGCGAGCTTGAACACGGCGGTGTCGCCGTCGAGCTGGGAGGCGATGTCGAGGAGGTAGCGGGCGTTGAAGCCGATATCGATCGGCGTCGCGTCGTAATCGACCTCGATCTCTTCCGTCGCGCTGCCCGAATCCGGGTTGTTGACGGTGAGCGTCAGGCGTCCATCACCGAGCGCCAGCTTCACGGCCCGGCCGCGCTCCGACGAGATGGTGGAGACACGGTCCACGGCTTTGGAAAAATCGGCGCGCTCGACCACGAGGACCTTGTCGTTCCCGGCCGGGATCACCCGCTGGTAGTCCGGGAAGGTGCCGTCGATGAGCTTGGAGGTCAGCACCACGCCGTCGAATGTCAGCCGCACCTTGGCGGAGGACAGCTCGATGGTGATGGTTTCCGAACCGTCCTCGACGAGCTTGACGATCTCGGCCACGGCCTTGCGCGGAATGATGACGCCCGGCATGCCCTCGGAGCCGGCCGGCGCTGCGATCTCGACACGGGCGAGGCGGTGGCCGTCGGTGGCGACGGCGCGCATCACGAGGGAGCCGCCCGCATCCAGCGTGTGGAGATAGATGCCGTTGAGGTAGTAGCGCGTCTCCTCGGTCGAGATCGCGAACTGCGTCTTCTCGATCAGGCGCTTGAGGTCGGAAGCCGGCAAGGTGAAGCGATGGGGCAGGTCGCCGGCGGCGAGATCCGGGAAGTCGCTCTCTGGCAGGGCCTGCAGCATGAAGCGCGAGCGGCCCGAGCGGATCTGCATCTGGCCCATGTCCGGGGTCATTTCGAGGGAGACCTGGGCCCCGTCCGGCAGTTTGCGCACGATGTCGTAGATCATGTAGGCCGGGACGGTGGTGGAGCCGGCCTCCGTGATGTCGGCCGGAATGGTCTCGGTCACCTCGATGTCGAGGTCCGTGGCCTTCAGGCGCAAGGAGCCTTCTCCGCCCCGCAGCAGGACGTTGGACAGGATCGGAATGGTGTTGCGGCGCTCGACGACGCGGTGCACATGCCCCAGCGCCTTCAGCAGAGCGGCGCGCTCAACGGTAACTCTCATAACCTTAGACACCTGGTTTCGGTGAAATTCTTGGCTCATGCCCGCGCAAGGTCAGCCTCGAGCGGGGCAAGCAGGGCAGCAAGATTGGCTTTTGTCGGCACAGAAAGCAAGGCCGGGCCTTTTTCGGCCCGACCTCGTGCTTTCCTGGCCTTCGCCTTACTCCTGCAGCATGCGCTTGAGGAGTTCGACCTCGTCGGAGAGCGCGTGGTCCTCGCCCAAGGCCTTCTCGATCTTGCGCACGGCGTGGAGCACCGTGGTGTGGTCGCGCCCGCCGAAGCGGCGGCCGA
Source organism: Microvirga soli (assembly GCF_016734765.1). GTDB lineage: Bacteria > Pseudomonadota > Alphaproteobacteria > Rhizobiales > Beijerinckiaceae > Microvirga > Microvirga soli. Next base: position 344,869 of record NZ_JAERQE010000001.1, on the reverse strand, counting down.
TCTCCGGCAGGGAGCGCAGCGTCAGCACCTTGGACAGGTACATGGCGATCTGGCGCGGCTTCACCACGGCGGCGGTGCGGCGCTCCGAGAGGATATCGGAGCGGGACACGTTGTAGCGCGAGGCCACCAGCTTCTGGATGTCCTCGATCTTGACCCGCTTCGGCTCCCGGTTGCGCACGAGATCGCGGATGGCGGTCTCGGCCGTCTCCAGGGTGATGGCGGAGTTCGTGAGCGTCGCGTGCGCCAGCAGGCGGTTTACGGCGCCTTCGAGGTCGCGGCCGTTGGCCGTGATGGAGCGGGCCACGAAAGCGATCACGTTCGGCCCCACCTCGAAGGTGGGATGGATGGTCTTCAGGGCCTCGATGCGGGTGGTGAGGATCGAGGTGCGAAGCGCCTCGTCGAGGGCGCTAACCTCGACCACGAGGCCGCCGGCGAGGCGTGAGCGCACCCGCTCGTCGAGGTTTTCGAGATCCGCCGGCGGACGGTCGGCGGCGATGACGATCTGACGGCCCGCATCGATGAGGGCGTTCAGGGTGTGGCCGAATTCCTGCTGGATCTGCTTGCCCTGGATGAACTGCACGTCGTCGATGATGAGCAGGTCGATGCCGCGCAGACGCTCCTTGAAGGCGAGCGACGTCTGCGCCTTCAAGGAGGCGACGAAGCCGTACATGAAGCGGTCGGCCGTGAGATAGATCACCCGGCGGCCTTGCGAGCGCACCGCATGGCCGATGCCATGGAGAAGATGCGTCTTGCCGAGACCCACGCCCGCATGGAGATAGAGCGGGTTGTAGATGGCCTGTCCGTTCTGCGCATGAGCGACCCGGTCCGCCGCCGCGTGGGCCAGCGCATTGGAGCGGCCGACGATGAAGCTCTCGAAGGTCAGGCGCGGATCGAGCGGGGCGCCGCCCAATTCGCCGCCCTCGCCGCGCTCCTCCTGAGAGGAGGATGCGGAAGACGCCTTGATCTCATGAGCCATGCTCGGCATGGCCATGGAGGGAGCGGGGGCCGGACGCGGCGCTTCGCTCGCCCGGCGCTGGGCTGCAGGATCACGCCCGAGGGTGCTGCGCACGCCGATGGACACACGCTCCACGTCACCGGCCTCAGAGCGGTAAACCGCGAGCACCCGGTCGGCGTAGTGGGATTCGATCCAGCTTTTCAGGAAGCGGGTGGGGACGGTCAGATAAGCGCAGCCCTCGACCACCGAATCCAGTTCCAGGCGCCCGAACCAGCTGGCGAAGATGTCCTCGCCCAGCTCGGCCCTGAGACGGCGCTTGACCCGCGTCCAGACTTCAGACGCCGATTGCTCGCCCGGAACATCCATGCCGTTCTCGCTCGGAGCGGCAAAGGTGCGGTGATCTTCGCTGCGATACATCAATGTCCCTCCACGAGGCTTCCTCCTGCTAAGGTCGGAAATCCCTACGCATGTCCCGTTCTGAACACCAAGGCACAGATGCCTCACAGGTTATTCAGAACGTGGCGCCCCCAATTGTACTAAAGATTATTTGTTCGATTTTAAGTGGAGACGATCGTCGTCTGTCATCTCCTTGGTCTTCACTCAAGGTCTGGTAAGTCCACCTCGCAATAAAGGATGAGTCTGCGCTTGCTTCTTGAGAGAGTGAAACAACAGCTTATCCCCGCGCATGGTGTCTTTAGTTCAGGCTTTGAGTGAATGACTTAACGGCGAGCCGTTGAAGCAAATTGACCTTACACAGGGTGCAGGAGGGCGTGCAATACGGCTGAGTCGAGTCTCAAGCCCCTGGGGGCACCCGATTGGGTTCACAGGCTCGTCCACAGGTTTTGAATCTGAGCGGTAAATCGCTGACTCTTCAACTGATTCACTGTGTCATCACAGCCTGTACGCGGGCCCGAAAAAAGAGTTTTTGCGCAACCTTGATTCAGAACCGATTCGCTCCGAATCGAGGGTGATTCTGATGCTTCGCGATGCTTTGCCTGCTAAGCTGTTGAATGCACTTCATGTTTTATGTGCATTTTGAAACTGGGCTGTTGAGTGTTCACCCTGTCACGCGGGGATAAAGTCAAGCTCGCATGTGGATAAAATTTAGGCGTAGAATCCGACGCCGGACATGAAAAAACCCGGCCTCTCGGCCGGGTCTGATCGGTGATGAAAAGGCAGCTTTGAGGGCTGCTTTTTAGGCGCTGAGCGTCTTGATGCGGCTTGCGAGACGCGAGACCTTCCGCGACGCGGTGTTCTTGTGCACGATGCCCTTCTGGGCCGCGCGCATCATCTCCGGCTCAGCGGCGCGCAGAGCGGCTGCGGCCTCAGTCTGGTTGCCGGAAGCGATGGCCTCTTCAACCTTGCGGACGAAGGTCCGCATGCGGCTGCGACGCGACTTGTTGATCGCGGTGCGCTTCGCGATCTTGCGGGTCATCTTCTTGGCGGACACGGTGTTGGCCATGGCCCATCCTCGTTCTTTTTAAAATTCCGATGGCCAAGCTCAAGCCCATGGGAGAGCTCCGGCAGCGATCGGTTGATTGCATGGAAACCGAAGAGCCCGCGGGACGCGCGGGCTCATGTGAGGCGGCTTATAGCCGTGATGGTCGCGAACGTCAACGACCATAGGCCTTTGCGCGTCAAAAAAGCGCCCGAAGGGCCTGACGCCAGGGATTGGCCGGGTCGAGCAGGAGCCTGAGCGCCATCAGGCCCGACACCAGAACCAGGAGCGGGCGGATGAGCCGGGAGCCCAGCCGCATGGCAAGCCGCGACCCCACCTGAGCCCCGAGCAGGGAGGCCACGGACATGGCAAGTCCCAAGGGCCAGACCACCGCGCCTGTCGCCGCATAGAGAAGGAGGCTGCCGAAATTGCTGGCGAAGTTGACGAGCTTCGTATGGGCGGTCGCCTTGACCACCCCGTAGCCCAGCAGCGTCACGAAGGCGAGCATATAGAAGGAGCCGGCGCCCGGCCCGAAGATGCCGTCGTAAAAGCCGATGGCGACGGGCGCGGTGAGGCCGAAGGCGAGAGCCGTCATGCGGGCATGGGCATCCTGGTCCTTCATCTTGCGCGAGAGGGCGAAGTAGACCGCCATGGCGATGAGCATGACCGGGATCAGCACCTCAAGCACGGAGCGCGGCAGGAACTGGACGCACAAGGCTCCCGCGATGCTGCTGAAGAAGGCCACCAGGGTGAAACCCCAGGCCTTCCTCCATTCGATCAGGCCTTTGCGGCCGAAGGTGTAGGTGGCGGAGGCCGCCGCGACTGAGCCCTGCACCTTGTTGGTGGCGATCGCCTGAGCCGGATCGAGGCCTGCCAGCATGAGGGCCGGCACGGTGAGAAGCCCGCCACCGCCGGCGATGGAATCCACGAAGCCTGCCAAAAAAGAGATCGCGGCGAGTGCCGCGATCATGTCGAAGCCGATGTCAGGCACGATTTACCCGTTCTTGAACTCAGGGGGGCGCTTGCCCACGAAGGCCGCCATGCCTTCCTTCTGGTCGGCGGTGGCGAACATGGCGTGGAACAGGCGCCGCTCGAAGCGGATGCCCTCCGAGAGCGAGACCTCGTCGGCGCGATTGATGGTTTCCTTCGTCATCATGGCGATGGGCAGCGACATGGACGCGATGGTGTCTGCCGTCTTCAGGGCGTCATTGAGAAGATCGGCGAGCGGCACCACGCGGGCCACAAGCCCGGAGCGCTCGGCTTCCTCTGCGCCCATCATGCGGCCCGTCAGGCACATCTCCATGGCCTTGGCCCGGCCGATGAGGCGCGTGAGGCGCTGGGTGCCGCCCATGCCGGGCATCACGCCGAGCTTGATCTCCGGCTGGCCGAACTTGGCGTTGTCCGCCGCGATGATGAAGTCGCACATCATGGCGAACTCACAGCCGCCGCCGAGGGCAAAGCCCGCCACCGCGGCGATCATGGGCTTGCGCCGCCCAGACACCTTCTCCCAGCCGGAGAAGAAGTCGGCCATGTAGGTGTGCGGATAGTTGAGCTCCACCATCTCCTTGATGTCGGCCCCGGCCGCGAAAGCCTTTTCCGACCCGGTGATGACGATGCAGCCGATATTCTGGTCCGCCTCGAAGGCGTCGAGGGCTTGGTTGACCTCGCCCAGGAGCGTGGAGTTGAGGGCGTTCAGGGCTTGTGGCCGGTTGAGGGTGATCAGCCCCACCTTGCCGCGCGTCTCCGTGAGAATCGTCTCAAAAGCCATGTGACATCTCCTGCTCGATGATGGGACACCGGTAGGCGAGGGCGCATGGCCCGGCAAGTGAAAACCGGGAGACTCCTGAAAATCCGAAAAGCCCCGTCTTCAGGTCAGGCGCGCTTCTGGCATTCCGGGCAGTAGAAGGTGGAGCGGCCGGATTGCACGAGGCGGGTGACCGTCCCGGTGCAGGCGGGCGTGACGCAGGGCTTGCTCTCCCGGTCGTAAACGCGGAAGGAATGCTGAAAGTAGCCCAGAGACCCATCCACCTGGGCATGGTCACGCAAGGTGGAGCCTCCGGCCTCCACCGCCTCGGCGAGCACGTCCCGGATGACGTCGGCCAACTGGTGCGCCTTGTCGGTCGGCTCGCCTGTCTTGGTCACGAGTGATCCGGCCGGGGCCTCCGGGTGGAGGCCGGTGCGGAACAGGGCTTCGCACACATAGATATTGCCGAGGCCCGCGATCAGCCGCTGGTCGAGAAGGGCCGCCTTCAGGGGCGTGCGCTTAGCCATGAACAACCGGGCGATGGTCTCGCCCGAAAGCTCATTGCCGAGGGGCTCGATGCCCATGCCGGCAAAATGCTTCGAGGTCTCGATCTCCTGGCGCGGCACCAGATCCATGAAGCCGAAGCGGCGGGCGTCATTATAAGTGACGGTGACGCCGTTGGAGAGCCCAAACACCACATGGTCGTGAGCCCCCAGGCCTCCATGCTCATGATGGAACTCGCCGGGCATCCGGGTGGCGCCGTCCTTCGTCACGAGAAAGCGGCCGGACATGCCCAGATGCATGACCAGCACCTCGCCGGAGGAGAGATCGGCCAGGAGATACTTGGCCCTCCGACCGAGCGCCTTGACCTCCTGCCCCTCCAGGCGTTCGGAAAACCGCTCGGGGAAAGGGAAGCGCAGGTCGGGGCGGCGCTGGATCACCTTGGTGAAGCGGGCTCCCACCATGGCGGGCTCCAGGCCGCGGCGCACGGTTTCGACTTCGGGCAGTTCAGGCATCAACCATCTCTCGGCTTCTTGAGGGCTCTTACATAGCCTTTAGGCCCCGCTTCCGCTATGGATCGCGACAACAGGTACAAGAGGTGCGCCCATCATGACCGACGAGAACACCCATTTCGGGTTCCAGTCTGTGCCCCTGGGTGAGAAGCAGGGCAAGGTCAACGAGGTCTTCCGCTCGGTGGCTGGCCGCTACGACCTCATGAACGACCTCATGTCCGCAGGTCTCCACCGCCTCTGGAAGGATGCCCTCATCTCCACCCTGCGCCCGCCCCGCGACCGGCCGTTCCGCCATCTGGATGTTGCCGGCGGCACCGGCGATGTCGCCTTCCGCATCCTCGACCAGAGCGGGCCGCAGACCCGCGTGACCGTGCTCGACATCAACGGCGAGATGCTCAAAGTCGGCGCCGAGCGGGCCGGCCACCGCTATGAGGGCCGCATCGACTTCGTCGAGGCCAATGCGGAAGAGCTGCCGCTCGAATCCAAGACCTATGACGCCTACACCATCGCGTTCGGGATCCGGAACGTGCCGCGCATCGATGCGGCTCTGCGCGAGGCGCACCGGGTCTTGAAACCCGGCGGGCGCTTCCTGTGCCTGGAATTCTCCAAGGTGGACGTGCCGCTGCTCGATAAGGTTTACGACGCCTATTCCTTCAATGTCATTCCACGGCTGGGAGGGATGGTGACAGGGGATGCGGAATCCTACCAGTACCTCGTCGAATCGATCCGCCGCTTCCCGCCGCCGGCAGCGTTTGCGCGGATGATCGAGGAGGCGGGCTTCAAGCGCGTCACCCACCGCACGCTCACGGCCGGTGTCGTGGCCATCCACTCGGGCTGGAAGATTTAAAGCGTGATCGGCAGCCTCTTCCACCTCGCCCGTAACCTGCGCGCCGGCTTCGTCCTAGCGCGCGAAGGCGCATTGGCGCTCGTCGATCCGAGCGCGCTGCCGCCTGCCGCCCGCTTCGGCTTGAAGATGGCCCGTCTCGTCGAGCGTCCCCAGGCGGGCGACGGCGCGGCGCGGCTGTCCAAGGCGCTGACGCGGCTTGGGCCTTCTTACGTAAAATTCGGTCAGTTCCTGGCAACCCGTCCCGACATCGTGGGCGTTGCGGCCGCCCGTGACCTGGAGCGCCTGCAGGACCGCATGCCGCCCTTCCCACGGGCGGAAGCCGTGCGCATGGTCGAGGTCGCCCTCGGGCGCCCCATCAACGTGCTTTTCCTGGAATTCAGCGAGCCGATCGCCGCCGCGTCCATCGCGCAGGTCCACAAGGCCCGCATCCGCACCGCGGAGGGCGAGGAGACGGTGGCCGTGAAGGTGGTGCGGCCTGGTGTGCGTGAGGGCTTCGCCCGCGACCTGCAGGCCATGCGCGCCGCCGCCCGCCTGTTCGAGCGTATGGTGCCCGATGCCAAGCGTCTCAAGCCGCTGGAGATCGTGGAGGCGCTCGCTCGCTCCGTCGCCGTCGAGATGGATCTGCGACTGGAAGCAGCGGCTGTCTCTGAACTGGCGGAGAACACCAAGGACGATCCGGATTTTCGGGTGCCGAAGCCCGAATGGGACCTCACCGCCCGCGACGTGCTCACCACTACGTGGATCGACGGCATCCGCCTCAACGATCTCGCGGCCATCGAGGCGGCGGGCTTCGACCGGGTGGCACTCGGGCGCACAGTGATCCAGTCCTTCCTGCGCCACGCCATCCGCGACGGCTATTTCCACGCCGACATGCATCCGGGCAACCTGTTCATCGATGCGGAAGGGCGGCTCGTCGCCGTCGATTTCGGCATCATGGGCCGGCTCGGCATGAAGGAGCGGCGTTTCCTCGCCGAAATCCTTCTCGGCTTCATCCGCCGCGATTACCTTCGCGTGGCGCAGGTGCATTTCGAGGCCGGCTACGTGCCGCCGCACCATTCGGTGGAGGATTTCGCACAAGCCATCCGGGCCATCGGCGAACCGATCCACGACCGGCGGGCCGACGAGATCTCCATGGCGAAGCTGCTGACGCTTCTCTTCGAGATCACGGCGCTGTTCGACATGGCGACCCGCATCGAGCTCGTCATGCTGCAGAAGACCATGGTGGTGGTCGAGGGCGTCGCTCGCAATCTCGACCCGAAGCTCGACATGTGGACCACCTCCGAGCCCGTGGTGCGCGACTGGATCGAGCGCAATCTCGGGCCGCTGGGCCGCGCCGAGCAGGCGGGTCGGGGCCTGTGGACGCTGGCCGGCGTCATCGGCGACCTGCCGGAGCTGGCGTTGCGCGCCGAGCGGGTGCTCAACCAGCTCGAGGACGTGACAGCCCGAGGCGTGTCGCTGAACCAGGACAGCGTCGCGGCCATCGGCCGTGCCGAGGCGCGCGGCAACCGCTGGGGCGTGGCGGCCTTGTGGATTATCGCGGGCTCGCTGATGATCATGCTGTTCAGAGGCTTCGCATGACGGCGCTTACAGGCAAACGCATCCTCCTCGTCATCGGCGGCGGCATCGCGGCCTACAAGTCCCTCGACCTCATCCGCCGCCTGCGTGAACGCGGCGCCTCCGTGCGCTGCATTCTCACGAGCGGCGCGCAGCAATTCATCACGCCGCTTGCCGCCTCGGCGTTGACAGGCCAGCGCTCGCATACGGATCTCTTCGACCGTGAGGACGAGGCGGATGTCGGGCATATCAAGCTCGCCCGCGATGCGGACCTCATCGTCGTGGCGCCTGCTACAGCCAATCTCATGGCGAAGATGGCGGGAGGACACGCGGACGATCTCGCCTCCACGGTGCTGCTCGCCACTACGCTGCCGATCTTGATTGCGCCGGCCATGAACGTGCGCATGTGGCTGCACCCGGCGACGCAGCGCAATCTGAAAACCCTGCAGGCCGACGGCGTTCACGTGATCGGGCCCAACGAGGGCGCCATGGCGGAGGCCGAATTCGGCCCCGGCCGCATGGCCGAACCTCTCGAAATCGCGGCTGCCGTCGAGCGTCTGCTGGCGCCTTCAGGCGTGCTCGCCGGCAAGCACGTGATCGTCACCTCCGGCCCGACGCACGAGCCCATCGATCCGGTGCGCTACATCGCCAATCGTTCCTCCGGCAAGCAGGGGCACGCTATCGCGAAGGCTGCCGCTGAGGCCGGCGCGCGCGTCACCCTGATCGCTGGCCCGGTGACCGTGCCCGATCCCGCAGGCGTGACGGTCGTGCATGTGGAGAGCGCCCGCGAGATGTTGCAGGCCGTGGAGCAGGCGTTGCCCGCCGATATCGGCATCTTTGCCGCCGCCGTGGCCGACTGGCGCGTGGACAATGCGGGCGAGCAGAAGATCAAGAAGAAGGACGGCGCCCTGCCGAATCTGTCGCTCACCGAAAACCCGGACATCCTCGCCACCATTTCGCGTCGCACGGATAAGCGCCCGCCGCTCATGGTGGGCTTTGCGGCCGAGACCGAGAACGTGATCGAGCATGCCCGGCAGAAGCTCGCCAAGAAGGGCTGCGACCTCATCGTCGCCAACGATGTCTCGACGGCGACGGGCGTGATGGGCGGCGACAGCAACACCGTGCATCTCGTGACATCATCCGATGTGGAGACATGGCCGACCTTGTCGAAAGCCGATGTGGCTAAGAAACTCGTCGAGCATGTGGGCGCGATGATGGGAGGCGGTAAGCCATGAGCCATCCCTTGCGTATCCAGCGTCTTGCCCATGCTGCCGATCTGCCGCTCCCCCGTTATGAAACCGCCGGCGCGGCGGGCATGGATCTCATCGCGGCCCATTCGGCCGATACGCCGATTGTCCTGCAGCCGATGCAGCGTGTGCTCGTGCCCACAGGCCTTGTGCTGCAACTCGAGCCGGGTTTCGAGGCGCAGGTGCGGCCGCGCTCGGGACTGGCGTTCAAGCATGGTGTCACGGTGCTGAATGCACCGGGCACCGTCGATGCGGATTACCGCGGTGAGGTGCAGGTTCTGCTCGTCAATCTGGGCGCGGAGCCCTTCACCGTCACACGCGGCATGCGCGTTGCTCAAATGATCGTTGCGCCTGTCATCCAGGTGGAGCCTTTGGAGGTGGAGCAGGTCGACGAGACGCCTCGCGCCGCAGGCGGCTTCGGCTCCACGGGATTGGGCTAGGGGAGCATCGCCATGAACTTTCTCTCACGCCGCTCGCTTCTCGCCATTGCTGCCGTGACCGACATCGCGCTCCATGCCCGGCCGATGCCGGTCTCCGCCAAGGCACTGGCCGCCCGGCACAACCTGCCGCCGCGTTATCTGGAGCCGGTCCTGCAGGCGCTCGTGCGCCAAGGCATTCTCAAAGGCGTGCGCGGGCCGCGGGGCGGCTATGAACTCGCCCGTGAACGGCGGCGGATCACGGCGGGCGACATCGTGCGCATCGCCATGGCGGCCCTGGAGGAGGACGGCTCGTCGCCGATCCCCGAATCGCGCCTAGCCGAGGCGGTGGTCAGCCCGCTGGTTCAACGTGGCACCGAGGCTTTTCTGAGTGAGCTCGACCAGGTGACCGTCGAGGACCTGTGTCAGAAAGCCCAGGCGGAATCGGCTGTTGAGTCAGCCTCAGCGGTTGATTTCACGATCTAGTATGTAGATTATTCCAAATATCGACACCTGCTGCGGAAAAAGATAAGGTTCCTCCTGTCTGAAGGAGGATCTCATGGCTGACACCCTCAATGCATCCGGCGCCGGCACGAAGCCTGGACGCGGCCGCATCTATGGCTCGATAACGGAAACCATCGGCAACACCCCGCTCGTGCGCTTGAACCGTCTGCCGCAGGAGCATGGCGTAGACGCCGAAATTCTCCTCAAGCTCGAGTTCTTCAACCCGCTTTCGAGCGTGAAGGACCGCATCGGCGTCAACATGATCGAATCCATGGAGGCGGCCGGTCACATCAAGCCCGGTGCGACCCTGATCGAGCCAACCTCCGGCAATACCGGCATTGCTCTCGCCTTCGTGGCAGCGGCGCGAGGCTATCGCCTCATCCTGGTGATGCCCGAGACCATGTCGCTCGAGCGCCGCAAGATGCTGGCCTTCCTTGGAGCCGAACTCGAGCTCACCCCCGGCCCCCAGGGCATGAAGGGCGCCATCGCCCGTGCCGAGGAACTGCTGCGCGAAATTCCCGGTTCGGTCATCCCGCAGCAGTTCAAGAACCCGGCCAATCCGGAGATCCACCGCAAGACGACGGCCGAGGAAATCTGGAACGACACCAATGGCCAGCTCGATGCCTTCGTGTCGGCGGTCGGCACCGGCGGCACGATCACGGGCGTCGGCCAGGTGATCAAGCCGCGCCTGCCTAACTTGAGTGTGATTGCCGTAGAGCCGGAGGATTCACCGGTGCTGTCCGGCGGCCAGCCCGGCCCGCATAAGATCCAGGGCATCGGCGCGGGCTTCGTGCCGGATGTGCTCGACCGCTCCGTGATCGACGAGGTGGTCACGGTGGGCAACCAGACCGCCTTCGACATGGCGCGCAAACTCTCCAAGCTCGAGGGCATACCCGGCGGCATCTCGACGGGCGCCAATGTGGCGGCCGCTCTCGAAGTGGCCTCGCGGCCCGAGTTCAAGGGCAAGCGCATCGTCACGGTCGCGTGCTCTTTTGCCGAGCGCTACATCTCGAGCGCGCTCTTCGAAGGGCTCTAAGCTCTTCATCCAGCGAGACGAACCAAGGGCGGCCAAGAGGCCGCCCTTTTTGTTGGCGCGGGCTTCAAGCTTGGCCAGAACTTCCCCTGATCCCTCGGGTTCTCCTTGCGACATACGAATTCAAAGGTTTTCAAGGAGTTCATCATGGCGGACCGCAAAGCTCCCCATTCGTTAAAGGACCAAGACGCGGACCAGATCCGCAACGAGCAGCGCGGCGGCATCGACAACCCGGTCGACCCGAACCGGGACGGTGGCATCGAAGGCAACGCTACCCTACGCCGTGTGTGGAGCCAGCCCGGCGGCGAGGCCGAGGCCTATCGCCAGGGCCAGACCGGTCAGACGAGCAAGGCCGGACATGACGGGCACGACGAACTCACGGCTGCCGAGACGCCCGAGGCCACCAAGCACCTGAGCGACGCCACCCTGTCGCCGGACGACAAGGATGCCACCGCCGAGGCCATCGAGCGGGCAACCGCCGTCAACGGCAAAGAATAGGGCTGACAGGAGAGCGTCATGGGCAATGCAGGCTACGGCAATCACACCGAAGACACGAAGCAGGACGTCGAGTCCAAGCGGCTCGACCCGAAGGACAAGCAGCAGGCCTCAATCGACAAGCAACCCGGCGGCAAGCAGCCGGCGGCAGGCCCGCACAGCAAGCCGTCGCTGACCAATCCGGACTCGACCCCGGGCACAGGTGCCCTGCCTGATGCAGGCGACCAGGACGCAACCGACTCGACCAGCTCATAAGGACAAGCAGCGATGGCAAAGCCCGACAACAAATCCAATCAAGCGACGGAAGAGGATATCAGCGCTCCGCGCCTGACCCCGCAGGGCCGCGAGAACCCCGAGGCCTCGGGTGAGGATTCGACGAACCCGATGGGCGAGGGCGCCAAGAAGGGGCAGAGCGACAAGGCCGAAGGCTGAGCGCAGGCCCGCCGTATCAATCGAAGGAGGAGCCGCGCGGCTCCTCTCTACAATCCTCCGTCCCGTCCATAGATCCGAAAGCCTTCCCGCTCGCAGAGGCGATCGTAGTAGCGCTCGACCTCCCGCAGGTCCGGCCGCTCAAGCGGAATGCTCTTCCAGCGATGGATCGACAGGCCGATGACGATGTCGGCGCAGGTGAAGCTCGGTCCGGCGATATAGGCGCCGGTGCGGGCGAGCTCCCGGTCCAGCACCTGAACGGCGGAGCAGAACTTGCCCCAGGACTCAGCGATCTGCTTTTCATCCTGGAAGTTCGGGTTCCTGCGCACCGTCGCCTGGAAGACATAGCGCCAGGTGTTGTTGAAGTCGGAGACCTGCCAGTCCATCCACTTCTCGACCTGCGCCCGCTTGGCGGGATCGGCGGGCAGCAGGTCATCGCGGCCTTCCCGCGCCGCGAGATAGCGGACGATGCTGTTCGATTCCCAGAAGAGCTGGCCCGCATCCTCAAGCACCGGGATCATGCCGACGGGATTGAGCTTCAGAAATTCGGGGTCCGTGACAGGTCGTGTGCCGCCGCCCCAGCCGATGCGCTCGAACGGGAGGCCGAGCTCCAGGCAGGTCCAGAGCACCTTCCGGACATTGATGGATCCTGCATATCCGTGAATTGTCAGCATGCTCCCTCCCAGTCTCCGTTCATGAAAAAGGCCGCTCCAAGGAGCGGCCTTTCGATTGTTTCCTTGAGGCGCTCATTTAAGCGCTCAGGGCTTCCTTCGAGCGCTCGGCGCGCTTGCGGTCGTTCGGGTCGAGGATCGCCTTGCGGATGCGGATCGACTTCGGCGTCACCTCGACGAGCTCGTCGTCCTGGATCCAGGCCAGCGACTTCTCCAGCGTCATGCGGATCGGCGGGGTCAGGCGCACCGCTTCATCCTTGGAGGTCGTGCGGATGTTGGTGAGCTTCTTGCCCTTGAGCACGTTCACCTCAAGGTCGTTCTCGCGGTTGTGCTCGCCGATGATCATGCCCTGATAGACCTTCCAGCCGGGCTCGATCATCATCGGGCCGCGATCCTCGAGGTTCCACAGGGCGTAGGCCACGGCCTCGCCGTTGTCGTTCGAGATCAGCACGCCGTTGCGGCGGCCGGCGATCTCGCCGCGATAGGGCTCGTAGGCGTGGAACAGGCGGTTCATGATCGCCGTGCCGCGGGTGTCGGTCATCAGCTCGCCCTGGTAGCCGATGAGGCCGCGGGTGGGAGCGTAGAACACGAGGCGCTGGCGGTTGCCGCCGGAGGGACGCATCTCGACCATGTCGGCGCGGCGCTCTGACATCTTCTGCACCACGACGCCGGAATGCTCCTCGTCCACGTCGATGACCACTTCCTCGATGGGCTCGAGAAGGTTGCCGGCCTCGTCCTTCTCGAAGACGACGCGGGGACGCGACACGGCGAGCTCGAAGCCCTCGCGGCGCATGGTTTCGATGAGGATCGCGAGCTGCAATTCGCCGCGGCCGGAGACGAAGAACGAATCCTTGTCGGTGGCCTCCTCGATCTTGAGGGTCACGTTGCCTTCCGCTTCCTTGAACAGGCGGTCGCGGATCATGCGGCTGGTGACCTTGTCGCCCTCGGTGCCGGCGAGCGGCGAGTCGTTCACGATGAACGACATGGTCACGGTCGGCGGATCGATGGGCTGGGCCTGGATCGGGATGTCGTTCTCAAGAGCCGAGAAGGTGTCGGCCACCGAGCCCTTGACCAGACCCGCGATGGACACGATGTCGCCGGCCTCGCCGATCTCGATGGGCTGGCGCTCAAGGCCGCGGAAGGCCAGGATCTTGGACACGCGGCCGGTCTCGACGACCTTGCCCTCGCGGTCGAGCACCTTGATCGACTGGTTCGGCTTCACGGTGCCGGAGGAGATGCGGCCCGTGACGATGCGGCCGAGGAAGGGATTGGCCTCGAGCAGGGTGCCGAGCATGCGGAACGGGCCTTCCTCGGTCTTGGCCGGGGGCACGTGCTCGAGCACGAGGTCGAAGAGCGGCGCCAGGCCCTCATCGCTCGGGCCCTCGGGGGCTTTCGCCATCCAGCCGTTGCGGCCCGACCCGTAGAGGATCGGGAAGTCGAGCTGCTCGTCCGTGGCGTCGAGCGCCGCGAAGAGATCGAACACCTCATTGACCACTTCGACGTGGCGGGCGTCAGGACGGTCGATCTTGTTGATGGCCACGATGGGGCGCAGGCCGATCTTGAGGGCCTTGGACACCACGAACTTGGTCTGGGGCATCGGGCCTTCGGCCGCGTCCACGAGAACGATGGCGCCGTCCACCATGCTCAGGATGCGCTCCACCTCGCCGCCGAAATCGGCGTGGCCGGGGGTGTCGACGATGTTGATGCGGGTGTCCTTCCAGACGACCGAGGTCGCCTTGGCCAGGATGGTGATGCCGCGCTCCTTCTCGAGGTCGTTCGAGTCCATGGCGCGCTCTTCCACGCGCTGGTTTTCGCGGAAGCTGCCCGATTGCTGGAGGAGCTTGTCGACGAGGGTGGTCTTGCCGTGGTCGACGTGGGCGATGATGGCGATATTGCGTAGTTTCATAAGGGGTCTTTCAAAGCAAAGCAGCCCGGCTCGCGGCAAGCGTGGCCGCGCCCCTGGCTCATACCGGGCGAAATCTGATGCGCTGCAATATAATGATAAGAGAGCGGCGGCAATAGGGCAGCTTGTCTCCTGTCCGTCAAAGTGCCAGCGCCTTCGGGCCTGAGGCCGGGTGGCCTCAAGCCGTCAGGTCAATCGAGGGTGGCGTGGTGGGCAGCCCGGCTCGATGTGTGATGGTGAAAGTGAGAGCCGAACTGCTCGTCACGCGCGGTTTGTTTCAGCGGACCTGGAGGCATGCCAGATCGGCCACCCGCGATCACAGGCTTGCGAGACCTGCGGCGGGACCGCTCCTTACCCCACATCTGCGACGCCTCGCGAGCGCGCCCCTCGTCGGGAAAGGATGCACAACGATATAGCTGAGCTTAGGAGAATTGTCAAGAACAAAATGAGAACACGTAAACTGCTGCCCCTCTCCCGCAGAGGGGGAGGGTTCACGCGCCTCATCCTGCACGCGATCCCGGAGCGGCTCCGCCGTCCGGGATGACAGTGGGCCCCATCCCTCTTTGCGCTTTCCCCGCGACAGAACGCCATCGCTTGCGGCCGCGATATGCTCTACACAATGATTGAAGTCATTCGGCGCAGTCCTAAATGGCTGAAAGCCCCCGCCAATTCCAAAGCTCAGCATGTCTGCACGAACATTATCGAACGCTCCTCGCATGCTCGGGCTTGACGGTCGCTCGGCGGCCGCAAGGCAGGCCGCCTCCTGTCGCAGCCAGGATGACATCGGACATCATACGCACCAGCCTCCCGTCGGGAGGCGCAGGCTTCATGCACGATAGGCTCGTACCCAGCCCGGACTTCCTCACAGGGGGCGGTGAAATGGGCGCGCTCATGCGGGCCCATGACTGGTCCTCCTCGCCTCTCGGCTCGCCGGAATACTGGCCGCAGAGCCTGCGGGCCGTGGTGAGCCTGATGCTCACGTCGAAATTCCCCATGTTCGTCGCCTGGGGGCCGAAACTCGCGTTTCTGTACAACGACGGCTATGTGCCGATCTTCGGTGCCAAGCACCCGCATGCCCTCGGATTGCCGTTCCGCGAGGTCTGGTCGGAAATCTGGACCGACATCGAGCCGCTGGTCACCAAGGCGCTCGCCGGAGAGGCGACTTATCATGAGGACATGCACCTCGTGATGGAGCGCAACGGCTACCCCGAGGACACCTGGTACACGTTCTCCTACTCGCCCGTTCGCGATGAGACGGGCGGGATCGCCGGCATGTTCTGCGCCTGCACGGAGACCACGCAGGAGGTCAAGCTGCGCGCGGTCCTGAGGGAAGAGCAGGACCGCCTTCGCGAGCTCTTCAAGCAGGCCCCGGGCTTCATGGCGATGCTGCGCGGGCGGGAGCACGTGTTCGAGCTGGTGAACGATGCTTACCTTCAGCTGGTGGGCCATCGGCGCGACATCACCGGCAAGACCGTGCGTGAAGCCCTGCCCGAAATCGAGGGCCAGGGGTTTCTCGAGCTGCTCGACAAGGTCTACACGAGTGGAAAGCCGTTCGTCGGGCGCAACCTTCGCGTCGGGCTTCAACGGCAACCGGGCAGCCCCGTCGAGGAGCGCTTCGTCGACCTCGTGTACCAGCCGGTCACCGACCATGAGGGGCAGGTCAGCGGCATCTTCGCCGAAGGCTACGACGTCACCGAGCGCGTGCAGGCCGAAGACAGCCTGCGCGAGAGCGAGGCGCGGTTCCGCAATCTCGCCGACAACGCTCCCGTCATGGTGTGGGTGACGGAGGCGGATGGCACCTGCACCTACCTGTCCCGGAGCTGGTACGAGTTCACCGGCCAGACGCCGGAAACCGGCTTAGGCTTCGGCTGGCTCGATGCGGTCCATCCGGAGGACAGCGGCTGGTCGGGCGATGTGTTTCGTACGGCCAATGCCGAGAAGGGGCCGTTTCGCGTGGAGTACCGGCTGCGCCGGGCCGACGGCACCTATCGCTGGGCCATCGATGCCGCGGCGCCGCGCTTTGGCGTAGACGGCACCTTTCTAGGTTATGTGGGCTCCGTGCTCGACATCACCGACCGCAAGCAGGTGGAGGAGCATCGCGAGCTTCTCATCAACGAGCTGAACCATCGGGTGAAGAACACGCTCACCATCGTTCAGTCCATGGCGTCGCAGAGCCTGAAGCAGATGAGCGAGGAGAACCGTCCCAAGGTTCAGGCCTTCGAGGACCGCCTGTTCGCCCTGGCCCGCGCCCATGACGTGCTCACCCGCGAGAACTGGGAGGGCGCGGAGCTGCGCGAGATCATCAACGAGGTGGTCGAGCCCTATCTGCGGCAGAAGACGAAGCATTTCGAGATCGAGGGCCCGCATCTTCGCCTGATCCCGAGAACGGCGCTTGCCATCGCCATGGCGATCCACGAGCTGGCGACGAACGCGGCGAAATACGGCGCGCTCTCCGTCTCGTCGGGATGCGTGTTCATCACCTGGACGGTCACGTCGGACGAGAATCCGCACCTGGAGCTGCGCTGGCAGGAGCGCGACGGCCCACCGGTTTCGCTGCCGACACGAAGAGGTTTCGGCACACGCCTGATCGAGCGCAGCCTGGCCACCGACGTGGGCGGAGACGTCCGCCTGACCTACGAGCCTGCCGGGGTGGTGTGTGTGATGAGTGTGCCGCTGAAGGATGAGGGCGATGGAGCGGATCACTCTTTACGGCAGTAGAGAAAGTCCAACTCCAGATTTGTAACCGTGCGGGTCTAATCGTGACCGGAACCTATCAGCGTCGATTCATGAGCTTCCTGGCTTCACCCTCGGGCATGTTGGAGGACAGCAGGCAGCGCTCCTCGCCCTTTGCGCGACATGCCTTCAGCCGCTGCGCGACCCCTTCGAGTTCCGTATAAGGAACGTAGCTTCGCCCCTCACCGCAGCTACTTTCGTCGACTTTCGGACGCGAAGCCATGAATTTGGTTTCTCCGCCGGTGTTGATGCTCCGCCCGATTGAAACCGTGACGCAGCGCATCCCCGTTTCTGTCTTTTCCATGCTGTCGAGCAGCCAGCCCTTGGCGATCAATTTTTGTCCGAGACTGTGGGTGCGAACCGGATAACGCACGAGAACGCTGCTTGAGGCGCCGAGAAGGCCTCTGCCTGATTGCACTTCGGACGTAATTTCGGCCGGGCCGATGGAGTTCCGAACATAATCCGCCACAAGGTGAGGCGCAGCTTTCAAGCGATAGTCGGGTGGCAGATCGACTGGATCATTCAACGCTCCGGAACCTGTGCCGGTGCCCTGGCATGCGGAGAGGATAAGAAGAAGAGCAACAGGGAAGAGGAAGCGCATCTAAGAGGCCTTGCAAACAACGCGAAACATAACCGAGATAACATTACTATTGATAGATAAGAAAGAGGCCTGGGATGCGGCGGTGTGACCCAAGGCATCCCAGGCCCGATAGTCAGTAGCCTCTTACAGCCCCAGCTTCTTCTTGCGCTGCGCCAGCGTGCGGAGCCTCAGCGCGTTGAGCTTGATGAAGCCTGCGGCGTCGCGGTGGTCGTAGGCGACGGCGCCTTCCTCGAAGGTGACGAGGTCCTGGTCGTAGAGGGTGTAGGGGCTCTGGCGGCCGATGAGGTGAACGCCGCCCTTGTAGAGCTTCAGCGTCACTTCGCCAGTGACGAATTCCTGAGACTTGTCGATCATCGCCTGGAGCATCTCGCGCTCCGGCGCGAACCAGAAGCCGTTATAGATGAGCTCGGCATATTTCGGCATGAGCTCGTCCTTGAGGTGCGCGGCACCCCGGTCGAGGGTGATCGACTCGATGCCGCGATGGGCGAGATGCAGGATCGTGCCGCCCGGCGTCTCGTACATGCCGCGGCTCTTCATGCCCACGAAGCGGTTCTCCACGAGGTCGAGGCGGCCGATGCCGTTGATCCGGCCCAGCTCGTTGAGCTTGGCCAGGAGATCGGCCGGGCCCATCTTCTTGCCGTCGATGGCGACCGGGTCGCCCTTGAGGAACTCGATCTTGATCACGGTCGCCTTGTCGGGCGCGGATTCGGGACCGTCGGTGCGCGAATAGACGTAATCCGGCACTTCCATGGCCGGATCCTCCAGCACCTTGCCCTCGGAGGAGGCGTGCAGGAGGTTGGCGTCGACAGAGAACGGCGCTTCGCCGCGCTTGTCCTTGGCGATCGGGATCTGGTGCTGCTCGGCAAACGCAATGAGCTGCTCGCGGGAGCGCAGGTCCCATTCGCGCCAGGGGGCGATCACGGTGACGTCGGGCTTCAGGGCATAATAGCCGAGCTCGAAGCGCACCTGGTCGTTGCCCTTGCCGGTGGCCCCGTGGGAGACCGCATCGGCGCCGACCTTCTCGGCGATCTCGATCTGCTTCTTGGCAATCAGCGGCCGGGCGATGGAGGTGCCGAGCAGATACAGGCCCTCGTACTGGGCGTTGGCCCGGAACATCGGGAACACGTAGTCGCGCACGAACTCGTCGCGCAGGTCCTCGATGAAGATGTTTTCCGGCTTGATGCCGAGAAGTTCGGCCTTCTTGCGGGCGGGCTCCAGCTCCTCGCCCTGGCCGAGATCGGCGGTGAACGTCACCACCTCGCAGCCATAGGTGGTCTGCAGCCACTTGAGGATGATGGAGGTGTCGAGGCCGCCCGAATAGGCGAGCACGACCTTGTTCACGCGCTTGTCGGCCATGGCAAAGGTTCCGGAAGAGAAAAGGGTGCTGGCGACTTAGAACATCGGTCCTGAAAGGGGAAGCCACTTTTCACGGAAGAGGCGAGGGGCGGCAGGCTGCCGGGTGACAGTCGGGTTGGCTTCGAGGAGAATGGCCAGGCTTTCCCTTCGGAGACCGCCCATGGCCCGCCCCGTCGTCTCGTTCTGGTACGAGTTCGCCTCCACCTATTCCTACCTCGCGGCCATGCGGATCGAGCCCCTGGCCGAGGCGGCAGGCGTTGCCATCCGCTGGCGGCCCTTTCTGCTCGGGCCCATCTTCGCCGCGCAGGGCTGGACCACCTCGCCCTTCAACCTCTTTCCCGCCAAGGGCCGGTATATGTGGCGCGACATGGAGCGCGAGGCCGCGCGGCTGGGACTGCCCTGCGTTCAGCCGGATCCCTTTCCGCAGAACGGGCTGCTGCCCGCCCGCATCGCCCTCGTCGGGGCGGACCAGCCCTGGGGGCCGGCCTTCACCAAGGCGGTCTACCGGGCCGAGTTCGGGGAGGGGCGGGCGATCTCGAATCCTGCCGTCATCCGTGACGTGCTCGTGCGGCTCGGCCTCGACGCCGACGGCATCCTGGCGCTCGCCGGGACGGAGGCCAACAAGGCCGCGCTGAAAAGCCAGACCGAGGAGGCCAAAAGCCTCGGGATCTTCGGCGCGCCCACCTTCATCGCGGAGGGCGGGGAGATGTTCTGGGGCAATGACCGGCTGGAACAGGCCCTGGACTGGGCCAGGACCGGGCCAAGGGCTTGAAACCCTTGTGATCCGGGGCCGATTGGGTTAAGAGAACCCCATCCGACAGGACAGTAACGGTTTCGATGGTCAGGGTGCGTGTTCCGCGCCCTCCCGGTGTTCCGCAAATTATCCTGTCGGACCAAGCGTTTCCATCCGCTGATGATACGCCGGCCTGCTTGGATCAAGCAGCATGCCCGGGACATGGCCCTGAAGGGGCGTCTCAGGCAGCGGCGGCTGGAAACGGCCCGTTAACACGAGCCGCCGGCGTTGCCCCTTGAACGAGGGCCATTCAGGAGAACCTATGTCTGCAGCTTTGCAACAGCCGAGCCGTGAAGATTTCGCGGCCCTGCTCGAAGAATCCTTCCGCACGAACGAGATCAGCGAAGGCTCGGTCGTGAAGGGCAAGGTGGTCGCGATCGAGAAAGACGTCGCGGTCATCGATATCGGCGCCAAGACCGAAGGTCGCGTCGCCCTGAAAGAATTTGCCGGCCCGAACCGCGACCAGACCGTGGTCGTCGGCGACGAGGTCGAGGTCTATGTCGAGCGCATCGAGAATGCCCTGGGCGAGGCCGTCATCTCCCGTGACAAGGCCCGCCGCGAAGAGTCGTGGGTGAAGCTCGAGAAGGCCTTCGAGGCCCAGGAGCGCGTCAACGGCACCATCTTCAACCAGGTGAAGGGCGGCTACACCGTCGACCTCGACGGCGCCGTGGCGTTCCTGCCGCGCTCCCAGGTCGACATTCGCCCGGTGCGCGACGTCACCCCGCTCATGGGCGTGTCGCAGCCGTTCCAGATCCTCAAGATGGATCGCCGCCGCGGCAACATCGTCGTGTCGCGCCGCACGGTCCTCGAAGAGAGCCGCGCCGAGCAGCGTTCCGAGCTCGTGGCGAACCTCGAAGAGGGTCAGGTCATCGACGGCGTGGTCAAGAACATCACCGAGTACGGTGCGTTCGTTGATCTCGGCGGCATCGACGGCCTGCTGCACGTCACCGACATGGCATGGCGCCGCGTCAATCATCCGTCCGAGGTCGTAACCATCGGCCAGACGGTGAAGGTGAAGATCATCAAGATCAACCACGAGACGCACCGCATCTCGCTGGGCATCAAGCAGCTGCTGGCTGATCCGTGGGAGGGCATCGCCGCCCGCTACCCGGTCCAGGCGAAGCTGAAGGGCCGCGTCACGAACATCACCGATTACGGTGCGTTCGTTGAGCTCGAGCCCGGCATCGAAGGCCTGATCCACGTCTCCGAGATGTCCTGGACGAAGAAGAACGTCCACCCCGGCAAGATCATCTCCACCTCGCAAGAGGTTGAGGTCGTGATCCTCGAGGTCGACCAGGTGAAGCGCCGCATCTCGCTCGGCCTGAAGCAGACGCTTCAGAACCCGTGGGAGGCCTTCGCCGAGAAGCACCCTGTCGGCACCGAGGTCGAGGGCGAGGTCAAGAACAAGACCGAGTTCGGTCTGTTCATCGGTCTCGAGAACGACGTCGACGGCATGGTCCACCTCTCGGACCTCGACTGGAACCGTCCGGGCGAGCAGGTCATCGACGACTTCAAGAAGGGCGACATGGTTCGCGCTCAGGTTCTCGACGTGGACGTCGAGAAGGAGCGTATCTCGCTCGGCATCAAGCAGCTGGCTGGCGACCCCTTCGCCGAAGCCGGCGAGCTGAGGAAGGGCCAGATCGTCACCTGCGAGGTTCTCGAGGTGAAGGACGGCGGCCTGGAAGTGAAGATCGTCGACACCGACCTCTCCACCTTCATCAAGCGCAACGAGCTTGCTCGTGACCGCGCCGACCAGCGCCCCGAGCGCTTCGCCGCCGGCGAGAAGCTCGATGCCCGCGTCACGCAGTTCGACCGCAAGGCCCGCCGCGTGACCGTCTCCATCAAGGCCCTCGAGGTCGCTGAGGAGAAGGAAGCCATGGCTCAGTACGGCTCGGCCGATTCGGGTGCGTCGCTCGGCGACATCCTCGGCGCTGCCCTGAACAAGGCCGGCAAGAAGTAATCGGACCTCGATCTTTCGAGGCTGATGGATCCCCGGGCCGAAAGCCCGGGGATTTTCTTTTGTCAAAAACCCGTGCGAGAGATCGTGCGGGTTTTTTGTTGGCGAACAGGGCGCCATGGGCGTGCCGTTCGGGTTGCCGATGTGACTGGAGCCGCCGGAGCCTGAGCATGGGTGCAGATCATTTCAGGGGCATGCCGGCCCGCATGCGAGGCTGGGCCCGGCGCATCAAGGCCGATGTCGTGGCCCTGTCCCTTGCCGTCCGGCATCCGCAGGTTCCCTGGTATGCCAAGCTGGTTGCCGCCCTGGTGGCGGCCTACGCCCTCAGCCCCATTGACCTCATCCCGGACTTCATCCCGGTTCTCGGCTATCTCGACGACATCGTGCTCGTTCCTTTGGGCATTCTGCTGGCAATCCGGCTTATCCCAGGTCCCCTGATGGGAGAGCTGCGGGTCAGGGCGCAGGCCATCGTCGAGCGTCCCGTCAGCCGCGGGGGCGCCCTGTTCATCGTGGTGCTCTGGATTGCTGCAGCCGGGCTGCTGCTCTGGGCCTTCTGGCCCGGTCCGGGCCGGTGACGGACGGCGATCCTGCCGCTTGAGGCTCCGGATTTTGTTGGCCTGTGATCCCTTGCCGCCCTATCTGTCTTCGCCATAGGGTGCAGCCCACGCCGCCCAAGGCAAACACGAACCAAGACAAGCACGAAGCAGAGACGATCCCATGTCCATCGATGCCGAAGCCATTGCCGACCGCCGCCGCCTGCGCCGCAAGCTCTCCTTCTGGCGCGTGGCAGGATTCTCAGGGCTGATCGCCGCCGTTGCGGCCATCGGCTATGCGGCAGCCGACCGGGCCGGCTACGGGGGGATCCAGAACCAGATCGCCCGCATCTCCATCGACGGCGTGATCACCGGCAACCAGCGCCTCGCCGATCTGATGCGGCGGGTGGGCGAATCGAGCACGGTCTCCGGGGTGGTGATCTCGATCAACAGCCCGGGCGGCACCACGACGGGGTCGGAAGAGCTCTACCGCAACATCCGCCGGCTCAGCGAAAAGAAGCCGGTCGTCACTTTCGTGGACGGCACGGCGGCCTCCGGCGGCTACATCACGGCCATGGCCACCGACTACATCGTGGCCCGCGAGACCTCGATCGTGGGCTCCATCGGCGTGCTCTTCCAGTACCCGGACCTTACAGGTCTCATGGGTCAGATCGGCGTGAAGATGGAGGCGGTGAAGTCCGCGCCGCTGAAGGCCGAGCCGAACCCCTTCACGCCAACCTCGCCGGAGGCCCGCGCGGCCATGCAGGCGGTGGTCAACGACACCTATGACTGGTTCAAGAATCTGGTGCGCGAGCGCCGCCGCCTGAACGAGGGCGAGCTCTCCACCGCGTCCACCGGCCAGGTCTTCAGCGGCCGCCAGGCCGTGCCGCTCAAGCTCATTGACAAGATCGGCAGCGAGCGGGATGCGGTCGCCTGGCTCGAGCAGGAAAAAGGCGTGTCCAAGGACCTGCCGATTCGCGACTGGGAACCGCGGTCCGACCGCGACATCTCGATCTTCGCCATGAGCGCCACGATGGCGGATCTCTTCGGCTTCGAGCAGGTGGCCGAAGCCATGCGCCGCACATCGGCTCAAGCCGAGATCGCGCGGCTTGACGGCCTCCTGGCTGTCTGGCAACCTTTGGAAAAATAAAGCAACGTCAAAGATATAGCTCATCCATGATAAAATCCGAACTCGTGCTCAAGATCGCTGAGCAGAACCCGCACCTTTACCAGCGTGACGTGGAGAAGATCGTGAACGCGATCCTCGACACGATCGCTGATGCACTGTCCCGGGGCGACCGGGTCGAGCTGCGCGGTTTCGGCGCCTTTTCGGTCAAGAAGCGCGATGCCCGCACGGGCCGCAACCCACGCACGGGCGAATCCGTTTCCATCTCCGAGAAGGTCGTCCCGGTCTTCAAGACGGGCAAGGAAATGCGTCAGCGTCTCAATGCTCCGGCTCCGAAGGTCATGAAGGCGGCTGCGGCCCAATAATTCTCGCCAATAACCCCGAGAGGTGTTCGTGATTCGCTTTCTGAAGGCGCTCATTCTCCTGCCGGTCGCCATCCTGATCGTCCTGCTCGCGGTGGCGAACCGGGCTCCGGTGACCCTGTCCCTCGACCCGTTCTCGCAGGAAGCGCCGGAATTCGCGTTCCAGCTGCCCCTGTTCGCGGTGATCTTCGCGGCCGTGATGCTCGGCGTGGTGATCGGCGGCACGGCAACCTGGTTCGCGCAAGGCAAAAACCGCAAGTCCCGCCGGCAGCTCCGGCGCGAGGCGCGCCAGCTGCGCTACGAGACCGAGCGCCTGAAGGCGCAGACCCCGTCGAACACGAACCTGCCGGCCACCATTCCCGCTCAGGCCCGAAGCATCTAAGACCATCCCATGCGCGTCATTACCGCTGCCGAGATCGATCGGGTTCTCACCTTTCCGGCCCTGATCGAGGCTCTGGCCGAAGCCTTTCGCGGCGACATGGTGGCGCCGGTCCGGCATCACCACGAGATCGAGCGCCCGGGCGCCCACGGCACGCTCCTGCTCATGCCGTCCTGGACCGGACCCGCGATGCAGGACAGCTTCCTCGGCGTGAAGGTCGTCACCGTGTTTCCCGAGAACGGCACCAGGAGCCTCCCCAGCGTGATGGGTTCCTACCTGCTCATGGACGGCGCCACGGGTGAGCCGGTCTCGGTGCTCGACGGTGCGCGCCTTACCGTCTGGCGCACCGCCGCCGCGTCGGCGCTGGCAGCCCGGTACCTCGCCCGCGAGGATGCAAGCCGCATGGTGATGGTTGGCGCAGGCGCCCTCGCGCCTTTCCTGATCCGGGCCCATATGAGCCAGCGGCCGATCCGCGAGGTGGCGCTCTGGAATCACCGGCCCGAGAGGGCCGAGGCTGTTGCTGCCGAGCTTCGCGCCGAGGGCCTGCCTGTCACGGCCGTGACCGATCTGGAGGCGGCTGTGCGCGGCGCCGATCTCGTCTCCTGCGCGACGCTCTCGACCGCGCCCGTGGTCAAGGGCGCCTGGCTCAAGGAAGGGGCGCATCTCGACCTCGTGGGCGCGTTCAATCTCAAGATGCGCGAGGCCGACGACGAGGCCCTGCGCCGGGCTCAGGTCTACATCGACACCCCGGCGGCCAAGTCCGAGGGCGGCGACGTGGCCGTGGCCCTGCACCGGGGCGCCATCACCGAGGATCACATCCGCGGCACCCTGACGGATCTGTGCCGCAGCGCCCCGCATCGCGGGCCGGCCGTGATCACCGCCTTCAAATCCGTGGGTGCTGCGCTGGAAGATCTGGCTGCGGCGATGGTGGTGTGGCGCTCGCTGGCAAAACCGGTGTAAAAGCTTCTCATGGACAACCTGGTGAAAATCTGCGGGCTCTCCACGCCCGAGACCCTCGATGCCGCCCTGAGCGCAGGCGCGGACATGGTGGGCTTCGTGCGCTTCCCCAAGAGCCCCCGCCATGTCAGCCTCAACCTCGGCCACAAGCTCTCCCTGCAGGCGAAGGGGCGGGCGCAGCGTGTTGTGCTTCTGGTCAATCCCGGCGACGAGGACATTGCCCAGGCTGTCGAGGCCATCAACCCCGACCTGATTCAGCTGCACGGGAGCGAGAGCCCGGCGCGCGTGGCCGAGATCCGCTCCATGGTCAAACGACCGGTGATGAAGGCGCTTGGCGTCGCGGAGCCGTCCGACCTCCAGGCTCTCACGCCTTATGCGGATGCAGACCACATCCTGCTCGATGCCAAGCCGCCCCGCACGGCGGAAGCGCTCCCCGGCGGCAACGGCGTCTCCTTCGACTGGCGGCTCCTGAACGGGCTTGACCGCAAGGTTTCCTTCATGCTGTCAGGAGGCCTCAACCCCGACAACGTGGCGGAGGCGATCAGGCTCACCAAGCCCAGGGCCGTCGATGTCTCGTCCGGGGTGGAGACGGGACCGGGTCTCAAGGATCCGGCCAGGATCGAGGCCTTCATCAGGGCCGCCCGGACAGCATTCGCTGCTGCCCATCACTAGTTTTCAGCCCGTTCTCGGGCGTGCTCCATAATCCTGAAGGCAGGACAGCCGTGTCAGCTCAAGCCCAACCCAATTCCTATCGCACCGGCCCCGACGAGCGCGGGCATTTCGGCCAGTTCGGCGGACGCTTCGTGGCCGAGACCCTGATGCCGAACATCCTCGAGCTGGAAAAGGCCTATGAGGAGGCGCGGAACGACCCGTCCTTCCACGCCGACATGGCGTATTTCTCCACCCATTATATCGGCCGCCCGAGCCCGCTCTATTTCGCCGAGCGCATGACCGAGCATCTGGGTGGGGCGAAAATCTACTTCAAGCGCGAAGAGCTGAACCATACCGGCGCCCACAAGGTGAACAACGTGCTGGGTCAGATCCTCCTCGCCCGCCGCATGGGCAAGAAGCGCATCATCGCCGAAACCGGCGCCGGCCAGCATGGTGTCGCCACCGCGACGCTCTGCGCGCGCTTCGGGCTCGAATGCATCGTCTATATGGGCGCGGTCGACGTGGAGCGGCAGAAGCCCAACGTGTTCCGCATGAACATGCTCGGCGCCAAGGTGGTGCCCGTGCAGTCCGGCACCCGCACGCTGAAAGACGCCATGAACGAGGCCCTGCGTGACTGGGTCACCAACGTGGCCGACACCTTCTACTGCATCGGCACGGTGGCGGGCCCGCACCCGTATCCGGCCATGGTGCGCGATTTCCAGTGCGTGATCGGCACCGAGACCCGCGAGCAGATGATGCAGGCGGAGGGCCGCCTGCCGGATTCGCTCGTCGCCTGCATCGGCGGCGGCTCCAATGCCATCGGGCTGTTCCACCCGTTCCTCGACGACAAGGACGTGGAGATCTACGGCGTGGAAGCGGCCGGCCACGGCCTCGACCAGCTGCACGCCGCGTCGCTCTCCGGTGGACGCCCGGGCGTGCTGCACGGCAACCGCACCTACCTGCTCATGGATCGTGACGGCCAGATCGCCGACGCCCATTCCATCTCGGCCGGCCTCGACTATCCGGGCATCGGCCCGGAACATGCCTGGCTGCACGAGATGGGCCGGGTCAAGTACATCTCCGCCACCGACCAGGAGGCCCTGGACGCCTTCCAGCTCTGCTCGCGCCTCGAGGGCATCCTGCCGGCGCTCGAGCCCGCCCATGCGCTCGCCAAGGTGATTGAGCTCGCGCCGGGCAAGCCCAAGGATCACCTGATGGTGGTCAACATCTCGGGTCGCGGCGACAAGGACCTGTTCCAGATCGCCGAGCATCTGCAGGAAAAGATCGTCTGAAAACACCCCGTGTCATCCCCGGCGCACGAAGTGCGGGAAGGGGATCCATTCACACACGCAGCGCCATGGATTCCCTTCCCCTCCGCTGCGCTCCGGCCGGGAATGACACGCGTGTCATTCCCATAGTCTCATGCTAAAGACGCAGCCCATGACCCAACGCATCGAAGCCCGTTTCCAGAAGTGCCGCCAGGAAGGCCGCGCGGCTCTCGTCACCTACGTAATGGCCGGCGATCCGGATCCCGAGACCTCGCTCGCGATCCTCAGGAGCCTGCCGAAGGCGGGGGCCGATATCGTCGAGTTCGGGCTGCCGTTTACCGATCCCATGGCCGACGGCCCGGCGATCCAGGCGGCGGGCCTGCGGGCGCTGAAGGTGGGCCAGGACACGGTCAAGACCCTCGACCTCATCCGCCGCTTCCGGGCGGAAGATGCGGACACTCCTGTGATCCTCATGGGCTATTTCAACCCGATCTATGTCTACGGCGTCGACCGCTTCCTCACCGATGCGAAAGAAGCCGGGGTCGATGGCCTCATCGTCGTCGACCTGCCGCCGGAAGAGGACGATGAGCTGTGCCTGCCGGCCCTCAAGGCAGGCTTGGCCTTCATTCGGCTTGCCACCCCGACCACCGACGACAAGCGTCTGCCGGCGGTGCTCACGAACACGGCGGGCTTCGTCTATTACGTGTCGATCACCGGCATCACCGGTGCGGCGACCCCGGATTTCGGCAAGGTCGCCTCGGCCGTTGAGCGGATCAAGCGCCACACGCCCCTGCCGGTCGTGGTGGGCTTCGGCGTAAAGAGCGGCGCGCACGCGGCGGCGGTGGCCCAAGGGGCCGACGGCGTCGTGGTGGGCTCGGCCCTCATCGACGCGCTCAAAGGCACCCTCGATGCCGAGGGTCGCGCAACGGCAGGCTCGGTCGAAGCCGTGACGAAGCTGGTGAAGGAATTGAGCGAAGGCGTGCGTTCGGTGGCAAAACGCGCGGCGGCCTAATACATAAAGACACGTCAGGCCGGCTGAGACGGGCCATGACGAGAGGATTGAAGCGATGAACTGGATTTCCGAAGTCGTCCGTCCGAAGATCAAGACGCTCTTCAAGCGCGAGACGCCGGACAATCTCTGGATCAAGTGCCCGGAGACGGGCCAGGTGGTGTTCCACAAGGACGTGGAGGCGAACCAGTGGGTGATCCCCGTCTCCAACCACCACATGCGCATCTCGGCCACCCAGCGCCTGCAGCTCATGTTCGACGGCGCCACCTGGCTCGACGTGGCCGTGCCGGAGGTCCCGGTCGATCCCCTGAAGTTCCGCGATGAGAAGAAGTACATCGACCGCCTGAAGGACGCCCGCGCCAAGACCGGCCAGCAGGACGCGTTCAAGGTGGGCTTCGGCCGGGTCGAGGACCTGCCGATGACCGTCGCGGTGCAGGATTTCGGCTTCATGGGTGGTTCGCTCGGCATGGCGGCCGGCGAAGCCTTCGTCAAAGGCGCCGAGACGGCGCTGGAGAAGAAGACCCCTTACGTGCTCTTCGCCGGCTCCGGCGGCGCGCGCATGCAGGAGGGCATTCTCTCGCTCATGCAGATGCCCCGCACCACGGTGGCGATCCGCCGCCTGCGCGATGCGCGCCTGCCCTACATCGTCGTGCTCACGAACCCGACCACCGGCGGCGTGACGGCCTCCTATGCCATGCTCGGGGACGTGCATCTGGCCGAACCCGGCGCGCTCATCGGCTTTGCCGGCCCGCGCGTGATCGAGCAGACCATCCGCGAGAAGCTGCCCGACGGCTTCCAGCGCGCCGAGTACCTGAAGGAGCACGGCATGGTGGATGCGGTGGTGCACCGCCACGACCTGAAGCCGACCGTGGCCCGCCTGTCGCGCCTGTTCATGAAAGCGCCGGTGGTTTCGCCGGACACGACGGCCGTTGCGGTCGCTGCCGAGTAAGCGAGACCAGGGCGATGGATTCCTCCGATGCGTTGATTGCGCGCTTTCTCGCCCTGCACCCCAAGGCCATCGACCTGTCGCTCGGGCGAATCCAGCGGCTGCTCGCCAATCTCGGACATCCTGAGCGCCGCCTGCCTCCGGTGATCCATGTGGCGGGCACCAACGGCAAGGGCTCGACCATCGCGTTCATGCGGGCGATCCTGGAAAGCGCGGGGCTTGCCGTCCATGTCCATACCTCGCCCCATCTCGTGCGCTTCCATGAGCGCATCCGGATCGGGCGGATCGGAGGAGGGCGGTACGTCACCGAGGACCGGCTCGTCGAGGCCTTCCGCCGCTGCGAGGCGGTCAATGCCGGCGCGCCCATCACGGTGTTCGAGATCACCACGGCCGCCGCCCTGCTGATCTTCTCCGAGGAGCCCGCCGACGTGCTGCTGCTGGAAGTGGGTCTCGGCGGCCGTTTCGACGCCACCAACGTGATCGACAAGCCGGCCGCGGCGGTGGTCACGTCCATCGGCCACGACCATGCGGAATATCTCGGCACGACCCTCAAGGCCATTGCCGGCGAGAAGGCCGGCATCTTCAAGCGCGGCTGCCCGGCGGTGATCGCCCCGCAGGACTACCTGGAAGCCGACCAGACCCTGCGCGACGAGGCCGAGCGCATCGGCGCCGCACCGATTCTCGTAGGCCAGCAGGATTTCTCCGTCCATGAGGAGGGCGGGCGTCTCGTCTACCAGGACGAGAAGGGCCTTTTGGACCTGCCGCGCCCGAAACTCATCGGCCGCCATCAGTTCATCAACGCTGGCACGGCCATTGCGGCTCTGCGCGCCGCCGGCTTCGAGGGCTTCGAGGCTGAAGCCTTCGAGGCGGGCCTCACCCGCGCCGAATGGCCGGGCCGCCTGCAGCGCCTCAACCGGGGTCGCCTGCCGGAAATCGCGCCGCCCGACTGCGAGATCTGGCTCGACGGCGGACATAACCAGGATGGCGGCCGGGTGCTTGCCGCCGCCATGGCCGACCAGAGCGAGCGCTCGGACGCGCCCCTCGTGCTGATCGCCGGTATGCTCGGCACCAAGGATTCCCAGGCCTTCTTCAAGAATTTCTCGGGGCTCGCTCGGGAGGTGATCGCGGTGCCGATTTCAGGCCAGATCGCCGCGCGCCCGGCCGAGGAGGTCGCAGCCATCGCGGCAAGCGTCGGGCTCACGACTTCCATCGCATCCAGCGTCGAATCTGCACTCGCCTCGCTCCACAACTACGTCTGGGACCGCCCGCCCCGCGTGCTGATCTGCGGCTCGCTCTATCTCGCCGGCGAGGTGCTGGCGGCGAACGGGACGTTGCCGGAGTAGCCTTCAAACCTCGTCATCCCGGACGGAGCGTCAGCGGAGATCCGGGATCGTACAAACCAGTCCAGCACTGTCATCCCGGAGCTGCGCAGCAGAGCCCGGGATCCATAACCGCCGACGAGGCAGAACGAGGCGCGACGCTGGTCGCTCTCTTCTGAAACGTCGTGGTTCTGGATCCCCGCCTGCGCGGGGATGACAGTGTGGAGGTTCCGGTGCTCCAGCCTGAAAACGATCCCGGATCAGTTCGCCGTCCGAGATGGCCAAGCTCAAAAGAAAAGGGGCCTTTCGGCCCCTCGTCGCTTCTTCGAAATCTCAATGAACTTAAGCCGAAGCCTGGATCCAGCGGCTGAGTTCGCCCTTGGGGGCGGCGCCGACCTTCTGGGCGACGACCTTGCCGTCCTTGAACACCATCAGGGCCGGGATCGACCGGATGCCGAGCTGGGAGGAGATCTGCGGGTTCTCGTCCACGTTGAGCTTGGCGATCTTCACCTTGCCGGCCATCTCGTCGGAAATCTCTTCCAGAGCCGGGCCGATCATGCGGCAGGGGCCGCACCACTCGGCCCAGAAATCGACCACGACGGGCTCGGAGGATTGCAGGACATCCTGCGCGAAGCTTGAGTCGGTCACCTTAACGGTCGCCATGCCATCACCTTTGACGTTGAACGCGACTCAGATCCGAGCCGCTCGGCTATAGGGCCAAGGTAAGAACCGGCCTGCCGGGAATCAAGCAAGCGCACCGGCTCTCACGCGGCTTTGATGAGGGTAAGTGCCGATTCCAGCTCCGGTTCCCGGAGCTCGTGGATCACCGGCCCTGAGGTCCAGATCAGGAAGGTGCGGATTGGCCTCCCCGGATAGATTTCGGCCAGGAGCCTCCGGTAGAGCGCGAGCTGCGCCACGTAAGATTGCGGTGGCGGCTGGCCGGGGCGGGGCGGGCGGGCCGTGGTCTTGAAGTCGGCCACAAGGACCTCGCTGTCGAGCACGGCGAGGCGGTCGATCTGGCCCGAGACCATGAGTTCGCCCGCACCCGTCAGGACACGCCCGGCGATGGGTGCTTCCGCCCGCGAGCCGTTGCCGAACAGGGGCCTCAGGTCGGGGTGATCGAGAACATCCAGCGCATGGGCCAGGATCGATTCGCGCAACTCCGCCGCGAGACGCGGGGCGCGGGCCTTCACGTAGGATCGCGCCATGCTCGCCCGGTGCTCCGGGGACAGAGCCGGCAGGCGCTCCAGCAGGGCATGGACCAGGGTGCCGCGTAAGCGAGCCTCAGGCGCATAGGGTCCATCGCCCGGCCGCGTCATGCGGTCGGCGGCGCCCAGCGCGCTGGAGGGGCGGATCGGCGGCAGAGGCTCGGGCTCCGGCGCCACGGCCGTGGTGAGCCAATCCGGCACGGCGATGGGATCGAGCGGCGCAACATCCGATTCGGCCGCGAGGGTGCGGGCCAAGGGCGAGCCGTCGCGCCACACGGAGATCGGGCCATAGGGGGCCTTGTCGAGTTCCAGGCCGCCGGCCTTGGCCACGAGACCGTGGCGGATCATCTCGCACCAGGCTTCCTGCGGCGATTCCTTCTTGCCGGTGAGATAGGGGGCGATCACCAGCCGGTCCTTGGCGCGGGTCATGGCCACGTAAAGCAGCCGGTTGTGCTCCTCGTGGCCCTTCGCGTGCAGGATCTCGCGGGCCTGCGTCATCGCGCTGGAATCGGAGGTCTTGCCCGGGGCCCAGACGGGGATCTTGTGACCCGATTTCGCCTGCAGCTGCAGCAGCGGCGAATCGCGGCCCAGCACCTCGCAGCCGTCGATGAGCACCACGACGGACGCTTCCAGGCCCTTTGCACCGTGCACGGTCATCACACGCACTTCGTCGTTCACGGAATCGAGGTCGCGCTTGATGGTGTGATCGGCGGATTCGAACCGGGTGATGAAGTAAGTGAGCGACGGCGTTTCCGTCATCTCGAATTGATGCGCGAAGCACAGAAAAGCGTCGATGGCATCGCCCGCCTCGCTGCCCAGCCGCGCCACGAGCAGCGAGCGCCCGCCGCGCGGACCGAGCAGGGTGGCGAAGAAGCCGAAGGGGCCATGGACTTTGGCGAGTTCGCGCCACGCGGCGAGCGCCTCGCATCCGCGCGTTGCTTTCGCGTCGCCGGCTTCTGCATGACGCGTCAATGCCGCGTGGAGCGATTCCTCTTCCGCGCGATCGGCCGCGATGCGGATGAGATCGTCGTCGTTCAGCCCCACGAGCGGCGATTTCAACGCGGTTGCGAGCGTGAGATCATCGTCCGGCAGCAGCGCCGCGCGGCCGGCCGCCACGAGATCGAGAACGGCAATGTGCTCGCCGATGTTGAGCCGGTCGGCGCCGGCCACCGGCACGCCCGCCTCTTTCAGCGCGCGGATCACCGCCTCGAAGGCCGCGCCGCGCTTGCGCACCAGCACGAGAATGTCGCCGGCCTTCCACAGGCGGCCCATCTCGTCGCCCTTGGTGGTCCAGCATTTCACGGCCTGCGCGATGCGCCGCGCCACCACCACGGGAGGCGATTGCTGCTCGGGCTCGTCGACCGGCAGCACCCAGGCTTCGGGTTCCTCCTCCTCGACCGGAGTCTCGACGGGCCACAGCTCCACGAGGCCGGGCGCATGGGGACGCGCGCTCTCGTGCACGGTGCCGATTGCCTTGTCCTCGAAGGACAGGCCCTTGAAGTGCCGGTCGACCGCAAACGTCGCGTCCACGGCCGACAGCACCGCCTTGCCTGAGCGGAACGACATGGTGAGCGATACGTCCTCGAAGGCGAGCTCCGCTTCGCGCACCTTCTGCGACCAGCTGCGGCGGGTGGTCTCAAACTCCTGCGGGGCCGCTCCCTGGAAGCCGTAGATCGACTGCTTGGGATCGCCCACCGCAAACAGCGTGCGCACGCGTCCGCCTGCCGCGCCGGCGCCGGAGGTGAAATCCTCGGTGATCTTGCGCAGGATCTCCCATTGCTCCGGATTCGTGTCCTGCGCTTCGTCGATCAGCACGTGGTCGATGCCGCGATCGAGCTTGTAGAGCACCCAGGCGGTGTCGCCGCGTGACAATAGCGCCAGCGTCTTGTCGATGAGGTCCTGGAAGTCCAGGGCGCCAAGCCGCATCTTCGCCTGCTCGACGCGGGCGTGGATTTCGGCCGCAAGCGTGAACAATGCGCCTGTGCGCTCGGCGGCACGCGCGGCCTTGCGCTTGTCGATGAGGCTCCAGATCCGAGCTTGCTCATCCAGCAGGCTTTGCTTCAAGGCAGGATCGACGGATTTCGTGACAAGACGCGATTCTGCACGTGGCGTCCAATCAGATTCCTTCAGGAAGACCGATAAGTAGTGCTTGAGCTTCTCGTCCAGATCCTGGGCTTCCGCCGCTGCAATGAAGGAAGCGGCACGTTCCTGGTCGGTGGCTTTGCCAGCAAGAAGCTCCTGCGCGATGGCAGGCCATTCACCTGATGCAATGCCGCCTTCGACCATCGCAGTCTCGATGGATTCGAGAGTCTCGTCTGGCGCCAGCCCAAGTTCCTTGCGCAGCCGCATGGGGCCCGTCGGATCGTGCAGGAACGTCTTGCATTTCAACGCCGCATTGATCGCGGAGGCGAGTGCATCGCCCACCGCATCGACGCTGATGATGTCGAGGGCATCCGCCAATGCCGGAAAGCTGCCGCTTGCCGCATCGGCCATCACGTTGGATGTCGCCTGCGCCAACATCTCGTCGGTCTGGCTCTCGTCGAGCACGGCAAAGCGCGCCGGCACATTGGCCTCGAAGGGCACCAGATGCAGGAGCCGTTCGCAGAAGGCGTGGATGGTGTCGATCTTCAGGCCGCCCGGCGTTTCCACTGCACGGGCAAAGAGCGTGCGCGCGAGCTTCACCTGTTTGCGCGTCGGCCTTTCGCCCTCAAGCTCCGTCAACTCCGAGACAAGGCTTTCCTCGTCGAGCGTCACCCAGCGACCGAGGCGCTCGAAAACGCGGATCGCCATGTTGGCGGCTGCCGCCTTGGTAAAGGTGAGGCACAGGATTCGGCCCGGCAGCGAGCCTGCGAGCAGCAGGCGCACCACACGATCCGTGAGCACCTTGGTTTTCCCTGCGCCCGCATTGGCCGACACCCAGGCGGAGGCGCGCGGATTCGCGGCGCGGCGCTGCGCGTCCTTGGTGTATTGCGGGATGACGAGATCAGTGCTCATTCGAAGCCCTCACCGCCGCCGGCGCTGGCAAGCGACCATTCCTTCACCCGCGCCAGATGATCGTATTCCGAGAAGCGCCGCGCATATTTCGGGAAGGGCCGCGAGAGATAGGCGGCTTCGCCCTTGGCGTAGCGCACGATCATCCCCTCGAAGCGGCGGCGATGCTCTTCCACGATCTCCGCGACGGGACGTGTTTCCTTGCCCGACGGCCCGATCTCGCGCGGCTTGATCGGCTCGCGGCCGCCGGTGGTGTGGATGTAGATGAGATCCGGCGTCTCCTTCGCCTTCGGCAAGCCCTTGAAGGCGCCCTTCATCAGCATCATGGCTTCGAGCGTCAGTTGCGGCGAGAAGCCGGCATAGACTTCCCGGATGCCGGGCGGCTGGCCGGTCTTGAAGTCGATGATGGCAAAGCCGCCGTCGCGGCGATGCTCGATGCGGTCGGCGCGGGCGCGCAGATTGAAGATCGAGCCGTCCGGCAGCGGGATCGACAGGGAGCCCGAGCGCTCCGCATAGACATCGACGAGCGTAGGGCGGCGTGCCTGCTCCCACACGACGAACTCCGTGGCGAGCCGCGTGAAACGCGGCCACCACTCGGCGTAGAGTTCGGGATAGGCCTCCGCAATGTCGGCAAATTCGACTTCGCCAAGGCCAAGGAGAATTTCCAGCGCATGGGCGGGAATTGCCTTGGGATATTGCCGAGCGAAGGTCCCGAGCACCTCGTGAATGATCGTGCCGCGATCCGCAGCGCTCGGTGTCACGGCAATCGCGTCGAGCGCATCGAGCTTGAGGATGTGGCGTGCGAAGATCGAATAAGGGTCGCGCACCAGCGTCTCGATTTCCGTGACGCTTAAACTGCGCGGGAACAGCGCCGGATCGGGCTTCGGCCGCGGGCGGGGCAGGGGCGGCGCGGGCTCCGGCGTGTCGAGGGTGCGGGCGAGGCGGCGGTAGGTTTCGCCGGCCTTCGTTATCTGCTCCCATGTGCCCTTGCCGGTGAAGGCCTTGAGCCGCTGCAGGAAGCGCGAGGGCACCATGGGCGAGCCGTCGCGCTTGTGGGCACGGGTGATCACCACGTCGTGGGTGCCGAGCGCCTGCACGAAATCGTGCGCGGTCTGGCCGATGCGCCGCTCCGGCGGCATCAGGCCGACGCGTGAGCGCATGGGGCGGTTGAGAAACGCGTCCGTCACCGTGCGGGGCGGCCAGGTGCCCTCGTCCAATCCGCCGAGCACCACCCGGTCGACGGAGAGAAGACGCGCCTCGAGAAGGCCGAGGATCTTCAGGCGGCGATGGGTCGAGCGCGGCGATGGGCTTAAACTGCGCTGCTTGGCGAGCGCGTTGAAGAAGGTCGGGTAATCAACGAAGCGGCCCGCGAGCGGATGGCCTTCCTCGGCACGAATGTCCGAGTGTTCGAGATCGTCGAAGAGCGCCGCGAGGGCTTCCCTCGAAGCATCCTGGTCGGGCTCCTCCGGAGCATCTTCAGGGCCGGCCCAAAGCCATTCGACCGCCCGGCGATGGTGCTCCACCAGCGCCATCAGATCGAGCTTGCCTTCGCCGTGAACGGCAGGCGTGAAGGTCTCGAAGGCGACGCCGAGGCGCTGCAGCAACCCGTCGGCGAGGTCCCAATCGGTGTCCGTCAGGCGCTTCACCGGACGTGGTGCGCGACGATCGCTCTCAGCGCGTCGGCTGGCGAGCGCCGCACGCATGCCCGCGATGCCGAGCGCAGGCGCGGGCCCTCGCAGCACGCCGATCTCAAGCACGCTGGCCGCATGTTCAACGGTTTCACGCGACAAGCCCAGACGCACCAGGGGATGGGCCAACAATGCGAGCAGCCGCACGGGGCGCAGATCGTCGGCCGCCGCTTCCGCAGCCAAGCGTGCGAGACGTCCGGCCGGCGTGTCGGAGAGGGGGATGCCGGCGGAGTCCTCCACGCTCAGGCCCCAGCGGGCGAGCTCCGCCGTCACGCGCGCGGCAAGCGCGCGATCGGGCGTGACGAGGGCGGCGGTTTGTCCTGGATGAGCGATGGTTTCGCGCAGCGCGATGGCGATGGACAAAGCCTCTTCGCGCTCGTCCGCCGCCTCGATGATGGCGAGACCCTGGCAGCCGCTGCGGCTCAAGGCGACACGATCCTCGGTTGAGATCAGCGACCAGCGGTCCGTGGTGTCGGCCGGACGCAGGGCTTCGGAGAGAAGATGATTGCGCGCGCTCGCGGCCTCCGGCGTGTCGCCGAGAACGGTGACGGCGGAGCGTTGAATGCGCAGGTGCTTGTCGAGGAGACGGCGGAGCGAAGCCTGCGGATGGCTGTGCACGGGATCGCTCTCGTCATCGCCATGCCCGCCGATGGTCGACCAGCTTTCCTCGTCGAGATCGGTATCGAGACCGGGCAGCACGATGGCGCCCTTGGGCAGGCGCGCGATCACGCCCATGAGGTTCGCGGTGGCCGGCACCGAACCGGTCGAGCCCGCCACGATGATGGGATGCTCGGGGCGCTCGCGGATGAGACGCTTCGCTTCCGCCTCCAGCAAGGCGTTGCGCCGCTGGGCCGGGTCGCTTGCCTGCCGCTCGGCCAGGATCCCGGGCCAGTATTCGCTCGCGATCTGCACGAAGTGGCGGGTGATCTCGAAATATTTCGAGTAGTCGGCATCCACCGCCAGTTCGAGAGCATGCCAGTCGATGCCTTCCGTCGTGAAGGCATCCATCAGGGTCTCGAGATCGCCTGCAAGGTTCACCGCATCGGCCGGCGAAGCCGGCACCATGAAGGGCACCTCGGGGCCGATCTGCAGCAGCGCGCGGTCCACTTCCGCCGACCAGCGCTGCACGAGCCGCGTGAGGATGAGGCGGCGCTCCAGGGGCGGAATCGGAGGCTTGAGGCTCGCGGCCTCCTGCAGCGGCGTGCCCTCCAGGCCCGTCAGCTCGAACTCGGCTTCGTCCGTTTCGCCCAGCGGCACGATGCGCGGCAGGAGCTGCGCCCGGCCGTCGCCCCGTTCAGCCAGAAGCGCGATCAGCGCGCGCGTGGCGCGGCGGTTGGGAACATAGATCGTGATGTCGGCAAGGGCCGCGGGGTCGTTAGGGAGCGGACCGACAAGGCGGCCGTCGAACAGCGCGTCCACCAGGGTCGGCAGGAAGGCGCAACCCGGAGGAATGGAAAAGACGCGCGGTACGCTCGACACTACGAAACCTCATCGCCTGCTGGCGGCGAGGCATCGTTCGGCCTCGGCAATCGCCTGCGGCTCTCCAACATGCAGCCACTGCCCCTCCAGGCACAAGCCGTAGAGGCGCTCCTTGGCGATGGCACGGTCATAAAAGGCGTTGGCGGAAAAGGCTCCATCCGGTGTGCCGTGAACGAGTTCCGGCTTCACGATGGCCACGCCCGCATAGGCGAAAGGCGCGCTGTCGTCCGTTCCGCGACGGCGCAGGCGGCCGTCCGGATCCTGGTGAAAATCGCCGCGGCCTTCGAATCCGATGCTTGTGGATAACGGCGCGACGAGCATCAGGATGTCCATCCTGTCCGGGTCCCAGGCCTGCACCAAGCGTAGCAGATTCGGCTCCTGGCCTTCGATCCAGAGCGAGTCCGAGTTGAAGGTGATGAAGGGCTCATGGCCCAGAAGCGGCAGGGCCTTCCTCACGCCGCCGCCGGTCTCCAGAAGCTCAGCCCGCTCGTCGGAGACCACGATGCGCGGTGTTTCGCGGCCACGCAGATGCGCTTCGAGCATGTCGGCGAAGTGATGGACGTTCACCACCACCGTCTCCACGCCTGCCTCGTGCAGCTTGTCGAGGGCGAAGTCGATCAGGCTCCGGCCCGCCACCTTCACCAGCGGTTTCGGCATCGTGGCCGTGATCGGCAGCATGCGCTTGCCGAGACCTGCGGCGAGGACGATGGCTTTGCGGGGTGCGTGCGGCGAGGTCTGGGACAAGGGCGGGCTCAGGATGCGGGAGGAGCTTCATCCGCGGGTGGGATGAGCCGCGGCAGGTGGGTCTCATACCAGCCTTTGAGCTTTCCCAGGGCCGGATGGGCGAGGTTGCGGACGAGGTAGGATTCGATCCGCGGCAGGTGCTTCAGGTAATGCGGCTTGCCGTCCCGCCGGTCGAGGCGGGCGAAGATGCCGAGAATCTTGGTGGCGCGCTGGCCTGCCATGATGGCGTAGGCGCGGGCGAAGGCCGACACGTCGAAGCTCGGGTCGGCAACCTTCCGGTCGCGGGCATAGAGGCCGATGAGCTTGAGCTCGAGCTCCGGCGGCACGGTCACGCGCGCATCCTGCAGCAGCGAGGCGACGTCGTAGGCGGGAGAGCCCAGCACCGCGTCCTGGAAGTCGATCATGCCGACGCGCTGCAGGCCTTCGCGCCCCGGCAGCCAGATCAGGTTCGGCGAATGATAGTCGCGCAGGGTCCAGGTAGCAGGTGCGGAGAGAACCTCGCCCAGGGTCTCGGTCCAGAGATTGACGAACTCCGCCCGCACCGAGCCCGAGAGCTGCGTGCCGATGATGTGCGGCACGTACCAGTCGAGCAGCAACTCCACCTCGATGAGGAGCGCTTCGAGATCGTAGGCCGGGATCGCGTGGTCGACACCCTCCGCTACGGGCAGCACCTGCGGCAGGGTCTGGCCATGGAGCTGGGCGAGAAGGCGCGTGGCCTCACCGTAGCGCTCGGGGATTGGCCCGTTCCCGTCGGTCACCGGCTCGGCGCCGAGATCCTCGATGAGGAGGAGGCCCGCCTCCAGATCCTCGCCGTAGATGTAGGGTGCGCTGAACCCTAAGGCCCGCAGGCCCTTGTCCATGGCGACAAACGCATTCACCGTCTCGGCGAGCTTGGCGATGGTCGTGTAGGGCTTGCCGCGCCGCACGGCGGGCCCGATCGGGCGCGGCGGCGAAATCATCAGGAGCGCGGTCGAGCCGTCGGGCTTCACGAGGCGCTCGTAGGAGCGGATCACGGAAGCATCGGCCGTCATGGGGTGGCGCCTGGCATCGCCCCAGCCGCAGCGCTCCACGAGGTTGCGATAGGCCTTCATGCGCTGAAGCCGGGACGCGAAGGCGCCGGTGCCGGTGAGCATGACGAGCCGGCCCTTGCCCTGGCCGCCTGGAGCAAAATCGAGGCGGATGTCGAGATGCTCGGGCTTTAGCGCATCCTCGGCGCGCTCCGGCCATTCGACGAGAGAGATCGCGTTCTCCGTCATCTCGTCCCAGCCCAGCTCTACCAGCTCGTAGCCGCCGGACAGGCGATAGAAATCCGCGTGGACGATGGGGCTGCGCGGGCCGTCATAGACCTGCATCAGGGTGAAGGTGGGGCTCGGAACCTCGAGTTCAGGATCGCCCGCGAGGATGCGCACGAGGGCGCGGGCAAGCGTCGTCTTGCCAGCCCCGAGGCCGCCCGAGAGGGTCACGAGATCGCCGGGTTTCAGTTCCTCGGCCAGGACTTCAGCGAAGCGCTCCGTCGCCTCGTGGTCGGGAAGCGTCACGATCCATGCGGCCTGCAGAATGTCTTGCTCGGGCATGAGGGCCAATCCGTTCACCATCGCTGTTCCTACTCGGCTGCGATGGGAGTTAGCGCAGATTGCGCGGATCGGCCATCGGACGGGGTCTCATGCCGGTCGTTCGGGAAGATGCAGGTGACCGTGGTGCCCTCGCCCGGTGCCGACGAGATCTCGATGCGCCCGCCATGAAGCTCCACGAAGGAGCGCACGATCGAGAGCCCCAGGCCCACGCCCCGGTGGCGGGTGCCCAATGTGTGGCTCTCGAATCGTTCGAAGACCCGAGCCTTGACCTCCGGCGAAATGCCGCGGCCCTGATCCTTCACCTCGAAGATCACCTCGCCGCCACGCTTGCGCGCCGAGACGCGGATGGTCTGGCCGGGGGAGGAGAAGCCGACCGCGTTGGACAGCAGGTTGAACAGGATCTGGCGCACACGCTTGCCGTCGGCGACAAACGTGCCGATGTCGTCCGGCGCATCGATGACCAGATGCAGCGAGGATTCAGCGAGGCGATCCTCCAGCCCGCGCATGGCGGCCTCGATGGTGGAGCGGATGTCGACGATCTCAGGGCTGAGCTCGAGCGAGCCCGTATCGATGGAGGCGAGATCGAGAATGTCGTTGAGAATCGCGAGCAAAGCCGCCGAGGAGCGCATGATGTGATCGGCGTAATCGCGCTGGCGCGGATTGAGTGCGCCCACCGTCTCGTCGCCGAGCAACTGCGTGAAGCCGATGATGTTGGTGAGCGGCGAGCGCAGCTCGTAAGACACGTGATGCACGAACTCGTCGCGCAGCCGCGATGCGCGCTGCAGCGCATCGTTGCGCTCGGTGAGCGCGCGCTCCACGTTCACGCTTGCCGTCACGTCGGTGAAGCTCAAAAGAGTCGCGCCGTCGGGCAGGGGCTGCGCCGTGCAGTCGAGCGCCGAGCCGTC
The DNA here is from genome assembly GCF_016734765.1 of Microvirga soli. Taxonomy (GTDB): domain Bacteria; phylum Pseudomonadota; class Alphaproteobacteria; order Rhizobiales; family Beijerinckiaceae; genus Microvirga; species Microvirga soli. The sequence continues at coordinate 304,041 of NZ_JAERQE010000001.1, read as the reverse complement.
ATGCCGCTCGATGCGGCAGGACAGGCCCATGCGCATGTCGGCCAGGCCCGCCACGGCGCCGCGAATGTCGATCCACGGCTCGTCGCGGGGCGCCAGCGGACGGCAGGCCTTGATCACCGTGTCGATATGCGGGTTCGCGGCCGTCATCTCGGCCGCCAGACTCCACATGTCGGCGAAGGCGCGGTTGTGCAGCTTGAGGCGCCCGTCCGAGCCGAACACCGCAACGCCTTCCTTCAAGGTGTCGAGGGTCTCGCTCTGCACGCGGGTGAGCGAATGCACCTGCGAGGCAAGCTCGAAGCGCTCGCTCACGTCGTCGAAGAGATAGGTGACGCCGCCCTGCGGATTGGGATTGACGACCACGCGAAGCGTCCGCCGGTCGGGCAGGTGCCACCAGGTCTCCTGCTGCTCGACGGAGCGGTAGCCCTGCAGGAAATCGGTTTTCCAGGCGCGGAAATCCGCCTGCTCGGGAAGCTTCCTGGCTGCACGCAGGCGGTCGAGAACTTCGCTGTCCGATGGGCGTGACGCGAGAAACGCCGCGTCGAGGCCCCAGAGGCGCTGATAGGCGGAATTGCTGAAGATGAGGTTCTGCGCGCCGTCGAAGATCGCAACGGCTGTCGGCAGCTGGTCGAGGGTGCGCACATGGGCATCCATCTGGCGCTGCAGATCGGTGCGCACCGCCTCCAGCTCCGACACGTCGACCGCGATGCCTGCGCTGCCGCCGGCGGTGGGGCGCTCGATCACGTCGAGCACGGCGCGATGGCCGGCGACCACCGCCGTCACGCGGCTGGAATAAGTGGCGCCGGAGAGGCGCTGGCGGCGCGCCTCGTCCCGGGTCGGAGCGCCGAGGAGTTCAAGCGATCGGCCGATGGCATCGTCGAGATCGCGGGCTTCGACCGAGCGCAGATAGGCTTGGTTCGCCCAGAGCAGCCGGTCGTCCGCGTCGCGGATCCAGAGCGGATAGGCGACGTCGTCGAGCAGCATCGTCATGGAGCGCAGATCGCTGCGCGCGGTTGCGAGCTGGCCTTGGACCTTCAGGAGCTCGGCCCGGTCGCCGGTCACATCGCGCAGGCGCAGGAGCGCCCGGCCGCCGATGGTGCGGCCTTCCACGTCGATGAACCGGGTGCCGGTGCAGCGCGCCGTGAGCCGGAAGGCCTGGCCCCGGAGCTTGAGCTGCTCAAGAGCGCCCTCCACGGCGGCCGCATCGGCGGGGCTCAGCCAGGTGCCGAAGGCGAGCGCCCGCTGGGCCGGCGCATTCTCGCCGATGATGGACGGATCACCCTGGAAGCGCGGTTCGCCGTCGCGCCCATGCCAGCTGACGAGCAACTGGCGCTCCGAGCCCATGAGGAGGGCCGCGAGATCGTCGGCGCCGCGAAGGGCCGCAAGCTCGTTTCTCAAGGAGCGCTCGATTCGCACCACACGCTTCTGCTCGCGCATGAGCAGCAGGGAGGTGGTGGTCGAGAAAGCCACGAGGCCCATGAAGAGGCCGAAATAGACCGCGTTGTGCAGGTCGAAGCTGTGCAGGAAGCCGAGAAGATCGGTGGCTTTCTCGGTCAAGGGCGCAAGCAGGTCTTCGGCCAGGGCCGCGTGGGAGGTGCCAGCGAGCAGGATCAGGGGCAGGGACACACGGGCGGACCCGACGAGAAGGCTTTTCCCATCTCCGCTGCAATCGTGACGCTCCCCAAGCCCGGCCATGCCGTTGCTGCCCTTTCCGTGTTGGCGGCCCGATTAGCAGGCCAAGTTGGATCAATCCCCGGCCGCGCCTTCCGACGCTACCGAGGTCAACCGTCTACGCATGAACGGAACTGCCGGCGCAGGTTCGATGCCGAAGCACAGCCGGTCGATTCGTGTTCACCTTAGACCACCCCTGACTCCGCCAGGAAGAGGGTTAATACCGGCTTAAACTTCCTTTGGAGAACCTGTGCGCAATTCGTCGAACCATATTGCAATCCGGTCACACACATGCCGGTGCGGCACTTTGTCGATTCGTCAGAGCATCGGACCCAAAAGTGGAGGGCACTTCTGGGACCTGTTCGATGCGCCATAACCGGCAGGCAAAGAAAAAGCCCGGCGGAGAGCCGGGCTTTCGGTGGTTCTTGAAATGCGTGGCCGATCAGTAGCGGTAGTGATCCGGCTTGAACGGGCCCTTCTCCGAGACGCCGATATAGGAGGCCTGATCGGGGCTCAGCTTGGTGAGCTTCACGCCGATCTTCTCGAGATGCAGGGCGGCGACCTTCTCGTCCAGGTGCTTGGGGAGAGTGTAGACCTTGCGCTCGTACTTGCCCTGGTTGGCGAAGAGCTCGATTTGGGCGAGCGTCTGGTTGGCGAACGAGGCCGACATCACGAAGGACGGGTGGCCCATGGCGTTGCCGAGGTTCACAAGGCGGCCTTCCGACAGCAGGATGATGCGATGGCCGTCGGGGAACGTGATCTCGTCCACCTGCGGCTTCACGTTGTCCCACTTGAGGTTCTTGAGGCCAGCGACCTGGATCTCGTTGTCGAAGTGGCCGATGTTGCAGACGATCGCCCGGTCCTTCATGGCGCGCATGTGGTCGAGAGTGATCACGTCCTTGTTGCCGGTGGCGGTGACGAAGATGTCGGCGCGGGGAGCCGCGTCTTCCATCGTGGTGACCTCGTAGCCTTCCATGGCGGCCTGGAGCGCGCAGATCGGATCGACCTCCGACACCAGCACGCGGCAGCCGGCCTGGCGCAATGAGGCGGCCGAGCCCTTGCCCACGTCGCCGAAGCCCGCCACCATGGCGACCTTGCCGGCCATCATCACGTCCGTGCCGCGGCGGATGCCGTCGACGAGCGACTCGCGGCAGCCGTAGAGGTTGTCGAACTTGGACTTGGTGACCGAGTCGTTGACGTTGATCGCCGGGAAGAGGAGCTTGCCCTCCTTCTCCATGATGTAGAGGCGGTGCACGCCCGTGGTGGTCTCTTCCGACACGCCCTTGATGGACTCGGCGAGACCCGCGAACCAGCCCTTCGGCTTCTCGTTAAGCAGGCGCTTGACCAGCGCGAAGAACACTTCCTCTTCCTCAGAGCCCGGCTTGTCGAGGAAGGCGGTGTCGCCCTGCTCGGCGCGTAGGCCAAGATGAACCAGCATGGTGGCGTCGCCGCCATCGTCGAGGATCATGTTGGGCATGCCGCCGCCGTGCCAGTCGAACAGCTTGGCGGTGTACTCCCAGTACTCCTGCAGGGTCTCGCCCTTATAGGCGAAGACCGGGATGCCGGCGGCAGCAATCGCGGCGGCGGCGTGGTCCTGGGTGGAGTAGATGTTGCAGGACACCCAGCGGATATCGGCGCCGAGAGCCTTCAGGGTCTCGATCAGCACCGCGGTCTGGATGGTCATGTGGAGCGAGCCGGCGATGCGGGCGCCCTTCAGGGGCTGCTTCGGGCCGTATTCCTCGCGGATGGCCATGAGGCCCGGCATCTCGGTCTCGGCGATCGAGATTTCCTTGCGGCCGAAGTCAGCCAAGCCGATGTCTTTGACGATATAATCCTGTGCCATGATGGCCTCTCTTCTGCGCCAGTTCTGGGTGAATTGGCGCCGTCTCTACCAGAGAGCCGCGGCAGAGGCAATCAAGATATAAAGATGTCTTTATATGTTTTCTAGGATCACTCGTCCTCGCCGAACCTGTTGGCGAGGAGGTCGTCGATGGCCTGCAGGCAGGCCGAGGCATCCGGCCCCTTGGCAGTGACGGTGATCGTGGTGCCCTGGGCGGCCGCAAGGGTAAGCAGGCCCATGATGGAGCGCCCACCCACGGTCTCGCCGCAACGGGTGACGGTCACGTCGGCGTCGAAGCGCTCGACGGTCTGGACGAACTTGGCCGAGGCGCGGGCATGCAGGCCGCGACGGTTGATGATGGGCAGTTCCCTGGCCATGGCACCCTCGGGCACGACAACAGGCGGGCAATCCTGATCGAGGGACCTGTCCATGCCGGTTACTTTCCCGAGAGCACGCGCGAGGCGATGTTGATGTATTTGCGCCCGGCCTCCTGGGCGTGGGACACGGCGTCGGTCAAGGGTTCCTCGTCGCGCACGCTGGCGAGCTTGATGAGCATGGGCAGGTTGATGCCGGCCACCACCTCGACGGAGCCGCCATTCATGCAGGACAGGGCCAGGTTGGAGGGAGTGCCCCCGAACATGTCCGTCAGAACCACAACCCCCTGGCCCGAATTGACCCGGCACACGGCATCCATGATGTCCTTGCGCCGTGTCTCCATATCGTCGTCGGGGCCGATCGTGATCGTCTCAAGCTGCTCTTGAGGTCCCACCACATGCTCAAGCGCCGCCTTGAATTCGGTCGCGAGCTGCCCGTGGGTGACGAGCACCATTCCAATCATAATGTTACAGGTCCGAACGCTCCGAGAGCGGAGCCGCTATTTTGTGCACCGCGAAGCCAAGCGCAAGAGCAATGAGAGCAAAAGTTCATCACAGTGTCACGACCGTGTCGCAAACACCACTCAGGCAGGCCATGGCAATGTCCACAGACACTGCTCCGGCCTGCATGTGAATGCGAGGGACCATGACGCCGCAGAGGGCGACCCGCCCGTCCTGCTCCTCCGGATAGCGGGCCAGGCTCTCGCAGAGGTCGATCACGAGGCGGATGACGGCGGCCGGCTCATGAGCCTGCCGGACGATTCCGAGGCCGAACACCTCGATGCACCCGTCGAGCGGCTTGACCGGCTGGGCGACGAGGCGGCCGTTCCGGACCTCTAGCCTAGTCCGGTCGTCGCTGACGAGGCGCCCGAAACGGCCCGTCTGGACGGCGCGGGACACCACCTCGCGGGCGAGCATCGACTTGCCGGAGCCCGATGCGCCCCGGATCAGGAGGCCGGCTTCCCCGACGAGCACGCAACCGGCATGGATGATCTGGGCGTCGCTCACGGCCCGTTCTTCCCCGCCTCGCGCTTCCCGCGATCCTTGTCCTTCTTCCCGTGGTCCCTCCTGGCCCTACCGCCTTCGATGGGAAGCCGGATCACGAAGCGGGCGCCGAGACGCCGCGGCTCGCCGCTCTCATCGGGAGCTCCAAGCCGGTTCTCGGCCCGGATCGTGCCCCGGTGCGCCTCGATGATCTGGCGGGAGATGGACAGGCCAAGGCCCGAGTTCTGTCCGAAGCCCTGCTCGGGCCGGTCGGTGTAGAAGCGCTCGAAGATGCGGTCGAGGGCATCGGGCTCGATGCCGGGACCACTGTCCTCGACCAGGATCTCCACATCGTTCCGGCGCCGGCGCATGGAGACCCTCACGGTCTCGTCGGGCGGCGAGAAGGAGCGGGCATTGTCCAGTAGGTTGTTGAACACCTGGCCCAGGCGGCTGTCGTGGCCGAGCACCAGGAAGGCGTCGCGGTTCTTGGCCGCGTTCTCGATGTTCAGCGTGATGAGCGCATCGTGCTCCTGGCGGCGCTCGTTGGCCACCGACACCACCGCCTCGAGCAGGCGCATCATGTCCACGGGCTCCGCATCGGCGCGGGCGAGCTCCGCATCGAGACGCGAGGCATCCGAGATGTCGCTGATCAGCCGGTCGAGGCGCTTCACGTCATGCTGGATGATCGAGAGAAGCCGCCCGCGGGACTCGTCGCTGCGGGCGAGCGGCAGGGTCTCCACTGCGCTGCGCAGGGAGGTGAGCGGGTTCTTCAGCTCGTGCGCCACATCGGCCGCGAAGCTCTCGATGGCGTCCATGCGGTTGTAGAGCGCCTTGGTCATGTCGCGAAGCGCCCCCGACAGGTGGCCGATCTCGTCGGCGCGGCCGGTGAAGTCGGGGATCTCCTGACGCGATTTCGTGCCCCATCGCACCCGCTCGGCGGCCTCCGCCAGGCGCCGGACCGGACCGGCGATGGCGCCGGCGAGGAAAAGCGACAGCACGATCATCACGATGGCGGCCACCAGGAAGACTTGGAGCAGGGCGAAGCGCTCGGACGCGATGATCGCGTCGATGTCGCCTTCCTGGGTCGAGAGCAGGAGCGCGCCCTGCACCGTGCGGAAGCGCTGGATCGGCACGGCCACCGACACGATGGTCTCGCCCCGGGCGTTGACGCGCACCTCGCTCGCCTGCTGGCCCGCATAGGCCTGCTGCACCTCGGCCAGGGACTTGCCGTTGATGGGGCCTGCTTCCTCCTGCACCGGCCGTATGGTGCGCCGGAACATCTTGCGGATGCTGTTCCAGGTGCGTTCCATGGCCGTCAGGGTGTCCTCCACATTGGCCACCGGAGGGAGATCCATGCGCAGGATGTCGCCGCGGGAATAGAACGACCGGGAATCGAGGAGCAGCATGCCCTCGCGGTCGAAGATGCGCGCGCGGGTCTTGGTCGGCGTCACCAGCCGCCGCAGGAGGGGCGCGACGCGCTCGGGATTGATGGAGAACTCGAGGGAGGAGAAGGCTTCGTCGTTGAACCGCTCCGTTTCTCCCGCCTGCATCTGCAGCAGCTGATCCGGATCGATCGTGATGGTGTTGGTTTCCACCGTGGCGGAGCCGGCGATCGCCCCGGCGATGATCTCACCCTGGGTGAGCAGGCTCTGCACCCGGGCCTCAATGAGGCCTTCGCGGAACTGGTTGAGGTAGAGAAAGCCCACGAGCAGGGCCACGAGCCCGGCCAGGTTGAGCACCACGATCCGGCGCGTCAGGCTGGATGAGGCGCGTTGCACGAGCATGCGGCCGAACTGCTTCAGCCGCTCCAAGGCGCTCTGTGGAGCAGGCGGATCGTCGAAACCCGCTTCGGCGTGGATGGGATCAGCCTTCATGCCACTCGCTTGGCCCGTGACCCGATGGACGCATCGGGCCAAGGTCCTTCCAGGTTGCTCGCGCTTTCAGCGTCAGGCTTCCTTGAAGCGGTAGCCCACGCCGTAGAGGGTCTCGATCATTTCGAAACTCTGGTCAACCGACTTGAACTTCTTGCGCAGGCGCTTGATGTGGCTGTCGATCGTCCGGTCGTCCACATAGACCTGATCGTCATAGGCCGCATCCATGAGCGCATTGCGGCTTTTCACCACCCCGGGGCGCGTGGCGAGCGCCTGCAGGATCAGGAACTCCGTCACGGTGAGCGTTACAGGCTCATTCTTCCAGGTGCAGGCGTGGCGCTCCGGATCCATCTTGAGCTGCCCGCGCTCCAGGGCCTTCGGATCGGCCTCCTTGGGGGCGCTCTGGTCCTTGGGGGCGAAGCGGCGCAGCACCGCCTTCACGCGCTCGACCAGAAGGCGCTGCGAGAAGGGTTTGCGGATGAAATCGTCGGCGCCCATTTTGAGGCCGAACAGCTCGTCGATCTCCTCGTCCTTCGAGGTGAGGAAGATCACGGGAAGGTCCGATTTCTGTCGCAGGCGGCGCAGCAGTTCCATGCCGTCCATGCGCGGCATCTTGATGTCGAAGATGGCCAGATCCGGCGGGGCGTGCTTGAGCCCGTCCAGGGCAGACGCCCCGTCCGTATAGGTCTGGATGCGGTAGCCCTCCGCCTCGAGGGCGATGGAAACAGAGGTCAGGATGTTGCGATCGTCATCAACAAGGGCGATCGTTGGCATGAACTCTTCCTTAGCTTGGCACGGACGAAAGTCGGCTTTTTGCCCCGTGTGACAACGCAGAAGGCCTTAAAACGTCCCCAACTGCGCCATTCTCGTGGCATAAATATGGTTTTCCCCGGTGCGATGACCAGGGTGGTCACTGATAGTGGGGTCTAAGGGCAGGTGCTTCAACCGGGGATGAACGGCGCATTACGGATCGGACAGAATTCCTCGGCCCCACGTTTCAGGCCGGTGTCTGAAACCTGAGATCACCAGATTTTTCGTAAGGGAACCATGTCAATCATACGAAAGAACTCCCCCAAAGCCGGAAAATCCTTGCGATCAGGGCTGTTGCAGGTCTGTTTTTGACGAAAATAGAATGCAATGAAACGGCTTGAGTTGACGGCCTCGTCAGCTGACCTAAAGAAGGTTCTATGTTCAAGCGAGACGGCAAAGTTTCGGCCGCGTTGTTTGATCCACCCCATGTGACGGCATCGGACGGCGGCACATCCGGCTGCGCGGTGACTGGCAATCAGGAGACATCTTCCGTGGAAAATATCGGCGTCTTCAACAGCGCGCAGGGCGCTGAGGTCTTCGGCCTCCGCAATCTCAAACGGGTCTACTGGAATCTCGAAGCGCCCGCACTCTACGAGCAGTCCCTGGCAAGGGCCGAGACCAAGCTCGTGAAGGGCGGCGCGCTCCTGGCCGAAACCGGCATCCATACGGGCCGCTCGCCCAAGGACAAGTTCGTGGTGCGCGACGAGTCCACGGAAAGCACCGTCTGGTGGGACAATAACGGCTCCATCACCCCGGGCCATTTCGACACCCTGCTGGCCGACTTCCTCGCCCATGCCGAGGGCAAGGAGCTGTTCGCCCAGGACCTCTACGGCGGCGCCGACCCATCCTACCGGGTCAAGGCGCGGGTGTTCACGGAATTCGCCTGGCACTCGCTCTTCATCCGCAATCTCCTGATCCGTCCCGAGCAGGGCGAGCTCGCCGATTACGTGCCGGGGATGACCATCATCGACCTGCCGTCGTTCAAGGCCGATCCGGCCCGCCACGGCTGCCGCTCGGAGACGGTGATCGCCTGCGACTTCAAGCGCAAGATCGTGCTCATCGGCGGCACGTCCTATGCGGGCGAGATGAAGAAGTCGGTCTTCACCTATCTCAACTACGTGCTGCCCTCGCAGAACGTCATGCCCATGCACTGCTCGGCCAATGTGGGCAAAGAGGGCGATGTGGCGGTGTTCTTCGGCCTCTCCGGCACCGGCAAGACCACGCTCTCCAACGATCCGAACCGCATCCTGCTCGGCGACGACGAGCATGGCTGGGCCCCGAACGGCGTCTTCAACTTCGAGGGCGGCTGCTACGCCAAGACCATCCGCCTCTCCCGCGAGGCGGAGCCCGAGATCTTTTCGACCACCGAGCGTTTCGGCACGGTGCTGGAGAACGTGATCGTCGATCCGACGACCCGCATCCCCGATTTCGACGATGCGTCGCGGACGGAGAACACGCGCTGTGCCTATCCGCTCGACTTCATCCCCAATGCGAGCGCAACAGGCCGCGCGGGCATCCCGAAGAACATCGTGATGCTCACCTGCGACGCCTTCGGCGTGCTGCCTCCCATCGCGAAGCTGACGCCGGCCGAGGCCATGTATCACTTCCTGTCCGGATACACCGCCAAGGTGGCTGGCACGGAGAAGGGCGTGAAGGATCCGGAGGCCACCTTCTCCACCTGCTTCGGCGCGCCGTTCATGCCGCGCCATCCTTCGGTTTACGGCAACCTGCTGCGCGATCTGATTGCCAAGCACCATGTGGATTGCTGGCTCGTCAACACGGGCTGGACAGGCGGCAAGTACGGTGTCGGCCGGCGCATGCCGATCCGCGTCACCCGCCGCCTGCTCACCGCAGCGCTCGACGGTTCGCTCTCCCGCGCCGATTTCCGCCGCGATCCTTATTTCGGCTTCGCGGTGCCGACCTCGGTGCCGGGCGTCGAGCCGCACATCCTGTATCCGGTGAAGACCTGGCAGAACAAGGCGGAGTTCGCCGAGACCGCCAAGCGCCTGATCGACATGTTCAACGAAAACTTCAAGCGCTTCGAGGGGCACGTGGATTCCGACGTGCGCTCCGCAGGGCCGCAGACCTCGATCGCGGCCTGAGAAAAGTTATCTCTTCCCTGAAATCGTGTAGAAGGCGGCCCATGGCCGCCTTCTTCGTTTGGTGCTCACCATGACCGACACCCGATCCGATCTTCTGGACGTCCTGTCCGCGCACTTGGGCAGCCAGCACGTCATCCGCGATGCCGCGTCCATGGAAAGCTACCTCGTCGAGGAGCGGAAGCTTTATCGCGGCACCGCCCTGGCCGTCATCCGTCCCGGCCGCACGGAGGAGGTTGCCCTCGTGGTTCGCGAATGCGCGAAGGCCGGTGTCGCCATCGTGCCGCAGGGCGGCAACACGGGGCTCGTCGGCGGCGGCGTGCCGCACAAGGGCATCGTCCTGTCGCTGGCGCGTCTCGACCGCATTCGCGAAGTCGATGCCTTCAACGCCACCATCACGGTGGAGGCCGGCTGCATCCTCAAGGCGGTGCAGGACGAGGCCGAGAAGGCCGATTGCCTGTTTCCCCTGTCGCTCGCCTCCGAGGGGTCCTGTCGGATCGGCGGCAATATCGCCACCAATGCAGGCGGCGTGAACGTGCTGCGCTACGGCAATACCCGCGACCTCGTTCTCGGGCTCGAGGTCGTGCTGGCCGACGGGCGGATCTGGAACGGGCTCAAAGGTCTGCGCAAGGACAACATGGGCTATGACCTGAGGAACCTCTTCATCGGCTCGGAGGGAACGCTCGGCGTCGTCACGGCGGCGGTGCTCAAGCTGTTTCCGCGTCCGAAGAGCCGGACCGTGGCGTTCATCGGCTGCGCCTCGCCCCAAGCGGCCCTCGACCTCTTCGACGCTTTTCGCAGGCGTACGGGCGACCAGCTGACGGCCTTCGAGTTCATGCCGCGCTTTGCACTGGAGATCGTTCTGAAACACGCGGCCGGCGCGGTGCCTCCGCTTGGCGGTTGGCACGAAGCCTATGCCCTGATCGAGCTGTCGTCGCCCGACCCCGCAATCGACCTGCGCGAGCGTATCGAGGCCGTTCTGGGCGAGGCCCTGGAGACCGGCATCGTCGAGGATGCGGTCATTGCCGCGAGCGAAGCCCAGGACGATGCGCTCTGGTTCTTGCGCGAAAGCCTGTCCCACGTGCAGAGGCTCGAGGGTGGGTCGATCAAGCACGATGTCGCCGTGCCCGTCTCAAAAGTGGCGGAATTCATCGTCACGGCGACGGAGGCCTGCGAGCAGGCGCTGCCCGGCGTGCGCGTCTGCGCCTTCGGGCATTTCGGCGACGGCAACATCCACTTCAACCTGAGCCAGCCCGTCGCCATGGAGAAGGCGGCGTTTTTAGGCGAGTGGGAGCGGTTCAACCGCATCGTCCACGACATCGTGCATGCGATGAACGGCTCGATCTCGGCCGAGCACGGGGTGGGCCTCATCAAGCGCGACGAGCTCGCGCTCTACAAGGATCCTGTGGCCCTCGACCTGATGCGGACGCTCAAAAACGCGCTCGATCCCCACAACATCCTGAACCCCGGCAAGGTCCTGGCCCTGGAAGCCGAATTGCCGCCATCGCTGCCGGTTTCAGGCCAAGCCTGAGGCATCCATGGGAACAACGGGCGGGCGCGCCTTGACCGGCCGATGCCCATGCCTAGGATGGCGCGGCCGGGCCTGAGGGCGCCGGGTATGAGTTTTTGGAAGGAAGCCCGGTGGCCTCGGTCGAGATTCGCAACATTCAAAAGAGCTTCGGGCCGGTCTCGGTGATCCAGGGCGTGTCCTTCGACATCAAGGACGGGGAGTTCGTCACCCTGGTCGGGCCGTCCGGCTGCGGCAAGTCCACCTTGCTGCGCATGATCGCGGGACTTGAGAACATCTCCGGCGGCGAGCTGCGCATCGGTCCGCGGGTGGTCAACGATGTGCCCCCGAAGGAGCGCGACATCGCCATGGTGTTCCAGAGCTACGCGCTCTATCCGCACATGACGGTTGCGGACAACATGGGCTTTTCCCTCAAGCTCAAGCGCGCCTCAAAGGCCGAAATCAAGGCGCGGGTCGACCGCGCCGCCGAGATCCTCGGGCTGACCAAGCTCCTCGACCGCTTTCCGCGCCAACTCTCCGGCGGCCAGCGCCAGCGCGTCGCCATGGGCCGCGCCATCGTGCGCGATCCGCAGGTCTTCCTGTTCGACGAGCCGCTGTCCAATCTCGACGCCAAGCTGCGGGTGGCCATGCGAACCGAGATCAAGGCCCTGCATCAGCGGCTGAAAACCACCACGATCTACGTCACCCACGACCAGATCGAGGCCATGACCATGGCCGACAAGATCGTCGTGATGCATGACGGCGTCGTCGAGCAGATCGGCGCGCCTCTCGAGCTCTACGACCGCCCGGCGAACCTGTTCGTCGCAGGCTTCATCGGCTCGCCCTCCATGAACTTCCTCAAAGGCCACCTGCAGGGCGGCCGCTTCGTCGCGCAGGATGGCACCGCCCTGCCGGTCACCGTTCCACCTGCGGCGTCCGACGGGCAGCCCGTGGTCTACGGCATCCGCCCGGAGCATTTCATCCTCGACGACACCAACGGCCTGCCGGCCGAAGTCGCCGTGGTCGAGCCGACAGGGTCGGAAACCCAGGTCTTCGCCAAATTCGGCGGCACCGATGTGGTCGGCGTGTTCCGCGAGCGCGTCGACGCCAAACCCGGCCAGCAGATCCGCATCACACCGGATCCTAAGCTCGTGCACCTCTTCGACGAACAGACGGGCCGGCGCCTCTGATCCGCGACGGGAGGCTGCCATAGACGTTCTGGTCATCGGAGCGGGGGTCGTCGGGCTTGCCGTCGCGCGGGCGCTTGGTCGCCGCGGCCACGGCGTGATCGTCGCGGAGGCCACCGCCGGCATCGGCAATGGCGTGTCCTCGCGCAACAGCGAGGTGATCCATGCGGGGATGTATTACCCGTCCGGTTCGCTGCGCGCCCGCCACTGCGTCGAGGGGCGGCGTATGCTCTACGCCTTCTGCAAAAGCCACGGCGTGCCGCATGCCCAATGCGGCAAGCTTATTGTTGCCATCGACGATCTCGAACAGGCCAAGATCGAGGGCATCTACGAGCAGGGACTGGCGAACGGCGTGGAAGGTCTGTCGTTCCTCACGGGCAAGGAGGCGCGGGCGCTTGAGCCGAACCTCTCCTGCACCGGAGCGGTGCTGTCGCGTGAGACCGGGATCATCGACAGCCATGCGCTGATGCTCGCGCTCCAGGGCGATCTGGAGGATGCAGGCGGCGTCATCGGCTTCCACACGCCAGTCGAGCGTATTGCACGTAGTGGCGCAGGCTGGAGCGTGCGGGTCGGTGGCGCGGACGCGACCGAGATAACAGTTGATGCGGTCATCAACGCAGCCGGCCTCGGGGCGCAGGCGCTCGCCCGTGTGACGCAGGGCTATCCGACGGAACGCGTGCCGCCGCTCGTGCTCGCCAAGGGCAATTATTTCGGCTGCCTCGGCAAGCCCGCCTTCTCGCGCCTGATCTATCCAGCGCCCGTCGATGGGGGCTTGGGCACCCACGTGACCCTCGATCTTGCCGGACGCATGCGCTTCGGGCCGGATGTGGAATGGGTCGACAGGGAGGTTTACGAGGTCGATCCGCGCCGAGCCGAGAGCTTCTACGCCTCCATCCGCCGCTACTGGCCGGGCCTGCCCGACGGGGCGCTGGTGCCGGACTATTCCGGCATCCGGCCCAAGCTGACCGGGCCGGGCGAAAAGGCCGCCGACTTTATGATCGACGGCCCGGAGGAGCATGGGCTGGACGGCCTCGTACATCTGTTCGGCATCGAGAGCCCAGGGCTGACATCATGCCTGTCGCTGGCCGAGGATGTGGCAGATCGATTGGGCGCTTAGCCACAAGCGTCATCCCGGACGGAGCGCAGCGAAGATCCGGGATCGGATGCAGAATAGAGCGCGGATTTCCCTCCCCCTTGTGGGGAGGGGTGGTCGCGTAGCGACCGGGGTGGGGGTGTGAGCGCTGCGCTGGACCAGCGAAGCGCCGACACCCCCACCTCCAACTCCTCCCCACAAGGGGGAGGAGGGCTGGTTGAGCCACACTCGTCACGCGATCCCGGATCGGCTTTTGCCGTCCGGGATGACGGATTCATTCAAGCCCTGAAGAACAGCAGGGTCAGCAGCAGGAAGGTTGGGATCAGGATCGCGCCTGACCAGAGCAGATAGCCGAAGAAGCTCGGCATCTTCACGCCGCCTTCGCGGGCAATGGCATAGACCATGAAGTTGGGCGCGTTGCCGATATAGGAGTTGGCGCCCATGAACACGGCGCCGGCCGAGATCGCCGCGAGGGTCATGGCGCCGGTTGTCATCAGCTGTTGCGGATTGCCGCCGGCGAGTTCGAAGAACACGAGATAGGTGGGCGCGTTGTCGAGGAACGACGAGAGGCCGCCGGTGAGCCAGAAATAGGCGGCGTTGTTGGCGCTGCCGCCGGGGTTCGACACGAGGGCCACGAGCGGCGCGAAGGCCCCGTTGGCACCAGCTTTGAGCATGGCGAGCACCGGAATGATAGCGATGAAGATGCCGGCGAAGAGCTTCGCCACTTCCTTGATCGGCCCCCAGGCGAAGCCGTTCTCGGCGCGGTTCGCCTTCGGGGTCACTTTGAGCGAGATGATGGTGACGGCGATCATGATCAGATCGCGCAGCGCATTCGCCAGCTCGACTTCCGTGCCGAGCAAGGTGATGCGCCCCAGGTCGACGGTGGCGCTCATCAGGATGGCCGTGATGATGATGAAGATCAGCAGGAAGTTGAATCCGCCGATGACGCGTACGGGATTGTCCGGGGTCGGGTCGGGCTTCACATGGCCTTCGCGGCGGTAGATCACCAGATCGATCACGAAGAACAGGGCAAGCAGCAGAATGCTGGCAAACAGCGTTTCCGGCAGGAGGTGCGTGGTCGTCCAGAAGAAGTCGACGCCGCGCAGGAAGCCGAGGAAGAGCGGCGGATCGCCGAGCGGCGTGAGCGAGCCGCCGATGTTCGATACCAGGAAGATGAAGAACACGATCACGTGCACGTTGTGCCGCCGGTCGTCGTTGGCGCGCATCACCGGGCGGATCATCACCATGGAGGCGCCCGTGGTGCCGATGAAGCTCGCCAGCACCGTGCCGATGCCGAGAAGCACCGTGTTGGTGCCCGGTGCGCCATGGATGTTGCCGCGCACCAGGATGCCGCCCGCCACCGTGAACAGGGCAAGCAGCAGCAGGATGAACGGGATGTATTCGAGAAATGCCGTGTGGGCGAGCGCATGGATCGCCGCCGTCGGCCCGAAGGCAAGCGCCATGGGGACCAGCACCAGCAGGCCCCAGAGGGCGGCGATCTTGCCCTGGTGATGCTCCCAGAAATGGGGCGCCAGCAGCGGGAACAGGGCGATGGACAACAGGATGCCCACGAAGGGCAGGGCCCAGACGACCCCGAGGCTTGCCCCGTCGAATTCCGCCGCAAGGGCAACCTGCGGCAGGAGGGTCAGGGCGGCGGCCAGCGCCAGGCTTGAGAGGCGAAGCATCGTAGGAATCCCCCAGCAGGCCGGCCCGGCCGGCTTGTTCTTCAAGATTTAAGAACAGCTTGTAGGGGAACGGGTTTGAGGCTGCAACGGCGTGGCCGTTAACCGGCTATTCACCATAAGTCAAAGATAGTACAACATCGTTACAAAGCCTTGCCGTGCCAGGGGTGCCAGAGCCGATGTGCCGCTTTCTCGCCTACCGGGGGGAGCCGATCTTCCTCGATGAACTCGTCTGTGCCCCGGCTCACTCGCTGGTGCACCAGTCGCTGCATGCGGTCGAGGCCAAGACCGGCACGAACGGGGACGGGTTCGGCATCGGCTGGTATGGCGAGCGCCCGGAGCCCGGCGTCTACCGGGAGGTCCGCCCGGCCTGGTCCGACGAAAACCTGCGCAGCCTGTGCGAGCAGGTGCGCTCAGGGCTCTTCTTCGCCCATGTGCGCGCCTCCACCGGCACCTCGACGACGCGGGCCAACTGCCACCCCTTCACCCATGGCCGTTACCTATTCATGCACAATGGCCAGATCGGCGGCTACGGGCGCATCAAGCGGCGCCTGGAAGCCCTGATCCCGGACGAGCTCTACGACCGGCGCCTCGGCACCACGGATTCGGAAGCGATCTTCCTTACGGCCCTGGCCAACGGACTGGCGGACGAACCTGTGACAGCCATGGCCAGAACGCTGAAAATCGTGCGCGGCCTGATGGACGAAGCCGGCATCCAGGAGGCCCTGCGCTTCACCGCCGCCTTCACGGACGGCGAGAACCTGTGGGCCTATCGCTGGGCCTGCGATGCCAAGCCGCCGACCCTCTATTTCCGCGAAGATAACGGCAACCTGCTGATCGTGTCCGAGCCCATCGACGACAAGGCCAAAAGCTGGCGCGAGGTGCCGAAGGGCTGCAGCCTCGTGACCAAAGGCGGCAGCGTCGCGGTGGAATGCCTGAACGAGGCCATGAGCCGCCTGGCGGCCTGACAGTCTCAGGCGTTCAGCCGGTTGACCGGTTGGGCGATCAGCGACTGCAGCGCGCCTCTCAGCGCTTCCATCTGCAGGTCGGTCTCGGCCTGGGCAACACTCTCGTCTGGCGCGTGAAGAGCGCGCAGGCGCTCATTCTCGGCCTCGAGCCGCTCGTTCTCCGCCATGAGGATCGCCACCTTCTCCTGGGCGATGCGAAGGCGGGCCTGGGCGTCGTTGCGCTCCTCCTCGCGCAGCTGCGCGCGGTCGCGCCAGAGACGGACGGCAACGCTGCCTGCTTCATCACTCATGGCCGGCTCCTCACGGGATCGATAGGTCGCTGCGGGAGGGCGATCCTAGAGGCCACGTCTTAACCGATCGTTGGCCCTTAATGAGGTTATGGATCGAAAACCGGCAGAGCCGAGACAGTTCCGTTCGCTAATGACAGTCTCGCGTGGCGCGTGTAGGCCCGCTCGAGCCACTCGGCCGCGACGGATTGGTCGAGAAAGAACGCCATCAGCCGGCCCTCCTCATGCGCCTTCAGAAGCTCGGCCAAAGCCGCAAGCTCGATGCGCCTGTCCTGCACGGTTTGCAGGCTGCCGACACGATCCTCGGAATGCTCCTCGGCCAGAAAGAAATAGGCCGGCGCGTAATCGGGATGCTTCTCGACCAAAGCGTCGAGTCTCGCCTTGCGCTCCGGGCCGTCGAACTGCAGGGCATGGACGAGGGCCGTGGCGAGGGTCGGAACATCCTCGTTCAGCTCGGCATAGACCTGCCGCGCGATGAACCGCCCCTCATGGGCCCGCACCAGAGCCGCATAACGGAGGTGCGGATCGACGAATTCCAGGCCCATCCGGGCCAGGGTGTAATAGGCCCGGTGCGCCCCGATGGACTCGCCTTTCGCCTCGAGGAGCAGGGCGTTGTGATACAGGCCGGGTGCGGAGTGCGGATCGTCGATCTGTCCTCCCCTCTGCACGAGTCCTGAGAAGGCCTCGATGGGGTTGGCGGGCAGCAGGGGCGTCCGGGCACTCGACCGGACCGGGGTCAGAACGCCAGCCTCCGATGCGGGCTGCTCCAAGGGTTGTGAAGGCTGGTCGTGCGAGACCAGCCCTCCTGAGCCGATGAGGACGATCAGGCAGGCGCCTGCCTGATCGTCAGGGACGACATGGCCAGAAGGCGAAAGGGGGAGCGCTGAGGCGCCACCGGGATACCGGGGTCCGGGCCGGCGATCGTGAAAGCATGAACCGGGAACGGAATGTTCTTCACCTGCCGCTCGCCCATGTCGACGAAAGGGACGGCGATGTGGCCAGCGACGGCCTCGTGAACGGCACGCGAGAGGCAGATGCCTCCCGGCGAGGCCAGGGTCTCCAGTCGGGCTGCGATGTTGACGGCCATCCCGAGAAGATCGTCCTGGCGCTCGACCACTTCGCCCACCGAGATGCCGATGCGGAACTGCAGCCGTCGGTTCTGCGAACAGGTGAGGTTCTGCGCCCGCATGTAGTCCTGGATGTCGATGGCCGCGCGGGTGGCCTCCACGGCGCTGTCGAACTCGCACATGATCGAGTCGCCGGCCGTGTTGAAGACGCGCCCGCGATGGTGGGATACGAAATCGTCCAGAACGTTGCGGTAGGCCGCGAGCTGCTGCAGCGTTCCGTCCTCATCCTCCGCGATGAGCCGGGAGAAGCCCACGATGTCCGCGGCGAGAATGGCGGCCACCTTCCGCTTCATGTGCGGATTCCGCGGCGCTTGAAGGCTTCAGAATGAAGCCGCGATGGTACCCTGCATCCCGGCAAGATGAGGCCCCGTTGTTTTCATGTTACAATATAGCGCTTGCCGAAAAGGAAGGAAAGAGGCTTCTCCGGGATTCTTGTTTCCTTGGCGTTTCACCGCCTCGTGGATCAGCCGTCCAGTTCGGGATAGCGCCGAAAGATGCCCTCTCCATTGAAGGGAATACGCCGGGGGCTCGCAAGATAAGACTTGATCCGCGGTCTTTCCGCTACGGCATCGTGCAGGGCCGCCACCCGGGGGGCTTTCTTCAAGGCGCGCTTCGTGGCTTTGGGGAAGGCGTATGACAAGCCCTCGATGACCTGAAAGAGCGACAGGTCGACATAGGTGAGGGATCGGCCGACGAGATATATGCCGCCCGAAGAATTGCGGTCGAGGATGGTTTAGAACCAGTGCAGGAATTTCGGGATGCGGCTGTCCCGGAACTCCTGTGAGCGCCGGAGCGCCTCCTGCTTCTGGTCCTCATAATACAGGCCCACGCCCAATGGGTGATGGGTGTCGTGAGCCTCCGCCACGAAATCGCTGATCGTGAGCTGGATCTGGTGCGTCCAGAGGCCTCCAGCCGGCTCCTTCGGGGCAAGCCCGTGCCGGGCGCCGAGATAGAGCAGGATCGCGGCTGTCTGACCGATGACGGTTTCACCATCCTTCAGGAAAGGCGGTGCGAAGGGCGGATGATCCGCACGCTCCATCATGCGCATCATGACCGCGATGCCTTCCGACTCGCGGGCGACGTCGATGTAGTCGGCGCCCGCTTCCTCCAGCGCCAACCGCACGAACTCGCCGCGTCCCTGGATGGTGGGCCAGTAGTAGAGTTCGTAAGCCATGCGGTGCTCCTGGATCGATCATGCGGGTGAGCGATTAAAGCCAGCCGGTGCGAGTGGTTCCTTCCTCAATCCATCTCGACCGCGTGCACCGGACGCCCCGTGTGTGCGAAGGCGTCGATGTTCTCCAGGGTGACCTCGGCGATGTTGGTGAGAGCTTCCTGGGTGAAGAAGGCCTGATGGCCGGTCATCAGCACGTTCGGGAAGGTGAGAAGGCGTGCGAACAGGTCATCCCGGATGATCTCTGCGGAACGATCGCGGAAGAACAGTTCGCTTTCCTCTTCGTAAACGTCGAGAGCCAGGCTGCCGATCGCGCCACTCTTCAACCCGGTGATCACCGCGCGGGTGTCAATGACCTCGCCGCGGCTGGTATTGACCAGCATCACGCCAGGGCGGCAGGCCCGTATTGCTGCCTCGTCGATGAAGTGATGCGTCTCCGGGGTCAGCGGGCAGTGGAGCGTGATGATGTGGGATTGTGCCAGAAGCTCCGCCTTCGACACGTAGCGGACTCCCAGAGCCTCCACATCGGGATTGGGATAAGGATCGACGGCGAGACAATTGCAGCCGAAGCCCTGGAGAATCCGCAGCATCACTTGGCCGATCTTGCCCGTGCCGACCACACCGACGGTCTTGCCGTGAAGATCGAATCCGAGCAGTCCCTCAAGGGAGAAGTTGCCCTCACGCACGCGGTTGTAGGCGCGGTGAGTCTTGCGGTTGAGCGTGAGGATGAGAGCAAGGGTATGCTCGGCAACTGCGTGCGGCGAGTAGGCCGGGACGCGAGCGACCATGATCCCGTTCGCGCGTGCCGCCTTGAGATCCACATTGTTGAAGCCAGCGCAGCGCAGGGCGATCAAACGCACCCCGTCCCTGGCAAGGCGTTCAAGACAGGGTGCGTCCAGAGTATCGTTGACGAAGGCGCACACTGCCTGCGCGTTTCCGGCCAGCGGTGCCGTGGCTGCCGAGAGGCTTGGCTCGTAATAGTCGAGCTCATGGCGATGATCGTTCGCCGCGTCGAGAAAGCGGCGGTCGTAGGCGGTGGTGCTGAACACGGCAACGCGCATGGGGGCCTCCCGATATGTCTTCTCTCTCGGCAAGAGATTCTCATTCTAGCGCCTACTTGTTCGGAAGATATCTAGGTTCGTGCGGTTCCGTCTTCCATCGCGAGAATTTGCAGTGCTTCACCTTCAAGACGCAGGTGCCGGTGGGAAAGGTCACGCATGCCGATAGATTCATAGAAGCGGATGGCAGGCCGCCCTTCCTCGACGAAGAGCTCGACACGCACCCAGCTCCGCTCTAGGGCAACCTTCGCAACGGCGGCCATCAGGGCTCGCGCGGCTCCCGTGCGCCGCTCTTCCGGCATTATGTAGAGTGCATGCACGATGCCCATGGGCTTGCCGCGCCAGCCGGCATAGCCGCGGAAAAACGACACGAAGCCGACAGGCTTGGCGTCGCGTTCCGCGATCAAAGCTTCGAACAGAGGATCGGCACCGAAGCCGTCGGCTGCGATCCGCTCGACGGATGTCCAAGGTATCTGGCCGGGCAGATGATCGTCGATTAACCCAGCTATGAGGCTGAAGATCGTCTCGGAGTCTTGAACATTGGCAGGTCGCACCGTCAGTCCGTGTGAGACCTCCTGGCGCATGCTTTAGTGCGCCTCGTCCCAGTTCTGCGCGGCGCGCGCGTCCACCGCGAGCGGCACCTTCAGCGACACGGCCGGGAAGGGAGCTTCCGTCATCACGCGCGAGATCACCGGCAGGCTCGCCTCGACCTCATCGTCCGGCACTTCGAACACCAGTTCGTCATGCACCTGCAGCAGCATGCGGGCGGAGAGGCGCTCGGCCTTGAGAACGTCCTCCATGCGCACCATGGCGCGGCGGATGATGTCGGCGGCGGTGCCCTGGATCGGTGCGTTGATCGCCTGACGCTCCACGCCCGCGCGCTCGGACGGGTTGCCGGATCGGATCTGCGGATAGTGGCAGATCCGCCCGAAGAGGGTGGTCACGTAAGTTTTCTCGCGAACGAATTTCTTCGTTTCGTCGATATAGGTACGGATGCCCGGGAAGCGCTCGAAATACTGCTTGATGAACGCGGAGGCCTCCTGGTTGCCGATGCCGAGACGCACGGCGAGGCCGAAGGCCGAGATGCCGTAGATGATGCCGAAATTGATGGTCTTGGCCTGGCGGCGCAGATCGCCCGTCATCTGATCCAGCGGCACGCCGAACATGGCGGACGCTGTCGCCGCGTGAATGTCGACGCCGTTGGCGAAGGCTTCCTGCAATTGCGGAATGTCGGCGATGTGCGCGAGCAGGCGCAGCTCGATCTGGCTGTAATCCGCCGAGATGATCTTGTGGCCTTCCTGTGCCACGAAGGCCTTGCGGATTTTTCTGCCCGCTTCCGTGCGGATCGGGATGTTCTGCAGGTTGGGGTCGGACGAGGACAAACGCCCCGTCGTGGTGGAGGCCAGCGAGAACGAGGTGTGCACCCGCTTGGTCTCAGGATTCATGTGCTCCTGCAGGGTATCCGTGTAGGTGGATTTCAGCTTGGAGAGCTGGCGCCACTCGAGGATTTTTGCCGGCAGTTCGTGGCCGGCCTGCGCCAGTTCATCGAGGAGCGTCGCGGGCGTTGCCCATTGGCCGGACGGCGTCTTCTTCGCGCCAGGCAGGCCCATGCGGCCGAACAGGATGTCGCCGATCTGCTTCGGGGAGCCGAGCGAGAACTTCTCGCCCGCCATCTCGTGGATCTCGTCCTCGAGGCGCGCGAGGGATTGCGAGAAGTCGCCCGAGAGGCGGCTGAGGATCTGCCGGTCGACCATGATGCCGCGCATTTCCATGCGCGCCAGCGTGTCCACCATCGGGCGCTCCAGCGTCTCGTAGACGGTGGCGCGGCGCTCGGCCACGAGGCGGGGTTTCAGCACATGCCAGAGCCGCAGGGTGACGTCCGCATCCTCCGCCGCGTAAGCGGTGGCCTTGCCGATCTCCACCTTGTCGAAGGTCACCTTGTTCCGGCCCGTGCCGGCGACCTCCGAGAAGGTGATCGGCGAGTGGCCGAGATGGCGACGCGAAAGCTCGTCCATGCCGTGCGGGCCCTTGCCGGCATCGAGCACGTAGGAGATCAGCATCGTGTCGTCGTAGGGGTGCACCTCGACGCCGTGGCGCTTGAACACGATCCAATCGTATTTCATGTTCTGGCCGATCTTGAGAACAGCCGCGTCCTCCAGCATCGGACGGATCACGTCGAGCGCATCGGTGACGGGGATCTGCCCCTTCACGAGCCCGCCGCCGAAGAGGTCGGATTCATCCCGGTGCTGCAGCGGCACGTAACAGGCCTTGCCCGGCTCCAGCGCCAGCGAGAAGCCAACGAGGTCAGCGCGGTTCGCATCGAGATCGCTGGTCTCCGTATCGACGGCCACATGGCCCTGCTCGCGGGCGAGCGCCACCCATTCCTTCAGGCGCTCCAGGTTGGTGATGGTCTCGTAAGCGGTGACGTCGATGGGCACGGAAGAGGCTTCCGTCGCGCGCTTGCCAGCGAGCTGTGACGGTGTACCCAAGCCCTCGATAGGCTTGCGGAGGGTCGCGGTCTCCGGCAGGTCGAGGCCCGCGAAAGGATCGACCTCGCCGGAGCCTGCATCGGTCTTCCCGAAGAACGGCACCGCATCGTCGGTGGGGGCCGTCACGCCGGTGCCGTTGCCGGTCCAGCGGATCGCCTCGCCGCCCGGCATGAGGCGCGGGTCGGGCGGGATCACTGACGGATCGGCCTCGTAGAGTTCCGCCACCCGCCGCGTGATCGTGTTGAACTCCATGGCCTTGAGGAAACCCACCAGAATCTTCGGATCGGGGTCCGGCACGCGCAGCTCGTCGAGCGGCACCGGAACAGGCGCTTCGCAATCGAGCGTCACGAGCTTCTTGGACAGGCGCGCGATCTCTGCGTTGGCGATCAGGCTCTCGCGGCGCTTGGGCTGCTTGATCTCGGGCGCGCGCTCCAAAAGCGTTTCGAGATCGCCGTATTCCTTGATGAGCTGCGCTGCGGTCTTGAGCCCGATGCCCGGCACGCCCGGCACGTTGTCCGAGCTGTCGCCCATGAGGGCCAGCACGTCGCCGATCTTTTCCGGCGGGATGCCCTCCCACTTCTCGGTGACGGCGCTTTCATCGAGATTGCGCTCGGGCCGATAGCCGGGCTTGCCCTTCGAGCCCGATTCGAAATCGTAGAAGCAGACTTTGGGCCCCACGAGCTGCATCAGGTCCTTGTCGGACGAGATGATGAGCACGTCGGCCCCGCGCGCCTTCGCCTGCTGGGTATAGGTGGCGATCAGGTCGTCCGCCTCGTAGCGCTGCAACTCCACGGGCTCGAGCCCGAAGGCGCGGATCGCCTCGCGCATGATCGGCATCTGGACCTTCAGGTCGTCCGGCGCGTCCGGCCGGTGGCCCTTGTAATCCTCATAGAGTTCCTTGCGGAACGAGCCCTCGGACTTGTCGAGCACGATGGCCAGATGCGTGGGTTTCAACCCCGCCGCCCCGTCGCGCATGAACTGCAGGAGCTTGGACACGAAGAGCCGCACGGCCCCCGTGGGCATCCCGTCCGAGGACCGGGAATTGTACTTCTGTTCCTGGTTCATGGACTGGAAATAGGCCCGGAAGATGAAGGACGAGCCGTCGACAAGAAACACATGATCGCCGGCTTGGACGGGACGGAAGGACGAAGGCATCGGGTCTCGGGGGCTTGGGATTGGTCTGGGCCAAGAAATAGCGGGTCTGCGAGCGGATGGCTATGGCGTTGGCTGTCAGGGCGGGTTCTGGAGCAGGGCGAAGCCGTTCGATCTTCAGGTACTCAGATGAGCGACCTTTTCGCCTGCTGGGGCTGCATCTGCCAAGCTTTGTAGATTAGTCGGCGAATTTGCCTGGCATAGAGAAGTGATTGATTTCAATCACCTTTCGGAGTGACGTAGGGGATATCCCTTCCTGCAAGACACCTCCAAGCTTTGCCATGTGTGGCAGCGCACTTTGTAGCAGTTCAAAAGCTATAACCTTGCATTATCTTTTGGCCCCGCATACTACAACGTCACAAGAGCGGCCATGTGATTCCGTTGCACGGCGAGCCGGGGCTTTGACACTTTCTGGGAGAGATTACCGTGACATTTGCAATTTGGAACAACAGCGAAACCCAAGTCGCCGTCAATTCAGATATGAGCCGTGAAATGGTCACAGCGCTCCCAAACGGCGGCTATGTGGTCGCTTGGCGGCAGGGCGAGAGCAACGGCGGCGGTACGCTTTTCTTCAAGATCTACAATGGCCTCGGTGTGCAAGTCGGTGGTGTTCACTCCCTTCCCAACGTAGGTCAAAGTCAGAACATCGTCGATATCCAGGCTATTGGGACGGAAGGCAGCTTTGCCATCAGCTGGAATGAATCCGCTCCTAATCAAGCCGGGTCCTTCAGTATCAGAAGTCGTGTTTATGATGTCAACGGCAACATAACCAGTGGCACCGATCCTATCATTCTCGCGAGCGGGCTCGGTCTGGACAATCGCGATACCCCGTCGATGGCCCGCAATGGAAATTCAGGTTTTGTCACGGCTTATGAAACGGGAAACAAAGTTTTTCTTGCTATCCAGAATGACAACGGAGTTGTGCAAAGCACTCTCGAGATTGCTTCTGCAACGAATGTCGATCAAGTCGATGTAACTGAAGTCGGTGCTGGTAAATTCGTTGTCAGCTATGCGGATGGTACAACGATCAAGTTTAAGATTGTCACCTTGGGCTCTACTATTCCAGAAGCCATTGAAGTACATGGTGGAACTGATGCAGACGTTGTCGCGCTGAAAGATCCTAACGGAAACTTGACTGGCGCTTTCGCTGTGACCTCCCAAAACGGGCGTAACGTTCAGACAGTCTTTTATTCGTCGCAAGGAGAAATCGGTCAGGCTGCTCTTGTCACAACACAGGGGCTGGATGAATTCGATTACGTTCACACGACGGCTCTCAGGGGTGGGCGTGTTGCCGTCGTGTACTCTCAATATACTCAAACTCAAGATGGAACGGTTACTGATAATGGCGACATCTTCCTCACAATCGTGAGCCCGGATGGTAAAAAGAATACGTATGCAGCTCCTCTGAATTCCCGTGCAGCCAAGGACGTCTTCACCCAGCAATATACGCCGACTGTCAGCGAAATGACTGACGGTCGTATCGTGGTGGCATGGCAGGATGGTAGCGACAACTCGATCACTAAGGTCATCTTTGACCCACGCGAGACCGGGGTGAGGGTCAATGGCACACAGGGCAAGGACGTCTATGTCGGGTCGGAATATACCGACACCCTGCTCGGACGGGCGGGCGACGACAGGCTTCAGGGCGGTGCTAGCGACGACGAACTGGAGGGCGGTGCCGGCAACGATACCTTGGAAGGCGGCGCTGACTTCGATTTCGCCTCCTATCGCAATGCCACTCAATCCGTGGTTGCCAGTCTCGCGACTCCGGGCGCGAACACGAATGATGCGAAAGGCGATATCTACATCAGCATCGAGGGCCTGATCGGCTCTAACGACACCGTTGACGGCAGTGGCGACACTCTGACCGGAAACGACCAAGTCAACAAGATCTGGGGCTTGGCCGGAAATGATAAGCTTCACGGAGGCGAAGGCAACGACACGCTGCTCGGTGGCGGAGGCCGTGACCATCTCTATGGCGGCGCGGGTGCCGACAGCCTGAACGGCGGCGAGGATGGTGTCGACGAAAACAATTGGGATATGGCCAGCTACGCATTTGCGGCAGGCGCGATCATCCTTGACCGCTCTGCTGGAAATGCGAACGGACTCGCAAATGGCGGCGAGGCCAAAGGCGACCAATTTACCGATATCCAAGCCTTCGAAGGCAGCCGCTTCAACGACACCATGCGTGGCGGGACGGGTGGAGACGTGTTCTACGGGGGTGCCGGGGTCGATCTTCTGCAAGGCAACGAGGGCGCAGATCTGCTCTTCGGGCAGGACGGCGACGATACTTTGGAAGGCGGCGCCGGTGCCGATGCTCTCACGGGCGACGGCGGTAGGAATTTTGCGTCCTATGCTGGGGCGCCCATCGGATTAGATGGGGTCGGTGTTATTGCGTCACTTCTTTTCCCTGACCGAAACACGGGGGACGCAGCTGGGGATACCTACAACTCGATCCAGGGGCTAATCGGATCAGTGCACAACGACATCCTAGAGGGAGACAATTCTGCTAATGAGCTTCGCGGTGGTGGAGGCGGCGATATGCTCTATGGCTTGAGCGGTTCCGATACTTTGGAAGGTGGCGCAAGTGGAGATAGGCTTTTTGGAGGCACTGGCTTCGATGATTATGCAAGCTACGCCAATGCCGGCGCGGGCGTAACAGCAGATCTTAATAATAAAGATCCGGAGTTAGAATTTGTGCCGAAGGCTTTTGCCAACCTTGCGGGAACAGGTGACGCAGCAGGTGATGTTTATTCCGGTATCGAGGGCCTGATCGGCTCTGCCTTTAACGACATGCTTATTGGCGATGCAGACAACGACCACCTTCGCGGCGGGGCCGGAAGCGATGTTCTCATCGGTGGCGCCGGGGCCGATGTCCTAAGCGGCGATGATGGAATCGACACAGTCGACTACTCCAGCGCCGGAAACAGCGTGACGGTCAATCTCGCGGCCGGTCGAGGTGCCGGAAACGTTGCCGAGGGCGACACCTATGCCAGCATCGAGAACGTCATCGGCTCGCAATTCGCAGACGTTCTCTACGGCAACGGAGCCACCAACGTTCTCCAGGGTGGTAACGGCGACGACATCTATCACGTCAGCGTGGGCGACGCCGTCGTTGAGGGCGCCGGTGCGGGCAACGACAAGGTCGTTTCCGATGCGAACTACACCCTCGGGGCCAATGTGGAAGCCCTCGAGGGCACCGGCGGCGGCGCTCTTGTACTGACCGGCAATGCGCTGAACAACACGATCATCGGCAATGGCGCCGGCAACTGGATCGATGGCGGCGTCGGTGCCGACACGATGATGGGTGGAGCCGGAGACGACATCTACGTCGTCGATAACGTCGGGGATGTGGTCGAAGACTATCTCGGCAACAACTCGATCGTGACGACGGTGCAGTTGAACCTTAGCAACGTGCGCGGAAACTTTGCCAGCATCACTGCGGCCGAAGGCTTCAACTTCAACGTTGAAGGAACCTCCGGCAACAACGTCCTCAAGGGTAACGCTGTCGCGAACACCCTGAAGGGCAATGGCGGCAACGACACGATCTACGGTATGCTCGGCAACGATAAGCTCTACGGCGGCACGGGTAAGGACACGTTCGTGTTCGACACGCGGTTGAACAAGACCAAGAACGTGGACAAGATCTACGACTTCAAGTCCAAGGACGACACCTTCCATCTCGACAACGCGATCTTCACCAAGCTGGGGTCCGGTACGGCCGCACGTCCGAAGAAGTTCAAGTCGGACATGTTCGTGGAGAGTACGCGCGCCAAGGACCGGGAAGACCGGATCGTTTACGACAAGAAGACAGGCGCGCTTTATTACGACCAGGACGGCACCGGGTCGAAGGCCCAGGTGAAGATCGCCACGATCACCAACAAGACCAAGCTCTACTACCACGATTTCTTCGTCATCTAAGCGGACGACGAAGAATCCAAATATAAGCCGCCCGGTGAAAGCCGGGCGGCATTTTCATGTAAGGCCTAAGATGTGGTTGCAGCGCTTCTCACGCAGCCCTCAGCCGCGCCAAGTCCAGGTCGAGTTCGCGCAAGGCCTGCATCACCACGCCTTCGGTCAGAAGGTCCATGGAGGATTCTACCACGTGGATCGTGGCGAGCGCGCGCAGTTCGGGAATGGTCTGCGATTTGAGCGCCGCCTCGAAGGCGGGGCGCAGCAGGTCCATGGCCCGGGTGCCGGGGCCGCAGATCACGATATGGTCGGGCTCGAGCGTCTGGATCAGGATGCCGACCGCATCGCCCAGCACCTCGCCGGCTGCATGGAACAGGTTGAGGAGGGCGGTGTCGCCGGAGCGGGCCTGTTCCACGATGGCCTCCATGGCCTCCTCGCCCGGCAGCAGCAGGGTCGGGGCAGGGCGGTGGTCGATGAGCTGCGCGTCCCGGTGCAGAGCGTAGTCGGCGAGATAGGCCTCGATGCAGCCGCGCCCGCCGCAGCGGCATTGCGGTCCGCTCCGGCGCAGGCGCACATGGCCGAATTCAGAGCCGCCGAAGCGGGCGCCGCGATAAAGCTCGCCCTGGATGAGAAAGCCGAGGCCCACGCCATCGCCCACCATCAGGCAGGCGGTGCGACCGGAGCGCAGGTCGGCGTTGCGCTGCGCAATAGCGAAGGCCATGGCGCTGGCGTCGTTCTCCATCAGCACCGGCTTGCCCAGGCGCTGGCTTAAGCCCGAGGCCAGGGGCAGGTCGCGGGTGCCGAGCACCGGGCTCCAGGCCACGATCCCGTCGCGGGTATCCACATAGCCCTGGCAGGCCAAGCCCACTGCTTTCACGTCACGTGCGCCGCTCTCCTCGGCAAAGGCCGCGATGGTGTGGGCGAGCACGTCCATCAGCTCCTCGCCCCCGAGATTGCGTAAGGGGCGCTCCACATGGCGGCTTGCCCGAGTGCGGCCGGCGCTGTCCAGGAGCCGCAGCTCGATGCGGTTGAAGCCGGTCCAGACGCCGACGACGGAGCCCAGGGTTTCGGCGAAGTAGAGACGGGTCTTGGGCCGGCCGCGGAGCAGACCCGAACCTTGGTCGGCCGAATCCTCCGCCACTAGGACGCCTTCATCGAGAAGTCCTGCGGCGAGTTCGGAGACGCTGGCCGGGCTCATGCCGAGATGGTGGCCGATCTCCACCCTGGCCATGGGGCCTTCGCGGCGCAGAGCATCGAGCAGGCGCCGGCGGGCGGTTTCGCGGGGAGAGAGGGACAGAGGGGTCATAGGCCTACTTTATTCACAGCTTGAATAAATCAAAACTGCGAGTTGCGGGCATCCGACCAAAATATTAGTGACTTGACGCTTGAAGGCCGCAGGGCCTCGTATAATTATTTTCCCGCTCGAACAATAATGCATGGCAGGTTGAGCCACGTCCGTCGGTCCAGAAGGCCCGACAGCTGTCATGAGCGCGGTGCTTTCCAGGGAAGCGCCGCCCAGGAGGAACACCGATGCTTTCGAAGAAACACGCTCTCATCTCGCTTGCCGCTCTGGCCCTCTCCGCCGGCGCCGCCTTCGCTCAGGGCAAGGGCCCCGTTGTCGGCGTCAGCTGGTCGAACTTCCAGGAAGAGCGCTGGAAGACCGACGAAGCCGCCATCAAGGCCGCTGTCGAGAAGGCCGGCGGCACCTATGTGTCGGCCGATGCCCAGTCGTCGCCTGCCAAGCAGCTCACCGACATCGAGAGCCTCATCTCGCGCGGAGCCAAGGCGCTGATCGTGCTGGCGCAGGATGCGGACGCGGTCCGCCCCGCCGTCGAGAAGGCCGTGGCCGAGGGCATTGCGGTCGTGGGCTATGACCGCCTCATCGAGATCCCGCAGGCCTTCTATCTCACCTTCGACAACGTGGAAGTCGGCCGCCTGCAGGCCCGCGAAGTGCTGAAGGTGAAGCCCGAGGGCAACTATGCCTTCATCAAGGGCTCGGGATCGGATCCGAACGCCAACTTCCTGTTCCAGGGCTCGATGGAAGTGCTGAAGGCCGGCATCGATTCCGGCAAGATCAAGAATGTGGGCGAGGCCTACACCGACGGCTGGCTCCCGGCCAATGCGCAGCGAAACATGGAGCAGTTCCTCACCAAGAACAACAACAAGATCGACGCGGTGATCGCCGCCAACGACGGCACCGCCGGCGGTGCCATCGCGGCCCTCGCCGCGCAGGGCCTTGCCGGCTCCGTGCCGGTCTCAGGCCAGGACGCCGACAAGGCGGCGCTCAACCGCGTGGCGCTCGGCACCCAGACCGTGACGGTGTTCAAGGATGCCCGTGAACTCGGCCGCAATGCAGCGGAGATCGCCCTGCAGCTGGCAGGCGGCAAGAAGCTCACCGAAATCCAGGGTGCGAAGTCCTGGAACCTCGGGCCGAAGAAGCAGAACATGACGGCTCTCTTCCTCACGCCGGTCGCGGTCACGAAAGACAACCTCAACGTGGTCATCGACGCCGGCTGGGCCTCGAAGGACGTGGTGTGCCAGGGCGTGAAGGCCGGCACGGTGAAGGCCTGCAACTGATCTAACGCTGTCATTCCGGGGCGCGCCTCTGGCGCGAGCCCGGAATCCATAAACACTAGCGTTTCAGGACTTTGCACAGGCCTCTGTGCTTCATCCTGCATTGTTGGCGGCTATGGATTCCGGGCTCCGCTGCGCGGCCCCGGAATGACATTTTTACATGACGAGCCATTCCAATGACCGCACCTGTTGCCAGTACCGCCCCGCCGCCGAGTGCCGCGTCCGGCTCATTCCTGTCGAAGCTTGAGATCGATGCCCGCATGCTCGGGATGCTGGCGGCGCTCGCCGTCATCTGGATCGGCTTCGATCTTCTCTCCGGCGGCGTTTTTCTGACCCCGCGCAACCTCTGGAACCTGTCTGTGCAGACCGCCTCCGTGGCGATCATGGCCACCGGCATGGTGCTCGTGATCGTCACGCGCAACATCGACCTGTCGGTGGGGGCGATTCTCGGCGTGGTCGGCATGATCATCGGCGTAGCGCAGGTGCAGTGGCTGCCGGCCTATCTCGGGCTCGAACACCCGCTGACGGCGCCGCTCGTTGTGGTGCTGGCCATGGCGGTCGGCGGATCCATCGGGCTCTTCCAGGGTTGGCTCATCGCTTACTTGAGCATCCCGTCCTTCATCGTGACGCTCGGTGGCCTGCTGGTCTGGCGCGGCGCGGCCTGGTGGGTCACGACGGGTCAGACCGTCGCGCCCATGGACACGCGCTTCAAGGCCTTCGGCGGCGGCGTTGAGGGTGCGCTCGGCGCCACCACCACCTGGGTCATCGCGGCTGTCGCCTGCGGGTTGATCATCATCGCGCTCGGCTTCTCGCGTCGCCGGCGCCTGCGCTTCGGTTTTCCCGTTCGGCCGGGTTGGGCGGATGCGGTGATTGCGGCGCTTGCCTGCGGCATCGTTCTCACGGCGGCTGCCCTTGCCAATGCCTACCCGCTGCCCGCCGGCACGGCGCGCCGCTGGGCCGAGGCGAATGGCATCGCATGGCCGGAGGGCGGGTTGTTCATCCCGCATGGCGTCGCGCTGCCGGTGCTGATCGCCATCGTGGTCGGACTGGTGATGACCTTCATCGCCACGCGTCGGCGCTTCGGCCGCTACGTCTTTGCCATCGGCGGCAATCCGGAGGCCGCGGAACTGTCGGGCATAAACACCCGCTGGACGCTCATGAAGGTGTTCGGCCTCATGGGCCTGCTCTGCGGCATCTCCGCCTGCATCTCGACCGCGCGCCTGAACGCCGCAACGAACGCGGCCGGCACCCTCGACGAACTCTACGTGATTGCCTCTGCGGTGATCGGCGGCACATCGCTGGCGGGCGGCGTCGGCACCATCGCGGGCGCGATGCTGGGCGCCCTCGTCATGCAGTCGCTGCAATCGGGCATGGTGCTGCTCGGCGTCGACACCCCGCTGCAGAACATCGTCGTCGGCGCGGTGCTCGTCCTGGCCGTGTGGGTCGACAGCCTCTATCGCCGACGCATCAAGTAAGGAGAGGCAACATGCCAACGAATGGAACGACGCCTCTCGTCGAAATGCGCAACATCTCCATCGCCTTCGGCGGCATCAAGGCCGTGGATGGCGTATCGGTGGACCTCCGTCCCGGCGAGGTGGTGGGCCTGCTCGGCCACAACGGGGCCGGCAAGTCGACGCTGATCAAGATCCTGTCCGGCGCCTACAAGCCGGATGCGGGCGAGATCTACGTGAATGGCGAACATGCCGATATCTCGACGCCGCGCGATGCCAAGCGCTACGGCATCGAAACGATCTACCAGACCCTGGCGCTCGCCGATAACATCGATGCGGCGGGCAACATCTTCCTCGGCCGCGAGGTTCTCACCCCCTACGGCACCCTCGACGATGCCACCATGGAGGCTGAGACCCGCAAGGTGATGGCGCGGCTCAACCCGCATTTCCGCCGCTTCAAGGAACCCGTGAAGGCGCTTTCCGGCGGTCAGCGGCAATCGGTGGCGATCGCACGCGCGATCTATTTCAACGCCCGCGTGCTCATCATGGACGAGCCGACGGCGGCGCTCGGACCGGCCGAGACCCAGCAGGTGGCCGATCTCGTGCTGCAGCTGAAGAAGGAGGGTATCGGCATCTTCCTCATCAGCCATGACATCCACGATGTGTTCGGCCTTGCCGACCGGGTCAGCGTGATGAAGAACGGAAAGCTCGTGGGCTCCGCCAATGTGCAGGATGTGACGCAGGACGAGGTGCTCGGCATGATCATCCTCGGCAAGTGCCCGGCAGGCGCGACACCGGGGCCGGGCGCGAGCTGATAGTCGGCGTCATCCCGGACGGAGCGCAGCAAAGATCCGGGATCGCGAGCAGAATGAGGCGCACTTCTCGTCATGCGATCCCGGGTTCTGCTCCGCAGCCCCGGGATGACAACTTACCCTTTTGAAAGATGTGAGGATTCATGACCCAAACCATTTACGGCTCCCTGAAGGGCAAGACCGTGCTCATCACCGGCGGCGCCAGTGGCATCGGCGAGAGCATCGCGCGTTCATTCCACGCGCAAGGAAGCAAGGTTGCCGTCCTTGATTACAATGCCGAGGCCGGTCAGGCGCTGGCCAAGGAACTCGGCGAGGGCGTGCATTTCGAGCACAGCGACGTGCGCGACATTCCGGCCTTTCAGGCAGCGATCCGGCGTGCGAGCGAGGCGGTCGGCCCGATCACGATCCTCGTCAACAACGCAGCGCGCGACGACCGCCACACCATCGATCAGGTGACACCGGAATACTGGCGGGAGCGCTTCGCCACCAACCTCGACCACCAGTTCTTTGCCGCGCAAGCCGTGCTGCCTGACATGGAAAAGGCCGGCGGAGGCTCGATCATCAACATGGGCTCGACGAGCTACATGGTGAGCGACGATTCCTTTGCAGCCTATAAGACCGCGAAATCCGCTGCAGTCGGACTGACCCGCGCACTGGCGCGCGAACTCGGGCCGAAGAACATTCGCGTCAACTGCCTCGTCCCGGGCTGGATCATGACGCAGCGACAAATCGATCTCTGGCTGACGCCGGAAGGCGAGACGGAGCTGCTTAAGCGTCAATGCGTGAAGCGCAAGCTCGTACCGCAGGACATCGCCAACTTCACGCTCTTCCTAGGGTCCGACGATTCCAGCGCCATGTCGGCGCAGACTTATCTCGTGGATGGCGGCTGGGTTTAGTCTCAAGCCTTAACGCGTCATCCCGGACGGCGTAAGCCGATCCGGGATCGCAATCAGGATAAGGCGTACTTCTCGTCGTACGATCCCGGGTTCTGCTGCGCAGCCCCGGGATGACCCTTGAACTTATGCCCTCGACCCGGCCCCGACGACAGGCGCGGTTTCATCCAATTTCTTGTCCCTCTCGGCCACTGTACTCATCGTGTCCCGCCGCACGACAAAACACAGGATCACCAGCGGGATACCGATGCTGGCGGTAGCGGTGAAGAGGAGGGGATAGCCGTAGGCGTCCACCACCGCGCCGGACGCACCGCCGATGAGCTTGCCCGGCAGGGCGTAGAGCGAGCTGAGAAGGGCGTATTGCGTGGCGGCAAAGCCTGGCGACGTCAGGCCCGACATGTAGGCGATGAGAGCTGAGCCGGCGAAGCCGGAGGCGAAATTGTCGATGCTGATCGAGAGGATGAACAGGAGCTTGTCGGCTCCCTCGAAAGCAAGCCAGGCGAACATCAGGTTCGACGAGGCGGCGATGACGGCGCCGATCAGCAGCGTCCACCACAGACCGAGTCGTGTCAGCGCCAGGCCACCCGCAAAGGCGCCGGCGATCCCGACCCAGATGCCGTAGAGCTTCGACACGTCGGCGATATCGGTCTTGGAGAAACCGAGATCGATATAGAGCGGGTTCGCCATGACGCCGGCGACGAAGTCGGGCAGGCGGAAGCAGGCGATGAGCGCGAGGATTGGGATGAGGATCAGCCCCTTGCGCCGGAAGAGATCGGTAAGCGGCTCGGTGATGGCTGCAGTGAACGGAAGACGTTCGCGCACGGCGCTCTCGTTGCCGCGCGGAGCCAGGAGCGTGCCGATGAGCCCGACACCCATGAGCACCGCCATGGCCAGATAGGCGCTGCGCCAGTTCACGAACTCCGCAATGTAAAGTGCACCCGCGCCCGCGCAGATCAGGGCGAGCCGATAGCCGAGCTGATAGGAAGCAGCCATCATGCCCTGCCGCTCAGTGGAGGCCACGTCGATGCGCCAGCCGTCGACCACCACATCCTGCGTCGCCGATGCGAAGGCGACGAGGAGCGCCGATGCGATGGTGAGGGGAAGCCTCGTCTGCGGATCGCTGATGGCGATGCCGACGATGCCGAGGGCCGTGACGATCTGGGCAAACGCCATCCAGCCACGTCGCCGCCCGAGGAGATTTGCCAGACCCGGCACATCATAGCGATCGACGATGGGAGCCCAGAGGAACTTGAAGGAATAGGCCAGCGCCACCCAGCTCAGCATCCCGATTTCGGTCCGCGAAATTCCTGCCTCCCGCAGCCAGGCCGACAGAGTGCTGAAGACCAGCAGGAAGGGCAGGCCCGACGAGAAGCCCAAGGGCAGCATGAGGGCAATGCGCCCGTCGGTCAGAACATCACGGAAGGAAAGACGGCGTTTTTCTGCGGCGGCCATGAAATCAGCTTGTGAACTTGAAGGGCGGGCAGATTGGCACAAGGCGGTGCCGGTGCCAATCAGACGCTATCCTCGTCCCTCTCGACGGCCTTGCTGAGGTTGGTCAGGAACTTCTCGAGCGCCTTCTCCGGCGGGCACTCCTTCTCCATCAGCACCTGCAGGCCCCATTGCTCGAGAACAGCCTGCTCCACCGGGTTGGCGCGCAGCATGAACACGTAGGATTGCGGCCGGTCGCGCTCGTAGCCCGACCCGGCCCACGTTTTCCAGAGCCGGTGCATCAGGAAGCGGATGTTGAGATCCGTCATGCTGTAGCCGATGAACAGGATGGTCTTGCCCAGAGAATCGGAGCGGAACTTGATGTCGAGAGGCGATTCGAAGGAGAGGCGCTCCAGATAATCGGTCTCCGCGATGACGATGGAGCCATCGTCATCGAAATCGCCGTGGTACTTCACGATCTGCGGCACGCCCTCGCGGACACGGGCGATGTCCTTCGCGTTGACGATCTTCACGTATTCCTTGCCGTGCAGGTCGTAGGCGGTCTCGAGGTTTCGGTCGAAGTTCGTGGTGTAGACGATCGGAAAGTCGAGCTTGCAGATCAGCTCGTGGACGCGGGACTTCCTGAGCGTGTCGTCCGGAATGGTCCAGTTCCGGTCCATCCAGCTGCGCAGGGGGCCGATGCTGCCCTGCTTGAGCCGGTAATATTCCGCGAGCGTCAGGTAGTTGAGGTCCGTGCCCTTGAAGTCGGAGAGGTCGATCTTGAGTTCGTCCGCGATGTGCTCGATCAGGGTGCTCCAGGAGGGCAGGCCGACCGTCATGGAGACGCCGGCGCCGGCGAACAGGATCGCCTGCTTTGTCCTGACGGCGGAAACCAGATCCTCGAGCACGCCACTCTCCTTAGCGGTATCCTGCCTTAACGCACGAAGCTGCTCTTAAGCTTCATTATGAGATCAGGGACAACTTGAGCGTTTCGGGTGTTGTCATAGGTTGAACACAGTGAACAGGAGAGAGCAGGACGTGTCAGGCTATAAGATCGAGCAGGTCGAAACCCTCCATGAGGGCTGGCGCAAGCTTCTCAAGCTGATGGTCCGGATGCCGGACGGCCGCACCATGGCCCGGGAGGTCCTCAACAGTGCCGATGCGGCGGCCGTGCTGCCCTACGATCCGCAGGCCCGCAAAGTCATCCTGGTTCGGCAGTTCCGTGCGCCTGTCATGCATGTGGAGGGGCAGCCCAGTCTCCTGGAAGCCGTGGCCGGGCTGCTCGACGAGGACGAGCCGGAGGCCTGCGCCAAGCGCGAAGCCATGGAAGAGGCAGGCCTTCGCCTTCAGACCCTGGAACGGGTGGTCACCGCATGGTCCACCCCCGGCATCACCACGGAACGCCTGCACCTGTTCCTAGCCCCCTACACGGGCGCCGACCGGGTGGAGGAGGGTGGAGGCCTGGCCGAGGAGCATGAGGACATCGAGGTGCTGGAGATCGGCCTCGATAAGCTTATGGGAATGCTGCAGCAGGGCACAGTCACGGACATGAAGACACTGGTGCTGATCCAGGCCTTGCAGCTCAGACACCCTGAGCTGTTCGGCATAGGTTGAGGGTCTGCCCCAGGCTTTGACGAGCGTTACATGCCAAGCCGTTGTGCATGCCAGCGCAGGTGATCCTCGATGAAGGTGGCGATGAAGAAGTAGGAATGGTCGTAGCCTTCCTGGCGACGCAGGGTCAGGGGCTGACCTGCCCTGGCGCAGGCCTCCTCCAGCAGCTGCGGCTTGAGCTGGCTTTCGAGAAAGCTGTCGCCGCTGCCCTGGTCGACCAGGAGGTCGGGCAGGCGCGCACCGCCTTCGATCAGCACACAGGCATCGTACTCGCGCCAGGCCGAGCGGTCGGCGCCGATGTAGCCCGACAGGGCCTTCTCGCCCCAGGGGCAGTTCATCGGCGACGCGATGGGCGCGAAGGCCGAGACGGCCTTGAAGCGATCCGGGTTGCGGAGCGCGATGGTGAGCGCTCCGTGTCCGCCCATGGAGTGGCCGGTGATGCCCTGGCGGCTCATATCTGCCGGCAGGCTCTCGGCGATGAGATCCGGCAGCTCGCGCTCGATATAGGAGCGCATGCGGTAGTGCTTCGCCCATGGCTCTTGAAGCGCATCCACGTAGAAGCCGGCACCCAGGCCGAAATCGTAAGCGCCCTCCGGATCGTCCGGCACACCCTCGCCACGTGGGCTGGTGTCGGGCGCGATCAGCATCAGGCCGAGTTCCGAGGCGACCCGCTGCGCACCCGACTTCACGGTGAAATTCTCCTCCGTGCAGGTCAGCCCCGAGAGGAACCACACCACCGGCACCTTGCGGTCTTTCGCCTGCGGCGGCACGAAGACCGCCAGCCGCATGGGCGTGCCGGTCTCCCGCGACGTATGGCGATAGACAAACTGCGTGCCGTTGAAGCAGCGCGATTGCGATACGGTCTCGAAACTCAACATGCCTCTCCCGATCAGTAGACGACGACGGAGCGGATCGACTTGCCCTCGTGCATGAGGTCGAAGGCGGTGTTGATCTCGTCGAGCGGCATGGTGTGGGTGATCAGATCGTCTATGTTGATCTTGCCCTCCATGTACCAATCCACGATCTTCGGCACGTCCGTGCGCCCGCGCGCGCCGCCGAAGGCCGTGCCCTTCCAGACGCGGCCGGTGACGAGCTGGAACGGCCGGGTGGCGATCTCCTTGCCGGCTTCCGCCACGCCGATGATGATGCTCTCGCCCCAGCCGCGGTGGCAGCATTCGAGCGCCTGGCGCATCACGTCCGTGTTGCCGGTGGCGTCGAACGAGAAATCCGCGCCGCCGCCTGTGAGATCGACGATGGCCTGCACGACCTTGTCGTTGCCGATCTCCTTCGGGTTGATGAAGTCGGTCATGCCGAACTTCCTGGCCATCTCGACCTTGGCCGGGTTGATGTCGACGCCGATGATCTTGTCGGCGCCCACCATGCGGGCGCCCTGGATCACGTTGAGACCGATGCCGCCGAGGCCGAACACCACCACGTTCGCACCGGGCCAGACCTTCGCCGTATAGAGCACCGCGCCGATGCCCGTGGTGACGCCGCAGCCGATGTAGCAGATCTTGTCGAAGGGGGCGTCCTCGCGCACCTTGGCGAGCGCGATCTCCGGCAGCACGGTGAAGTTCGCAAAGGTCGAGCAGCCCATGTAGTGGAACACCGTCTCGCCATCGCAGCGGAAGCGGCTCGTGCCGTCGGGCATGAGGCCCTGGCCTTGAGTCGAGCGGATCGCCGTGCAGAGATTGGTGCGGCGCGACAGGCAGGATTTGCAGTTGCGGCACTCGGGCGTGTAGAGCGGGATCACGTGATCGCCGACTTTCAGCGTCGTCACGCCAGCGCCGACCTCGCGCACTATACCGGCGCCCTCATGGCCGAGAATCGCCGGGAACTTGCCCTCGGAATCGAGGCCCGAGAGCGTATAGGCGTCCGTGTGGCACACGCCGGTTGCCATCACCTCCACGAGCACCTCGCCGGCCTTGGGTCCTTCGATGCGGATGGTCTCGATGGTGAGCGGCTTGCCAGCCTCCCACGCCACGGCGGCCCTGGTTTCCATGCTCGTGTCCTCGTTTTGATTCGGTGAGGGACTATGTGAACCGTGGCAGCACAAGGTCAAGCGACGCGGCGTCGATGTCAGAGACTTCCCAGATGCGCCTGCTGGTCATATGTGTCTCTTCGACAAGCAAAGGATCAGACCTTGCCAGACGTTCGCGCCGCCATCATCCCCGTAACGCCGTTCCAGCAGAACTGCACCCTGTTGTGGTGCGAGAAGACCAAGAAGGCGGCCGTGGTCGATCCCGGCGGCGATCTCGACAACATTCGTGAGGCGATCGCGCAGAGCGGCGTCACCGTCGAGAAGATCATCCTCACCCACGGCCATATCGATCACGCGGGGGGCGCGGCCGAATTGCGGGAGGATCTCGGCGTCCCCATCGAAGGCCCGCACGAGGCAGACCGCTTTCTGCTCGACCGGCTCGCGGAACAGGGGCAGGCTTATGGCTTTCCGGCGCGCGCCGTCACACCGGACCGCTGGCTCAATGAGGGCGACACGGTCACTGTCGGCGATCTCACCTTGGACGTGCTGCACTGTCCCGGCCATTCGCCCGGAAGCGTCGTGCTGGTGTCGAAAGATCAGCGCTTCGCGCTCGTGGGCGACGTGCTGTTCCAGGGCTCCGTCGGACGCGTGGATCTTCCCGGCGGCGACGGCAAGGCGCTGATCCGCTCGATCAAGGACAAGCTCCTGCCGCTGGGCGACGACATCACCTTCATCTGCGGCCACGGCCCCATGAGCACCATCGGACAGGAGCGTCAGAGCAATCCGTTTCTGCAGGGCGAGGGGATGTTGTGAGGTGAAGCACTGACCTTCTGTCATTCGAGGTCGGCCCGCAGGAAACGAGGCGGGAATCGATCACATGACATTCAGCTGATACGCACTCCGGAAGCCGCTGCGATAGCGGGCCATAAGGGGATGCCTGTTTGTTTTGAGCCATTAGAGCCGGCTGTGTTGATTGAGCAGAGCGATCAGATATTCTGATCGTATGGTCACCCTCCGACAGCTGCGCTACTTCGAAACATTGTCCCGCACAAAGCATTTCGGCATGGCGGCCGAACAATGCGCTGTCACGCAGCCGGCCCTCTCCATGCAGATCAAGGAACTGGAGCGGGAACTCGGTGTGGAACTGGTCGAACGCCGTGGCGGCACCATTGCCATGACCGCAGCCGGGCAGGAGATCGCGGCACGGTCCGAGGCCATCCTCAGCCAGGTGCGGGAGCTGTCCGATTATGCACGCCAGCATCAGGGCGTTCTCACAGGGCCTCTTCGGCTTGGGATCATTCCCTCGATCGCCCCTTACCTGCTGCCGGACATTCTGACTCAGGTCACGACGCATTATCCGACCCTCGACCTTCAGATCCGCGAGACGCAGACGAATGCCCTGGTGGAGGAACTGATCCGAGGGGAACTGGATGCGGTGTTGGTCGCCCTGCCGGTCGATTCACCGCAGCTTGCAACCATGCCGCTCTTCGAAGACCGCTTCCTCATCGCCGTTCAGCGCCAAGCGGCTCCGGACTGGAGCAAGAGCGACCTGCGCAGCCGCATCGGGCAGGAGCGCCTGCTGCTGCTGGAGGAAGGGCATTGCCTGCGCGATCAGGCGCTTCAGTTCTGCCAGATCGCCAACATGCAGGCACGCAAGGCGCTCGGTGCCGCCTCGCTCACGACGATCATGCAGATGGTGGCGGCAGGGCACGGGATCACGCTGCTGCCCGAGCTCTGCGCCAAAACGGAGGTCGATCGGCAGCGGGTGGCACTCATCGCGTTTCCCGAGGAAGCTCCCATGCGTGTCGTCGGTCTAGCCTGGCGACGCAGCTCGTCCCGGACGAGTGACTTCATGGCCTTGGGCGAGTTGATCAAATCCGTCAGGTGAGAGGGATGGCTGCGGCATAAGCCGCGACGCTTCGACCCTTCATCCTACAGGCCGCGATTCGGATTTCTTGCAGAAACAAAAAAGGCCTTCCGGCGCATACCGGAAGGCCTTTTTTTAAACCCGGTGCAGGGTTCAGCAGCCGGTGAGCTTCACGCGCTCCACTTTGAGGCCGAAGAGCGGACGCACGCGGGTGCCGAGGACGTTGCCGGCAAAGGCCGCGACGAGCCAGACCCAGCCGTGCAGGCTGCCAGACGCAATGCCGGAGAAATAGGCCCCGATGTTGCAGCCATAGGCAAGGCGGGCGCCGTAGCCGAGGAGCAGGCCACCCGCGATGGCAGCGACGGCCGAGCGCAGAGGAACCTTCCACGTCGGCGCGAAGCGCCCGGCGAGAGAGGCGGCGAGCAGCGCACCCAGGATGATGCCGAAATCCATCAACGTCGTGATGTCGTTGAAGATGCTGCCGGTGAGCTCCGCCTGACGGGCCGGCGACGACCAGTAGGGCCAGCTCGCCACGTCGAAGCCGATGGTGGCCGCGATCTTCGAGCCCCACAGGGCGAAGGCCGAGGTTACACCCCAGGGACGACCGGCGAGATAGAGCGTCACGAAGTTCAGGAGCGCCAGCGCCACCGCGCCTGCCACGATGGGCCAGGGGCCGCGCAGGAAGCGGGCAAGTCCCTGGCGCGGCGACGGGTCGGCCGTGATCAGACGACCGTGCCGGCGCTTCTCGAACACCACCGTGACGGCCGCAATGAGACCGAAGAGGGCGAGCTGGAAGGCGAGTGCCGTCCAGGGACCCCAGGCCTTGATGATCGAGATGGCCGGCAGGCTCGGCAACGCCACCCACCAGTGCAGGTGCGCGGCGCCGATGGCAGAGCCGGCGATGAAGGCAGCCAACGTGATCAGCATGCGGGTGGAGCCGCCGCCCACTGTATAGAGCGTGCCGGAGGCGCAGCCGCCGCCGAGCTGCATGCCGATGCCGAAGATGAAGGCGCCGAACACCACGCCGATGCCTGCCGGCGACACGTTGCCGGCGACAGGCTGGCCGAACAGGGTGCCTGCAGCGAGAACGGGGAAGAACAGCACGGACGCGATGGCGAGCATCACCATCTGGGCGCGCAGACCCTCGCCGCGGCGGTCCGCGATGAAGACGCGCCAGGCCGAGGTGAAGCCGAAGGCTGCATGATAGAGCACGAGGCCGAGCGCCGCCCCGAGCACGTACAGCGCCGCCTGTCGCGGATTGATGATGGCGCCCAGCAGGGCTGCGCCACCGATGATCCCGGCTGCAGCCGCAAAGGTGGCCGGAGCGTTGATGGTCAGGCTCGCGCGGTTTCCTAGAGAAAGAGGCGATGCCACTGCAGAGCTGGACATGGTGATTCCTAAAGCTGCGTGGAAAGGAGATGCCAAGTGCCTCGTGCACCTTGCACAACCAACATGACGTTCGTTATAAAGAACGTCAAGATGTGTAATTAGCTTGGTAATTACATATAATCGATGTGATTATGGAAATAGCCTTCGCTATGCGTTCCTACACCGAGGACGAAGCGCTTTCCCGCAACGAGGTATGACCTGATGACGATCCAGCCTGACGTTCCCCACGCCATCGGCAACACGCCGCTCATCAAGCTCCGCCAGGCATCGGAACTCACCGGCTGCACGATTCTCGGCAAGGCCGAGTTCATGAACCCCGGACAGTCGGTGAAGGACCGCGCGGCTCTCTTCATCATCCAGGACGCGGTCAGGCGTGGAGCTTTGCGCCCGGGCGGAGTCATCGTTGAGGGCACGGCGGGCAATACCGGGATCGGCCTGGCTCTCGTCGCCAATGCCATGGGCTTCAGGACCGTGATCGTGATCCCGGAAACCCAAAGCCAGGAGAAGAAGGACATGCTGCGCCTGGCCGGCGCCGAGCTGATCGAAGTGCCGGCGGTGCCTTATGCCAATCCCAACAACTATGTGAAGGTCTCAGGGCGCCTGGCGGAGCGCTTGGCAAAAGAAGAGCCGAACGGCGCCATCTGGGCCAACCAGTTCGACAATGTGGCCAACCGGCAGGCGCATATCGAAACCACGGGACCGGAAATCTGGGAGCAGACGGGCGGCAAGGTCGACGGCTTCGTCAGTGCGGTCGGCACGGGCGGGACGCTCGCCGGCGTCGGCATGGCGTTGAAGGAGCGCAACGCGAAGATCACGATTGCGCTTTCCGATCCCATGGGCTCCGCTATCGCAAACTGGGTTCAGACGGGCGAGCTCAAGGCGACCGGCACGTCGATCACCGAAGGGATCGGTCAGGGACGGGTGACGCAGAACCTGGAAGGCGCGCCCATCGATGTGGCGTTCCAGATTCCGGACGAGGAGGCGCTGCCGATCATCTTCGATCTGCTCGAGCATGAGGGGCTCTGCCTCGGAGGATCGTCCGGCATCAATGTTGCGGGTGCGATCCGGCTCGCGAGGCAGCTTGGGCCCGGGCATACCATCGTTACCGTGCTGTGCGACTACGGCACGCGCTACCAGTCGAAGCTGTTCAATCCGGAGTTCCTGCGCGGCAAGAACCTGCCCGTTCCCGCATGGCTCGAGAGGAAGAGCACAATCGATCCCGGGCTCGTGTAGCGCAGCAACGTTGCGCGCCTGCAGTCATGGGCCGCGCCTGAAAAGGATCAGACGCGGCCTATTTTCATCAGGCGGCGGACGACGTGCTCGTCTCCGCAGTTGAAGGTGTATTGGCCGTTTCCTCAGCGCGCTGCTGCTGCGGGCGGCTGAGATTGGCGGGCGAGCGACCAGTCGAATGGGTTGCCGCAGTCGGTGCCTTTGCGTGAAGCGAATGCAGATCGGCCTGGATGCTGTCGATCAGATCGATGAGCCAGGTTTCTCCGTTCTGAACGCGCTCGCGCAAAGCCGATTTCGCGATGTCGAGTTTCGCCGAGACTTCCATCGTGTTGCGCGACGGCAGATCGCTGAAATCCTGCTCGATCGTGGACAATTCGCGCAACAATTCATCCCGCAGCGGCCGCTGTTCCTCGACCATGATCAGCGGCGAGTTCAGCATGCCGCGCAAGGCAGCCCACCGCAGGCCGAGGGCGCTCACCGATTGCGTTCCATCGAGTCCTGACATGTTTTGGGATTCAGCCACGG
Source organism: Microvirga soli (assembly GCF_016734765.1). Classification (GTDB taxonomy): domain Bacteria; phylum Pseudomonadota; class Alphaproteobacteria; order Rhizobiales; family Beijerinckiaceae; genus Microvirga; species Microvirga soli. The sequence continues at coordinate 261,001 of NZ_JAERQE010000001.1, read as the reverse complement.
TCATTTCCTTTTTGCGACAACTCAGAATCGAGACGTGCAGGAAGGAGCATGGTTGTGGCGTGAATCGGGCAGCGGCCGGCAAAAAGCCGCTCGGGGTCGCGCTATTTCGAATATGGTTATCGAATTCAGCGAATAAAGAAATACAGTGTCAGTGCGGCGCCGACTGCAATCACGAGCCAGCGGATCATGCTCGCCGGCAGACGGCGACCGAACACCACGCCGAGATAACCACCGATCACCGAGGCTGCGCCGACGATGATCGTCTCAGGCCAGCTCACGAGACCTGCTACCACGAACAATACAACAGCAACCAACTGGATCAGCGTCGAGCAGAGATGCTTGGCGGAGTTGATCAGATGGAAGTCGTCGCCCTCGGTGATGGCGAGCGCCGCCAGCATGACGATGCCCATGCCGGCGCCGAAGAAGCCGCCATAGACGGCAACACCCGTCTGGAATGCGAGACCGGCAGCCCACGCTTTCGTGGACGGATGATCGCCTTCTTGTTTGCCGATGGCCCGCGCCAGCGCGACGATCTTCGGGCTTGCGGCAAAGAGCACGGTGGCAAAGAGCAGCAGCCACGGCACGAGCTGCCGGAAGGCATCGTTGTTGGTGACGGTGAGGATGTAGGCGCCGCCCAGGCCGCCGATGAGGCTGACGATGCCCAGCGCCGCAAAGCGCCGGGCATTCGCCGCGAGTTCCCGTCGGTAGGCCCAGGCGCTGGAGAGATTCGCCGGCGTGACGGCCACCGCGCTGGTGGCATTGGCCACAACCGGCGGAAGACCGGCGGCGACGAGGGCCGAGAAGGTGAAGAAGGTGCCGCCGCCCGCAATGGCGTTGACGAGGCCGGCCGCAAGGCCCGAGGCGGCCAGCAGCGCCGCAGTGGACAATTCCATGATGATCAGTCTGGTGGTGATGACGGCAGGGCAGGATGGTTCAGGATGTCAGGCATAGGACGGACGCCCGCCGAGTGCAATCATGGGCCCCACCGAAGGTGGCGGTCAGGCGGCGGAAATCTGCTTGTAGAACACGGTCGTGTCGCAGAACCCGCCCTTGGGCCAAAGGGCATAGTTCGGGATGATGCCCGACTTCACCCAGCCGGCCCGCTCATACAGACGCTCCCCGTCACTGCCGGTCACCGTATCGAGCACGAGCACGGTCTTGCCGGCTTCTGCCGCCGCCTCTTCGGCCGCCCGCATCAGGGCGGCCCCGACCCCCTGCCTTCGGGCCTGGCTGTGAACGAGCATCTTGGCGATATCGGCCCGGTGGGGCTGGTTCTCCGGCTGCTTGAGGATGACTTGGACCGTGCCGACAATCATGCCGCTGGAGGGGTCTTGAGCGACGAGCAGGATCCGCTCTCCGGCGGCGACACCCTCGGCAACCCCCTGCCAGAAGGCATCGGCTCGCTCTTGGGTGAGGGGCAGCATGAAGCTGACCGAGGCGCCGCCTTCGACGCAGTCGATCAACACGGCCGATAGGGCGGCGATGTGCTCGTGAGCGTCCTGCGGGGTGAGCGGACGGATGGTGACGGGCTCTCTCATAGGCTGTGTCTCATCGGTGAAGACTGGTGCTGGCGCGTGGGTCGGTGGCAAGCGCCACCACATAGCGGGCAGGGTCATCGGTCAGGTTGCGAAAAACGATCGGTTGGTCGAGGCGCATGGAAAGGCAGTCGCCGGTGCCAAGACGATAGGTCTCATCCCCGAGAGTGAGCGTGATGGCGCCCTCGATGATCCAGATCTGCTGATGAACAGTCGTAGCCCGCTGCCCGGTATCATAGGCCACCCGCGCACCGGCCGGAAGGACCACCTCCACCAGTTCGATGGGGGAGGGGAAGCCCGCCGCGGACAGGTTGCGCCGCATGTAGCCGCTCTCCGGGTCGCGCCAGATCCGCTGATCGTCATGCCGCGACAGGGGAGAGGCGGCTGTGCTCTCCTGCTCGGCGAACAGGGACGCAAGCGTCACGCCAAGCCCTGCGGCCAGTTTGTCGAGAACGGCCGCCGTCGGGCTGCTCTCGCCACGCTCAATGAGGGAGATCATGGAGCGGCTGACGCCTGTGCGTTCGGCCAAGCCATCGAGCGTCATGCCCGCTCCCGTGCGGAGGTCGCGGAGGCGAAGGGCCAGATGGGTGCTGATGTCCGGGATTTCATCCATTAAACTAGAATGTAATTCCAAGATAATGGAGTCAAGCCATTGAGCTGAAGCTGTCCAGGGAGCGGCGCCTCTGTAAAAAGGAGTCGCCAGACAGCTTGGCTGGCCTTATGGCTGCGGTTTGCTGTGGATCACGCAGGGGCACTCCATTGCCCTCGGCAGAACAAAAGAAGACTTTCAACCCATGTCGAACGTGATCCCTCTCGCCCCCCGCCTGAAGCCGGGCCGGTCCATTGCCACTGAGGCAGAGGAGCGGGCGACGCTCGCGGCCGATCTCATCGAGCTGATCGAGCGGGTGCGGGAGCTGACGGAGCACGTGGCCGGCCTACCGGGCCCTCCCTTGCAGATCCAGCAGACCGCCCAGCAGCTGCTCGATGCCGGCACAGCCCTGGAGCGCGCCGTAGACTCGCTCACCGAGGGCGGCGAGTGGGTGCCGTTCTAAGATCCGGGCACCTCTCACCTTTACGCCTCTATCGCAAAGCCTCCAGCCGCTCCCGGGCCTGAACCATCCCTAAGGCCTGCGCCTGCGTGTAGAACTCCCGCGCCTTCGCCGCATCGCCCTTGAGCCCCATCGTGCCGAGCTTCGAGAGCACATTGGGATCGAAGGTTTCGGCCAGCAGGAATGCCGCACGAGCATGGCCGTTCGCAAGCGCGCGTTCGAGAACGAGGCGTGCGCCGCTCACGTCGCCTTTATGCAAGAGCTCCTCGGCACGGGAGACGAGCCGGTCGTCCGTCTTGGCGGGCTCGGCCTTAACCGAAGTTTCGCCGCTGATCGGCGGCACGCTCGTCATGGGCAAAGGTGACATGCTGTTCGGCAAGGCCGCGACGACCACGGGGGCAGGAACCTTGACGGGCAATGACGATGTGGCGTCCTGAGCAGCCGGCAGGCTCTCAGGTGGCAGCAGGTTCGCTTGAGCTGCCGGCGCAGGAACGGCCTCCGGCTGCGGTGCGCTCAAGGGCGGCTCCGCGCCCGTTGATGCAAGCCGGAACACCACAGGAGCGGGACCCGGCTGACGAGGCTCCTTGAGGGTACGCAGCTCGTCACCGGTCGCGGTCAGCTCCTGCGTCAGCATATCGTCCCGCATCTGGGCGCGTGCCAGGGCCTTCTCCAACTCGGCCATCCGGGTTGTTGTCGAAGCCACGATCTCGTCCTTGAGACCCTGCAGCTCCTTCAGATCCTTGAGAGCACCGGCGAGCTGACGCTCCGCCAGGTCTTTTTGTTCGCGCTCCTGCCGCAGTTGATCGTCCGACGTGGTAACAGCCGCCGGAACGGAGGCCTGCTCCTTGGCAGCCTGCAGGGTTCGGTACTCCTCCTTCAGCCTCTCCACTTCCTGCTCAAGGGTTCCGCTGCGATCCTGCTCCCGCTGCAAGGCCTGCTGCATCTCTGCCGATTTAACATCTTGAGAAGTTGTGTCCGCCTCGAGCCGAGCAGCAAGAGCGTTGTGCTCCTGCATCAGGGCCGTCAGGGTCTGAGAGACCATGCCGCTATAAGATCGTTCCTGCTCGAGAGCGTCTTGGAGTTCGGCCAAGTTGGCATTGCTGATATCGGCAGTTGTCGTGCAAGCCCCCGGTGAAGTCTCTGCAGAAGCCGCTGCAGAAGCCTGCATCGGTGGCGCATGAGCAGATGCTTGAACGTTGAGGTCCTGCAGCGCCTTGAGCAGGTTCGGATTGCTCAGATGGTCGGAGAGTACGATCGCAAGCGTGCCGACCTCGATGGCTGTGTTGAGACTGGTTTCTGCCGCCTTCAGGTCACCCTTGCGGATCGAGCCCTCGAGGTCGGCTGCAAGCTGACGCCGATCCGAGGAGGTCAGCAGAAGCGGGAGCAGATTCTGCAGGTCCCTCGCCGCAGGGACGCTGTCGAGAGGGCTGCTCTCTGCCTCTGCGCCAGAAGCGATGCGGGGAGGATCCTGTGCAGCCGCAGAGCCGAGAAGCGCGAGGCTGAGGAATGTGGTGGTCAGCAATTCAGTGATGAAACGGCGTGATCCAGATGATGTGTACCCAATCATGTCGGACCTCCTGTTGTTATCGCCGAAGGCTTGAGGGGCAGCCTTCGGCTTTGGGTCCTGCGTGATGCGTCAGTCCTGCCGGTTCACTTTCCGGAGCGCCTTCTCCCGGTCGCCCTGCCAAGCCAGGAACTCACGGAACAGAACTTCGCGCTCCTGCGCGGAGACGTTGATCCCCCGGTTGTTCATGAAGAACTCAAAGCTCTGAACCTGCGGGGAGGAATTGCGGGTCGCGACGGCGCGATCCAGCCAATCCTGCGCGGGTTTCACGCGCTCCCAGCCAGGGACGTCGGCCGCGAGATTGACCTCCTTCCATTTCGGGTGCCGACCGGGCTGCAGGAACTCGTCGAACCGGGAGAAGAACGCATCCACGAAGCGCTTCACGCGGTTATAGCGGTCGGAGTTTTCCGGCCAGTTGAACACGGCCAGCAGGCTCCCGACGGCCAGGGTCTCGACGGGTTTGGCAGCGTCGACGAGCTGCGGGTAGTCGGCATTGGCAAAGCGCGCCGGGAAGTAGCTCTCGGCAATCTCGCCCTCGAATGGAATCGGCAGAAGATGGAAGCGCCCGTCGGTTTGGAATTCCGCGATGGCGCGCACTGGACGCCCGGCCACATAGACGGCGGCCTGGATCTCACCGGACTTGAGCTTCGCATAGGACGAGGCCTGATCGAAGGTTGTGACCTCTGGCTTGATGCCGAGCTTTTCGAAGATGAGGCGCGAGGTGAGATTGGTGCCGCTGCCGGCCTTGTCGATGTTGACCTTCTGGCCGTCGAGCTGCCGGATATCGGTGATCTGCCGGTTGGCGATGATGTGCACCTCCTCGTTGTAGAGGCGGGTGATGAAGCGCAGGCGCCGGACCGCGCTATCCTGCAGCTTTTCAGCCTTCAACTGCTCGCGAGCATCCATCTGCACGATGCCGATATCGACGCCGCGCAGGAACATGATGTCGCGAAGGTTCTGCAGGGAGCCGCGGCCGATCATCGGCAGCACGCGCAGATCCTCGCCGTCGAGCACATTGGCGAGATCTGCCGCGATGCGGATGTAGGTGCCGTCCGCACCCCCCGAGATCACCCCGAGCGTGCCCGAATTGGCGCGGGACGGGTTGAAGGACGGCGCCGTCTGAGCCGATGCGGCGATCGCGCCGGAAATCAGGAAGGCTGCAACAGTGGCAGCCCGAGCAAAGGGGTGACCGAAACGACTGCGCATGAAAGAGAAAACCGAAAACCGACCCGACATTCTTGTCCTCCCCGGAGGAGCCTTATGGCTGTTCGTCGATTCGATCGCTTCGTTTTCACGGATTATGAATTGAGTAAAAGTGAGGGAATGAAAAACGAAACGAAAGAACGGTCATCGTATTCTTGTGAAACCTATGGTCAATTGTACTTTGCGTCCGGATTAGTACTCATGAAGGGATAGAGAATAATCAAAAAGAGATAGGTTTTATCTTTATATTCCTTGCAGGAGCTGAATTTCTTATCTTCCTTTTCGGATCCTGAACGGGCTGTCCTGCGGCTCGGCTGCGGCATTAAGAAATTTATGAGCCCTCGGTGCCTCCTTTAACCGTCCGTTAACCATAAGCGGTCGAAATCATACGGCATTAAAGGAATCTGAACTCCCGTGACCATTGCCGTTCGAAATCGTCCGTCTCTTCGCTTCCGCGGCAGGTCCTTCATGGCCCTGGTTCTCGCGCCCGAAGTGCCGCTGAGGGACTGGCTCGAGGATCTCGATGCCGTCTCCGAGCGCTCTCCCGGATTTTTCACCGGGCGTCCCATCATTGCCGATGTATCCTCCCTGAAGCCGTCGAAATCCGAGCTGAAGTTCCTGCTCGCGGCCTTCAAGATGCGCAACATCCGCGTCATCGGACTCGAGGGCGCCGCGCCCGAGAACGTCGATGCCGACATGCCGCCGCAGATCAGCGGCGGAAAGCCCACGGGCGATATCGACGTGCCGGATGCAGCCAATGCCGCGATGGCGGCCGCGGGCTCGCCCTTCGGCGATGCGCCGGTGCCGGAGAAGTCGCTGCTCATCGAGGGCTCCGTGCGCTCAGGCCAGTCGATCCTGCACCCGGAAGGCGATGTGACGGTCCTGGGCTCCGTCGCCTCGGGCTCGGAGATCGTCGCGGGCGGCTCGATTCATGTCTACGGCTCCCTGCGCGGCCGGGCGATTGCCGGATGCACGGGCAACGGCAAGGCTCGCATCTTCTGCCGCAAGTTCGAGGCCGAATTGATTGCGATCGATGGTCTCTACAAGACCGCTGACGATCTGGGTGGCAAGTTCCTCGGTCAGCCCGTGCAAGTGAACCTGGATGGCGATTCCATCATCCTGAAAACAATGGATTGAGAGAAAGAGAGACGACAATGGCCAAAGTCTTGGTCGTAACTTCAGGCAAGGGCGGCGTTGGCAAGACAACGTCTTCGGCAGCTCTGGGCGCGGCGCTGGCGCATGGCGGCGAGAAGGTCGTGGTCATCGACTTCGACGTCGGCCTGCGCAACCTGGATCTCGTGATGGGAGCCGAGCGCCGCGTGGTGTTCGATCTCATCAACGTGGTGCAGGGCGACGCGAAGCTCAACCAGGCGCTCATCCGCGACAAGCGGCTGGAGAACCTGTCGCTGCTCCCCGCCTCACAGACCCGCGACAAGGACGCGCTGACCGAAGAGGGCGTGGCCCGCGTGCTCGACGAACTGCGCGAGAAGTTCGACTGGATCATCTGCGACAGCCCGGCCGGCATCGAGCGCGGCGCGACCATGGCCATGCGCCATGCGGACGTGGCCGTCGTGGTGACCAACCCGGAAGTCTCCTCGGTCCGTGACTCCGACCGCATCATCGGACTCCTCGATTCCAAGACGGAACTGGCCGAGAAGGGCGGGCGCATCGAGAAGCACCTGCTGCTCACCCGCTACGATCCCGTTCGTGCCGAGCGCGGCGAGATGCTGAAAGTCGACGACGTGCTGGAGATCCTCTCCATCCCGCTCATCGGCATCATCCCCGAGAGCGAAGAGGTTCTGCGGGCATCGAACGTCGGTTCGCCGGTGACGCTCAACAATCCTGCCAGCGCGCCGGGCCGGGCCTATTTCGATGCCGTGCGCCGTCTCAAGGGCGAAACCGTCGAACTCACCATCCCGACCGACAAGAAGGGCCTGTTCGGCAAATTGTTCGGACGGAGGGCTGCATGAATCTCCTGAGTTTCTTCAACCGGCGCACCTCCGCGCCCGTAGCGCGCGAGCGCCTGCAGATCCTGCTGGCGCACGAACGCGGCATCGTCGGGGGCAAGCCCGATCTTGTCGCTCAATTGCGGGAGGAGATCCTGGCCGTCGTCCGCCGCCACGTGATGGTGGAGCAGGACAACGTCCAGGTGAAGATGAACCGCGATTCGGACATCTCGACCCTTGAGATCGAGATCGAAATCCCTGCCCCGGTCGCAGCGCGCGCCTGAGATGCAGTGCAGCGAGAGATAAGCGGCCCCGTTCACGCGGGGCCGCTTTTTCATGGCTGCTGCTTGCCCCATACGCCGATCTTGGCCTCGCGGGCCTTGTCGGCTGCGGCCTGCAGATCCGGCGTCGCATCGTTCGTCGGCCGTCCGCCGCCATTGAACAGCACGACCCGCGACAGATCCTGATTGCCGACCTGGCAGCGATAGACATCGTTTGAGCCGGCCGGCTCGCAGGCCACCTCGCGGCCGTTGAGATAGCGGGTCAGCTCCTCCGGCTTGCCGCCGCCCGGTGCCCACTCGACGCCGAACAGGCGCACCACTTCGCCTTTCAGGGACAGGGTGGCCGTGTCGATCACGTCCGGCACCCCGCGCAATGAGGCGGAGGATGTTGTCGAGCCGGTGGTCGAGGGCTCGGGATCCTGGAGGGGGCTTGCCGTTTCATTGCTGGCCACCGTGGACTCTGCCGCGCTGGCCTGAGGAGCGGGTGTCTCCTCATCCTGGAACAGGAAGGCGCCGACGCCCAGAAGGGCAACGAGCGCAACCGCCCCCAACGCGATGCCGGGACGTGCCCAGGAGCGCGTGCGCATTCCACCGAAGACGACCTGCTCATGCTCGGCTGCTGCCGGAGCGACCTTGTCTCCGGGCTCGTCTTTCGAGCCTCGCTTTGGTGCCAGAGAGATTTTGAAGCTGCTGAGTGCGTTGCGAGACCAGTCGTGAATGCGTGGCTTTCCAAGGGGAGGGTTCTGAAGTGGAGCAGGTTCTGCTCGTAATGGCGACGCTTCGACCTCGGGCTTCTGCCCTCCATCGTCCAGCTTGAGCCAGTCCCGCTGCGGCTTCTCACGCTTTTCCGGACGTTGCTCGGCTTGCATAGGGGCGGTCGACTCGGGCTTTGCCGACCTGAACAGCACGCCATATCGGCCGCGCAGCTCCTCCAGCAGATCCTGAAGGGTGAACTCTCTCTGCTGCCCGTCCTTCTCGATCGTCCGGGGCTTGCCGTCCTGGTCGATGACGGTGAGTTTCAGCGCGCCATCCACCTCCGACGGGCGCAGCGAAGACTCAATGATGAGTTCCAGAGCGCGGCGGGAGTCATCGGTCGGGTTGATCTTGTCGAGCTCCGCATGGATCGTCTCGCGCATTCTTTCCCGCATTTGGGTCCAATTGCGGCGCGGATCCGTGGAGGAATCGTGAGTGTTGGTTTCGTCAATCATTCGAGGCACCCTCCAGGGCAAGGTTTCGCTTGCGCTCCTGACCGAGCAGCGTGCTGTGTTCTGCAACAATGACGGGTCTGTCGCCGATGAAATGCACGACGAGCTGCAGGGCGCCCGTGCCATGCGACACTCGGCGGCGCCGGGGATGGGTCGCCGTGTAGTCGAACACCGCATGCACCGTGCAGATCTCGCCTGCCGGATTGCATGTCGTGCCAATTCCATCCTCGCGCGGACGATAGTCCCGCTCCGGCCAGCGCTTAACGAAGCGGCGCTTTTCATCGAACAGGCGCTTCATGGTCACCTCACGCCCGTGAAAGAGCACGCGGGGCGCATAGAAGGCTGCCGTCGATTCGAGAGCGGTGTCGTTGGGGGCCGACCATGAGTCGAGGTAATCGATGGCGAATCGCTTTGCCGTGGCAGCCCGTGCCTCGCGCTTGTCGTCGATGGGATCCTGCTTGGGCCGCGCGGTCGTTACGGGCGCCGGGGCGGCTGGAGCCGCTGGAGCGGGAGCCACTTCGGGCTGCTGCGCTTGGCGGGTCGCAGGCGCATCAGGCCGCATGATCGGTGTTTGTGGCTGAGCTGTCTGTGCCGGCGGTGCTGCGGGTGCCGGGGGCGGCGCTGAGGTGGCTTGGGGTGGGGCGGCAGGAGCCGACCTGCCCGGTTCAGGAGCTTGAGGTTCCGGGGCCTGGGATGGCACCGTTGAGCCCGCTCCGGGAGGGTCGACCCACGGACGCCCCGTCTGCGCCGCAGCCATGGGACCGATAGCCATCAGCAGGGTCAGGAGAGCGGATTTCGTTGCGAGCGGCGAGCCGATCTTCATGCGTTTCCTAAGGCCTCTTCTCGAGAAAAGGTGACTGGGGAAAAGCGGGTGAAAGGCATCCCGGTTCCATGAATATCCTGGCCGGAAGCTCCGGCCAGGATGGGTCGCAATAACTAGGTGATGAAATGAACTTGTCTGAAAATTGCCTGGCTTAAAGCTGGGCGAGGGTGACGGAACCGACGCCCGAGATCCCGAGCGCCTGCGCGGAGGCTTTCGAGAGATCGATGACGCGGCCATGGGCGTAAGGACCACGATCATTGATACGAACCACCACGGACTTGCCGGTCTTCTTGTTCACCACCTTCACCTTCGTGCCGAAGGGCAGAGTGCGGTGGGCGGCGGTCATATCGTTGGTGTTGAAGGTTTCGCCACTCGCCGTCTTGCGTCCGTGAAATCCTGGTCCGTACCAGGAGGCAGGACCGCTCTGAAGGACCTTGCCGGAGGTCTTGGCCGGCTCAGCCTGCGCGACAGAGGCAGAGAAGAGAGCCGATCCGGCGATGAACAAACTTGCGAGTGTGAGCGTTACCTTGCGTTGATCCACGATGCATTCCCTTGTTCGTTGTGTTGGGTGTGCAAAATGGAGGCTAATGGGGCAACAATAAGACGTTCAACATGGTTGAACACCGATTATTGTAGCCTAGGCTTGAGCATATAGCCTATTTATACGTTATAATTATATTGTAACAGTTTGTAGAAATAGCCTGAAAGATCTGCCAAATTCCAAAGAAACCATAGCGACCGCTGATGGACTAAGAGTCGGTGGCGTTCGCTTTGCCATGGCTGGATGGGAGAGTTGCCAGCCATAGGGCAAGAGCCAAGGCCGCGACGAGCAGAGCGGTCACGAGGCCGGCGACCCCAGGCCAAGCTGCACGGGCCCAGAACACGCCGCCCAGGGTGCCGATCGCGCTGGACCCGAGATAGTAGCAAAACAGGTACAGTGCCGAGGCCTGCGCCTTTGCGCTCGCGGCTCGGCTGCCAACCCAACTGCTGGCGATGGAATGACCGCCGAAGAAACCGAACGTCACGGCGACGATTCCCGCGATGATGAGCAGGAGATGGTCGAAGAGGGTCAGGGCCACGCCAGCCAGCATGATGACGATCACGACCCAGAGCACCCGCTTGCGGCCGAGCCGATCGGCCAAGCCCCCGATCCAGGCTGAACTCCAGGTGCCGATCAGATAGGCCGCGAAGACGGCCCCGATGGCGCTCTGGCTCAAGGAATAGGGTGGTTCCGTCAGGCGGTAGCCGAGATAGTTGTAGAGCGTCACGAAGCCGCCCATGAGGAGGAACGCCTCGGCGAAGAGCGCGCGCAGGCCCGGATCCCGCAGGTGCTCGCCCATGGAACGCACCAGATCCACCGGACGGGCCCGACGCGGCTGAAAATGGGCGGAGGCCGGCAGGCTTCGCCAGGCGGCGAAAGCCGAACCCAGACCGATGCAGCCGATGAGGCCGATGGCAAGCCGCCAGGAGCCCAGATCCGTCAGCACGCCGCCGATGATCCGCCCGGACATGCCACCAACCGCATTGCCGCCGATGAACAATCCCATGGCAAGTCCGATGGACTTCGGATCGACCTCCTCGCTCACATAAGCCATGGCAACGGCCGGGAGCCCGCTCAAGGTGATCCCGATCAGCATCCGGGCCATGAGCAGGCTGGTCCAGTTGGGCGCCAGGGCGGACAGAAGGGTGAGCAGAGCCGAGAGCAGGAGCGAGGCCACCATGATGGGTTTGCGGCCGATGACCTCCGACAGGGAGCCGGCCACCAGCATGGCCACGGCGAGAAGGCCGGTGGAGAGCGAGAGAGACAGGCTGCTCACGGCGGCGCTCACATGGAACTCGCGGGAGAATTCCGGCAGCAGGGGCTGAACGCAGTAGAGGATGGCGAATGTGGAAAAACCGGCGGCGAACAGCGCCAGGTTCAGGCGGCGAAAGGCCGGTGTTCCGCTCAACAAGCGGCTCGGCTTCTCCAGCGAATCATCCGTCATCTGGTCTTCCCGCGCCTGCCCGACCGGCTCAGCATAAGCGTCCTGAGCTTCCGCTATCCTATGCCCTTGGCGCAAGTGTAGGCCTGCTTACCGCATCGTCCATTCGCTCAAAGCATGTGATGTGTGCTGAGTTTGCACTTCTCTGCTGGCGAAAACAGTATTGAATAAGCCGCTATATCCTCCAGACTTGAGACCCTCAGGCTCGTCGCGGCCACCGCGCGAGCCTCTTTTTTGAGCGCGTCATGACCTCCTCTCCCGCCGCTCGGGTGAGCGCCTCTCGGGTGAGCGCTCCTCCCTTGGAGCCCTCAAGCCCGCCGGTTTCATCGCCGCTGCGGGGTGTCCTGTTCCTGATCGCCTCCACCATCGTGTTCTCGGTGGCGGACGTGATCACCAAGCAACTGGCCACCACGCTGCCGCCGCCCGAGGTGGCGTGGATGCGCTACGTCACCTTCGCGCTCGTGATCATCCCGGTCGTGCTGCTGAAGGGCGGGCCGGCGCTCCTGCGCTCCCGGAATCCGAAGCTTCAGGTGCTCAGGGGACTCGGCATGGTGGGCTCCTCGCTCCTGTTCATCGCGAGCCTGCCCTATCTGCCGGTGGCCGATGCCACGGCGATCTTCTTCGTCTCGCCGATCCTGATCATGGCCCTGTCGGTGCTCGTCCTCGGCGAGACGGTCGGCTGGCGTCGCTGGAGTGCGGCAGCGGTTGGCTTTCTTGGAGTCATGATCGTCGTTCGACCTGGAACGGGAGCGTTCCAGCTCGCCGCCCTTCTGCCGATGATCGCTGCTTCAAGCTGGGCCGTGGGCGCCGTCGTCACCCGCAAGATCGTGGGCGATCATGCGTTTACGACGCTCGCTTATTCCGCCCTGGTTGGCACCGTGGTGCTGAGCGCGCTCATGCCGTTCAACTGGGAGACGCCGAATGCGATGGAGATCGGCCTGGGCTTGAGCATGGGAGTGCTGTTCGCCATCGGACACTGGTTCATCGTCCTCGCCTACCGGCACGGCAATGCGTCGACGATTGCGCCCTTCTCCTACGTTCAGCTCATCTGGGCCGGCAGCCTCGGTTACATGGTGTTCGGCTCGGTTCCCGATGCCTGGACGATTACTGGGGCCGGGATCATCGCGCTCAGCGGCCTCTACACGGCCTATCGTGAGCGCGTGCGCGCCATGGAGCGGAAGTTTCGCCCTGAGGGCTGAAGGCTGGCCTCACGCTCCCGAATGGACGACGCGAAGGCGCGGGCGCGCCGTTCGGCTGAGGAAGTTGATCTCGATGAAGTCTCCATCCTCCGAGCCTTCGACGAGCCGGTAGCCGAACTGCTCCACCAGGGCGCGCACCTGGCCCAGATTCTCACGGGAGATCCTGCGGGAAAATTCCGTCAGATCCTGGCTCATCAACGCCGCCACGATCCCGATCTCGACCCCCTGGTCGAAATCGGCGCTGCGTGCCGGAAAACGAAGCCGCATACCCTCAGCGAGATGGATGTGGTGCATGGGATCCTGGTCAGTTCACGTTCTGTCGGGCGGTGTTTATCGGGCCAAAGATCCTACCGGTTGCTTAAAACAGGCCGGATGGCTCCAGGGCGTTCAAGGCTTGGTTAATCCTTCGTGCAGCGTGGATCCCGAAGCTGAGCTTTGCATTAGTCCTGCATGATCCTTCCTCTGCGAGGATGAGCAGGGGGTGGCGAGACAATGCAATGAGGCGCAGCATGAAGCAGCTTTTGGTCGGAATGGCATTCGCCACAGGTCTAATGGGGTCGGCGGCTCTGGCGGCGGATGTCGGGACGGTTGTCGGCGTCCGGTCCAGCCAGGTCCAGATGACGCGCCCCATCGCGAGACTCGCCGATCAGGGGCTCGGCTATTCGGTGCTGCATGACGTGCCGGGCGTTCCGCAGCAGGCCTACCGCGTGCATGTCACCTGCGCCATCGACGAGAGCTTCATGCAGACCTATTGCCCGACGCCGGTCTATGTCTCCGCCTGCCCCAGGGCCCGCATCACCTGCGCGGGCGGCGTGCAGGAGGTTCGGGCGCTGCGCCTGAAATACTGAACGGCCTTGAGGTTTGCCGTGCGGGCTGTGGTGGACTAGAACGCCCTCGTTCACCATTAGGCCATTAGTTTGCACACCACGACACGAAGCGGCGTCTACGGCACGCCACCGGCCGAACTGGCCGAGGCGCCTGGCGGCGCAACCCAGTTCTCGCCTCTGATCCCAGGCGCCGCGAAGCTGGAAGAGCAACCGGAAGGCTCGTTCAGTGATCTGCTGGTGCTGGCGCCGCCCGGCACCGTCGAACGGCGCTACACCATCGCGCTGGCGCTGCGGGCGCTCGCTCCCGGTGGGGCCCTGACCATTCTCGCGCCCAAGGACAAGGGCGGCTCCCGGATCGCCAAAGAGCTCAAGACCTTCGGCTGTACGGTTTCCGAGACCTCCCGGCGGCACTACCGCATCTGCACCTGCGAACGACCATCGCTTCTGACCGGTGTCGATGAGGCGCTCGCTGAAGGCGGTCCACGCTTTGACGACGGGCTGGGTCTCTGGACTTGGCCCGGCGTGTTCAGTTGGAACCGTCTCGATCCCGGCAGCGTGCTGCTGGAGCAGAATCTGCCCCCACTCAAGGGCCGGGGCGCGGATTTCGGCTGCGGCATCGGGGTTCTCGCCCGCACGATCCTGGCCTCGTCGACGGTGGAGCATCTTGCGATGCTAGACATCGACCGCCGCGCCCTCGAAATGGCCGCCCGCAATATCGTCGATCCGCGCGCCGAGACGCGCTGGGCCGACATTCGGAGCGGCTCCGGCCTCACCGGTCTCAACTTCGTCGTCATGAACCCGCCATTCCACGATGGCGGCGCCGAGGACCAGAGCTTGGGCCAGAGCTTCATTCGCCGCGCGGCCGAGTCGCTGCGGCCCGGCGGGGTGCTCTGGCTCGTGGCCAACCGGCATCTGCCCTACGAGGGAGTGCTGAAACCGATGTTCCGGCGCGTGACCCTGAAGGTGGAGGCCGGCGGGTATAAGATCTATGAGGCGATGAAATGAGCAAGACACCGACCCTGCGCCTCGACCGGCTGCTCGCCAATCTCGGCTATGGCTCCCGCCGGGAGGTGCAGCAGCTCGTCCGGGCTGGGCTTGTGACCCTGGACGGGGAAGAGATTGAGGATTCCGATCAGCGCATCACTGTCACCCGCGATCTCTCGGAGCGGATGCAGGTCCAGAGCAAGCCCCTCGATCCGCCGCCCGGCATCATTCTGATGCTGCACAAGCCCTTGGGTGTCACCTGCTCGCATAAGGAGGCAGGACCTCTGGTCTACAGCCTGCTGCCCGACCGCTGGCGCCGGCGCGACCCGGCGCTCTCGACGGTGGGGCGCCTCGACAAGGAAACGTCGGGGCTGCTGCTGATGACCGACGACGGCAATCTCCTCCATCGGATCATCTCGCCCCGCGCCAATGTCTCCAAGCGCTATCACGTGACCCTCGACCGGCCGCTGAAGGGAGATGAAGCCGAGATTTTCGCCGCTGGGACCCTGATGCTGGAAGGCGAGGACAAGCCGCTCCTGCCGGCGCAGCTGGAGGTGCTCTCCCCGACAAGTGCCCATGTGACGGTGACGGAAGGGCGCTACCATCAGGTCCGACGCATGTTCGCGGCCGTGGGCAACCACGTCGCCGTCCTGCACCGCAATCGGATCGGCGCCCTCGACCTGCCGGAGGACCTGGCCCCGGGCCAGTTCCGGATCATGAGCGAGGCAGCCCTCGCCCTGGTCCTGCCGCCAACCTCGTGAGCGGAGAGGTTGCCCTCAGGCCCGTAATCAGGTAGGAAAACCTCAGGCCCATCGCCGCAAGCACCCGTAGCTCAGCTGGATAGAGCGTTGCCCTCCGAAGGCAAAGGTCACACGTTCGAATCGTGTCGGGTGCGCCACTTCTCAGCTCGTTTGGAGCAAGAGATCAGGCGCAAGGGGCAATCTTCTCAAACCCTCAAGTGGCCCCTTCGGGCGCCGTGATCGGCAACCGAGAGAGTTTCAAGCCCGTCATCATCCGAGCAGTTCGTGTCTCCCGAAGGGACTACTTTCCGATGAAGGCGGATGCCAGGATCGTCGTGGCATAGGCCGAGATCACGAAGAACGGGCCAAGCACGGAAGCCGACACAAGCAGGACAAACGAGTTCTTGAGGGTACGCATCGTGAGGCTCCTTTACCTTGAAGCCTCGACCCTACGAGTTGAGGTGTTAACCTCAGGCTAACCCTGGCAGACAAATTCGTGGCCGGGAAAGAACCCTTGCACGTGCCGGAAGGCCTGCTTTTTATGCAAGGGCTCGGAAGCTATCAGTCGCAGCGGCGAACGCGCCGGCTGACGGAGCGTCCCCAACGATCCTCTTCCACGATCGTGACATTGCGGCACGTTTCCTCGTAAGCGCCATAGCGCCGCTCATCGCGGCGCGCATCACGCCGACCCTGCTCGTAGGCACGCTCGGCCTCTCGACGCTCGCGCCACCGTTCGCGCCGCTCGCGCTCCTCCTGCTGAGGATCACGAACGCCGATCTGCGGGCGGCCATCGGGACCGATGCCGAACTGAATGGCCGGTTGCGCCATCAAAGGCGTACCAACGAACAGACCAGAACCGATGGCGGCAGCCAAAAGGGCAAATTTTCTCATGGGTTCAATTCCTTAGGTGATCGCGACGTAACGTCCGATACCTAAGGCGGTTCCAACCCACAGCCGCGTCGCGGCACCTTGCCTCACACATCAAGCAGAGTTCTTACGGTCTGATCTTGAGTGATCAGTTTCACCGTCTCATGCTTTGGAGTGCTTACGAGGAGGCAGGTCAGGAGATTTTGATTCTCCTCCTGGGCGCAATCTCTGGCCTGCACGAACCTGCTGCTCTTCTGCGGTGAAGCATTCCTGTCGAACTATGGGCCGGCATGGTTTTTCTGAAAGATCAACCGTGACCTGACGGCCGGAGATGGGATCGAAAATCGTCATCAAGCTCTGCTCTCACCGAGGCGCGAGCGTCTCGCTGCCTGCATGAGAGAAACGGCCGAACATGAACTCTGTTCGGATGACCCATGCTACGGTGTGCGCTCCAGCACCAGGGAAGGCTAAGGGCCTCAGCGATATTGCGGTGGGCTTCGCCGCGCGATGATCCAGACCGCGTGGACGATGCCGGGGATGTAGCCCAGGATGGTCAGCAGGATGTTGAGCCAGAACTGGCCACCGAGGCCCACGGTGAAGAACACGCCGACCGGGGGCAGGAGGATGGCGAGGATGATGCGAAGCAGGTTTCCCATGGGCTCACGTCGCTGATGAAATCAGGAGTGGAACGGGATCGCGCCCCTCCTGTTCCACCTTTGTCATGCAATCGTGACGCCGCCGTCCACGACCACAATCTGTCCCGTCATGAAGCTCGATGCCGACGAGGCCAGGAAGGCCGCCACGGGGCCGATTTCGTCGGGCGTGCCGATCCGGCGCAAGGGCGTCTGGCTGTTGCGCTGCTCCAGGGCCTGCGGGTCCTCCCACAAGGCGCGGGCGAAATCCGTCTTGACCAGGCCTGGCGCAATGCAGTTGATGCGCACGTTCTGCGGGCCCCATTCCACCGCGAGATTGCGGGCAAGCGCGAAGTCCGCCGCCTTCGAGATGCCGTAGCCGCCGATCACGCCCGTGCCGCGCAGGCCCGCGATCGACGAGACGATCACGACAGCCCCGCCACCACGCTCTGCCATCTCCGGGATGACGAGATTGCAGAGCCAGAGATTGCTCTTCACGTTCGCGCCCATGATCTTGTCGAAGGCCTCGTCGCTGAGACTGCTCATGGGGCCGTAGACTGGATTGACGGCGGCGTTGCAGACTAGGATGTCGACTGGCCCCAGGCGTTCCCGCGTACCGGCCACGAGCGCTTCGACCTCGGACTTGCGCGAAATGTTGCAAGGGATGGCAATCGCCTCGCCGCCTTTTGCACGGATGTCCTCGACCACAGGCTCGCAAGCCTCGATCTTGCGGCTCGACACCACGACCCTCGCGCCGAGCGACGCCATGGTCTCTGCGATGGAGCGGCCGATGCCTCGGCTCGAGCCGGTGACGATGGCGACCTTTCCGGTGAGATCGAAGGGATTCGTCATGCGGCAGGCCCTGCATTGTGCGGCCGGTCGGCCAACTTGTATTTCGCGAGCTCGATCTTGGCCACAGTCTCGCGATGCACCTCGTCGGGACCATCCGCGAGTCTCAGCACGCGGGCGCGGGCATAGGCATAGGCGAGGTGGAAGTCTTGGGATACGCCACCGCCGCCGCAGACTTGTATGGCTCGATCCACGACCTTCTGCGCCACGTTCGGCGCCACCACCTTGATCATGGCGATCTCGGCACGCGCCGCCTTGTTGCCGACCTCGTCCATCATGCGCGCGGCCTGAAGCGTCAACAGGCGCGCCTGATCGATCTCCATGCGCGACTCGGCAATCCAGTGGCGCGACACGCCATGGTCGGCCACCTGTCTGCCGAAGGTGCTGCGCGACAGGGCCCGCTTGCACATCGTCTCCAAGGCTCGCTCGGCCAAGCCGATGGAGCGCATGCAGTGATGGATGCGCCCAGGACCCAAGCGTCCCTGCGCGATCTCGAAGCCGCGTCCCTCACCGAGCAGGATGTTGGAGGCGGGCACGCGCACGTTCTCGAACAGAACCTCCGCATGGCCGTGCGGTGCATCGTCGTAGCCGAACACCGTGAGCGGACGAACCACCGTCACGCCGGGCGTGTCCATCGGCACTAGGATCATCGATTGCTGCTGGTGCTTGGGCGCATCCGGGTTCGTCTTGCCCATGACGATGGCAATCTTGCAGCGCGGATCCATGGCGCCGGAGGTCCACCATTTGCGCCCGTTGATCACGTATTCGTCGCCCTCGCGGCGGATCTCGGTGCGGATGTTGGTGGCATCCGACGAGGCCACCTCCGGCTCGGTCATGGCAAAGCACGAGCGGATCTCGCCGTCCATCAGGGGCTTGAGCCAGCGCTCCTTGTGCTCCTGCGTGCCGTAGAGGATGAGCGTTTCCATGTTGCCCGTATCGGGCGCGGAGCAGTTGAACGGCTCGGCCCCGATGGGTGAGCGCCCCATGATCTCGCACACCATGGCGTATTCGAGATTCGTCAGGGAATCAGGATAGTGGCGCTTGGGCAGGAACAGGTTCCACAGCCCTTGAGCTTTGGCGCGCGCTTTAAGATCCTCCATGACCGGCGCCACGCCCCAGCGGTTGGCCATGGCGTTGAGCTGCTGCTCGAAGATCTCTTCCGCCGGATAGACATGGGCTTCCATGAATTCCGTGACGCGGTGGCGCAGGTCCTCGGCCCTTGGGCTTATGGGAAACAGCATCGAGATCTCCTGTCAGGCTGCGATGAGGCCGCCGGTTTCTGCCAGCTTGGAGAGATGATGATCGGCATCGCCGAACAGGGTGTCGATCATCGTCACGCGTTTGAAGAGATGGCCGACCTTGTATTCCATGGTCATGCCGACGCCGCCATGCAGCTGGACCGCCTGCTGCCCGACGAAGCGGCCTGAGCGGCCGATCTGCACCTTCGCGGCCGAGATCGCCTTGCGGCGCTCTTCGGGATTCTGCTCCTGCGCCATCATGGCGGCAAACATCGCCATGCTGCGCCCCTGCTCAAGCGCAATGAACATCTCGGAGGAGCGGTGCTGCAGCACCTGGAACGACCCGATGGTGGCGTTGAACTGCTTGCGGGTCTTGAGGTAATCGACCGTGAGCTTGAGCATCTCGTCCATGGCGCCAATGGCTTCGGCCGCAAGGGCCGCAATGGCAATGTCGGTCACCTTCTCCACGACGGGCAGGGCGCCTTCAGGGTTTCCGATGACGCTCTCGGCATCGACACGCACGGATTCCAGCGTCACCTCGGCGGCACGCTGTCTATCCTGCGTCGGATAGCCTCGACGAGAAACGCCAGGCGCATTCGCATCGACGAGGAAGAGCCCGATGCCATCGCGATCGCGGCGCGAGCCGGCGACGCGCGCCGTCACGAGGATCTTGTCGGCGCTGTCGCCGTGCAGCACGACACTCTTCTGCCCGTTGAGAACGAAGCTGCCTCCGTCACGTTGTGCCGTCGTGCCGACGTCGAAGAGGTCGTAGCGCGATTGCCGCTCCGTATGGGCGAAGGCGAGGCGAAGATCACCCAATGCGATCTGGGGCAGATAGGTGGATTTCTGCTCCTCGCTGCCGCCGTGCTGCAGCAGACCGCCGCCGAGGATAACCGTGGCGAGATAGGGCTCGAGCGCCAGCGAGCGTCCGAAGGCTTCCATGATCGTCATGGTTTCCACCGGCCCGCCGCCGAAGCCGCCATGGGCCTCGTCGAAGGGGAGCGCGAGGAGGCCGAGTTCCGCATAGGCGCTCCACAATGCCCGGCTCCAGCCCTCCGGCTCTTTGGCATAACGTTGGCGGCTCTCGAAGTCGTAGCGATCCGCCATGAGGCGATCAACACTGTCCTTCAGAAGGCGCTGTTCTTCGCTGAGATCAAAGTCCATGTCTTGTCTCCTTGTCATTCCCGGCCGGAGCGCAGCGGAGGGGAAGGGAATCCATCAATTCGAGTGTGCGGGTGGATCCCCTTCCCGCACTGCGTGCGCCGGGGATGACATTCGTCTTCAGAACCCCAGGATCGCCTTGGCGATGATGTTCTTCTGGATTTCGTTCGAGCCGCCGTAGATCGAGATCTTGCGCCAGTTGAAATAGGTTGGCGCCGCGGTGCTCGCCCAATCCGGTCCGTCCGTGGGCTCGTTGCGGCCTTCCTCCTCCGGATGGTACGGCATGGCGAAGGGGCCGACGACCTCCATCAGCAGTTCGGTCGTGGCCTGCTGGATTTCCGAGCCTTTGATCTTGAGAATCGAGGAAGCCGGATCGGGCTTGCCCTTCTCGCGCCGGCTCTCGGCTGCCACCACGCGCAGCTGCGTCATCTCCAGCGCCTTCAGCTCCACCTCGACGGCGGCGAGCTTCTCGCGGAAGCGCGGGATCTCGATCAGCGGAATGTCCCCGATGCGCTCCAGGCTTGCGAGCTCCCGCACGCGCTTCAGGCGCGCCTTCGAGATGCCGATACGGGCGATTCCCACGCGCTCGTTGCCGAGCAGAAACTTGGCATAGTCCCAGCCCTTGTTCTCCTGGCCGACGAGGTTTTCGACCGGCACGCGCACGTCATCGAGGAACACCTCATTGACTTCGTGCCCGCCGTCGATGGTCTGGATTGGCCGCACGGTGATGCCCGGCGCCTTCATATCGATGAGCAGGAACGAGATACCCTCCTGCTTCTTCACGGCAGAATCGGTGCGCACGAGGCAGAAGATCCAATCCGCATGCTGGGCCAGCGTGGTCCAGGTCTTCTGGCCGTTGACGATGTAGTGGTCGCCCTCGCGCTTAGCCGTGGTCTTGAGCGACGCGAGGTCGGAGCCGGCGCCCGGTTCCGAGAAGCCCTGGCACCACCAATCGTCCAGATTGGCGATGCGCGGCAGGAAGCGGCGCTTCTGATCCTCGTTGCCGAAGGTGTAGATCACGGGCCCGACCATGCTGACTCCGAAGGCCAGCGGCTCAGGGGCCGGTGCCTGCTGCAGCTCGTCGCGGAAGATGTATTGCTTCACCGGGCTCCATCCGGTGCCGCCCCATTTCACCGGCCAATGTGGCACAGCCCAGCCCTTGGCGTTGAGGATGCGGCTCCAGGTGACGAGGTCGTCCTTGCTCGGGTGATGACCCTCGATCATCTTGCGGCGGATCGAGCCCGGCAGGGCGGTGCGGAAGAATTCGCGAACCTCGTCGCGGAAGGCGAGCTCCTCATCGGTGAAGCGCAGATCCATGGGTGATATCCTCTAAGCAGAGAAACGAAGGAAGTGGGGACGGGTCATGGCGCGGCGTTCTCCGCCTTGCGTCGCTCAGCATCGCGCAGCTCCACCTTCGACAGCTTGCCGACGGAGGTGCGTGGAAGCGCGTCGCGGATTTCCAGAGCCGCGGGCATTTCGTGCTTGCCGATCTTGTCGGCGAGAAACGCCTGCAGGTCTTCCAGGGAGAAACCGGGCGCGCCGTTCTTCAGCTTCACGAACACCTTGGCGGCCTCGCCCCGATAGGGGTCCGGGATGCCGATCACGAGAGCTTCCTCGACCTGTGGATGCTCGTAGACCGCCTGCTCGATCATCTGCGGGTAAACATTGAAGCCGCCGGATATGATCATGTCCTTGCGACGATCGACGATGAAGAAGTAGCCGTCCTCGTCTCTGTAGCCGATATCGCCGGTGAGAAAGCCGTCCGGAGTGAAGGCCTCGGCCGTCTCCTTCGGCTTGTTCCAGTAGCCGCGGCTGACGTTGAGGCCCCGGATGCGAAGCTCGCCGGTCTCGCGCACCCCGAGCACCCGGCGGGGTTCTTCGAGCGACACAATGTCGAGCTCGACCCCCGGCATCGGAATGCCGATGGAGCCCGGCTTCGGCGGTCCTTTCAGCGGCAGGTTCGTGCCGGCGGGAGACGTCTCCGTCATGCCCCAGCCGCCAAGGAGACGCTGACCGGTCAGGCGATGGAAACGCTCCCCGATCTCGACCGGCAGGGGCGCTCCTCCGGAGCTGCAATGGATCATGGAGGAGAAATCGCGGTTCTCGATCCCTGGATAGTGCGCCAGCGCAATCCACATGGTGGGAACGCCCGGAAAGGCGGTTGCCCGCTTCACCTCGATGTCGCGCAACGTCGTCTCTGCATCGAAGCGCAGGCGCAGCAGGATCTCATTGCCGTTCCTGATCTGCCGCAGCAGGATCGTGGTCAGCGCATAGATGTGAAACAGCGGCAGGGCGCAGATCACCTTCTGCTCGCCAGGGCGCGTGTTCAGCTGCGGGCCGAACCATGCCTCATACATGGCGACTGCTGCTGTCAGATTGCCATGGGTGAGAATGGCGCCCTTCGGCGTCCCCGTGGTGCCGCCGGTATATTGCAGCAGAGCGATGTCGTCCGGCGTGATCCCAGGCCATTGCGGCGGCACCGCCGCATCGCGCGTGAAGGCTTCGAAGGTGATGACATCGGACCGCTCGGGAATCGGCATCGTGGGCGCCGGGCACGGTCCCCAGATGGCGTCCTCGCCGACGATCAACCGATCCACATGGCCGCCGTCCAGGAGCTTGAGCGCCATGGACAGCATGCTGGCGAGATTGGTCGTCACGAGAATACGCGCGCCGCTGTCGTGCAGCTTGTGCGCCAGCTCCCGTTCGGCATCGAGCGGGCTCAAGTGAGCGAGACGGATCCCGGCCTTCGTTGCGCCGAAGAAGGCATACGGATGATAGGGCGTGTTCGGCAGATAGAGCGCAACCGCTCCAGTAGCATTGGTGGGTAAGCTGAGGAGGGCGGCAGCGAAGGCATCGGCTTGGCGGCCGATCTCGGTGTAGCTGATGTGCCTGTCCCGGTATTCGATGGCAGGCCTGTCGCCATAGGCCGTCACCGCTTCATCCAGCAGCTTGGGCAGCGTCGACGGCACGATGGGAGCATCCCACCGGACGCCCGGCGGATAGGAGCGCTCCCAGGGAAAGGCCGTCCGGCTCATGGTGCGTCCGCCCGATTCATGGTGACGACGATCTTGCCAAGAGCCTTGCGTGCGCTCAAGGCCGCGATGGCCTCACCGGCCCGGGCCAGGGGCACCCGCTCGGAAATCACTGGTTTGATTTTTCCACCTGCATAGAGATCGAGAAGCTCTCTCAAATTAGCCGCATTGGCCCTCGGGTCGCGCTTGGCGAAGGCGCCCCAGAACACGCCGACGATCTGGCAGGATTTCAGGAGCGGCAGGTTGAGAGGAAGCTTCGGAATCCCGGCCGGGAATCCGACCACGAGGAAGCGCCCTTCCCAGGCGATGGCGCGTAAGGAGGCTTCCGAGTAGTCGCCGCCCACAGGGTCATAGATCACATCGGCGCCGTTTGGGCCGCATACGGTCTTGAACTGTTCAGACAGAGCCTTGAGGCCGTTCTTATCGAAGGGGCCAGACGCGTAGACGATGCTCTCGTCGGCGCCGTGCTTTCTCGCAAGTGCCGCCTTCTCGTCCGAGGAGACAGCGGCGATCACCTTCGCGCCCAGGGCCTTGCCGAGTTCTACGGCTGCAAGCCCGACGCCTCCGGCCGCGCCCAGCACCAGCAGGGTCTCGTCCGCCTTCAACTGCGCCCGGTCCTTGAGGGCATGATAGGAGGTGCCATAGGTCATGACGAAGGCGGCTGCCTCGTCGAAGGGCATGGCATCCGGCATTGGAATGCAGCGGTCGGCCGAGAGGGCGAGCTTTTCGGCCATGCCGCCCCAGCCGCAGGAGCCGATCACCCGGTCGCCGGCTTTCAGGAACGATACGCCTTCTCCCACCGCCTCGACGATGCCGGAGACCTCGCTGCCCGGCGCGAAGGGGCGTTCGGGCTTGAACTGATAGCGATCCTCGATGATCAGCGCGTCGGGGTAGTTCACCCCGCAGGCCTTGACGGCCAGCAGGACTTCGCCCGGCTTCGGGCTGGGCTCGGCTACGGATTCCAGCACGAGCGACTCAGGTCCGCCCGGCTGTTTGCTGAGTAGGGCCAGCATCCTTCGCTTCCTCCCCAGAAAGCGTGTCCTATTTGTTGAAGGTAGGGTATCCGCGTCGGTTCCAGATGCAAGCCGATTTTTCGAAAAACTATAGCGACGTGAAATTTCATCATA
This sequence comes from Microvirga soli, assembly GCF_016734765.1. Classification (GTDB taxonomy): domain Bacteria; phylum Pseudomonadota; class Alphaproteobacteria; order Rhizobiales; family Beijerinckiaceae; genus Microvirga; species Microvirga soli. Next base: position 236,757 of record NZ_JAERQE010000001.1, on the reverse strand, counting down.
TTTTCAAAAGGATTTGGGCTAGACAAAAACATACCGCTTTTGTCATTAATAGCACCAGACAAGGTCAGGAGCGCTCGCCGCCGCCGGCGCCGGGTGGCTTGGAATGAAGGGGTGGCAACCGCCCCAGCGATCCAGGGAGGATCCCAAGATGCGTGAAGCTGTCATCGTTTCCACGGCCCGCACCCCCATCGGAAAGGCCTATCGCGGCGCCTTCAACGACACCCAGGCCCAGGCGCTGGGCGGCCATGCCATTGCCGAGGCGGTCAAGCGTGCCGGGATCGATCCGGGCGAGATCGGCGATGTCGTCATGGGCGCGGCGCTGCAGCAGGGCTCAACCGGATCGAACATCGCCCGTCAGGCCGCCCTGCGCGCGGGCCTGCCGACCGGCGTCGCCGGCATGAGCATGGACCGGCAATGCGCCTCCGGCCTCATGGCCATTGCGACGGCCGCCAAGGAGATTGTCGTCGACGGAATCGGCATCGCGGTGGGCGGCGGCCTCGAATCGATTTCGCTCGTCCAGAACGAGCATGCGAATCGCTACCGCGCCAAGGATCCCGTGCTCGTGGAGACGGTTCCGGCGCTCTACATGAGCATGTTGGAGACTGCCGAGACCGTGGCCGACCGCTACGGGATCTCCCGCGAGGCCCAGGACGAATACGCCCTGCAGTCGCAGCAGCGCACCGCCCAGGCCCAGGCCGAAGGGCGCTTTGCCGCCGAGATCGTGCCCATGACGACGCGTATGGTCGTGGTCGACAAGGCGAGCGGCGCCACTTCCCAGCGGGAGATCACGCTTTCGCAGGACGAGGGCAACCGCCCGCAGACGCGGCTCGAGGATCTGCAGGCGTTGAACCCCGTGTTCAAGGATGGGCTGCGCGTGAAGGAAGGACGCTTCATCACGGCCGGCAACGCCTCGCAGTTGTCGGACGGCGCCTCGGCGGCCGTTCTGATGGAAGCGAAGGAGGCGGAGCGTCGCGGCCTGCAGCCGCTCGGCGCCTATCGCGGCATGGCGGTGGCCGGGTGCGATCCGGACGAGATGGGCATCGGACCGGTCTTCGCCGTGCCGAAGCTGCTCAAGCAGCATGGCCTGACGGTGGGCAACATCGACATCTGGGAACTGAACGAGGCCTTCGCCTGCCAGGTGCTCTATTGCCGCGACCGACTCGGCATTCCCAACGAGAAGCTCAATGTGAGCGGCGGCGCCATCTCCATCGGCCACCCCTATGGCATGTCGGGTGCGCGAATGACCGGGCATATCCTGATCGAGGGCAAGCGCCGCGGCGCGAAATACGGCGTCGTCACCATGTGCGTGGGCGGCGGCATGGGGGCTGCCGGTCTTTTCGAGATCTACTAAGACACGTCTTCAAGACAAGCGCACCGAATCAGGGGAGAGCATCATGAGCATCGCGGCCGAGACGAGTTCCGCAACCCGCATCAATCCCGTCGTCGACCTGAGACGCGACGGCGAGATCGCCGTGCTCACTGTCAACTCGCCTCCCGTGAACGCGCTTTCCGCACAGGTGCGTGAGGGCATTGTGGAAGGCATTCGACAGGCCGGCACTGACGCGAGCGTCAAGGCCGTGGTGCTGCATTGCGAAGGCCGCACCTTCTTTGCCGGCGCCGACATCAGCGAGTTCGGCAAGCCGCCGAAGCAGCCGATGCTGCCGGAAGTGGTGGACTTCATCGAGGCCTCATCAAAGCCGGTGGTCGCCGCCCTCCACGGCACGGCGCTCGGCGGCGGGCTGGAGACGGCGCTCGCCTGCCATTATCGCGTGGCGGTGCCTTCCGCGAAATGCGGCTTTCCGGAAGTGAAGCTCGGGCTGCTGCCGGGCGCCGGCGGAACGCAGCGCCTGCCGCGCCTAGTCGGGCCGGAACGCGCCATGGACATGATCACTTCCGGCAGCCCGGTCTCGGCAAAAGCCGCGAAGGAGATGGGCATCGTTGACGAACTCGTGGACGAGGGTAATCTTCTGGCGAGCGCCATCGCCTTCGCGCGCAAGGTGGTTGCCGAGAACCGGCCGCTGAAGAAAGTGCGCGATCTCGACGACAAGATTGCGGCAGCCCGGGGCAAGCCGGAGGTCTTTGACGCATTCCGCAAGGCGAATGCCCGCAAGTTCCGTGGCTTCCAGGCGCCGGAATACAACATCCGCTGCGTCGAGGCGGCCGTGAACCTGCCGTTCGATGAGGGCATCAAGCTGGAACGCCAGCTGTTCCAGGAGCTCGTGAACGGCGAGCAATCGGCGGCCCAACGCCACGTGTTCTTTGCCGAGCGCCGGGTCTGGAAGATCCCGGACATCTCCGACGACACACCGACCTTGGCCGTCAAGAAGGTTGGCGTCATCGGCGCCGGCACCATGGGCGGCGGCATCTCGATGAACTTCGCCAATGCGGGGCTGCCCGTCACCATTGTCGAGGCGAAGCCCGAGGCCCTAGAGCGGGGCCTGGGTGTGATCCGCCGCAACTACGAGAGCACGGCCAAGAAGGGCCGCATGAGCATGGAGGACGTGGAGCGCCGCATGGGGCTTCTCGCCGGCAGCCTCAACATGGAGGATCTGGCCGATTGCGACCTCATCATCGAGGCCGTATTCGAGAACATGGCGATCAAGAAGGAGATCTTCTCCAAGCTCGATGTCATCGCCAAGCCCGGCGCGATTCTCGCCAGCAACACGTCTTATCTCAACGTGAACGAGATTGCCGCGATGACGAAGCGGCCGGAACACGTGCTCGGCATGCACTTCTTCTCGCCAGCCAACATCATGCGGCTTTTGGAGGTCGTACGCGGCGAGAAGACCGACAAGCGGGTCATCGCCACCGCCATGCAGCTCGGCCGCCAGATCGGCAAGATCGCCGTGCTGGTGGGCGTCTGCCACGGCTTCGTCGGCAACCGCATGCTCGAGCCGCGCCAGCGCGAGGCCAACCGCCTGATTCTTGAGGGCGCCATGCCGTGGGATGTGGACCGCGTCCTCTACGAGTTCGGTTTCCCCATGGGCCCCTTCGCCATGGCCGATCTCGCCGGCCTCGACATCGGCTGGTCGCGTGAGACCTCGAAGGGCGAGACTGCGCGCGAGATCCTCTGCGAGCAGGACCGACGCGGCCAAAAGACGGGTGCCGGCTTCTACGATTACGACGAGAACCGTAACGCCAAGCCGTCCAAGCTCGTGGAGCAGATTATTCTCGATCTCTCGGCCAAGAAGGGCATCGAGCGGCGCACGATCTCCGATCAGGAAATCCTGGAGCGCTGCGTCTACACGATGATCAACGAGGGCGCGAAGATCCTGGAGGAGGGCATCGCCATCCGCTCCTCCGACATCGATATCGTGTGGATCAACGGCTATGGCTGGCCGGTCTATCGCGGCGGGCCGATGTTCTATGGCGAGCAGGTGGGCTTGGGCAAAGTGCTCGAGAGGCTGCGCGCCTACGAGGCACAGTACGGGGCAGACTTCAAACCTGCTGCCCTGCTGGAACGCCTCGTTGCCGATGGCAAGGGCTTTCGCGATATCTGAACAAGGAGCGCGCCCGTCATGAACGACACGGCTCCTGGCCCGCGGCGTCAAACGCTGCTTGCACCCCTGGCCGGTGCGCGACCAGGCGCGCCGGCTTGGTTCGATCAGGCACTCGCGGATGCGCCGGAGCGGGGCTTCACCGAGGCGGCGGGCGTCCGGATCGAGACGCTCACCTGGGGTGAGCGCGGCAGGCCGGGTCTCCTGTTCCTGCACGGCAACGGGGCCCATGCGGATTGGTGGAGCTTCATCGCGCCGTTCTTCTCAAACGCGTATCGCTGCACGGCCCTCTCCTGGTCGGGCATGGGCGGGTCGGACCGGCGCGAGCGCTATTCCTTCGACATCTTCGTCGAGGAGGCGATGACGGTTGCCGAGGCGACAGGGTTGTTCGACAGCGACACCAAGCCCGTCTTCATCGGCCATTCCTTCGGGGGCTTTCCCATCATCCAAGCCGCCGCAAAGCACGGGGAGCGCCTGGGCGGCGGGATCATCATCGACACGCCGATCTTCTCCCCCGAGCGTCGCAAGGAGCGCAAGGAGAAGGGAGCCGCCTGGGAGATGCGCCCCCACAAGATCTATCCGACGCTGGAGGAGGCCCTGCAGCGCTTCCGGCTCGTGCCTGCGCAGCCGTGCGAGAACCTCTTCATCGCGGACTTCATCGCCCGAACCTCGCTGACGCAGGTCGAGACCGCAGAGGAATCCGGCTGGACCTGGCGCTTCGATCCGTTTCTGTGGCGAGACTATGAATGGGAAGACCCGGCTCCAGCCCTGTCAGCTCCGAAATGTCCTCTCGCGGTCCTGCTGGGCGCCCGTTCCACCCTGATGCAGGCGGGCGACATCGCGCGCATGCGGAACATTCTGCCGCCGGGTACCCCGGTGATCGACATCCCCGAGGCCTACCACCATGTGCCGATCGATCAGCCTCTCGCGCTGGTCGCGGCGCTGCGCGCCGTGCTCGCCGGCTGGGCTTCGACTTCCGCCTCCGGCGAGAATACGCCAATGAACAGCGGCCTGGCGTAGATATCCGCCGCCGTCTCGCGTGTGACGCCTGAAATCCAGCGTTCGAGCTCCACTGCCGCGTTGATGGCGCTGTCTACCACATGAGCGGCTACGAACGGATCGAGCGGGCGGATCGAGCCATCCACCATGCCGTCGACCACGAAGCTGCTGAAGCGCTGGGCCAAGCGGTCCATGGTGCGCTTCGTTGGGCCTCTCAGGGCTTCCGGGAGGGCGCTGAAGGCGGAGATGCGCAGCAGCGGACCCTGATCGGACAGCTGGTAGCGGATCAGCTCGTTCGTTGCGGCGCAAAGACGATCCCAGCCCGTCGCCCCATCCGCTTCTGCGGCCTGCTGGACCTGCCGCACCACCGCGAAGGTGCGCTCGAAGCAGGCGGTTACGAGATCGTCCTTGTTGTCGTTGTGATGATAGAATGACCCCTTGGTGACGTTCAGCCGGGCTGAGATCTTCTCCACGGAGGCGCCCCGGTAGCCTTGCTCGTTGATCAGGATGGTGGCCGAGCGCAGGAACGCCTCGGGCGAAACCTCCTCAACCGAGGGCCACATCATCTGCGGCAGCACTGCGGGGCGCCATGCCGATTGCGGGGTTGCGAGCCCGTGGATCAGGATATCGCCGATCCTGTCGGCAACGCGCCGGTAATCCTGGGGCTCGTAATGGTCGATCCAGTGCCGGACGCCGTGCATGACCGAGATCAGCAGATGGGCCCGCGCATTCTTCTGGGCCCGGCTCAGGGGCGGCGCACCATCGAGATCGTACAGGCTGCGCAGGTGCCGGAACATCTGGTTGTAGGTATCGAACACCAGCTCCACGTGGGGAGAGGTCAGTGACCGCATGTCGCTGAAGCTCATGAGCGGCGGCCGGTCTCCCGAGGCGCTCTCCGCGAGCCGCTCGCAATACAGCCGCAGGATGGTCCGCAGGCGCTCCTCCGGCGTCTCCCGTTGCAGGGCAGCGGCGATGAGCGCATCGAGCGCTTCGATGGAGCGCAGGAGGCAGGCCGTCGCCAGCTCCTCCTTCTTGCGGTAATAATAGGTGACGCTGTTGGTGATCAGCCCGACGCTCCGGGCCACATCGGCCAGGGTCGTCCCCTTCAATCCCTTTTGATTGAAGAGCTGGACGGCCCCATCGAGGATGGCCTGTCGCTTCTGCTCGAACCGCTTGGTCTGGCGCGGAAGAGCGTTGGAGGTCGGCGTCATGGTAGTTTCGTGGCTCCTGGCCCGAGGGCAGGCTCAGGGCCGCCCATGGTTGAGCTCCTAGCACGAATTGGTCCCGGGAGCGATGCCGCGCATGCAACTCTTCGACTGTACCCGTTATTCTAAGAGAGTGTCGAGGGTGAATCCGAGGCTGCCGGAAATCGGTGCAATTCGGCTTCCATGATCCGTTGACGAGGCCATGGTCTCGTGTCAGTCTCCCTTCAGACACAGGACAGGGCCAATGAAGCCCTGCCGGCGGTGTGAGTCTGAAAAGGACCGTACCGTTCATTCGAGAGGAAACGATCCGAGGAGCCTGGTTTGTCCGGTTTGAGGGTCCGGTGCCGCAAGTCACAGGTCCTCAGTTCCTGCCCTAGCCAGGCGGGAAATCGCGGTCGAGCACGGGAGCCCGGAGCCCAGGAGGAGGACGCGGCTCCTTGAATATCTTTTTTCAGCAGGTTCTGAACGGGCTGACGCTCGGAAGCGTCTATGCGCTCGTGGCCCTTGGTCTCACGCTCGTCTACGGGATTCTCCACATCCCCAACTTCGCCCATGGCGCCTTGTATATGGTTGGCGCCTACATGGCCTTCTATCTCGTGGGCTCGCTCGGCGCGAATTATTGGGTTGCCATGGCCGGAGCGGCGCTCATCGTGGCCCTTCTCGCGGTTCTGTCGGACCGGCTCATCTTCCATCGCCTCAGAAATGCGCCGCCCCTGCATGACATGATCGCCGCCATCGGCCTTCTCCTGTTTCTGGAAGCGGGCATTCAGGCAATCTGGGGTGCGGAGTTCCACCGTCTCGCTCCTCCCTATCCGCAGATCGTGCGCCTCTTCGATCTCGTCGCGCCCGCGCAGCGCCTGATCATCATCGCGGCGGCGTTCGGCCTGATGTTCGTGCTCCACCTTTTCCTCACCCGCACGCTCACCGGCTCCACGATCATTGCCATGGCGCAGAACCGGGAAGGCGCTTCCCTGGTCGGCATCGACGCCACGAAGGTTTCCGTTCTCACCTTCGCGATTTCCGGCGCTCTAGCCGCGGTGGCCGCGACGCTCTTTGCTCCCATCAACCTGATCTATCCCTCCATGGGGCATCTCGTGATCATGAAGGCCTTCGTGATCATCATCCTGGGCGGCATGGGCAGCATCCCGGGGGCCATCGTCGGCGGTCTCGTGATCGGGTTCGCCGAGAGCTTCGGGGCTTTTTACGTCTCCACGAACTACAAGGACATCATCGCCTTTGCGCTCCTCGTCCTGATCCTGTCGTTCCGGCCCCAGGGCCTGTTTCCCAGCGGAGCCCGGGCATGATGTCGAAGACTTGGCAAAAGCCTCTTCTCGCCGTCCTGCTGCTTCTGGCCATCGCCTTCCCGATGATCGCGGCCAACGACTATTACATCTACGTGATGTCGCTCGCTTACATCATGGCGATCGCCGCAGTGGGCCTGAACCTCATCCTGGGCTATACGGGCCAGCTCAACCTCGCGCATGCGGGCTTCATGGCCATCGGCGCCTACACGGTCGGCATCCTCACCGTCGATTACGGCGTGCCCTATTGGATCGCCTTCGTGATCGCTGGAATCTTGAGCGCGATCGTCGGCTTCTTCGCCGGTCTTCTTTCGCTGCGCCTGAAAGGGCACTTCTTCTCGATCTTCACCCTCTGCGTCGGCTTCATGATCTATCTGATCATCGAAAAATGGGATGTGCTGACTCATGGAACGGTGGGCATCATCGACATTCCGGCGCCCACCGGCATCGGCCCGATCCGGTTCGACAACACGTGGTCGCAGTACTACCTCGTGCTGTTCTTCCTCGTGGTGAGCCTGTGGCTGATGAGCCGGATCGTGCATTCGCTGCTCGGCCGCGCCTTCATCGCCATCCGCAACGGTGAGGACCTTGCCGAGACACTGGGCATCAACCTGATGCGTACCAAGGTTCTCGCCTTCGTGCTTTCCACCTTCTACGCCGGAATGGCCGGTGCGCTTTATGCCGGCTTCGTGCGCTTCATCGGCCCGGCCATGGCGCTGGAGAGCCACACCTTCGACATGATCGCCTTCATCCTCGTGGGCGGCATCGGCACCCTGTTCGGGCCGCTGCTCGGGGCGATCCTGCTCACCTGGCTCACGCAGTCGCTGCAGTTCCTGCAGGATTTCCGGATGATCGTGTTCGGCCCGCTCCTGATCCTGCTGGTCATGTTCTTCCCGCAGGGCCTTATCGGGTATTGGCGCGAACGGCAGGCGCGGCGGGCCGCAGCCTCGATGCAGGACCGACGCCTTCAGCGATCCGTGATCGGCCAGCAGCAGGAGGTCGGCACCAATGCTTGAGATCCAGGGCCTGACCAAGCGCTTCGGCGGCCTGACCGCCGTGCGTGACGTGACCACCACCTTCGAGAGGAACCGTATCAACGCGATCATCGGCCCCAACGGCGCTGGCAAGACCACCTTCTTCAATCTGGTGAGCGGCTACCACAAGCCGACCTCCGGGCGCATCATCTTCGACGGGCAGGACGTGACGAACCTCAGGCCCGATCAGGTGGCGAGGCTCGGCGTCGCGCGCACCTTCCAGTCGACCACCCTGTTCGACAAGGCGACGGTGCTCGACAATCTGATCGTCGGGCATCGGTTGCGCACCACATCCACCTTCTGGGACGTGGTGTTCAACACGGGCCGCCTGAAAGAGGACGAGCACCGCTGCCGCGCCAAGGCCGAGGAAGTGCTCGACTTTGTCGGCCTCTCCTCGGTAGCCCACCATCTGGCGGCGGATATCTCGCAGGAGGAGCGCAAGCGCGTTGCGTTTGCTCTGGCGCTCGCCACCGATCCGAAGATCGTTCTGCTCGACGAGCCCGCCGGCGGCGTCAACCCGGAGGAAACGCTAGGCTTGGCCGAACTTATCCGGAAGATGATCCGCAAAGGCCTGACCGTGTGCCTGATCGAGCACAAGATGGACATGATCATGAGCCTTGCCGACAAGATCGTGGTGCTCGACCACGGCGAGATGATCGCCGAAGGGACGCCGGCGCAGATCCGCTCCGACCAGCGCGTCATTGAGGCCTACCTGGGAGCTGATTATGCTGCGGCTTGAGGGAGCACAGCTCAACTACGGCAGCTTCCGGGCGCTCGACGAAATCTCGATCCATGCAGAGCCCGGCGAACTTGTGGTGATGCTCGGTGCCAATGGTGCTGGTAAGAGCTCCCTCTTCCTTGCCATCAGCGGACTGCGCAAGCTCAGCCGCGGCAATATCTGGTTCAAGGACCAGAACATCGCCGGGCGGAAACCCTCCCAGATCGTCCAATCAGGGGTGGTGCACTGCCCCGAGGGGCGCAAGCTTTTCCCCGAAATGTCGGTGCGCAAGAACCTGCTTCTCGGCGCTTATGTTCATCGCCAGGATAAGAAGGAATCCGAGAAGATCCTCGATCAGGTCTTCGAGATGTTCCCGATTCTTCACGAGAAGCGGCACGATATAGCCGGTTCCTTAAGTGGCGGCCAGCAGCAGATGGTGGCCATCGGACGCGCTCTCATGGGCCGGCCGCAGGTCCTGCTCCTTGACGAGCCGTCGCTCGGCCTTGCGCCTCTGGTGGTCAAGCAGGTGCTCGGCGTCATCAAGGCAATCAACGACAAGGGCACGACGGTGCTGCTCGCGGAGCAGAACGCCTATGCGGCCCTGCAGATCGCCCATCGCGCGTACGTCATCGAGAGCGGCCGGATCGTCATGGAAGGCGACCGGGACACCCTGCTCAATGATGAACGTGTTCGGAAAGCCTATATCGGCGCCTGATCCGGCGCCGGTTGTGGAAGCCTGCGAGCTCAAAAGGTTCGCCAACTAAAGAGACGGGAGTCGATCACGGTCGAACTCCCGCCCCATGAAGAAAGAACAAGAGGAGAGGAAAACAAATGGCTCTTTGGAAACACCTGGTTCACACCGCCGGCGCAGTGACGCTCGCGGCTGGATTCGCCTCCGCCGCATCGGCTCAGGAGACAGTCAATATCGGCTATACCGGTCCGCTCAGCGGCGGCGCTGCGCTCTATGGCAAGAACACCTTGGTCGGCCTCGAGATGGCCGCGAAGGAGATCAACGATGCCGGCGGCTTCGATGTTGGCGGCAAGAAGTACAAGTTCAACATCGTGGCGCTCGACGACAAGTACTCGCCCAGCGAGGCGGCTGTGAACGCCAAGCGCCTCAAGGCGCAGAACAACACGCCGATGGTGTTCACGCCCCATTCCGGCGGTGCCTTCGCGATCCAGGCCTTCAACGAGCAGGACAACTTCATTCTCGGCGCCTATACCAGCGTGCCGAACATGACGGAGCGCGGCAACAAGCTGACCCTTCGCATTCCGCCGTCCTTCGCGGGCTACGTGCAGCCCTTCATCAGCGTGCAGATGAAGACCTTCGGCAAGAAGCTCGCCATGGCCGGCGGCGATCATGACTATGCGAAGGCCTGGGCGCAGCTCTTCGGGCCGGCGTGGACAAAGGCCGGAGGCCAGATCGTGGCCGAGAACCCGATGTCCTACAACAAGGACACGGACTTCTACAGCGGCGTGAGCCGGGTGCTAGCGGCAAGCCCCGATGTGCTGTTCGTCGGCGGCGCCTCCGAGCCGACGGCTCTCGTCGCCAAGCAGGCGCGCGAGCTCGGGTTTAAGGGCGGCTTCGTCGTGATGGATCAGGCCAAGCTCGACGAGATGGCAGCCGTCACCGGCGGCATGGACATGCTGGAAGGCTCCGTTGGCGTTCTGCCGCTGATCTATGACAAGCGTCCAGGCACGGAAGCCTTCATCGCGAAGTTCAAGAAGCTCTACGACCGCAACCCGGGCACAGAAGCCTCCTACCACTACTCGACCCTGAACGCCGTGGCCGAGGCTATGAAGCTCTCCGGCAGCGTCTCCGACCCGAAGGCGATCCACGCTAAGCTCAGCGAGGCCTATGGCAAGCTGCCGGCGGAGAAGAACCCCGCTCGCATCACCAGTGTCGATGATCGCGGCGGCACCAACGCCAACATCGTTGTCGGCGTGGTCAAGGGTGGCAAGGTTGAGACCGTCGAGGCGGCAAGCCTCGGGCAGTAAGACCGTAGCTGAACAGGGCCGGCCTCACAGCCGGCCCTGCTTCTTCCACAAAGGGGCAGGCGTTCCACATGGATGCAATCCCATTCGATAGCCGCGCCGCCGGTATCCGGGAGCGCGTAGCTCTGCAGGGCTTTATGCATCTGGTGGGCGCGCAGATCGATGAACTGACGCCCGGCACTGCGACGATCTCCGTAGCCCGTCGTGACGATCTGCTCCAGCAGCACGGCCTGTTCCACGGTGGCGTCACGGCTTTTCTGATCGACAACGGCACAACCATTGCCGCCGCGACCGTTCTCAAGCCGGGGCAGGGCGTTCTCACGGCCGAATACAAGCTCAACCTATTCTCGCCGGCCGATGGAGACCGGCTGATCTGCCGCTCGCGGGTGGTGAAGCCCGGCAGCCGCATGATCATCGTGGCGGCGGACGTGTTCACCGAAAAGGACGGGCGCGAGAAGCAGACGGCGGTGGCGCTCGCCACCATCGCCGTTCTGGATCAGGCCTCGATGCCACCCCTGCGTCAGGCTGGACAAGTTTCAAGCGGCCGATAAATTCCTGACAACAAGCAAAAACCGGAGGGAAGAAACGATGTTGAACGGAATGATGATGGATCGGCAGCTGTCGATCCCGGCGATCATCGATCTGGCCGCGGAGGTGCACGCCACCACCGAGATCGTCTCGGTCGCGACGGAAGGCGGCATTCACCGCACCACCTACAAGGACATTCACAAGCGCATAGCCCAGCTCGCCCATGGGCTGCGGGCTCTTGGCGTCAAGCCCGGCGACCGCGTTGCAACGCTCGCCTGGAACGGCTACCGGCATTTCGAGCTGTACTATGCCATCTCCGGCATCGGCGCCGTATGCCACACCATCAACCCGCGCCTGTTCCCCGAGCAGCTCGTCTACATCGTCAACCACGCTCAGGACACGGCGCTCTTCTTCGACATCACCTTCGCGCCGCTCGTCGCGGCTCTGCGGCCGAAGCTGCCCCAGAACATCACCTTCGTGGCCATGACCGGCCGCGACACCATGCCGGTGCAGGAGGGACTCGACGGTGTCAAATGCTACGAGGATCTGCTCACCGGGCAGCCGGACACGATCACTTGGCCTGATCTCGACGAGAACACGGCTGCGGCGCTGAGCTACACCTCCGGCACCACGGGCGAGCCCAAGGGCGTGCTCTACTCGCACCGCTCGCAGGTCATTCATGCCATGACGTCCGTGATCGGCGCCTCGCGCTATTTCGGCATGGGCAAGAAGATCCTTCCCGTGGTGCCGCTCTTTCACGTCAACGCATGGGCATTGCCCTATTCGGCCCCTCTTTCCGGCACCGCGCTCATCTTCCCCGGCGCGAAGCTCGACGGAGCGAGCCTGTTCAACCTCATGGAGACCGAGAAGGTCGACAGCAGCTGGGGCGTGCCGACCGTATGGCTCGGGCTTCTGCACGAGATGAAGCAACGGGGGCGCAAGCCGGAGGGTCTCGACTATGTGATCATCGGCGGCTCGGCGGCGCCGCAGCCGATGATCGAGGCCTTTGAGCGCGATTACGGCATCAGCGTCTGCCACGGCTGGGGCATGACCGAGATGAGCCCCATCGGTACCTTCGGCATGCTGAGCCCGGAGATGGAGGAACTGCCCTTCGATGAGAAGATCGCCCTGAAGGTTCGCCAGGGACGGCGCCTGTTCATGGTCGACATGAAGATCGTCGACGAGAATGGCAAGGAGTTGCCGAAGGATGGCGCGGCGTTCGGCGAGCTCTGCGTGCGCGGGCCTTCGATCGCCTCGGGCTACTACAACAACGAGGGTGCAACCGCGCAGGCTCTTGATGCGGAAGGTTGGTTCAAGACCGGTGACGTGGCCAAGATCACGCCCGACGGGTTCCTGCAGATCGTGGACCGCACCAAGGATCTGGTGAAGTCGGGCGGAGAGTGGATTTCCTCCATCGATCTGGAGAACGCGGCCCTGGGCGCACCGGGTGTAGCCAACTGCGCCGTGCTCGCCATGCCGCATCCGCGCTGGGGCGAGCGGCCGCTCCTCGTGGTCGTGCCGAAACCCGATGCGAAGCCTGCGAAGGAGGATATCTTGGCCTATCTCACCACCAAGGTGGCGAGCTGGCAGGTGCCGGACGATGTCCTTTTCGTTGAGACCATTCCGCTGACCGCCACAGGAAAGATCTCCAAGCTGGAGCTGCGCAAGATCCTGAAGGACTATGTCCTTCCGACAGCCGCGTGAGCGGCTGATGGCTCAGGATTACCTCAGCTCACTGTTCTCGGTCACGGGCAAGACGGCGCTTGTGACCGGAGGCGCCACCGGGATTGGCCGCATGATCGCCGAGGCGCTCGTGCGCGCCGGTGCGCGGGTGCTGATCGCCTCGCGCAAGGGCGAGGCGTGCGAGACGGTGGCGCGGGAGCTGAACGCGCTCAACGCCGGTGGCACGGCGGATGGCTTCTCCGGCGATGTGGGGACGGAGGCCGGCGTGATGGCGCTCGCTTCCGACGTGAAGGCTCGCACTCCGCATCTTCACATCCTCGTCAACAACGCGGGCAAGACCTGGGGCGAGCCGCTGGAGAACTTCCCGCACAAGGCCTGGGACAATGTGTTCTCTGTCAACGTGGCGGGGCTCTTCACGCTGACCCAGCAACTCCTGCCCCTGCTGGAGGCTGCGGCCAGCGACGACGATCCGGCTCGCATCGTCAATCTCGGCTCGGTGATGGGTGCCGCGCCCATCGGCGATAATGCCTATTCCTATGCGGCGTCCAAGGCCGCTGTGCATCACCTCACGAGGATCCTCGCAAAAGAGTTCGCCCCGCGCCGCATCACCGTGAATGCCTTTGCCCCGGGACCTTTCCAGAGCCGCATGACGGCTTTCGCTACAGGCGATGAACAAAAACGTGCGCTAGTCGCCGCCAGCGTGCCCTTCGGTCGCATCGGTCGGCCGGACGATATCGCAGGGGCGCTCCTGTTCCTCTGCGGTCGCGGCGGCGCCTACACGACGGGCGCCATCATTCCGCTCGATGGCGGCATCGGGGTGGAGACCGGGCACAAGATCTTCGGCGAGGCGTCGCTATGAACGTGCATGCGCCACTGTCCGTCTCAATCGAAGACCTGAGGAGTCGGGTTGGCCAGGAACTCGGGGTCTCGTCCTGGAAGACGATCGACCAGGACAGGATCGACCGTTTCGCTGCCGTGACCGAAGACCTCCAGTTCATCCATGTCGATCCCGAGCGCGCTCTTGCGGAGGCGCCCTTCGGCGGCACGATTGCGCATGGCTTTCTCACCCTGTCGCTTTTGTCCGCCATGGGACAGGAGGCGCTGCCGACGATCAGAGATCGGACCATGGGGATCAACTACGGACTGGAACGCGTCCGCTTTCTCTCTCCTGTGTCGGTCGGGGCGCGGTTGAGGGGACGCTTTACCTTGTCCGAGGTTTCCATGCGTTCCGACACGCAAGCCTTGCTGCGCTATCAGGTGACTGTCGAGATCGACGGCGCGGAGAAGCCGGCGCTTGCGGCGGAGTGGATCACACTCGCCATGCTCGGTTGACAGCTCATGACAGCGCAAGCAGCCCATCTCGACACGGAACGCCTCGGCCCCTATCTCGCCGCGCATGTTCCGGGCTTCGGCCAACTGGTCGGCGCAGATAAATTCGCCGGCGGCCAGTCGAATCCAACCTTCTTGATCACGTCGACCCAAGGCCGCTTCGTGCTGCGCCGCAAGCCGCCTGGAACGCTGCTGAAATCGGCCCACGCGGTCGACCGCGAATATCTCATTATGGCGGCGCTTGCCCATACCGACGTGCCGGTGCCGCGTGTCATGCACCTATGTGAGGACGACTCGATCGTCGGCTCCATGTTCTACGTCATGGACTATGTCGAGGGGCGTATCTTCTGGGACGGCAGGCTGCCGGATCTTCCCCCTGCGGATCGCAGCGCGATCTATGACTCCATGAATGCGGCGCTCGCCGCCCTGCACAAGGTCGATCCTGCGGCCGTCGGTCTTGCCGATTACGGAAAGCCGGGAAGCTATTTCGAGCGCCAGCTTGTCCGCTGGACGGGCCAGTACCGCGCGTCGGAGACGCATCCGATCCGTGAGATGGACGAACTCATCGCATGGCTGGAACACCACACGCCGGAGGATGATGCGCGGGTCAGCCTTGTCCACGGCGATTATCGCCTCGACAACATGATTTTCGAGCCCTCCGGAACACGCATTCTCGCGGTGCTGGACTGGGAACTCTCGACTCTGGGCCATCCCCTGGCCGATCTCGCCTATCAATGCATGCAGTGGCGCCTGCCTTCAGAGGGTGCCTTCCGGGGCTTGGGCGGCATCGACCGGAAGGCCCATGGCATTCCCACGGAAGCCGAGTATGTGGAGCTCTATTGCCGGCGCACCGGAACCGAGGTGATCGGCCACTGGCCCTTTTATCTGGCTTTCAGCTTCTTTCGCCTCGCGGCGATTCTGCAGGGAGTCTACAAGCGTTCCCTGGATGGCAATGCCTCCAATCCCGAGCGCGCCCGCCGCATGGGCGAGGCCGTGCCGATGATGGCCGGAATGGCCCTGGAGGTCGTCGGAGCGCGCTGAGCTTTCAGCGGTCCCATTTGATGTTGAGCGCGCTCGTCACCAGCCGGTCGACGAGGGCCGGCGCCTCGGCGGCCATGCGCTCGATCCCCGCTACGGCCTGGCGCGTCATGCGGCCATTCAGGAACGCATAGTCCATCACGATGGCGCTCACGAGCGCGATCACAGTCTTGAAGGCGCGCGAGGCGAGATCGGACCAGGTCATGAAGCCTCCCAGGGAAACGATGTTCGCCTCATGCCCGAAAGCCTCGGGCAGATCAAGCGACGGAAGACCTCAGGCCTGCCTCAGCATCCACTCGTGGTCCGGGTCGTTGTGGAACTTCCAGACCCGCTTCGGACCCGCCATGACATTGAGATAATAGAGTTCATAGCCATGCGGCGCACCAACCGGATGGTATCCCTCGGGCACCAGCACCACGTCGCCGTTCGCGGCCGCCAGGGTCTCGTCGAGGGAACGGTCGTCCGTATAGACCCGCTGCAGGGCAAAGCCCGACGGTGGATTGAGCCTGTGGTAGTAGGTCTCCTCCAGCAAAGACTCCTGCGGCAGCATATCCCGGTCGTGCTTGTGGGGCGGATAGCTCGACCAATGACCGGAGGGCGTGATGACCTCGACCACGAGCAGGCTCTCCGCTGCTTCAGTCTCCGGCAGGATGTTGCGCACATGGCGCGTGTTGGTGCCCTTGCCGCGCGTCTCCTGGCCGACCTGATCGGGACCGATCACGCGGGCCGGCAGTTTGCCCTCGGCGGGCGCAGTGCAGACGGCAATCTCGCAATCCGTCTCCGCCTGCAGCGACCACTCGGAGTGGGCCGGCGCATAGAGCGACCACGGATCCGGCTCGAAGGGCGAGTTGCGCCCTCCGATCGTGCCAAAATCCTGTCCGGCGGCCGCAACACGCGCCTTGCCTGAGAGCAGAACGATGCAGGCTTCCCGGTCTCCCGTCGCTTGGCGGAGGCTCTGCCCGCTTTTCAGCCGATAGACCTCGAACCCCACATAGGTCCAGCCGGCGGATTCCGGCGTGATCGCGTGGATACGCCCGTTGCTATCGGGCGCCGACGGTTTGACGAGAAGCTTGGACATCGCATGTCTTCCTTATCGCAGACCGGCTTCTTTGAGGTAGCGGGTCAGATTGGCATAACCCATCTTGGCATAGGTCAGCGGATGAGCCTTCTTCGGGTCCTGCTCCGCCTCGATCACCACCCAGCCGCTATAGCCCGGCAGTTCCTTGAACACCGAGACGAAATCCACCATGCCGTCACCCGGCACGGTGTAGACGCCCTCGATGACCGAATCGAGGAAGCTCCAGCCTTCCGCCTTGGACTTCTCCATCACGGCTTTGCGCACGTCCTTGGTGTGCACGTGGCTGATGCGGCTGCGGTAGCTGCGGGCAAGGGCCGCGGGATCGGCGCCGCCCCAGGTGGCGTGGCCCGTGTCGAGGAGGAGATGAACGGCCTCACCTGTCGAGTTCATGAAGGCGTCGATGTCGGCTTCCGATTCCACAATGGTGCCCATGTGGTGATGATAGACCACGCGCACACCTTCCTGCAGGGTGCGCTCGGCAACTTCAGTGATACGGCGGCCGAACTCGGCCCAGTCGCCGTCCTTCATCACAGGACGCTGCGAGAGGGGCTTCGAGCGGTCGCCATGAATGGCGTTCGACGTTTCGGCGAAGACAAGCACGTTCGAGCCCATGGCCTTCAGCAAGTCGAGATGCGGGCGCAGCGCCTTCATCTCCGCATCGGCATCGCGCGTGAGAAGCTCGGCGGAATACCAGCCGGACACGCAGGCCATCTTAAAGGGCGCGAGTGCCTTCTTCAGGGCTTCAGGCTGGCGCGGAAACTTGTTGCCGAGCTCCATGCCCTCGAAGCCTGCTTCCTTGGCCTCGGCGAGGCACACCTCCAGCGGCGTCTCGCCGCCGAGTTCCAGCATGTCGTCGTTGGACCAGCCGATGGGGTTCGCCCCGATGCGGATCGTCATGTTCTCATCCTTCTGTTGTGTCAGTCGCCCACACGCTGAGCGGCGAGGGCTGTTTCATAATCCTTGCGGGCGGCTTTCACTTGCTCGCGCACGGAAACCTCCGGCACCGCCACATCCCACCAATGGCCGCCTTCATCGGTGGAGGCGAGAGGATCGGTGTCGATGACGATCACGGTGCTGCGCTCGGCGTTGCGCGCCTTCTTCAGCGCGTCCTCTAGCTCGCCAATGCCCTTCACCTTGACAGCCTGCGCACCCAGGCTCGCGGCATGAGCGGCGAAGTCGATGTCAGGAAGCGTCACATGGTTCGTGTGCTGCAGGAGATTGTTGAAGCTCTCACCGCCGGTCGCGCGCTGGAGGCGGTTGATGCAGCCATAGCCGCGATTGTCGAGCAGAACCACAGTGAGCTTCTGGCCCAGCATGACCGAGGTGGCGAGTTCCGAGTTCATCATGAGATAGGAGCCGTCGCCCACCATGACGATCACCTCGCGGGAGGGATCGGCCATCTTCACGCCGAGCCCGCCGGCGATCTCGTAGCCCATGCAGGAATAGCCGTATTCCATGTGGTAGCCCAACGCGGCATTCGCCTTCCAATGCTTGTGCAGCTCGCCCGGCAGGCCGCCAGCCGCACAGACTACTACGTCGGTGGGCTGCGAATTGCGCTGCACGGCGCCGATTACCTGCGCGTCTGACGGCAGCTCCGCATTGGTCGGGTCAGTGAAGCGGGCGGCAGTGGCGAACCAGCGGGACTTCTCCTCGCGGGCTTTGCTGGCCAGGGCCTCCGGCGCCTTCCAGCTGCCGAGCGCCCGACTCAGCTCTTCGAGGCCCACACGCGCATCCGATACAAGCGGCATCGCGTTGTGCTTGGTGGCATCGAAAGCCTGCACGTTAAGGCCGACGATGCGCCGGTTCGGGTTCTTGAACAGGGCCCAGGAGCCGGTTGTGAAATCCTGCAGGCGTGTTCCCACCGCGATCACTACGTCGGCATCTTCGGCCAGCGCATTGGCAGCCCCCGTGCCTGTGACGCCGACTGCGCCGAGATTGGCGTGATGGTCATGGGCTAAGCTCGACTTGCCGGCCTGTGTCTCACCGACCGAGAGTCCGTGCTTCTCGGCAAAATCGGCGAGCGCCTGTTCCGCGCCGGAATAGAGCACGCCACCGCCGGCGACGATGAAGGGCTTCTTGGAGCTACGGATGAGATCGGCGGCCTGAGCCAGTTCCGTCTCGTCGGGGCGGATGCGGCGCTGGGTCCAGATCTTCTCCGCAAAGAAGCTTTCCGGATAGTCGTAAGCTTCCGCCTGCGTGTCCTGGCAAAGTGCCAGCGTCACCGGGCCGCAATCGGCCGGGTCCGTGAGCACGGCCATGGCGCGCTGGAGGGCGGGGATGATCTGCTCAGGGCGCGAAATGCGGTCGAAGTAGCGCGAGACAGGCTTGAAGCAGTCATTGGCCGAGATCGTGCCGTCGGAGAAATTCTCGATCTGCTGCAGCACCGGATCGGGCCTGCGGTTGGCGAAGACATCGCCGGGCAGGAGCAGCACCGGCAGACGGTTCACATGCGCCACAGCTGCGGCCGTCACCATATTGGTGGCGCCGGGACCGATGGAGGTAGTGCAGGCCATCATGCGCCGGCGGCGCGACGCCTTGGCGAAGGCGATGGCAGCATGGGCCATGCCCTGTTCGTTGTGGGCACGGAAGGTGGGAAGCGTCTCACGAACTCCGTGCAGCGCCTCGCCCATGCCGGCCACATTGCCGTGGCCGAAGATCGCCCAGACGCCGCCGAAGAGCGACATCACCTGTCCGTCGATCTCCGTCTTCTGCGCCGTCAGGAAGCGGGCAATGGCTTGCGCCATGGTCAGGCGGATCGTGCTCATGGATTTTCCTCTCGAATGGCGCCGACCTTGGACGAGGGCGCAGCCTTCTCAAGCTCGTCTTCAGAATAACAGCTCCGTCGACCTCACGCGGCCTGCGCCCGGCCGGATGCCCGCTGCCACGCATCGACGAGGCGCTGGAAGCGTGCAGCCATGTCGCTGACCGCCGCCTCGTCCGTGATCTCGCCCTTCAGCCAGCGCCGCGCAGCGTCGTTGAAGATCGTGCGGCCAACGGCGAAACCCTTCACCTGAGGCTCCTTGGCGGCAGCCGCGAAGGCCGCTTCCAGCTCGTTCTCGGGCGCTTCGAGGCCGAGCAGCACGATGCCGCGGCAGAGGGGATCGTTCGTCGTGATGACCTTGCCGATCGCGTGCCAGGCGGCCTCATCCCGCTGCGGCTCGAGCTTCCACCAGTCGGGCTTGATGCCGAGATCGTAGAGGCGCTGCAGGATGCCCGCGACGGTATCCGTCTTGAGAGGTCCATGCTTGCCGGCGATGATCTCCACCAGCAGTTCGCGTCCGATGCGGCGTGCGGCATCATGGAGGCGCAGCAGGTCGCGCTCCTGACGCTCCTTCAGCTCCGGCGGATCGTCGGGGTGGTAGAAGCACAGGCACTTGATGGTGTGCCCCACGGGCCATTCCACAAGCTTCGCACCGAGCGAGCCGCCACTCTCGAAATCGAGCGGACGTGAACCCGGCAACTCCACCGGGCGCCCGATCCAGAACGGATGATCAGCGGCGCGGAACAGAGCCTCGCGGCCATAGGTGCCGTCGATCAGCATGCCGAAGCCGGGACGACCATCCGCCACCCGCGCGGCCGCCTCGACGGCGAGAACCTTGAAGTCGGGGATGCGCTCCACAGGCGCGCCGATTTCGTTCGCCATCGCCTCCAGCTGCATGCGATGGTCGATGGCGAGCGCCATGAGGGCAGGGCTTTGAGGCCGGCGTGTCGTCGCCCAGTGAATGTGGTTGATGTCCTCGTCGAAACGCAGGGCCTTGTGCCGGCTGCCGGTCTTCAGGAAGTGCTGCAGCTCGGGGAAGGTCGGGATCTCGGGCGAGCAGAGCAGGCGCGAGACTGCAAATGCCCCGCTCGCGTTCGCGTAGGCGCAACAGGTCTCAAGCTGCTCATTGCGCAGCCATCCGCGCAGGAAGCCGGACATGAAGGCATCGCCGGCACCCAGCACGTTGTAGACCTCGACCGGGAAGCCGGGTCCCTTCACGCCGTCATCGAGTGAATCCGGAATGGCATCGGGAAACACCACGCAGCCCATGGGGCCACGTTGGCACACGATAGTGGCCGCCGAAATTGCCCGGATGGCACGGATGGCCGCAAGTGTATCCTCGGAGCCACCTGCGATGTGCAGTTCCTCTTCCGTGCCGACGATGAGGTCGCAATCTGTCAGGATCGGCTTCAGGTGCTCCGTCACCGCATCGGAGCGCACATAGCGCGACTCGCCCGCTCCGTGGCCGAGAAGGCCCCAGAGGTTGGGACGGTAATCCACGTCGAACACCACCTTGCGGCCGTTCGCCTTGGCGATGCAGATCGCCTTCTTCTGCGCGGCGGCGGTTGTCTCCTGAGCAAAATGCGTGCCTGTCACGACAATCGCCGCAGCGGAGGCGATGAAGCCTTCGTCGATGTCGTCTTCGGTGAGGGCCATGTCGGCGCAGTTGTCGCGGTAGAAGATAAGCGGGAAGGAATCTTCGTCGCGCACACCGAGGATCACGAGCGCGGTCAGACGCTGCTTGTCGGTGGTGATCCCATGCGTCGAGACGCCCTCGCGTTCCATCTGCTCGCGGATGAAGCGCCCCATGGCTTCATCGCCGACCCGGGTGACGAGGCCCGATTTCAGCCCGAGCCGCGCCGTGCCGATGGCGATGTTGGCCGGGCACCCACCGACTGCCTTGGAGAAGGAAGCCATGTCCTCAAGACGCCCGCCCACCTGCTGGCCATAAAGATCGACCGAGGAGCGGCCGATGGTGATGACATCGAGGGCTGGCTTCATGCTATTCCTCCCGCTCTCGGGCTCAAGGCACCGGGCGAAGGCCGTTCGTTCGGCCCTTGCGGCTGTAGAACGTTTATTCTATTAGCAAGTTATGTTGGAATATCAATTCTAAATATTGCCGTAGCCGGCAAAGGATCTGAGGGGAAACATGATCAGGATCGCCGTTCTGGGCGCCGGCCGCATCGGCCGCATTCATGGGCGCAACGCCGCCAGCCATCCCGACGCGCGCCTCGTGGCGGTCGCAGACCCACACGCCCCTTCGGCGCAGGAACTGGCGGCGGCGACAGGCGCGGAGGTTGCGTCGCTGGACGAGATCGTCGAGCGTACCGATGTGGACGCCATCCTCGTCTGCACGCCGACCACGACCCATGCCGACCTGATCGAGCGCGGGGCGCGTGCCGGCAAGGCGGTGTTCTGCGAGAAGCCCGTCGATCTCTCGAGCGCCCGCATTGAGGCCTGCCTCGCCACCGTGGAGAAAGCCGGCACGCCGCTGATGATCGGCTTCAACCGCCGCTTCGACCCGAACTTCGCATCCCTTCGCCGCCGTCTCGCCGATGGCGAGGTGGGCGAGGTGGAACTCGTGACCATCCTCTCCCGCGATCCCGGCCCGCCGCCGGTGAGCTACATCGCGACCTCGGGCGGCCTGTTCCGGGACATGATGATCCATGATCTCGACATGGCTCGCTTCCTGCTACTCGGCGACGAGCCGGTGGAGGTGCACGCGGTGGGCTCTTCCCTGGTCGATCCGGCCATCGGTCAGGCTGGCGATGTGGACACGGCCGCCGTGATGCTCAAGACCGCCAAGGGCCGCATCGTCCAGATCTCCAATTCCCGCCGCGCCACCTACGGCTACGACCAGCGCATCGAGGTCCATGGCTCGAAGGGCATGATCCGCGCCGGCAACATCCACCGCACCACGGTGGAGGTGGCGAACGCCTCCGGCGTCACCGCCGACCCGGTGCAGGACTTCTTCCTGGAGCGCTATGCGGACGCCTATCGCGACGAGCTCACCACGTTCCTGAACACCATCCGCGACGGCAAGCCGTGCAACCCGACCGGCCATGACGGCCTCATGGCCCAGCGCCTCGCCGATGCGGCAACCGAGTCGGCGCAGAGCGGGAAGCCGGTGCGGCTGTAAGGAACACGTGTCATCCCGGGGCCGCGCAGCGGAGCCCGGGATCCATAACCGCTGACGATGCAGAACGAGGCGCGACGCGGTTCGTCCTCACCTGAGATGTCGTGTTTATGGATCCCCGCCTGCGCGGGGATGACAGCGTTGAGGCTTCGGTGCTCTGTTCTGATAACGATCCCGGATCGGCTTTGCCGTCCGGGATGGCGCTTAAATTACCCTTCTGCCCGCTTCTCGGCCGTGCCCACGGCCAACGCCATCGCCAGCGCAAACGAAGCGGACAGCGACCGGAAGGCGCCGAAATCGGCCTCCGCCACCTCCAGCCACACATCGGCGCTCGTCACCAGCGGGCTGAAGGCCGAGTCGGTGATCGCCACGACCGGGATGTTGCGTTGGGCGGCGGCCGCCGCGAGGTCGGCCGTCACGGGCGCATAGGGCGTGAAGCTGATGGCGAGCGCCGCGTCGCGCTTGGTAGCGATGGCGAGCTGCTCGGGGCCGATCTGGCCCACATGGTCGATGAGAATGGCCCGCACCCCGAGCTTCCCGAACGCATAGGCGCAATAGGCGATGACCGGAAACACCCGGCGCGCGCCGAGCAGATAGATCGTGTCGGCCTTGGCGAGCGTCTCGATGGCGCGGGACAGCTCCTCCGGGCGCACGGAGCCGCGCATTCGGTCCAGGGAGACGGCGGCCGCATGAGCGAAACCATCGAGTAGGGAGGCCGCATGGACGTGATGCCCTTCTGCGTCCCGCAAGCCTTTCAGGCGCTCGCGATAATCCGGAAAGCGCTCCCGCAGGCGATCGCGAAAAATCTGCTGCAGGTGGGAGAAGCCGTCATAGCCCAGGCTCTTGGCAAAGCGCACCAGGGTGGACGGCTGAACGCCTGCATGCTCGGCAATGCCCGCCACCGTCCCAAAGGCCATATCCTCGGGATGTTCCAGGGCGAAGGCTGCAAGCTGCTTGAGCCGTTTGGGCATGCCATCGTGGCGGTTGAGCAGAAGGGTCCGAAGCCCGTCGAAACTGTCCGGAGCCTCCGTGGTCGCCTCTGCATCGTCCATGCTCTTGCCTGTTCCCTTGCCCCGACCTGCCGCTCCAGATCGGCCTTGACACCAATCCTACAAAAATGGAATAAAAATTCCAATATATAAACAAAAAGGTTCTGGCATTCCGCTTGAAGTGAATGACCGAACTGGAAGAGGGAACGCCAGGAAACGGACGATTCGCTCTCGAATCTCTGGTGTTTCCCTGACAACTCATACCAGCGGCCCTGGAAGCCGCACCGCTCAGCCGAGCCAAATCTCTGGCCAATCGAGCGCATGAGATACCAGTTGGGAGGAAGCACATGAAATCACTCGTTACCGGTCTTGCCGCAGCCGCCGCTCTGACCCTCGCGGCGGTCGCGCCGGCTGCCGCGCAGCAAAATTCTCGCATCATCGTCGTCAGCCACGGACAGGCCAACGATCCGTTCTGGTCCGTGGTCAAGAACGGCGTGGCGGCGGGCGGCCAGGACATGAAGGTCCAGGTTGATTACCGGGCGCCCGAGACCTTCGACATGGTCGCCATGAGCCAGCTCATCGATGCCGCCGTGAACCAGAAGCCCGCCGGCCTGATCGTGTCGATCCCCGACGCTTCGGCGCTCGGGCCGTCGATCCAGAAGGCGGTGGCTGCCGGTATCCCGGTGATCTCCATGAACTCGGGCTCCGACGTGTCGAAGAAGCTCGGCGCTCTGCTCCATGTGGGGCAGGACGAGGTCGTGGCCGGACGCATCGCCGGTGCCAAGCTGAAGGAGATGGGCGGCAAGGTCGGCCTGTGCGTGAACCAGGAGGTCGGCAACGTCTCGCTCGACCTGCGCTGCAAGGGCTTCACGGAAGGGTTCGGCGGCAAGGTCACCGTGTTGCCGGTGTCGAACGATCCGGCTGACATCCGCGCCAAGGTGAAGGCGGCGGTTGCGGCTGACGCCTCCGTCGACACGATCCTGGCGCTTGGCGCCGGCACGGCCGGTGAGCCGTCGGTTGCGGCCGTCAAGGAAGCCGGCAAGACCGGCGCCATTCGCGTCGCCACCTTCGACATGTCGGCGGGCTTCCTGAAGTCGGTTGCTGCCGGTGAGGCGGTCTTCGCCATCGACCAGCAGCAGTACTTGCAGGGCTATCTGCCGGTGGTGTTCCTGGCGAACTACGCCAAGTACGGCCTGATGCCGGGCGGCGACGTGGCCTCGGGCCCGAACCTGATCACCAAGGAAAAGGCCGCTCAGGTGGTCGATCTGTCGGCCAAGGGCATCCGCTAACCAACACACAAAGCCCGCGGTCCACACAACCGCGGGCTTTTCATTTTTCATGCATTCATTGGGGAGGCGCTCATGGTGAACACCACTCAGCCGACCGCAGACCTGTCTCCGGCTCCCGCCGTCAAGAAGATCCAGGACGAGCGGCTGCGGGAGGTCTCCCTTGTGACCAAGATCATGCGGCGCCCCGAACTCGGGGCGCTGGCCGGTCTCATCCTGGTTGCGATCTTCTTTGCCTCCACGGCCGATGCGTCCATGTTCACGCTCGCCGGCATCATGAACATCCTCTCGCCCGCAGCGCAGCTCGGGATTCTCGCCATCGCGGCGGCGCTCTTGATGATCGGCGGGGAGTTCGACTTGTCCATCGGCTCCATGGTGGCCTTCACCGGCCTCATCTTCGGCGCCTTCATTACCTTAAGCGGATGGCCGCTGCTGCTGGCGATTGTCGCCACTCTGGTCATCGCCGCCGTGCTCGGCGGCCTGAACGGCCAGCTCGTCATCCGCACGCGGCTGCCTTCCTTCATCGTCACGCTGGCCTTCCTGTTCATCCTGCGCGGGCTCTCGCTGGTGGGTCTCAAATGGGCCACCGGCGGCTCGACCCAGATGCGCGGCATCGGCGATCAGGCCGGTGAGGGACTCGTGCGAGAGTTGTTCTCGGGCAACGCGCTCGAAGGTGTCTTCGCCTGGTTGGCCGCCAACGACCTCATCGGCAAATTCCCGAATGGCACCCCCACGGTCACGGGCGTTCCGGTCTCCATTGTCTGGTTCGTGGGCTTTGCCCTTTTGGCAACCTGGATCCTCCTGCGCACGCGCGTCGGCAACTGGATTTTTGCGGCGGGCGGCGACCCGAATGCGGCGCGCAATTCCGGCGTGCCGGTGGACCGGGTCAAGACCGGCCTGTTCATGTTCACGGCGGCGGCGGCCGCGCTGGTGGCCATTCTCACCGTGCTCGATGCGGGCTCGACGGATGCGCGGCGCGGCTTCCAGAAGGAGTTCGAGGCCATCATCGCGGCGGTGATCGGCGGCTGCCTGCTCACCGGCGGCTACGGCTCGGCCATCGGGGCATTTTTCGGCGCCATCATCTTCGGCATGGTGTCCATCGGTCTCACCTACACGCGCTTCGATTCCGACTGGTTCCAGGTGTTTCTGGGCGCCATGCTGCTGCTCGCGGTGCTGTTCAACAACTTCATCCGCCGCAAGGTGACGGGAGAGCGCTGATGGAAAGCCAAGTTCCGCTCATCGAGATCCGCAACCTCGTCAAGCATTTCGGTTCTGTGATCGCGCTCTCGGGCGTGTCGCTCAACGTTCATCGCGGCGAGGTCATGTGCCTGCTCGGCGACAACGGCGCCGGCAAGTCGACGCTGATCAAGACGCTCGCCGGCGTTCATCGCCCCACCTCGGGCGACTTCCTGGTCGAGGGCAAGCCTGTGAGCTTCTCCAGCCCGCGCGAGGCGCTCGACGCGGGGATTGCCACGGTCTATCAGGATCTCGCGATGATCCCGCTCATGTCGGTCACGCGCAACTTCTTCATGGGCCGCGAGCCGGTGAAGGGCGTCTGGCCGTTCCGCCGGGTGGACTTCGATCATTGCGACGAGGTCACCCGCGAGGAGATGCACAAGATCGGCATCGACGTGCGCGATCCGCACCAGGCGGTCGGCACGCTCTCGGGCGGCGAGCGCCAATGCGTGGCGATTGCCCGCGCGGTCTATTTCGGTGCCAAGGTGCTGATCCTCGACGAGCCCACCTCGGCGCTCGGCGTGGCACAGACCTCCATGGTGCTGAAATACATCCATCAGGTGCGCCAGAAAGGTCTGGGCGTGATCTTCATCACCCACAACGTGCGCCATGCCTATGCGGTGGGCGACCGCTTCACCGTGCTCAACCGGGGCAAGACGCTCGGAACCTACGCGAAGTCCGAAATCCAGATCGACGAGCTGCAGAACCTGATGGCCGGCGGCAAGGAATTGCAGGCGGTGTCGGCGGAACTTGGCGGGATGGTGTGATGCAATTTTCTCATCCATTCCCCTGCACGTCATCACCGGCCTTGTGCCGGTGATCCCGATAAGGTGAAGCGCCGCGCTCTTCCAATCGGGATGGCCCGCACAAGGCCGGCCATGACGTGAGGAGTTCGCCCCAAAATGAAAGCAAGCCGTCTCTCGTTTCAGGAGCATGACGCATGATGCCACTCAACATCGGCCTCATCGGCACGGGCTACATGGGCAAGTGCCACGCACTGGCCTGGAATGCGGTTGCGGCGGTGTTCGGGGATGCGGCGCGGCCGCGCCTTGCGGTGCTGGCTGAGCACTCGCAGGACTTGGCTGAGACAAAAGCACGCGAACTCGGCTTTGCCCGCGCCACCGGCGACTGGCGCACCCTCGTGAACGATCCCGCCGTGGACGTGGTGTCGATCACGACGCCCAACGCGTTCCATCCTGAGATGGCGATTGCGGCGCTGGAGGCGGGCAAGCATGTGTGGTGCGAGAAGCCCATGGCGACGCGTTTGGAGGATGCGGAGCGGATGCTGGCTGCGGCCCACGCGTCCGGTAAGGTAGCGGCGCTCGGCTACAACTATATCCAGAATCCGGTCATCCGGCTGATCCAAAAACTCCTCGACGAGGGTCGGATCGGTGAGGTCAATCATGTGCGCCTTGAGATGGATGAGGACTTCATGGCGGATCCGGAGGCGCTCTTCTACTGGAAGAGCGAGGCCACATCGGGCCATGGTGCGCTCGACGATTTCGGCGTCCACGCCCTGAGCTTGATTTGGACGCTGTTCGGCGGCGTGCGGCGCGTGTGCGGCCACATGGCGAAGCCCTATGCGGACCGGCCGGTGCAGAGCGGCGGGCGTCGTGCGGTCGAGACCTACGATATCGCCACAACCCTGATCGAACTAACGAGCGGCGCATCCGGGGTGATTGCGCTCAACCGCTCCGCCTGGGGCCGCAAAGGACGCATTGCCGTGCAGCTCTTCGGTTCCAAAGGCACCATCGTGTACGACCAGGAGCGCATGAACGAGGTGCAGCTCTACACTGTGGATGGAGCCAAGGAGACCCGGGGCTTCCGCACCATTCTCACCGGGCCGCAGCATCCGCCCTACGACAAGTTCATCCCGGCGCCGGGCCACGGGCTTGGCTTCAACGACCTGAAGATCATCGAGTGCCGCGAGCTGATCCGACGCATCGACGGCGAGGCCGCGCATCTGATCACGTTCGACGACGGCATCCGTATCGAGCGCACGGTGGATGCGATGGCGCGCAGCGCTCATGAGGGGCGGTGGGTAGAGGTGTGACCATCTAGCGTCATCCCGGGGCTGCGCAGCAGAACCCGGGATCGTGAGACGGGTGTAGCGCTACTGGCCCTCCTCCCCCTTGTGGGGAGGAGTTGGAGGTGGGGGTGTGAACGCCGCGCTGGTCCAGTCCTGCGCTTACACCCCCACCCCGGCTGCTTTGCAGCCACCCCTCCCCACAAGGGGGAGGGAAATCGCGCCACATCCTGACAACGATCCCGGATCGCCTGCGCCGTCCGGGATGACGGTATGTGCCTGATCTTAACCCGCGTGCGCCTTCAGCACCTCGAGAAACGCATCCGCATAGCGGTCGAGCTTCGCCTGTCCCACACCGTGGATCTCGCCGAAGGCGCGCACGGTCACCGGGCGCTTGGCCGCCATGTCGATGAGGCTGCGGTCGGAGAAGATCACGTAGGCTGGCACGCCCTCTTCCTTGGCGAGCTTCGTGCGCAGGCCCTTGAGGTCGAGAAGCAGCGGATCGTCGGACGGTACCACGGATTCCGCTTCCATCCGGCCGCGCCGGCGGCGGCGCTCGGCCGGCTTCATCAGCACGTCGGAGCGCAGCTCGATCTTCTCCTGGCCCTTGAGCACGGCAACGCCTCTGTCGGTGAGGGTCCAGCGGCCGTATTCGGCAAGCTCAAGGCTGATCAGGCCGGCGGCGTAGATCTGCCGCAGCAGGGATCGCCATTCCTGCTTCGAGCGGTCGCCTCCGACGCCGAAGGTCTTGAGCTTGTCGTGGCCGAAGCGGCGGATCGAATCCGTGGCCTCTCCGGTCAGGATGCTGATGAGATGCTCGGTGCCGAAGCGCTCGCCCGTGCGCACGATTGCCGAGAGAATTTTCTGCGCCTCGATGGTGCCGTCGAAGGACATGACGCCGTCGATGCACAAGTCGCAATTGCCGCAGGGCTCGGTGGTTTCGCCGAAATAGGCGAGCAGTGTCTGGCGCCGGCAACGCGGCGCTTCGCACAGGGCCACGAGCGCATTGAGGCGCTGGCGCTCGACGCGCTTCTGCTCGTCGGCCGCGTCGCTCTCCTCGATCTGCAGGCGGCGCAGGCGCATGTCGTCGAGGCCGTAGAGGGTGAGCGTGTCGGCGGGCGCGCCGTCGCGGCCCGCGCGGCCGATCTCCTGGTAATAGGCCTCGATGGATTTCGGCAGGGCCGCATGCGCCACGAAGCGCACGTCGGGCTTGTCGATGCCCATGCCGAACGCGACGGTCGCCACCATCACCACGCCGTCCTCCTGCAGGAAGATGTCCTGGTTCTTGGCCCGGTCCTGCTGGTGCATGCCCGCGTGATAGGGCAGCGCGCGATAGCCCGCCTGGCTCAGCGAATCGGCGAGCCGCTCCGTGGCGTCGCGGGAGGAACAATAGACGATGCCGCTCTCGTGACGGTGCTTGTCGAGGAAGCCGAAGAGCTGGCGCTTGGAATTCTCCTTCGACTGCATGGCGAGCCGCAGGTTCGGCCGGTCGAAGCCGTGGATGAAGAGGCGCGGCTCCTCCTCGAAGAGCCGGTGCATGATGTCGCCGCGCGTCGCCACATCGGCGGTCGCGGTGAGAGCAATGGTCTGCACGTTGCCGAGGCGGTGGCGCACCTCGCCGAGCATGGCGTATTCGGGCCGGAAATCGTGCCCCCATTGCGAGACGCAATGCGCCTCGTCGATGGCGAGCAGGTTGACGCCCGAGCGGGCGAGCCATTCGGTCGTGCTGGTGTTCGCAAGACGCTCCGGCGAGGCATAGAGGATGCGCATGCGGCGGTCGCGCACCGCATCGACCACGCGGCGGTTCTCGTCCTGGTCGTTGGCGGAGTTGAGGCTGCCCGCTTCGATGCCGAAATGGCGGAGCGCCGCCACCTGGTCGCGCATGAGGGCGATGAGCGGCGAGACCACGAGGGTCAGACCTTCCCGGGCCAATGTGGGCAGCTGGAAGCAGAGCGACTTGCCCGCACCCGTGGGCATGACGGCCAGAACGTCCTCGCCGGCCAAAACCGCGCGCACGATCTCCTCCTGGCCTTCGCGGAAGGAGGGGAAGCCGAACACGTCGTGGAGGATTTTAACCGGATCGATCACGTCTGCCGTGTGGCCGATGAAGGCTCCAAGGTCAATGCGGCATCGGGAATCCTCAGAGAGGCCAGCACGCCACGGGCGGCCGCGATGCCGGTGGCGAAGGTGGCCTGGAGCAGGTAGCCGCCGGTGGGCGCCTCCCAGTCCAGCATCTCGCCGGCCACGAACACGCCTGGCATCCCGCGCAGCATCAGGTGCGTGTCGAGTTCGCCAAACGGCACGCCGCCGGCGGTTGAAATGGCGCGCTCCAGGGATTTCGTACCGGTCAGCCTCAACGGCACGGCCTTGATGAGCCGAGCGAGGGCCTCGGGCTCCGTCGGCAGGGCTGGGGACGCCTCCCGCAGCAGCGCGATGCCGACCGGGCTGAGGCCCGCAGCCTTGCGCAGGAAGGTGGAGGCGGATTGACCCTTTCGCGGGGTGTCGAGCTTCCTCAGCAGGGCCTCATGCGCGAGGTCGGGCCGGAGATCGATGTGGAGCAGGGCGCTGCCATCCTGCTCGATGGTGTCACGCAAGCGGGCCGACAGGGCGTAGACCGCCCCGCCCTCGATGCCGTCCTGCGTGACGATGGCCTCGCCCTTCACGGTGGCGCCCGCGCAGGTGAGGGCGATTCGCTTCAGGGGCTCGCCAGCGAAGCGGCTGCGCATGATCTCGGACCATGGGCAGATGAAGCCCATATTGGCCGGGCGCAGGGGTGAAATGGCGATGCCGCGCTGGGCCAATAGGTCCGCCCAGCTGCCGTCAGAGCCGAGGCGGGGCCAGCTGGCGCCACCGAGCGCCAGGATAGTGGTATCGGGCTTGGCCTGCACCGGCTCGCCCGCCGCATCGGTGAAGATCAGACGGCCCTCATGGTCCCAGCCCTGCCAGCGGTGGCGCAGGGCAAAGCGCACGCCGAGCCCATCCAGCCGCCGCAGCCATGCGCGCAGGAGCGGCGAGGCCTTGAACGCCTTCGGGAACACCCGTCCGCTCGAGCCCACGAAGGTCTCCTGCCCCAAGCCCTCGCTCCAGGCGCGCAGATCGGCCGGCGCGAAGGCCTGGATCAGGGGCTCGAGTTGCGGCAGTGCTTGCGCGTAGCGGGCGACGAATCGCTCGAATTCCTCCGAGTGGGTCAGGTTCAACCCGCCCCGGCCCGCCATGAGCAGCTTGCGGCCGACGGATGGCATCTGGTCGTACACGGTGACCTTGAGACCCGCGCGCGCCAGAACCTCCGCGGCGATCAGGCCGGCGGGGCCGCCGCCGACGATGGCGACTTCGGGAGCTGTGGGGGACGGGAGCATGCGGTCAGCTGACGCGGGAGGACAAGGAATCTGGACCCTCACGCTGCAACATGGCATTGAGCGGCGTCGGGTTCATGGCCCCTGCACATGAACGCCATACGGCCTTTTTTCAAGAGGAGCGGCGCCTGAACGCCGCCCGAAGGGGAATGCGATGCGTGCTCTTTTCATCCTCGGCTTGATCGCCCTGGGGCTGGCCGGCTGCGCGGGCGATTCCGCCCTGACGCCGACCGATACCGTCCTGGCGAGCTCGACGAACGATGCCGCCCAGGCGGCGGCCCTCATCTCGGCCTATCGCGTGTCGAAGGGCCTCAGCCCGGTGACGGTGGATTCGCGCCTCAACAAGGCGGCGGAGCATCAGGCGCGGGTCGTGGCCGCTGCGGGCCGGCTCAGCCACGGCAGCTTCGTGAGCCGCATGGATCAATACGGGATCACCGGCTATTCGGCCGAGAACCTGTCGGCTGGCCAGAACTCTGTCGATGGCGCCATCAGCCGCTGGAAGGCCTCACCGGGCCACAACAGCAACCTCCTGATGCCCCAGGCCCGCAAGATCGGTCTCGCCCGCGCGGATGCCGACAACCGCTATGGCCGCTACTGGGCGCTCGTGCTCGGGCAATAAACTCAGGGCAGTAGTCTTGGCACCAATAGAAGCGTAGAGCGTTAGGACTCCGGTTCCTCTCGCTTCGCGCTCCCCATGACCCATCAGCAAATGCTTTCCTTCGCCATCGTCGCCGGGATGATGGCTCTCTTCGTCTGGGGACGCTTCCGCTACGATCTCGTGGCGGTCCTCTCGCTTCTCGTGGCCGTGCTGGTGGGCATCGTGCCGGCCGACAAGGCCTTCGAGGGCTTCAGCGACGACATCGTCATCATCGTGGCCAGCGCCCTCCTGGTCAGCGCCGCTGTGGCGAAATCGGGCATTCTCGAAGCAGGCCTCAACCGCGTCGGGCCTTATTTGCGCACCACGCAGATCCAGGTTGTCGTGCTGGTGACCGTAGTGACGGTGCTGTCCGCCTTCGTGAAGAACATCGGCGCGCTCGCCATGATGATCCCCGTGGCGTTCCAGATCGCCCGGCGCACCAACACGCCGCCATCGAGCTTCCTCATGCCGATGGCGTTCGGCTCGCTGCTGGGCGGCATCGTCACCCTGGTGGGCACCTCGCCCAACATCATCGTGTCGCGGGTCAGGGAAGAGCTGCTCGGCGAGCCCTTCGGCATGTTCGACTTCACGCCGGTGGGGATTGGCATCGCGCTCGCGGGCGTGCTCTTCCTCGCCTTCGGCTACCGCCTGCTGCCGCATGGCCGCAAAGGGGCTGCTTCGCTCGATGCTGCCCTCGACATCAAGGATTACGTGACCGAGGCCCGCGTGACGGCGGAGTCCGATGTGGTCGGCCAGACGGTGGCGGACCTGCACAAGCTCGCCAACGGCGAGGTCAAGGTCGCGTCCATCATCCGCAACGAGACCCGCAGCTCGAGCCCGCTTCCGGATGCGACCATCCGCGAGAACGACGTGCTCATGCTGGAGGGCGAATCGGACGCCCTCGAAAGCGCCGTCGCCCGGGCCGGATTGAAGCTCAGTCGCGACCACCGGCAGCCGGAAACCGACGAGGCCACGGACGAGATCGGCGCCATCGAGGCGATCGTCGGGCCCAACTCCGTGCTGACCGGCCTGTCGGCCGAGCGCATCGGCCTCTATGAGCGCTTCGGCGTCAACCTGATCGCCGTGAGCCGCAGCGGCGAGCGCTTCAAGGAGCGCCTGCGCACCATCACCTTGCGGGCCGGCGACGTGATCGTGCTCCAGGGCAATCTGAAGCGGCTGCCGGACACCTTACGCGACATCGGCTGCCTGCCGCTCGCGGAGCGCGAGATCCGCCTGGGGAGCGCGCGCCGGAGCCTGCTGCCTGCCCTAATCCTGGTGGGCACGATGGTGCTGGTCGCCTTCAACATCCTCCCCGTTGCCATCGCGTTCTTCGGGGCCGGCATCCTGCTGGTGCTGTTCGGCTCGCTCACCCTGCGCGAGGCCTACGAGACCATCGAGTGGCCGATCATCGTGATGCTCGGTGCGCTGATCCCGGTCAGCGAATCGATCCGCACCACGGGGGGAACGGACCTGATCGCCGGGTGGCTCTCATCCGCCGCCAACATGCTGCCGCCGACAGGCGCGCTTGTGCTCATCATGGTGGCGGCCATGGCCGTGACGCCATTCCTCAACAATGCCGCAACCGTGCTGGTGATGGCCCCCATCGCGGCGAGCTTCGCAAGCCAGCTCGGCTTCAAGCCGGATGCGTTCCTGATGGCAGTGGCAATCGGCGCGGCCTGCGACTTCCTCACCCCCATCGGCCACCAGTGCAACACCCTGGTGATGGGGCCGGGCGGCTACCGGTTCGGCGATTACTGGCGGCTCGGCCTGCCGCTCTCGATCATCGTGGTGGTAATCGGCACTCCGCTGATCATGCTGTTCTGGCCCCTGAACTAGAGCTGTTTCCACTTGCGTGGACTCATCTCTCCTCTCGAATGGGCCACATTTTCTAACGGCGAACCGGATCCACTTCGCCGAAAAATGCTCTCGCTCAATGCAGGAGGGCGGTGAGCAGCAGGGTGGTGCCCGCCGCCGAGGTCGAAAGCGCGACGATCATCGCCCAGATGTGCAGCCGGTCCCGCTCCTCCTGGTTGAGGAGGGGGCGATAGCGCGAATCTGAGCGCCCGAAGATGAAGCTCGCGTTCCGCACCGGCCGCGGATCGTGAGGCATCACGCAGAAGCTCGACCGTACCATCGTGCGCATCGGCTGATGGTGGGCGCCGGCACCGTAGGAAGGATCGTGTGAGATCTGCGGGTTCATGACTGACGCAACTAAGGAAGAGATCGTGAGCCAGACGCTCGCCCCTAAGCCATAAACGCGAGGTAAAGATGCCGGACGCGTTCGGATCGTCGTAAACCAAACCTTTATGGCCGCCTGATCTTACCGGTGGACAAGTGCGACGGTGCCGCCAGCCTGCGTGCTTTTCCTGGCTCTCTGCATACGTTACTACGTAGCGTAAACGTGCGGAGAGAATCATGATGAAGATCCCAGCCTGGACAGGCCTTGTAGTGATGGCCCTCGCCCTGGCCGCCTGCAACCAATCGACGGCAGGATCGGTCGCCGTCGGAGCCGCGACGGCCTTGGACCCGACGGGGCTGTCGGGTGCGGCGGTCAGCATGGCCCAGAGCGCCCAGCCGGAGGCGGACCCGGCCACCATGGATTTCAGCGCGTTCGCTCCACGCTTGAGGGATATCGCGGCCGGCAACACGGCAGGGCCGAATCATCTAGCGGGCTTCGACCAGGTGACAGGCAAGCTGATGGCCGATCAGGCGTCGAGCATGGCTCAGACGGTTGGAAAAGCTGCCCTCGACGGTGCTTTGACCGGCGGCGTCGGCTTGGTCGGCGCGGCGCCCGTGTTGGCCAAGCAGGCCGTCAACGCCGGCATCATCGCAGGCACGATGGCAGGCGCGAGGGGGCAGGCGAGCGCCGCCATCGCGCAGGCCCAGGCGCAGCGAGCCGCCGAGCAATTTGTCCCAGATGCGGACCGCCCAGCCGAGGCTCAGGCGATCCTGTCGATTCTCGACCAGGCCGGCGGGAGCAGCGCCGCCTGGCAGAACCCCCAGACGGGCGCTTCCGGCAGGGTCATGCTCAAGGCCGTGGATCAGAAGATGTTCGGTGGCATGGATTGCCACATCGTGAAGCGGGAGTTGAAGGGCAGCCGGCGAACTGGCGAGATGCTGGCCTGCCGCAGCAATGGCGAATGGTACGAGCTCTCCTGATCGCAGGAAACGGGTCGCTCAAACGTTGGACCTGTGCCATCCGTGTCATCCAGCAGCGCAGGGCACGGACATGACACAGGCACCCATCCATAAAACCATGACGGCGTCCGATTGGGCGCTTCTGATCGCTCTGTCGGTCGTCTGGGGCGGATCGTTTCTCTTCGTCGGCATCGCCGTGAAGGAATTGCCGCCGCTGACCATCGTGGCGTCCCGGGTGGTGATGGGAGCCGCCGCCCTGCTGATCGTGCTGCGCATTGTGAGCGTTCATCTGCCGCGCACCCGTCAGGCCTGGGGGGCGTTCCTGGGCATGTCGATTCTCAACAACGTCATCCCCTTCACCCTCATCGTCTGGGGACAGAGCCACATCGCCAGCGGGCTCGCGTCGATCCTCAACGCCACCACGCCGCTCTTCACCGTGATCGTGGCGCATTACCTGACGGCGGACGAACACCTCACCGGCCAGAAGTTCGCCGGCGTCATCGTGGGCTTTCTCGGTGTTGCCGTGATGATCGGCGCCGCCGCTCTCACCTCGTGGGACACAAGCATCCTGGCGCAGCTCGCCATCCTCGGCGCGGCCCTGTCCTACGGCTTTTCCGGCGTGTTCGGGCGGCGCTTCAAGACCATGGGCATTCCGCCGCTGGCGACCGCTGCCGGGCAGGTGACGGTCTCGAGCGTGCTTCTTCTGCCTGTGGCGCTGATCGTCGACCGGCCTTGGACATTGGCCATGCCCAGCACCGAGGCCATCCTCTCTCTCGTGGCGCTTGGCCTCGTCTCCACGGCCTTTGCCTACCTGATCTTCTTCCGCCTGCTCGCGCGGGCCGGCGCCACGAATGTGGGGCTCGTCACCTTCCTCATCCCGGTGAGCGCCATTCTGCTCGGCGTGCTCATTCTCGGCGAGACGCTGGCTGTGCGGCACTTCGCCGGCATGGCGCTGATCGGGGCCGGGCTCATCCTCATCGACGGCCGCGCGATGGCAGCCGTTTCCGCACGGTTCAGCGGGAAGCGGCTGGCGACGCGCGGAAACGGTTGAACATCATGTCCGGCGCGCTGGTGTTGTGGCGCGACGGCACGAGGCGGCCCATCCAGGCATCGGTGGCCTTGCCGCCCTGGAAGTTCATGATCATTTCCTCGCGCCAGGAGCGGGCGCCTTCCTCCCGCACGGCGACGCGGGCCACATCCGCGTTGAACTCGGTCACGTACATGGACCGGAGCCCTGCGAAGGGCAGGCCGGAGACCGCCTGATCGAAGGAGACGTCGAGGGTCATCCGCTCCTCGTTGAGCGCCTTCATGACGACGCTTGCCCGGCCGCCCTTGGCGAGCGTCAGCGTGAAGGTCATGACTGCCGGGTCGAAGGCAACGTCCTTCAGGTTCACCACGGGCCGCTGATCGAACTCCACCGGACCCACCAGGAAGGACGAACCGTAGGAGGTCCAGTCCAGGTGCTCCGGGGGAAGCGGCTTGATGCGCCAGTAGCCGTCGCCCGGGTAGATCACCAGCACCTCCACGGCCTTGTCGCCGCGCTTCTTCAGGAGTTGAAGGAGGTGGATGTTGCGCTCGACTCGTGCGCCGATGGTCACCGTGGTGTCGCTGGGGCGCCAGAACTCGGTGAAGGACAGGCCCATGATCCGCACATTGCCGTCCTCGTAAAGGGTCGACATGGTCGGGTGCGGCTTGGTGGAGGTCGCCTCGGAAATGTCCTCGCAGGCCGTCCAGTCCGGCTCCCAGCGATCCTGCTTGAGGGCGCCCATATAGGCCGGATGCACCGCCTCGATCTGGAAATGCCGCACGTCAGGCGAAGCGAAATTGATCGCTACATTGTCCTTCTCGGCGCAGAGCACCGGCTCGCTGGTGTTCGTCACCTCGACCGCCAAGCCGTCGAGCGTTGCGGCGCTGGCCGTGGTGGCAAGAGCGAGGAAGCCGAAGGCAAGGAGCCGGGGAAGGAGCATGGAGGTTGTCCGGTGTTCTGCGGAAGCGGGGCTGGTAGATAGCGCGGACCCACTATGCCGTCGAGCCAGGTCACGTTTGCACCGGGGCCTGTTGATCCGGCATGGCAGATGTCACATCTCTGGCATTAGAGATCGGGCCGCGCCTGTGCTAGGGTGCGCCCGAGCCTTAAAGCGTGGCTTGAGGGGCTTGTGGCCCCGAAATACCCGATTTTCCGCCAGATGTGAGGCTGTTTGCCCGAGTTTTCGATGATGCGCCTGACCTTGAGCCTGTCCGACAATCCCGCCACGACCTTGGTCGAGCGGGCGATCATGGAGTTCCGCAGCGCCCGTCCCGTCGTGATCGACGGCGTTAAGGGCAGCGCGCTCGTGATCGGCGTCGAGGATCTGGACGAGGCCAGGGCGGCCGAGATCGGGATCGTTTCAGGCTCCCATGCCCATCTGGTTCTTCCGGCCGCAAGGCTTCGCCGCCTCGGCCTCGAGCGGGAGGCTCCCGGGCGCGTGGCGCTGCCCGTGGTCGACCGCACCCGTGTGGAAAGCCTGGCCCTTAAAATCGACGGCCGAATCGACGCCCCGGTCCGTGCGGCCGATACCCTCGACGAGGAGGCGCTGGAACTCGCCCGTCTGTCTCTGGTCCTGCCGGCCGTAATCGTGGTGCCGCTGGCCGATGGCATCGAGATCGATCCCTCCATGATCCGCGTTCCGGGCGAGGCCATCCGAGGCTACCGGCGCGCCAAGGCGGCGGATCTCCCCATCGTCAGCCGCGCACCCGTGCCTCTGGAAGGTGCGCCCACCAGCGAATTCGTGGTGTTCCGCGGCGGCGAGGGCCTGCGCGATCAGGTGGCGATCGTCGTGGGCAAGCCGGACTTCGCGAAGCCCGTGTCCGTGCGTCTGCATTCGGCGTGTCTGACGGGCGATCTCTTCGGCAGCCTCAAATGCGATTGCGGCGACCAGCTGCGCAACACCGTGCGCTTCATGGCCGAGAATGAAGGCGGCATCCTGCTCTATCTCGATCAGGAGGGGCGCGGGAACGGGATTGCCAACAAGATCAGGGCCTACAAGCTGCAATCGCAGGGCTACGACACCTACGACGCCGATGAAGTGCTGGGCTTCGAGGCGGATCAGCGCCGGTTCGATTTCGCGG
Organism: Microvirga soli; assembly: GCF_016734765.1. Classification (GTDB taxonomy): domain Bacteria; phylum Pseudomonadota; class Alphaproteobacteria; order Rhizobiales; family Beijerinckiaceae; genus Microvirga; species Microvirga soli. The sequence continues at coordinate 198,682 of NZ_JAERQE010000001.1, read as the reverse complement.
CCGTCATGCTGAAGGAGCTCGGCGTCGGCAAGGTCCGGCTGATGACCAACAACCCCGAGAAGATCGCGGCCCTCACCCAGGCCGGCCTTGAGGTGATCTCCGATCACCGAGTGCTCGGCCGCCCCACGGCGGAGAACGTGAGCTATCTCGCCGCCAAGCGGGATCGAGCAGGGCACTACATCGATCTCGAGGGCATGCTCGCCTGTTCGAGCAAGGATTGAGCCACCCGTTCAGCGGACAAGCTGTTTGATGATTCGCAGGGCTTGAAGGTTCCTGTGGATTTTGTGCGCCCATCGTCCAGCGATGCCGGAGCAAGTTTCTGCATTCATTGTCTTTTTCAAGCTCAACCCCCTCAGCCTTGCGGCTCAAAAGTTCTGCGTATAGTATACTATACGTAGCTTACGACTATGAGGAGACATCAACGCATGCTGCGTCAATTATCGCTTGCCCTGGCCGTCGCCGGAGCCCTGACGAGTGCCGCCCACGCCCATGGCATCTGGACGGCCCAACGCCATGGCGATCTCGCCATCGTGTATGGTCACGGCGCCGGAGACGATGCCTACAAGCCGGAGAAGGTGAAAAGCGCCGTCTCATATCTCGCCTCGGGCGAGAAGCGGGACAGCAAGGTTCTGCATCAGGCCAAGAACGCCCTGGTCGAACCCGCACAGGATGCGGTCGCCCTGACCGTGATTCTCGACAACGGCATCTGGACGAAAGGTCCCGACGACAAGTCGGTCAACCGGCCGAAAAGCCAGGTGCCGGGAGCGCAGTCGGCGAGCCACTCGATCAAGATCAACACAACGATCCTGAAAAGCGGTGCTTCACTGAAACCAACCGGCCAGGGCCTCGAGATCGTGGCACTGGCCGATCCGATGACATTGAAGATGGGCGACGATCTTCCCATTCAGGTCTTTGCCGATGGCAAGCCGCTCGCGGGCGTTCCGCTCTACGTCGATTACGTGAACGACGGGCATGCCCAGAGCAACAAGACGGATCAGGATGGGAAGGTGACGCTGTTCGTGCGCAACGACGGACTCAACGTGATCGGCGTGTCCCATATCAAGAAGACGGCCGGCAATGCCGAGATCGATCAGGTAAGCTATTTCGCGACCCTGTCCTTCACTCTGCCGCACGGAGAGGATTGATCGCGCCTCACATAGTGAGGGGGTCAATCAGTGGCTGATCTCATGTGAGATCAGCCTTTTCCATGTCTGCTCGCCCGGTATTGCCAAGAAGAGTCTTGGCCTTAGCTCTCCTTACAGCGGAAAGACCGCCCCGGCCTGACCGCACGCCATCGATGCCAGTTCGCGCTGGCAGGTTTGGGGGAAAAGCTCATGTGGAGCCAAGTTTATAATCCATTTGGCAATGCAACGTGGTCGACCATAGCGGCGGCCATTCCGGTGGTTCTGCTCCTGGGGATGATCGCCTCCGGCAAGGTGAAGGCGCATATCGCCGCCGTGACTGCACTTCTGGCGGCGATTGCGGTCTCGGTCTTTCTGTTCACCATGCCGGCCGGGCTTGCCACCCGCGCCGCCCTGTTCGGCGTGGCAACCGGCATGTTCCCGATCGGCTGGATCATCCTGAACGTCATCTTCCTCTATCGGCTGACCGTGGAGAGGGGGTATTTCGCCACGCTTCAGCAATCGGTCGGCGATCTCACGACGGACCGACGCCTTCAATTGCTGCTTGTCGCCTTTGCCTTCGGGGCCTTCTTCGAAGGCGCAGGCGGCTTCGGTACGCCGGTTGCCGTGACGGGCGCCATCCTCATCGGGCTCGGCTTCTCGCCGCTGGCGGCCTCCGGTCTCTCGCTGATCGCCAACACGGCTCCGGTCGCCTTCGGGGCCCTCGGAGCGCCGATTCAGGGCCTGGCTTCCGTCACTGGCTTCGACCCTTACGTTCTCGGCGCCATGATCGGACGTCAGCTGCCGTTCTTCTCGCTCATCGTGCCGTTCTGGCTGATCGCGGTGTTTGCGGGGTTGCGCGGCATGATGCAGATCTGGCCTGCGATCCTGGTGTGCGGCGTCTCATTCGCGCTTCCGCAGTTCCTGATCTCGAACTACGTCAATCCCTGGATCGTCGACATCGGGGCATCGCTGATCTGCATGGCGTGCCTCGTCGGCTTCATGCGGATCTGGCATCCGAAGGAAATCTGGACCTCGCCGGCCCTGCGCTCCCGGGACGATTCGGTGGGAACCCTGACGCAGCCCGCCCCCCTAGGCGCCGCCACGCCCACCATGGCCCCTCGGGCGGACCGCAGAGAGGTATTCCGGGCCTGGGTGCCGTGGATCATCCTCTCCGTGATCGTCGCGATCTGGGGCACCGGCTGGTTCAAGGCGCTCGTCAATCCGACCTTCACCTGGAGCTATCCGATTCCGGGCCTGCACAACATGGTGCAGAAGGTGGCGCCCATCGTGGCCAATCCCACGGCGGAGCCAGCCGTCTTCGCCTTCACCTACATGTCCTACACGGGCACGGGCGTGCTGATCGCGGCCATCATCGCTGGCTTCGTCATGGGCTTCTCTCCCTTGAGGCTCATCACGGCCTGGTTCGAGACAATCTGGGTGCTGCGCTACTCGCTCATCACCATTGCGGCCATGCTGGCCATCGGCACGCTGACGCGCTTCTCAGGCGTTGATGCAACGCTCGGCCTCGCCTTCGCCGGAACAGGTTTCCTGTATCCGTTCTTCGGCACTTTGCTGGGCTGGCTCGGCGTGGCGTTGACGGGGTCGGATACGGCGTCGAATGTGCTGTTCGGCGGCTTGCAGAAGATCACGTCCGAGCAACTCGGGTTGTCACCCATCCTTATGGCGGCGGCGAACTCGTCCGGCGGCGTGATGGGCAAGATGATCGATGCGCAATCCATCGTCGTGGCGTCCACGGCGACGAACTGGTTCGGCCATGAGGGAAGCATCCTGCGCTTCGTGTTCTGGCACTCCATCGTGCTCGCCTGCCTCGTCGGCGGCCTCGTGATGCTGCAGGCCTATGTCCATCCGTTCACGGAAATGGTCCTGCACTGAGGAAAGACGCGAGATGAAACAAAACCGCCGCCGGATCATCTCCGGCGGCGGTTTGCCATTTTTAGCAGGGCGGATTATCGCGCCGGCATGCCGGATTCGATGATCTTCGCCCAGAGCGAGACGCCGTAGGGGCTTGCCTCGTCGTTGAAGTCGTAGGCCGGGTGATGGACGCCCGCCGTGTTGCCGTTGCCGAGGAAGATGTAGGCGCCCGGGCGCTGCTCCAGCATGTAGGAGAAGTCCTCCGCGCCCATCAGCGGCGGCACGGTGGTGTCGACCGCGTTCTCGCCGCCGACCGCACGGGCGACGCTGGCCATGAACTCGGTCTTGTCGGGATCGTTCATGGTGACCGGATAGCCTCGGTCGTATTCGACCTCGGCCTTCGCCCCGAAGGCCGCGCACACGTTCTCGACGATGGCGCGGATGCGGGTCTCGGCGAGGTCGCGCACCTCCGGCGAGAGGGTGCGCACGGTGCCGAGCAGCATGGCGGTCTGCGGGATCACGTTGAAGGCCTCGCCGGCCTTCACGGTGCAGACGGACACCACGACCGATTCGAGCGGATCGGCATTGCGGGAGGCGATCGTCTGCAGGGCCGTGATCACGTGGGCGGAGATCACCACCGGGTCGATGCAGTCATGCGGGCGCGCCGCGTGGCCGCCCTTGCCTTCGATGGTGATGGTGAAGCGGTCGGCCGCCGCCATCATGGCGCCGGGCCGGATGGCGAACTGGCCCACGGGAATGCCCGGCATGTTGTGCATGCCGTAGACCTCCTGCACGCCGAAGCGCTCCATGAGGCCGTCCTTCACCATCTCGTTGCCGCCGCCGCCGCCTTCTTCCGCCGGCTGGAAGATCACCACGGCCGTGCCGTCGAAATTGCGCGTCTCGGCGAGGTACTTCGCCGCGCCCAGCAGCATGGCGGTGTGTCCGTCGTGGCCGCAGGCATGCATCTTGCCCGGCACCTTGGACGAGTGAGGAGCGTTCGTGGCCTCCTCGATGGGAAGCGCATCCATGTCGGCGCGAAGGCCGATCACGCGGCCCGAATTGTTCGTGCGTCCCTTGATGACGCCCACGACGCCCGTCCGCCCGAGGCCGGTCACGACTTCGTCGCAGCCGAAGCTCTTCAGCTTCTCGGCGACGATCCCGGCGGTGCGGTGAACGTCGAACAGGAGTTCCGGATTTTCGTGGAAGTCGCGACGCCAGACGGTGATTTCATCGGCGAGATCGGCGACGCGGTTGATGATCGGCATGAAGGATCCTCGAGCAGGGAAGCAGGAACCCTCAGCCAAGCAGAGGCAGGGGGCCTCCGTCAACCGTTACAAAATTCAGGATGATCGGCTTCAGAACTTCTTGCGCAGGACGGCCTTGGGGCGGGTGGTGCGGAACTGCCCCCGTTCGATGGCCACGAAGATCAGCACGAGGACCACGAGGGCGGTGAACCACCAGACCTGCGTGGTGCCGATGCCGAGGCAGCCGAGCGCATAGGCACAGGCAAAGGCCGCCATGATGCCGGGTGCCACGGTGGCGCGGTGGCTCCGGATCCCGACGACGGCCCGGTAGAGCAGCAGGCTCCCGGCCACGGCCCCCACAAGGCCGAGCTCGTACCAGATCTCGAACAGCAGGGTGGAGGGAGCGTTCCGGGGAACCAGCCCGAAGGAGCGGCCGCGGAGCGCCGTTTCCAGCCCATGTCCTGTCAGCAGACGCAGCGGCTCGCTGAGCACGATCTGGCGCCAGACCTCGAGGCTCGCCGTCACGGGAGCCTTTGCGCCGAAGAGGCCCGCCGCAAGGGGCTTGAGGAGGAAGGGCAGGAGCGGCGCGAACAGCAGGAGCCCCGCCATCACCATCCCGGTCAGGCGCGGGCCGAGCGTGGGGCTCGCGGCCGTGAGAACGAACACGATGGCTCCGGCCGCAAGCCCGTAGAGGGGCAGCCCTTCCCGGGTGAGCAGGGCCGCGACCGCGACCGCAAGCGCCAGCGCGACGGCTTCCAGGTTCCTGCCGCGGGAATGGAGCCAGGCAAGCGCCGGCCAGACCAGCAGGGCCAGCATGAGCATGCCGCGCTCGAGGCTCAGGCCCTCGGGGTCGAATCGGCTGCCGCCCTGAATCGCCAGGAGAATGCCGATCACCGCGGCCAATCCCACGCCGACGGGCAGGAGATAGAGATTGGCCGCGCGCATGCGCTCTGGCACGGCCAGATAGCCGCCGAGCCCCATGAGGATCATGCCGGCAATGTTGAACAGCCGCTCCGACGCCTCGGACGGAAACGGGGTCCAGGCAAGGGATAGCCCGGCCCAGAACAGCAGGACCAGCCCGGCGATCCCGCCCTTGGAGGTCGCGAGCGCCAGCATCTTCTCCCGGGCATGCCTCGCGCTGCCATCAAGGACCGAGGCCAGAACGAGGAGAATCACCGCAAGCGGCGCCATCACCACGAGGGCGCGCCGCGTGAACAGGGCTGCCAGGGGAACGGCGAAGAACAGGGTCGCGAAGCCGAGGCGCCGCAGCATGGCGGCGGCATCGGCGGAAGGGTTGGCCGTCTGGAAAACGGGGCGGACCATGCGGTGAGCTATCGACCTTGGGAGCGTTCGGGATCGGGAGCCTAATGGACGAAGCCACCAAAAGCTGTAGGTGTCGTGCAACACATCCCTGTTCCTTTGTGTCCCCTCGGGAGAGCACGACGTCCATGGCATCGAGCATCGAGAGCGCCGGCAAGCACCTCGTCCTGGTCGGCGGAGGGCACGCTCATGTTCTGGTGCTGGAAGCCTTCGCTCGGAACCCTGAGCCGGGTCTGACCATGACCCTGGTCAGCAAAGAGAGCCTGACGCCCTATTCGGGCATGCTGCCGGGGCACCTGGCAGGCGTCTACACGAGGGACGAGATTCACATCGACCTGGAGCGCCTCGCCCGTGCCGCCGGCGCCAGGCTGATCCTGGATGAGGCTATCGGGTTCGACAGGGCTGCGCGGCGCGTGCGGCTGAAGGGCGGTGAGGGACTCGCCTACGACATTCTCTCGGTCGATATCGGCATCACGCCGGATCTGTCCGGGATTGCCGGAGCGGAGGAGCATGCACTCGCGGTCAAGCCCATCGGCAGCCTGCTGAAGCAGTGGGATGGACTCGTAGAGAAAGCTCTCACACCCAACGGCCCTCGCCGCTTCGCCATCGTCGGGGGCGGGGCTGCCGGGATCTGCCTCGCCTTCGCGATCCAGGCTTTCTTCGCGGCGCGGCTGAGCGGTCCTATCGAGGTCTCGCTCATCGCTGCTTCCGAGGCTCCAGAAATCAATGCAGGGATGCGCAAACGCATTGCGCGGGCGCTCAAGCATCGCAGGATCGCGGTCCATGCGGAGGATGCGGCCGTTCGCATCGATCAGGATGGCGTGATTCTCGCGAGCGGAAGCAGCGTCCCGGCCGATGCGGTGCTGGTCTCGACCCATGCCGCCCCGCCGCCGGTGCTTGCCGCGACGGATTGGGCCAAGGACGAAGGCGGGTTTCTTGCCATCGCTCCCACGCTCCAGATCCTGAACGACGCGGCGGTTTTCGCGGCTGGCGACTGCGCCACGATGATCGCGCATCCGCGTCCCAAGGCCGGAGTCTTCGCCGTGCGGCAGGGGCCGGTGCTGGCCCAAAACTTAAGACGGGCTGTTCGGGGCGAAGCTCTGGAACGCTATACCCCGCAGCGCGATCACCTGCTGGTGATCGCAACAGGCGATGGCCGCGCCATCGGCGGACGTGGCCGCTTTCTCGCCTTCGAGGGCCGCCTCGCATGGCGGCTGAAAGATTTTATCGACCGCCGCTTCATGCGCCGGTTCGCGTGAGCAGGTCTGCGCCTCCCTTCGTCATTACCGGCCTTGTGCCGGTAATCCCGATCATGAAAAGCGCAGGACTCTTCCAATCGGGATGGCCGGGACAGGCCCGGCCATGACATGCGATGATGCCAATTACTTTTTCTGCTCGCGGATGAAGTTGACGATGCCGGAAAAGTCGTCGCCGTCATGGCCGGCATCGGCGAACTGCGCGTAGAGCTGCGCGGCTTCTGCGCCCAACGGCGTCGCGGCGCCGGAGGCCGCCGCCGCTTCCTGGGCGAGCTTCAGATCCTTCAGCATTAGGGCCGCGGCAAAGCCCGGCTTGTAATCGTTGTTGGCCGGCGAGGTCGGCACCGGGCCCGGCACCGGGCAATAGGTGGTGAGCGACCAGCACTGGCCCGACGAGGTGGAGGCGACATCGAAGAGCGCCTGATGCGACAGCCCGAGCTTCTCCGCCAGCACGAAGGCTTCCGACACGCCGATCATCGAAATGCCGAGGATCATGTTGTTGCAGATCTTCGCCGCCTGACCGGCGCCGGCCTCGCCGCAATGCACGACCTTCTTGCCCATCTGGGACAGGATCGGCTCTGCGCGATCGAAAGCCTCCTTCGCGCCGCCCGCCATGAAGGTGAGCGTTGCACCCTTCGCGCCGCCGACGCCGCCGGAGACCGGCGCATCGAGGCTCGTCAGGTTGCGCTCCTGCGCCATTTCATGCGCCTTGCGCGCGCTCTCCACGTCGATGGTGGAGCAGTCGATCAGCAGCGTGCCGTCCTTCACGGCCGGCAGAATGTCGGTCCAGACCGAGAGCACGTGCTTGCCGGCGGGCAGCATGGTGACCACGATCTCGGCATCGCGCACGGCGTCGAGCGTGGAGGAGGCGACGGTCACGCCGTCATTCTTCGCCTGATCGCAGGAGGCAGGCGACAGATCGAAGCCGGTGACCGTGTGCCCGGCCTTGACGAGATTGGCCGCCATGGGGCCGCCCATGTTGCCGAGACCGATGAACGCAATGCTGGTCATGAGAATCCTCCCGTGTTGTCGTGTGATGATTGCTTGAAAAGCCAGAGCGAGGCTCCCGCCATGACGGCGGCGCTCGCTCCATGGAGCAGCAGATGGGCCGGTGCGCTGAGGCCCCGGCTGATGAAGACGATCAGCACATCCCCGACAGGGATCACTACAGTGGCCGCGAAGATCCACGCCAGGATGCGCCGGTTCGCCGTGAAGGACAGGATCAGCAGGTAAAGCCCGAAGGCGAGATCGCGCAGGCCGATGGCGAAGAGATAGCCGATATGGGTCCATTCGGGCGCCGGCAGCCCGAACAGAAGGGTGCCGATGCCCGGTGCGCCGAGAAAGAGAAACCCCAGGCCGATGAAGACGAGGCCGAGAGCCCAAACGAGCCAGGTGCTCGGCTCGCTTTTCGGCAACCCTCGCGATCCGGTCGATTGCATCATAGGCCTCGTGCTCTCCAGAGCGCTCCCGCGAGTGCAAAGCCGTAGAACCACAGCATCAGCGACCCGAAGACCTTATCCAGGGCGGGATCGAGCTGCGGGAAGAATACGGCGAAATGCGAACCCACCGCGGCCATGATCAGCATGCCCGGAACGGCGACGAGCGCCATGCCGTGGATTGCCGCCTTACGCGACACGCGCAGGATGCGGTCAATCATCAAACCAAGCCCGAGGCCCAGTGCGGCTCCCGCCATGAAGTTGAGCTGGAACGGCCGCCGCCCATCGAGAAAGAACCATGAGCCTGCATAATGAAACAGCGCGAAGATCGCAGCCGTGAGGCCGAAGCCAAGGCCGAGCGATCTCAGCATCATCGATTGCCGCGTCCCACCAGGTCGCGCGCCACGATCAGGCGCATGATCTCGTTGGTGCCCTCCAGGATCTGGTGCACGCGCAGGTCACGCACGATCTTCTCCACGCCGTAATCGGCCAGATAGCCGTAGCCGCCATGGAGCTGCAGGGCATCGTTCGCCACCTGGAAGCCCACATCGGTGGCCATGCGCTTGGCCATGGCGCAGAGCTTGGTGGCGTCGAGTGCCTTGGCGTCGAGCGCCGAGGCCGCGCGCCACAGGAAGGTGCGCGCCGCTTCGAGTTCGGTTGCCATGTCGGCGAGCTTGAACTGCAGCGCCTGGAAATCCGCGATGCGCTTGCCGAAAGCCTTGCGGTCGCCCGTATAGGCGAGCGCCTTGTCGAGGGCGGATTGCGCGCCGCCGAGCGAGCAGGCACCGATATTGATGCGCCCGCCGTCAAGGCCCGACATGGCGATCTTGAAGCCCTGGCCTTCATCCGACAGGCGGTTGGCCACGGGCACGCGCACGTCCTCGAAGATCACGGCGGCGGTGGGCTGCGCGTTCCAGCCCATCTTCTTCTCCTGCGCGCCGAAGGACACGCCGGGCATGTCCTTCTCGATCACCAGGGTCGAGATGCCGGAAGCGCCTTCCTCGCCGGTGCGCACCATAGTCACGTAGATGTCCGAGGTGCCGGCGCCCGAGATGAACTGCTTGACGCCGTTGACGATGTAGTGGTCGCCGTCGCGCACGGCTCTGGTCTTGAGCGCCGCCGCGTCCGAGCCCGAGCCCGGCTCGGTGAGGCAATAGCTTGCGATCAGCTCCATGGTGGCGAGGCGCGGGATGTAGCGGCTCCGCTGCTCCTCGTTGCCATAACGGTCGATCATCCAGGCGGCCATGTTGTGGATCGACAGATAGGCCGACACCGCCGGGCAGCCGGTGGCGAGCGCCTCGAAGATCAGCGCCGCGTCGAGCCGCGTCATGCCCGATCCGCCGACATCGTCGCGGGTGTAGATCGCCGCCATGCCGAGGGCTGCCGCCTCGCGCATCACGTCCACGGGAAAATGCTTCTTCTCGTCCCATTCGAGGGCATGGGGCGCGAGGTTGTCCGCCGCGAAGGCCAGCGCCATGTCGCGAACGGCGATTTGATCGTCTGTGAGGGAAAACTGGGTCATGGCCTCAATCGTCATACCAGAGGGGTTTTGGGCAACCGTGACTTTCGATCTAGAGCGTCCCCACGCAAAGAGGATGCCATGGATAAGCGCTCACAGGCGACATTGTCCATGCCGGATCCCGCCCCATCTGAAACTCAGTTCCATTTGGCCTGTTGAGAAGGGGAGATAGGAGCCGATGTTGCAGGATCAAATCATTCAGGCTGTTTCCTCCGCTCTCCTAGCCTACGAGGAGTTGCGGGCATTGTTTCTTGTCGGCAGCTTCGGAAAGGGCACCGCAGACGCATACAGCGACATCGACTTCCTGGCCGTGGTCGAGGAGGGCAAGAAGGCAGAGTTCCCGTCGATCTGGCGACACGCCCTGGAAGGCATCGCCCCTGTCGTCTTCTGGAATCAGAGGCCACTTGGCGGCACCTTGATCAATGTCGTCACGGCGGACTGGGTGCGCTGCGACCTCGCCATTCCTGCAGACAACAATCTCAGTCACAGGTCGAGAGACACTGTCCGAGTTCTGATCGACCGGGACGGTTTGTACGAGACATTACCGCCGCACCTCGCCGGCAAGGGCCCTAATATAGGCCGGATCACTTATCTCATAAACGAGTTCATCCGCGTCCTGGGCCTGCTCAGCGTCGGGATGGGGCGCGGCGAGTATTTCCTGGGAACGGTCGGAGCTGGCCTGCTCCGGGATCATTTGTCGAGCCTCCTGGTGGAGGAGACGGGGATTCCCGATCCGGGCGGCGCCCTCCACCTGAGCCGCCTGCTTTCTGCTGATCAGATGAAGGTTCTCCTGAGCCTCCCGTTTCCGGAGCCTGAACGCAGGTCAATCATCAAAGCCCATGTCGCAACAGCCCGCGCGTTCATGCCGAGGGCACGGGCGATGGCGGCAAAGCTCGACATTCCCTGGCCGCAGTCCTTCGAGGACGCGACCCTCCGCAACCTGCAGCGACAGTTTGGTGATGAGTTCGACATGAGCTGGTAACGCTCGGATCGTCCGGACGAAGGCCCAAATGAAAGCCGCCGCTCTCAGGCTGAGAGCGGCGGCAATGGATTTTTACGAGAAAGCTTTCGGGCCGCTTTACTTCATCGTCGGAATGGAGAATTCCGCGCCTTCCTTGATGCCGGAAGGCCAGCGGGACGTGACGGTCTTCGTCTTGGTGTAGAAGCGCACCGCGTCGGGGCCGTGCTGGTTCAGGTCGCCGAAGCCGGAGGCTTTCCAGCCGCCGAAGGTGTAGTAGGCGAGCGGCACCGGGATCGGCACGTTGATGCCCACCATGCCCACGTTGACGCGCGAGGCGAAATCGCGGGCGGCGTCGCCGTCGCGGGTGTAGATCGCGACGCCGTTGCCGTATTCATGATCGGAGGGCAGGCGCAGGGCATCCTCGTAATCCTTGGCGCGCACCACGGAGAGCACGGGCCCGAAGATCTCTTCCTTGTAGATGCGCATGTCGGTGGTCACCTCATCGAAGAGGCAGCCGCCCATGTAGAAGCCGTTCTCGTAGCCCTGCATCTTGAAGTCGCGGCCGTCGACCACGAGCTTGGCGCCTTCCTGCACGCCGATATCCACGTAGGAGCGCACCTTCTCCATGTGCGCCCGGGTGATCATCGGGCCGAAATCGGCCGACGGATCGGTGGAGGAGCCGACCTTCAGGCTCTCGACGCGCGGGATCAGCTTGTCCATGAGCGCGTCGGCGGTGGCGCGGCCCACCGGCACGGCGACCGAGATCGCCATGCAGCGCTCGCCCGCCGAGCCGTAGCCGGCGCCGATGAGCGCGTCCGCCGCCTGGTCGAGATCGGCGTCGGGCATGATGATCATGTGGTTCTTCGCGCCGCCGAAGCACTGGGCGCGCTTGCCGTTGGCGGTGGCGCGGGAATAGACGTATTGCGCGATCGGCGAGGAGCCGACGAAGCCCACGGCCTTGATGTCCGGATCGTCGAGGATCGCGTCCACCACTTCCTTATCGCCATTCACTACGTTGAGAATGCCGGCCGGCAGGCCCGCTTCCATCATGAGCTCGGCGAGGCGCATCGGCACGCCCGGATCGCGCTCGGAGGGCTTCAGGATGAAAGCGTTGCCGCAGGCAATCGCCGGCGAGAGCTTCCACAGCGGGATCATGGCCGGGAAGTTGAACGGGGTGATGCCGGCCACCACGCCGAGCGGCTGGCGGATCGAATACATGTCGATGCCGGGGCCGGCGCCTTCCGTGAACTCGCCCTTCAGGAGATGCGGAATGCCGGTGCAGAACTCCGCCACCTCGACGCCGCGCTGGATGTCGCCCTTGGCGTCCACGATGGTCTTGCCGTGCTCGCGGGCGAGCATCTCGGCCAGCGGATCCATCTCCTTGGCGATGAGCTCCAGGAACTTCATCATCACGCGGGCGCGGCGCTGCGGGTTGGTGGCGGCCCAGGCCGGCTGAGCGGCCTTGGCGTTCTCCACCGCCTGGCGCAGCTCGTCCTTGGACGCCAGCGCGACCCGGCCCAAAACCTCGCCGGTCATGGGCTGGAAGAATTCGGTGGTGCGTCCCGATTTACCGGCAACCTGCTTGCCGCCGACGAAATGTCCGACCTCGCGCATGGCGTCTCTCTCCTGATGGATATTTTTCGTGCCCTTCTTCTATCATTGTTGAATTCGCACGACTATGGGTGAAACTGAGGCACGGTTGTGCAGAAACACCAATATGAAGTGGAGCCATGAGCGCATTCGATTGGGACGATCTCCGCTTCTTCCTGGCCGTCGCCCGCGCCGGGCGGCTGACGGCCGCCGCCCGGCAGCTGGAGGCGGACCACACCACCGTGTCGCGCCGCATCTCGGCGCTCGAAGCGTCGCTGAAGGCCAAGCTGTTCGAGCGCAGCCCCCAAGGCTACACCCTCACCGAGCCCGGCGAGCGGTTGCTCGGGCATGCGGAAGCCATGGAGACGCAGGCCCTGTCCGTCGCGAGCGAACTGGGAGGCGCGGATCTTGCCCTCTCCGGCACCGTGCGCATCGGCGCGCCGGATGGAATCGGCACCTATTTTCTCGCGCCCGAACTCGGGGCGCTGGCCGAGCGGCACCCAGGCCTCACCCTGCAGCTCGTGGCGTTGCCCCGCACCTTCTCGCTCTCCAAGCGCGAGGCCGACATCGCCGTCACCCTGGAGCAGCCCACAGAAGGGCGTCTCGTATCGCGCAAGCTCACGGATTACCGGCTCCGGCTCTATGCCTCGAAGGAATATCTGAAGCGACACGGGCCGATTGCGGATCTCGCCGACCTTTCGGGCAAGACCCTGGTGACCTACGTGGCGGACCTGCTCTACAGCCCGGTGCTCGACTATTTCTCAGGGATCGAGAAGCACACCTCCCGCCGCTTCGAATGCGCCAGCGTGGTGGCGCAGGCCGAGGCCGTGCGGGCCGGAATCGGCATCGGCATCCTGCACGATTACGCGGTGCGGCAATTCCCGGAGCTCGAGGTAGTGCTGCCGGAGGTGTCATATCTTCGCACCTACTGGCTCGTCACCCATGCGGATGTCCGGAACCTCCGGCGCGTGGAGGAGGTCTATTCCTTCATCCTCAGCCGCGTGAGGGCCAACCGGGGGCTGTTCGTGTGATGCTTTGCTCTTCACGCGAGCGCCTTGAGGGACTAAGTCAAATCCAAACGAAACCCACGGAGATCCCGATGTCCTCCAAGCTCGACCAATTGCGCGCCATGACGGTCGTCGTCGCCGATACGGGCGACCTCGATGCGGTGCGCCGCCTGAAGCCTCAGGACTGCACCACCAACCCGACCCTGCTCCTGAAGGCGGTCGAGACCCCGGCCTATGGCCACATCGTCGACGAGGCCTTGGCCTGGGGCCGCGCCCAAGGGAACTCCCGCGAGGGCGTGATTGCGGCGATCTGCGACCGTCTCGCCGTGGCTTTCGGGGCAGAGCTCGCCGGCATCGTGCCGGGCCGGGTGTCCACCGAGGTCGATGCGGATCTCTCCTTCGACACGGACGCGACCCTCGCCAAGGCGCGGGCGATCATCAAGGCTTACGAGGAGCGCGGCATCGGGCGCGAGCGGATTCTCATCAAGATCGCCGCCACCTGGGAGGGCATCCGCGCGGCGGAAGTGCTCCAGAAGGAAGGCATCGACTGCAACCTCACGCTTCTCTTCAGCCAGATGCAGGCCCAGGCCTGCGCGGAAGCCGGCGTGTTCCTGATCTCGCCTTTCGTCGGCCGCATCCTCGACTGGCACGTGAAGGCGGGCGGCGGCCCCTATACGGGCGAGACCGATCCGGGCGTGCTCTCCGTGCGCAAGATCTATGCCTCGTACAAGGCGCAAGGGATCAAGACCGTGGTGATGGGCGCCTCCTTCCGCAACATCGGCGAAATCGAAGCGCTCGCGGGCTGCGATCGTCTGACCATCTCGCCCGCGCTCCTCGACGAGCTGGCCAGCTTGCAGGGCGAGCTGCCGCGCAAGCTCTCGGCCGACAACGTCGAAAAAATCGCCCCGCTGCCGCGCACGGACGAAAAGAGCTTCCGCTTTGCCATGAACGAGGACGCCATGGCGTCCGAAAAGCTCTCCGAGGGCATCCGTTCCTTCGTGAAGGATCTGCGCAGCCTACGCACGCTCGTGGCGCAGCGGCTGGAGGAGAAGGAGGCGGCCTGACACCGCCTCCTGCTTTGGCTTATCAAAGCCGGCTCAACGGTTGTCGGGCCGGCTTCTCACCGCCTGCAATCCCTGCCGCGTGATGCGGTAGGGGCCGCCGCTCATTGATGCGATCAGCCCTTTCTGGCGCAACGCCTTGAACAGATCGAGCGTGCAGAGTGACAGGAGCCACCCTTCGCGGGTGAGACATTCGATTTCGAGAATACGGCCGTTATCATCCTTGTAGTGACGGATGACGCCGCCTTGCGCGAGCACGTGGAGCACGCGCTGCCCATTGCGTGAAACGTTCACGGGAATAACCTGAAGCTTTATGTGGTGTCGGAGAGTGCGCGCACGTGCGCGTTCGGCTGAAGGGTCAGCCGCTGCCCGCCTGTTTGTCGGCGGGCCTTACCGGGTCTCGGTCTCTCCGCGCATAAAAGCTCCAAAAGGAAACGGCGGCGTTATAAGCGCCGCCGTATAGGATCGTCAATCGCTCAAGCTGAGTCATCCCGGACGAAGCGCAGCGAAGATCCGGGATCGTTGGACGATAATGGCGCCATATCCTGCCCGCAATCCCGGATCGGCTTCGCCGTCCGGGATGACGTGCGTGGTAGCGCGGTCTTACTTCTTCTCCGCCAGCGCCTTCTCGCGGATCGCCGAGAGCGACATCGACGGCGTGATCGCCTCCGGGTCGAGGATGCAGTGCAGGATCGCGGGCTTGCTGGAGGTGAGCGCGCGCTGGAGGGCGGGGGCGAAATCCTCCGTCATCTCGACGCGCTCGCCGTAGCCGCCGAAGGCACGGGCGTAGGCGGCGAAGTCGGGGTTCTGCAGCATGGTGGCCGAGACGCGGCCGGGATACTCGCGCTCCTGGTGCATGCGGATCGTGCCGTACATGCCGTTGTCGAGCAGGATCACCAGGATCGGCAGGTCATATTGCACGGCAGTGGCGAATTCCTGCCCGTTCATGAGGAAGTCGCCGTCGCCGGCGAACACCACCACGGGGCTGTCGGGCCGCAGGCGCTTGGCACTGACCGCCGCGGGCACGCCATAGCCCATGGAGCCGGAGGTGGGGGCGAGCTGCGTGCCATATTGGCGGAACGGCCAGAAGCGGTGCACCCAGGTGGCGAAGTTGCCGGCCCCGTTGCAGTAGATCGTATCGGTGGGCATCACCTCGCGCAGATGCCGCATCACCTGGCCCATCTGCAGGGCACCGGGATGCTTGATTTCGCTTGGGTCGCTCCAGGCCAGATAGCTTTCATGCGCCGCCTTCGTGCCCTCGCTCCAGGGCAGCGAGGCCGGCGGGTGCACGCCCTCCAGCGCTGTCGTAAAGGCATTAGGCGATGCGTTGATGGCGAGATGCGGCGCATAAACCCGTCCGAGCTCGCTCGAATCGGGATGGATGTGCACCAGGGTCTGCTTCGGCGCCGGAATCTCGAGGAGCGTGTACGCCTGGCTCGGAATTTCGGAGAGGCGCCCGCCCACGAGCAGGACGAGATCGGCGTCCTTGATGCGCGCGAGCAGCTTCGGATTCACCCCGAGGCCGAGATCGCCGATATAGGACGCGTGATCGGCGGGAAACAGCATCTGGCGGCGGAACGTGCAGGCGACCGGCAGCTCGAAGCGCTCGGCAAAGCGCACGAAGCCCTGCACGGCCTCCTCCGACCAGCGGCTGCCGCCGAGCAGCGCGACCGGCTTCTTCGCGCCGTGGAGAAGCTTCTGCATCTCGGCCATCTGAGCGGGACCGGGATGGGTCTCGATCACCTGATAGCGCGGCGCGTCGGCGACCGCTGCCATCTCGGTGAGCACGTCTTCCGGTAGCGCGATCACGACGGGGCCGGGACGGCCCGAGGTCGCCACGTGGAAGGCGCGCGAGACGATTTCGGGGAAGCGCGCCGGATCGTCCACTTCCGTGGCCCATTTGGCGAGCGGGCCGAAGGCGGCGCGGTAGTCGAGCTCCTGGAACGCTTCGCGCTCACGCATGCCGCGCTCGATCTGGCCGACGAACAGGATCATCGGCGTCGAATCCTGCTTGGCGATGTGAATGCCCGGCGAGGCATTGGTCGCGCCGGGGCCGCGGGTGACGAAGCAGATGCCGGGGCGGCCCGTGAGCTTGCCGTAGGCCTCCGCCATCATGGCCGCGCCGCCTTCCTGGCGGCAGACCGTGATGGCGATGTTCGCGTCGTGCAGCGCATCCAACGCGGCCAGATAACTCTCGCCCGGGACGCAGAAGATGTGATCGACTCCGTGCAGGGTCAGTTGATCGACAAGAATCTGGCCGCCGGTGCGGGAGGGCGCTGTCATTGTGGGCTCGCGATGTAAGAGTGGGTCTACATAGAAAAACGGAGGGCATCTCTGCCCTCCGCATGTCGTTTCAGATGGATCAGGCGTCCACGTCGAACTTCACGCCCTGGGCGAGGGGAAGCGTGTTGCCGTAATTGACCGTGTTGGTGGCGCGGCGCATGTAGGCCTTCCAGGAATCCGAGCCGGATTCACGGCCGCCGCCCGTCTCCTTCTCGCCGCCGAAGGCTCCGCCGATCTCGGCGCCCGAGGGGCCGATGTTGACGTTGGCGATGCCGCAATCGGAGCCCGTGGCCGAGATGAAGGCCTCGGCCTCGCGCATGTTGAGCGTGAAGATCGAGGAGGAGAGGCCGGCGCCGACTGCGTTGTGGAGCGCAATCACCTCGTCGAAGCTCGAATAGCGCATCACGTAAAGGATCGGCGCAAAGGTCTCGCGGGTCACCGGGCCGGTCTGGCCAGGCATCTCGACAAGCGCGGGACGGGCATAGATGCCATCGCCCGCCACATCCGTGTAGCGTCCGCCGCCATGCACCTTGCCGCCGGCCGCGCGGGCTTCATCGAGCGCGCGCTCCATGCCGTCGAAAGCAGCCTGGTCGATCAGCGGGCCGACAAGCGTACCTTCGGCACGCGGATCGCCGATCTTCACGCTGCCATAGACCTTGGCGAGACGCGGCACGAGGCTGTCATAGACGCTGTCATGCACGAAGAGGCGGCGCAAGGTGGTGCAGCGCTGGCCGGCCGTGCCCATGGCGGCAAATGCGATACCGCGCAGAGCGAGATCGAGATCGGCGGAGGGAGCGACGATCGCGGCGTTGTTGCCGCCGAGCTCGAGGATCGCGCGAGCGAAGCGCTCGGCGAGCTTCGGTCCGACCTGACGGCCCATGGCGGTGGAACCGGTGGCGGAGAGAATCGGCACGCGGTGATCTTCCACGAGGATCTCGCCGACCTCACGGCCGCCGAGCAGCACCTCGCACAGGCCCTCCGGCACGCCGCCGAAGCGCTTGGCCGCGCGCTCCACGATGGCATGCGTGGCGAGCGCCGTGAGCAGGGTCTTCTCGGACGGCTTCCACACCACGCTGTCGCCGCACACCAGCGCGAGCGCGGCGTTCCAGGACCACACGGCCACGGGGAAGTTGAAGGCGGAGATCACGCCGCAGACGCCGAGCGGATGCCAGGTCTCCATCATGCGGTGATCGGCGCGCTCGGTCGCGATGGTCAGCCCGTAGAGCTGGCGCGAGAGGCCGACGGCGAAATCGCAGATGTCGATCATCTCCTGCACCTCGCCGAGGCCCTCGGAGACGATCTTGCCGGCTTCCAGGGTCACGAGTCGGCCGAGGTCGTCCTTCGACGCGCGCAGTTCTTCACCGAGGAGGCGGATGAACTCGCCACGCCGGGGCGCCGGGATCTTGCGCCAGGCCTTGAAGGCGGCGTCGGCCCGGCCGATGGCGGCCTTCGCCTCATCCGGCGTGGTCTCGCGCACATGGGCGATCACTTCGCCGGTGATCGGGGAGCGGGCCGGGCGGCCGCCATCGGCAAAGGCGCTGTCCGGCACGCCGAGGCGCGCGAGAATGGCGCGGGCCTCGTCCGCCACGGAGGCAGGCGCGGAGGATACGGGTTTCAGGCTCGCGGTCATGGTCATCTCCCTCGATGCGGGCTTAGGGCTTGTCATGAAGCCCTGGCCGGCGCTTGTCCTTGGAACGAAACGACGGCGGCTGTCAGGCCACCGTCTTAAAGCATTTCGGGACAAGCAGGGAACTGCTTTTCCCGAATAGGGTCATGCGGTTTGGTCAATAAGCTCGACGGCTCACGCCTGAAAGGCGGCGGGAGCCAGTCCTGATCATCATGCCACGGCGTCGAGGCGGATGTTCTTCACCGCCGGCTCGTGGCTCTCGTCCAGGCGCTCGCCCGCATAGACGCGGCCGAAGCGGTTGGCCAGAAAGCTGTCGAGGTCGATCTCCTCCTGACGGACGAAACCCTGTTTCGGCAGCTTGCCCTCGACCAGCAGGTCGAGCATGGCGCAGATGCCGGCAGCCGTCGTCACCTGAATGGCGGTGCGCTGGGTGTCGGCGACCTTCTGGCCGTAGATGCTGCGGGCGTATGTTTCCTGCACGTAGCGGCCGCCGCGCTCGCCGGTCACGGTCACGAACACGATGACCATGTCCTGCATGGTGGCCGGCACGGCGTTCTCCAGGATGTCCTTGAGAACCTCGCGGCGGTTGCGTAAGCCAAGGTCGTTGAGCAGCACCCGCATCAAGCCGCAATGGCCCGGATAGCGGATGGTCTTGTAGTTCAGGTTGCGCACCTTGCCTTCGAGCGTCTCGCACAGGGTGCCGAGGCCGCCGGAGGTGTTGAAGGCCTCGTAGCGCGTGCCGTCGAGGGAGAACTCCTCGAGCTCCTCCATGGCCGGAACCTCGCGCAGGCGGCCGTCGACCACGGCCTCGCAGCGCTCGATATACTCGTTGATGACGCCGTCCGTGCTCCAGGTGAGGTTGTAGGACAGGGCGTTCGACGGATATTGCGGCAGCGCGCCGACGCGCAGGCGCACCGTGTCGAGCTTGTCGAAGCGGCTGGCGATGTCGTGGGCCACGATCGAGATGAAGCCGGGAGCGAGGCCGCATTGCGGAATGAAGGCGGTCGAGGCGCCCTCGGCCAACTCCTTCACCATGCGGGTGGTGGCCACGTCCTCGGTGAGGTCGAAATAGTTCACGTCGGCCAAGCGCGCTGCCTTGGCCACGTGGCTCGTCAGGTGGTAGGGCGCTGCGCTGAGCACGGCATAATGGCCCTTGAGGGCGTTCTGCAGGGCGACCGCGTCGCTGAAGTCGAGCTGGATCGTCTCGACACCATCCTTGGCGACAGCTTCCAGGGCCTCAGACGAGGCATCCGCGACGGTGACGCGGTAATCGCCGCTGTCATGCAGCATGTCGACAATGGTGGAGCCGATCTTGCCGGCGCCGATGACGAGAATCGAGTGCATTCAAACCTCCCTGTGATCGGTTGAAAAGAAGGCAGATCGCTGCAAAGCGCCATAGACAGGCTGACGGAAAGCCGAGTAGCTTTCGGCGAAACGCCGTTATAAATGGTCATAGTGATGCTGGACGCCACGGATCGCGCCTTGATTGCCCTCCTGCGGGAGAATGCCCGCATCGGCCACGCGGAGGCGGCGCGGCGCCTCAATCTCTCGCGCACGACCGTGCAGGCGCGGGTCGAGAGCCTGGAGCGTCGCGGCGTGATCGTCGGCTATACCCTGCGGCTGGCCGAGGAGGTCACCAGCCGCATGGTGCGGGCGCATGTGACCATCGTGGTGGCGCCCAAGGCCTCGGGAGGCGTGGTCACCGCGCTTCAGCGCATGCCTGAATTGCGCGCGCTTCATTCGGTCGCGGGTGTTTTCGATCTCCTGGCGGTGGTAGAGGCTCAGGATGTTCCCTCCCTCGACGCCGCCATCGACAGGATCGGTGCGGTCGAAGGCGTGGAGCGCACCCAGTCCTCCATCATCCTCTCAACGAAGTTCGAACGATGACCCCAGCCACCTCCCTCTCAGCCGATGTCGTGATCGTCGGCGGCGCCGTCATGGGCTCGTCCGCGGCCTATCACCTGCTCGCGGATTCCGGCTTCAAGGGGCGCGTCATCGTCGTCGAGAAGGACCCGACCTATCAGCTCTCGGCCTCGGCGCTCTCAGCGGCCTCAATCCGGCAGCAATATTCCAGCGCGGTGAACATCCGCATTTCGCTTCACGGCATCCAGTTCCTGCGCAGCATCGGCGATCACCTGGCGGTCGATGGCGACCGGCCGGAGATCGGCCTGCGGGAGGGCGGCTATCTCTATTGCGCGTCGGACGCGGGCGAGCAGGTTCTGCGCGAGAACCAGGCGCTGCAGGCAGCAGAAGGCGCCGACATCCTTTTCCTGCAGCCCGATGAGCTGAAAAGCCGCTTCCCCTGGCTCAATGTCGAGGATCTCGCGGCCGGCACCTGGGGGCGCACGGGCGAGGGCTGGTTCGACGGCTGGGGCCTGCTCCAGGCCTTCCGCAAGAAGGCGCGCTCGCTCGGCGCGGAATACGTGAAGGGTGAGGTGGCCGAGATCGAACGGGACGGTGGCGCCGTCACGGCGGTGCGTCTGAAGGACGGAACGCGGATCGCCTGCGGCACGCTGGTGAACTGCGCCGGATCCGGCGGGCGGGCGATTGCCGCCATGGTGGGCCTCGACATTCCAGTGCAGGCCAAGCGCCGCTTCGTGTTCACCTTCGCCTGCAAGGAGCCGGTGGAGAACTGCCCGTTGCTCATCGACACGTCCGGTGCCTATGTGCGCCCGGAAGGCGAGGGGCACTTCATCTGCGGCGCCTCGCCGGAGGCCGACATGGATCAGGATTGGTCCGACGAGGATCCGGGATCCCAAGAGATCGACCATTCCTTCTTCGAGGAGTTCATCTGGCCGTCGCTCGCCCACCGCGTGCCGGCCTTCGAGGCGATCAGGCCGGGCCGCGCCTGGTCAGGCCCTTACGACATGTGCCTGCTCGACCACAACGCCATCATCGGCCAGGCGGGCGAGCTCAAGAACTTCTATCTCTGCAACGGCTTCTCGGGCCATGGCCTGCAGCAGGCCCCGGCCGTCGGCCGCGGGCTTGCCGAGTTGATCGTCCATCGCGGCTTCCGCACCCTCGACCTGTCGGAGCTCGGCTATGAGCGCGTGCTAGCCAACCGGCCTCTGCTGGAGCGGAATGTGATCTAGAGCCCTGTCTCGTCAGAGGTGCTGTAAGCCCAGATCCGGCCGCCGCGGTTCATGTGGCGCTGCATCAGGCCGGGCTGGTCGGCGGAGGGATGGGTGTCGACGGCAAGCTCGTTCACACCTTCCCGGTCGGCCCGTTCGTCGCTGCGGCGGGCCCCGGTGCCGATTGTCGAGCTGGAACCCTGGTTGTTTTGAGTGAACTCGTCCGTCCTCAGATCCGTGGTGCCGAGATCGTCCGCGCCTTCCGCCATCAGGCCCATGCCGGGCAGGGTGCTTGTGGTGGTCATGCCGCCGCTGGCACCCCCGGTGATCCCGGCGCCGAGCGGCGCACCCACATCGGCCCCGGCCTGATCGGAGCCATGCGAGGAGAGCCATTCCCGGCTGCTGCCGTCGAGATCGACAGGGTCGAACATCTCCAGCACCCGCACCGCCTCCTCGGCATTATCCCGGTCGACCCGGGCGGCGATCAGGGTATGGCCCCGGTGCAGGCCCTGCTCGAAGAGCCGCTTGTCGGCGTCCGGCAGGTTCAGGTCGTGCAGAGCCTCCACGGAATCGTCCCGGGCGGAGAGCGTCCGGAAGCCCGAGATCGAGGAGATCTCGCGGGCATCCTCGTTGCCGACGGCGACGATTCTGTGCTGGGCGATTCCCATCTCGAGCAGGGACTGGAGAGCCTGGCGGGCCTGGGCAGGATCCCTGAACAGAGCTGTGATCATCTGGGACATGGGGTTCTTCCGTTGAGTTACTCCCTCAACGAAGAGGTGCTTCGGCCTGTTCCCAAGATCGGCCATTAAGCCTTTTGTATGAAAGGGCTTCCATTTTGAAGCCGGCTATGATTGTCATGGTTTCGTCACAGAACCGTCATCCGGGCTTAACGCCAGGATGGTGAACGACAAGAACGTCCCAGACGGGATGATACGGGAGAGATTAGAATGATGAAGAAGTCGCTCCTCGGCGCCCTGGCCCTCGGCCTTGCGACGAGCACCTCCGCCTTCGCCCAGACGGAGATCCAGTGGTGGCACGCCATGACGGGCGCCAACAACGACGTCGTGAACAAGCTGGCTGAAGAGTTCAACGCTTCCCAGAAGGACTACAAGGTCGTCGTCAGCTACAAGGGCCAGTACGCCGACACCCTGAACGCCGGCATTGCCGCGTTCCGCGCGGGCAACGCTCCCCACATCCTGCAGGTTTTCGAAGTCGGAACGGCGACCATGATGGGCGCCCGCGGCGCGATCAAGCCGGTCCAGGAGATGATGAAGGAAGCGGGCGAGAAGTTCGACCCGAATGCCTACCTCCCGGCCATCACCGGCTACTATTCCACGGCCAAGGGTGAGATGCTCTCCATGCCGTTCAACTCCTCCTCGATGGTCATGTGGATCAACAAGGATGAGCTGAAGAAGGCTGGCGTCGCCGAGATCCCGAAGACCTGGCCTCAGGTATTCGAAGCCGGCAAGAAGCTGAAGGCTGCCGGTCACGACACCTGCGGCTTCTCGAACGCCTGGGCGTCCTGGGCCAATGTCGAGCAGTTCTCGGCCTGGCACAACATCCCGATGGCCACCAAGGCCAACGGCCTCGACGGCTTCGACACGGAGATGAAGTTCAACTCCCCGGCGCACGTGAAGCACCTGCAGAACCTCGTGGACCTGCAGAAGGACAAGACCTACGACTATTCGGGCCGCGACTCGAAGTCTGAGGGCCGCTTCACCTCCGGCGAATGCGCGATCTTCCTGACCTCCTCGGGCTTCTACGGCAACGTGAAGGCCAACGCGAAGTTCGATTGGGCCAATGCCCCGATGCCGTACTACCCGGACATCCAGGGCGCTCCGCAGAACTCCATCATCGGTGGCGCTTCCCTGTGGGTCATGGGCGGCAAGAAGGCCGACGAGTACAAGGGCGTGGCCAAGTTCTTCACCTTCCTGTCCGACACGGACCGTCAGGCGAAGCTGCACCAGGAATCGGGCTATCTCCCGATCACCAAGGCGGCCTACGAGAAGACCAAGGCTTCGGGCTTCTACGAGAAGAACCCCGCTCTCCAGATGGCGCTGATCGAGCTGACCAACAAGGAGCCGACCGAGAACTCCCGCGGTCTGCGCTTCGGCAACATGGTTCAGATCCGCGACGTGATCTCCGAGGAGATCGAGGCTGCTCTTGCCGGTCAGAAGCCCGCCAAGGACGCTCTCGACACGGCCGTGACCCGCTCCAACCAGATCCTGCGTCAGTTCGAGCGTACCGTTCGCTAAGCTGACCTGATACTCGCCACGAACTCATCCCGGGAAGCTTGAAGACGCTTCCCGGGATGATCTTATAGATCACCCTCGCAGACCGGTTGCCGCCGTCATCTGCCCCATCCTCGGACAGCCGCAAACGCGATGGAAAAACGAGCTCACATTTCAGGTTGGACGCTACCGCTCCTGCTGATTCTTCCGCAGATGGCGATCACCGTCATCTTCTTCTACTGGCCGGCCTCCCAGGCCATCTGGCAGTCATTCCTGCGGGAAGACGCCTTCGGCCTCGCATCCGAATTCGTCGGCTTCGAGAATTACGTCTCGTTGTTCGAACAGCCCGAGTATTACCGGGCGATGGTCACGACCGCGATCTTCTCGTCGCTCGTCGCCTTCTTCTCGCTTGCCTGCGCGCTGCTGCTGGCCACCCAGGCCGACAAGAACATTCGCGGCGGGCAAGCCTTCAAGACTTTTCTGATTTGGCCCTATGCGGTGGCTCCCGCCATCGCGGGCGTGCTGTGGCTCTTCATGTTCCATCCGACGCTCGGCACACTCTCGAAGCCGATCAAGGCGATCGGCATCGACTGGAACCCGATGCTGAATGCCAATCATGCCATGACGCTCCTGGTTCTCTCGGCCACCTGGAAGCAGATCAGCTACAACTTCCTGTTCTTCCTGGCGGGCCTGCAGGCGATCCCGAAGAGCGTGATCGAGGCGGCCGCCATCGATGGCGCCGGCCCCCTGCGCCGCTTCTGGACCGTGATCTTCCCGCTTCTGTCGCCCACCACGTTCTTCCTGCTCGTGGTCAACATCGTCTATGTGTTCTTCGACACCTTCGGCATCATCGATGCCGTGACGGGCGGCGGCCCTGCCGGGCAGACCACGACCCTTGTCTACAAGGTTTATGCGGACGGCCGTCTCGGCGGCGATCTCGGCGGCTCGGCCGCTCAGTCGGTGATCCTGATGATCATCGTGATCGCGCTCACGGCCATCCAGTTCCGTTATGTCGAGCGCAAGGTGCAGTACTGATGGTCGAGAATCGTCCCTTCGCCCAATTCATGGCCTACCTGACGCTCGCGCTTGGCGTCGTCATCGTGGCCTTTCCCGTCTATCTGGCCGTCATGGCGTCCACCTTCGACACGGCCACCATCATCAACGGCAACATGCCGCTGGTGCCCGGTGACCAGGCGGGTGAGAACTACACCCGAACGCTGCTCTACGGTGGCATGCATGCTCGCCAGCCCGTCGGCGGCATGATGCTCAACTCGATGATCATGGCGCTCGGGATCGCGATCGGAAAGATCCTGATCTCGATCCTCTCGGCCTTCGCGGTGGTGTATTTCAAGTTCCCGTTCCGCAAGACCGCGTTCTGGATCATCTTCATCACGCTGATGCTCCCGGTCGAGGTGCGCATCTACCCGACCTACAAGATCGTCGCGGATCTGGGGCTGCTCGATACCTATACGGGTCTCGTCATGCCGCTCATCGCGTCTGCCACAGGTACGCTGCTGTTCCGGCAGTTCTTCATGACGATCCCGGACGAGCTGCTTGAGGCGTCGAAGATCGACGGCGCGGGCGCGTTCCGCTTCTTCAAGGACACGCTGCTTCCGCTCTCCATGACGACGATCGCGGCGCTGTTCGTGATCCAGTTCATCTACGGCTGGAACCAGTATCTCTGGCCGTTGCTGATCACCACCAAGAGCTCGATGCAGACCATCGTCATCGGCATCAAGATGATGATCACCACCACGGATGCCTTGACCGAGTGGAATGTCGCGATGACCACCGCCGTGCTGGCCATGCTGCCGCCGGTGCTGGTGGTGATCTTCATGCAGAGGCTCTTCGTGAAGGGTCTCGTCGAAACGGAGAAGTGACGCGCGGATGCGCCCGGCCCTCGCGGTTCAACGACCGTGAGGGCTCCTTCTCAAAAAGCTTGAACGAATTTCGCCCGACGCCTTGAGCGGAGCGGGCCACGGTTAAAAGGAAGAGTACGATGGCAGGGGTGACGCTGGATACGGTCAGGAAGATCTACGCGGGCAATGTGGAAGCCGTGAAGGGTGTGTCGCTCGGCATCGAGGACGGCTCCTTCTGCGTGCTCGTCGGCCCGTCGGGCTGCGGCAAGTCCACGCTGCTGCGCATGATCGCCGGCCTTGAGACGATCTCCGGCGGCGAGGTGAAGATCGGCGACCGGGTGGTGAACCAGGTCGAGCCCGCCGACCGCGACATCGCCATGGTGTTCCAGAACTACGCGCTCTACCCGCACATGAGCGTCTACGACAACATGGCCTATGGTCTGAAGAACCGGAAGACGCCCAAGGACGAGATCGACAAGCGCGTGAAGGAAGCGGCCCGCATCCTCGCCATCGAGCCGTTCCTCGCCCGCAAGCCGCGCCAGCTCTCCGGCGGCCAGCGTCAGCGCGTCGCCATGGGCCGCGCCATCGTGCGCAAGCCCCAGGTGTTCCTCTTCGACGAGCCGCTCTCCAACCTCGACGCCAAGCTGCGCGTGCAGATGCGCGTGGAGATCAAGCGCCTGCAGCGCGCGCTCGGCGTCACGTCGATCTACGTGACGCACGATCAGGTCGAGGCGATGACGCTCTCCGACAAGCTGGTGGTGATGTCGGGCGGCCAGATCGAGCAGGTCGGCACGCCGGCCGAGGTGTACCGCCGTCCCGAGACGCGGTTCGTCGCCACCTTCATCGGCTCCCCGCCCATGAACATCCTGCCCGGCACCGTGGAAGGCCCCGGCCGCGTCTCCGTGGGCGGTCAGTCGATCGCCGTCACCGACATGCGCGACGGACTTACTCCGGGCTCCGCCATCGAGGTGGGTCTGCGCCCCGAGGACGTGCAGGCGGGCAGCACGGGAACGAGCTCGCTGTCCATGGATGTGGACTTCGTCGAGGAGCTCGGCGCCACCCAGCTCTTCCACGGCAAGGTTGCCGGCGCGGAGTTCATCGTCCAGGCCTCCACCGGCCAGCTTGCCGCGGACACGCGCAAGCTCACGCTGGCCGTCGATCCCGGAAACGTCCACCTCTTCGACCCGCAGACCACGAAGCGTCTGGGTCGCGCCTGATCGCGATTGCCCGGTTCGAAACATCGACCAAGGCCTCGGGCATGCCCGAGGCCTTTTTTGTTGTGCTCCCTCAGGTCTGCCACCCTCCACGTCATCCCCGGACTCGTTCCGGGGATCCACGTCTTTGCGACGGTTGAAGACGTGGATGGCCGGGACGATCCTGGCCATGACGGCGAGAGAGGCGTATGTTCTCACTTTGTTCTTGACAATTCTCCTAACCTCGGCTATATCGTGATGTAGACCTGCCTCTATCGAGGGGCGCGCTCGCGAGGCGTCGCAGTGTGGAGGCAGGCACGGTCCTGTGCAGAGGTTTCGCAGACCTGTGCGACAGGAGGCCCAGGCTTCATGCCGGTGGTCGGAATCGGTTCAAGGCCCCCGTCGAGCAGACGGACCCCGCCTGGAACGGTCACCGGGCCGGCCTCGCCTGACCGCCTAAAGAAGCCGTGCGCGAAGAGGCACCTCGGCTCTTCCTTTCACCACCCATCATCGAGCCGGGCTGCCTGTCGCGCCACCCTCGATCACCGCACAGGCTCGCAGCACAAAGCTGCGGGCCCACATGTGCTGGCTCTTTGACACCCCACCAGCGTCATCCCGGACGGCGGAGCCGATCCGGGATCGTGCGTAGGACGGAGCGCCCGAACCTCAACTGTCATCCCAGCGCAGGCGGGGATCCATAACCGCCAACGCCTCAAGGAGGGTGAGCAGCGTTGCGCCTCGTTCTGCACAGTCGTGGTTATGGATCCCGGGCTCTGCTGCGCAGCCCCGGGATGACAGTGCTGGGCTGGTTTGCCCGATCCCGGATCGCCTGCGGCGTCCGGGATGACGTCGGGAATATCGCCGTGAAGTGGCGGTTGCACCGGGCATGAACCCCCGGTATCCCTTTTGCTTCAACGTGAGGTACAGCGATGACGGTCAAGCTCGACGGGGCCACTCTCGGCATTCAGGACGTGGTGCGCGTGGCGCGCCGCGATGCTCAAGGGGCCTATGCTCAGGCAGCCCTGGCTCAGGAAGCCCGCGAGAGGATCGCCGCGACGCGCGATTACATCGACCGCACCTGGATGCATGACGACGCGCCGCTCATGTATGCCTTCAACACCGGCGTCGGCCTGTTCAAGGACCAGCGCGTCCTCATCAGCGACATGGCCGCCTACCAGCGCAAGACCGTCTATGCCCACGCCACCGGCGTTGGCGAGCCCTTCGCCGAGGATGTCACGCGCGCCATGATGCTGCTGCGCGCCAACGCTTTCGCATCCAACTATTCCGGCCCGCAGGTCGAACTGGTCGAGCGCCTCATTGCCTTCCTCAATGCAGGCCTGCATCCGGTGATCCCGCAGAAAGGGTCTGTCGGCGCCTCGGGCGATCTAGCGCCGCTGGCGCACATGGCCGGTGCCGTCTGCGGTTTCGACGAAGCCGACATGATCTATCAGGGCCGCGTCATGCCGGCCCGCGACGCCATTCGTCTCGCGGGCTTCGATCCGGATTTCGAGCTCGGCGCCAAGGATGCGTCCGCGCTCATCAACGGCTCCACCACCTCGCTCGCGCTCGGTGCTCTCGCAACCCACGACGCGCGCCGCCTGCTCAAGCACGCCGATATCGCCATGTGCCTGTCGCTGGAGGCCATGCGCGGCGAGCTGGCTGCCTTCGATCCGCGCGTGCACAAGGCGCGTCCGCATCCGGGCCAGGCCAAGGTCGCGCGCAATCTCTTGCGCATTCTGGACGGCACGAAGCGCTGCTCGCAATCGGCACGCGACATCGTCTTCCCGGACGAGCCGCGTCAGCCCGGCGGGCCTGCATCGCCGCGCGTGCAGGATGTCTACTCCCTGCGTTGCACGCCGCAGGTTCATGGGCCGGTGATCGAGGCGCTGGAATATGTGGAGCGCATCATCAGCACGGAAATGAACTCCGCCACCGACAACCCGCTCATCTTCGACGATGGGCAGGGCGGCTACGTGTCGATTTCGGGTGGCCACTTCCACGGGCAGTACATGGCGCAGGCCATGGATTTTCTCGCCATCGCCATGGCGGATCTCGGCACCATCTCCGAGCGGCGCCTCGCGCGCCTCATCGATCCTACCATGTCTTATGGGCTGCCGCGCAACCTGCTTGCCGGCAAGCGCGGGCTCAACACGGGCTTTGCCACCGTGCAGTGCTCCATGTCGGCGCTGGTGATGGAAAACCGCGGGCTCGCGACACCGGGCTCGGTCGATTCAATTCCCGGCAAGTCGAATGCTGAGGATCACATCTCCAACTCCACGTGGTGCGGGCGAAAGGCGCGCATCATCGTGGAGAACGTGGAGCAGATCGTGGCGGGCGAACTCCTGATGGCCGCCCAGGCGCTGACGCTGGTCGAGCCGCTTGCGGGTGATCACCCGCTGGGCAAGGGTTCTCGCGCCGCGATGGAAGCAATCCGCGCCGTCATCCAGCCAGCCCTCGACGGCGACCGCTGGTATGCCACCGAAATGCGTCAGGCCCTCGACCTTGTGCGCTCCGGCGTGGTTGTCGAGGCGGTTGAGAGCGCCATCGGCGAGCTGGAGTAAACGAAAAGGCCCGGGATCACCGGGCCTTTGATTGTTGGAGGCAATGCCGATCAGCGGCAGCGGCGAATGGTGCGGTAGATCACGCGTCCGCTCGGCGTAACGACGCGCTCGCGCACCGTGCGGCAACGGTCCACCCGGCCCTGCCAGGCAGGAACGCCGCAGCGGCGTACGGTGCGATAAACCACGCGGCCGTTGGGCTGCACGGTGCGAAAACGGCGGGTCACGCAGGCGACATTGTCCACAAGCGACGGCGCTTGGATCTGCTCGGGGCTGAAACGCGCATGAGCTTCCTGCGGAGCGGCGAGGAAGCCTGCACCGAGAGCGAGGGCGAAAGCGGGGAGAATGATGGCGCGCATGGTCCATTCCTTATGGTTCGAGGAGGGGCTGACGACAACGGCAGGTCTATGCCATGGTTCCTGAAGCCGGAATGAACCTCATGTTGTCACGCGTTACGATTCGCCCCGTCGAGATCTCGGATGGCGCCGAGCTGGTGACGGCCAATCTCGCCAGCATCGTGCTGCACGAGCCCTGGGTGTCGCCCTGCCGCGATCATCCGAGCTTTCTCGGCTATCTCGCCCGCTGCGACGGAGAGCGCTCCATCGGCTTCATTGCCCGCGAGTGGGAGAGCGGCCGGATCGTCGGCGTGGTGAACCTCAGCGAGATCGTGCGTGGCTATTTCCAGAGCGCCTATATGGGCTATTACGGCATGGCCGGCATGAACGGGCGCGGGCTGATGAGGGAGGCCGTGGGCCTCGTGGTCACGCATGCCTTCCACAGCCTCGGACTGCATCGGGTGGAGGCAAACATCCAGCCCGCCAACAAGCCCTCCCGCGCTCTCGTGCAGAGCCTGGGCTTCCGCCAGGAGGGCTTCTCGCCGCGCTATCTCAAGATCAACGGCGAGTGGCGCGATCACGAGCGCTGGGCGGTGCTGGCTGACGAGTGGAAAGGATGATGCTCAGGCGATGGTCGATAGCTTCTTCTGCAGGAAGAAGCGGTTGTTGCCTGCAGGATAATCCTTGAGCTCACCAAAGATCTGATAGCCCAGACGCTGGTAGAGCGGGAGCGCTTGCGGGTTGAGCGTGTCGAGCCAGGCCGCGTGACAGCCGCGCCGCTTCGCCTCGTCTTCCGCCATGGCGATGAGCCGTGTGGCGAGGCCCATGCCGCGCAATGCGTCGGGCACGAAGAGCAAGTTGATCGCGAGCCACCCGCCAGCCGTGCGGCCGCAGAGGCCTCCGACCGGCTCATGGGTCTCGGGATCGTGGATGGCGATGGCAAGATCCTGGCCTTGCGGATGGTCCGGGAACAGGGCCGCATTGAATCCACGGATGCCTTCGACAGCAACTTTCTGAAGCGCGGAGTCGTCATCGACGAACGCGATTGTGGGCGTCTGCGTCATCGCATGGATCTCACGCGGCGACCTGCTTCACCGCCGCGAGCAGAACGCGCGCAGCCGCATCCGCATCCTCGACCGTGATCGACTCCGCCGGGTTGTGGCTGATGCCGCCCTTGCAGCGTACGAAGAGCATGGCCGAGGGGCAGAGATTGGCCATGGCGACCGCATCGTGGCCTGCCCCGGAGGCGAGATGGAGCGGCTCGATGTTCAAGCCCCGCACGGCGGCCTCCAAAAGCTCGATCAGGCCCGTGTCCATGGGCGTGGCGGGCGAGTCCATGAACGGTTCGATGACGAGTTCGACATCGCGCCTTTGCGCCGCCGCCTGACACTCGGCCAGGATGTCCTGCACCATGGCCTCGCGCACCGCATCGTCCGGCGCTCTCGCATCGAGGGTGAAGTCGACCCGCGCGGGAATGACGTTGATTGCGCCGGGCTGCACCTGGGCGACGCCCACCGTCGCTACCGTATCGATGCGCGTGGAGCCGGCACGTTCCACGATCCCGATCATCTCGGCCACAGCCGCCAGCGCGTCGCGGCGCATGGTCATCGGCACGGTGCCCGCGTGTCCTGCCTCGCCGATCACGTAAGCGCGGGCCCGGGTGATTCCGTTGATGGCGGACACGATTCCGACAGAAAGATCTTTTGCCTCGAGCTGAGGGCCCTGCTCGATATGCACCTCGAGATACCCGCGGTAACGCGCCGGGTCGCGAGCGAGCGCCGCAGCACCGTTCGGATCTCCTCCGAAAGCAATCAGCGCGTCGCGCAAAGCAATGCCGTCCTGGTCCCGGCCGTCGAGCCATGCCGGGTTGAAGCGGCCGGCGAGCGCAGACGAGGTGGAGAGGTTGGTCGGGAAGCGAACGTTCTCCTCGTCGCCGAAGGCTACCACCTCGATGGGGCAGGAAGGCGTGATCCCCTGCCGGCGCAGAGCCTCGACCGCAGCGATGCCGAGCACCACGCCGAGATTGCCGTCATAGCGCCCGGCATCGACGACGGAATCGATGTGGGAGCCGATCAGAAGGGCGGGAGCGTCGGGGTCAGTTCCTTCGACGCGACCGACAACTGAGCCGAGCGCATCGATATGGGCATCGAGCCCGGCAGCCTGCATCAGGCCGAGCGTCGCTTCGGCGGCCTTGCGATGAGCGGGGGACAGATAAAGTCGCGTGATACGGCCGGGTTCGTCCGTGTGCTGGGCGAGTTCCTCGATCATCGCCATCACACGGCGGCCGAGGGTGAGATCGGTGGCGTTTGTCATAGGCCCGAGAGTTTCAGGAACCGGCCTGCTTCGCAAGGGGAAGCAAGCCGGTTGCGGAAGCATCGTTAGGCCGCGACGCCGAGCTTCTTCTGCAGGCTCGTGGACGAGGTCGTGTATTGGAACAGGAGCTTCTTCTCCGGATACACGTAGCGGTGCACTTTCTGCGCCGCCAGCGCGCCTTCATGGAAGCCGGAGAGGATGAGCTTCAGCTTGCCCGGATAGGTGTTGATGTCGCCGATGGCAAAGATGCCGGGAACGTTGGTCTCGAACTTCTCCGTATCGACCGGGACGAGGTTCTCGTGCAGGTTCAGGCCCCAATCGGCGATGGGCCCAAGCTTCATGGTGAGCCCGAAGAAGGGCAGCATCACGTCGCAATCGACCAAGTGCTCCGAGCCGTCGTCCTTGCGGATCACGGCGCCTTCCAGCACGTGATTGTCGCCCTTGATCGCGCTCACCTGTCCGAGGTGAAGGTCCATGTCTCCGGAGGCGACGAGCGAGCGCATCTTCTCGACCGTATGCGGTGCGGCGCGGAAGGCGTCACGGCGGTGGAGCAGGGTGAGGCGCTTGGCGATGGGCTGCAGGTTCACGGTCCAGTCGAGGGCGGAATCGCCGCCACCGACGATCAGCACCTTCTTGCCCCGGAACATCTCCATCTTGCGCACGGCATAGAACACGCTCGTGCCCTCGTAGGCTTCGATGTTGTCGATCGGGGGCTTCTTGGGCTGGAACGAGCCGCCGCCGGCCGCGATGATCACCGACTTGCACACGAACGTGGTGCCGTTCTCGGAGGTCCTGACCCGGAACAGGGGCGCCTCGGGCGTGCCGATGGATTCCAGGCTCTCCACCATCTCGTTGAGGTGGAAGGTGGGGTTGAACGGCTCGATCTGCGCCATCAGGTTGTCGACCAGCCCCTGGCCCGTCACCATCGGGAAGCCCGGGATGTCGTAGATCGGCTTCTCAGGGTAGAGCTCGGCGCATTGACCGCCCACTTTCGGCAGAATGTCGATGAGATGGCATTTGATGTCGAGGAGGCCCAGTTCGAACACCGCGAACAGGCCCACGGGCCCGGCACCGATGATGACGACGTCGGTTTCGATATGGTCGGTCATAAACAGGCTCCTTCGAGAGGCCGTTTCGAAAGCATGGCCTCTCCGTCTTGGCAATGTGGCAGGCGGAACAGATGAGGATCTAGCGGATCCTCATCTGTTCCGCAGGTCTCTTATTGACGCATTTTCGGGCGGCGAACCGGGATCCGCTTCGCCTGAAAATGCTTGGCGGTCAGTCGCCCGTAGGGGCCAGGGTGACTTCCAGGCCGTCGAGTTCGGGGGTCCACAGGATCTGGCAGGACAGGCGGGAACTCGGCTTCGTCACCACCGTGTCGAGCTGGTCCTCCTCCTCGTCCGTGGGAGGAAAGAGCTTGTCCATCCACTCCTCGGCCACGAAGACATGGCAGGTGGCGCATTCGCAGGCTCCGCCGCACAGGCCCTCGATGGGCAGGCCCCAATCCCTGATGATCTCCATGACCCGCCAGCCCTCGATGGCGTCGAGGGTGTGGCGCTGGCCGGCCCGGTCGGTCACATGGATGACGCCCATGAAGCGGGAATTCCTTCGTGTGGATTCTGGGATGGGGCGCAGGAGGGTGCGCCGATGGGCTGGATATCGGACTTTCGGTCCGCCCCGTCAATGGTTTAAGGGCCTCGTTTGTTTCCCGCTTAGACCCCCAGCGTCTCCGCCTGCAGGGCCTCGTTCGCCATGAGCTCGGCCATGGAGCCCTGGAAGCGGATCTCGCCGCGCTCGATCACGCAGGCCCGGTCGCTGATGCCGGCTGCAAAAGCCCAGTTCTGCTCGGAGAGCAGCACGGCCACCCCCTCCGCCTTCATGGCCCGGATCGCCTCGGCCATCATCTGGACGATCACCGGGGCGATGCCCTCGGAGGGCTCGTCGAGCAGGATCGCATCCGGGTTGCCCATGAGGGTGCGGGCGATGGCCAGCATCTGCTGCTCGCCGCCGGACATTTGGTTGCCCCGCCGAGTGCGCATCTCGGCCAAGTTGGGAAAGAGCCGGAACAGGCGCTCCGGGGTCCAGGGCGAGCGACCGGCGGGGGCCGGCCGGCGCCCCGTTTCCAGGTTTTCCTCGACGGTAAGATCCGTGAAGATGCGCCGGTCCTCGGGCACGTAGCCGAGGCCCAGCCGGGCGATCTTGTAGGTGGGCAGCCGAGCCAGCGATTGCCCTTTGAAGGTAGCCTGCCTGGCCGAGGCCGCGACCAGCCCCATGATCGCTTTCAGAGTAGTGGTCTTGCCTGCCCCGTTGCGGCCGACTAAGGCCATGACCTCTCCGGCCTGAAGCCGGAAGGTCAGGTCGAACAGCACCTGGGCGCGGCCGTAGAAAGCGCAGAGGTTCCAAACCTCGAGGAGCGGCGCGGTCATGCGGGGCTCACTCCTCTCAGGGGCTCCAGGGCGCGCGCGTCGCCAAGATAGGCGCGCTTCACCTGCTCGTCCTGCCGGACCTGGTCAGGCGTGCCTGCGGCGATGATTTGGCCGCGCAGGAGCACCAGCACCCGGGCCGCGTGGCCGAAGACCACGTCCATGTCGTGCTCGGTGAAGAGAACGCCGATGCCCTGGGCTTCGGCAATGGAGGCCGTGAGGTCCATCAGCGCTGCCCGCTCACGTGGCGCCATGCCGGCCGTGGGCTCGTCCATGAGGAGCAGCTTGGGCTGGCCGGCCAGCGCGATGGCGAGCTCCACCCGCTTCACGTCGCCATAGGCGAGAGCCGAACAAGGGGTATCCGCCGCCTCCGCCATGCCGACGCGCGAGAGCAGCTCGACGGCCTTGTCGCGGTGGCGTTCACTTGCCGGGCGCCAGAGGCCGTTGCTCTGCCGGTTGCAGCTGATCAGCGCCATCTGGACGTTCTCGGCAGCAGACATGGACAGGAAGGTCTGCGCCACCTGAAAGGTGCGTCCAACGCCACGGCGGAAGCGTTTTTGCGGCGAGGCGTGGGTGATGTCCTGCCCGTCGAGCAGCACTTGGCCGCGATCCGGGCGCAGCTGGCCACCGACCATGTTGAACACCGTGGATTTTCCGGCGCCATTGGGTCCAATAATCGCCAGCATTTCGCCGCGCGCCACCGTGAAGGTCACGTCGCGGGCCGCCACCACGCCGCCGAAGGATTTGTGCAGGCCGTTCACGGCAAGAAGCGTCATGCCCGCGCCCCCCACCAGTCACGGACGGTGCCGACGAGGCCGCGCGGGAAGATGAGCACCATGGCGATGATGCTCAGGCCCAGGAGCAGGCGCCAGAGCGACGTGAGCGGCATGATCCAATCGCGTAAGCCATGCAGGGCGGCGGCGCCCACAAGCGGCCCCACCACGGTCTGGATGCCGCCGAGCAACAGCATGGTGAGCGCGTCTACGGAGGTGGAGATGCCGAGCAGGCTCGGATCCACCGAGCCGCGGGAAAACGCATAGATGCCACCCGCAAGGCCTGCCGCGGCGCCGGCGATCATGAAGGCCAGCCAGCGATGCTGACGAACCTTCAGCCCGATGGCCTCGGCGCGGGCTTCCGAGTCGCGGGCAGCGCGCAAGGCATAGCCGAACGGCGCATCGATGATGCGCTTCAGGAGCAGAACCGTGATGAGGGTCAGCGCTGCGGTCAGCAGGTAATAGGGGATTGGCCCACTGGCCCAGGATGATGGCCAAACGCCGACGATGCCGTTATCTCCGCCGGTCACCTCGACCCATTGGAACGCGACCGCATAGAGGATCTGGGCTGCGGCCAACGTCATCATGGCGAGATAGATGCCCGACAGGCGCACCACGAACGCGCCGGCCAAGCCCGCGCCGAGGGCCGCGAGTGCAAGGCCGAGCGGCAGCGCCGCCTCCATCGAGACCCCGTACCATTTAACGGCAAGCGCCGCCCCATAGGCGCCGAGACCGAAGAAGGCCGCATGCCCGAAACTCACGATGCCACCGACGCCGATGAGCAACTGCAGGCTGAAGGCGAAGAGCGCGAAGATCAGGATCTCGGTGGCGACCTTTAGGAGATATGCATCTGCCACCAGCGGGAAGGCGGCAAGAACAGCGATCACGATCAGCAGGATGAGACCACGACCGGGCAGGGGAGAGCGACTGGCGATGCCCACCGCATGCGTTCCGCCGCCGATCTCGGCCCGTCCGAAGAAGCCATACGGCCGTATCGCCAGCACGACTGCCATGAGCAGGAAGACGACGACGAGGGTGCTCTTCGGGAAGATCAGGATGCCGAAGGCCTGCAACTGCCCGATGATGAGCGCCGCGAGAAAAGCACCCGGCACACTGCCCATGCCGCCGACCACCGTGACGACGAACGCCTCGGCGATGATGGACAGATCCATGCCCGTATTCGCCGAGACGCGCGGGATCTGGAGCGCGCCGCCGAGGCCCGCAAGGAAGGCGCCGAGAAACAGCGTACCTGTGAACAGCAGCGCCTGATTGACACCGAGCGATGCCACCATGTCGCGATCCTGCGTGGCGGCCCGCACCAGCACGCCGAAGCGGGTCTTGCGCAACAAAAGCCATACGAGCCCCAGCACGATGGGGCCGGCGGCGATCAAGACAAGTTCGTAGGATGGGAAGCG
Source organism: Microvirga soli (assembly GCF_016734765.1). Lineage (GTDB taxonomy): Bacteria > Pseudomonadota > Alphaproteobacteria > Rhizobiales > Beijerinckiaceae > Microvirga > Microvirga soli. The sequence goes on along the minus strand of NZ_JAERQE010000001.1, from coordinate 162,211 downwards.
CCGTCCGAGGATTTCCACCGGCGCGCGCAAACCGGGAGCGCGCGGCCCGAGAATGTCCTGCGGGCCGAAGACCTGCACCACGAGATCCTGCACCACCAGCACCACGCCGAAGGTGGCCAGCAGCTGGAAGAGCTCCGGCGCGCCGTAGATGCGGCGCAGGAGAAGGACCTCGATGATCACGCCGATGAGACCGACGATGATGGCCGAGATGAGAATGCCGGCCCAGAAGGTGACGGGCCCGAAGGAGAGTTCGAGCAGCCGCGGCACCAGGGTCGCGGCCGTATAGGCACCGATCATGTAGAGCGAACCGTGCGCGAAGTTCACGATCCGTGTGACGCCGAAGACGATCGTCAGACCGCAGGCGGTGATGAAGAGCGAGGAGGCGCTGGACAGGCCGCTGAGGGCCTGAACAGCCAGGAAGGCGGGGTCCAGCGCCGGCAATGTGCTAGTCCTTCCGAACCGCCTTCACCTCGGCCTCCGTCGGCATGAACGAGGCGCCGTCCTGGTAGGTCCAGTCGGTCATGCCCCCAGCTGCACCTTTCAGCACGAGCTTGCCGACCCAGGCGCCCATGGTGGCCTGGTTGTCGATGCCGCGCATGGTGACGGGGCCGATCACGGTGTCGAACTTTGCGTCCTCGAGCGCCTTGATGATGGCATCCGTCTCCGTGGAGCCGGCGCGCTCGATGGAATCGCCAATCATGGTCATGACCATGTAGCCCAGAAGCGAGCCGAGGCGCGGCGTGTCGTTGTACTTGGCGCGATAGGCGTCGATGAATGCCTTGTGCTTGGGCTCCTTGATCTCGTCCCAGGGATAGCCGGTCACGGTCCAGCCCTCGGGCACCTCGTCCTTCAGCGGCAGGAGCCATTCGGGCTCGCCGGTCAGGAGGGACAGAACGGTCGTGTCCTCGAAGAGCCCGCGGGTGTTGCCCTCGCGCACGAACTGGGTGAGGTCGGGGCCGAAGAGTACGTTGAAGATGCCGTCGGGCTTTGCCTGCTCGATCGCGGACGCGGTGGCGCCCGCCTCGATCTTGCCGAGGGCCGGGTACTGCTCGGCGACGATCTGGGCGCCGGGCACACGCTCCTGGATCAGGCGCTTGAACACGGCGGCGGCCGACTGGCCGTACTCGTAGTTCGGCGCCACGATGGCCCAGCGCTTGGCCCCGGAGGCCTTGGCCTGATCCACCAGCATGCCGACCTGCATGAAGTTGTTGGGCCGGATGCGGAAGGTATAGCGGTTGCCTTGAGCCATCGTCACGGCATCGGTGAGCGGCTCGGCCGCGATATAGACGATCTTCTTCTGGTTGGCGTAGTCGGCCATGGCGACGCCGACATTGGACAGGAACGAACCGAAGAGCAGCGAAACGCCCTCGCGGCTTACGAGTTCGTCGGCCACGCGGGTGGCGCTGCCCGTGGTGGCGCCGTCGTCGCGCGAGACGATCTCGATCTTGCGGCCGAGCACGCCGCCCTTAGCGTTGATCTCGTCCAAGGCCATCTGCCAGCCGTTGCGGTAGGGAACGGTGAAGGCCGCCCATTGCGCATAGGAATTCAGTTCGCCGATCTTGATCGGGGCCTGCTGCGCCTGAGCCGCCGGAGCCCCGAGGGCAAGAGCCGCTCCAAAAGCCAGCCAGCGGATCGTCGATGTTGTCGCCATCACGGCATCCCTTCAATCGAGAACGTGCGAGGATTTAGGGCCAACTGGGCCGAGAAGAAAGACACAAACTGCCAAGGTTCGCGAAATCCTGCCTTGCCCCTCACCGGGAGAGGATGACACATTCGCGGTTCTTTCTGTTCCTCCAAGCGCAGCAGAGCCATGCTTCTTGACCATGATCCCGCCCATGCCTTCATGCCCTATCCGGCCGTTTCGGTTCCCCATGCGCCAGCAGGGCCGCTGTCCGGCCTGACCTTCGCGGCCAAGGATCTGTTCGATGTAGCGGGCTATCCGACGAGTGCGGGATCGCCGCATATGCTCGCCATGTCAGGCATCAGGACCCGGACGGCGCCGACCGTCCAGAAGCTTCTCGATGCCGGTGCGCGGCTCGTGGGCAAGACCATCACGGACGAGCTCGCCTTCTCCATGAGCGGCAAGAACGCCCATTTCGGCACGCCGGTGAACGGCGGCGCGCCCGACCGAATCCCTGGAGGATCGTCCTCCGGCTCGGCGGCCGCCGTCTCGAATGGCTTGTGCGATTTTGCGCTGGGCACCGATACAGGCGGCTCCGTGCGGGCGCCGGCCAACCATTGCGGCCTCTTCGGCATCCGGCCGACCCATGCCCGGGTGAGTCTCGAACTCTGCCACGATCTGGCTCCGTCCTTCGACACCTGCGGCTACTTCACCCGGGATGGCGCCACCTTCGAACGGGTCGGCGCGGTGCTGCTGGGCGAAGATGCGACGCCCCTGCCGCAGAAGCGTCGGGTGCTCCTGGCGCGGGACGCCTTCGGACTGCTCCACGGGCCAGTGCGGGAGGCGCTCGCGCCGGCCCTGCGCCAGACCGAAGCGGTGCTGGGCGAGGCGCAGGAGGCCGATGTGGCGACCGAGGGCTTCACGGCGCTCTACTGGGCCATGCGCTACATCCAGAGCCGGGAGGCCTGGGCGGTCGATGGACCGATGATCGAGCGCTACAATCCGCCCCTCGGCCCTGGCGTAGCCGACCGGTTCGAATTCTCGAAAGCCGTGACCGATAGCCAGTTCACGGAAGCCCAGGTGATTCGCGCCGCGTTCCGCAAGCGGTTCAACGCTCTGCTCGGCACGGATGCGGTGCTGATCCTGCCGACCATGCCCGACATCGCCCCGCTCCTCACCGAGAGCGACGAATCGCTGAACGATTACCGCAACAACGCTCTGAACCTGCTCTGCCTGTCGGTGCTGACCGGCCTGCCGCAGGTGTCGATCCCGCTCGCCTCCCGGTTGGGCGCTCCGCTGGGGCTGTCCCTGATGGGGCCTGCCGGGTCGGACCTGAGCCTCGTGAGGCTGGCGCGCCGCATCGCGGAGAGCGCGTAACCTGACGGACCCATCGGACGCCGCCGGAGTTACCGGCAGAGCGAGACGCACATCACGAGACTTATTCAAGGGAAAGCCATGACCCATCCAGCCGTTCACCCGGAAACGCCGCATGTGGCGGTGGCCAGCGCCTGTGTGCTGGGGGAAGGACCGGTGTGGGATCACCGCTCGAACACCCTGTTCTGGGTCGACATCAAGAACCCGGGGGTTTGGCGCTATCGTCCTGACACAAAGGAGCATTTCCGTGTCGATGCGCCTGAGCGGATCGGATTCATCGCCCTGACCCCTGACGAGGATGTGGTGGTCGCCGGCTTCAAGTCCGGACTTGCCCGGTTCAATCTCAGGACCGGTGCGGTCGAGCCCATCGTGTCGCCGGACAAAGACAAGCCCAATAATCGCATCAACGACGGCCATGTGGGCCCGGACGGGGCGATCTATTTCGGCACCATGGATGACGAGGAGGAGAATGCCTCCGGGGCCTTCTGGCGCTGGGACGGCAAGGAGCTGACCCAGTTCCATTCCGGCATCGTGGTCACCAACGGTCCGGCCTTCAGCCATGACGGGCAGAGGATCTACGCGACGGACACGACGGGCCAGACGATCTACGCCCTCGACGCGGGCGGTGGCCGGATCGGCGAGCCGCGCCACTTTACCCGTTTCGAGCAGAGCTGGGGCCATCCGGACGGCATGGCAGTCGATGCGGAAGGCCATGTTTGGGTCTGCCACTGGGGCGCCTCACGCATCACGCGCTTTGCCCCCGATGGCACGGTGGAGCGCACCGTGTCGGTGCCGACCGCCCAGGTGACGAAATGCGCCTTCGGCGGTCCCGATCTCACCACGCTCTACATCACCACCGCGGCCATCGGCCGGGATCCGCATATCGACGTGATGGCGGGCCACCTCTTCAAGGTGGAGACCAGCGGCATCCGCGGGCTTAAAACCAATATCTTCGAGGGATAGGCACCATGAGCATCGAGCGCTTCGGCTCCCTCAACGGGCAGGATGTTCTGCAGGTTTCGCTCACAGGCCCTGACGGCATGGAGATGAAGGTCCTGACCTGGGGCGCCGTGGTGCGCGATCTCGTCGTGCCCGCCGCGGCAGGCCAGCAGCGCGTGGTACTCGGGCTCAATTCCGTCGAGGATTACGTCGCCCATTCCCCCTATTTCGGCGCCATCGTCGGGCGCCACGCCAATCGCATCGGAGGCGCGTGCTTCACCCTAGACGGAGAGACCTATCGTCTCGACGCCAATGAGGGCCGCAATCAACTCCATGGCGGCACGATGGGCTTCGGCACGCGGCTGTGGAGCATCATTGACCACAGCGCCACCAGCGTCACCTTGAGCCTCGTATCGGAGGATGGCGACATGGGTTATCCGGGCCGGCTTGTGGCCACCTGCACCTATACGCTCTTGCCCTCATGCGGCTTGCGGATCATGCTGGAGGCCACCTGTGACCAGCCCACGCCGGTAAACCTCACCACCCACGGCTATTTCAACCTCGATGGCAGCGCGGACATTCTTGCGCACCACCTGATGATCGCCGCCGACTACACCACGCCGACCCGCCCGGATCTCATTCCCACGGGAGAGATCCGACGCGTGGCGAATACCGGTTACGACTTCACCACCTTGAGGCCTATCGGCGCGGCCGAGTTCACGCAGGAGCGCATTCTCTACGACGTCAACTACGTGCTTCATGGACCCTACGGGGACATTCGCCACGCCGCGACCGTCGCGTCGATGAAGAGCGGGGTGTCCATGGAACTCTGGACCACGGAGCCCGGCGTTCAGTTCTATGACGGGCACCTGATGGACATGCCAGTACAGAGCCTGGATGGGGTGAAGTACAGCCGGCATGGAGGGCTTTGCCTGGAGCCGCAGCGCTTCCCCGACAGCCCCAATAAAGCCCATTTTCCGTCGTCTCTACTGATGCCAGGACAGGTGTCGCGCCAGATCAGCGAGCTGAGGTTCACTCGCTGATGCAAGGAACTTTGCTCATGTGTGCGGGTTCTTCTTTGTAGGCGTTGCGTTTCCAGACAAACACAAACAGTAGGGGAGGGCGCCCATGCCGGTGCTCGATGCGAAGGCCTTGGAAATCGATCCCAAGGGAATGGTTTTCCTGAAAAGCATCCTGCGCCCGCTCGCCTCTTCCGAGGTAACCCCGAAGGATAGTTCCCGCAGCATTCGAATCCGGCTTCACCTGCCGAGGCGAACACGCGAGGCCGCCAGTCTGGCGTGACGGGCTCTTCGAGCCCGCCACTGTTCTCCATCAAGCATCCGCACCTGCACCGACTAGCCCGCGCTTGGCCAGGAGAGCGTCTGCCGTTGGCAAGCGTCCCCTGAAGGCCGTGTAGGCCTCGGCTGGATCGCGCAGGTTACCGGCGGAGTAGATGAAGCGTTTCAGCTTATCGGCCATATCGCGGTTGAAGGCATCGCCCGTTTCCTCGAAAGCCGTGAAGGCATCCGCGTCGAGCACCTCCGACCAGAGATAGCTGTAATAGCCTGACGAATAGCCGTCGCCCGAGAACACGTGCGTGAAATGCGGCGTGCGGTGGCGCATGATGATCTCGCGCGGCATGCCGATTTTCTTCAGCGTTTCAGCCTCGAAGGCGGATGCGTCGAGATTGCTCAGATCCTTGCGGCGATGCAGTTCGAGATCGACGAAGGCCGAGGCGAGATACTCGATCGTGGCGAAACCCTGGTTGAAGTTGCGCGCCGCCATGAGACGCTCAAGCAGTTCTTCCGGGATCGGCTCGCCCGTCCGGTAATGGGTTGCGTAGCGGCGAAGGATATCGGGCTGCGACAGCCAGTGCTCATAGAGTTGCGAGGGAAGCTCCACGAAGTCCGTCGACACGGCCGTGCCCGCCAGAAGCGGATAGGTCACGTTTGAGAGGAGACCGTGCAGGCCGTGACCGAATTCATGGAACAGCGTGCGTGCATCGTCGAAGCTGAGGAGCGACGGCTCGCCTGTGCCGCCCTTCGCGAAGTTCATCACGTTGACGATGATCGGGCGAATGTCGCCGGTGAGCCGTTCCTGCGAGCGGAAGGCGCTCATCCAAGCGCCGCTGCGCTTCGACGAGCGCGCGAAATAATCGCCGATGAAGGTACCGATATCCTGCCCACCGGCATCCACCACCTTCCAGGCGCGGATATCGGGATGATACTTCGGGAAATCCTTCAACTCCTGGAAGCTCAGGCCGAAGAGTCGATGCGCCGTCTCGAAGGAGGCCTCGATGATGCGGTCGAGCTGGAAGTAGGGCTTGATGACAGCCTCATCGAGATTGTGGCGCGCCATGCGGACCTGATCCGCATAATGGCGCCAGTCCCACGGCTCGATGGCGATGTTGTCGCCGATGGATTGCGCCTGCGCCTGCAGGTCGTTGCGCTCCCACTCCGCACGGGCGCGGGCCGGTGTCCACACGTCGTTCAGGAGCTTCAGCACGTTGTCGGGCGTCTTCGCCATCGTGTCGGCGAGCTTGAAGTCCGCGAAGGTCTCGTAGCCGAGAAGCTTCGCCCGCTCGGCACGCAGGGACGCCGTCTCGGCGATGATGGCCTTGTTGTCGGTCGCATTGCCATTGTCGCCGCGCGCTGCCCAGGCCTTGAAGGCCTGCTCGCGCAGGTCGCGCCGCTTGGAGAACTGCAGGAACGGCTCGATGCTAGAGCGGGACAGCGTGATGACATATTTGCCCTTGAGCCCACGCTCTTCGGCAGCCTGGGCGGCTGCCTCGCGCAGGAAGGAGGGCAGACCTTCGAGATCCGCCTCGCCGTCGAGAACGAGCTGATAGGATTTCTCGTCCGCCAGCACGTTCTGCGAGAACTGCGTGCCGAGGCTCGCAAGCCGCTCGGTGATCGCGGCGAGGCGCTTCTTCTCCTCAGTCCCGAGCTTGGCGCCGGCGCGCACGAAGATGGTGTGATAGCGGTCGAGAACGCGCATCTGCTCAGGATCGAGGCTGAGGCTCTCGCGCCTGTCGTAGAGCGCGGCCACGCGCCTGTAGAGCGCCTCGTTCATGAAGATGCTGTTGCGGTGCTTGGCCAGAACTGGCGCCATCTCGCGCTCGATGGCTTGCAGCGCGTCGTTGGTGTGCGAGCCGGCGAGGTTGAAGAACACGCCGCCCACTTTCTTGAGCGTCCGGCCGCTGCGCTCCAGGGCCTCGATGGTGTTGGCGAAGGAGGGAGCTTCCGTGCTCTCGGCGATCGCCGCAATCTGCGCTTGCTGCTCGGCGAGCGCGGTGTCGAAGGCGGGCCTGTAATGCTCCGGTGCGATGCTCTCGAAGGGCGGTAGACCGAATGGGGTCGACCACTGCGTGAGAAGGGGATTGCCCGCGAGGGCCGCGTCGGAAGCCGTCATGGTTGCTCCTGCCTATTGATGAAGTGACCTCAAGTCTTAGTCGTGTCAGCCGTCGACGGAAAGAGGGCCTGCCTCCATCGACGCTCGGCTGCCCGCAAGGTGGCGCTGCAGGAAAGCCAGTGCCCTGCGCGTTGCATCCTCTTCCGCCGCGCCCCTGAAGCCGTGCCCCTGACCGGGATAGACCTTCACCTCGTGCGGCACGTTCTGCTGGCGCAGCAGGGCTTCCACCGCATAGGCATTGGCCACCGGCACGATGGGATCGGCCGAGCCGTGCAGCACCAGGGTCGGCGGCAGCCGCGACGTGGTGGCGATCGCGCCCTGCGGCAGGGGGCCGAAATAGTTCACCAGCGCCTTCACGCGCGGATCGGTGCTCGACACGGCGAGCCCCAAGGCTGCGCCCAGGGAAATGCCCACGATGCCGATACGGCTCGGGTCGGCGCCCGGATGCTTTGCCGCAAAGGCGAGTGCATCCTGGACCGTGCTCATCCACGGCATGAAGTTCTGGAACAGGGTGCCGAACGAAGCCCGCTTCTCGCCCGTACGGTCGAGATAGTGGACCAGGTGAACCTGATAGCCCGCGGCCGCCACTGTGCGGGCCGCTTCGCGATACTGGCCGTTATAGCCCAAGCCATCGGCTCCATGCAGCATGAGGAGCGTGGGGCGGGGTGAGGCGCCGGGCCCTTGAAAGGTTTCGACGGCAATCGCCTTGCCGCCGCTCTTGAACGCGTTGCGCTGTGCGGTGAGGGGCATCGAGAGAGACTTGTCCTGTTGGGCCTGAGCGTTGGAAGAGACAGCAAGGGCTGCCCCGATCAGAAGGTTGCGTCTGGTGATCGACATGGGAGATTGGAGCCGCTCGGCGGGAATTTCGTACCCTTGAGATGGGTGCGCATGCCTGCCGCTTGCAGATGGCAAAAGGTCCCAGCATTTCGAGCGGACAAGCTTTCGGCCAAGCTTAAGGATCGTTTCAGGCTTGAGCACGTTGTTTGCAGGCCAGCGGGATTGTCTCGCTGGCCTGCAGAGATCACCTGAATGCGCCCCGCACCTACCCCTGCGCCCCCTCCGGAGACGGAGATCCAGCCCCCGGGCGTTCCGGGGCTCTCCGGCCTGTTGACCCTGGCCGTGTGTGTTGTCGTGCTGGCTGCGCTCTATGTCGGGCGCGAGGTGTTCCTGCCCGTGGTGCTCGCCATCCTGCTGGCGTTCGTGCTCGCGCCCTTCGTCGAGCTGTTGCGCCGGTGGCGCCTCGGCCGGGTGCCCGCCGTCATCATTGCCGTGCTGGTGGCTTTAGGGATCATCGTGTCCCTGGCCACCGTCATCGGCTTCCAGGTGGCGGGTCTGGCGTCCGATCTGCCGCGCTATCAGAGCACGATCGAGACCAAGATCGGCCACCTGCGCGAGGGCTCTCTCGGCAAGCTGCCGGCGCTCCTGAAGGATTTCGGCCGCCGTTTCGATCAGGCCGTCGCGGAGCCGCCGCCGGAACAGAAGGCGCCGGCGTCTCCCAGTGTCGCTACGCCCCCGCCGCCTGCGGAGCCGAACCCTCTTCCGGTGGAGGTGCACGAGCCGGATCCAACCCCGGCCCAAGTCGCTCGCAATGTGCTCTTGCCCCTGCTCGAGCCTTTGGCCACCATGGGCATCGTATTCGTCGTTCTGGTCTTCATCCTGATGCAGCGCGAGGATTTGCGTGACCGGATGATCCGCCTGTTCGGAGCCAGCGACCTGCATCGCGCCACAGCCGCCATGGACGATGCCGCCCGGCGCCTCAGCCGTTACTTCCTGACCCAGCTCGCGCTGAATGCATCTTTCGGCGTCGTGGCAGCGGCTGGCCTCTGGCTGATCGGGGTCCCGAGCCCGATCCTGTGGGGGGTCTTTGCGGCCCTCATGCGCTTCGTGCCCTATATCGGGTCGTTTCTCGCTGCCGTGCCGCCGATCCTGCTGGCCGCTTCCGTCGATCCCGGCTGGTCCATGGCCCTCATGACGCTTGCGCTGTACGCCATCGGCGAACCCCTGATGGGGCATGTGGTCGAGCCTATCGTCTATGGGCAGAGCACAGGTCTTTCCCCCTTCTCGGTCGTTATCTCGGCCATCTTCTGGACTTGGATGTGGGGACCGGTCGGCCTCCTCATCGCAACGCCCCTCACTCTCTGCCTCGTGGTGCTGGGTCGGCATGTGGAACGGCTCGAGTTTCTCGACGTGCTGCTTGGCGACAGGCCTGCCCTGACGCCGGCCGAGAACCTCTATCAACGCATGCTCGCCGGCGACCCGGACGAATCGTTGGAGTCTGCGGAAGTCCTCCTGAAGGAACGCTCGCTGACGTCCTATTACGATGAAGTTGCCCTGAGAGGGCTCCAGCTCGCGGCCAACGATGCGACGCGCGGCGTTCTCACCCAGCGCCAGCTCGAGCAGGTCAAGGATGTGATTCGGGCCCTCGTGCAGGATCTGGGCGGGCACGATGATGTGGAGCCTGAGCCGGAGGATACCGAGGACAATCCGGTGGCGGCTCCTGCCAGCGAGAAGCCAGTCAACAAGGAACCGGCAATGCCCGAGTCCTTGCCGGAGGAGAGCCGCATTCCGGAGGCCTGGAGGGCGGAGGGAGCGGTGCTGTGCGTCGCAGGTCGCGGACCTCTCGACGAGGCGGCTTCCGAGATGCTGGCGCAGCTCCTGAGCAAGCACGGGCTCGGCACGCGTGTGGTGCCGCATGAGGCCGTGTCGCGCAGGCAGATATTCAACCTCGATATGACCGGCGTGCAGATGGTGTGCATCAGCTATCTGGAGATCAGCGGCACGCCGGCGCATCTGCGCTACTTGCTGCGGCGGCTGAAGCAGAAGGCCAAGGCTCCGACCCTGGTCGGCCTTTGGCCTGCGGAGGATGCGGTGCTGAAAAGCGAAACCATGCGCGCTACGCTCGGCGCCGATCACTACGTCTCGTCCCTGCGCGATACGGTGGTGCAGTGCCTGAAGGTGGCGACCGGCGAGGAGAAGCTGCCGGAAGCTGTGGATTCGGCGAGTGCCGATAAGACAACGGCAGCCAAACGGCTGCCGTTGCCAGCTTGATGCTCTCATCAAGAAGAAAGCGTCGGATTGATTCCAAAAGTGCAAGTCCACTTTTGGGTCCGAGGCTTTAAGTCTGCTTCCGTCAGGCCGCGTTCTTCCGGGCCAGTCGCGCCTTAATGCTCGCAGGGTCCGCACGCGGCGTCGCGGCAAACAGCGTCTTGGTGTAGTCGTGCTTCGGATCGGTGAACACCTGGTCTCGGGTGCCGTACTCCACCGCTTCGCCGAAATACATCACCATCACATGATCGGCGATGTAGCGAACCACTGACAGGTCGTGGCTGATGAAGACATACGTGAGGTTGAACTCGTCCTGGAGATCCGCCAGCAGATTGAGCACTTGCGCCTGAACCGAAAGGTCGAGCGCCGAGACCGGCTCGTCGAGAACGAGCAGGCTCGGGTTGAGCATAAGCGCCCGCGCGATCGCGATGCGCTGCCGTTGGCCGCCGGAGAACATGTGCGGATAACGGCCGTAATGCTCTTCACTGAGCCCGACCTTCTTCAGCATCGCCATGGCCCGATCCCGGCGCTCGCCTGCCGAGACGTTGCCGTGGATCACCAAGGGTGTCGCCAACACGTCACCGATCTTCTGGCGCGGATTGAGTGAGCCGTAAGGGTTCTGGAAGACGATCTGCACCTCGCGCCGCAGGTCCTTCGTCAAGTCTCCCTTTGCGATGTCGACCTTCTTCCCCTGGATGAGGAGATCGCCGGAGGTCGCAGGGTCGATCAGCGTCAGAATGCGTGCCAGCGTAGACTTGCCGCAGCCGCTCTCGCCGACGATGGCAAGGGTCTTGCCCTTTTCGACCGTGAAGCTCACGCCCTTCACGGCATGAACGGTCCTGCCCTTGGAGAAGAGGCCTCCGGGCATGTGGTAATCCCGGACGATGTTCCGGGCTTCGAGAACGACACTCATGATACGGCTGCTCCGGAGATCTCGCTTCCGTCCTTGAAATAATCCGCGATGGTAGGCAGGCGATCGCCCGTCGCATTGTCGGGCAGGGCGGCGAGAAGCGCCTTCGTGTAGTTGCTGCGCGGGTTCTCGAACAACGACAGAACGTCCGCCTCTTCCATCTTGCGGCCCTTGTACTGAACCACGACACGGTCGGCGGTCTCTGCGACCACGCCCATGTTGTGGGTGATCATGATCATGCCCATCCCGTGCTCGGCCTGAAGCTTCACGAGAAGGTCGAGGATCTGCTTCTGGATCGTGACGTCGAGCGCGGTGGTCGGCTCGTCGGCGATCAGGAGCTTCGGGTTGCAGGCGATGGCCATGGCGATCATCACGCGCTGGCATTGACCGCCAGACATCTGATGCGGGAACGATTCCAGGCGCTCGGCGGGATCCGGGATGCCGACCGCGGTCAGCAACTCGATGGCACGCGCCTGCCGCTCCTTCCGCCCGAGGCCGAGGTGGAAGCGCAGCACTTCCTCGATCTGGAAGCCGATCGTGTAGCAGGGATTGAGGCTTGCCACCGGCTCCTGAAAGATCATCGCGATATCCTTGCCGACGATCTTGCGGCGCTCGGAATCGGACAACGTCAGAAGGTCGCGACCATTGAAGGTCATCTTGTCGGCCGTGACTTTCGCCGTCCACGGCAGGAGGCCCATCACTGCGAGCATCGACACGGATTTGCCCGAGCCCGACTCGCCCACGATCGCCAGGACCTCGCGCTCGTGAACCTTGAGCGACACGCCGTCGACCGCCCGGAACATGCCGCCGGAGGTCTGAAACTCGACGACGAGATTCTCGATTTCAAGAAGTGCCATGATCAGGACCTCTTCAGTTTCGGATCGAAGGCGTCGCGCAGACCGTCGCCCAGCAGGTTGAAGGCAAGCACCGTGATGAGGATGGCAAGGCCCGGGAAGGTCACGACCCACCAGGCGCGGAGCACGAACTCGCGGGCATCGGCCAGCATGGTTCCCCATTCGGGGGAGGGCGGCTGCGCGCCAAGGCCGAGGAAGCCGAGCGCGGCGGCATCCAGGATCGCTGTGGAGATGCCGAGCGAGGCTTGCACGATCAGGGGCGCTGTGCAGTTCGGCAGCACTTCCTTGAACATCAGGCGCAAGGGTCCGGCACCGCTGACGCGAGCGGCCATCACGTAATCTTTCGAAACCTCGGTGATGACGGCCGCGCGTGCAAGGCGCACGTAATGCGGCAGGATCACCAACGCTACCGCCATCATCGAGTTCATGAGGCCGGGACCTAAGATCGCCACGATCACGATTGCGAGCAGAAGGCTTGGCAGGGTAAGGATGATGTCCATCAGGCGCATGATTGCGATCTCGGTCACGCCGCGCACATAGCCGGCGATGAGGCCGAGGATTGTGCCGACAACAATCGAGACCATCACGACGACGATGCCGATCAGCAGCGAGAGGCGCGCGCCGTAGATGAGACGCGAGAGCATATCGCGTCCGATCGGATCCGTGCCGAGAGGATAGGCGATCGATCCGCCCTCCTGCCAGAATGGCGGCTTCAGGGCGATTGTCGTGTCCGTGATGTAAGGAGAGTGGGGGGCCACCACATCCGCGAGGAGAGCGATCAGCACCACGCCAACGATTACGAAAAGGCCGGCAACGGCTCCTCGATTGGCGCTGAAATAGCCCCAGAACTCGCGCAAAGGATGGGGAGGGGTGGCCGTCGGCGCGGCGACAGCCGGAGCTTCCATGGTTTCAGTGGTCATCGCGTATGCCTAATGCGCGGATTGATGAGGCCATAAGTCAAATCGACAAGCAGATTCACACTCATGACGATGGCGCCAACGAGCAGGAGGCCCCCTTGGAGGACAGGATAATCGCGGCGGAAGATCGCCTCGATCAGCCACTTGCCGATGCCCGGCCAGGAGAAGATCGTCTCGGTCAGGATGGCGCCGGTGAAGAGCACGCCCACCTGCAGGCCGATCACGGTCACAACCGGAATCATGGCATTGCGCAGGGCATGGAGGGCGATCACGCGAAAACGCGAAAGACCCTTGGCTTTCGCCGTACGGATGTAGTCCTCTCCCAGAACCTCGAGCATGGCCGAGCGCGTCATGCGGGCAATGACCGCAAGCGGCACGGTCCCGAGAACGATAGTCGGCAGGATCAGGTGCTCGAATGCTGAGAGGAACGCTCCCTCATCCTCCGACAGGAGAGAGTCGATCAACAGGAAGCCTGTCACCGGTTCGATATAATAGAGAACATCGATGCGGCCGGAAACCGGTGTCAATCCGAGCTGTACGGAGAACAGCAGAATGAGGATCAGGCCCCACCAGAAGATCGGCATGGAATAACCGGTGAGGGACAAGCCCATTACGCCGTGATCGAAGATCGAATTTCGCCGTGTGGCTGCCAGAATGCCGGCCGGAATCCCGAGCAGCAAGGCAAACAGAATGGCGCAGACGCCCAATTCGACCGTTGCCGGGAATAGGCTCTGAAATTCTGTCAGGACGGATTCGCGCGTGACGATCGATTTGCCGAGATCACCTTGCAGGACGCGGCTGATATAGATTCCATACTGGACCAGCAGGGGCTGATCAAAGCCGAAATCCTTTTTCAACTGCTCGTGACGCGCAGGATCGATGCCGCGCTCACCGGCCATGGTTTCGATCGGGTCGCCAGGGACGAGCCGGATTAGGAAGAAAGCCACCAGCGTAATTCCGATGAAGGTCGGAATGAGGAGACTCAGACGTGTGAGGATGAAGCGGATCATGTCTTAAAAACGGAAAAAGGCGGAGCAGCCAGAGACTGCTCCGCCGGAGGCCAATGGAAAAGCCTTACTTACCCTTGATGTCCACGCCGTAGAAGGTGTGGCGACCGAAAGGCGAGAGCTTGAAGTCGACGACTTCCTTGCGGACCGGCTTCAGCTGCACGGCGTGAGCCACGGTGAACCAGGGAGCCTGCTCCTTGAAGATCACCTGGGCCTGCTCGTAGAGCTTCGTGCGCTCAGCTTGATCGGTCACGACTTTCGCCTTGGTGACCAGATCGTCGAAAGGCTTATAGCAGAACTTCGCAACGTTCGAGCCGGAGGCGCTCTGTGCCGAGGCGCAGCCGAGCAGGGTGTGCAGGAAGTTATCCGGATCGCCGTTGTCGCCGGTCCAGCCGAGCTGCACTGTCTGGTGCTCGCCAGCCTGGGCGCGCTTACGATACTCGCCCCACTCATAGGACTTGATCTCGGCCTTCACGCCGACCTTGGCCAGGTCGGCCTGCATCAGCTCGGCCATGCGCTTGCCGTTCGGGTTGTATGGGCGCTGGACGGGCATAGCCCACAGGTCGGTTTCGAGGCCATTTGGATAGCCGGCCTCTGCCAGGAGCTTCTTGGCCGCTTCCGGGTTGTACTCGTCGTCCTTGATGGACTTGTTGTACGACCACATCGTCGGCGGGATCGGGTTGGTGGCGGGCACGCCCGAGTCGAGGTAGATCGCCTTGACGAGGGCCTTCTTGTCGATCGCCATGTTGAGCGCCTTGCGGACGCGTACATCGTCGAAGGGCTTCTTGGTGGTGTTGTACGCCAGATAGCCAACGTTGAGGCCAGGCTGTTCCATCAGCGTGACGTTCGTGTCCTTCTTGATGGCCTCGAGGTCAGCCGGGTTCGGGTACGGCATGACGTGGCATTCGCCCTTCTGGAGCTTCGCCCAGCGGACGGAAGCATCAGGCGTGATGGCGAACACGAGATCGTCGATCTTCGCCTTGCCGCCCCAATATTCAGGGAAAGCCTTGAAGCGAACGATGGCGTCCTTCTGGTACTGCACCAGGAAGAACGGGCCGGAGCCGATGGGGTCCTGGTCGACCTTTTCAGGGGTGCCGGCCTTCAGCATCGCATCGGCATATTCCTTCGACTGCACGCCAGCCCACTGCATCGCGAGATTGGCGAGGAACGGAGCCTCAGGTTGGTTGATCGTGATCTTGACGGTGTAGTCGTCAACCTTCTCGACCGACTTCAGCAGCTTGGGCATGCCCATGTCGGTGAAGTAGGAGTGGTTCGGGCTCGTGACCTTGAAGTAAGGATTCTCTTCCTTCCACTGACGCTCGAACATGAATACGATGTCGTCGGCGTTCACGTTGCGGGTTGGCTTGAAGCCTTTGTTGGAGTGGAACTTCGCGTTCTTGCGGATATGGAAGGTGTAGACCGTGCCGTCAGCCGAAATGTCCCACTTCTCGGCCAGGCCCGGAACGACCTTGGTGCCGCCGCGCTCGAAATCCACGATGTTGTCGTAGATGTGCTCGTTCACGTCGAACGAGGTGCCGGTGGTGTTGATGCCGGGGTAGAAGTTCTCCGGGCTGCCTTCGGAGCAGTAAACGAGGGTCTTGGCGGCCAGCGGAGCGGCGGCCAGGAAGGCCGGAACGCAGATGGCTGCGAAAAGGGCTGATTTTTTCATTACCTTTGGTCCTCTGAGACGGCTCTACTCATGGCCGTTCTGTGACGGAGTTAAGGTGCGAAGCCCCGATATTGTCAATCTGTCGATGCAACAATGGATAATTTTTAGAGGAAATTAACCATTTTCTGCCCGTGGGGCAGCCTGAAAGATGGCTTTTAACGGTCAAATTTCCGCGATTCTTACCAGTATAGGGTCAGTGGTCGTCCAGGGCAGGTTTGTCCACAATCGGGCAAGGGATCCGTCAGGCTGGGAGAGCCATCATCGCTGCTTTTGCCCGGTGGCCTCGCTGACCTTCGTGGCGAGGTCGGCGCGGCTGAACGGCTTGTGCAGCATCAGATATCCGTCCGGAACGCGCTTGGGATCGGCGTATCCGGTCACGAGCAGGATGCCGACGTCGGGACGGACTTCACGGGCCTTGCAGGCGAGGTCGGTTCCGGTCATGCCCGGCATGGCAAAGTCAGCGATCAGCACGTCGAGGTGGTCGTCGGCCTTCAGAATGTCCAGGGCTGAGGATCCGTCGGCTGCTTCCACGACCCGGTGGCCCATCTCGCTAAGGTAGGCCGCCGTCACCGTGCGAACTTCCGCATCGTCATCAACGAGCAGGATACGGACCTTGGGAGCATCGTGGGCGATGGACTGCTCCTCCTGGTGCCTGTCGTCCTGTGCCTCCACGGCGCGTGAGAGATAGAGTTCCACCGTCGTGCCGACGCCAACCGTGCTCTGTATCGTGACCGTGCCGCCGGATTGCTGCGCCAGACCGTAGACCATGGGAAGGCCCAGGCCTGTCCCCTTGCCCACCTCCTTTGTGGTGAAGAAGGGCTCCAGCACCCGCGCCAACACCTCGGGCGGAATGCCGCTGCCGGTATCTACAACCGAGATAACCACATAATCCCCGCTGGTGAGATCGGTGATCCGGCCTTCCTCGACGGCCTCTTTCCGCGTCGACAGGGTGAGAACCCCGTTCTCGGCCATGGCATCGCGGGCATTGATACACAGGTTCAGGATGGCCAGTTCGAGCTGGTCCGGGTCGACCATGGCGGCCCAAAGCTCTTCCGTGAGATGCCGCTCGATCCGAATCACGCCGCCGAGCGTGCGGGTCAGCAGGTCGCTCATCCCGGTGATGACCTGGTTCACGTCCACGGCCTGCAATCTCAGGTCCCGCTGGCGGCTGAAGCTCAGGAGCCTCTGGGTCAGGGATGCGCCCCGCTCGGCCGCATAAGTGGCATTCTGCAGAAGGCGGGTCAGGCGCGGATCGTCGGGCGCCCGGCGCGAGGCGAGGTCCAGGCTTCCGAGCACCGCCATCAGCAGGTTGTTGAAGTCGTGAGCCACGCCTCCGGCCAGGGTGCCGAGCGCCTGCATCTTGTCGGCCTGACGCAGGCGCATTTCCATCAGCTTGCGCTCCGTGATGTCGCGCTCGATGGTGGCCAGATTGGTGACGCTGCCCTGCTCATCCAGAATCGGAATGTGATTGATGAGGAACCATTGCGTTTTGCCGTCGGGCAGGGTGCGCTCCTCGATCACCTCGTCGGGCTGGCGCGCTTGAATAGCGCGGCGCTCCGCCTCCTCGATCATCGCGGCCCGCTCGGGCGCGATGTAATCCCTTTCCCTGTGGCCCAGGCAGTCGCCGGCTCTGCATCCGAGGCTCTTGGCCTTGCCGGCATTCAGGCGCACGAAGCGGCCTTCCAGATCCTTGAACGAGATCAGATCGCCCGTACTCTCCATCAATCCGTGCAGGAGCGCGCGTTCGGTGTCGAGCTCCCGCGCCAGCATGCGCCGCTGGTAGGCGGTGGCAACCATGTTGGAGAGGGCGGCGGGATCCCAGGGCTTGGGCACGTAGGCCATGATGCGGCCCTTGTTGACCGCGCCGATGACCGCCTTCAGATCCGCATATCCGGTGAGAAGAATGGCTTCCGCATCCGAGACGTTTCGGGCTTTCGCCAGGAACTCGTCGCCCTGCATCTCCGGCATGCGCTGGTCCGAGATGATGATGGCGATTTCCGGCTCAAGCCGAAGGATGTCCAGGGCTTGGGTGGGAGACGAGGCCGTCAGCACCCGGTAATCGTTCTCGAAGAGGTCTTCGAGGGCGATCAGGATGTCCGGCTCGTCGTCGACGACCAGGATCGTGCCATTCGTTGGGTTCATCTCGCTCGGCAAGGTCATGAAACAATCTGCCTCGGGATCGTGATGACGAAGCTGGCGCCGCCCGCCGGCCCGGCCGTTACTGTGATTGATCCCTTGTGGGCCTGGACCACGCTATAGGCGATGGCTAGGCCAAGTCCAGTTCCAGACCCGACGGGCTTGGTGGTGAAGAAAGGCTCGAAGATGCGCTCCCGCAATTCCGGAGAGATTCCCGGTCCCGTATCGCTGATCCTGATCGTATAGGTTGTCTCGTCGCTCTCGGTTTCAATGTCTATGCCGCCCGTCCCCTTGATCGCATCGGCGGCATTGCCGACGATATTCATGACAACCTGGTTGAGCAGGGCGGGTGAGCAGTAGAGATCCGGAACCGCATTGTAGCGTCGGCGCACGTCGATTCGGGTGCCCAGCTTGTGGCCCAGCAGCGCCAGCACGGTCTCGATCGATTCGGGCACGTTGACGGTCTGAAAATCGCCTTCGTCGAGTCGCGAGAAGCGCCGAAGGTTGAGGACGAGTTCCTGAATCCGGCCTAACCCCAGCTTCATGGCGCCGATCCGGTCGCGGGATTTCTGAACCTGCCGCTCCAGTCCCGACTCCGGGGGAAGTTTGGCGGCGATCTCGGCGAGCAGCCGCTCCACGGTTCCCTGGTGCGCCTGGATGAAAGCCAGGGGATTGTTGATCTCGTGGGCGATGCCCGCCACCAGTTCTCCGAGAGAGGCCATCTTGGCGGCCTGGACCAGCTGGGCCTGAGTTCCTTTCAGGAGGTCGTTGGCTTCTTCCAGCTCTCGGTTCGCCTTGGCGAGCGCCTCGGCCGAGGCGGCCTCGGCCCGAGCCCGGGCGAGGGCGAGTTCGCGCTCGCGCAGCTCCGCTTCGATGCGCCAGTTCTCGTCCTGCATGAGCTTGCGCCGGACCAGCGCGCGGATGCGCACCCGCATCCCGTCGGCCTCGATACTCGTGGGAACGATATCGTCGACGCCTGCGGTAAAGGCCCGGGCGAGGAGCTGCCCGCCTTCCTCGTTGCCGAGGCCCACGATGGCAAAGCTCGGAGCGTCCGTTCCGGGCAGGGGCGCGAGGCCCCGGTGGACGTTGAACTGGCGGCACAGCTCGATGCCGTCGAAATGCGGGCTCAGAAGGTTGACCAGGACGCAGTCCCAGTTCGCGTCCGCCGAGCGCATCAGCCGGAGCGCCTCGGCGGGATTTGCCGCTGTCGTGACCGCATAGCCTTCATGGACCAGCATGTTCTGGAGATAGGTGCGCTGCGTGAGGCTGTCGTCCACGATCAGGATGCAGGCCCGGCGGAAGGCCCCGAAGCTGGGCGATTGCCGCTCTTCCTGCTCATCGCTGATGAGGGACGGGCGCCGGCGTAGCAGAGCCTTGATTCGTAGGATGATCAGCTCCTGCTCGGCGGATTTGGAGATGTAGGCGTCGGCCCCGCTCTCGAGCCCCTGCCGCTCGACGGTGCGTTCCTGGGCCTGCGTGAGCATGATGACCGGGATGGCACGGGTGCGAACGTTCAGGCGCATCTGCCGGGTCAGCTCGTCACCGTTCATGCCGGGCAGGTGATAATCGGCGATGACGAGGTCGGGAAGCTTTTCGTTCAGCCCGTCGAGAGCGGCCTCCGCGGTCGAGCGCCAGGACACATGAAAACCGTTCGTCTCCAGCATGTGGCGCAGCTGCAGCGCCTGGGTTTCCGAATCCTCGACGAGAAGGATTTCGGCAGCCTGCACCATGGACCCTGCGCTCATTCGCTCTCTCCTCGGGCCATGCGTAGGATGCGGGGCGCGATAAGGTCGAGGGGCAGGCTGACATTGACGCCGCCCATGCGCGCGGCGGCTGCCGGCATGCCGTAGACGACGGCGGTGCTCTCATCCTCCGCCACCACATAGCCGCCGGCCTGACGCAGCTCGACGAGGCCCTGCGCGCCGTCCTCGCCCATGCCGGTGAGGATCACCCCCAGGCCTCTGCGGCCGAGCGAGCGCGCCATGGACTGGAACAGCATGGTGGCCGAGGGGCGCTGGTTGCCCAGCGGCGGCTCGGCGCTCAGCTTCAGGGTGCCTGCGGAGGAGAGAAGCAGATGCCGGTCGCCGGGCGCAACGTAGACCTGGCCTGGTTTTGGGATCTCCTGGTCTTGGGCGAGCCGCACTTCGAGGGGCACAAGCCCGTTTAACCAGGAGGCGAAACCTTCCAGGAAAGGAGCACCCATGTGCTGAACAAGGAAAATCGGCAGCGGAAAGTCCGGTGGCAGGGCGCCGAGAACCTTCGCGAGCGCCGGCGGTCCGCCAGTCGATGCCGCAATCCCCATGATGCTCGGGCGCATCGCGCTCCATTCCGGCTCGCGCTTCGGGGCGGCTGCCTCGCGCCAGGGCGCGAACGAGCGCTGCCGGACCACGGGCACCTGGCTCATGATGAAGAGCTGGGTGCAGATGGTGCTGGCGATGGCGGCATAGCCGTCGCTGGAGAGGCCGACGGGCTTCTCCACCACCGTGAGCGCGCCGGCCCGCAGCGCGTTCATGGAAATCTTGAGGGAGGAATCCTCGATGCTGCTGGCAATCACCACGATCGGCGTCGGGTGATCCGCCATGATCCTGCGGGTGGCCTCCAGTCCGTCCATTCCCGGAAGGCGGATATCCATGGAGACCACATCCGGCTGGATACGGCCGATCTCCTGCAGGGCCTCTTCCGCCGAGCTGACGGCGGCCGCCACCACAAGGCGCGGGTCGCTGCCGATGATGTGGACGAGCAGCTGACGGACGACGAGGGAATCCTCGACGACCATCACCCGAACCCGAGACTGCGGCGCCATACTCATCACCCGGAACTCACAACACCTGTCCGATCGTGGCCAGCAACTCGCGCTGATCGAACTTCTGCTTGGTAATATAGGCGCTCGCGCCGAGATCGAGGCCCCTGCGCACATCCTCCGGGTCGGCGCGGGACGTCATCAGGATCACCGGAAGGGCGGAAAGCCTCGGGTCGTTCTTGATCGCCTGCAGCAGGCCGAAGCCGTCCATGCGCGGCATTTCCACGTCGGCGATCACCAGATCGATCAGGGCCTCGCCCGAGCGCAGCACATGGAGGGCGTCGATGCCATCGACGCTGAGGACAACCTCGTAGCCCTGCGCCTCCAGAATACTCTTTTCCAGGGTACGGGTGGTGATCGAATCGTCGACCACGAGGATCGTCCGGGCCTGGCGCTCCTCCTCCTGGGCCCATCTGGCGAAACCCGGGCTGGCGGCCGCAAGGCTGCCTTCGTTCCCAATCCAGTGCTCGATCAGCCGGTCCGGGCTGAGCACGAGAGCCGGCATCTCGTCTTCCATGAGCACGGTTCCGGAGACCATGTCGTTCAACCCGATGGCCTGGACGTCGCTGACGAGCATCGTCCGCACGTCGTGGAAGGCGTTGACCGCAAGGGCGCAGGTTCGGGAGCCGTGGCGCACGAGAACGGCCTTCACGTGTCCGGCCTCGGTGGGGAGGGGGGCATTGGGGGATCCTGTCAGAGCGGCAAGGGCGACAACCGGAACGACAACGTCCTGCCCCCCGATCTCGATCCGGGCTGCCGGACGGCCTTCCACGCTCTCCAGGGAATCGGCACGCAGGCGCAGGAGGCGCTCCACCGCATGGGCCGGCAGCCCGAGCATGCGGCTCTCCGCCTCGAGCAGCAGCAGGGATTGGCGGGCGGCCGTGAACGGCACGTTCAGCAGAACCTCCGTGCCGTGCGGGTAGCGGGGCCGGAGCAGAACGGATCCCTGCAGCTTGCGGACCGCTTCTGCCACCACGGACAGGCCGATGCCGCGGCCCGACAGGCTGTCGACTTCGCCTGCGGTCGAGAAACCCGGCGTGAAGACGAGGGCGAGGAGCTGATCCATCATCGGCGGCGGGTGCCCCGGCGCTCTGGGCTGGAGCAATCCGCGCTCGACGGCCACCTGCTCGATGCGGGCGAGATCGGGGCCGCGTCCATCGTCGCGGATGCTGATGACGAGCCGGCCGCCGCGTGAGGCCAGTTCCAGGGTGACCTCGGCCTGCTCGGGCTTGCCCCTGGCGACACGCTCCTCCAAGGGCTCCGCGCCATGGCTCACCGCATTGCGCAGAAGATGCATCACGGGATCCTTGAGCGCTTGAAGCACCTGCCGGTCCACTTGGATGTCGAGGCCGATGCTGCGCACATGCACATCCCGATTGGCCTTGCGGGCGATCTCTCGCACCATCTGCCCGAAGCCGCCGAACACCGTCTCGGCTGAGACGAGCGACACCCGGTCGATGTTCTCGCGGACCTGCCGGGCGGTCTGATCGATGGACCAGCTCGAATGCCGCCTCTCGCGGGTCAGGGCGGAGACTCTGCGGAACAATCCCTTCAAGCCCTGATCGAAATCGCGCAGGCGCGGGGCGAACGAAGCGGCGCTGCGCCGGGTGGGGTCAAATCCCTGCTGCGCGGCCGCGCCCGATGCGTTCATCTGTTCATGCAGCTGATCCCAGCCCCGCCTCAAGCCACGGATATCGAGTTCGATCTGCCGCAAGTCATCATCCAGGCGCTCGTTCGCCTGCAGCATGGTCAGAAGCTGGTGCATGGAGGTGGAGAGTTCCTC
This sequence comes from Microvirga soli, assembly GCF_016734765.1. Taxonomy (GTDB): domain Bacteria; phylum Pseudomonadota; class Alphaproteobacteria; order Rhizobiales; family Beijerinckiaceae; genus Microvirga; species Microvirga soli. The sequence goes on along the minus strand of NZ_JAERQE010000001.1, from coordinate 139,745 downwards.
CATCTGCTCGGCCGAGACGCGCAGGTATGAGCTGCTGCCGGTGTCGGTAGCCAGGTCGGCTTTCGGAAGTGCGGGCTCCGGTTCGCGAGGTCCTGCTGCCGAGGCCGGCGCGGGCTGCACGGGCGCCTGAGAAGCAGGCGGATTCAAGATATCGGCCACGAGATCTTCGATCGTGTCCAGATTTCTGCGCACCGTGACGATTGTCGGCTCGTCGAGAGATTGCTGCCCTTCGAGAATCTGCGAGAAAAGTGTTTCGAGCTGGTGCGCAACCTCCTCCACGGAAGGCATGTCGACAGCTCGGGCCGCACCTTTCAGGCTGTGCGCCCGGCGAAAGACATCCGTCATGTCGATCTCGCCACGGCCGGCATGATCGAGCGCAGATCGGATCGCATCGAGATGCTCCCGATGTTCCGCGTCGAAGGCCGCCAGCAGCTGTTTGCGGATATCCGTCACGATGCGCTCAAACCCCGGTTCCGTCCCGTTACAAGCGGTAGCGCTCGGCCAGGCCGAGGAGCTGCTGTGAGAGCTGGGAGAGATTGGCCGCCGCCGTGTCGAGCTGGCGGGTGCCAGCGGCCGTCTGCTGGCTCGCCTGACGGATGTTCTGGAGCGCGCCCATCACCTGCTCGATGCCGAGCTGCTGCTGGTTCGTCGATGCCACGATCTGCTGGAAGGTCTGCACGCTTTCCTGGATCTGGCCCGAGATGCCGGTGATCGTCTGCTGCGTGATGTCGGTGCGTTCCTTGCCGGCGGTCACGCGCTTGACGGCCTCTTCGGTGAGCATCACCGACGAGTTGATCCCACGCTGGATGTCGCCCAGGATCGAACGCACCTGCGTGGTCGCGTCCTTGGCCTGATCGGCAAGCGTCTTCATCTCGGACGCGACCACCGCGAAGCTGCGGCCGTTCTCACCGGCGGCTGCCGCTTCGATGGCGGCGTTCAGCGCCAGAAGATGCGTGCGCTCGGAGATGTCGTTGACGGAAGCGATGATCTCGCCGACGGCCTGCGTCTTCTCACTGAGCGCCACGATGTTTTCCGCCACCGCCTCCGCCTGCTCGCGGATCGCATCCATGGCGCGGGCAGTGTCGTCGACCGCCTGAAGGCCCGCCATGCTGGTCTGCGCGGCAGCCTGGGCGGAGGCGATGACCTCCTGGGCTCGCTTGCCGATCTGCGCACCCGAATGGGTGATCTCATCGACGGTTGCGGCGGTCTCCTGAACGGCAGCGAGCTGCTCCTCGACAGAGGCGGCCTGCTCCTGGGTCGAGGCGCGGATCTCCGCTGCGGCCGCGTTCAGGTTTTCGGTCGCCTCGCGGCTCTGTCGCGCGAGCTGCCGCAGGCCTTCGACCATGGAGTTGAGCGTGGATCCGAGATGCCCGATCTCATCCTTGCCGGCCACGGCCATCTGGCCGCCCAATTCGCCGCGACCGACCCGCTCGACGAAGCCCATGAAGGCATTGAGCGGTGTAATGATGGACGAGCGCAGGAGATAGCTGATGATCAGGCTGAGCAGCGCCGTGCCCGCAAGGGCGATGATGATCGAGGTTCTGCCTCGTTCGTAGATCTCGCCGGCCTGCCGCTGCCCGACGACATTGGCCTCTGCCAGAACGGCTCTAGCGCTGTCGAGGGTTCTAACCCATTCACTGCGCAGGGTATTCAGCGTGGCTTGGGTTCTCTGCATGGTAGCGAGATCGCCGCTCTGAAGTTCGGCGAATTGACGTTCGCTGGAGGCTCTCAACTGGCGAAGGCCTTCGTTGGCCTCCCTGAGCAGTTCCACGATCCGCTGCCAGGCGGCTCCGCGCTCCGTGGAAATCGATTGTGCAGCGAAGCCGCGCGCCATGGTCGTGGCTTGGGCGATGTCCGTTTCGGCCTTCGCGGCCATGCGGGTCCATTCCTGAACGAGGGTCTCGAAGGACGCCTGCTGTCCGAGGGCACGAAGCAGGTAACCCGCCATGATCTGCTCGCGCAGGCTGCGCATGACATTCTGATCGTCGTCGACGAGTTCCAGCTGGCGTATCAGGGAAATATCGCGCGAGACGATCCGCTCCGCAGTCTGGCGGACCTCGTCGAGCCGGTTGATGGAGTAGACACTCAGCCCGATCATCAGAGCGACAATGGCGGCGAAGCCGAGAAGAATGCGGTTGGCGATCGAGATCGTCACGTCAGACTCCAGGAACAGAGGAAGAGGACAGGAAAGGGCGCAGAAGGCGCTCGGTATCGAGAAGGGACAGGGTGTCGCCCGGGTCGCCGGCGGTATCCTGCACGCGGGCATAGCCGGTCACCGCATCGGTTCGGAAGCCTGTGGCATCCTCATCGGTCAGGAGACGGATGTCGGCGACCGCATGGGCGCGTTCGACCCTGAGAGCCACCTGCGGCTGCTCCCGGCGGAGCAGCACGAAATGATGGTCTTCATTCTTATCCGAGGATGGCTCGATGCCCAGCGCGAGCGCCAGATCGATCACGCTCACCAGCCGCCCGCCTCGGCCGAACAGGCCGACCAGGGCCGGCGGTCCATCCGGAACAGGCATGTACTTCTGAGGCGGCAGCACTTCGGCCACTGCCTCGATCGGGATTCCGAAGCGCTCGCTGCCTGAGCCGCAGACGAGGGCGCGCGGCAGCGCCTGCGCCGGAGAAGCCGCATCCTTGCGCCGCGACGCAAGGCCCTCGGTTCTCTCATCGAGGATATGCTGCACCCGCTCCTCGGCTGAGCGGATGCCGCCCCTGGCGATCTGTTTCAACTGGCGGCGCGCCGATCTTGCCATGGTCATGCCTTCCGCCTGGAAGGCGTTGCCATGTCGAGGTGGATGCGGACCAGGTCACGCAGCTCCTTCGCCGTCATCCCATCCCCTTCGTCGAGCGGGTGGTCGTCAGCCATGGCTGCGACGCTCTGGGCTGCGTGGGTGAGGGAGCGCCGTCCGGGGGCCGGTTTCCCTTCATCGAGCAGCAGAAGTCCGAGGTTGTAATGAGCCATGGCGAAGTTTTTATCGAGGTAAAGGCTTTTAAGGAAGCTTTTCTCAGCCTCCGCAGAGCGCCCGAGCGCCCGCAGGATGAGGCCTTGGTAAAAATGCAGAGCGGCGTTCAGCGGCTCGGTGGCGAGAGCCTTGCCGCACAGAACTGCCGCCGCGGCGAAGTCGCCCGCATTGGCCCGTGTCCTGATATCGCCGAGGAGGTCCCCTTTGGCTTCAGGAAGGAAAGGAAATGATGTTTTCTGTGCCGCCTTCGCAAGGCGCGGCTGGGTTGAGCTTTGGGCCCGCGCTGCAGGCCTCGGCTCAGGCACAAGCGGCCTCCAGTCCTGCAGGGTGGCCTTGGATTGCAGCGGAGCAGATGTTGACAGCGGCGCCGTGCCGGCGCCACGCCGGTAGGCGACCGTTCCCGGCAGGTTCAGGGTCTGCATCATCGTCGAGAAGACAGGATTGGGCTCGGCATGGCCCAGCAGCATCCAGCCATCCTCGTCCATGCGGTCGCGTAGGGCCCCGACGATTTGCGTCACCGTGTCGGGATGGAAGTAGATGAGGACGTTCCGGCACAGGATCAGGTCGAAGTCGGTGAACTCCAGCGGCGATGTCCCGTCGAGAAGGCTCAGCAGGTTGTGCCGCTCGAAGCGGACCATGGAGCGGAACTCCCGCCGCACCTCCCACTGCTCCTTGCCGGTGTTCAGGAAGTATCGGTCACGCTGCTCATCCGGCATGGAGCGCAACGCCCATTTGCCGAACCGGGCCTGACGGGCCGCTTTCAGAACATTGTCGTTGATGTCGGTTCCGAGAATGCTGACGCGCCAGGTTCCGAGGCTCTCGCCCAGGATCTCATTCGCGAGAATAGCGAGAGAATAGGGTTCGGCTCCGGTCGAGCATCCGGCGCTCCAGATCCGCAGCCGCCGGGTGGCGGCCTTTCTTTCGATGATCTCGGGCAGGATGGTCGCGCGCAGGGCTGCGAACTGCTCCGCGTAACGGAAGAAGAAGGTCTCGCCGATGGTGATCTCGGCCTCGAGCTTTCCCCATTCCGCCGGACCCGAGATGGGATCCTCCAGCAGGGTCAGGTAGGCGCTAGAGTCGGACAGGCCCGTGGCGCGCAGACGCTTGCGCACGCGCTCCCACAGGAGGTCGTCCTTGTCCTGGTAGTAGAAATGTCCCGTGCGCTCGATCACGCGGCTTTTCAGGTGAGGAAAGCCGGCGTCGAGCAGGGGAACAGGATCGGGTCGTGCGGCCATCAGGCCGGCACCGCCCATTCGTCGAGACGGTTTTGCGCCTGACGTCCGAGCTCAGCCAGCGCCTGCTGTTCTTCCGCCAGCAGGATCCGCTCGGCGGAGAGGAGATGAACGAGCCTATCGCCCCAGGTGACCTCGGCCTCGATGCAGCCGTTCAGGGTCTCCGCCTGGTGCACGTCCGAGAGTTGCGTGGCATTCACCGTGGCGACATCCAGAACGCGATCAACAAGAAGCGCATTCGGGCCGGTTGAGCCACTGGCTCCGATCAGGATCAGGTGGCGGTAGAGATCGGACTCCGCCTCGTCCTCGCCCTTCTGAAGGCCGAACAGCACGTCGAGCCGGAGGACAGGAACCGCATCGCCGGCAAGATTGAAGAACCCGGCCACCGGCCGGGGCAGGACTGGCGGACGCCACAGCCGGGGGAGCGGCAGGAACTCGCGCACGGCGCTCCGATGCAGGGCACAGGCAGTGCCGCACACGTCGAAGATGATGATCTGCAGGCTCGCCATGGATCAGATTGCTGGACGCTGGTTCCGGAGGAGGGGTGAAGCCCTTGGTGAGCATTAGATAGGCAACAGGCCGCCTCCGGCAACCTCGTTGACGGGCTACTGGGACACCTGGTCGGTGACTTCCAAAACGGCGTTCAGGCCGATGCTGGCCTCTTCCGAGTGACCGGTCCGCTGGACGGCCCGGAAGACCTGCTCGGCATCCTTGTAGCGGCCGAGATTGAAATACGACCAGCCGCGAATCAGCAGCAGATCGTTCTGCTCCGGCACGAGCCGTGCCCGCTCGCTCAGGGCGAGAAGGGTTTCCACGTAGCGCTTGTCGCGATAGGCGGCCAGGGCCCGCTGGGTCAGGATTGACGCCCCGAGCTCCACCTGGCGTGACCGGGTCTGCGGCGCCTCGGCGGCCGCGATGGCGGCCTCCGATGTCAGGTTCTTGCGCAGGTAAGCCAGGGACTTGCCGTAGGCTGCCTCCTCGCGGGCGCGCCCGCTGCCGGTGGAAATCGCCCGGTCGAAGGCGGCAACGGCCTCCAGGGGGCGGTTGATCTCCATGAGGCACCAGGCGCGGGTGAGAGCCGCATCGCCCGAGAGACCGGCGGGATTGGCCGTCATGGCGCAGCTGCGCCCCAGGACGGAGCGGGCCTCGGACTGCCGTTGCCGCGCCGCTGTCTCGGTCCGGACGAGTGGCTGTTCGATCTCGACACGCTCCACGGTCATTTGGCGCGGAGCGGCTGGGCGTGACGGGGCAGGCGGCGCGACGTCCACCTCGGCCCGGGGCTGGGCCGGAGCCGATTGCCGCCTGGAGCCAGGGTTGGTGCCGTCCGCGAGATCGGCAATGCGCTCAGAACGCCCCCGCCATTGGGCGACAACGGCGTTGAACGCGGCACGCTCGTTCAGGCGCTGCGTGGACAGGGCAAGGCCATAGGCCGAGGGTTCGCTCTCGGGCTTCCAGCCGAGAGCGGTGCGGAACCAGTCCCGCGCGGTTCGGATCTGCTGCGTGTTGTAGGAGTACCAGCCCAGCGCCTGTGCTCCGTCGGAGAAGCGTTGCGTCGTCACGACCGGGACGATCCTGGCTACCACTTGAGAATCGAGCCGCGGCGCCGGATCCTGGCTGAGGAGCGCCGTGGCAATGTCCAGGTAGATCTTCATGTTTTCGGGCGCGCGCTCGCGCCACTCATAGGCAAAGGCTTCGGCGTCGTTCAGCCGCTCGAGTGCCCGCAGGGACATGGCATAGCCTTCCGCCGCCTTGGCGGCGCCGTTGCGGTCGAGGGCCGTCTTGAACAGCTCGAGCGCCCGCGCCGGATTGCCATGGTGGTAGTTGTACCAGCCGAGGATCAGCACGGGGCCGGCCTCATTGGTGTTCCGGATCAGCCGCTCTACTGCCGCGAGATCCTCTGCCGATGCAGTGGTCTTGCTGTCGAGTGAGGCCCGTTCGACCCGGCGGCGGGCCAGCTCGTCGCGGATGGAGCCGAAATCGTCCGGGGTCTCGCCGGTCTTGCGCTCGAACTGGAGCAGATCGGTCACCTGCTGTTCGGGCAGAAGGGTCAGGGCCTTCTGCAGAGTCGCGAGGCGCTCGGCCGGGTTGGCGCAGTTCATCAGAAGGTAGGTATAGACATCCCGGGTCCGGGTGGGCTGATCCGTGCGAGCGAAGGCCTCCGCCACGCGCCAGAGCACGTCCACGTTGGTGCAGGTGAGAAGTCCGGGCGACTCGGTGGCCACCGACAGCACGGTCTGCCATTGGCCGGAATCGGAAGCATTGACCAGGCGGCGGCGCGCTTCCACGGTCTCCAAAGCCGTGACCAGTTCCTCCGGGGGCTTCCAGTTTGCGTCCGAGGCCTGGCGCTCGGCGATGGCGGCGCGGACTTCGGCGATCCGGTCCTCGCGATAGAGATTCCAGAGGCGCTCGATGATCGGATCGGGCGGCGGCGCTGCGGCACCGGCTGAGAGCTGCGACAGGTCGCTGGGCGGATTCCAGTTGGGATAGAGCGCCCGCAAGCGGGCGATCTCCGCATTGACCCTTCGGGTATCGCCCTGGGATGCGAAGTAGCGAAGAGCGGACTCGTCGACCTGCGGCTGGGAGCCATTGGCGGGAGGCGCCTCGGATTGCGGCGATCCGGCGGGCGGCTGGGAACCTCCGGGACCGGTCTGCTGCGCGATGGCTGCAAAGCCCAGGATCAGGATCGCAGTCGTTATGGCGCTGCCGACGAGACGCATTGCGGATATTTCTCACCCAGCAGGGATTTCGCCAAAAGATACAGGGTGGACGGATAATAGAGGCTCGGCTCAAACGTCCTCAGCGCTGCCGGAACAGGCGTTCCTTCGAGCACACAGGCCAGAGCGGCAGGCAGAATGGCGTAGCCTTGGTCCATCAACCGTTCCCGGATCTGTCCGGTCACCACGTTGACTACGGCAACCCCTTCATTCTCCGCAGACCAGCGCTGCTTGAGGGCTCTCAACCACTCCAAATCAGTCATCCCTGCTCTCAACAGGTAAAGCGGTATCCTTAAGGAGTTGTAACCGAACTCCGGCGGGAAACCGTCCGCGGGCTTCGGCTGCAATCCGCTCTGAAGGGAGAGCCAGTCCGCCGGAAGCCGCACGCGGCCTGAGGTCGCCTGCTGCAGAAGCATGACCCCGTCGCGCCAGATGCGGTTCCATTCATATTCCGGCGCGAGCGCCGCCATCACGGGGAAAGCCTCGAAAACCCAGTAGGAGAGGTTCACCACCGGACCATCGGGACGATCGCCTGCACCGAAGCCGTGGGCGCCTGGCAGAAGGATGAGGGAGCGGTTGCTGCGACCGAACGTGTTCTTGCCGATGGCTTTGGCGAGTTTCTGCGCCGCAGTGGTGTAACGGGGCTCCTGCCAGACCTCGCCGGCTTTTGCCAACGCATAGGCGATGAGGAGATCGCCGTCGGTGGCGTTGTTGCGGTCCGTCACCCTGGGCTTTGCGCCGGGATCCCACTTCCAGACCGCCAGACCGTCATCCCGGATAAGCAGTTCGGTGAAGGTGAAGCTCCAGATCTGCTCGAAGGAGCGCCGGTCGGACGCGGCCAGGGCGAGAAGAAGACCGTATCCCTGACCCTCGCTGTGGCTGATATTGCCGTTGGCCGTGTCGACCACACGGCCGCTGTCCTCGACGAAACGGGAGCGGTAGGCCTCCCAATCCTCCGATGAGACGGTTCCTGCAATCTTCGGCGGCTGCACGGAGAGGCTTTGGGAAGATGCCATCGGGGCCATGACGAGGGAGAACATGGCGAGGAGCCACGGCAGGAGCGGAGCAAGGCGCGGCACCCGGCGCGTCATGAGCGACGGCCCAATCGGCTCAGGAGCAGGGCGGTTGCGACGCCGAGGAACGTGCAGCACGCCAGCATGACGAGAGCATATTGGAGGATGTTGGCGGACATCCAGTTCGCCGCAACGAGGCGAAGATTCGTCAGCGAGGGCGGCTGCGTCTGCACGAAGCGATAATCGCTGATGGGCTCGATCTGCAGCTTCACTTCCCTCGGCTCCAGAGCGATGGCGCGTCCCGAGACCTGAGACCAGAGCATCGGATTGGCCAGACGGGCCATCTCGTCCGCAAGCGCACGATCCGTACGGGCGGTGACGAGAGTCCAGACCCCTGCACCTTCCGTGCGGCTCTGCGCCATGAGCAGGGAGGCTCGCTGCGGCGGTTCATAAGGAGCGTCGGTGCGCTCCTCCAGCCTCAGCGATGACATGGAGAGGCTGAAGGTCTTTTCCAGCCAATCCTGCACGGCGCCGACCGTCTGCTGAATGATGCCGCGGCGCTGAAACGTATCCGACCAGCGCCTGCGGACCTCGTCGGTCGAGGCCGTGGCCACGCGGTCGGGCGATGCCTCGCTTAGGGGCATGGTGAAATCCGCGCTTGCCGTCTGTGGCGCTCCTTTGCCTGCGACCGGCGTCGAGGGCCACATCATGCGCAGATGCTCCGTCACCCTCACGCGGCTGAGCATGCCGGGCGGGATCTGGTCGACGGCGCCGATGAACAGAACCGACTCGTCCTCCGCGGAAGCCGCATTGGCGAATTGCGCCCGCACCGGCTGGCCGGCGTTGCGCGCCATGCGGGCGAGCAGGGTTCCGGCGGCGGACAGGTTCAGCGCGTCGGGGCGCGCAAGGACGACGGTCGTGGGGAGGTCCTCGTCCGAGAAACGACCGGCGCCGAGAACCGCCAGATCGGGCAGACGGCCGATCCGCCCGAAATTCGGGAACTCCAGCGTGGTCGTGTCGAACAGCACGAAGCGGTTCGTCTCGGAGAGAGTCTCGCCCGGTGCGCAGCGCGCGTCCGCGTCCGTCATCAGGGCCGCCTCGATGGTGACGCGGTTGAATCCGGATTTGAAGTTCTTGAGCGGCACCCGAACCGTATGCCGGCGGACGATGTCCCCCTGCGTGGTGATCGTCATCTGCGTGCTGATCATGCCGTTGACGAACACGTTCACATGGCTGCCGGGCCGAACCGCCGACGTGTAGGCCGCATCGAGATGCAGGATCGCTTCTCCGTACTCGGTGGCATAGAAATCGGACGGGAGATTGATGGCCATATCCGCCTTCAAGCGTCGGCCAGAGAATTCCTGCGTCGGCACGCCGAGATCGGCAAAGCGGAAGGATTGATCGCCGAAGGCTGTTGGAACCTCGGGCCAGTGCCAGGAAGCCGTGTCGATCACCCCGCGCTCGGCGTTGAGAGGATTGACGCCCTGAGCTCTGACGATCCCGATCGCCGTGTCGAGATCCTGCCATGTGGGGCCTGCGACCACCAGGGTCGAGCCGATGGAGCCGGGCTCCTGCATCATCATGGTCAGGGGTTGCGTCATGGCGGCATCCGGAATGCCGGGCACGAGGCCGCGCAGCTCGCCGGCAAGACCCATGGCGACCTTGATCGTCCCGACGGGCGAGGGACCCGGATCGGATTCCATGACTTGGATCTCCGGATGGGCATAGCGTCCGCGCAGGGCAACCGTCTGCACGAGACGCAGCAGCCGGTCCCGGATCTCGGGCCTGTAGATCTTGGGCGCAACCACCCGGATCGTCGTGACGCCTGCGGTGTCGACGCCTACGGCCGGCAGATCGTCCAAGCCGCGCAGGGTCTTGGTCGCGCCCTCGGCGAAGATGAGACGGGTGGAGGCTGAGTCCACATCGGTCCAGAGCTCATAGGTGGCCGCGACGGTGCAGTCCGTCCGATGGCGCTGGAGGGCTTCCATGCGAATGATGTTCTGCCCCGGACGGAGCAGGCCCTGGCGGATCGAAGCCGTCACGCGCTTGATGTCGTTCGACGAGGAGACCGGCGTGTCGAGCACGGATTCGCCGTTGATCGCGATCCTCAGGCGAGAGCCCTCGGGCATGACCACAACCGCGTTCTTGTAACCCATCGAGAGAGTGGTTCCGCTCGCGGCTTCGTCCTGCGTGAGATGGAAGGTCCATGACCGGGCGTCCGTTTCACCTTCGAAGCGGAGCGTCTCGAAGGGAAGGATCGGCCGCTCGATGCGCACGGCGCTACGCGCAGCCGGAGCATTCGTGGCGACCGGCGCGCGAACGGGCGGGACAGGCGGGGAAGCACTTCCAACGGCTCCTGCCGGAGGAGCTGTATTGCGCGGTCCCATGCTGAACGGTGCGGCTGTGCCGGCGGGTGGAGCCGGCTGCGGTTCTGCCGGTCGTGGAGCCGGTGCTGCGGAAGGGGGCGAGCCGGGCTGGCGCATGTCGAAGGGTGAGGCTGGCGCAGCCTGACTTGGCGCAGGAGCGGGGGCCGCCTGAGGGGCGCTCGTGCCGCCGGGCGCCATGTTGAACGGCGTCGCCTGGGCGAAGGCGCTCTCTGCTCCCATGGCTTGCAGACCGAGCAGGAAGAGGATCAGAACGCGGCGCACGGCACACCTCTACTTGACGGTTACGGCGACGGAGGGGGCCGGAGGGGAGGAGCTGCCGATCCGCTGCAGGCCGAAGAAGTAGGAGAGGCCCCGGCCGGTCTGATAGAACGCCACCATGAAGAACCAGAGCGTTCCGCGCAGCACGCCGATATCGTAGTGCCGGTTCCTTTGGAAATCGCTCCACTGATCCGCATTGGCGAAGACGAGGTCGGCAATCATCTTCCGGTGCTCGGCCTTCTCGGTCACGAAACGGCATCCCAGCAGCAGCCCTTTGTCGTCCATACCGACCTTGCGGATCTCCACCGGCAGATGCTGAACCGGAAGGTTGGCGAAGGGCTGGAACTCGAGGGTGCCGGCGGCTCCCTTCTTCAACCTGGGCTCGACCGAGGGAGGCACATGAAGCCGTGCGCCGCCGACCGACACGTCCTTCAGAACCGCATCGATGACCTCGTCGCCCATGACAAAACGGCAAGGCCGCTCGACCCGGACCCGGTGGCTCAGGCGGCGCGTCGCCCGCTCCGACACGACCCCGAGAGCGCAGCCTGCGATGATCAGGTTGAGGATGTTCCAGGCTCCCGTGACGAGGGTCAGGTCGGCCTTGTAGGGCTCCGCCCAGACCCGCACACCTGTGGCCACGACCCCGAGGAGCAGGATGCCGAAGATGATGAAATAGGGCGTTCCTAGTTCCGACACCCGGCTCTCGTCCATGGTCTCGTTCTTCGACGTGACCTTGAAGGTGGGCTTGCTCGGATTGGCGATCACCGACAGAATGGCGGGCAGAAGGTAGATCGTCTGCACATATTCGTAGAGATCCGAAATCCATGGCCAGCGATAGCGGCCATAGAGGTAGTTCTGCATCATGAAGTTCACCATCATGTAGGTGAACGTGTAGGCGAAGAACTCGCCTCCCGATGCCGTGAAGATCTCCAGCGAGAAGAACAGATAGCAGAGCGGCGAAATGAGAAAGCAGAACCGCGAGAACGGGAACAGCCAGAACATGCTGCTCGACATGTAGCACAGGCGCTGCGACAGCTTCAGGCCCCGCTTGAAGGGCGGGAACTTGTAGCGGAGGATCTGCATCATGCCCTGAGCCCAGCGCGAGCGCTGGCCGATGAAGCTGGCGAAGCTGTCCGGCTGCAGGCCGGCGATCAGGGGCTTGTCCACATAGGCGCTCGTCCAGCCGCGGGAATGGAGCTCGAGAGCGGTTTCGCAGTCTTCCGTGATGCTGACGCCGCTGAAACCGTTGGTCTCCTGCAATGCCTCGCGCCGGAGCACCGCGGCCGAGCCGCAGAAGAAGGCCGCATCCCACTTGTCCAGGCCGCGCTGGATGACGCCGTAGAACATCTCGTTCTCCGACGGCATGGTCTGGAACGTGCCGAGATTGCGCTCGAGCGGATCGGGGTTGATGAAGAAGTGGGGCGTCTGGACCAGAAACAGGCTCTTGTCGGCCGTGAAGTAGCCGACGGTCTCGGTCAGGAAGTTCCGGGCCGGGGCATGGTCGGCATCGAAGACGGCAACCAGATCGCTCGTGGAATGATCGAGGCCGTTGTTGAGGTTGCCGGCCTTGGCGTGCAGGTTGCGGGCGCGGGTCAGGTAGCGGACGTCGAGCGCAGCGCACAGGGCCTGCAGCTCCGCGCGGCGTTCCCTGGCCTGCTGCGCGGCGAGCGCATTCGGAGAGCTGCATTTCTCATCCGTGCCACCATCGTCCAGAAGCCAGACCGTCAGCTTGGCCTGCGGATAGGTCATGGCCTTGGCGGCCGCAAGCGTCGTGGCCAGAAGGTCGGCGCCTTCGTTGTAGCTTGGAACGAAGACATCGACGGTGGGCAGGTTATGCGGGTCGATCTGGGGCGCCTTGCGCGAGGGCATCGGGCTGGAGACCACGAAGAGGCTCAAGAAGAGCATCATGACGCTGTACATCTCGGCCAGGTACAGCAGAAAGCCGGGGATGAAGTTCGCCACTTCTGTGATCGGCGGGATGGTGCTGGTGGTCCGCCAGAAGACGTAGCGCAGCACAATTGCGGTGCCCAGCGCCAGGGCGATCTGGCGCCAGATGCCTTGGGCTCGAAAGAACTTGATGATGATCATGCAGGCCACGACGGTGAGGCCCGCAACGAGATGCGCCTGAAGGCTGATGGGAAGAACGACAAGCGAGACAATCAGGATCGCCGCCACTGCCCAAAGGGCCACGATAAGACCTGCTCGCATTTGTCCGGATTCTCGGCTTGAGTGTTCGCGTGGGAGAGTGCACGCTTAATTCAACCCTGGAGCCAGGTCTATTAATATATCTCTATCTTTGCTTAGGCCTATTGTCACATCGGTAAATAAATCGATATATAACGTTATTACATATATATAACTAGACTTGGCTTTTACTCGCTCGGTGGCGGTGGCGGTGGCACCACGGGGTAGCCGCCCAAGGGCGCTGTATTCTGTGGCACGGACGGGGTAGGAATTGCAGGCTCGACCGTATCCTTGTCGATCACGCGTCCGGACATTTCCTCTCGCATAGGCGAGCGGCGGGTTTCCGTGGACAAGACACGCCGGCGGATCACAGTAGCGTCCTCTCGGGCGTTGAGGCCCAGCGGATACATCGGCGCGTCGGCCTGCCCGAAGCCGGCGGGCGGTGACGGCGGATCACCGTAGGGATTCCACGATTCCTGGCGGTAATAGGCCGCGATCGTGTAGCCATACATGACCCGCAGGAGCTGATCGACGCTGGCATCGGCATCGCACAGACGCAGGCGGACCGAGATCGCCCCGCCCGGCACCAGAATGGCGGGCTTGTCGGGTTCGATCTGCTGCCAGGCGTAAAGGCAAAGGTCGCCCGAAGCGGAGCGTCCCGTGGCAAATCCGAAGGGGCCGAACTTGTTCTGGACGTAGACCAGGGACGTCTGCATCTCGACCCCGGGGATCCGCTCCTCCATCTCTCTCTCGATCCGATCAGGAGTTAGAGGAGACAGTGAGAGCGTTTCCGGGATCTCCATGCTGCTCGCCGTGTTGTTGAGCAGGCTCACGTAGAAGGCGTTCTGTCCGCTCGTCCGCGAGGCCGTCGACAGGGCGATCTCCTGCGAGATGCCGTTCTGGTAGGTCCGCTGCAGAGCAGCCACGACGGAGGGACCTCCCGGTGGAGGGACGACGATCGCGCGGGTTGCAGGAACCTCAGAGTTCAGGGTCGCATAGTCGAGATCGGAGCGGCCTGCGCACGCGGCAAGGCTCATCAGAGCGGCTGCGGCGGTGAGCAACTTCAGGAACCGGCCAAGGCCTCCCGGGCGCCGATGGCCACAGGTCATGCAGGCCTCGGACGCTGCAGCGCCGAAGTGCATCTGATTCCCAGGCATCGAAGCAATCATGCGGAACGCGGAACCTCTGGTGGCCAGCCGACCAGCCGAGGCAGGTTCGGCTCCAGGGGCGAACCCCGGAGCGGAAGGCCCATTCGGCTGGATGTTTAACCAGCTATGACCATTCATGGTTAACGAAGAGTAAGCATCTTCGGGGACGCGGACTATAATCCGGCCTCGGTAGAGGCTTCGCCTTGACCTGCCCATTGGACGGCATACAAACGGCCCATCGCCCTCAGGAACGATCAGCTCCGGGCGCCTCCCGGATCTCCTGATGATATTGCTGAGCCCTTCCGCCGAAGCGGGTAGGCCAATGTCTCGGTCCTGGCCATGGGCCGGTTTGAAGAAAGCCTTTTCGATGAAGTCCGCCTTTTTGCGCAACGCGCTCATTCTCGGGATGCTCTCCGCCGTCGGGCCGTTTGCCATCGACATGTACCTGCCCGCCTTTCCGGCGATTGCCCGGGAGCTTCAGGTTGATGTGAGCGGCGTACAGATGAGCCTGATGAGCTTCTTCCTGGCGGTTGCCATTTGCCAGATCGCCTATGGGCCGCTCTCGGATCGGTTCGGGCGCAAGCCGCCGCTTTACGCCGGACTTGGACTATTCGCGCTGGCGAGCATCGGCTGCAGCTTCGCCCCGAATGTCGAGACGCTGATCGCCTTCCGCTTCCTGCAGGGCGTCGGCTCGTGCGCGGCCATGGTGATCCCCCGGGCGATCATTCGCGATCTGCATACCGGCCATGAGGCGGCCCGCCTGATGGCCACTAGCATGCTGGTCTTCAGCGTCTCCCCGATTCTCGCGCCTCTGGCCGGAAGCGCCCTGACGGCGTTCTTCAGCTGGCGCGTGATTTTCTGGGCCATCGCGCTCATCGGCATCGGCGGTCTTGCCGTCGTGCTCTTCCTTCTGCCCGAGACACACAAGCAGGATCAGGGCAGGGGAGGCATCGGACAGGCTTTCAGAACCTATGGTGCTCTCTTAAAAGACCGACGCTTTCTCGGCCTTGCCTTCATCGGCGGGTTCAGCCAGGCGAGCTTCTTCGCCTATCTCGCCGGTTCGTCCGTCATCTTCATCGAGCATTTTGGCATGACGCCGTCTGCCTACAGCATGATCTTTGCGTCGAACGCCATCGCGTTCATCGGCAGCGCCCAGTTCAACAGCACGTTCATGCGCCGCTTCGGCGCCGAACGGGTGGTGCGGTTCGCGATTTCCTGTTTCTCCGTTCCGGTGACGCTGCTGTTCGTGCTGACGCTTCTCGGCGTCGACAATGCGTTCGTCCTGTGGGGTCTCCTGTTCCTGTCCTTCGGCTGCCTGGGCTTCGTCATTCCTTCTACGGCGGTGCTGGCCCTCGAGGAGCACGGCCCTATCGCCGGCACAGCCTCGGCGCTCATGGGCACTCTCCAGCTCAGCACGGGTGCTGCCGTCATTGCGCTGGTCAGCGCCCTCTACAACGGTACGTCCGTGTCGATGGTGAGCGCCATCTTCGTCTGTGCCTGTGTGGCCCTGACCTTGAGTTTCAGGACCATGAAGCCGAAGCGGATTTATCCCTGACGGGTCTGGTCCAGGATCCAGTCGCGGAAGGAGCGCAGCAGCGGCGTCTCCGCCTTATGCTCCGGGTAGACGAGGTAATAGGCGCCGCCGCTGACGAGGCTGTTGGGGAACAGGATCTCCAGGCGTCCAGATGCCAGCTCGTCCGCGATCAGGAAATGCGGGATCAGGGCGGCGCCGAGGCCCGCTGCGGCGGCCTGAGCCACCATGGCGAATTGCTCGAAGCGCGGGCCGCGCAGGGGATTGCCAATCTCCACCCCAACGCTGGCGAACCACTCCGCCCAGGCAGTGGGGCGCGTGCTCTGCTGCAGCAGCGTGGCGCGGGTCAGGTCCTGCGGCGAGCGCAGGTTCTCGCGCTCCCGATAGGCCGGGCTGCAGACGGGAACCGCCTCCTCGGTCCGCAGCAATTCGCAGACGGCTCCAGGCCAGTGCGGCTCGCCGAAATGGATGGCGGCGTCGAAGGGCTCGGCGGCAAAGTCGAAGGGCACGAGCCGCACGCCGAAATTGACCGTCGCGCCCGGATGCTGGGCGAAGAAGCCGGGAATGCGCGGGATCAGCCAGCGGGTGCCGAAGGTCGGCAGGGTGGCGAGGTTCAGAACACCGGTCGTGCCCGAGAGCGCGATGGCCTGATGGGTGGCGTCGGACAGCTCGGACAAGGTGCCGCGCACCTGGGACGCATAGAGGCGCCCCACATCGGTGAGCACCACCCGCTGCCGCGAGCGGCTGAACAGCGAGACCCCGAGCGATTCCTCCAGCTGCTGGATCTGGCGCGAAACCGCGCTCTGCGTCAGGTTCAGCTCTTCGGCTGCCCGCGATACGCTGCCATGGCGGGCCGTGGCCTCGAAGGCCAGGAGATTGCCCACATTGGGCAGGAAGCCGCGACGAAACACCTGTTCATTCCGGTTGAGAATAACCTGCTGCAAAGATGTCGATTTACTTTTAGCCTGTCCAGCGCGATTTTACCGCTCAAATTCAATGGGTTTGGCTGGCCTGATGCCGGCGCCCGCAACCTTTCATGGGAAGGATGATCATCATGGCCGGTGCTCAACAGGAACTCGCGAAGCTCAAGTGGGAAGATCCGCTGCTCCTCGACGATCTCCTCACCGATGACGAGCGCATGATCCGCGACACGGCCCGTGCCTACGCCCAGGACAGGCTCCTGCCCCGCGTGATCGAGGCCTACCGCGAGGAGAAGACGGATCGCGCCATCTTCAACGAGATGGGCGAGCTCGGCCTTCTCGGCGTCACCCTGCCGGAGGATTACGGCTGCGCCGGCGCGTCTTATGTGGCCTACGGCCTCGTGGCCCGCGAGGTGGAGCGGGTCGATTCCGGCTACCGCTCCATGATGAGCGTGCAGTCGTCCCTGGTCATGTATCCGATCTATGCCTACGGCTCCGAGGAGCAGCGCCGCAAGTACCTGCCCAAGCTCGCTTCCGGCGAGTTCGTGGGCTGCTTCGGCCTCACCGAGCCCGATGCCGGCTCCGATCCTGCCGGCATGAAGACCCGCGCCGTGAAGACCGATGGCGGTTATCGCCTCACCGGCTCCAAGATGTGGATCTCCAACTCCCCCATCGCGGACGTGTTCGTCGTGTGGGCGAAGTCGGAAGCGCATGACAACCAGATCCGCGGCTTCGTGCTGGACAAGGGCATGAAGGGCCTGTCCGCTCCGAAGATCGGCGGCAAGCTTTCGCTCCGTGCTTCCATCACCGGCGAGATCGTGATGGATAACGTCGAGGTGGGCGAGGACGCCCTGCTGCCGAACGTATCCGGCTTGAAAGGCCCCTTCGGCTGCCTCAACCGCGCCCGCTATGGTATTTCCTGGGGTGCCCTGGGAGCGGCGGAGGATTGCTGGCACCGGGCGCGTCAGTACACCCTCGACCGCAAGCAGTTCGACCGGCCGCTCGCCGCCACCCAGCTCGTGCAGAAGAAGCTCGCCGACATGATGACCGAGATCACGCTCGGCCTTCATGCCAGCTTGCGCGTCGGTCGCCTCTTTGATGAAGGCCGCGTGGCGCCGGAGATGATCTCGCTGGTCAAGCGCAACAATGTCGGCAAGGCTCTGGATATCGCCCGCGTGGCCCGCGACATGCACGGCGGCAACGGCATCCAGGAGGAATACCACGTGATGCGCCACGCGCAGAACCTGGAGACCGTGAACACCTATGAGGGCACGCATGACGTGCATGCTCTCATCCTGGGCCGCGCTCAGACCGGCCTGCAGGCATTCTTCTAAGAGAGGCAGCGCCCATGGCTCTTCGGATCACCCTGGCAGGATCGACCGGCTGGGTCGGCAAAGCCCTTGTGGCGGCAATCGCCGCCTCAGACGACCTCGTGCTGGCGGGCGCCGTCAGCCGCAGCGCGGCGGGGCAGGATGCAGGAGAAGCTGCGGGCCTCACGCGCCTCGGTGTTGCGATCAGCGCAACCCTCGAGGAGGCACTGCGCGAGCCGTCCGATGTGGTGATCGACTACACCAAGCCCGGTGTCGTGAAGGCCAACACCCTCACGGCTCTGGCTCAAGGCAGGCACGTGGTCGTCGGCACCTCGGGGCTCAGTGCTGAAGATTACGCCGAGATCGACGTGCAGGCCCAGAAGGCGGGTCGCGGCGTGCTCGCGGCCGGCAATTTCTCGATCACCGCGACGCTGCTGCGTCGCTTCGCCCTTGAGGCCGCGCGCTACGTGCCGGATGTCGAGGTGATCGACTACGCCTCGGCCAAGAAGCCGGACACGCCGTCGGGCACCGCCCGCGAGCTGGCCGAGCTCTTAAGCGAGGCGCGCCAGCCTGCGACCTCCAAGCCTGTCGCCGAACTCACCGGCGTTCAGGAAACCCGTGGCGGTGCGCTCGGCGCTAAGGAGCCGGTGCAGGTCCATTCCCTGCGCATGCCTTCCTTCGTCCTGTCCTGCGAAGCGGTGTTCGGTGCCGACAATGAGCGCCTCGTGATCCGTCACGATGCCGGATCATCGGCAGCTCCCTACGTGGCCGGCACCCTGCTGGCCGCCCGCCGCGTCGGCTCGTTCGCCGGCCTGCGGCGCGGCCTCGACACCATCATGGATTGATCCGTATGAAACCGCTCGCTGGCCTCAAAGTCCTCGAACTCGCGCGCATTCTCGCCGGGCCCTGGGTCGGCCAGTTGCTCGCCGATCTCGGCGCCGATGTGGTGAAGGTGGAGCGGCCGGGTGCGGGCGACGACACCCGCGGCTGGGGGCCTCCTTTCGTGGAGGCGGCCGATGGCGGCGATCTCTCGGCAGCCTATTTCCACTCGTGCAACCGCGGCAAGCGCTCGATCGCGGCCGATTTCGAGACGCCTGAAGGTCAGGAACTCGTGCGCAAGCTTGCGGCGCATGCCGATGTGGTGATTGAGAACTTCAAGGTCGGCGGCCTGAAGAAGTATGGTCTCGATTACGAGAGCCTGAAAAAGGTCAATCCGCGCCTCGTCTATTGCTCGATCACGGGCTTCGGCCAGAACGGCCCTTATGCCTCCCGCGCCGGCTACGACTTCATGATCCAGGGCATGGGCGGGATCATGGACCTGACCGGCGATCCCGAAGGCGAACCGCAGAAGATCGGCGTCGCCTATGTGGACATCTTCACGGGCGTCTATTCCGTTGTCGGCATTCTGGCCGCCCTTCGCCAGCGCGATGCCACGGGGAAGGGAGCGCATCTCGACATGGCGCTCCTCGACGTGCAGACGAGCGTGCTGGCAAACCAGGCCATGAACTATCTTGCCTCCGGCAAATCACCCCGGCGCATGGGCAATGCCCATCCCAACATCGTGCCGTACCAGGTTTTCCCGGTGGCGGACGGTCACGTGATCGTGGCGGTGGGCAACGATGGACAGTTCGCCCGGTTCGTATCGGTGCTGGGCAGGCCTGAACTGGCCCAGGACGAGCGTTTCAGGAGCAATGCGGGTCGCGTGGGCAACCGGTCCGAGCTCGTGCCCATCCTGACCGAACGCACCCTGAAGACAACGCGCGACGCGCTGCTGTCGGCGCTTGAGCAACAGGGTGTCCCGGCCGGTCCCATCAACACGGTGGCGGATGTGTTCGCCGATCCGCAGGTCATCGCCCGCAGCATGAGGATCGACCTGCCTTCGGCCGCAGCCCAAGGCGGCGCCATACCGTCCGTCCGCTCGCCGATCGTGATGAACGGGGAGCCGATGGCGGCGGAGCGGCCTTCGCCGCGTCTCGGTGAGCATACGGACGAGGTGCTGAGCGACCCGTCCTGGATGGCCTGAGCGGAAGGCTGCCTACTCGGCGATACCTTTGGTGACGAGGCGCTCGATGGCTTTCACGATGCGCTGACGGTCCTCATCCGAGAATGGGCTGAGATTGTGCATCTCGAGGCTGCTCAGCCCTTCGGTTGCCAACCATGCCAGCAGGGCCGAATCGAGGTCGTCCGAGGTGTCCTTCAGCTGCTCCAGAGTGGTGCGGATCACCTGACGCACGGGGTCGAGAAGACGTGGATTCTCGGCCGTGGCGGCCATCATTCCAGTGGCCATGTCCTGCATCTTGCCGCCGCAGCAGATGTTCAGCAGGGTCTTGGTCACGACCCGTGCTTCCAGATTAGGGCCAGGGTCGGCCTGCTCGCGCAGAACTTCCTTCTCAGAGGCAACCTGGTCGATCATGCGCTGAATCATCCCCTGCAACAGCGCATCCTTAGTGGGGAAATTGTAAAGCAGCCCGCCTTTGCTGAGCCCGGCCTTCTCCGCCACGGACTCGAGCGTCAGCCGGCCGGCGCCAATCTCGCCGACAAGTTCTGCGGCCGCATCGAGAATTTTTTCCCGGGAACTCTTACGGCCTCTGGTACAGGGAAACAGCATTCATCACTCTTGTTTTGTGCGTTGCCGCACTTGCGACTGAACCGTCCAGACGGTATATAAATTCTCCCACGGCATTGGCGTCAAGGAAAAGTCGCGTTAATGCCGCACCTCCTTAGTCTTAGATGAGCCCGTTGATATGGGTTCGCAATGTCGGAAGAAGCCTATGAAACGGCGCCTTGTAGTCGGTCTTGTGTTCATTCTCGCGGTTGGCCTGTGCGGCGGGTTGATCTGGTTCAACTTCTTCCGCGACAAGATGATCACGCAGTTCTTCGCCACCATGCAGCAGCCGGCCCAAACGGTTTCGGCTGCCAAGGTCGAGGCCAAGACCTGGACGCCGGGTATCGGAGCCATCGGCACGGCCAAGGCTGCCAACGGCGTCGAGCTCGCCTTCGAAACGGCAGGTATCGTCAGTCAGATCAAGTTCAAAGCCAACCAGGAAGTGCGCAAGGGCGAAGTTCTCGTTCAACTCGACGATACGGTCGAGCGTGCGGACATCCAGGATGTTCAGGCTGCCGTGAAAACAGCCGAGAGCAGCTTCGAGCGCGCGAAGACCCTCTCGTCTCGTGGCTATGGTACCGAAGCGAACTTCGATCAGGCAAGCGCCCTGCTCGCGGCGGCACGCTCGCGCCTGGCACGCCTGCAGGCCACGATTGAGCAGAAGGCTCTGAAGGCGCCCTTCTCGGGCGTGATCGGCATCCCGCGGATCGATGTGGGACAATATCTGCAGCCGGGGACCGTCATTGCGAGTTTCCAGGATCTGTCGTCCATGAAGGTCGATTTCACGATTCCGGAGCAACGGGCTGCCGAGGTCAAGCTCGGCCAGGAAGTCCGTGTCGGCACGACGGAGGCAGATCTGCCCTTCAAGGGGCGCGTCATCGGCAAGGATCCTCGCGTCGACCCCGCGACCCGTCTGGTCTCCGTTCAGGCGCTCATCGAGGATAACAAGGACGGGGCCATCCTCCCCGGCCAATTCCTCCACGTGGAGGTTGTCCTGCCGGAGCAGCCTAACGTCATGACCGTGCCACAGACGGCGGTTATCACCAGCCTCTACGGTGATTATGTCTACACCGTCGAGCAGGAAGAGCGGGCGGGCCAGCAGGTTCAGGTCGTCAAGCAGGTCTTCGTGAAGACCGGCCGCCGCCGCGGCGGCGCAATCGAAATTCTCTCGGGCATTCAGTCCGGTCAGCAGGTGGTCGCCTCCGGGCAGAACAAGCTGCAGGCGGGAGCAACCGTCAAGATCGACAACTCCATCGATGTGACCAAGCTCGACACGACGAAGCTCGCGAACGGGCAATAGGCATCAGCCATGAGTTTCACAGAACTTTTTATCCGCCGCCCCGTCTTGTCGATGGTGGTGAGCCTCCTGATCCTGCTGCTGGGTGCGCAGGGTCTGATGAACCTCCAGGTGCGCCAGTATCCTGAGGTCGAGGAAACCACCATCACGATCACGACGGCCTATACGGGCGCCAGCGCCGACCTGATTCAGGGCTTCATCAGCACGCCGATCGCCAAGTCCGTGTCGAGCGCGGAAGGCGTCGATTACGTGACGACGCAGAGCCGTCTGGGCGTGAGCACGGTGTCCGTGCGCATGCGCCTCAACACCGATCCGAACGCGGCACTCACCGAAGTCACCTCCAAGGTGCAGCAGATCCGCGCGCAGCTTCCCTCCGAGGCTGAGGATCCGGTGATCATGAAGGGTACGGGGCAGAGCTTCGCCCTCATGTACATCACCTTCGGCAGCACGGAGATGAACCCGGAGCAGGTCTCCGAATTCCTCACCCGCGTTGTCCAGCCGCGTTTCGCCACCCTCGAAGGCGTCGGCAATGCCGAGATCCTCGGCGGGCGCGACTTCTCCATGCGTGTCTGGATCGATCCCGTGCGCCTGGCGGCTCGCGGCGTGACCGCCGGCGACGTGGTGGCGGCGATCAGAGCCAACAACTTCCTCGCGGCACCCGGCAAGACCCAGAGCGAGTACGTGGCCTACAGGCTCGACATGCAGACCACCCTGCAGACGCCTGAGACGTTCGGCATGCTGCCGATCCGCTCGAACGGCGATCAGGTCGTGCGTCTGCGCGACGTGGCGGATGTGGAACTCGGGCCCGAGAGCACGGACACCATCGTCAGCTTCAATGGCAGCCAGGGTACCTTCATCGGCATCGTGCCGACGCCCTCGGCCAACCCTCTGACCGTTGCCGAAGAGGTGACGAAAGCCATCGAAGGAATTCGTTCGACGCTGCCTAAAGGCATGAATGTCGAGATCGTCTATGATGCGTCGAACTTCATCTCGGCTTCCATCGAGGAGGTGTTCAAGACCATCGGTGAGGCGGCGCTCATCGTCGTGGTGGTGATCCTGCTGTTCCTGGGCTCCTTCCGCTCGGTGCTGATCCCTATCGTGACCATCCCGCTCTCGCTCGTGGGCGTGTGCTTCTTCCTGTATGCGCTGGGTTATTCGATCAATCTCCTCACCCTGCTGGCCATGGTGCTCGCCATCGGCCTCGTGGTGGACGATGCCATCGTGGTGCTTGAGAACATCCATCGGCACATCGAGGAGGGATTGAAACCGGTCGATGCGGCTGTCGTCGGCATGAAGGAGATCTTCCTGCCGATCGTGTCCATGACGGTCACCCTGGCGGCGGTCTATGCTCCGATCGGCTTCACACAGGGCCTGACAGGCTCGCTCTTCCGCGAGTTCGCCTTCACCCTGGCCGGGGCCGTGATCATCTCGGGCATCGTTGCCGTGACGCTCTCGCCCATGATGTCGTCGAAGCTGCTGAAGGGGCATGGTGGCCAGGGGCGTTTTGCTGCCTTCGTCGACCGGGTCTTCACCCGGCTCGAGAACTGGTATGCCCGGCGCCTGAAGGGTTCGCTGGATTATCGCGGCGTGACGCTCGTTATCGTCGCCGTCCTGCTCGGCACCACGGCGTTCATGTTCACCAAAACCTCCTCCGAGCTTGCTCCTGAAGAGGATCAGGGCGCCTATCTCGGCATCCTGAATGCGCCGAAATATGCGACCGCCGATTATACCCAGGCCTTCTCCAAGCAGTTCACCAACGCGGCGGAGAAGATCAAGGAGATCGACGACAGCTTCCTCATCGTCGGCATCGACGGCGGCGGCGGCGGCTTCTTCGGCTTCAAGCTGAAGGAATGGAGCGAGCGCGAGAAGAAGGGTGCCGAGACCAAGCAGGACATTCAGAACCTTCTGAATCAGAATGCCGGCCTCCAGGCCTTCGCCTTCGCGCCTCCGTCCCTCCCCGGAGCCGGTGACGGCCTGCCGATCCAGTACGTTCTGCGCACGATCGGCGATTCCTCGCAGGCTTATGAGACCGCGGACGAAATCCGCAAGCGGGCGATGAAGTCGGGCAAGTTCATTGTTGTCCAGAACTCCATCTCCTACGAGTCGCCGCGAGCGCGCATCACGGTCGACCGTGATCGGGCTGCAGCGTTGGGCGTGCCCGTGTCCGAGATCGGCAACACGCTTGGCGCACTCGTCGGCGGCGCCCCGATCTCGAAGTTCGACCGGGACAACCGGAGCTACGACGTCGTCAGCCAGGTCCGGCAGGAGGATCGCCTCAATCCGGAGCGGCTTGCCGAATATTATGTCCGTGCTTCCGACGGCTCCATGGTTCCGCTGTCTTCTCTGATCAGCATCAAGACGGATGCGGCGCCGGCTGTCATCGAGCAGTTCAACCAGCTCAACTCGGCGACGATTTCGGCCCTGCCTCTCCCGGGCGTGACCACGTCGGACGGCTTGGCAACCTTGCGGTCCATCGCCCAGGAGGTCATGCCGCAGGGCTTCTATGAGGATTACGCCGGTCAGTCGCGCCTGGAGATCCAGGAAGGAAACTCGATCTTCCTGGCCTTCGGGCTCGCCATCATCGTGATCTACCTGGTGCTGGCGGCGCAGTTCGAGAGCTTCCGCGATCCGTTCATCATCATGATGTCGGTGCCGCTCTCCATGTTCGGCGCGATGATCTTCCTGAACTTGGGCTTGGCGACCCTCAACATCTACACGCAGGTGGGCCTGATCACCCTCGTGGGTCTGATCACCAAGCACGGCATCCTGATGGTGGAGTTCGCCAACGAGCAGAAGGAAAAGCACGGCGTCAGCAAGCGCGAGGCCATTGAGGAAGCGGCACGCGTTCGTCTGCGCCCGATCCTGATGACCACGGCCGCCATGGTGCTGGGCGTCGCGCCCCTGCTCTATGCCAGCGGCGCCGGCGCGGCCGCCCGCTTCTCCATGGGCCTGGTGATCGCGTCCGGCATGTCTATCGGGACGATCTTCACCCTGTTCGTGGTGCCGATGTTCTACACCTTCATCTCACGGGAGACGGTCCGTGCCCATCGGGCGGAAGACAGGACACCCGAGAGGCACCATCATCAGCCGGTTGCGGCGGAGTAACAAAGAAAAAGGCCGGGCAACGCCCGGCCTTTTTAATGTCGTCCTGAGAGGCAGGTCGATATCGATCCTGCCTCTTCTTTCGTTATTGGGCGATCTCGCCTTCGACTTCCATGAACGGCGAAACCGACTTGAAGCCGGCCTGCTCCGCAGCCTTGCGCACGGCCTCGGCCACCTCGCTCGAATGAACCTCGACGGTTTCACCGGTCTTCGCATCCACGAACATGATCTTCATCGCGTTCATGTCCGGCTGGCCGTGGGAGATGACGTAGGAGTTCTGGGTGGCCAGGCGGTGGACCAGCCCTGCGTCACGCAGGAAGTCCAGGGCACGATAGATGGTCACGGGAGCAAGACGCTTCTTCTCGTTGCTCAGGCGATCAACCAGATCGTAAGCCCCGACCGGGCCGCCGCTCTGGACCAGCTCGCGATAGACGCGCTCCCGGATCGGCGTGAGCCTGAGGTTATTCTGCCGGCACACATCGTCGGCACGACGGAGGAGGTTGTCCTCTTCTTCCTTCCTGAGGGCCTTGGTGCTCATGAGCCACACTCCTGTTATTACGGAACCTATATATTCATATAGGGAAAATACGGCTCTGACAATGTGCTATCGTTGCGAAAGGTGCCAGAATTACACGTTTTCCTCAACGGAAGGGGCAGGAATACCCCATAATAGGGAAATTTCGGCTATATATACGTAATAACGTATACGAAAGTGGAAGGTTCCGGCGGGCGTCTACTTCTGGCAGCTATCGCAAAGACCCCGGATCTCCACCGTCACCTTCTTGGCCGAGAAGGCGTGATCCTCACTCCAGTGGGAGAGGCGCTCGCTGATATGCGGGTCCGTGAATTCCTTCACCAGACCGCAGCTTTCGCAGATCGCAAAAGCTGCCATATCCTGATGGTCATGGGGATGCTTGCAGGCGACATAGGCGTTCAGGCTCTCGAGCCTGTGGGCAAGGCCCTTTTCGATGAGCTTGTCCAGCGACCGGTAGACCGTCGGTGGCGTGACCGCTCCCTTGCCGCGCATCTTGTCGAGGACCTCATAGGCCGAGAGCGGATTTTGGGCGGAGCAGAGGATCCGATGAACCCGCTTCTGGGTCTCGTTGAGGTCGTCGAGGCTGTGGTGATGCGTATGAGCCATCTGAAATCGTCGGTTCCGCCGGGTGTGGTGCCCTATACGTCATGATTGCGGAAGCGATTTCAAGGTACTTGCGCCTATTGCCCTGCCGGAGACATCCCGGCAGGGCAATAGGCTGTTCTTAGAGATCCACCCAGGCTGCCTTGCGTTGCGAGGAGCGCACGGCCGCTTCGATGAAGCGCACGCCCCGAACGCCCTGATCCACCGTCGGGACCTGAAGCGAGAAGGGGCTGGGCTCCCGCTTCTCGATGCGCGCGGCGATCTGCTCCGCCACATCGGTGTAAAGCTGGGCGAAGCCCTCGAGATAGCCTTCTGGATGCCCGCCCGGGATGCGCGAGGCGGCGCGGGAGGCCTCGTCGGCGCCGTAGCCGTTGCGACGGATGGTGCGGGGCGGTTCGCCGAGAGGTGAGAAGGTGAGGTAGTTCGGGTTCTCCTGATGCCACTCGAGGCCTGCCTTTTCGCCATAGACGCGGATTTTGAGACCGTTCTCGAGGCCTGCCGCCACCTGGCTGCACCAGAGCATGCCCTTCGCGCCTGACGCAAAGCGCAGCATCATGTGGGCATTGTCGTCGAGCCTGCGGCCTTCCACGAAGGTGTGCAGTTCCGCGGAGAGCGACGCGACTTCGTCGCCCACGATGAATTCGGCAAGATTGAACGCGTGCGTGCCGATGTCGCCCACGGCTCCGGCCGGCCCTGAGCGAGCCGGATCCGTACGCCATTCGGCCTGCTTGCTGCCGCTCTCCTCCACGCGGGTGGCAAGCCAGTCCTGCGCGTATTCCACCTGCACGACGCGAATGGCGCCCAACTCTCCCGCCTGGATCATGGCGCGGGCCTGTCGCACCAGGGGATAGCCGGTGTAGTTGTGAGTCACCGCGAAGATGAGGCCTGAATCACGAGCGAGCTTGGCGAGTTGATCGGCCTCGCGCCGCGTGGTGGTCAGCGGCTTGTCGCAGATCACATGGATGCCGGCCTTCAGGAATGCACGGGCGGCAGCCGCATGCGCATGATTTGGCGTGACGATGGCGACCGCATCGATGCCGTCCTTCAGCCGCCGCTCGCGGCGCGCCATCTCGTTGAAATCGCCATAGATCCGGTCCGGCTTCAGGAGAAGATCCTCGCCGGAGGCCTTGGCGCGATCCGGATCAGACGAGAGGGCGCCCGCCACCAGCTCCCAGCGGTCGTCGATGCGGGCGGCGATGCGGTGCACCGCGCCGATGAAGGCGCCGCGCCCGCCGCCGACCATGCCCAGGCGCAGCCGGCGGTTCAGCTTCTGATCCGGAGATCCTGCAATCGTCATGAACGTGCCCCTTGTCGCTTATGCCGCGCCGATGCCGAGCATCCGGCGGTTGGCCGCCTCGTCCGTTCCGCCGGCGGCGAAATCGTCGAAGGCTTTCTCCGTCACGCGAATGATGTGCGCGTTGATGAACTCGGCGCCCTCCCGTGCTCCATCCTCCGGATGCTTGAGCGCGCATTCCCATTCCAGCACGGCCCAGGAATCATAGTCGTACTGCGCGAGCTTGGAGAAGATCGCGCCGAAATCCACCTGTCCGTCGCCGAGCGAGCGGAAGCGGCCAGCCCGGTTGATCCAGCTCTCATAGCCGCCATAGACGCCGACGCGCCCGGACGGGTTGAACTCCGCGTCCTTGGCGTGAAAAGCCTTGATGCGCTCATGATACAGATCGATGAAAGCGACGTAATCGAGCTGCTGCAGCAGGAAGTGGCTCGGGTCGTAATTGATGCAGGCTCGCGCGTGTCCGCCCACCGCGTCCACGAAGCGCTCGAAGGTTGCGCCATCGTGAATGTCTTCGCCGGGATGGATCTCGTAGGCCACGTCGCAGCCCGCATCCTCATAGGCGTCAAGGATGGGCCGCCACCGCCGCCCCAGCTCTTCGAAGGCGGTCTCGACGAGGCCGGCGGGACGCTGCGGCCACGGATAGACGTAGGGCCAGGCCAACGCCCCGGAGAACGACACGCTCACATTCAGGCCCAGACGCTTCGAGGCCTTGGCCGCCATCAGCATCTGGTTGACGGCCCATTCCTGCCGCGCCTTCGGGTTGCCCCGGACTTCAGGCGCAGCAAATCCGTCGAAGGCCTCATCGAAGGCCGGGTGAACCGCCACGAGCTGGCCCTGCAGGTGGGTGGAGAGCTCCGTGATCTCCAGGCCATGGGAACGCACGAGCCCTAAAATCTCGTCACAATAGGTTTGGGATTCCGCCGCCTTCTTCAGGTCGATGAGACGCGCATCCCAGGTAGGGATCTGCACACCTTTGTAGCCCAGGGAGGCCGCCCAGCGGCAGATGGCGTCGAGCGAGTTGAACGGAGCCTCGTCGCCTGCGAACTGCGCAAGGAAAAGGCCGGGGCCCTTCATGGTCTTCATGGGTGAACTCCCGATGTGGCGTGAGAGAAGGCGAGAAAGCCGGCAATGGAAAGCTGCCCGAAATGCGAACAGCTTGCCGTTGCCTCGCCCCTTCCATCCGGAAGGGGCGAGAGCGACACCACTTAGAACGGAGAGTTCGGGAAGTAGTGATCCTTGGCGTTGTCCTTCGTGATCAGCTGGGCGTTCAGCGTGTAGGTGCCGCGCATGGGGGCATTGGTATAGAAATGCGCTGCGGTCACGCCCATGGCGGTCGAGATCATCGACGGCGGGTAGGACACGTCGGCCGGGATCATCTTGTCGCCGTCCATCACCTTCTTGATCATGTCCTTCATGCCGGCGCCGCCGAGAACGAACTTGATGTCCTCGCGCTTGGCCTGACGGATCGCCTCCATGACGCCGAGCGCCATGTCGTCATCGGATGCCCAAACCGCATCGATCTTCGGGTGCTTGGACAGGTAGTCCTGCATCACCTTGAACGCGTCGTCACGGTTCCAGTTGGCGTATTGCTTGTCGATGACCTTCACGCCCGATCCTTCGAGAGCTTTCTCGAAATTGGAGACGCGCTCCTCGTCGATAACCGTCGGAATGCCGCGGAAGACCACCACATTACCTTGCTTGAGGTTGTCGACGAAGTACTTGCCGGCGACGCGGCCGAACTCGGGGTTGTTGCCGGCCACGTAGATGTCCTGGATGGACGGATCCTTAAGGCCGCGGTCGACGATGGTGACAAAGGTGCCGCGCTTTTTGATCTCGCGCATGGGGTTGGTCAACTCGTCGGAGTTGAAGGGCAGCACCACGAGGGCATCCACCTTCTGCGAGGTGAGATCATCGAGGGCATTCGCCTGCGAGGCGCCGTCCGGCGAGGTTTTCACGATGACCTTCAGACCGGGATAGCCCTTCTCAAGCTGCTTGGCTGTTTCCTGAGCGTGGTAGACGACGCCGCCGGTCCAGCCGTGGGTTGCGGCCGGGATCGAGACGCCGATCGTCACATTTTTCTGCTGGGCCGTCGCGCTGGTGGCAACACCTGCCATCAGGCCTGCCGCGAGGGCGAATTTCAGTACCGTTGCTTTCATCTCATTCCTCCCTGGAGGGTTGGTCTTTTAAGCCCTTCGTCCCTTTTCCGGTGGGCTTAGCCCGGTTTCATCGCCCGCGGTGGACTGACCGCTGCACGAGCATGGCGATAATGATGATGGCACCCTGAACCGCTCCCACGAGGAACTCGGAGACGAAGTTCGACAGCACCATGATATTGGCGACGAGTTCGAGAATCACCGCGCCGACCACCGTGCCCCAGACGCGGCCGATGCCGCCCTTGAGAGCCGTGCCGCCGATGACCACGGCCGTGATGGCCTGCAACTCCCACAGCAGGCCCGTCGTCGGCGTGGCCGAACCGAGGCGCGGCACATAGACCAGCACGGCGATGCCGACGCAGATGCCCTGGATGATGTAGGTGAGCGTACGCACGCGCCAGATCGGCACGCCCGAATACCGGGCGACGTCCTCGTTGGAGCCCAGCGCCACCACATGGCGGCCGAAGGATGTGCGGTAGAGGATCAGCGCCCCGACTGCCGCCACCACGAGAAAGGCGATGATCGGATAGGGAATGCCGAAGACGCTGCCGAAATAGACAGGGCGGTAAAGTTCGCGCAGCTCGAAATTGCGCATGGTGATGGTGCCGCCGGCCGCCAGCCAGATGACCAGAGAGCGGAAGATGCCCATGGTGCCCAGCGTCACGATGAAGGGTTCTATCCGCCCGAAGGTGACGATGAGACCATTGGCCAACCCGCAGGCCGCACCGAGCGCAATGGCGGCCAGCAGCCCGACCGCCAGCGTGCCCACGTCCCCACCGCCGAGATTGTTCAGGGTGAGGATCATGACGCCGGCGATCAACGCCGCCATGGAGCCGACGGAGAGATCGAGCCCCCCGCCGGCGATCACGAAGGTGGCGCCCACCGCGATGATGGCGATAAAGGCGGAGCGCGTCACCACATTGAGCAGGTTCGACGCGGTCAGGAAGTCGGGATTGATCAGCGCGCCCGCGATGATCAGAACGATCAGCGCGATGAAGGGCGAGAGGGCCCGCATATCGACGGAGAACTTGCGCTTTTCGGCGCGGGTGGGGAGCACGGTTTCTGTCATGCGTGGCCCGCGGCGATTTCCGCCGCCCTTTCCTCATGAACGCCTGTGGCGAGATAAACGATTGCGTCTTCCGACAGATCAGCCTGCGGGACTTCGCCGACGACGCGTCCGTTGCGCATCACGACGACCCGGTGACAGAGCCCGATCAGCTCCTGCATCTCGGACGAGATGACGATGACGGCCTTGCCTTCCGCTGCAAGCGACGCGATGAAGCGGTAGATCTGCTCCTTGGTGCCGATGTCGACACCCCGTGTCGGCTCGTCGATGATGACGATCCGCGGCTCCAGCAGCATCATCTTGGCAAGCAGCAGCTTCTGCTGGTTGCCACCGGAGAGCTGGCCTGCCAGCAGGTCGCGGCTTCGGGTGCGGATGTCGAAATCCTTGATCGCTCGGTCGAGCGCCTTCTCCTCGGCGCCGACGTCGATGAAGGAGCCGCTCGTGAACTTGTCGAGAGCTGCAAGCGAAAGGTTGATCCGGAGGTTCTGCTGCAGAAGCAAACCCTTGCCCTTGCGATCCTCCGACAGATAGACGATGCCGGCCGCCATCGCTTCCCGGGCGTCGCGAAAATGGACATTCCTGTCGTCCAGAGTGACGGTGCCTTGGCTCGATCGCAGGCCTACGATGCCTTCGAACAGCTCCGTGCGGCCCGCGCCGATGAGACCGCCGAAGCCGAGGATCTCGCCGCGGCGCAATGTGAAGGAGGCGTTTTCCACATAGCCCGGCACGGCCATGTCGCGCACGGTGAGAACGATCTGGTCGGAAGCGGTTTCCGGCTTCTCTGGGTAGAGCTTGGACATGTCGCGGCCGACCATCAGGCGGGCCATCTCGAGAGGCTCCAGCCCCTCGATGTCGCGGGTCGCGATGTGGCGCCCGTCCCGCAGCACGGTGACGCGGTCGGCGACCGCCTTCACCTCGTTGAGGCGATGGGAAATGTAGAGCACCGCCACGCCCTGCGAGCGCAGCTTGCGGATGATCTCGAACAGGCTTTCGGCCTCGATCGGCGTGAGAACGGCGGTCGGTTCGTCGAAGGCGACCACCTTGTGCGGCACGAGAAGCGCGCGGGCGATCTGGACGAGCTGGCGGTCTGCAATCGACAGGCGGCTGACCTCGCGGTCAGGGTCGATCGTTGTGCCGAGCTCCCGCAGGATGGCTCGCGCGCGCTCCCGCATGGCCTTGTCGTCCACGAAGCCGAAGCGCCTGATCTCGCGGCCCAGAAAAAGGTTCTGCGCAACGGTCAGATCCGGAGCGAGCAGGATCTCCTGGTGCACCAGAACGATGCCATGAGCCTCGGCGTCCACAGGGCCCGAGAAGGTGATCGGCTGGCCGTTGAGGTGCAGGCCCCCCTTTGTGGGAGGAAGATGCCCCGACAGGATGCGCATGAGGGTCGACTTGCCGGCCCCGTTCTCGCCGATGACGGCATGAACCTCGCCAGGCCTCAGATCCAGTGAAATACCGCTCAGGACCTCAATGGGTCCGAAGGATTTCGAGATGTTCTCTGCGCGAAGAACGGAATCCATCACCAGCTCCGGATGAGCGACATCGCTCGCCTTCGGTCACATGAAGGCGGTCACAAGAAGTCTCTATCGGGGCGGATCAGCTGGACGGCACGGGAGCGGGCATTCATTTCCTCCTGCTTGTCAGTCAGTCCTCTGACGGGACTCTTTTCGATGTAGGGTTATCGTACGGCTCGACAATCACCCTATGTAATCGATTACATGCAACTTTACCGAAATGGCGGCATCTGTCAAACAGAACCATAGTCGAGGGAGAACCATGGACGATTTGGGGCAGGCAGACAGGGCTGAGCCGGAGGAAACGCGGATCCGTGCCGCGCGAATTCAGGATGTCGCCCGGTTGGCCGATGTCTCGACCGCCACGGTGAGCCGGGCGCTTGCCACGCCGGATCGGGTGTCTCCGGAAGCCCGCGCCCGGGTTCTTGAGGCCATCGCCAAGACCGGATATGTGCCCAATCCCGCCGCCCGGTCGTTACGGTCGCAGAAGACCTTCATGGTTCTGGTCGTCCTGCCGGATCTGTCGAACACGTTCTTTTCCAAGATCCTGCGCGGCATCGAGGAGACGCTCTTCGAAGCCGGCTACGGGATGATCATCAGCGATCTCGACGGATCGCCCGAGAAGGAAGCGCATTTTGCAGCCTTCACGGCGGCAGGCCGCGTGGATGGCGCCATCCTGCTCAACGGCCACCTGTTCGGTCAGAGCCGGGAAGGGGAGGGGCAGCCTGCCCGGATTTCGATCCCGCTCGTGGCTCTGTGCGAGGCGATCCCGGGCGCCGACGTTCCTCAGATCGAGATCGACAACCGCGCC
Source organism: Microvirga soli (assembly GCF_016734765.1). GTDB lineage: Bacteria > Pseudomonadota > Alphaproteobacteria > Rhizobiales > Beijerinckiaceae > Microvirga > Microvirga soli. The sequence continues at coordinate 107,102 of NZ_JAERQE010000001.1, read as the reverse complement.
GCCGCCTCGCGCATGACGCAGCATCTCGCCTCGTTGGGGCACCGGCGCATCGCCTATGTGAGCGGACCGGCGAACAACATCCTCGAGCGCGAGCGCTTCTTAGGCTTCAAGGATGGATTGGAGGCCGCAGGCCTGCCTTTCGATCCGGCGCTCGTGATTCCCGGCGACTACACGATCGAGGCGGGCGTGAGAGCTGGCCAAGACCTCGTGGGCCGATCCACCCGCCCGACCGCCGTGTTCTGCACCAGCGACGAGATGGCCATCGGGCTCATGCGTACCCTTTTCTCCGCCGGGCTTAGAGTGCCCGAGGATATCTCGGTCGCCGGTTTCGATGACATCGAGTTCGCGGCCGTGGCCGAACCAGCGCTGACCACGATTCATCAGCCGCGTCGGGAATTGGGACAGGCTGCAGCATCCGCCCTGATCGATCTCCTGCAGGGCCGGCCATCGCCCAAGCGGATCCGCCTGGAAACGGAAATCGTGATTCGGGACAGCGTGACTTCACCTTGGCGCAAATCCTAAGGCTTGAGCTTGTTGCTCTAAGGAAATGAACCTCAGGCTAATCCCAAAAGACCGTTCCGGTTGGGAGGCTGATGCTTTACCATTCTCCACCTCAGTCCTCGGAAGTGAGTTCGACGCCGCGCAGCCTTGCAGGAGATCGACCCGATGACCAAAATTGTCACCTCCCTTTTCCACACCGAACAGCATGCGGTGGCCGCAGCAGACCGTCTGGAACAGGCTGGCATCCCGAGAGGCGCAATCGACATCTGGTCGACCCCGCACAACCTGGCTCCTCTTCTGGAGGATGACGGCGTGTCCCGATCGGACGCCTATGCCTATGTCGAAGGCATCATCCGCGGCGGCTCCGTCATCATCGTAAAATGCGACGATGCCGAGGTGGACCGGATCGTCAGCATTCTAGATCAGGATGGGGTGGCGGACCTCGACGAGCAGCAGACGGTCTGGCGTTCTGAAGGATGGGAAAACACCAGAACCACGGATCAGCCGGGCGGGGTGAGCCACGGCCGGGTTCGCATCCAACCTCGTAAGCTGGAGCCCCCGGTACAGGAATAGAGGCCGGTCAGAAGATTGAAAACGCCCCGACGAACAGCACCAGCACGAGCGCGATGAACCCGACATAGCCGGCAAGCGCCTTTCGCGAATGCCCGTGGGCATAGCTTTGCTTGTCGTTGCCGTTCTGCCAGCGCGCCGTCGATTCCTGATGCCGGGCGATGTCGACCTGCTCCGGCCTCATCGGGTTGCCGCCAGCTTCGTCGTCCGTGCCAAGAGGGGAGAGGCCGGGGTCGAACACCTCGTTCTTGTCCCCCGTGCGGCCGCTGTTGATATCGCCCTTCAGCTGCGCCGTGGTCGAGCCCTCGTTCATAGGCGGAGGATCCATCGGCTTGATCGTGTGCGCCCGAGGAATGTCGGTGTGGTTGGGGTTGTCTGAACGAGTGGACATGAAAGCTCTCCCGGGCTCCGCTGATGGGAAAACCGCCGGAGGAGTGCGAGGTTCCTGCTTTGCGGCCCGACCGGAAGCCGTTGTGCAGGCAAGAAAAAAGGCCGTTGTTGCCAACGGCCCGAAGTTTAGGGAGGAAACGCCCTAGAAGGGCTGCAGCGCAGCGACGCCAATCGCTGTGCTGCACTGCAATAAGTAAGGAATGCGCTGGCCGGTTTCAAGCTTAAAAGGTCAGCATCATTGCCCAATTTTTCGCCTCTCTGCCTCATCGGGACTTTAAAGGCCTGGACAGGTTAGTGGCGGGGGCCAAGTGGAAGATCCCTAGACACTACGAGGTCTGACGATGCCGAAGCTGAACGCCGTGCTCGAATCCGCTCTCTACGTCGATGACCTGGCTCGGGCCAAGGAATTCTATGAGAGCAGCCTCGGCTTGCCGCTGCTGCTGGCCAACCAGCGCATGTGCGCGTTCGATATTGGTGGCAGCAGCGTGCTCCTCGTTTTCCTTCGGGGCGGGTCGAGCGAGAACATGACGACGCCCGGCGGCACGATTCCCGGCCATGACGGGCAAGGTCCCCTGCATATGGCCTTTGCAGTCGCGGCCGAAGAGCTTGCCGCCTGGGAGCGGAGACTGGAAGAGCGCGGGATCCCCATCGAGAGCCGGGTGACCTGGCCCCGGGGCGGCACCAGTGTCTATTTCCGTGATCCCGACGGGCACATTCTCGAACTGGCCACGCCCGGGCTCTGGGCGACGTATTGATCGCCGAGGCCCGGGCAGGCAGGGATCAGGTAATGACGCTTGGCTCGTTGCGCCCCGTGCGGGCTGCAATCTCCGCAATCTCGTTCGCCGCCTGCACCACAGGAGCCAGAACGTCGGCGGTCGGCAAATCGTGCTTGTCGGTGTCGGGCTCGAAGCGTTCCAGATAGACCCGCAATGTCGCGCCCGAGGTCCCGGTTCCCGACAGGCGGAACACGGCGCGCGCGTCCTCCTCGAAGAGGATGCGGATGCCCTGCTTGGGCGTCACGGACCCATCGACAGGATCGGTATAGGCGAAGTCGTCGCAGGACTGGACCGTGAGGCCGCCGAAGCGCTGCCCGGCAAGAGAAGGCAGCTTTTTGCGTAAGGCGTCCATCAGCTCGTTGGCAGGCCCGGTCTCGAGCTCCTCGTAGTCGTGGCGCGTGTAGTAGTCGCGACCGAACATGGCCCAGTGCTCACGCACGATCTGGTCCGCCGGTTTTTTCGTGACAGCCAGGATGTTGAGCCAGAGCAGCACGGCCCAGAGCCCGTCCTTCTCGCGGATGTGGTTGGAGCCCGTGCCCGCGCTCTCCTCGCCGCACAGGGTGATGAGCCCCGCGTCCAGAAGATTGGCGAAGAACTTCCAGCCTGTGGGGGTCTCGAAAAAATTGATGCCGAGCTTTTTAGCCACCCGGTCGGCGGCCCGGCTCGTCGGCATGGAGCGTGCGACGCCGGCCAGGCCCTTGGCATAGCCCGGCGCGAGATGCGCATGGCTTGCAAGGATCGCGAGGCTGTCGCTCGGCGTCACGAAGAGCCCTCGCGCCACGATCATGTTGCGGTCGCCGTCGCCGTCGGAGGCTGCGCCGAAATCGGGCGCGTCGGGCCCGAGCATCAGGTCCATCAGGTCATGGGCATGAACCGGGTTCGGATCGGGATGATGGCCGCCGAAATCGGGCATCGGCTCGCCGTTCACGACAGTGCCTGCCGGTGCGCCGAGACGACCCTCAAGGATTGCCTTCGCGTAAGGACCGGTGATGGCGCTCAGGGCATCGAAACGCATGCGGAAGCCCGAGCGGAACAGATCGGCGATCTTCTCGAAGTCGATCAGCTGCTCCATCAGCTCCGCATAATCGGCCACTGGATCGATGACCTCGACATTCATCTCCCCCACCTTGGTCGGGCCGATGCGGCTGAGATCGATGTCGGGGGCATCGACGATTTTGTACTCGGTGATGGCACTCGCCCGCTTGAACACGGCTTCCGTGAAGGATTCCGGCGCCGGTCCGCCATGAGCCATGTTGAACTTGATGCCGAAATCGCCGTCCGGCCCGCCCGGGTTATGGCTGGCGGAGAGAACAAGCCCGCCAATGGCCTTGTGCTTGCGGATCACGCAGGATGCCGCCGGGGTCGACAGGAGTCCCCGCTGCCCAACGAGAACGCGGCCGAAGCCATGGGCTGCCGCCATCCTGATGGCGATCTGAACCACGACATCGTTGAAGTAGCGCCCGTCGCCGCCGATCACCAGCGTCGAGCCTTGCGCCCCCTCGACATTGTCGAAGATCGCTTGGACGAAATTCTCCACATACCGGGGCTGCTGGAAGACGGTGACTTTCTTGCGCAGGCCCGATGTGCCGGGGCGCTGATCGGAAAACGGTGTCGTCGGGATACGGGCAGTCACCATCGGGGCTAATCACTTCCTTGCGTGGCTCTTCGAGGACGCTTCACGGAATCCTCACCGGTCCGGATGAGGACCGACACCCATTCTAGGGTCGTTTCAGGCAGATGCCACTGCCAAGATGAAGGCAGGATGAAGGCATCGCTGATCGACTGACCCAATACGATCCGGCGCTCCTTGCCCGATATGGCTCTGGTCCCGGCAGGCGCTCTCCCTATGTCCTGCCATGCGACGAACCGCAAACACGATCCTGGAGAAAGCCATGAGCCAGACCCGCCGCAACCTTCTTATGACGATGGCCGCCGCGTCCGCAGCCTCGGCCCTGTCGCCATGGCGGGCCTTGGCACAAGCAGATTATCCGACGCGGCCCGTCCGGGTCACCGTCCCCTATGCGGCCGGCGGCGGAACGGATTTCTTCGCGCGCCTCGTCTTCGGCGCCATGGGAGAGCAACTGGGGCAGCAGTTCGTCGTCGAGAACAAGCCGGGCGCAGGCACCAATATCGGGGCCGAGGCCGTCGCCAGGGCCGAGCCTGACGGCTACACGCTGCTCTTAGGGGATTCGGCCACCTTCGCGACGAACCGCTCCCTCTATCGCAAGCTCTCCTTCGACCCGTACAAGGATTTCAGCCCGATCTCGCTGACGGGCCGCTTCGCGCTCGTGCTGCTGGTCAACACCAACAAGCTGGCGGTGAACTCCATTCAGGAATTGATTGCCGAGGCGAAGAAGGCGCCCGGGCGGATCAACTATGCCACTCCCGGCCTGGGCAGCCCGTTCCACCTGGCGACGGAGCTCCTGTCGCAAGGCGCCGGCATCAAGCTCACCCATGTGCCGTATCGGGGCGCCGCTCCGGCCGTGCAGGATCTGGTGGCAGGGCAGGTGGACATGATGTTCATCGACTTCGCAACGGCCCGCTCGCAGCTCTCCGGTCCCATCAAGGCCATCGCGGTGGCCTCTCCGAAGGAGTTTGCCGGCCTGCCGGGGGTGCCGCCCGTGGCGGCCGATTTCCCAGGCTTCGAGGCCTGGGCCTGGCAGGGCTTCGTCGGCCCGGCCCGCCTGTCGCCTGAGATCGTCGCCAAGCTCAATGACACGTACCGGCAGGTCGTTGCGAGACAGAATATCCGCGACAAACTCACCGGTGCCGGGATCGACGTGCTCCAGAGTTCGCCCTCCGAGATGGCCGCCTACATCCAGGAAGAAGGCGCCAAGTGGGAGAAAGTGATCAGGACAGCCAACATCACCTTGGAGTGATGCCGACAACAGCCTTGGGACCGCCTCAGTTGCGGTCCCAGCGGTACATGCGCTGCTCGCCTTCGGTGCAACTCACCGAGGGCTCTGCCTGAACTTTCTGAATCATCGGCGCCTGAGGCAATGCCGCGATCTCGCGGATGATCTTTGTCCGGATCGCATCGGCGAATTGCTGACTTTCCCGCACCGGCACGATGAACGATCCCTCGCCGCCGATGACGCAGTTCTTGTAGTAGAGGTCGAGATGCTCCATGTCGCCGAAGCCGCTCGGCCGCTTGAGCATGATGGGAAGGCCGTTGATGGTGACGCCCTTGGCGACGGCCTCGTCTCGTGCCGCCGCGACGCCCCGTCCGCTGCTGTTGGGACCGTCACCGGAAATGTCGATGACCTTGCGGATTGGTTCGACGCCGGTCTGCTCCAGAAGCTTCACGCCAAAATCGATGGCACCGGAAATCGATGTTCGACGGATGCGGCCGATGGGGGTGCTGCTCAGTCCTTCGGCAAATTTCAGGGCTCCCTCAGGGCCCTCGATGATGGTCCAGGGAACGACGACGTTCTGATACTCCACGCCGGACCATTCCACATAGGTGACGATGATCCTCCCCACCATGCCGTTGCGGATGGCATCATGCACCTGCGGGGAGCGGAAGGCCTCCATGAAGCCTTGGCGCTGAAGTTCCTGCTCGTCCGGATCCATGGAACGTGACACATCGACGGCCAGCACCAGCGCGACATCGACCTCGGTCTCCGCTTGGGCGCCCGCCGGGCAGAGCCACAGGCCCGATACGACAGCCGCGAGAGCACCAAGAAGCTTTCGATTCATCCCCGCCTCCGTTCGTCAGACGCAAGAAGCTGACAGGAAACCTCCGGCAGACAAGGTTTGATGCCGATGAGAAAGGTCCGACGGGCGTCAATTTAACGTGAGTTTCACGTGGAACGCTCGTATTTGCCGTCGACGAGTGTCGAAGCGGAACGTCACGCCAAACGGGCTTCTCCTCCCGATCTTGCGCTTTATATGGGCGGCATAAGACTTTGATCCGTCGTGGCAGGCGGTGCTCAGAAGGAACTCTCTCAGATGTCGTCCACTCTCGATCGCTGGTCGCCCTACGCCCTGGCCGTCTTAAGGATCGTCACGGCGCTGCTCTTCATCGAGCATGGGACGCAGAAGCTGTTCGGCTTCCCGGCGCCTTCCGAGAGCGGCACGCCGCCCTTGATGTCATTGTTCGGCATTGGGGCGCTCCTGGAACTCGTCGGCGGTCTCCTGATCCTGGTAGGGTTGTTCACCAGACCTGTTGCCTTCGTGCTCGCCGGCGAGATGGCTGTGGCGTACTGGATGTTCCACGCTCCGCAGAGCGTCTATCCAGTCCTGAACGGTGGGGATGCGTCCATTCTGTTTTGCTTCGTGTTTCTCCTGCTCGTCTTCACCGGCCCAGGTGCCTTGAGCATCGACGGAGCAAGGCGGCCCGTTGGACCCCGGCATTCCTGGGAGCGCTGACGCGTTAGAGCGTTTCTCTCCCTCGACGGCATGCTCCGGAACGCAACATCGTCCGCTACCTCGGAAGAGTAGGGCAGGGAGCCCGACCCTTGTGATTATGAAGTGGAATGGCTGCCTTTAACCCCATAATTTCAAGGGACGGCGCATGACCTTTTCGCCGGAAAAGCGTTAAGACCACGGGCAAGTTCGTTGCGTAGGAGTAGAACATGGCCGAGATCATCGCCTTCAAGGATCTCAAGAAGATCGCTGACAGGTGCGAGGTGCTGAGCCTTTTTGAGCCCAAGCGCCCATCAAAAGCTAAATCCCGGTCTGAGGGCAGGGGCTTTGATTTCCCGAGCTCACGCCCCTTCATCTCCGGCAACCTGACCGATCTTTTCGAACAGGCCAACGCTGTCGCCATGCGCCATCATCATGGGGACCCCAAGGTCTCGGCCATCGTGGCCGAGAAATGTTTGGAATTGATCCAAGCCTTGGAAGACCATGCGCAGCCGGAATGATTTCTCGGGCCTAAGTGGCTGATGGGGTCATCAATATTCCTCTCTCCAATCCGCCAATAGTACTGCTGGTTCTTTTGTATTTCCCCTGCGGAATTTTCATTTGGAATGAATGATTAACTTTAAATGCAGAAGCATACGGTCGGGTGAATTCTTTCGTTGATTTTTGAAGCGGGGCATAGGAACTATCATCGTTAGCACAGCCCCTGTGGCAGGTTGAGTTCGCGCCCGAGTTCATGCGCTGCTCAAAGGCATGATGCCCTCCTGTCAGGCCGGTGAGAGTCCGGCAGGTTCGTTCCCAAAATCCATTTGCCCCAGGTCGGTCGTTCGGCGTGCCGCTGTACGGTCGAAATCCGGAGGCGTTCCGGTGCGGCCATGTTGAGTATCTTTCTGTCGTCCTACCGCGCAGAACGGCCCTTTGTCCGCAGCGTTCTGTTGCCGGTTGTCCTGGTTGCCTTTGCGACCCTGTCCATGGGCGCGGGTGCAATCCTCTGGGCTGTCGACAGGAGCAATGACATCTCCGCCGAACGTCAGCTCCGGACAACGGAGGCCAGCATACGGGCGGCTGTTCAGGAACTCGCCCAGCAGCAGGAAATGGTCGCCATCTGGGATGATGCCGTTGTGGAGCTCAACAAGCGCTCTCTCGATCTCAAATGGATCGACGCCAATTTCGGCGTCTGGCTCAACAAGACCTTCGGACAGGATGAAGTCTATATCCTCGACGAGCGCAACGAGCCGCTCGTCGCAACCGTTGGTCCCACCCGTGTGCCTGCGCAGGAATACGAGCGGGTCAGAGCAAGTGTCGGCGATCTTGTCGCAGGGGTAAGGGGCGCTCCGGGTTCCCTTCACCAGGTTCACGTCGCGGAGCTCGCGAATGCATCCTACCTGAAGACCGGCCGGGCCGTTCACGATGCCCATCTGCTCGAGCTCAATGGCCGGCCGGCAGCCGTCAGCGTGATGAAGATCATTCCTGAGTCCGAGGACGTGCCCTATCCTCATGGAAGGGAGTTCCTTCTGCTCAGCATCCGCTTCCTCGATGGAAGCTTCATCGCACAGCTGTCCGAACAAAACCTGATCGATGGCCTGCGATTCTCCAATTCCGACACTCCCGAGCTGGGTGAGGTTTCGGTGCCGGTCAAATCCGATGTCGGCCATCTCATCGGGTACTTCATCTGGAACCCGGAGCTGCCGGGTGACCGCTTCCTCAAGTCGGTCGGTCCGGTGATGGCAGCTGCCGCCGCCATGATCCTTCTCCTGCTCGGCGCTTTGGTTCGCCGTTTGAGGCAGTCCACGGCGGCATTGGAGAGAACGGTTCTCGAGCTGCAAGCGAGCGAGGCGCAGGCCCACCACCTTGCGTTCCATGACGTGCTGACAGGCCTGCCCAATCGCGCTTTGTTCGAGGATCGGGTCACCCATGCGATCGCCCGGATGCAGGGCAGCGAGCAGGTTGCCGTCATGATGCTCGACCTGGATCGCTTCAAGCATGTGAACGACACTCTTGGCCACCATGCAGGCGACAGTCTCATTCAGGAGTTCGCGGTTCGTCTGGCAGCGCTTGTGGGTGATGATGTCACCATCACCCGATTGGGCGGAGACGAATTCGCCATCGTACAGACCTTCACGTCGGGAACCGATGCGCCGCAGGCCTTGTGCAAGCGTATTCTTGCAGCATCCATGCAGCCCTATGACGTTCTCGGCAGTCAGGTCTTCGTCGGTGTCAGCATCGGGCTGGTGCTGGCTCCCGAGGCGGGCCTGGATCGCATCGAACTCCTGCGTAAGGCCGATATCGCGCTTTATCGCGCCAAGGGCGAGGGACGAAACTGCTACCGCCTCTTCACGCCGCAGATGGACGAAACCATCAACGCCTCCAGGATCATCGAAGAGGATCTCCGTGCGGCGCTTGCCACAGGAGAGGGGCTCGAGGTTGCCTATCAGCCGCAGATTTCCCAAGGCGGCTCGGTCGTGGGCGTGGAGGCTCTTGCCCGCTGGCGTCACCCGACACGCGGCTATATCCAGCCCAATCAATTCATCCCGGTGGCGGAGCAGACCGGCCTGATCGTTCCGCTCGGAGAATGGATTCTGCGCCAGGCCTGTATGGCCTCCCGACGCTGGCCCGATCTCTTCGTCTCCGTCAATCTCTCGCCTGTTCAATTCCGGTCGTCTGACTTTGCCGCCCGTCTCATCGGCATCGTCCATGAATGTGGCGCGCATCCTCAACGCATTGAACTCGAAGTCACGGAAGGTGTGCTTCTTGAGGAGGACAGGAGAACGACCGACGCGCTTCGGAAACTGCGGGAAGCAGGCTTCCGGATTGCCCTTGATGACTTCGGAACCGGCTATTCAAGTCTTGGCTACCTTCACCGCTTCGAGGTCGACAAGATCAAGATCGACCGATCTTTTACCCAGAGCCTGGGACAGGGCAGCAAAGCGGCCACCGTCATCAGGGCCATCGTTGCGCTTGGTCAGGCCATGGCAATCACCGTGACGGCAGAAGGCGTCGAGACGGAAACGCAGCGGAGTTTCCTGGACACGGCAGGCTGCGATGAAATGCAGGGCTTCCTGTTTTCAAAAGCTGTGTCGGAAGAGCAAATCGTGCGGCTGCTTGGCCGTTCGTCACCAAATCAGGCGGAGCATTATAAGTATGCGATGTCGATCCAGAACTAATGTAAGTATATCGTGCCGCTAAGGTCCAGCTTCACATGACAACATATCACCTGGACTGGGACAATATACAGGAACACTGCAGCAGGAGGGATTACCTCTTAGGTGACGTTGCGGAAGAGGAACTAAATCTTCAGGCCCTCGTTATCGCCACGCCTGATCCATTCGGATTGGCTTCCCGGACATGGTCCCCGCCCCTTTTGTTCTAGCCTGCGTATTTTGGATAGGCGGCGCCATGACCCTCGACTTTGATGAACACGACCAAGGGGCTAGAGCCAGCATGGGCCATAATATTGTCTACAAAGAGCAAATCCTTCCCATCGCTCAGGATCCTTTCCAGAACATCACAACGGTCCTCATCTGCCAGAACGTTCTGCTTCGGACCGGCATCAGTCATATCCTTTCGGGCACGCGCTTCGACATCGCGGAACAAACCGGCGACCTGTCGACCCTATCGACATTTCCGGAAGGGGTACCAGTGCTCTTCCTCATCTGTGATGGGCGCTCCACTGCGGAATATGCCCAAACGATCAAAGACCTGAAGGACCACTATCCTCATGCACGGGTCGTGGCTCTCGCGGACAACATGGATCCGCAGGAGATCGCGCAGATCTGCAAGGAGGGCTTGGACGGGTTCTGCACGACGACCATGGATCGCCATGCCATCGTCAAGGCGTTGGAGCTCGTGATGCTGGGCGAAACCTTCATTCCAGGGTCAATCGGGCTGAGCCTCCTCGACCAGCTTCGGAATGGCCAAACGAGCGGTTCCGGTCAGTCGGTTTCCCTCATGCCTGCCAACGATCCGGCAATTCTCATGAATAAGCTGTCGGAGCGTGAAGCACAGATTTTGCGTTGCCTGACTCAAGGATCCTCGAACAAGCTGATTGCTCGTGAACTCGGGGTGGCGGAAGCGACCGTCAAAGTTCACATCAAGGCGATCCTTCGCAAGGTGAAGGCGGTCAACAGGACTCAGGCTGCCATGTGGGCAGCCGGCCACTTTGCCTCGGCGCAGGAGAGCAAGGACCTGATTCCAGGCGAGTAGGGCTTCGTTCAAGAGCCTCAGGCTTTCAAGAACCTGAATGAGGCACGTGGGGAGTCCTGCGTGCCCTACCTCTTTGGAGGTAGCCCAAGTGGCGAGTTGCGGATCAGTCCGCACGGGCGCTAAGCCTGACAGCACCCTGATGGTGCGCCGGATAAAAATCTTAAGTTAAAGCGTACTGACGCCCCAGGTTCGAACTGAAAACAAACATCGAAACGATGCGGTGGGGCAACAATGGATTACCAGGTGGAATTGGTCGCTCGTGCATTTTTTGAAGCCGAGCACGAAGACTTCTCATGGGATGGCGAGGCCGAACTGGTTCGTGATGAGTTCCGCGAATATGCGCGCAACGCCATCAGTCTCCTTGATGAGGATATCGGCGTTCTTCTGCTCGCGCTCCAGCGCGCCACGGCCGAGGAGCATCCTGAGCGCTCCAGAGCCGCAGCCTGAAAACTTGATTCTGATTCAACTTGCTTGAGATCCCAATCCTTGAAGAGGGATCTCAAGCATGATTGGCACTTGAATCCGCCTAAGCCCGTGAGTGCCGATGATCAGTGGGCATCCGGCGGCAGATCGGCGATCCGCTTGATCTCATAGACAGCCAGCATCAGAAAAACCGACATGATCACAAGCCCGAGCGCGCTTGTGAGAACGCTTGCGCTGACGCCTGACGCAGAAGAGACGATCGCCAGCAGGATCAGGAAGGGCAGTCCGAGGGTGATGGCGAGAACGGCAAGAAAGGACCGTGGCATAGGGCGGATCCGCTTCATTCTTGAGAAAGAGATTTTGAGGAATTCAATAGGCTACAAATCGTGGAGAAAGTGAGATTGCGCTTCGGTTCAGTCTCCCACAAGCCTCTTCGATGAATGTAATCCGAAAGAATGGCCTGACTAGAAATTCCACCGCTGCGCCTTCGCAACGAGGAAATCGCGAAATACCTGAACCCGTGCGACGGAGCGCAACTCCTCAGGGTAAACCAGATAGCTGTCGAGAACCGGCATCTGCACATCGCGAAGAACCTGCTTCACTCCTGGGTTGCCGCTCATGGCGTAATCCGGCGCCATGCCGATGCCGGCACCATTCTCGATAGCCTTGCGAAGAGCCAGGCTGTCGTTCACCACGAAACGGCTCGGGCGCGGATCCTTGGGGCCGCGCCCCAGTTGGCTCAGCCGGTGCAGATCCAGAATGAAAGCCGGCTGGTCGCCTCCCAGACAGAGGATGGAATGGTTGTCGAGATCCTCGATCCGCTCAGGCTCCCCGAAGCGCTCCAGGTAGGTATTGGCCGCATAAGCATGATACTGAATCGTGAAGAGCCGGCGCTGGATCAGATCCGGCTGAGCCGGCAGACGCAACCGGATGGCGATGTCGGCTTCGCGCATGGCGAGATCCAGCTCTTCGCTCGTCAGGATCAGCTGAACGCGCACGTCCGGGTAGAGATCGAGAAATTCCTTGATGCGTTGCGCCAGCCAGATGCCCCCGATCCCGACCGTCGCGGTGACCCTGAGGTCGCCCGCCGGCCGTTCGCTGGTTTCCGTGAGACGCTGACGGGTTTCCTCCAGGCGCTGGCGGATGTCCTGGGCGGCGCGGAACAGCACCTCCCCATGCTCGGTCAGGATGAGGCCGCGTGGATGCCGATGAAAGAGCGGAACCTTCAGGTCATGTTCGAGAGCGCTGATCTGGCGGCTCACCGATGACTGGTTGACCCCGAGCTTCTCGCCCGCTCGGGTGAAATTCCCGGCATCGACCACTTCGTAGAACAATCTGATTTTGTCCCAGTCCAAGACAGATCCTCAAAAAGGGGAGCGGGTTCACCGTGCCTGCGCCTCACGAAGGATTATTCCAGATTGAGAGGTCTTGCTACAAGGATCGCCATGACCCCATCCCTCAAGCAGCAGGCCTGCATCCGACGGTGGGCGGGTCATGTTCCTGATAGTATTACATGAGATCTGCTCAAGGATGGATGCAGGTTCCGTTAACTTTACCCAAGGGTAAGACAGGCTGAGCGTAGGCATTTATTGACTTTTCCGGCAGTATTGTGAAAGTTCAACATAGCGATAAGCCATATCCATGGCGGGTTGGCCGGCGCACTTAAGCGATGCGCGTCCAAAGGCATGATGCCGCCCCGCCATACCGGTGAAAGCCCGGTATGCTCCCCCCAAAATTTTGAAGCTTCTGCATCCCCAAGGCCGAACGGCCAAAGGTAGCGTTATGAACAGGTCTGCTGCCGCATCCGAGGCCTTGGCGGCATCCTCGGGCCCATGGCTGACGCGCCCCTTCAGGGCGCTGATCGGCCGCTTCGGCATCGCCTTCTTCATGCCGGTGCTCGAGGCGACGCTGCTGATCACGCTGCTCGCCCTGGCGCTGCCTGCGGCCCTGCTGCAGGTCTACGATCGGATTCTGCCCAACAAGGCGACTGGCACCCTGGTCGTTCTCGCCATCACGGTGGCCCTGGCCATTCTGCTGGAGGCGCTGCTTCGGCATGTGCGCGGCAGGCTTCTCGCCCGAATGGCCGCAGCCTCGGAGGCGCAGGCGCATCGCCAGGCCATGGAGTGCCTGCTCCACGCTCCCCTCTCGGCCCTGGAAGCCAACGGAAACGGCTATTACGCGGAGCGTCTCTCCGCCATCGGCACCCAGCGTGAGGCCTGGTCCGGCCCGGCCTTGCAGGCCATGCTCGATCTGCCTTTCGCTCTGCTTTATCTGGTGGGGATCTGGTACCTCGCCGGCTCGCTCGTGCTGGTGCCGCTGACTTTGCTTTTCTGTGTCGCTCTGCTCGCGGCCTTGACGGGCCGGCGCGTACGCCGCGCCGCGCAGAACCTCGCGCTCGCTGAGGAGCGCCGCTTCAACTTCCTGTTCGATACCCTGAGCTGCATTCACCCGATGAAGGTCCTCGGCGCCGAGCCCCTGCTCGAGCGCCGCTATGAGCGCCTGCAGGGCGGCTCCGCGCAGATGCGCCGGACCCTGGCGCAGGCCATCTCGGCCGGGCAGGAGGGCGGGCAGCTGCTGGCCCAGGCCGCCACCATCGGCGTGGCGGCCTTCGGCTGCCACATGGTGCTCAATGGTCAGCTCAGCGTCGGCGGTCTGGGCGCATGCACCATGCTGGTGGGCCGTACGATGCAGCCCCTGCTCGGTGGTGTTGCTCTCTGGTCGCGTCTCCAGTCGCTCGCCGAGAGCCGGAGACGTGTCGCGGAAATTGCCCTGCTCCCCCAGGAGCGGCATCTCGACCGGCCGGCGCTTCATGTGTCCAATGGCCATGTGGTTCTCGACAACGTCAGGCTGCGCAACCCTCCCCACACGGATTGTCTGTTCGATGGTTTGACCCTGGAGGCCAAGCCCGGCGAGATCATCGGCGTGACCGGCGCCAACGGCTCCGGCCGCTCGGCCATGCTGCGGCTGATCGCCGGAGACCTGCAGCCGACCGAAGGCCACGTCACCATCGACGGGCAGGACCTCGCACAGGTCGAAATCGGACCGGCGCGGCGACAGGTCGCCCTGGTGCCGCCCGATCCGGCACTGGTGCGCGGCACGCTCCTGCAGAACCTCACGATGCATCAGCCTCACCTGGAGGCGGCAGCTCTGCGCCTCGCGACGCAGCTGGGCTTGGACCAGGTGGCCAGCGCATTGCCGGGTGACTGGCATACGCCCGTCGGTGTTTCGGCCACGCCTCTGCCGCGCGGCGCGGCTCAGCGCATTGCCGTCGTGCGTGCCTTGATCGAGGAGCCGCGCATCCTGCTGCTCGACGACATCACATCCCAGATCGACGGCGACAGCGATGCCCGCCTCGCCCAGCTCCTGGCGGGGCTGCGCGGCAAGGTCACGGTCATCATCGTCACGCATCGCCCCTCGACGCTCGGCATTGCCGACCGGGTGTTCGCAATTCGCGGCGGCTCGTTGGAGCGCGTGTCATGAGCCTCATCATGGATTGCGCCCCCAAGGCTCCGGTGCATGTGTCGGAGGATCTGCTGGCTTCGTCCGACCTTGCCCGCTGCCTGCCGGTTTGGCTGTGGCTGATGGAATGGTCCGGCTGCGCGGACGATCTCCTTTCAGCTCTTCCGCACGCGAAGCCCGACATCGATCTCACCGATCTGCGCAACACGCTGGCGTTTCTCGGCTATCCTACCAGGATGCAGGGCCTCAAGCGGGGAGGTCTCGACCTGCGGTGCCTGCCGGCCATCCTGCTGCCGCCGGGAAAAGCTGCCGCCGTCGTCTATCGCGACGAGTCCGGACAGGTTCTGGTGTTCGACGGCGCTACGGGTGACGTGAAGCCCTGTGCGCCGGAGAAGCTGCGCGGAACCTTGATCCTGGCCGCCGACACGACCATCGGATCACCGCGCCAGAATTGGTTCAGCGGCATCGCGCGGCGCTTTCAGGGCGCACTGCCGCCCCTGCTCGCGATCAGCGGGTTGATGGCTGTGCTCGGGCTTGCGGTTCCGATCTTCACCATGGCGGTCTTCGACACGGTGGTTGCCGGCTACAGCCCGGAGACGCTGCCCATGCTCATCGTGGGCGTTGCCGCCGCGGTCGGGTTGGAGGTGCTTTTCCGCGTCATCCGCCAGCGCGCGCTGCTGCGCATCGCGGAGCGACTGGACCGGCTGGTTCCGAGCGCCGTCTTCACGCAATTGCTGTCCCTGCCGACAGCACTTGTGGAGCGCGCCGGCACTGCATCCCAGGTCTCCCGCCTGCGTGATTTCGCGGCCATCCGCGAGTTCTTGACCGGCAGTTTCGCCGTCGCCCTTCTCGACTTGCCGTTCACGATTCTCGTCGTGGTGCTGATGATGGTTCTCGGCGGGTGGATCGCGCTCGTGCCGGTCGGGACCGCCATCGGCTTCGTGCTTCTGTTCTGGATATCGCGCGGGTCCATGCGCCTTGCCATCGATCGAGCCGCCCGCGCCAACCAGGCGCGGGAAGCCTTGGCTGTCGAGGCGCTGGAGACGGTGCGCACCTTGAAGCTCGGAGGAGCGGAAGAGCGCTGGATCGACCGTTACACCGCGGCCTCCGCGGCAGCGGCCGTGGCCTCCGCACGCGTCGGTACCCTGACCGGTTCGGTTCTCGCTGCAAGCCAGGCGCTGGTCACCCTGTCGGGCCTGGCCGCGGTGGTCATGGGTGTGCTCTCGGTCCTGTCCGGCGCAATGACCGCAGGCGCGCTGATCGCCGGCATGATGCTGATCTGGCGGGTTCTGGGTCCCATGCAGACATGCTTCCTGATGCTCTCGCGTTGGGAGCAGACCCAGGCGTCGATCCGGCAGGTGGACGGATTGATGGCGCTTGAAACGGAGCGGCCGCCGCCGCTCGAGGCCCGCATGGCACCGCCGGAGCAGGGTGCCATCGTGTTCCACCGCGTGACCCTGCGCTATCTGCCTCAATCCGAGCCCGTTCTGGCAGGCGCCAGCTTCGCCATCCAGCCCGGTCAGGTGGTGGCCGTCACCGGTGCGGAGGGCACGGGCAAGTCGACCCTGCTGCTGCTCACCGCAGGCCTCTACCGGCCGCAGGGCGGCCTCGTGAGGATCGACGGGCATGACGTGCGCTCCTTCAATCCGGCCGTTCTCCGGCGCAGCATCGGCTGGGTGCCGCAATCGCCAGGGCTGCTCTACGGCACGATCGCCCAGAACCTGCGTCTGGCCCGGCCCAGCGCTTCCGATGTGCAACTGCGCGCGGCCGCTGCCGAAGCCGGTGTGCTGGAAGCCATCGAGGCTCTGCCGCAGGGCTTCGATACACGGGTCGGCGACAACCACAGCGGTCGTCTGCCCCGCAGCATCCTGCAACGGATCGCGCTCGCCAGCGCCTTGCTGCGCGAGGCACCCATCCTGCTCCTCGACGAACCGGTCGCCGGACTGGACGACGCCTGCGCCAAGGCTTTTACTGATGTCATCGCCTCCCACCGGGGACGCTGCACGATCCTCATGGCAACGCACAGGCCGAGCCATATCCGGCTCGCCGATCGCGTCCTGCGCCTGCGCGACGGGCAGGTGGAAGAGGTGGATCAGCCTTCGCCCTCCGGGCCTCGTCCGACACGCAAGCCGGTGGGCGCACCACTGGCGAATGCTGCCTTCGCAAATCTTTCCGCTGCTAACAGTTCCAGAGTTGGTTGATGAGCACCGCCGCACCATCCGCCCCCGAGGCTGAGACCCTGCCGATGGTTGAAAAGCAACCCATCCTGGCACCTCTGCCTCGCGCCAGTCGACAGCCACGGCCCGACAGCCATGTGCTCGCCCTGGAGGAACTGCGCATCCACAGCCTGGAACGCGCCGTCGTTCTGGGCACCGGCCTGCTGGTGGCCGCAGCCCTCTCCTGGGCTGCGCTCACTCACGTGCCGGAGGTGGCCCTCGGCGTCGGCGATCTTGCGCCGACGGTCGCGCCGGCGCCGGTTCAGCATTTCGAAGGCGGCATCGTCACGGAGGTGCTGGTCCACGAAGGCGACGTGGTCGAAGCCGGCCAGCCCCTGCTGCGCATGAACGATGCGGCCGCCCAGGCCGAACTGTCGCAGGCGCGGCTTCGCCTCGAATCCCTGCAACTGCAGTCGCAGCGTCTGACTGCCGCGGCAGAAGGCAACGTCATGGCCATGGAACTGCGTGGTCGTGAAGCGACGGCGAGCATTGCCGTCGCCGACGCAAGCGGGGAGGGCAGCGCAATGCCATCCCTGACAACCAGCCTCTTCATGGGGCCGCAGCGCGCAGCATTGGACGCGCGCCTGCGGTCCTTGAGCGATCGGATCGCTGTGCTTCACGAACAGGTGGCGCAGCGGCGCAGCGAGATCGCAACCCTGTCCGGGCAGATCTCCGCCGTGCAGGAGCAGGTGGCGCTTCACGCCAAGGAGCTCGGCATCCGCGAGGAGCTTGCCCGGAACGGATTGACCACACGGCTCGCCGTTCTGGAGGCTCAACGTCTGCTGATGAGCGCGAAGGCCGAGCGTGAGCGGTTGAGCGGTCAGCATGCCACGGCCCTGCGCAGCCTTGCCGAGGCCGAGGCCCGCATTTCAGAGATGCAGTCGGCCGCCGTGGACGAGGCCCGGCAGGAGGCTGCGCGTGTGGCGCTGGACATTGCCGAGACGGCGGAAGCTCTCCGCAAGCTGGAGGATCGAGCGGAACGGACGCTGCTGCGTGCGCCCGCTCCCGGCGTCCTGCGCGGGCTCGCCGTTCACCGTCCCGGTACGGTCCTGCCGCCTGGCGGATTGATCGCCGAGGTGATGCCGCAGGATGCGCCGCTGGTTGCGGATGTGCGGATCATGCCGCGCGATATCGGGTTCATCGAAGTCGGTCAACCCGTTCACGTCAAGGTGCAGGCCTTCGATTATGCGCGCTACGGTGCCGTCGATGGCGTCGTGGAGCGCGTCTCGGCCGGCACGTTCCTCGATGAGCAGCGCCAGCCCCATTACCGCGTGCGTGTCGCGCTCAAGCAGCAGCATGTGGGCCGTGATCCCAGCAAGGCGCAACTCGTGCCCGGCATGACGGTTCAGGCCGACATCACGACCGGCAACAAGACCGTGCTGCAGTACCTGTTGAAGCCAATCTATTCCGCCATGGCGGCATCATTCCACGAGCGTTGAGGACGCTGATCGCATGAGCCAGCAACCCGATCCGACCATCCCGTTCGACGCCAGTGTGGTTGACGAGGAGGCGCTGCGCGCCCTGCGAGCGGTTCAGCGAAGCCTTCCCATGGGCGATGGAGGCTCCAGCGGAAATCTGGTGGGCGGAACGGAGGCCGTTGCGGCGTTCGGCATGGTGAGAGGCGGGCCTTCGGGTGGCATCGCCGTCGGGTCTCATGAAATCGGCCCTCTCGGTTGGAACAGGGTGCCGGCGCCACAGGACGAGTCGTTGAAGCCGCTCGATCTCGCGCCACCGGCCAAACCTGCGATCACGCTGGATGAGGGACCGGCCGGTGTCGATCTATCGCGATCCGCAGCGCCGGCTCCCTTAATTGGACCCAGGGCTAAACTTGCGCGGTCCTCGTCAGGCTACGCCGAGAGTGGATCGGATGACACATCCGTGCAGGCCACGTCTCCGGTGTTCGACGCCACTCCTGACAATCCAGTTGTCGTGACACCGCCAACCGACACGAAGCCGGATCCTCAGGAACCGGCCGATGTCCTCGCCGACCTGCCTGAAGTCATTGCGCGCGATGTTGGCGGTCTTGAAGACAGTGGCATACGTCTGGACCTGTCGGCGGCGCTGGTGGACCGGGACGGCTCGGAGGGGCTCACGGTGCTGATCCTCGGCGTGCCGTCCGGGGCGCTGCTCTCCCACGGCACCCGGCAGGCGGACGGCTCCTGGAGCGTGCCGGCCTCCGACCTCGCGCAGCTCAGCCTCACCCCGCCCGAGCACTTCTCCGGCCCCATCACGCTGACCCTGCGGGCCACCGCCCAGGAAAGCAGCACCGGCCAGACCAGCACGGTCGAGACCACCTTCCGGGTGCAGGTGCAGGCGGTGGCGGATGCGCCCACGGTGACGGTGATAGACGCCCACGGCTCCGAGGACGCCCCCGTGAGCCTCGCGGGCCTCGGCGGCGCCTTGCGCGATACGGACGGCTCGGAAGCTCTCAGCTTCGTGCTCAGCGGGGTTCCCAGTGATGCCAGCCTCAATGCCGGCACACGCCAGCCGGACGGCAGCTGGAAGCTCACATCAGGGGAGCTGGCAGGTCTTGCCCTTCATCCACCAGCTCACTTCTCCGGCCGCTATACGCTCACCCTGACGGCTGTGGCAACGGAAGGCAGCAACGGCTCACAGGCCAAAACCTCGGCCAGCTTTACGGTGGGCATCGATCCGGTGGCCGATGCCGGCACGATCGCCGGCACCAGCACAGGCCAGGAGGACACGGCCATCGTGATCCAGCCGGTCTTTGGCCTCGGCGACAAGGATGGCTCGGAGACGTGGTCTGAGTTTGCGCAGGTGTCGGGCGTGCCCGTAGGTGCCCGCCTGAGCCACGGCACCGAGCTGTCGCCGGGCGTGTGGCAGGTGGCCACCGCCGATCTGCAGGCCGGGTTGGTGGCGCTGCATCCGGCCGAGCACTCGGATGCGGACTTCACCCTCACGATCAAGGCGACACTGACCGACACGGGCAACGGCACGAGCGTGAGCCGGGAGGTGACGGGCACGCATGCGGTGACGGTGACGGCCGTGGCCGATGCCCCGCAGGTGAGCGCACGAGATGCGACAGGCCAGGAGGACACCCCCATCCCCCTCGACCTCTCGGCGTCTCTGGTTGATACAGACGGGTCGGAACTGCTCTCCGTCAGCATTCTCAATGTGCCTCCGGGCGCAATTCTTTCGCATGGTGCCCGCCAGTCGGATGGAAGTTGGAGTGTGCCCGTTGCCGATCTGGCGCATCTGACATTTACGCCGCCGCATGACTTTTCAGGTACGGTCAATCTCACCCTGCGCGCGACGGCGCGGGAGAGCTCGAACGGCACCACGGCCACCACGGACCTTCCATTTCAGGTCAGGGTCACGGATGTATCCGATACACCGCTTCTGACCACCCGCGACGCATCAGGTCCCGAGGACACCGCCATCTCGCTCGACATGTCGGCGAGCCTGACGGATGCCGACGACTCGGAGGTGCTCTCAATCCTCGTTACCGGCGTTCCGGCGGATGCGGCCCTGTCGAACGGCACGCGCCAAGCCGATGGCGGCTGGCTTCTGGCGCCTGCCGATCTCGATGATCTCACCCTTCGCCCGCCGGAGCATTTTTCCGGCACGATCAATCTCACAGTCGAAGCCACATCGCGCAGCTCGAACGACGCGACGGCGACCACTCGGGCTCCCTTGCGCGTTCAGGTGGAGGCAGTGGCAGACGCCCCCACCGTGACGGTGATGAATGCCCGCGGGTCCGAGGACACGCCTGTGAGCCTTGCGGGCCTCGGCGGCGCGCTGATCGACCGTGACGATTCGGAAACTCTCAGCTTCGTGCTCAGCGGAGTTCCCAATGATGCCACCTTGAGTGCCGGCACACGCCAGCCGGACGGCACCTGGCATCTGACGCATGCCGAACTCTCAGGCCTGACGCTGAAACCACCGGCCAACTTCTCCGGTAGCTACAATCTCACTTTGACGGCTGTGGCGACGGAGAGCAGCAACGGTTCAGAGGCCCGCACCTCAGCGAGCTTTACGGTGGGCTTCGATCCGGTGGCGGACACTGCCGCCATCAGCGGCAGCGGCTCGGGATTCGAGGATAATCCCATCACGCTGAAGCCGAACTTCGATGTGAGCGACAAGGATGGCTCGGAAACTTGGTCCGAGTTCAGTCAGGTATCGGGCGTACCCTTAGGTGCCCGCCTGAGCCATGGCACCGAGCTGTCGCCGGGCGTGTGGCAGGTGGCCACCGCCGATCTGCAGGCCGGGTTGGTGGTGCTGCATCCGGCCGAGCACTCGGATGCGGACTTCACCCTCACGATCAAGGCGACACTGACCGACACGGGCAACGGCACGAGCGTGAGCCGGGAGGTGACGGGCACGCATGCGGTGACGGTGACAGCCGTAGCCGATGCGCCGCAGGTGAGCGCACGAGATACAACAGGTCAGGAGGACACCCCTATCCCCCTCGACCTCTCGGCGGCTCTCGTCGACAAAGATGGATCGGAACTTCTCTCAATCATCGTCTCCGAGTTTCCTGAAGGCGCAAGCCTTTCCGCCGGTTTCAACAACGGCAATGGCAGTTGGACGCTGAGCCCCAGCGAACTCAAGGACCTCAAGCTGAATCCAGCCCGGGATTTTTCCGGCAGCTACACGCTGACCGTGACGGCGGTCTCTACCGAGAGCAGCAATGGCTCGGAGGCTCGCAGCTCGACCAGTTTCAAGGTTGAGATCAATCCGGTGCTGGACCCAGCCACGATCAGCGGCAGCACATCCGGGTTGGAAGACACGGGAATCGCGCTGAAGCCGGCCTTCAACCTGAGCGACAAGGACGGTTCGGAAACCTGGGGCGAGTTTGCCCAAGTTTCAGGGGTGCCGCCCGGTGCCCGCCTGAGCCATGGAACGGAGTTGTCGACGGGTGTGTGGCAGGTGTCGACCGCCGATCTGCAGGCCGGCCGGGTGCTGCTGCATCCGGCTCAGGATTCGGACGCTGATGTTACCCTGACGATCCGCACAACCCTCACGGATAGCGGCAACGGCAAGACCGTGAGCCAGGATGTGACGGGCACATTCACCGTGACGGTGACCGCCGTGGCCGATGCGCCCACCGTCACGGTGGCCAATGCCCATGGGTATGAGGACACCCCAATCAGCCTCGCCGGCTTAGGTGGTGCGCTGCGCGACGTGGACGGATCGGAAAGCCTGAGCTTCGTGCTCAGCGGCGTGCCGAACACAGCCACTTTGAGCGCAGGCACAAAGCAGGCGGATGGCAGCTGGAAGCTCACGCCAGCCCAGCTCACAGGCCTTACGCTTAATCCGCCTGCGAACTTCTCAGGCAACCTTTCCCTTAAGCTCACCGCAATTGCCACAGAAGCGGGCGACAACCATCCCTCAGCCTCCACCTCTGCCACTTTCAGTGTCGGCATCGATCCCGTTCTGGATAAGGCCACCATCAGCGGCAGCACGTCCGGTATCGAAGACACGGACATCACGCTGAAACCGGACTTCATTCTGGACGACAATGACAACTCGGAGACTTGGTCGACAGTCACGGAAGTCACCGGTGTGCCGCTGGGCGCAACGCTCAATGGCGGCACTGGAACAAAGGAAATCTCGCCGGGCGTCTGGCAGGTCAACACGAACGATCTGATCAACAAGCTGGTAACGATCAAGCCGCCGCCGAACAGCGATGACGATTTCACGCTGACCTTCACGGTCACGCAGACGGACAGCGGCAACGGAACGAGCGTCAGCCGCACCGTCACCGGCACCTATGGCGTCACAGTGAATGCGGTCGCGGATGCGCCCACCGTCACGGCCCACGATGCGAAGGGCGACGAGGACACGGCCATTCCGCTCGATTTGTCCGCCAAACTGACGGATCTGGACGGTTCGGAAACGCTGTCGATCATCATCCTCGGGGTTCCGGATGGCGCAGTCCTGATCCCCGGCGAGCGTTTGTCCGACGGGAACTGGAGCGTCAAGCCGTCGGATCTGGCAAACCTGACTTTCACGCCTCCACGCGACTTCTCGGGCTCCATCGCGCTCAGCATCACGGCGACATCCAAGGAGGCCAATGGCGGCGCGGAGAATTCCGTCACCATTCCTTTCAAAGTCCAGGTGGATGCGGTGGCCGATGCACCGGACCTGCTCGTGAACCGGGCCTACGGTGATGAGGATATGGCCATCCCGCTGCACGTGACGGCTCGGACGACCGATATCGACAACTCCGAATCCATCGTGGCCTACCGGCTGGAGGATGTACCGGAGGGTGCCATCGTGCGTGCCGGCGACCTCGTTCTCACGAGAGATTCCGACAATGGCTTCAGCGTACCGGCCGGTGTGGTCGGCAGCCTGACCATCACTCCGCCGCCTCATTCCGACGAGGACATGCACCTGACGGTTTTCGCCATCTCGGCGGAGCCGAACGGCAGCACGGCCAGAAGCCAGCCGAAAGAACTCGTGGTGACCGTGCGGGCCGACGCCGATGCACCCATCCTCGACGTCACGAGTGCCACTGGTCCCGAAGACAGCGATATTCCCCTCAATCTCACGGCCACATTGCCAGACAACGATGGCTCGGAGATCCTCAGCTTCGTCGTGTCAGGAATTCCGAACGGCGCTCTTCTGTCCGTCGGAACCTATCGTGGTCCCGGCACATGGTCACTGACGGCCGATGAAGCCAGGGTCGTGACGCTGCGGCCCCCGGGTGATTTTGCCGGCACCATCAATCTGACCGTCACGGCCGTCACGCAGGAGAAGGACGGCGGCGACCAAGCCTCCACCCGCGTCACCTTCCCGGTCCATGTCGGCGCGGTGGTGGATGCTCCTGCCGTGGGCGGGCTCGACGGCAGCGACGCAAATTGGGGGACGATGCACGGCACGGAGGACGAGCCCATCAAGCTCAACCTCGATCCCGGCCTGAGGGATCGCGACGGATCGGAGAAGGTGATCGGCGAGATCGTCATCGGCGGAATTCCGTCGGGCGCCGTCTTGCGCCTCGCCGACAACAGCATCGTCACGGCCGATGCCGACGGTTTCTACCGGATCGCTGCCGAGAACATGACCGGCGTCACCCTGACGATGCCCCGCGACAGCGACGTGAAGGAAACCCTGAGCGTCCGCATGACGATCCAGGACACGGACGGGAGCAAGACCGTCACGAAGGAAATCAGCGGGCACATGGAGGTGGACCCGCGAGGCCATGCCGACACTCCGACACTCACGACCGAACCATCGACCGGCACAGGGCATAACAGCACGAGCGACAGCACCGGCTGGATCCGTCTGAGTGTCAGCGCCCTTCCCACCGATACGGACGGATCCGAGTCACTGACGATCTGGGTGCGCGGTGTGCCTAAGGGAGCGTCGCTCTCGCACGGCATTCCGGCCGGTGACGGCGTCTGGCTCGTGCCGGTGGAGAACCTCCCCTCCCTGGCCATTCGTCCTAAGATGGGCGACAGCAGCGCGATCAAACTCGATGTTTGGGTTGTCGTCACCGAGCGGGAAGGTGATCAGGCCATCCGCACCGATGTAGTGGCGGTGACCGTTACGCCTCCTCCGAGCGGCGGAGATCCGGGCGATGGACCCGGCGGAGATCCTGGCGGCGTTCCGCCCACGCCCCCCGCGGCTCAGGCCCCCGAACTCACCGTTTCGAGCGCACCGGCCTTGGAGGACAATCGAGTCGCTCTGACGATCAGCGCCAGAACGCTCGATACGGACAGCGGCTCAGAAACATTGGGAATCCGCATCGACAATGTGCCGGCAGGAGCGCGGCTCTCGGCCGGCGTGCGCGATCCCAACAATGGGTCCTGGGTGTTGCGGCCCGACCAGCTTGCCGGCTTGGAGCTGATCCCGCCTGCCAACTTCGCCGGCACGATCTCTCTGAAGGTCACCGCCATCGCGACGGAGAAGACAGGCTCTGAGGCGGCAACGCCCGCAACGCTGAACGTCACGCTGGAAGCGGTGGCCGACGGCGCGTCGATCGGTGTGGCTCCTTCCACTGGGTCTGAGGATGTCGAGATCCCCCTCGATCTAAAGATCAGCCCCCGCGACAGCGATGGCAGCGAGACCGTCACGTCTGTGGTGATCTCAAAGCTGGAGACCGGCGCTCGGATCACAGGGACGGGCGTCACCGACAATGGAGACGGCACATGGTCGGTCGATCCTGCCCATCTCGACAGCGTTCGTGTGATCCCCCCCGCCAACTGGATCGGTGACCTGAAGCTGACGGTCACCGCGACGACGATAGAAGCGAGCAACGGCCATACGAGCACCACGTCTCGAAACGTGTCGATCAAGCTTGAGGCCGTTGCGGACGCGCCAGTTCTGACTGCTGCCAATGCTGTGGGTCGTGAGGACACGACCATTCAACTCAACATCTCGGCGGCCCTGGTGGACACCGACGGCTCCGAGGTGCTCTCGGTCGTGATCGGCAATCTGCCGGAGGGCGCCCGCCTGTCGGCCGGCCTCAACAACGGCGACGGAACCTGGACCCTCACGCGCGGTCAACTGGCCAATCTCAACCTGATCCCGCCTGCAAACTGGAGCGGTACGGCCAATCTCTCCGTGCAGGCCCATGCCCGCGAGACCTCCAACGGTAAAGTGGCGACGACAGAAGCGACGCTGAAGGTCGAGATCGAGGCTGTGGCCGATGCGCCTGTAATCGGCTCGCGCGATGTTTCTGGTCTTGAGGACGCGAGCATTCGTCTGGACCTGTCGGCGGCGCTGGTGGACCGGGACGGCTCGGAGGGGCTCACGGTGCTGATCCTCGGCGTGCCGTCCGGGGCGCTGCTCTCCCACGGCACCCGGCAGGCGGACGGCTCCTGGAGCGTGCCGGCCTCCGATCTCGCGCAGCTCAGCCTCACCCCGCCCGAGCACTTCTCCGGCCCCATCACCCTCACCCTGCGCGCCACCGCCCAGGAAAGCAGCACCGGCCAGACCAGCACGGTCGAGACCACCTTCCGGGTGCAGGTGCAGGCGGTGGCGGATGCGCCCACGGTGACGGTGATAGACGCCCACGGCTCCGAGGACGCCCCCGTGAGCCTCGCGGGCCTGGGTGGCGCCTTGCGCGATACGGACGGCTCGGAAGCTCTCAGCTTCGTGCTCAGCGGGGTTCCCAGTGATGCCAGCCTCAATGCCGGCACACGCCAGCCGGACGGCAGCTGGAAGCTCACATCAGGGGAGCTGGCAGGTCTTGCCCTTCATCCACCAGCTCACTTCTCCGGCCGCTATACGCTCACCCTGACGGCTGTGGCAACGGAAGGCAGCAACGGCTCACAGGCCAAAACCTCGGCCAGCTTTACGGTGGGCATCGATCCGGTGGCCGATGCCGGCACGATCGCCGGCACCAGCACAGGCCAGGAGGACACGGCCATCGTGATCCAGCCGACCTTTGGCCTCGGCGACAAGGATGGCTCGGAGACGTGGTCTGAGTTTGCGCAGGTGTCGGGCGTGCCCGTAGGTGCCCGCCTGAGCCACGGCACCGAGCTGTCGCCGGGCGTGTGGCAGGTGGCCACCGCCGATCTGCAGGCCGGGTTGGTGGCGCTGCATCCGGCCGAGCACTCGGATGCGGACTTCACCCTCACGATCAAGGCGACACTGACCGACACGGGCAACGGCACGAGCGTGAGCCGGGAGGTGACGGGCACGCATGCGGTGACGGTGACGGCCGTGGCCGATGCCCCGCAGGTGAGCGCACACGATGCGACAGGCCAGGAGGATACTCCGGTGGCGTTGAACATCTCGGCCAGCCTCACAGACACGGACGGATCCGAGGTGCTCTCGGTGGTGATCGGCAACCTGCCCCCGGGCGCCCGCCTCTCGGCCGGTCTCGATCATGGCAACGGCACCTGGACACTCACACCGGCGCAACTCTCCGGCCTGAAGCTGATCCCAGGACCCGAATGGAGCGGCGCCGCCACCCTCTCCGTGCAAGCCCATGCACGGGAGAGCTCAAACGGCAAGATCGCCACGACCGATACCACTCTGCAGGTTCAGATCGAAGCCGTGGCCGATGCACCGCAGGTGACAGTCAAAGATGTGACGGGTCAGGAGGATACAGCCATCCCGCTCGATCTCTCCGCGACTCTCGTCGATAGGGACGGCTCCGAGACCTTGGTGTTGAGCATTCTCGGTGTTCCTGACGGTTTCACCCTGTCCGCTGGCAGCCCGCGCGGGGACGGCGAATGGCGCGTCCCAGTCGGAGATGTGCAAGGCCTCAAGCTGACTCCCTTGGCGGATTGGAACGGCACGTTGAACCTGACGGTCGAAGCTGTCAGCACCGAAACCGGTTCTGCGAGTTCCGCCACAACCAGCCGGTCATTCACGGTCACCATCAACCCGGTCAACGATGCGCCCGAGCTGATCCTGACAAGCGGAGATCATGCGGACGCAGGAGATCGCCAGGCGGATGCATTCGGTTCGGCGCATGCAACGGATATCGACAGCACGCAACTTGACGGCGCTGTCATCACGCTCTCCGGAGCACAGCCGGGCGACAGGCTCGATCTCGAGGGCTTCACCCTGCACAGCGAGGATGGACGCACGATGATCGGCAACACCGGCATCGAGCTGGTCGGGGGAGCCTATGCTGGCGAGACGGGCACGCTGACCCTCAGCGGCCATGCCTCACCCAACACTTACGCCGCCGTGCTGCAATCCCTGATGCTCGAGAGCGGCGAGGGGGAAGGACTGGCCGCTGGCACCCGCAGCATCGGAGTCGTACTGTTCGACAGCGAGGGCGCGGCCTCGACGCGGCAAACCGTGGATGTGGTGGTCGACGAGGCTGAACCTGTTCCACCACAAGGGCAGGGGTTCGAGGCGATGCAGAACGGCACTGGATCGGACATCATCCTGCTGATGGCCGACGAGGGGGGCGAGATGAACCACGTCGCGACCGTCTCGTGGACTGAGCAGATCGACGGCGATCCATCCTCGAATCCTTCGGATCCCATGACCACTTTCGACCAGCCGATGGCAGACAACATTCAGGCCATCGACGACCTCCAGGTCGACACATCCCGAATGAACTGGTCCTGACAATCGGCAGCGCAGGGCGGAGCCTTCGGGCTCCGCTCAGGCAAAACATCTTACTGGGTGCCGGGCTGCACGATGGGCACATCCACGGGAGGCAGCGGCTCGCCGGGCGTGTCGTCTTCTAAAGGATCGAGAGGATCCAGCGAGGGAAGTTCGGGCAAGGGACCCGGAACGTCAGGCGACTGGTCGGAAGGCTTTGGCGTGTCGGACATGGAAGCTCCATTTACTGGGTTGCTTCCATGGGAAAGCACAGACGCCCATTGCGTTCCCGCTCCCTGGGAGGATCAGGCCATCCACACCTGTCCCGGCCGCATGGCGGTGAAGCGGCGTGCGGGGACGTTTCGTGTCTGTAGTGCTCGGTCGAGATCCCGTGGCGGCTGATCGGCGCCCTCGTCGGTGAGCCTGAAGGTTCCCCAGTGATAACCTAAGGCCGACTTGGCTCTGAGGATGCCGAACGCACGAACGGCATCCTCGGGGTTCATGTGGTGGGGCGCCATGAACCAGCGCGGTTCATAGGCACCGATGGGCAGAAGAGCCACGTCGGGGCCCGCATGGCGCGACGCGATGCTATGGAAGTGCCTGCCGCCGCCAAATCCCGTGTCGCCGCCGAAATAGACGGAACGGCCGCCGCCGCGCAGCATGAAAGAGGCCCAGAGCGCATGGTTGCGGTCGTTCGTGGCGCGGGCGGACCAGTGATGCGCCGGCTCGGCGAACAGCTGCAGATCGGGCGCGAGGACAAGTCGGTCGCCCCAATCCATGGCCGTGACGGCGATGCCGGAATCGTGCGCCTTGATGATGGCATCATTGCCGAGCGGCGCAACGATCCGCGGGCGGTCGCGCTGCCACAGGCGCGCGAGGGTCGGCAGGTCCATGTGGTCGTAATGGTTGTGCGAGACGAGCACCGCATCAATCCGGGGCAGTTGGTCGAAGGAGATGCCCGGCGGGTTGTAGCGCCTGGGTCCGGCGAAAGGCACGGGACTCGCGCGCTCGGACCAGATGGGGTCCGTCAGGATGTTGTGGCCGGCGATCTGGATCAGGAACGAGGCGTGCCCAACGAAGCTGACGCGCAGGTCGCGCCCGCCGACACGGGCCGGAGGCGTGTCCTGGAACGGGCTCGGGTAAGGCTCCGGCCATGGCGCCGCGCTCTTGGTTAGCCGCCAGCGGAGAAAGTCGCCAAAGCCGCGGGAGGGCTCGCCGCCGGGGTTGAAGAAGCGCTGGCCGTCGAAATGATCGCTCGGCGGGCCGCTGTAGTAGAAGCCGCCCACCTGGGCCTTTGCTCCCGAGGCGGTGCCGATGAACGGGAGAGAACCGATCAGGTGGACGACTTGTCTGCGCGACAGCACGTTCTGCTCCAGCGGGAATGCGAGGGTGGCGGGAGCTTACGGCTTGGCTGGAGCTTGAACAATCACAAGGAGGAGAGCGGAACCGTCTGCCCCTGGATCTGCTCTATCAGGCACTGAAGAGCTCCGGGTGCTCCGATTCAACGCGCGGCAGGGCCCGCAGGATCTCCGTGAGATGGCGGCGCATCGCTTCTGCCGCCGCATCCTCGTCTCGGGCATCGATCGCAGCCATGATGGCGCGGTGCTGGTCGATCAGCGGCAGCATTGCCTCCGGGCCCGGAAGGGTCAGCTGGCACACCCGGTCCATATGCGCCTTGATGTCCTGGACGGCTTCCCAGGCCAGGGGGCAGCCGGCTCCTTCCGCAAGGGCGATGTGGAAGAGTTCGTCGTAGCGTTGGAAGGCCGCGTGATCGTCCCGGCGGGCCGCCTGATCCTGCAGTTCCAGAAGGTCGCCGATTCTCTCCCGGCTCTGCGTGTCGAACGATGAGCAGGCCCGGCGCACGACGGCCGTTTCGATGGCCTCCCGGACGAAGCGCGACTCCATCATCTTCCGAACCGAGATCTTGACCACCGTCGTGCCGCGCTGGGGCTGGATCTCCACCAGCCGGGTCTTGGCCAAGCCGATCAGGGCCTCACGGACCGGCTGGCGGGACACGCCATGACGCTCGGCAATGTCCTGCTCGGAGAGCCGGCTGCCGGGTGGGAGCTCCAGGGCAATGATCAGGCGACGCAATTCGCTTTCGATGCGCTGGGCCGCAGAGCCATGACCGGTAGAGAAGGGGCTGTTCACAACGGATCTCATTCTTTTGGCGAGTTGCGAGATATATCAGTGTATACTACCATACAATCGTCGACCAAGTAAGCCGCGAAAGACGGTGCCTTGGTCTCCACCAAGGCACGAGAGGCTCTTGGGGAAGACAATGATCGGTCCGGAAAGGGCAGGTCTGAAACAATAGGACATCAGAGGAAGCCTAAAGGAGGAAGAGAATGCTGACAAAAAGAACATTCGCCGCTGCCGCCCTCAGCCTGTGCACGGCATTGCTGAGCGGCACCGCCAGCGCCCAGACGACCCTGCGCTCGGCCGACATCCATCCGGATGGATACCCAACCGTCGAGGCCGTCAAGCATTTCGGCTCCCTGCTGGAGAAGAAGACCAACGGCCGGTACAAGGTGCAGGTCTTCCACTCCGCCCAGCTGGGCCAGGAAAAGGACACCATCGAGCAGACCCGCTTCGGCGTGATCGACCTGAACCGGATCAACATGGGTCCGTTCAACAACTTGATCCCGGAAACGCTGGTGCCCGGGCTGCCCTTCATCTTCCGGTCCGTCGACCATATGCGCAAGACCATGGACGGGCCGATCGGCGATCAGATCCTGAAGGCCTTCGAGCCTCATGGCCTTGTGGCGCTCGCCTTCTACGACTCGGGCGCCCGGTCCTTCTACAATTCCAAGCGTACCATCAACACGCCGGCTGACCTGAAGGGCATGAAGGTTCGGGTGATCCAGTCCGACCTCTTCCTCGACATGGTCAATGCGCTCGGAGCCAACGCGACCCCGATGCCTCCAGGCGAGGTCTATTCGGCGCTTCAGACTGGCGTGGTCGACGGAGCCGAGAACAACTGGCCGAGCTACGACTCCTTCCGCCACTTCGAGGTGGCGAAGTATTACTCCCTGACCCAGCATTCCATGTCTCCGGAAGTTCTGGTGATGTCGAAGAAGAGCTTCGACAAGCTCTCGCCCGAGGACCAGAAGGCGGTGCGCGAAACCGCCAAGGAGTCGGTTGCAAAGATGCGTGAGCTCTGGGAAGCCCGCGAGAAGGACGCCGAGAAGAAGATCCGGGCGAGCGGCAGCCAGATCAACGATGTGGACAAGCAGCCCTTCATCGACGCGATGAAGCCTGTCTACGAGAAATATGCCAAGGACGCGAAGGTGAAAGACCTCGTATCCCGCATCCAGGCGATGAACTGAGTTCGGTCCTCCCGAACCAACCTGGGCCGGCTCCGGCCGGCCCCTTTTTCCTCTGGAGATTTTGATCGATGCGCGATGGTCTTACCGCGCTGTCCCGGATTCTTGCTGCCATCAATCGCGCGGCGTTGTGGATTTCCGGGGTCGGGCTCATTCTGATGACGGTCTTCGTCGGCTGGCAGGTGTTCGGACGCTATGTACTGAACCAGTCGCCGAGCTGGACCGAGCCGGCCTCCCTTCTGCTGATGAGCTGGTTCATCCTTCTCGGCTCTGCCGTCGGGGTGCGGGAGGGCAACCATCTCGGCTTCGAGATCGGTCTTCACTATGCTCCCCCAGGATTGCGGCGCTTGATGCTCGGCGTCACCGAAGTGCTGGTTTTCGTCTTTGGCGCAGCCATGGCCTGGTACGGCACCGAGCTTGCCGTGGAGACTTGGTCGGCGGCGATGCCCGGTCTGCCGATCCCGCAGGGGTTCGACTATGTCCCTCTCGCATTCGGCGGCGCTCTGATCGCCCTCTTTTCATTGGAAAAGTTCGTTCGCCTTCTCTCCCTGGGAGAAGACGTGCCGTTGGTGCGCGTGGACGAGCCTCATCTTGTTGCCGTGAAGGATTGACGCCATGGAGATGTGGGTTCTGTTCGGCGTGTTCACGCTGCTGCTTCTCATCGGCACGCCGGTTGCGTTCTGCCTCGGCATCGCGTCGCTTGCGACCATTCTCTACATGGGATTGCCACCAGTCGTGGTGTTCCAGCAGATCAATTCCGGCATGAACGCCTTTGCCATGATGGCGATCCCGTTCTTCATCTATGCCGGCGACCTCATGATGCGGGGCGGCATTGCCGACCGCCTGATCCGTCTGGCCGCCGGATTCGTCGGTCACCTGCGCGGCGGGCTCGGACAGGTCAACGTCGTGGCGTCGACCCTCTTCGGCGGCATCTCCGGATCGGCTATCGCGGACGCGTCGGCCATTGGCGGCATCATGATCCCGCAGATGGAAAAACGCGGCTATGCCAAGGATTACAGCGTCAACGTGACGGTGAACGCCGCGATCATCGCGCTTCTGATTCCGCCGTCGCACAACATGATCATCTACTCGATTGCCGCCGGCGGCACGATCTCGGTAGCGGATCTCTTCACGGCCGGCGTTCTTCCCGGATTTCTGTTGGCGGCTGCCCTGATGATCACGGCTTATGTCGTGGCCGTGCGCCGCGGCTATCCGGCCGATCCGTTCCCCGGCTTTCGAATGCTGGCATATTTCTTCGTCTCCGCGGTGCCGGGCATCCTACTGATCTTCATCATCTTCGGCGGCGTGCGCTCCGGTGTGTTCACCGCAACGGAGAGCTCGTGCATCGCGGTGGTTTATGCCCTGCTGGTGACGCTGTTCGTCTACCGCGAGATGAATTGGGAGAATTTTGTCGAGGCAACTCTTGGGGCTGTGCGCACCACCGCGATGGTTCTCCTCGTCATCGGCACGGCCAGCGCTTTCGGCTGGCTCATGGCCTTCCTGCAGGTGCCGCAGGCGACGATTGCTCTGATGAAGGCACTGTCGGACAATCCCATCGTTGTCCTGCTGCTCATCAATGTCATCCTGCTGGTGCTCGGCACCTTCATGGACATGGCGCCGATGATCATCATCTGCACGCCGATCTTCCTGCCCGTGATCAAGGCCTTCG
Organism: Microvirga soli; assembly: GCF_016734765.1. Classification (GTDB taxonomy): domain Bacteria; phylum Pseudomonadota; class Alphaproteobacteria; order Rhizobiales; family Beijerinckiaceae; genus Microvirga; species Microvirga soli. The sequence continues at coordinate 74,227 of NZ_JAERQE010000001.1, read as the reverse complement.
GCATCGACCCAGTGCATTTCGGCGTCATCCTGATCCTTAACGCGGGCATCGGGCTCAACACCCCTCCGGTCGGCTCCGTTCTCTTCGTCGGCTGCGCGGTGGGCAAGATCACCATCGGTGAGGCCATGAAGACCATCTGGCCGTTCCTGGGCGCGAGCGTCTTCGTGCTGCTCCTTGTCACCTATATCCCGGGCCTGTCGCTCTGGCTGCCGGCCCTGTTCCGCTGATCCATTTAATGAAAGAGGCAATGATGACCATCGAAATTCGGCAGGTATGCCATCCCGAGGCCGTGCGCCATTTCAGTTCCGCTGAACTGCGTCGCCACTTCCTCATCGAGACGCTCTTCGTGCCGGGTGAGGTGAAGCTGACCTACAGCCATATCGACCGGCTGGTGGTCGGCGGCGCAACCCCAACCTCCGGGGCCATCAAGCTGGAATCGCACAAGCAGATCGGCTCTCCCAACTTCCTCGACCGGCGCGAACTCGGCGTCGTGAATCTCGGTGGCGCAGGGCGCGTCCATACGGATGGATCCGTTCATGATCTTGCGCCCCGCGATGCACTCTACATCGCCATGGGCACCAAGGATGTGCGCTTCGAGAGCCTCGATGCTGCAAACCCGGCCAAGTTCTATCTCGTCAGCACCCCGGCGCATGCGCGCTTCGAGACGGTGAAGATCGGACTCGACCGCGCCCGCCGCGTCGATCTCGGCGATGCGGCGAATGGCAACGTCCGCACCATCTTTCAGATGATCCACCCGGAGGTCTGCCGCTCGGCCCAGCTCGTTCTCGGGATGACGCAGCTCAAGCCGGGTAGCATGTGGAACACCATGCCGGCGCACCTCCACGACCGCCGCTCCGAGGTCTATGTCTATTTCGACATGCAGCCCGATACCCGCGTGTTCCACTTCATGGGCGAACCCGACGAGACCAAGCATCTCGTGGTGTCGAACGAGCAGGCGATCCTCTCGCCCGGCTGGTCGATCCATTCCGGTGTCGGCACCAGCAACTACACCTTCGTGTGGGCCATGGGCGGCGACAATCAGGACTTCACCGATATGGACATGGTACCTATGGACGCTTTGCGCTGAGGACATGGCGATGACGTTCTCTTTCGATCTGACAGGCAAGACCGCTCTCGTTACCGGGGCCAACACGGGCCTCGGGCAGGGCATCGCGGTGGCGCTGGCCCAGGCTGGCGCTTCCATCGTGGCGGTCGGGCGCTCAAACATGGACGAGACGGAGCGCCTGTGCCGTGAGGCGGGCGCCGCGTTCCACAGCGTACAGGCGGACCTGTCCTCCCTTGAGCCGATTGAGCGCATCGTCGCCGAGGCTGTCACACTGACCGGCCGCATCGACACCTTGGTCAACAACGCCGGGATCATCCGCCGGGCCGATGCCATCGCATTCACGGAACAGGATTGGGACGACGTGATGAACGTCAATCTCAAGTCGACCTTCTTCCTGTCCCAGGCCGTGGCACGCACGATGATGGCTGATGAGAAGGGCGGCAAGATCATCAACATCGCGTCGCTCCTGTCATTCCAGGGCGGGATCCGCATTCCCTCCTATACGGCGAGCAAGAGCGGGCTTGCGGGTCTCACGCGGCTGCTGGCCTGCGAATGGGCGTCGAAAGGCATCAACGTCAACGCCATCGCACCGGGCTATTTCGTCACCAACAATACCGAGGCCCTGCGCAACGACCCGAAGCGCAGCGGCGAAATTCTCGGGCGCATTCCGGCGGGACGCTGGGGCGATCCGGCAGATCTCGGCGGTGCCGCCGTCTTCCTGGCCTCGCCCGCAGCCAACTACATCCATGGCATCGTCCTGCCCGTCGATGGCGGGTGGCTTGCCCGGTAAACAATTTCGGAGACGATCATGACTCGCAAAGGTTTGCCCTTCGCTTTCCAACATGACATTGCCTGGGAGGCCGCAGGCGAGGGGATCCGCCGCAAGGTGCTGACCTACAACTCCGGCGTGATGATGGTGCGCGTCGAATTCGAAGCGGGAGCCGTCGGCGCTGCCCATTCGCATCCGCATGTTCAGTGCAGCCTGGTCGAGCAGGGTGTCTTCGACATCACCATCGACGGTCGCACCGAGCGGCTGCGGCCCGGGGACAGCTTCCTTGTTCCACCGAATGCCGTTCATGGAGCGGTGGCGCTCGAAGCAGGCGTTCTTCTCGACGTCTTTACGCCGATGCGGGACGACTTCGTTGCAGCAGATGCGTAGGGAGATGCATGCCCTGGCAGCCGTACCTTTCAGTGCTGCTGCGGGTCATTGCTCACGGCTTTTCGGATAGTTCGGAAAGCCACCCCAGCCCGTCTTCGGTACGACCCCGCGGCCTGTACTCAGCACCGACCCAGCCCTGATATCCCATGCCGTCGAGCGCTCGAAAGATCTCCCGGTAGTTCACCTCGCCCTCGTCCGGCTCCATGCGGCTCGGGACCGCGGCGATCTGCACGTGGCCGATGAGGCTCAGGTGGGTCTTGAGCCGCGTGATCAGATCACCCTGGGTGATCTGCACGTGGTAGCAATCGAACATGAGCTTGATGTTGCGGCGCCCGGCCTGCCCGATGATGGCGGCGGCCTGCTCCACATGGTGGAGAAAGTACCCCGGCCTGTCGCGATGGTTCATCGGTTCGATCAGAACTGTCATGCCCGCCTCGCCAGCCCTGTAGGCTGCCGTCTGCAGGTTAGCGATGAAGGTGCGCTCAGCAGCCGCGAGGCCGTCGGGAGAGGCAATCCCGGCAAGACAATGAATGGCCGACGCTCTGATCGTGCTGCCATAGGACAGGGCTTGATCCAGAGCATGCTGGAACTCGCCCTCGCGACCCGGTAGGGCGGCCAAGCCGAAATCGCCAGCGGCGTTCCCGACAGGCATGTTCAAACCGAGCATGGTCAGCTTGTAGGCTGCCAGCGCCTCACGCATGGCGAGCGCGGGCACGTGGTAGGGCCAATGCATCTCGACCGCCTTGAAGCCGCATGAGGCAGCAGCAGCGACCCGCTCGATCTCAGGGCGGTCCGGGAAGAGAAAACCGAGGTTGGCCGAGAAACGGGGCATGGGTTCCTTGCTGCCTGGGCGTTCATGCTGCGGGTCATCCCTGCGGCAGTGAACAGCACCTCAGGGGCAGATTCAATGTTCTCCTGAACATGCTCTTGGGTATGAAGAACCTTAAGGCCAGTCTCTCGACTTGCTCGCGGAAAGCGGTATTTAGTTCGCATGGTCTCACCGCGAAGCTACACTATTCGCCAGTGCTTGATGGCTTTCGGCGCCGCCCTCGTGCTGCCGATCCTCGTCTTCGCGGCTATCCTGCTATGGCGCTATGCGAGTGCCGAACGCCATCATTACGAGGAAGAGGCGCTTGGCACCGCCCAGCGTATCATGGCCTCGGTCGACCGCGAACTCGTCGGGATTCAGGCGGCCGCGCAAGCCCTCGCAACCTCCTCGACCTTGCTCGAAGGGAATTTCGAGGCGTTTCAGCGCCAGGCCCAAATGACCCTTGAATCTTGGTCACGAGCGAAGCCGGACGACTATGCCATCGTGGTCCGCGACACCTTGGGCCAGCAGGTTGCCAACACGCGTTTGCCCTGGGGCTCGCCCCTGCCGAAGGGGGCCAACCTTCCTATCGACCAGCAGGTCATCGCAACCAAGCGTCCTGTGGTCCAAGACCTGTTCACGGGTGCAACCGCCGGCCGGCCGATCATCAGCGTCAGAGTTCCTGTCCTCAGGGACGACACGGTCACCCACGTCTTGTCCATGGCGGTCGAGCCCCGGCGGATCGCCGATGTCCTGCAGGCCGAAGGGCTTCCCAGCCAATGGGTCGCGACGATCATCGACAGGGCGGATCGGGTGGTCGCCCGGTCTCGCCTGCACGAAAATTTCATTGGGACGCCGGCGCCTGACGAGTTCCTCCAGGCTGCGCGCGATACCGATGGCACCTGGGAAGGACGGAATCTCGAGGGCACGGAGGTTCTCGGAGCCTATGCCCGTTCGGATCTGTCAAACTGGACGACCTTCGTGGGCGTACCTGTCGAGATCGTTCACGCTCCCCTGCGTCGCTCCCTCTGGACCATGTTCGGCCTCGGGACAGGCTTGCTCGTGCTCTCCTTCCTCCTTGCTCGTGGGTTCGGCAAGCGCATCGCCGCTCCGGTCGAGGGAATGGTCAGCCTGACCCAGCGCCTCGGTCGCGGCGAGCTGATCGCTGCGGAATCGACCGGGCTTTTGGAGATCGACCGGGTCGGCAAGGCCCTCACGGGCGCCTCGGCAGAGTTGCGCAGCCGGGAGACGGCATTGGCACAGAGCGAGGCTCGCCTGAGGGCCACGCAGAACAACGCGGCCGTGGGCATTGCCGAGGTGGACAGGGACGGGAGGTTCGTCTCCGTCAACGAGGCGCGCTGCAGACTGACCGGCCACACCCGTGAGGAATTGATCGGCCTGCACTTCGGCCACGCGGCCGACCCTGCGACCCTCGAGCAGGATCTGGATCTGTTCCGGCGGCAGGTGGCAGGTGAGTTCGACACCTATACGACCGACAGCAAGTTCCGTCGCACGAACGGAAGCGGGGGCTGGGCCCGCGTGACCAGCACGGCGGTCCGGGATGCCGGGGGAGAGTTCCTCTATGCGGTGCGCGTGGTCGAGGACGTCACGGAACGCCGGGAGGCCGACCGGCGCCAGAGGCTTTTGATCGACGAGCTGAACCATCGGGTGAAGAACACCCTTGCGACGGTCCAGTCGCTCGCCTGGCAGGCTGCGCGTCCGGGCGTGTCGCCGCAGGTGGCGCAGCAGCGTTTTCAGGAACGTCTGCTGGCGCTCTCGCGTACACATAACCTTCTCAACGAGACGCATTGGGAAGGCGCTTCCCTTAAGGCAATTCTGGATACCGAGCTTCAGCCCTACGCGACGGCTCCCTCGCGCATCCGGCTCCATGGCCCAGAGGTGCAGCTTCCGCCGAAATCAGCCGTGGTGCTGGGTATGGCCTTCCACGAGCTTGCCACCAACGCCGTCAAGCACGGAGCCCTGTCTCTGGCGTCCGGTCAGGTGCAGGTGGACTGGAAGGTCGATCAAGCGGGCGACAAGGCCACCCTCACCATCGAGTGGTGTGAGCTGGGCGGACCCCTGCTCGACGTTCAGCCGATTTCCGGGTTCGGATCGCGCCTGCTGCGGCAGACGATTATCCAGGAGCTCGCAGGCGAGTTGGACGTCAGGTTCGAACGTGAAGGGGTGTGCTGCACGATCTCTGTTCCGATCGGATCAGCCAGTCAGCAGGCGGCTTGATTGGGAGGGTCCCGGCCGCCTGCCATTGTCGGTTCAATGGGCGGGATCGCCGATACCGCAAATCCCGCCTGTTGAGACAGCTTCCAACTCTACTGCCGTGGGGCGTTCGGCGGAGTGTTACCGGGCGTGTTCACGTTCTGTGGAGGCGGGTTGGTGTTGCCCGCAGCACCGGCACGGCTGGCATCTGCACTGTAGCGAAACTCGGGTGCGTTCTGCAGGTCGGCCTTGGTCATTTTCACCATGGCGCGAGCGGGGGTATTGGCATCACTGCCAGACCCTGTTGGGCCGGCTCCGGTTGTCGTTCCAGCGGTTCCCGTCCCGCCCAGGGTTCCCGCCGCTCCAGGCGAGCCCGTGGTGCCTGCGGCTGTGCTGCCCGTGGTGGCCGGCTGGCCCGCTCCGCCGGTGGCGGTGCTCGGCACGGTCGTATCGGCCGTGTTCGTGCTGCGCTGAGTGGCATTCGCGGAGGCTTGAACCTCTTGGTTCGACATCCACTGAACCTGATCGAACGGGATGGCCACATCCTTCTTGCCGATGCCCAGGAAGCCGCCGACACCGACCACAAGGCCGTGGATCTTTCCCTGGCGGTCCACGAGAACTTCGTCGATGTCGCCGATCTTCTGGTTGTCTGCCCCGTAGACGTCGATGCCCATCAGCTGCGAGCCGCGCATGAGGCCGGCAGGCATCTGGGTCATGACCTGGCCGGGTCCGGCGGGCTGGGTGGGAGCTGTCGTCTGGGCCAGAGCCGAACCAGCCAACAGGGCGGTTGCGGCAAGGCCTGCTGCAAGCTGCATTCTCACCATGTCTTCCTCCTCTGGACAGGGCGTCTTCCGACGCTCGCAAGAGGAACGGATGAGTTCAGACAAGGTTCTGCCGCGCCCGCTTCTATCGTCGACTTGAGACGATGTGCTGCCCCGGAACGATAAGCGTTGCTGTGGCATTGCCTCATACCTTCATCAACACGCACCGGAATGACGATGGCCATGTTCGACAATTTGCCAGCAGCGTTGCTCACACTGTTTCTAGCGGCGTGCGTCCTGTGGCTGGTCTGGCAGGCGTTCCGTCGTGCCTTGTCGCCCCGCAAGAGAAGGCTGGAGCCCTCTCTTGCCGACGAATCCGGTCATGACCGCATCGAGCCAGCCCGCCCTCAGGCGGCAACCACGGTTTCGACCATTCCTGATGCGGCCGATGTCCTGGCTCTCAAGGCAGCGATCGACAACCTAGCTCGGCAGGTTGCTGCCCTGGAGAAACGTCTCGCGGCCGGTCAGACAAGCCTCCCACCCCAGCCTCTGCCGAGCGACAGGAGCACCGATCCGAGCCCGATCATACCCTCCGTGTCGCCGGACCATCGGATCTAGTGCAGGCTCGCCGAATGGCTCCCATGTGCCGAAATGGTGAGGCCGCGCGGGTCCGCAGGACGATCATGCCGGTATCTGCGCTTTGTCTGTCCGTGGCTGCGGTGCGCGCATGACAGTCCTGCACCGGCCAAGGGCGCCAAGCACTGTTACGCGCTTACATTCGATCTAGCTTGTGCAATAAGGATACTCCATCTGCCAAGCTGGCTATGGGCACCGCCGGAAGCGATTTTGACGTTATGACCCATACCAATGCCGCAGCGGCTCAGCCCACCGCCAGCCCTGGCTTCATTGCCCTTCTCATCGCGGTTTCCGCCGTGAGTCCGCTGGGCATCAACATGTACCTGCCCTCGATGCCAGCAATGGCGCGGGCGCTGGGAGTCGATTTCACCACCATCCAGCTGACCCTGTCGCTCTATCTCGGCGCGATGGCCGTGGGACAGCTGATCATCGGTCCCCTGTCCGACAAATTCGGGCGCAGGCCCGTGCTTTTGATCGGGCTTCTGACATTCGTGGTGGGCTCCGCTATCTGCCTGTTGGCTCAGAGCATCAATGTCCTGATCTTCGGTCGTATCGTGCAGGCCATTGGAGGCTGTGCCGGGATCACGCTGAGCCGCGCCATCGTGCGCGATCTCTATGGGCGCAATCAGGTAGCCAGCATGATCGCCTACGTGACCATGGGCATGGCGGTCGCTCCCATGATTGCGCCGACCATCGGCGGCTTGCTCGAGACGTTTTTCGGGTGGCGCGCCTCGTTCGCCTTCCTGATCGGGTTCGGCGGGCTCGCCCTCGTGTTCGCCTATTGGCGGCTCAGCGAAACAAATCACGGTCGCGCCTCAGGGGAGAGCGCCCGCGAACTTCTGCAGGGCTATGGCAGCCTCTTCCGCTCTCGCCAGTTCTGGGGCTACACCCTGGTGACGAGCTTCGTGTCGGCCATGTTCTTCGCCTTTCTGGCGGGTGCTCCGTATGTGATGATCGAACTTCTGGGGCGAAGCCCGGCGGAGTATGGGTTCTATTTCGCCATGGTGCCGTGCGGCTATATGCTGGGCAACTTCGTCACGGGCCGCATCGCAGGCACGATGGGCGCCAACCGAATGATTTTGGCGGGCACGCTCCTGTCCCTGGCCAGCATCGCGGCCATGGCCGCTCTGATCGCGTCAGGCTTGCTGGCTCCTGTCGCCCTGTTCGGGCCAATGCTGTTCATCGGTGTGGCGAATGGCTTGGTCCTGCCGAGCGGCATTGCCGGTGCCGTGAGCGTGAAGCCGGATCTTGCGGGTGCCGCATCCGGCCTGTCGGGAAGCTTTCAGATCGGGTTTGGCGCTCTTGTCGCTCCCATCGTCGGCGCCGCGCTCGGCTCAACTGTCTGGCCACTGATTGCGATCATGGCGACATGCTCATGCCTGGCCATCGTCTCGTTCACGTTGGTTGCCGGCCAACGCGTGCCCGCGAGAGGCTGACTTTCCGGCATTCTGCGATGGCTTTTCCGCATCGGCGCCTGCACAACTAAATATAATAGATCGCGATCTTCACCCCTGGACGTCCTGGATCTCTACATCCATGCCGTAAACTTCCCGGATGACGGCGCTCGTGGCCTATAAGGGCTGATGGTCCCTATTCTCCTTGGATGAACCCGGCATGTCTTGCCCAGGCGGGGGTTAGACCTATAAGAGTCTAGCTCCTCTCTATATCCTTCGACGAGGCTGGAAAGCCGGCTTACGCGCTGAAGCGGTGTCAGAGTACAGTCTCGAAGCCTCAAGGGATCCCAATGGCACTGGTCAAGACGTCTGAACTTGCGGGCAAGGGCAACTCACGTCCGGCCGGCGAAGAGGCCGCCAATTCCAGTATGCCTCCTTCACCCGCAAGAGGTGCTGCGTCCCAGCGCCGGACGCTGGAGCGTGTCAGGGCCCGGCAGCAGAAGGCTGCCGAGCGCATCGGTGCTGCAACGGAGGAACTGGCGAGCGGAGTGGCCGAGGCCTCGTCGGCGGCCGAGGAGCTCCGGCGCTCCATGGAGCAGATCGCCAGTGGAGCCGAGGAGGCGGCGGGCGCCTCCCAGCAGTCGCTGTCGGCCATCGTGAGCCTGGGCGCCTCGTTTTCCGAGGCGCGCGCTTATGCCGAGGCGACGCGCACCAAAACGGCCGATCTCGGCCGCCTTCTGATCGAGACGGGGGCTCAGATCAACACATCCGTGACGGCCGTGGAGACCAACGCGACGCGCCAGCGGGCGATGGTCGAGATCGTCTCGCTCCTCGAGCAGCAGGCGGCCGAGATCGGCGGAATTACCCGCGTGGTCGGGGATATTTCCGATCAGACCAATCTTCTGGCGCTGAATGCCGCCATCGAAGCGGCCCGGGCTGGAGAGAGCGGGCGCGGCTTTGCGGTCGTGGCCGATGAGGTTCGGGCTCTCGCCGGCACGTCGGAGAAAAGCGCGCAGGACATCCAGACTCTCGCCGAAGGCATCGTCAGCGAGGTCAGGTCCGTTGGTGAGCGGATCAGGCAGGCAGCCGAAACCGCATCGGGCGAGGCTCAGATGGGCCGGGCCGTGGTGGCGGCCCTGGACAAGATCCGAACCGATGTGTCCCTCCTGGCCGAGGGGAGCCAGGCCATTCTTGTCGCGGCCGTCGAGGCCGAGGCCGCCATCCGTGAGGCGCAGCGCGGGGCCGAGCAGGTGGCGAGTGCCGCCGAAGAGCAGGCCGCCGCTGCCGCCGAGGCTCAGCGGGCCGTCCAGCAGCAGAGCGCATCGCTCGATCAGAGCCAGCAGACCGCGCAGGCGTTGGCCGCTCTCGCGGACGATCTTCAGGAAGGCGCGGCTGGAGCGGCCAGTGCCGAGCAGGTGGGTTCCGCCGCCGAAGAACTGTCTGCAGCCATCCAGGAACTCTCCGGTGCCTCCGGCGAAATCATGACGGCTGTCGATCAGATCAGTCGGGGAGCGCAGATGCAGGCTGCGGCCACGCAGCAGGCCAATGTGGCGATGGAGCAGATCGAGCGCGCGACCGCTGCATCGCAGGCTGCGGCGAGCACCGCTATCGAGCGGATCGAGGCCTTGGCAGTCGATCTTCAGGACAATCGCACCGCCACCACGCGGCTGGCCTCCGGCGTCGAGGAGGGCTTGCGGGAGACGCAGGCCGTCATCGGCCTGATGAGCGGCTTGGACGATTCCGGCAGACGCATCGAAAAGATCGTCGATGGGATCGCCCTAGTGGCGGTTCAGACCACTATGCTGGCCGTGAGCGGCTCCATCGAGGCTGCCCGGACCGGCGAGGCCGGGCGAGGCTTCGCGATCGTCTCCGGCGATATCCGCAATCTGGCGCGGGACGCATCAGAGAATGCCGACCGGATCAAGGATGTGGTTCGCCAGATCCGCGATCAGATCACTATCGTTAGGCGCGACCTGGAGCAGAGTGGCGCCATTGCTGAAACCGAAGTCGCCAAGAATGCTCTGACGGCAGAGCGGCTGAGCACGGTCGAGGCGGGCGTGCAGGCCATTCTTCAGGGAAGCACCGCCATCGTGTCGGGCTCCGAGACCATTCTGACGGCGGTGCGCGAGGTCCGGCTCGGCACCCAGCAGGTGGCCACTGTTGCCGAGCAGGCAGGCAGCGCTGCCGCACAGGCCGCCACCGCGGCGCGCCAGCAGGCGCGAGGCGCCGAGGATCTGGCGGCTGCCATTGAAGAGATCGCCTCCCTGGCTGACGAACTCCAGATGGCGGAGTCTTAAGGTCATGAGCGAGGCGGCCCCTGCGGCTGTCGCCCAGTCGGTCCTGACCGTGCAGGTCGGCGATGAGCGCTTCGCCCTCCCGGCATCCGATGTATCCGAGGTGATCCGCCCTCCAGCCGTGACCCGCGTCCCCCTCGGGCCTTCGAGCCTGCTCGGGGTGGCCAATCTGCGGGGTGCGGTGATGCCCGTAGTGTCGCTGCATCGCCTTCTCGGGGGAGAGGCTCGCCCCTCGCCGAATGCACGTGTCGTAGTGATCGACCGCGGCGTCCCGGTCGGTCTCATGATCGATAAGGTGACTTCGCTGGGAAGCGCCGGTGGCGTTTCCCCGGGCACCGCCGCCGATGAGGGCACGGGCGCGCCTGCGCGGATGATCGACCTGGATGCTTTGCTGGCCAAGGATTTCGGCACCTTCACCCGCCGGGCTCAGCACCGGCAGGTCCAGGCTGTGGCCAACGGGCAGGATCAAGCGGCCTTGGAACAGAACCAGGTTGCGCTGGTATGCTTTGCGGTGGCCGGGCAGGATTTCGCCCTGCCGCTCACCTCCGTTCGCGAGGTGGTGGCCCTGCCGGACGGTGTCTCGGTTGTCCCGCAGACGGATTCCGTCATGCTGGGTGTGACGTCCCTGCGCGGGCAATTGCTGCCGCTGGTGTGCCTGCGCGCGCTCCTCGGGCTTCGCACAGGTGGGCAGACCAATGAGCGGTCCCGCGTGGTGGTGGCGCGGATCGGCAATGGGCTCGTGGGGCTCGCCATCGACGGCATGAAGGAAATCCTTCGCCTTCCCGACAGCGCCATCGATCCTGTGCCGGCTATCCTGACACGGGGAAATGCGGAGGCTCAGATCCAGGGCATCTGTCGTCTTGAAGGTGGCCGGCGGCTGGTCTCGGTGCTGTCGACGGATCACCTGTTCAGGGATCAGGCGCTGATCGAGCAGATCACGTCGCAAACGGGGAAGAACCACGACATGAGCACCGCGGACGACGCTTCAACGGGCGACGAGCAGTTCATCGTGTTCCAACTCGGCGGCGAGGAATACGGGCTGCCCATCGGGGCTGTCGATGAGGTGGTGCGCGTGCCCGATGCGCTGACACGGGTGCCTAAGGCTCCCGCCTTCATCGAGGGCGTCATGAACCTGCGGGGCCGCGTCGTTCCCGTGATCGATCAGCGGCGGCGCTTCAAGTTCGAGGCGCAGGGAGAACGACGGCGGGAGCGCGTCGTTGTCGTCAGGATCGACCAGATGCAGGCTGGCTTTGTGGTCGATACCGTGTCGGAGGTTATCAGCATTCCGCAAAGCCAGCTTCGCCCGACCCCCGATCTGGCCGCGGACGGGAGCCAGGTCATCGACCGCATCGCCAACATCGAGGTCGAGGGAAGAATGATCCTCCTGCTCGATCCGCGCGAGTTGCTGGACAGGGCGGAGAAGGATCTGCTCGCAGCCATGGGTGAGAGCGACCCGGAGCGGTCCGCTTCGTGATCCGGCTGCTCATCGTCGACGATTCTCCTCTGATGCGACGTCTCCTTGGTGGGGTGTTCACCGCCGAGGGAGATTTCGAGATCGCCTTCGCCCGCAACGGTGTCGAGGCCCTGGAGCAATTGCAGGCCTTCAGGCCGGACGTGATCACGCTCGATGTGCACATGCCGGAGATGGATGGTCTTGCCTGTCTCGACCGCATCATGCTCGAGCGCCCGTGTCCGGTGGTGATGATCTCCTCTCTCACGGAAGCAGGCGCGAGCGTGACCCTCGAAGCCTTCCAGCTTGGAGCCGTCGATTTCATCACGAAGCCCGACCGGGCCATATCGCTAGAAATGGAGACGCTCGCCCCGAGACTCGTGGAGACGGTGCGCGCTGCGTCGCGGGCTCGTTTGCCCAGCAGCCTGAGACTGGCCGAGCGGGTGCGGCTGCGCAGCGGCCTGGGACAGGCATCATCTCCTCAGGTGCCGCGACGGCGTGCGCAGCCCGCGCCGCCGAAGCGGCGGATCAAGGCTGCGCCTGCCCATGGTCTGGTGCTGATCGGCGTCTCCACCGGAGGTCCTCCTGCACTCGATACGGTGCTGTCGCGGCTGCCGGCCGACTTTCCGTGGCCGATTGTCGTGGCGCAGCACATGCCGGGCACGTTCACCGGCCCCTTGGCCCGCCGGCTCGACAAGCTGTGCGCGCTCAACGTGACGGAAGCAGCTCTGCCGATGCCGCTTGCCCCCGGCAACGTCTATATCGGCAAGGGCGATGCCGACGTCATCATCAGCGCTCGGCCGGATGGTCCTGTAGTGCTGGCCGCTCCCTCTCTGCCGGAGCACCGGTGGCATCCGAGCGCTGATCGGCTGGTGGACAGCGCCATGCAGCATTTCGCCCCCGAACGCCTGCTCGGGGTGCTGATGACCGGCATGGGCAGCGATGGAGCCGACGCGATGGCGCGGCTGAAAGCGCAGGGCGGGCGCACCATTGCGGAGGCGGAAGAGAGTGCCGTCGTGTGGGGCATGCCCGGAGAATTGGTTCGCCGAGGCGGCGCGGAGGTTGTCGCGCCCCTGGAGCAGATTGCCGACCGGATCATGGACATGGTGGAGCGCTCATGAGCAGGCCGCGCAAGGCCCAGGCGCTCACGGCCGACGAGATTCGGCGCCTCGGTGGATTCCTCCACCATCGCACCGGCATGATCTTCGGTGAAACCAAGCGGTACTACATCGAAAGGCGCATCGCCGACCGCATGGCCGCGACGGGAATGCGCACCTTCAATGCCTATTTCGCGCATGTCGAAGCCGACCGCCGCGAAATCGAGCAGTTGATCAATATCTTCACGGTGAACGAAACCTACTTCTACCGTGAGGAGCATCAGCTCCGCTGCCTGAGCCGCTCGCTCCTGCCCGAGATCGTGCAGGGCAGGAAACCCGGTGATCTCGTTCGGATCTGGTCCGTGCCATGCTCCACGGGCGAGGAGCCCTATTCCATCGCCATCTGGCTGCTCGAGAATTGGCCGCTGGTCGATGCCTATCATATCGAAATCGTCGGCTCGGACATCGACACGCAGGTTCTGCTGGACGCTCAGGCGGGAGATTATGGCGAGCGTGCTCTTTCGCGTTTGCCTCCCGACGTGGTCGAGCGCTATTTCGAACCGTCTCGCGATGGTCAGCGCAGTCTGATCCAGGATTTGCGTGAATCGGTGAAGTTCACATCGGCCAATCTCGTTGATCCCGCTTCTGTTGCGGCGCAGGGGCAATTCGACGTCATCTTCTGCCGCAACGTTCTCATCTATTTCGACGATTCCTCCCGCCTCCTCGCTGTCGACAATCTCTACAAGTCCCTGCATCCGGGAGGATACATCTGTCTCGGCCATACCGAGTCGATGACTCGGATCTCGAAGCGTTTCGACCTTCGCCGCTTCGAGGATGCGATCGTCTATCAACGGCCGGGGAGCGACCGCGATGGATGATCTTCTCCAGCATTTCATCGTCGAAGCCCACGAGCTGATTCAGCAGGCGACGGATGACCTCCTGGCCTTGGAGCGCAACCCGCAGGCGACTGCGCCCATGGACAGCGCCTTTCGAGCCGTTCACACGCTCAAGGGATCGGTCGGCCTCTTCGACTTCGCCCCGATGGGCATTGCCCTGCATGCCGCCGAGGACCTGCTGGGCGCTCTCAGGGAGAAGCGGGCCGGCATCGACACCCATGTGATCGACAGCCTGCTCGCCTGCATCGGTCAGGCGGAACGGTGGGTTGCCGTGATCGAGCAGACAGGACAGCTGCCGCCGGACGCTGCGGAGGAGGGCTACCAGCTGGCGCGGGCTCTGCGCTCCCAGCTCGATGAGGATCCTGCACAAGCTCCAGATGCGGCGCTCCAGGCCGATCTTGGCTGGGTCGAGGAGCTGATGGCCCAGGCCCATGATCCGGCAGCCCTGAGGGCGCAGGATCATCCTCTGGTGGCGATCCGGTACACGCCGCGGGCCGACTGCTTCTTTGCAGGCGATGACCCGATGGCGCTCCTGCGCTCGGTTCCCGATCTCCTGGCCGTTCGTCTCTCGGCCCGGGACCCGTGGCCGCCTGCGGCTGAAATCGACCCTTTCTCCTGTAATCTGAGGATCGAAGCGCTCTCCGGTGCCGAACTCGACAGGGTCAAGGCTGTCTTTCGATTTGTACCGGATCAGGTGACCCTTCATGAAGTCGCCCAAGCCGCTCAGAACGAGGCTTCCATTGCAGCGCTGAACGGCGCAGGCGCCGGTGCCGCGACGGGAGCCACCGGTGGAGCGGGCGCACGGATGCTGCGTGTCGACGCCTCGCGAATCGACCGGCTGGCGGATCTCGTCGGTGAAATGGTCATCGCCAAAAACGCGCTGGCGCATCTGGCGGGACAATTCGACGACGGGCTGGATCGGAAGCATGTTGCGCAGGGCCTGCTTGCGAGTCAGGCTGCCATCGAACGCCTTGTGGCCGAACTGCATGGGGCCGTGATGGATGTTCGCATGATGCCCTTGCGGGACATCTTCAGACGCTTTCCCAAGGCGGTGCGCGATCTCGCAGGTCAGCTGGACAGAGCCATCGACTTCTCCATGGAAGGCGAGGAGGTCGAGGCCGACAAGGCCGTGGTGGAGGGTCTCTTCGAGCCGCTGCTCCATATCCTGCGCAATGCCGTCGGCCATGGCGCCGAACCTGAACGTCTCCGTCTGGAGGCCGGGAAGCCTGCAAAAACCAGGATTGTGCTCAAGGCCTATCGCGATGGCGACCGCGTCAAGGTCGAGGTCGGGGACGACGGACAGGGCATTGATCCGGCGGCTATCCGTGAGGCGGCGCGCCAACGCGGGATCGTTTCAGTGGATGACCTTGATCGCATGAGCGATGGGGACGCCCTCGACCTTATCTTTGCCCCAGGCTTTTCGACCGCATCGGAGGTGACCGACCTGTCCGGCCGGGGAGTCGGTATGGACGCGGTACGCTCCGCGGTGGAGCGCCTGGGCGGGCAGGCCAGCGTTCGAAGCCTGCCCGGTCAGGGCACGACAATTCGCCTGTCGCTCCCGTTGACCATCGTCATGACGAAAGTCATGGCGGTCCGGCTGGGCCACGAGCTCTACGGGATTCCCCTCGATGGGATCATCGAGACTGCCTTCGTGCCGGCCTCCCGAGTCCTTCCGGTTCGAGACGCGGAGGCTTTCGTCTGGCGTGACAGGACGCTTCCTCTGGTGAGACTTGCCGATCTCTTGGGAATACAAGCCCTGGGAGAGGCCCCTCAGCGCCTGAAGATCGTCGTCATGGCGGCGGGTGACGATTTGGTCGGGGTTGCGGTGGATGGATTTGCCGAGCGGATGGACGTATTGATGCGGCCTATGACCGGCATTCTCGCGAACATGCCCGGGGTGATGGGGACGACCCTGCTCGGGGACGGCAGCGTCCTTATGATTCTCGATATCCCGGAGCTGATCGTATGAGCGTGCGGTTGGACGGCAATGTCATCATCCTGGAAGGGTTATGCCGGGTCGAGGACGCGGAGCCGCTGCTCGGATGGCTCCAGGCCGACAGGGGGCGTATGGTCGACCTGGCGGGTGCCGAGCATCTCCACGCCGCCGTTCTCCAGGTTCTGATGGCTCTGCGCCCAACCATCCGCGGAGCGGCAGGGGACAGTTTTCTCCGGGACTGGATCGCTCCGGCTTTGGTGGGAAAAAACCCTGTCGAATCAGACCAGCGGGGCAGCTGAAACGTTGTCATTCTCCCGGCATACACTAAAAGAGACTTACGGCCTTTCTCTCCTAGTCGATCCGGTTATCCCGGGCAGTCTATCCCTAGCGGAGTATCTGAGTGGTGATAACGGTTCTGATCGTCGACGACAGCAAGCTTGCGCGCATCGTCGCAGCCAAGGCTCTGGCCGCCCTTCAGCCTGAATGGGACAGAGTCGAGGCTGGCAACGCCCGGGAGGCCCTTGCTATCCTGGGCGAGCGCAAGATCGACCTGGCCATGATCGACTTCAACATGCCGGAGAAGGATGGGCTCGAACTGGCCACGGAAATCCGTTCCAGTCATCCGACGATGCCGATTGCGGTGATTACAGCCAACATTCAGGACGAGGTGATCGCTCGGGCCCGGGAGGTGAACGCCACTTTCGTCAGCAAGCCTCTGACGGAAGACGGTTTGAGAGGATTCATTTCCGGAGCAGCCCTGCGCCTGCGGTCGAGCGCGGCTTAACAAGTGTTAGTCTCGAAAAACCTAGCGACACGCTACGGCCGAGGGTTGAGATGATGGCGTCAACGATCTCGGAAGTGCTCAACGAGCTGGAGCTCGATGCTCTGACGGAACTCGTGAACATCGGTGTCAGCCGTGCCGCCTTCAGCCTTCGCGAGATGGTCGGCGAGCAGGTTCATCTCTCCGTGCCAGGTGTCGATCTTGTGCATCGTACGCGGGCCATCGAAATCCTCGAGGGACGCGAGGCCGGCCCGCTCGTGGCGGTTCACCAGGTCTTCGAGGGAGACATCACGGGGCGTGCCCTGCTGATCTTCCCCGAGACCAAGAGCCTCGAGCTCGTCCGAGCGGTCACAGGCGGAGAGCTGTCTCTTGAAGACATCATTGAGCTGGAGCAGGAGGCACTGGCCGAGACCGGCAACATTCTGCTGAACGGCTGCCTGGGCACGATCGCCAATATGCTCCATCGCAGCCTGAAGATGTCCCTGCCGGAGATCATTCGGGGAAAAGGACCTGAGCTCTTCAACCTTGCGCCTCCACCCGAGGCTGCCGACGTGGTGATGTTCCTCTATATAAACTTCACGGTCCGGCAACGGGATATCAGCGGCTATATCGTCATGCTGATGGATATCCCTTCCTTGGCCGTACTCAAAAGCCTGCTCGGTGAGTTTATCGAGCGGGCAACCGACGGCATGGCATCCTGATCTATGCATCAGCTTGAAGATGAACTCCTATCGTCGGTCTTCGACGCCGTAGATACGGGCCTCATCGTGCTCGATGGCAGCATGCGGGTGATTGCTTGGAACGCGTGGTTCGCCTCGGCCAGCGGGATCTCAGGTCAGGAGGCTGCCGGACGACCTTTGGATGAGCTGTTCCCGGGAGCAGTCTCGCCTGGGCTCAAATCCGCCATCAGGGACACATTGGAAGCAGGCTCCTCAAGGCTCCTGACCCATTCCCTGCACCCGCTCATCCTGCCGCTGCAGACCCGCTCGGGAAGGCAGCTCATTCACAACGTTTCCGTGCGCCCGCTGGGAACGCCGCCGGATCTCCGATGCCTCGTGCAAATCGTCGATGTTACGGTTGCCGTTCAACGCGAGCAGGTCCTGCGCGAGCGTCAGAACGCACGTTACGACGCCGTGGTGAACAGCGCTCCGGACGCAATCATCACTCTCGATGCTCAAGGCGTCATCCAGCTCGCCAACCCGGCGGCTGCACGGGAATTCGGGTATGCTCTGCGCGAACTCATCGGTCTGGAGATGACCGCGCTTCTGAATGTGCCTGAGACATGGAATGAACTCTGGACAAGTGTCCTGGCAGGAAATGCCATGCACCGTCCCCTGGAGGTCACGGCCAGGCGCAAGGACGGATCGGTCAGCTTCCTAGAGGTTTCCGCCGCGCGCTGGCAGAGCGATACACGTATTTTCGTGACGGCCATTCTACGTGATGTGAACGAACGTCGAGCCGCAGAGGAAGCGCTGCGGCACCTGAACCAGACCCTAGAAGAGCGTGTCGAGGAACGGACACAGGAGCTTCTGCGCGCCGAAGAGCAGCTTCGCCAGGCTCAGAAGATGGAGGCCGTCGGGCAACTGACAGGTGGTATCGCCCACGACTTCAACAACCTCCTTGCAGGCATTGTCGGCTCTCTCGACCTGATGCAGACCCGCATTACACAGGGACGTACGGAACACGTCGGGCGCTATGCCAAGGCGGCGATGAGCTCGGCGCAGCGGGCTGCTGCGCTCACTCACCGCCTGCTCGCTTTCGCCCGCAGGCAGCCGCTCGATCCGAAGCCGGTCAATGCCAACCAGCTCATCGCCTCCATGGAGGATCTGCTCCGCCGCACCATAGGTCCTCTGCATGCCCTGGAGATCGTCACGGCGGGCGGATTGTGGACGACCTTGTGCGATCCCAACCAGCTCGAGAGCGCCATCCTGAACCTTGCCATCAATGCGCGCGATGCCATGCCGGATGGCGGCAAGCTCACCATCGAGACGGCGAATGCCTCTCTCGATGAGGCCTATGCGGCGACTCACCTTGACATCACGCCGGGACAGTATGTGGCGATCTGCATCACGGATACCGGCATGGGCATGGCGCCGGATCTGACCGAGCGCGTTTTCGAGCCCTTCTTTACCACGAAGCCCATAGGCCAGGGCACAGGGCTTGGGCTCTCAATGGTCTATGGCTTTGCCAAGCAATCCGAGGGCCATGTCAAAATCTACTCGGAGGTGGGGCAGGGCACGACGATCAGAATCTACCTTCCGCGGCACCGTGGCGCCGCCCAGGAGGAGACGTTTCCGGCTTCCCATGCCGCGGTTTCCCGGGCAGAGGCGGGCGAGACGGTGCTGGTGGTCGAGGATGAGCCCGTCATCCGCAACCTGATCGTCGAAGTGCTCCAGGACCTGGGCTATCGCGCTCTCGAAGCGTCGGATGGTCCTGCGGGCCTCAAGATCCTGCAGTCGCGGCAACGCATCGATCTGCTCGTCACGGATGTCGGCTTGCCGGGAATCAACGGGCGGCAACTCGCCGATGCTGCGCGAGAGACGCGGCCTCACCTGAAGGTGCTTTTCATCACCGGCTATGCGGAGAACGCCACACTGGCGAACGGCTTCCTTGATCCAGGAATGGAGATGATCACCAAGCCCTTCGCGGTCGAAGCCTTGACCACCCGCATTCGGAATATCATCCAGGGTCCAAGATAGGCTGAAGTCCAAAACAACTGCGGTGGCCTTTCCCGAGAACTGGTCTCACACGACAGCGTGATCCGCCTCAGTTGAGCGACGGCAGTTGCGCCAGCCCGGCTGCAAGTTCGTCCTTTCGGAAAGGCTTCGTGAGCCTCGGCAGGTCGGGATCGATCCCCTCGCGCTCAGCGTATCCGGACACCAGGAGAACGGACACGGTCGGCCGCATTGATCGGATTTCCCGTGCGAGATCGGTTCCGTTCATCCCAGGCATCAAGTGATCGGTGACGAGTAAATCGAATGTCTCGCCTCTGTGGATCAGCCGCATCGCCTCCTCGGCTGAAGAGGCCTCAATGACCGCATAACCGAGGTCGATCAGCATCTCGGCCGTGCTCATCCGAACGAGCTCCTCGTCGTCGACGAGGAGCGCTCTCCCAACTTTGACATCAGGTAGCGTTGCTTCCGGAGGACGCTCGTCCGTCGCTGGGGCAACAGGGCTTTGCCGAAGCCAGAGCTCGACATTGGTTCCGAGACCAGGCCGGCTCTGGATCGTGAGCGCTCCACCGAGTTGGGACGCGAGACCATGCACCATGGAGAGCCCCAGGCCCGTCCCTTTGCCGATGCCTTTGGTGGAGAAGAACGGCTCGACGGCACGGGCCAACGTCGACTCGTCCATGCCTGAGCCGGTGTCAGCCACCGACAGGCAGATGTAGACACCAGGGTGAAGCTTTGAGCGGTGGTCGTGGCTGACACGCTCCATGCGAGCCGAGATGCGCAGCGTGCCGCCTTCGGGCATCGCGTCGCGTGCGTTCACGGCAAGGTTCAGGAGCGCCATCTCGATCTGATTGGGATCGGCCAGGGCGGCAGGAAGATCTTCAGGTGCGTCTACGACCACCTTGATCTGCGGCCCTGTCGTGCTCGCGACGAGATCTCCCATTCCCGTTACCAGTTTGGCGACATCCACCGGAACAGCTTGGAGGGGCTGCCGGCGGGCAAAGGCGAGCAGACGCTGGACGAGCGTCTTGGCGCGCTCTGCCGACTGGGCCGCGCCTGCAATCAAGCGCTGCTCCCGGTCGCTTCCTAGGCCTTTCCGCTGCAGCATATCGAGCGCCCCGAAAATGGGCGTAAGGAGATTGTTGAAGTCGTGCGCCACCCCGCCCGTGAGTTGGCCCATCGCCTCCATTTTTTGGCTCTGGCGCAGCGCTTCTTCGGCGACGACCTGACGTGTCACATTGCGGCTCGAACCGATCAACCGGACAATCCGGCCTTCGGCATTGCGCATGGGCACCAGCGAGGTGTCCCAGTACTGCGGGTCTCCGGAAAGGTCGAACACCTCGCGGAACTGATAGACCTCTCCAGTTTCGACAACCTGTCGATAGATGGCCAGCACGCGATCCGAGACGTCGGGTGGCAGGATATCCTCGATGCGTTTGCCGCGCACATCCGCCAGCTTGAAGCCAATGCCCGCCTCGTGAGCGGGATTGAGTTCCTCGACGACGAAGCTGCCGTCGGTGCTAACCGCGATCACGAACAGCGCCTCAGGCGTGTTCTCGAAATAAGTGCGGTAAAGCGTGTCCGCATCGCGCCGAGCCGCTTCAGCCGCCTCAAGTCTGGCTTGCCGGTTCCTCTCCGCAGTGACATCGCGTGTCACCGAGTAGAGCTTGCCACTCTCGGGCACAGCCACCCAGGACAACCAGCGCCAGTCACCGTCCGTTGTGCGGTAGCGGTTCTCGAATTGCAGCACAGGGCTGCCCTCTCGCACCCGCTCGAACGCTTGTGAACTCGCGCCAGTGTCGTCCGGGTGCACGAAGTCCCCATAGGGACGACCCTGGAGTTCCTCCATTGCCCAACCGAGAGAAGCCGTCCACGCCGGGTTGACGGCGTCGAAGGTTGCAGTCTCCATATCGATGACGGACAGAAGGTCCAGGCTGTGCTGCCAGATGAGGCCGCGCTCGCGAGTGCGCTCGATAACCTCGCGTTCCAGGTTGGCATTGAGTGCCAGCAAGGAGTCTTCCGCCACCTTGCGGTCGTGGATGTCGACCGACGCCCCGAACCAGCGCAAAATCTTGCCGGTAGCCGGATCGCGGTAGGGGTCCGCACGGACAAGGAACCAGCGGTAGGTGCCCGCTGCCGAACGGATGCGGTGCTCGACCAGGAAGGTCGTTCCTGCGCGGCGAGCCTCGTCGAATGCGGCTAATGTTGCGGCTTCATCGTCAGGATGGACATGATTGGACGCCACCTCGGCGGCGGTCGTCGGCTCGTAGGGGACCCCGGTATAGTCGAACCATTGCTTGTTGAAGAACTCGGTCCGACCTTCCGCGTCGATGATCCACACGATCTGAGGAACCGCATCTGCGGTGAGCCGAAAGCGCGCTTCGCTGTCGCGTAGTTGGGCTTCGACCCGCGCTCGCTCGACCGCCGCCCAAGTGCGAGCGGCAACGTCCTCGATCAGCGTGACCTCGTCCGCTGTCCAGGCGTGCGGGTGGCGACGGTTCACATAGAGGGAGGCTTGAAGGCGCTTCTCCTGCACGAGCGGAACGGACACGAAGGCGCGGGTGTCGATCGCGGCCCAGGTTTCTTGCGCGTGTGCCAGGTCCGCCTTGACGTCGTTCACGACTTCCGTGGCGCCTCCACGCTGGCGATCAACACTTGCTCGGCCGAAAGTGTCGAGGCGGAATGTGCCGAGGATCGGCTCAACGCCGTCCGCGTAGCAAGTGGCGCAGACAATGGTCTCGCCGTCGCCCTGAACCTCGCTGTATCCGACACGGGAGGCTCCCAGGTGTCGGCCGAGCGCTTCGACAGCCGCATCCATGACCGTGCGGGGCGTGGCGGCGTTGCGCAGGCACTCCTCAAGGTCCAGCAGGAATGTCCGTCGCCGTTCTGCCAGGATCTGACTGGTCGTCTCGGCAACGGCGCAGAACATGCCCGCAACCTGTCCGCTCTCGTCGCGCACCGGCGAGTAGGAGAAGGTGAACCATGTCTGCTCGTCGAATCCTTTCCGGTTCATCAGGAGAGGCAAGTTCTCGCGATAGGTCGCCTCGCCTGCCAGGGCCGCATCGATCAAGGGAGAGATGTCCGGCCAGATCTCCGACCAGATGTCATGGAAGCGCTGACCCAGGGCCGCCGGGTGCTTGGCGCCGAGGATCTCGGCATAAGGGTCGTTGTAGAGAAATCCGAGTTCCGGCCCCCAGGCGACGAACATCGGAAATTTCGAGCCGAGGAGCAGACCCACAACAGAACGCAGGGACTGCGGCCAGGTCTCCGGTGCCCCAAGCGGAGAGCCTGACCAATCATGGCTTCGCATGAGGGCTCCCATCTCGCCGCCTCCGGCGAGAAAAGAAGGCGTTATGGGCGGATCTGTCCTAATGCTCATCAGACCGCCTCGCCGCACGATACTGGCTCGGGCCTCAGGGACACTTTGCGGGTTGTGCGGACGGTCAAGGCTAGGGCTGGATGTGCTTCTCGGGTAACAAGATTTGCCACAATTTGTCGTCCCTGTCCCCTTCAAGCTGCAGATCAGCCTTCGGCCTGTTCACGCATATGTCGCGTAGGGGCTAGTATTTCAAAGGTGGTCCAATGCCGCCCGGGCGACACCGAGCGGTACGCAAGTGAGATTGCGGACCGCATGGGTGTTCCCGTCTCCGGCGCATGGCAAGCCCCCGCCTGGAGGCCTGGACTTGCCAATCGGGCCGTGTGACGGCAATCTCCAGCTCAACAAAATATTCAGCGGGTGGTTGCCGGAGCCTTGGCTCGTCGGGCAGCAGAAGCAAGGGAAGCGGCCCAATCATGATCATGAACGGTGGGAATGCCGGTGCCGGCGAAACGGAAGAGACCGGTTTGCTTGGATCCCGGGCGGGGGGGCTCAGCCGCCGGTCGTTTCTGGTCGGCGCCAGTGCCCTGGGGCTCGCCGGCTGCGTGACCTCCGACGGCATGAGCCTTGCCGAGGCATCGAAGCTCTATGGGCCGGTGCCCGACGAGAAATTCCCGATCCCGGCGATCGATGTCAGCAAGGTCGATCCCAAATATTACCGCCGGACGGTTCGCTACGACACCAAGGAGGCCCCCGGCACGATCATCGTCGACCCCGGCAATTACTACGTCTACCGCATCGAGGAGGACGGAAACGCCACCCGCTACGGCGCCAATGTCGGCCGCGACGGGTTCCGGTGGAACGGGGATGCCTATGTCGGGCGCAAGAGCGAATGGGCGACCTGGACGCCACCCGCGGCAATGATCAAGCGCCAGCCGGAGGCGGCCAAATGGGCCCGCGGCATGCCGGGCGGCCTCGACAACCCGCTCGGCGCGCGCACGCTTCATCTCTACCAGAACGGCGCCTACACGCTCTACACGATCTATGCCAGCCTCGATGCGGAATCGATCGGCAACGGCATCACCAGCGGCTGCGTCGGCCTCCTGACCCAGGACATGATGCACCTGTACGATCACACGCCGGTCAAGACAAAGGTGGTCGTCCTGCCGGCATAGGAACGGCGCCAGCGCACTCAGTTCTGGTTCGAGCTTGCTCGGCCCGGGCAGATCACGTCAGCCCATACCGTAGATGTGTCAGGGTCGGTCCGCTCCGGGGCCGGTGCATCGTAGATGATCAGCAAGGCACCGGCGCCCGCCTCAGGCCAGAGCTCAATCCCCTCCGGATGATCCGCATGCAACCGGTAGGGCAGTTCGGCGACCGTCTCGATGCGCTCGGGAGCAATGACGCCGGAACCGTCATCATGCGCCGCGTCCCGCCACCGCAGAACAAACGCCGGGCCTTCCAGGGACATGGTGGGACCCACCAGCAGAAGAAGATCATCGCCTTGAAACCGCATGTCGCGGATCCCCAGACCTCGGGTGTCGAGCAGGTGCTTGCGATAACGTCGCTCGCCGTCGACCTGGCGCCCTTTCAGCCGGTCAGGCGACCTTTGTCTCAGTTCCAGATCGAGAACCACAGCATGGCCGCGCAGCACAGGGCCGCGCAGGCCGAGCCAGACCCGATTTCCCCGCACCGCCATTCCCTCGATGTCGAAGCCATTCTCTTTCGCCGGAATGCTCAGGAATGGATCGAGGTGCGGATCGGCTGCCAGCCACCGCTCAAGAGCGCTCCGTTTCCTGCCCAGCTTGAGCCAGGCTGCCTGTCGTTCTCCGTCTGATCGGGCAGGGGAGAACAGGCCCGGCGCGTCCTCCACAAGAGGAATGCGTCCCAGGAAGTAGCGGTTCGGCTCGCGTTCGACCTCCTCCATCTTCTGGAGAGCCTCGGTGTGGTCGTTCTCATCCCGCTTGGGCTTGCAGCGCTTGCGCGAGTGGGATCCGACGACCCAGAGAAAACCACCGTCCGCACAGAGGCCCTCGATGTCCATCTCACCGTCGGCGCCCCCAGGCAGATCCACCAGCGCGTCCAGGACGAAATGCCGATGGTCGCCAAAGCTGCCGTCATCCAGGCGCCGTAGGCGTTCGACGCTGGCGGTCTCGTCGCAGGCGAGAAAGAGGCTGTCTCCAATCCGCGTGACGGCTGAGAGATCCTTGTGCAGCGGGTCTTCCAAGTGTCGGATCGGCGTCCAGTCGGAAAAGGTCAGGGAAACTTGGGCTATGGTTTCTGCGAGGCTGGTGTCCGACACGACGGCTCCTGATGCGCGGGTCCTGGAGCAACAACGCACCAGCTTGCAAACGAGCCCACTCGCCCGAGGCTTGGGTCAGCTTTTCACGCGAGAATGGATATTCCGGAAGAGACAGGAATTTCCAATGCAGTCATCTCAGTCGATCCGCCCCGCGCCCGCGCATATAGGCCTGGGGGCTGCAACCCATCTCGGTCCGGAATGCGTACACGAACGCCGATGTCGAGCCGTAGCCTAGTTCCAGAGCTGTGCGGGTCACGTCCAGGCCGCCGCCCATAAGCTCAATCGATTTGAACAGCCGCAGGCGCCGGCGCCAGGAGCGCAGGTTCATGCCCACTTCCGCTTCGAAGCGGCGGGTCAGGGTTCGCTCCGACATCCCAAGCTCCCGGCCCCAGGCCTCCGGTCCGCGCAGGTCGGCAGGGTCGGTGTAGAGCGCCTCGCACAAAGCCGTCAGGGAGGATCCCCCGCGCGGCCATGGCAGCGCGCCCGGGAGGGGCCGCGCCCGCCGCAATTGGTCGAGGAGAAGGTCGGTTACGCGGCCTGCATAACCGCTGCCATCCTCCTCGCCCTCGATGGCGGTGACCTCGACGATCAGCGCCTTCAACAGCGGCGTGACGCCGAACACGGTTGGCATTGTCGGAAGGCCGCGCCCGGCCTCGTCGGCGATCCAGAGGCTGCGGAACTCCGCTCCGAGCAGGGACCCGGTCCGGTGCCGCAGGCCCGTCGGAAGCCAGACCGCCTGCTCCGGCGAGATCACGAAGGAATGCCCTTCCACGGCTACCGTGAGCACGCCCGAGATCGCGTAGACCATCTGGTTCCAGCGGTGCGAGTGCTCCGGGAAGAAGTGCCGCGCCGGGATCGTCTGTGCCCGCACGGTGATGGGTCGAGGGGGATCCAACCCAGGCGGCGCCTCAATCGTTTTCCATGACATCGCCGGCCCCCGGTTTGGCGTCTATTCTACATCGTTTGGCAAATTGTCAAAAGACGGACAGAGGACGATCCTGTATAAACCGCCGGAATAAGGAACCTGCCATGACCCGTTTCGACAGCCGCGGCCTGCCGCTCTCGACCACGTCCGACCTTGCGGCCGAGCGCTACCGGGCAGGCGTCGACCTGCTCCTCTCCGCCTGGCCCGGCGCCGGGGAGGTCCTGGACGAGGCCATCGCGGCCGATCCGGACTTCACCCTCGCCCATGCGGCCCGCGCCCGCCTGCACGTGATCCGCACGGAGGTGACGAAGGCCAAGGCGCGGATCGCAATGGCAGAGGAGATCGTCTCGCGTCGTGGGACCGAGCGGGAGCGCAGCCATGTGGCGATCCTGTCGCTGGCCGTCAGCGGCCAGTCGGCCAAGGCCCTGGAGCGAGCCCTCGCCCATGCGGATACGTGGCCGCGGGATGTGTTGATCCTGTCGCTGCCGCTCGGCGCCTTCGGACTCTTCGCCTTCTCCGGCATGGCGGATCACGATCAGGCGCGCGTCGATCTCTGCGAGCGTCACGCACGGCACTTCGATGCCGACGACTGGTGGTTTCTCACGTATCGCGGCTGGTCGCACGCCGAGAATGGCAACGTGGCGCACGGCCGCGTGCTGACGCAACGCGGCTACGACCTACGCAGAAATAACGCCAATGCAGCGCATGCGCTCTCGCATGCCATGTATGAGGGCGGCGCTCACGACGAGGCAGAGAGGCTGATCGCCGAGTGGCTGCCGGGTTACGACCGCAGCGGAATCCTCCACGGTCACATCGCCTGGCACTCTGCGCTCGGTGCCCTGGAGCGCGGCGATCCGGAGCAGGCGTTGGCGATCTACGCCGATCACATCCAGCCTTCGGTAACGGCCGGCATGCCGGTCAATGTGGTGAGCGACACCGCATCTTTCCTGTGGCGGCTGAAGGCCTATGGCCACAATGTGCCGGCGGGGCTGTGGAAGGACGCAGCGGCTTATTCGGGAAGCTACTTCCAGAAGGCGGGCTTCGCCTTCGCCGATGTCCACATGGCTCTTCTTGCCGCGGCGACCGATGACAAGGCTGCCGTCGAAGAGCGCGTGAAGGCTCAGATGGAGCTGATCGAATCGGGTGCCCTCGCCGCAGGACCGGTGGTGCCGGCGATCTGCCGCGCGGCGCTTGCCTTTGCAGGGGAAGACTACGCGGCCTGCGCGCGCATCCTGGAGCCGGTCGCGGCCGAGGTCGTGCGCATCGGCGGCAGCGGTGCTCAGCGCGAGATGATCGAGGACATGCTGCTGCTAGCCCTGATGCGCAGCGGCGAGGCCGTGAAAGCCGGTCAACTGCTCGACCGCCGCCTGCACCGCCGCCCGTCGGCGCGTGATGCGCACTGGCACGGCCTGCTCGCTGCCTGAGAACATCATCGGCCCTCTCCTGGAGGGCAAGTTCGCATTCAACGGTTCCCTGAACGGGCAGGTGTCTTCAGGGCTTGATTGTCACCTATACGCCGAACCGATCCGAAAGGTCGGTGACAGGCAGGGAGCCGACCGCACTCGAGAGCGACATAAAGAATGCCTCCCTCAGAATTGGCGCAGCAAATCCGGCACTTAAAGGCAGGGACCTTTAAGAGGGAAATCTACAACATCAGAGACTGAGATGTGGCGGAGAGGGGGAGATTCGAACTCCCGATACGGTTGCCCGTATGCCGCATTTCGAGTGCGGTGCATTCAACCACTCTGCCACCTCTCCGGGGTGCGAAGGGCTTAAGCCCCGCTGGTTGAGGCCGGGTGGATATCATGGGCTTTGCGGCTCTTCAAGCGCCAAAAGCAAGGTTTTTGATTGACAAAGACCGGGCCCGTCCGTAGATAGGCGTCCTCTATGAGCGGGCACGAGTGCCTGCGCATATCCGTGCGGCAGCGTGAGGCTGCCGTGAACCGAAGCCGGAAACTGCCAAAAAGCCAATCCGACGGGGCTTCCCCCGCTGAGAATTGGGTTTGAACACGAGGATCAAGATGTTCGCAGTGATCAAGACCGGCGGCAAGCAGTATCGCGTTGCCGCCAACGATGTCATCACCGTCGCCACGCTCGCAGGCGAGCCGGGCACCGCCGTTACCTTCGACCAGGTTCTCATGGTCACCAACGACGGCTCGACCCAGGTTGGCGCCCCCCTCATCGAGGGCGTGACCGTGGCAGGCGAAGTGGTGGAACACACCCGCGGCGAGAAGGTCATTTCCTTCAAGAAGCGCCGTCGCCAGAATTCGCGCCGCAAGCGCGGGCATCGCCAGGACTATACCGTTGTGCGGATCACCGAGATCCTCGCCGGTGGCGAAAAGCCCAAGAAGGCTGCGGCCAAGAAGACCACCAAGGCTGCGGCTGACGAAGCTGCGCCGGCCACCGCTGAATAAGCGCTCGGCTCAACACAGGACACGGGAGTAACCCATGGCTCACAAAAAAGCAGGCGGTTCGTCTCGCAACGGTCGCGACTCGGCAGGCCGTCGTCTAGGCGTCAAGCGCTTCGGCGATCAGCAGGTCGTTGCCGGCAACATCATTATTCGTCAGCGCGGCACCAAATGGCATGCCGGCGCGAATGTCGGCATGGGCAAAGATCATACCCTCTTTGCCACGGCCAATGGCCGAGTCCGATTCCTGACGCGTCAAGGCCGAGCATTCGTATCGGTCGTACCGGCCCAAGAGGCCGCAGAGTAAACGGCGAGAGCAAAGCGAAGGAGCTCCCGCCGGCATCACACCGACCCGGCGGATGAAGAGCTCCAGACAGGCCCCTTAAAGGCCAAGCTCCAATCCGAGATCGACAGGGGAGGTGGGATGTCCACCTCCCCTTCGTCATTTCCGGGCCCAGGGAGGGCCCATTCGGATCGGAGCAAGACGATGTTTCCCGACCTCACCCGTGACGATGTTTTCCGCCTCGAGACCCGCCGCCTGTGGCTGCGCTGGGCCCGCCTTGCGGATGCTCAAGCCATCGTACGCCTCGCCGGGGAGAAAGCGGTCGCGGAGATGACGGCGCGAATTCCGCATCCATATCACCCGGACGATGCCGAGCGATTTATCTTCCAGTCCCGTCGGTCCAATGCGGACGGCGGGGGTCTGCAGCTCGCCATCACGCCAGTGGCTAAGCCCAACACCCTCATCGGCATGGTGGGCATCGGTCCGAGCCCTGAGACCGGCAAGCCCGATCTCGGCTACTGGCTCGGCACCCCCTACTGGGGCAAGGGCTATGCCACCGAGGCAGTCCACGCCCTGATCGACGCCTTCTTCGCCTATGGCGAGGAGGATGAGATCACGGCCTGCGCCCGGGTGATCAACCCCGGGTCCCGGCGGGTGCTGGAGAAGTGCGGCTTTGCCTATCAGGGCGCCGGGCTCTCCGAGCTGCCGGCCCGGTGCGGCCTCTATCCGGTGGATCACTTCCGGCTCGACCGGCGCACCTGGGAGAGCCTGAAGACCTGGGGTCAGACCGGCTTCGTGCGCGAGCCGCTCTCCCTCGAGGTGGAGGTGGAGCGGGAAATCTCTCTCGCGAGCTAATACATGCCGCGCTCCCGGAGTCTTTCCGGGAGCGCTTCTCTTTCGTCCGCGTTGCTCCCGCACGATGGACGTGGACGGCCGCATTTTAACCGCGAGAGCAGATCCGCTTTTGCGAAAAGTGCTCCAGTCCCGTAAAGGATGCGGGTTATGAAATTTCTCGACCAAGCCAAGATCTTTATTCGCTCCGGCAACGGTGGTGGCGGCGCCATCTCCTTTCGCCGTGAAAAGTTCATCGAGTTCGGCGGCCCGGACGGCGGCGATGGCGGCCGTGGCGGTGACGTGTGGGCGGAATGCGTGGAGGGGCTCAACACCCTCATCGATTACCGCTACCAGCAGCATTTCAAGGCCAAGACCGGCGGCCACGGCATGGGCAAGAACCGCCACGGGGCCAAGGGCTCGGACGCGGTGCTGAAAGTCCCAGCCGGTACGGAGATCCTGGAGGAGGACGGCGAGACCGTCATCGCCGACATGACCCATGTGGGCCAGCGGGTGCTGCTGGCGAAGGGTGGCAACGGCGGCTTCGGCAATGCCTATTTCACCACTTCGACCAACCGGGCTCCGCGCCGGGCCAATCCCGGCCAGGAGGGCATCGAGCGCACGCTCATCCTGCGCCTCAAGCTGATCGCCGATGCGGGCCTCGTCGGGCTGCCCAATGCCGGCAAGTCCACCTTCCTGGCGACGACCACAGCGGCCAAGCCGAAGATCGCCGATTACCCCTTCACGACGCTCCACCCCGGCCTCGGCGTGGTGCGGGCCTATAACCGCGAGTTCGTGCTGGCCGATATTCCGGGCCTGATCGAGGGTGCGTCCGAGGGCGTGGGCCTCGGCGACCGCTTCTTGAGCCACGTGGAGCGCTGCCGGGTGCTGCTGCATCTGGTGGAAGGCACAAGCGAAGATGCGGGCGAGGCCTACAAGACGGTGCGCCACGAGATCGAGGCCTATGGTCATGGGCTCGATGAGAAGCCCGAAATCGTGGCGCTTTCCAAGGTCGACGCTCTCGATGAGGACACGCTGAAGGAGCAGCTGAAAAAGCTGAAGAAAGCCAGCAAGCGAACGCCCTACGTGATCTCCTCTGCCTCCGGTCAGGGCGTCCAGGAGGTGCTGCAGGCGCTCCTTGGCGTCATCGATCAGGCCAAGGTCGAGGAAGAGCCGTCTCAACCCCAGGAAGAGTGGCATCCGTGAGCCCGCAGCTCGGCCAGTTCCGCCGCGTCGTCCTGAAGGTCGGCTCCGCGCTGCTTGTGGATCGGGCACGCGGGCGGCTGAACCATGCCTGGCTTGCGGCTTTGGCCGAGGACATTGCCGATCTTCATGCCAAAGGCGCCGACGTTCTCGTGGTGTCCTCAGGGGCCATCGCCATGGGGCGCACGGTGCTGGGGCTGCCCTCCGGTCCGTTGCGGCTTGAGGAAAGCCAGGCGGCCGCGGCCGTCGGGCAGATTGCCTTGGCGCGCATCTGGTCGGAGGTGCTGG
Source organism: Microvirga soli (assembly GCF_016734765.1). Taxonomy (GTDB): domain Bacteria; phylum Pseudomonadota; class Alphaproteobacteria; order Rhizobiales; family Beijerinckiaceae; genus Microvirga; species Microvirga soli. The sequence continues at coordinate 43,507 of NZ_JAERQE010000001.1, read as the reverse complement.
CCCATCACGGCATCACGGCCGGCCAGATCCTGGTGACGCTCGCGGATACCGAGCAGCGCCGCCGCTATCTCAATGCCCGCGCCACCACCCTGAAGCTTCTCGAGATGCGCGCCGTGCCTGTCATCAACGAGAACGACACGGTCGCAACCTCTGAGATCCGCTACGGCGACAACGACCGCCTGGCAGCCCGCGTCGCCACCATGATCGGTGCCGACCTGCTGGTGCTGTTCTCCGACATCGACGGCCTCTACACGGCTCCGCCGGCTGTCGATCTGAGCGCCGAACACATTCCGGTGGTCGAGCGCATCACGCCGGCCATCGAGGCCATGGCGGGCGGTGCGGCCTCCGAATTGTCGCGCGGCGGCATGCGCACCAAGATCGAGGCGGGCAAGATCGCGACCTCTGGTGGCACGCACATGATCATCGCGGATGGCCGCACGAAGAATCCGTTGAGGCGTGTCGCCGAAGGCGGGCGCTGCACGTGGTTCCTCACGCCGTCCAATCCTGCCACCGCCCGCAAAACCTGGATCGCCGGTGCATTGGAGCCGCGTGGCACGCTCTATGTCGATGAAGGCGCGGCACGAGCCCTGCAGAGCGGTGCGAGCCTGCTGCCGGTGGGCGTGCGGCGCATCGAGGGTTCCTTCCATCGCGGCGATGCGGTAACGATCCGCAGCGAAGCCCGCGTGCTCGGGCGGGGACTTGTGGCCTATGACGCGGAGGACGCCGCGCGCATCATCGGCTGCCCGAGCCGCGAGATCGAAGGCATCCTCGGCTATCCCGGTCGCACCGAGATGGTTCACCGGGACGATATGGCTCTCAGCGACTGATCCTCATCCAAAAGCTTCAGCAAGGTTTGTGCGTCACCGGGGGCGGCGCTCTTGATGTCGTTGTCGAAATAGACATAGACGCTGCGCTCATCCTTGCGCCAATCGGCAATGCGCCCGGTCCAATCCTGCAGCGTCTCGGCCGAATAGCTGCCCGCATAGCGGCCATCGGTGCCGTGGGCGCGTACATAGACAAAATCGGCGGTCGCCTCCCAGGGCGCGGGCGCATCCGCGTGATCGGAGATGCAGAGCGCCGCGTTATGATCACGCAGGATCCGGAAGGTGTTCTCCTCATACCAGCTTGAATGACGGAACTCGAAGGCGCAGCGGCGTCCCTGCGGGATGAGCGACAGGCAGCGCGCCACCCGCTCCCGGGTCTCGGCCTCGGCTTTGAAGGTAGGCGGCAGCTGAAACAGGACCGGGCCGAACTTGTCGCTTAAGCCGCTCATGCGGCCGAAGACGAGATCAATGCTCTCCTCGATCCCTTTCAGTCGCTTCATGTGAGTGATGAAGCGCGAAGCCTTCCAGGCGAACAGGAACCGCTTCGGCGTGGAATCATGCCAGGCCTGCACGGCCTGCTCGGTGGGGAGGCGATAAAAGGAGTTGTTGATCTCCGCCGTGTCGAAGCGCTGGACGTAATAGGACAGGAAGTCCTTGATCTTCACGTGCGCCGGGTAGAAAGGTCCATGCCAGGATCGATAGTGCCAGCCCGAGGTTCCGACGCGAATCTCAGGCAAGGTGAGGCGGCTTGGCTCCGGGGCCGCCTGCCGTGCTATGGGTTGCGAATGAGGCATTTCCCTTGGAATTCTCAGGGGCCGGGATTTGGACATGGACGACATTCGCGCCTTGATTTCAGAAGTGCTCGCTGACCATCTCAACGCGCCAAGGGCAGCTTCAGGTGCGGCCTGGGTTGGCGAGCCGGACGTTCCGGCGCTCATGCGCGAGCTCGGCCGCCGCGCCCGGACGGCCGCCCGGCGCGTGGCGCTCGCCTCCGCTGACGACAAGAATGCCGCGCTGCGCGCCATGGCCGTCCGCATCCGGGCGCGGGCGGATGCGATCCTTGGCGCCAACGAGCGGGATCTGTCCGAGGCGAAGGCCAAGGGGCAGCCTGCCTCCTTCATCGACCGCCTCATGCTGAGTCCTGAGCGGCTTGAGGCGATTGCTGCTGCGGTCGAGAGCATTGCCGATCTGCCCGATCCTGTCGGGCGCGTGCTGGCGCGCTTCGAGCGTCCGAACGGGCTGGAGATCGACCGGGTGGCGACGCCGCTCGGGGTCGTCGGCGTCATCTTCGAGAGCCGTCCCAACGTGACGGCGGATGCGGGAGCGCTGTGCCTGAAGGCTGGCAATGCCGCGATCCTGCGCACGGGGTCGGAGAGCTTCCGCACGTCCCTGGCCATCGCACAGGCCATGGGGGAGGGGCTTGAGCAGGCGGGTCTGCCGGCGGATGCAATCCGTCTCGTTCCGACCCGCGACCGGGCGGCAGTGGGCGCCATGCTGTCGGGTCTCGATGGCAACATCGACGTGATCGTGCCGCGCGGCGGCAAAAGCCTTGTCGCTAGGGTGCAGGAGGAGGCCCGGGTGCCGGTCTTCGCGCATCTGGAGGGCATCTGCCACGTTTTCGTTCACGCCAAAGCCGATCTGGAGATGGCGAAGGCCATCGTGCTGAACGCCAAGATGCGCCGCACCGGCGTCTGCGGCTCGGCCGAGACGCTGCTGGTCGACCGCGCCTGCGCTGCGACGCATCTCAACCCCCTGGTCACGACGCTGATCGAGGCTGGTTGCGCCGTGCGCGGCGATGAGGCCGTGCAGGCCGCCGATCCGCGTGCGACCCCGGCGTCGGAAGAGGATTGGCGCACCGAGTATCTCGATGCCGTCATCTCAGTCCGGGTCGTGGAGGGCCTGGACGAGGCGATTGCCCATATCGAATCTTATGGCTCCCACCACACCGACTCCATCGTCACGGATGACGGGGCCGCCGCCGAGCGCTTCCTGGCCGAGGTGGATTCGGCCATCGTGCTCCACAACGCCTCGACCCAGTTCGCCGATGGCGGCGAGTTCGGCTTCGGTGCCGAGATCGGCATCGCCACGGGCCGGATGCATGCCCGTGGGCCGGTGGGCGTGGAGCAGCTGACCTCGTTCAAGTACCGCATCCGTGGCACGGGCCAGACCCGTCCGTGAAGCTGAGCCCCTCCCGCTTCCGCATCGGACCCTCTCGCCTGACCCGTCTGCCGCGGGTGGCGCCCGGCATGCGGATCGGCCTCTATGGCGGGTCCTTCAACCCGGCCCATGCGGGGCACCGGCACGTGAGCCAGATGGCCCTGAAGCGGCTCGGCCTCGACCGGGTCTGGTGGATCGTGACCCCGGGCAATCCTCTCAAGGATACGGGCGAGCTCGCCACCATGGCCATGCGGGTCGAGGAGGCTCAGGCTTTGGCCGATCACCCCCGCATCGACGTGACCGCCTTCGAGGAGGAGATCGGCGCCCGCTACACGGTCGATACCCTGGCCTACCTCAAGCGACGCTATCCGAATGTCCGCTTCGTGTGGATCATGGGGGCGGACAATCTGGCGAGCTTCCATCGCTGGCGGGGCTGGCGGCGCATCGCCCGCATGATGCCGATGGCCATTGTCGACCGACCGGGCTGGACATTGAAGGCTGCCCGCTCCCGCAGCGCCACGGCCCTGTCGGAGGCCCGGATCGACGAGGCCGATGCCCTGGCCCTGCCGGGCCTGAAGCCGCCCGCCTGGGTCTTCCTGCACGGACCCCGGTCCCATCTGTCGTCCACCCTGCTGCGCCGTCTGCGACGAACTTCTCCCGTTGGGGGACGTTGAAAAATGGGGCCTTCCCGCATTATCTTAAGGGCTGGCACCTCCGAGTGCTGCTGAGAAAGGGTCTGAACCTGAACCGACTATCTTCCGTCGAAGCGGACTTGAAGCCGCTTCCGCCTCTCGCCGGAGCGGACGCTCCTGCCGCAGAGGACATCCGGGCCGTTGCCCTGGCTTCCATCGAGGACATGAAGGCCGAGAACACGGTCGAGATCGACCTGGCCGGAAAGACCTCGCTTGCTGACACCATGATCGTGACCTCGGGCCGCTCCGACCGCCATGTCGGTGCGATCGCCGAGCGCGTCATCAAGGACCTCAAGGACAAGGGGTTCGGGAACGCGCGCGTCGAAGGCCTGCCGGCCTGCGATTGGGTGCTCATCGATGCCGGCGACGTGCTGATCCACGTTTTCCGCCCCGAAGTTCGCGGTTTCTACAACCTCGAGAAGATGTGGGGCGCCGACCGTCCTCAGGATCGCGCAAGCTAACCTAAGGCCGAGATCGTGCGACTGAGCTTGCTGGCCGTGGGCCGTCTCAAGAGCGGCCCCGAGCGAGAGCTGGTCGAGCGATACAGGCAACGGGTCGAGGGCATGGGCCGGGCCTTGGGGCTGGCCGGGCTCGACATGGTCGAGCTGCCCGAAAGCCGTGCGCGCCGGGATGACGACCGCCGTGCCGAAGAGGCCGCGGCTTTGCTCGAGAAAGCCGGCTCATCCGTGCTGATCGTCTTCGACGAGCGCGGCAAGAGCCCCTCCAGCGAGGCTTTCGCCGAAAAAATCAGGCAGTGGCGGGACGAGGGCCGCTCCGGCATCGCCTGCGTCATCGGCGGGCCCGATGGGCTCGACCCCAAGCTGCGACAGCGCGCGGAACTCGTGGTTTCCTTCGGGGCGCTCACGATGCCGCACCAGATCGTGCGGGCGCTCGTGGCCGAACAGCTGTATAGGGCCCTGACAATCATCGCCGGTCACCCTTATCATCGCGCCGGCCATGATGATTCCTGAGGATGATCAGCATCAAATCCTTACCCTCTCGCAAGGTTTTTTGCCTTGCAGCCCTGATGGTTGCCGCCAGCCTGAGCCCTGCCGGGGCCCAGCAGCCCGCGCCTGCGCTTCCGGCTGAAACGCCTGAGGACAAGGCGCGCCGGGAGCAGGATCTGAAGGTCCTGGAGGAGGCGATCACGGCCAATGCCGAAGCGCGCCGCCGCCTTGAAGCCGAAATCGAAACCGTCAAGGCCGACCGGGCCAAGCTCAATGCCGCTCTGATCGGCACGGCCGAGCGCGTGCGCGGCATCGAGGACCGCATCCGGGGCCTGGAGCAGCGGCTTCAGACCCTGACCTCCAGCGAAGCGGCCATCCGGCGCTCCCTGCAGAGCCGGCGGGGCGTCATCATCGAGGTCTTCGCCGCCTTGCAGCGCATGGGACGCCGCCCGCCGCCGGCCGTGCTGGTGCGGCCCGAGGATATGCTCGAGGCGGTGCGCGCCTCGATCATGCTGGGCGCCGTTCTACCCGAGCTGCGCGTCGAGGCCGAGATCCTGGCCACGGACCTGACTGAGCTCGTGCGCCTGAAGGAGGCGATCACCACGGATCGCGCGACCCTGAATGGGGAGCTGACAGGGCTCACCCGGGAGCAGGAGCGTCTTGCCGCCCTCATGGAGGCCCGGCAGGGCCGCATCGCCGAGGTGGAGCGCAATGTCGGCGCCGAGCGCTCAAGAGCCGAGGAACTGGCCCGTCAGGCCGGAACCCTCAAGGAACTGATCGACCGCATGGAAGCGGAGACGGCCGGCGCCCGGAGGGCCGCCGAGGAGGCCCGCAAGGCCGCCGAGGCCCAGGAGCGGGAAACCCGCGAGAAGTTCGCCCAGCTGGCCTTCCGGGACCCGGCGCGGCTTGCTCCCAAGATTCCCTTCTCGGAAGCCCGTGGCCTCCTGCCGCGTCCGGTCAGCGGCGAGACAGCCCAGGAATTCGGCGCCGCGGACGGGTATGGCGGAACGACGCGTGGCATTTCGATCACGACGCGGCAGAATGCAAGCGTGGTATCACCGGCGGATGGCTGGGTGGCCTTTGCAGGCCCCTTCCGTTCCTACGGGCGACTCTTGATCATCAACGCCGGTGGGGGATACTATATTCTTCTGGCCGGGATGGACCAAATCAACGTCGATGTTGGGCAGTTCGTGCTCGCCGGCGAGCCTGTTGCGACCATGGGAGAAGCTCCTCTCATGAGTTTGATCGGCTCTGCCATAGAAAAGAACAATCCTGTCCTCTATGTTGAGTTCAGAAAAGACGGCGGTTCTATCGATCCAAGTCCCTGGTGGGCAAAATCGCAAAGCGAAAAGGTTCGCGGATAATGCGCAAACTATCTCTCTTGATTCTCGGTGCGGCCATCGGCGCAGGCAGCGCGACCATGGTGTCGCAGACCAGCCTGCTGTCGGGCATGAGCGCGGTTGCCGCCTCGGCCGACACGTACCGGCAGCTGAGCCTTTTCGGAGACGTCTTCGAGAAGGTCCGCACGGATTATGTCGAAAAGCCTGAAGAGGCCAAGCTGGTCGAGTCCGCCATCAACGGCATGCTGACCTCCCTCGATCCGCATTCGAGCTTCATGGATGCCAAGAGCTTCCGAGACATGCAGGTGCAGACCCGTGGCGAGTTCGGCGGCCTCGGCATCGAGGTCACCATGGAGGACGGCCTCGTCAAGGTCGTGACCCCGATCGACGAGACCCCCGCGTCCCGCGCCGGCGTCCTCGCCAACGACATCATCACCCACATCAACGACGAGCCGGTTCAGGGCCTCAACCTGAACCAGGCGGTCGACAAGATGCGCGGCCCGGTCAATTCCTCCGTCACCCTCAAGATCCAGCGCAAGGAAGCCAAGGATCCGGTGGAGGTGAAGCTGACCCGCGAGACCATCAAGGTGCGTCCGGTTCGGGCCCGCGTCGAAGGCGACATCGGCGTGCTGCGCGTGACCCAGTTCAACGAGCAGACCTACGAGGCTCTGCGGGCCGGCATCGACAAGCTCACCAGCGATATCGGGGCCGACAAGGTGGCGGGCTTCGTCATCGACCTGCGTAACAACCCGGGCGGCCTGCTCGATCAGGCGATCATGGTGTCCGACGCCTTCCTCGACCGCGGCGAGATCGTCTCGACCCGCAGCCGGAACGCCGAGGATACCCAGCGCTTCAGCGCCAAGGCCGGCGACCTGACCAAGGGCAAGCCGCTGGTGGTGCTCGTCAACGGCGGTTCCGCCTCGGCCTCCGAGATTGTGGCCGGCGCCCTGCAGGATCACAAGCGGGCGACAGTTCTCGGAACCCGCTCATTCGGCAAGGGCTCCGTCCAGACCATTATCCCGCTCGGCGGCAACGGGGCCGTGCGCCTGACGACGGCGCGCTACTACACCCCGGCCGGCCGGTCGATCCAGGCCAAGGGCATCGATCCTGACATCGAGGTGCTGCAGGACATTCCCGAAGAGCTCAAAGGCAAGGACGAGACCAAGGGCGAAGCCGGTCTGCGCGGTCACCTGCAGAACGGCGGCGAGAAGGAAGAGCGCGGCGGCTCCTCGGCCTACATCCCGCCGGATGCCAGCAAGGACAAGCAGCTGATCGCGGCTTATGACCTGCTGCATGGCGTTCGCAAGGATGCGGCCAATACGGCGACGCGGCCGAATCCGAACTAAGGGCGGCTCGTTCTTTCGTCCGAGAAACAGTAATGCAAAAGGGCCTGACGGGATCGCGTTCCGTCAGGCCCTTTTCTGTTGAGGCATCCACAGCCTTGCGGAAAGGCTTGTGCGAGGGCTGGCGAAGCGGCACTCTCTCCTCCTGCTTCGGAACCAGGACCAAGCGCCGGCAGTATTCAAGAACCGGCTGCATCCGAATTCCGTGATCGAGGGAGTGAGTGTCTGATGAGGAGCGCAAGAGGATCACAGGCCAGAAAGGATCTGCCCTACCGCTCCTGTGTCGGCGTGATGCTGATCAACAAGGATAACCTGGTTTTCATCGGCCGGCGCCGTTCCGAGGCCGATGCGGCGTCCGACGGCTATTCCTGGCAGATGCCCCAGGGCGGGATCGATCCGGGCGAGGAGCCCTATCAGGCGGCTCTGCGCGAACTTCATGAGGAAACCAGCGTCCGCTCCGTGAGCCTCTTGGCAGAGGCGCCCGAATGGTATGCTTACGATCTGCCCACCATGGTGGCGGGGCGCGCATGGCGCGGACGTTACCGCGGGCAGAACCAGAAATGGTTCGCTTTCCGCTTCGAGGGCGATGACAGCGAGATCAACATCCTTCAGCCGGGCGGCGGCGGCCACAGGCCGGAATTCGACGAATGGCGCTGGGAGGAGATGTACCGCCTGCCGGAGCTGATCATCCCGTTCAAGCGGCCTGTTTACGAGAAGGTCGTGACGGCCTTTGCGCCGCTCACATCGGAACGACTGCATAGTTCTGTCCACCCCTGACGATCTTCCGATCCTCATTCGACCGAGCGGCCTCGAGCCTGCGCCGAACGGGCTTTGCAGCGTCTGTGTTCGTGGGCGGAACGCGGCAGCAGCACACCGCGTCACTTGCTCAAAAAAGCCCCGGTTTTCAAGGCCTTTCGTTCATGTTCATGAACCCCAGATGTACGGCGCAGGCACTTGATGATGGGAACGGAACCCCACCTGAAAACCCCCGTTGATAGGCATTGCAGAGGGCTATTCTCGGCTCCTCATCAAAGGGAGGTTTCATCCAATGCGTGTGACTTTACTGGCCAGCGTAGCAGCAGCGACCCTCTCCTTGAGCGTGGCTGCCATGGCGCAGACGAGCGGTAGCTCGAGCGGCGGCAGCGCCGGCGGCGCTTCGGGTGGTTCCTCGGGCGGCTCAACGATCATGACGCCCGGCGGTTCGTCCGGCGGCGCCTCGGGCACGACCTCGGGCGGTGCATCCGGATCGACGAGCGGAACCTCATCCGGTGGCTCTGCGTCCACCAGCACCGGCGGTTCCTCCGGCACCTCGACCACGGGCGGCAGCTCGACCGACAGTGACCAATCCGGCTCATCGGGGACCTCCGGCACGTCCGGCACGGCGCAGGGCACGACCCAAGGCACGAAATCGGGCACGGCCGCCAGCGGCACCAGCGGCAGCTCGAACACCACGGGCAACGCGTCCAACAGCACGGGTGGTGCGGCCAACACCAACACCACCGGCAGCACGACCTCGTCGTCGAGCTCGACGAACATCAACGTGACGTCGGAGCAGCGGACGCAGATCTCGCGGTCGTTCACCAGCGTGAACGTGCAGCCGCTCACCAATGTGGAGTTCAGCGTCAGCGTCGGCTCGACCGTTCCGACATCGGTGACGACCCTGTACGATTGCCCGGACAATGTTGAGCGCATCCTGACCGGCCTGCCGGAGTGCAAATACATTGTCGTGCGCGATCAAATCGTGATCCTCGAGCCTCGCACCCGTCGCATCGTGACGGTAATCGAGCACCGCGGCTGATCGACAGCACGGCAAGGATTCTTCTGAAACGAAGCGCCCGCAGCTCAAGGTGAGCCGCGGGCGTTCTCATGGCGAAACCTCTTATGGGGCCTGCTTGTATCAGGTGCCGGAGGCAATCGAGCGGAATGGCCGCGAGAGCTTACGCAGCATAGGGAAAAGGAAAGGCGAGGGCCTGCCTGTCGTAGCGCTCTTGCCTGCGCTGCTGCGCAAGGAGCGTTATGGCGACCTCTGCAAGCTCACGGAATTCCTGCCTGACGGTCTCCGGCTCACGCTCCCACACCTGAGCATCATCTTCGGCAGAATACAGCGCACGCGCGACGGCTTCGATTTCACATTCCATGACATGCCCCTCCCGGCTTGCATTGATCTGATCCGCGATGCGGCGTGATCGCCTCGAAGCACCTGTCCACAGGCTGCCTCAAGTCCCATCCGCATCGGTGTCCCCGGCCCGGGCGCATTTGTTCCAAACGCAGTCAGCTATGCAATGTGGAAGATGAGGTAGCTCGAAAGCGATAATCCGTTGAGGCGGCGATGCAGTCAGCCAAGCGCAGCTCCGTGAAGCGGAGGCCGTCAAAACCATCGGATTTTTTGAATGTTCTTCGGCTTTCCGTCGTACCATCACAAAAGGGATGGTGCCCCTGGCCGGGATCGAACCAGCACTCCTTGCGGAACTCGATTTTGAGTCGAGCGCGTCTACCAATTCCGCCACAGGGGCAAGGACCTGCGACGTACCATGAGGCATGAAGGCTGGTCAATGTGCCAGATGTGAAGGGACGCCGCACAGCCGGCCTCTCGCCTTTCCGGGCGCCTTGTGCTCAAAGGGCGCGGGGCGCGTCAAGCCCCTCAACCCGGTCGGATCCTTATGCTCAGACGTCTCTACGATTGGACCCTCTCCCTCGCGGCGCGGCCCTCGGCCCCCTATGCGCTGGCGGCCGTGTCCTTCGCGGAAAGCTCCTTCTTCCCGGTTCCGCCGGACGTGATGCTCGTGCCCATGATGCTGGCGCGGCCGGACAAAGCCTGGTCCTACGCCCTGATCTGCACGATTGCGTCGGTCCTGGGCGGCATCCTGGGCTATTTCATCGGCCTGGGGCTCTACGATTCCGTCGGCGCGTGGCTCTTCCAACTCTATGGCCTCGGCGAGGGGGCGGAGACGTTCCGGCATGCTTATGCCGATTACGGCCACTGGGTGATCCTGCTGAAGGGGCTGACCCCGATCCCCTACAAGCTCGTGACCATCACGTCGGGCTTCGCGGGCTATCACCTGGGCTGGTTCATTGCGCTGTCGATTCTGACCCGCGGCGCCAGGTTCTTCCTGGTGGCCCTGCTGATGAGCCAGTTCGGACCGCGCATCAAGGCGATCATCGACAACAACTTCAACCTGGTGGCGGGGTTAGGGATCGCCGCCCTTGTCGGCGGCTTCGTGGCGTTCCGCTATCTGTTCTGAGGAGAGGATCGATGCGCCTTGCTCTCTCCATGCGCCAAGCCGCCTTGGCTGTCGCTTTAGGCGCGGCGGCCACAATCGGCGGGGCGCTCGTGTTCGAGCATGTGTTCGGCTACGTGCCCTGCAAGCTCTGTCTCATTCAGCGCAATCCCTACTATGTGGCCATTCCGCTCGGGTTTGCGGCGGCGCTCCTGCCGCCGCGCTGGACGCGGGCCGGTCTGTGGCTTCTCGCCCTGGTTTTCGTGGTGAGCGCCGGGCTCGGCGCCTATCATTCCGGAGTTGAATGGGGCTTCTTCGCGGGTCCCAGCGATTGCGGGGGCGGGGCAGGCCAGGGCGCGGGCAATGTGGGGGATTTCCTGAACCAGCTCCAGAGCACCCGCGTGGTCAGCTGCACGGAAGCCGCGTGGCGCTTTCTCGGCCTGTCGCTCGCGGGATGGAACGTGCTGATCTCGCTCGCGCTTGCGGGTTTCGCCGCCAGGGCGGCGGCTGGCAAGGGCTTCCTGCTAGGCCGCTGACGGCCGGAATCTCACGGCTCCAGCTCGCTGTCCCAGTAGAGATAGTCCATCCAGCTGTCGTGGAGATAGTTCGGCGGGAAGAGGCGGCCGTTCGAATGGAGGTCGTGGATCGTGGGAGCGAAGGGGCTCTGTCTCGGCCACATCTCCACCTCGCGGGGCAGCTTGTCCCCTTTCCTGAGGTTGCAGGGCGCGCAGGCCGCGACGACATTTTCCCAGGTGGTCTGCCCGCCCTTCGAGCGGGGAATGACGTGATCGAAGGTGAGGTCCTCACGAATGCCGCAATACTGGCAGCTGAAGCGGTCGCGCAGGAAGACGTTGAAGCGGGTGAAGGCTGGGTGCCGTGACGGCTTGACGTAGGTCTTGAGGGAGATGACCGAGGGAAGACGAAACTCAAAGGTCGGACTTCGCACGACCTTGTCGTATTCCGACACGATGTTGACCCGGTCGAGGAAGACCGCCTTGATCGCATCCTGCCAGCACCAGATGGACAAGGGGTAATAGCTCAAGGGCCGGTAATCGGCATTGAGAACGAGGGCCGGGCAGGCCTCCGGTCGCACAACAGGCTGGACGTGTATCGTCACCGCACCTCCCCTTGGGAAAGAGAAGAGTCATATCCCGTGTGAGTAGACTATAGGCAGTGTGACGCTGTTGTGAAGATCAAAGGCTCGAACGTCTGTGACGCACCCACAGGAAGCGCTGGCCTTGACCAATGGTATGATCCTGGGGCTCGTTCTTCCCTTGGAGCGTCGATGAACCTGCTGCAGCACGGTCTAGCCTGGATCGAGCCGGCGATTGCGGCCTACGGTGCGTGGGCCCTGCTGGTCATCCTCTACTTCGAATCCTTCGGTGTTCCGCTCCCGGGAGAAAGCGCCCTGATCGCCGCTTCTCTGTTGGCCGTCCGGGGTGATCTGGAGGTCGGGCACGTGTTCCTGGCCGCCTGGACCGGAGCCGTGCTCGGGGACAGCACGGGCTATCTCATCGGCCGGTTCGGCGGGCGCCGTCTGCTGAAGCGTTTCGGTCCGTCGGTGAAGCTGACCCCGGAGCGCCTGGCGCGGCTTGAAGCGATGGCGCAGACCAGAGGCTTTCTCATGGTGCTCACCGCGCGCTTCATCGTGGTCCTTCGGCAGCTCAACGGCGTGATCGCCGGATCCGTCGGGATGCCATGGCACCATTTCGTCGTGGCGAACGCCCTTGGGGCAGCCCTATGGGCGGGGCTGTGGAGCTTCGGCGTGTATTTCTTTACGGATGCATTCCGGCGCCTGCTCTGACGCGCATCCGGGAGGCTCGCCTTAGCGGGTCGGAACCGGCTTTTCGCCGCGATAATCGTAGAAGCCGCGCTTGGTCTTCCGGCCGAGCCAGCCAGCCTCGACATACTTCACCAGAAGCGGGCAGGGGCGGTACTTGGAATCGGCCAGGCCCTCGTGCAGCACCTGCATGATCGACAGGCAGGTGTCGAGGCCAATGAAATCGGCGAGCTGGAGCGGGCCCATGGGATGGTTGGCGCCGAGCCGCATGGCCGTGTCGATGGCCTCCACGGAGCCCACGCCCTCGTAGAGGGTGTAGATCGCCTCGTTGATCATCGGCAGCAGGATGCGGTTGACGATGAAGGCCGGGAAGTCCTCGGCGGCCGTCGAGGTCTTACCAAGCTTGGCGATGAATTCCTTGGAGGATTCGTAGGTCGCGTCGTCGGTGGCGATGCCGCGGATCAGCTCGACGAGCTGCATCACCGGCACCGGGTTCATGAAATGAATGCCGATGAACTTCTCGGGCCGATCCGTCGCGGCTGCGAGCCTTGTGATGGAGATGGACGAGGTGTTCGTGGCCACCATCGCGTCGGGCCGGAGCGACGGGCAGAGATTGGTGAAGATCTTGCGCTTCACCTCCTCGTTCTCGGTCGCGGCCTCGATGACGATGTCGCAGGCGCCCAGATCGTCATAGGTGCGGGCGGGCTTGATGCGCTCAAGCGCTTCCTGCCGGTCGGACTCGGTGATGGTCCCCTTGGAGACCTTCCTGGCCATGTTGCCGTTGATCGTGGCCAGACCGGTATTGATCCGATCTTCCGAGAGATCGTTGAGCCGGACGTTGAAACCTGCAAGCGAACAGACATGAGCGATGCCACTCCCCATCTGACCCGCGCCGATCACGCCAACCGTTTTGATCTCAATGCCCATCGATCTGCTGCCTGCATCCAACCGTCAAACCGGCCGGGCGGAGGTTCCGCCCGGTCCGTCACTATTCCTGACCTTATTGACCGCCTTTGGTCAACTCCTCCTTGAGTTCGGGGAGGATGGTGAAGAGGTCGCCCACAAGGCCATAATCGGCCACCTGGAAGATCGGAGCCTCCTCGTCCTTGTTGATCGCCACGATCACCTTGGAATCCTTCATACCGGCCAGGTGCTGAATGGCGCCTGAAATGCCCACCGCGATGTAGAGGTCGGGCGCCACCACCTTGCCGGTCTGGCCCACCTGCCAGTCGTTGGGCGCATAGCCCGCATCCACAGCCGCGCGGGAGGCTCCCATGGCAGCCCCGAGCTTGTCGGCGATCGGCTCGATATACTGCTTGAAAGCGTCGGCCGAGCCGAGCGAGCGGCCGCCGGAGATGATGATCTTCGCCGAGGTCAGCTCCGGCCGGTCGTTCTGGGCGATCTCCTCGCCCTTGAAGCTCGACAGGCCCGAATCCTCGGCTGCGTTCACCGTCTCGATGGCGGCGGAGCCGCCCTCGCCAGCCGCAGCCTGGAAGGCGGCGGTGCGTACGGTGATCACCTTCTTGGCGTCTGTGGCCTGCACGGTCTGAATTGCGTTGCCGGCATAGATCGGCCGCTCGAAGGTGTCGGGCGACACGACCTTGATGATGTCGGAGACCTGCATCACGTCGAGGAGCGCAGCGACGCGCGGCATCACGTTCTTGCCCTTGCTGGTGGCGGGCGCCACCAGGGCATCGTAGGAGCCGGCCAGCGACACGATGAGCGCGGCGGTCGGCTCGGCGAGCTGGTGCTCGTAAGCGGCGTTATCTGCCAGCAGCACCTTCTCCACGCCCGCGAGCTTCGCGGCCGCCTCAGCCGCCGCCTGGGCGTTCGCACCGGCGACCAGCACATGCACGGGAGCGCCAAGCGCTTGGGCGGCGGAGAGCGCCTTGTGGGTGGCGTCCTTCAGGTGAGCGTTGTCGTGCTCGGCGATCAGAAGAGTGGTCATGTTGGTCTTCTCCTTAGAGCACGCCGGCTTCGACTTTGAGCTTCTGCACCAGTTCGGCCACGGACCCGACCTTCACGCCGGCCTTGCGGCCGCCGGGCTCGACGGTCTTCACGACCTTCAGGCGCGGGGCCACATCAACGCCGAGCGTCTCAGGGCTGGTCTCGTCCAGCGGCTTCTTCTTGGCCTTCATGATATTGGGAAGCGACGCATAGCGCGGCTCGTTGAGGCGCAGGTCCGTGGTGACGATGGCCGGAAGCTTGAGGCCGACCGTCTGCAGGCCACCGTCGACCTCGCGGGTCACGTCGATGGAGCCCTCCCCCACATTGACCTTGAACGCGAAGGTGCCCTGCGGCCAGCCGAGGAGCGCGGCCAACATCTGGCCGGTCTGGTTGGAATCGTCGTCGATGGCCTGCTTGCCCATGATGATCAGGTCGGGCTTTTCCTGCTCCACCACCTTGGCCAGGATCTTGGCGACGGCGAGCGGCTCCACGGTGGCGTCGGTCTTGACCAAGATGCCGCGGTCGGCCCCCATGGCGAGCGCGGTGCGGATGGTCTCGCCCGCCTGCTGCGGGCCGATGGACACGGCGACGATCTCGGTGGCCTTGCCCTGCTCCTTGAGGCGAACCGCCTCCTCGACGGCGATCTCGTCGAACGGGTTCATGGACATCTTGATGTTGGCGAGTTCCACGCCGGAGCCGTCCGGCTTCACCCGGATCTTCACGTTGTAGTCCACAACCCGCTTCACACACACAAGAAGCTTCATTCGAATGTCCTCACCAAAGGTCGTGTCCGGATATGAGCGATCATGAGCCCTCCGGACATATAGGAAAAAGGCGGATGGGACCGTAGCTTCCAGGCCCCGATTGTCAACGCGGCGCTTGCAGTTCCTGCGCCTGGACGCGGGCGAGCACGGGATCGTAGCGACGGCGCATGAGGGGGATGAGAATAGCGCCCACGAGGAAGCCGCCAAGATGCGCGAACCAGCCGACGCTGTCGTCCCCGCCCAGGAAGGCTGAGGCGAACTGGAGCGCGAAC
This sequence comes from Microvirga soli, assembly GCF_016734765.1. Lineage (GTDB taxonomy): Bacteria > Pseudomonadota > Alphaproteobacteria > Rhizobiales > Beijerinckiaceae > Microvirga > Microvirga soli. Next base: position 28,223 of record NZ_JAERQE010000001.1, on the reverse strand, counting down.
CAGAATCCGATGGTCCAATAGGCCGGCAGGTGCAGCGGAATGCCCTTCAGGAAAAGGCCCCAGATCTTCACCCGTGGATAGAGGATGAGGTAGGCCGCCACCACGCCCGAGACGCCGCCGGAGGCCCCGATCAGCGGCCGGTGCGGCTCCGGGGTGATATAGGCGTGCGCCAGGCTCGCGGCCGTGCCGCAGAGCAGGAAGAACGCCACGAAACGAAGATGCCCCATGGCATCCTCCACGTTGTCGCCGAACACCCACAGGAACAGCATGTTGCCGATCAGGTGGAACAGGGATCCGTGCAGGAAGATGTTCGTGGCGAGGGTCAATTCCACCGGCACGAAGGGATAGCCCTCGGGCAACACCTCCGTGCCGAACAGGACCGAGGGAATGAAGCCCAGGCCGGCCACCATCGCATCGGGACCCGGCGGGGCATGGAAGGTGACGAAGTAGGCGACGATGCACAGGCCCATCAGAAACCGCGTCGCGAGCGGCGTCTTCATGTGCTTGAGCGGGACGCCATCGTGAAGCGGGAGAAACATGGTGCTGCTTTCTACCTGTTCTGCCCCGGCACCCAGAGAACGTCGAGCGCACCCTTATCGTTGACGTAGCGGGACGCGACGAACAGAAAATCGGACAGGCGGTTCAGGTACTTCACCGCCTCGGACGAGACCTTCTCGTCCGGCTTTTCCGTGAGCTCGACCACATGACGCTCCGCGCGGCGGCAGATCGTGCGGGCCAGATGCAGCGCTGCGGCGGCGGGCGTGCCGCCCGGGAGCACGAAGGAGCGGAGCACCGACAACTCGCCGTTGAGGCGGTCGATCTCCTGCTCCAATCGGTCCACCTGGGCTTGCGTGATGCGCAGGGGCTCGTAGGGGAGGGGCTTGTCGGTCTCGACCGTCGCCAGATCGGCGCCGAGATCGAATAGGTCGTTCTGGATGCGGCCCAGCATCGGGTCGATCTCGTGGCCGGCCGTGTGAAGGCGGACCAGCCCGATGCAGGCATTGGTCTCGTCGACCGTGCCATAGGCCTCGATGCGCAGGTCGTGCTTGGGACGGCGCCCGCCGGCGGCCAGCGCCGTGGTGCCGGTGTCGCCGGTGCGGGTGTAGATGCGGTTGAGAACGACCATGAATGGCCCGACAGGTTAGGACTCGTTAGAACGAATACCCAACCCGCGCGCCGACATTCGTCAAGCCTCTATTCTCATCCGAGCAGGTTCCGCCATCGGACAGGTGCTCGATGGTCGCCAACACGCTCCAGTTGGCGGACAGCCGTACACCCACCGAACCGGATTCGCGGAACAGGGGCGAGCAACCCACAGCCTGACCGTCCGAGAGCGGATGCGAGGAATCCTTGCCGTTATGGATAGCGCCGCCGAAGCTGCCTTCCACGAAGATGCTCGGCGTGACGTCGATGGTCCACGACAGGCCCGCATAGGCGAAGCTGGTGCGGTCGTCGAAGTTCAGGCTGCCGCCGATATGTGGCCGGGGAATGAAATAGCTGGTGAAAAGGTCCGATGCGGTGAAAGGCTTGTCGAACAGGATCTCGCCGGTCAGGTTTGCCGATCCGTCAGCCCCTTCACGGCCCCACGGATCCTGAGCGGACAGTCCGAAACGGAATTCCGACAGAATGCCCGGTTGATATGCCGTAGGAGAAGCGTTGGCCTGTCGCCTAAAATCGGAGCCCAAAGCGCCTGCCGATCCCATGAACAGGACCAGAAGACTCAGGCCTAAGGCCGGGCTGGTGCGCATTAAAAGGTCCATAACTCAATAAAAATCAAGGCCAACAGGCTACGCCGTTATGGCTAACGATCTCTTAATACAAACCGTGGCGAAAACGTGTCAATACGGAGAAGCCCGGAGCGTTAACCGGGTGGGTGTTGCCAGTTGTCCACGATTGAGTCTCGCCACTCAGGTGGCTCTCCACCAGATCACGCCCATGATGACGATGATGGCGATGAACTGCAGCAGCACGCGCAACCGCATGAGATGCTGCGACCGGCTGGCGTTGCCGCCGCGCAGCATGTTGAAAAGGCCGAGAAGCAACACGAGAGCGACAGCGACAACCGCTATCGGCACAAGCAGATCGACAAAACCGGACATCGTGATTCCATGAGAAAGTCCGGGCGACCGTGGCCCGAACCTGTCGAAGAGACAAGAGGTGCATTAACCCCGTTATCAGTTTCTGCGCAGCAGCCGCTCGAAATACTCGAGTTCCTCCTGCGCACGGCTCGGATCGCCCAGCTTGCGGCGTAATTCTTCCAAGATCTGCTGGGCGCGCTGGGCCGGTGACGCACCGGCACTGGGCACATCGACGCGGCCGTCGGAATAATCCCTGTTTCGGGTAGGCCGTCCCAAGGGATCCGTATCGCGTTGGCCTGTCTGCTGGTTGCCCTGCGGATTGCCTTGGCCGGGCTGGTCGCCTGCCTGTTCGTTCCCCTGGCCTTCGCCCTGCTGCATCTGTTGCATCTGCTGGGCCATGCCCTGCATGCCGCGCCGGAGACTCTCCAAGGCCCGGCCCTGCGCATCGACCGCCGGGCCGTCCTGGCCCTGACCCAGGGCGCCCTCGGCATCGCGCATGGCCTGCTCGGCCTCGCCGAGGCCCTGCTCGCCCTGCATGCCCATGCCCTGCATGCGCCGCTGCAGCTCCTCCAGGCGCTCCCTCAGGGCCTGCTGCCGCTGCCTGAGGCCCAAGGGATCCTGATCCGGTCCCGCCTGCTGGCCGTCGGCTTGTTCCTGGCCTTCGCCTTGCTCGCCTTGCTGGCCCTGTTGCCCTTGCTGGCGCTGCCCCCGTTGCCGCTGACCCTGCTGGCGCTGCCCGTTGCGCTCGCCCTGCTGCATGCGCTGGTTCTGGCCCTCGCGGAAGGTTTCGTCGCGCAGGTTCTGCTGCTCGCGCGCCATATCCTCCATATCCTGCATGGCCTGGTTCATCTCGCGGCCGAGAGGGTCGGTCATGCGGCTGTTGGGCTGGGCGGTCTGCAGGTTCTCGAGGATGTTGCGCAACTGCTCGAGCAGGCGCTGGGCCTCGGCCACGTCGCCGCGGCGCATGGCCTCCTCCATCTGCTGCAGCATGCGGTTGAGATCGTCCTGCGAGATCATCCGGTCCGGATTGCGCTGGTTCTGGTTCTGCGATTGCTGCTGGTTCTGCTGCATGCGCTGGGCGAATTCCCGCAGGAACTTGTCCATGGCCTGGCGCAGCTCCTCCGTCAGGCGGCGCATTTCCTCGTTCGGCGCGCCGCGTTCCATGGCCTCCTTCAGGCGCTCCTGGGCGGCGCGCAGCTCCCGCTCCGCGTCGGAGAGCCCACCATCCTCGATCTGCAGCGCCATGGCCCAGAGCCACTCGGCCACATCGAGCAGATCCTGGTCGGTTCTGGCGACCCGCAGGCGCTCCGCCCCCTGGCGCAGCCCCAGGAACACCCCCCATTGCGGCGTGTACTCCTCCGGGGCGATCAGCAGAGCATCGAGCGCCACCTGAACGCGCTTGCGGTCGTCGGCCGCGAGCACGAGGTTGCGCCGCTGCTCCACCAGAGCCTTGGCGAGCGGATTGGTGAACGGGCGCTGCGGCAGGGTGAAGCTGATCTTTTCGCTTCTAGCCTCCTGGCCGGCCTCGTCCCTGGCCTTGAGCTGGATCGTCACCGGGGCGCCGGCCCAGGCATGATTGGTGAGGTCCACCGGAGACTTGGTGTCCGGGGCATTCTCCTCGTGGCTCGGGAGCGCCAGCGTCAGCTGGGGCGCTGGCACCAGAGAGCGGCCCCGGCTGTTGTCAGCCTTCTCCACGATGCCTTCCAAGGCCGTGATGCCGTAATCGTCCTTGCCCTTGTAGGACAGCGTGAAGGTGCCGCGCGCATTCACCTCCGGCGGCGTGGAGAAGGCGATCTCGGGCAGCCGGTCTGGAATGGCCTCGATGGTCAGCGTCACGCTCTGGGCAAAGCCCGTGCTGACCGTGAGCTCGCTGGAGCCTTCGAGGGTGTAGCGCTCCTCGCGCATGTCGGTGCGCTGATTGGCCTTGGGAGGCAGGGGGGCGAGGCCCTTGCCCGGCGTGACCTCCGCGCGGCCTTCACCGGCGATGCGGATCACCACCGTCGAATGGACCGGCGCCCTCAGGCTCTGCCCGCGGGCGAGATCGATCATCAGCGGCGGGGTGCGGGTGTAGAGGGGCGGATCGATCCAGCCGTCGATGCGGAAGGAGGCGGCTGCCACCTCTGGATCGCGCCAGTCGAAGGCCGCGGCGAGGCGCGAGCCGATCTCGGGACCGGCCACGAAGGCGCTCGTCACCAGGGCGAGCAGGCCGGCGGCCCTCAAGGCATAGCGGTCGCGCCGTGGCATGTCCGGCCGCGGCAGGCCCACCCGCATCCGGCCGACCGCCTCTTCCGCGCGCTTGCGATGGAGAGCCCAAAGCGCCCGGCTGCCCGGATCCGAGGAGCCCAGGGCAAGGGAATCGTCCAGCACCCTGGCCGGACCGGTGGCAAGGCCGGTCTCCCGGTCGAGGCGGTCGAGCGCCCTGACCCGGTTCGGCATCCGCAGGCTTAGAATCGGCCAGAGGGAGAGAAGGAAGGCCCCGGCGAACAGACTGAGCCCGATTGTGCGCCACAGAACGGGTAGGTCGAGCCAGAGGCCGAGCCATGACAGGGTGAGAAATGCGACAACGATGGCAAGCGGCAGCCAGAGCCGGGGCCAAGCCTCCTCCCACCAGAGGGACCAGCGCGCATGAGCCACAAGCCGGCCGAACCGCTGGTTCAGGCGGCTCTGCCCAGGTGTCGGGTTCGGGCCTTCGCTCATGCCAACCAAGTCTCCCGCTGCACCGCATGTGCAGACGCCCCGCAGGGAAGCTAGCACGGAGGCCTCGGATGACCAGCGGTCAAATGGGCACGGGGGTTCAAGAAGAGGTGACTGCCCATCCATCATAAACTTGAGCGCCCGAAAGAACATGCCGTTCGGGCAGCCAAGTCTCTTGACGCTTTAAACTTTATAGCGATACATCGGATCAAACTGAAACTAAGTAACTAACGATGTTCTGGGGCGCATTTATGGCTACGATTGTAATTTTAGATGATAATATTCCTGTCGCTTCCATTCCAGAGGATACGGAAGAGGGTTTCATTCTCGGTGTTCTCACCATCGACGGCGGTGAACCGAATGAGACGTACACTTTCACACTAGACGATCCACGTTTCGAGATTCTTGAGTCTGGTGGCATTTACGAACTCGCGGTGAAGCAAGGTGTCGCCTTCGATTTCGAGAATGGACCGAAGTCGCTCGCCCTCAACATTCAGGTTGCCAACAGCGCAGGCGAACCGGTTTCAGTTCAACCGGTGACCATCCAGGTCACCAATGCGAACGAGGCCCCCACGGATATCATCCTTGTCGATGGCGGCACCATCGGGGATAACGCCATCATCGGGGCAACCGTAGCCAAGTTGGCGGGTCAGGACCCGGATCGCGGCGATGTTCTGACTTATACGATCGTCACGGACATGTCCGGCAAGGACGAGGACGACCATCCTTATTTTGAAATTCAACCGGGCAGCAACGAGATCGTGGTCAAGCATGACCTCAGCGACGCGCTGCTCGAACCGATGACGGTCTATGTCAAGGTCACGGACGCCGAAGGTCTGTTTCACGTGAAGCCGATCCCGCTCACCGTGATCCCCGTGAACGAATCCCCGGAGGTGACCGCCGATCCGAGGGAGGTGCTGGATGGATCGAAGGGAGGGACCCTCGTCGCGGTGGTCAGCGCCGTAGATCCTGAAGACGGTGTGCTGACCTACAAGCTGTCTGCAGCCAGCGCTCAGTGGTTCGATCTTATCAATAATAACGACGGCACCTGGAATGTCGTGGTAAAGCAGGGCGTCACCCTGCGCTCGGACAGAGCAGCCTTTCAGAGCTTCGTAGTTGAAGTTTCAGACACTGCGGGCAACACGACACCAGAAACCGTCGATCTCGACATCATTGAGAACCTGGAACCGGAGGCCACTTTCGAGTTTCTTGAAGTCGCAAAGAACGCGCCAGCCGGCACCCTCGTTGGTACGCTTGTCGGATATGATCCATATGGCGAAGCAGTCAGCTACACCCTCACAGGTGAGAGCGCCGGTCCGTTCACTCTCGTGAAAAATGCGAGCGGCCACTATGATGTCTTGGTAAAGCAGGGCGCTACTCTCGATTATAGTGATGACGCGCAGCGCAGCTTCACCGTGAGGGTTGCCGACGGCTTCAATCCCCCATTCGAGGAGAGCTTCGATCTGGTTTTCGGAAGCTTTGCCCCTGTAGTGACTGACTCTTCTTCAATCACCGTGAAGGAGGGTGACGGAGGCGCTACCGTCGTTGCAAAGTTCAAGGTCACCGATCCTGACATTGATGACACCATCGATTGCAGCTTGTCTCCCGAGAGCGAGGCTCTGTTCGACATCGTGGACCATGGAAACGGCCATTACGACATTGTCGTCCGCGAAGGCGTCAAGCTCGACTACGAAAATCCTGCTCATCATAAGGTCAGGATGGTCGTGTCCGATGGGAGCAACACGGTCACTAAGGATTTCGCCATCAATATGACTGACGAAGTCGACGTGATCACCGGTACGGCGAGGGCCGATAGCCTCAATGGCACGGCCGGTCGCGATATCATCAAGGGCCTTGCTGGTAACGACAGTCTCGTCGGAAATACAGGCAATGACACCCTTTACGGCGGGGCGGGCAAGGATGTTCTGACCGGTGGCGTTGGCCAGGATGTTTTCGTGTTCGACTCGAAGCCGAACAAGAAGACCAATCTCGACAAGATTGCAGACTTCAAGGTGGTGGACGATTCCATCTGGCTGGAGAACAAGATCTTCACCAAGCTCGGCAAGAAGGGCTCCGAGGCGGCTCCCGCGCAGCTCAAGAAGTCGTTCGTCGTCCTCGGCGACAAAGCCAAGGATAAGGACGACTACATCATCTACAGCAAGAAGACCGGAAAGCTGTTCTTCGACGGCGATGGGTCAGGCTCCAAAGCCGCCGTGGAGATTGCCACGCTCTCGAAGAAGCTCGCGATGACCAACAAGGATTTCTTTGTGATCTGATGCGAAATCAAGGGCGGTGCCGGACTGGCTGATGCCAAGGCTGGCCCGCCCTGCAGAGGAGACAAAATCCATTAATAAAGCGGGAAGATCCAGATCCTCTATAAAACTCAATATCTTTGGCCCAATTGCGCTAGGTATTACGCTAATCGGCGCGCACAATCCGCAATCATGTTCTCGTTTGATAGCTTACGAGAACTCTATCTTGCGACCTGTCAGAAACACACGTCGCGCTACGAACCGGAAATCTAACACTTAGGTGGAGCGCCCAAAAGCGCCAACAGGGTATTCATTGTTACAATATAGCTAGAGTAATCCATTCTCTCATCTCTGTTCATAATCCTGTTGCTTGCATAAATACCTAAAGCACCATTGAAACGTTATTACAATTCATTAACATAGATCCTATGCCTTTCTGGCCAGCGCTGAGCAACCAGGGCCCGACAAGCGCAAACACTCAGATGTTTAGGGGGGATCTCATGGCTTTCACAGTGATGCGCAGCGGAGAAGAACAGCAGGTTAATACGCTAACCCAGAGCAACCAGACCCACCCAACAATTGCGCGCCTTGGGGATGGCGGGTGGATCGTGACTTGGAGCGGCCAGGATGCGAACGAATCTGGCATCTACATGCAGCGCTATAGCGCGAGCGGGGTGCCGCAGTTCACTGTTGGTGGTGTGCCGGCGGACAAGCTCGTTAATCCCAGTATCGAAGGAAGTCAGATCTGGTCTTCGGTTGTTGGTCTCTCCGACGGTGGATGGGTGGTGAGCTGGGTCGATCTGCTGGACGGCACCGGGTCGATCCACCAGATTCGTTACACTTCTGGGGGAGTAGCACAACCGGGCCCTACTATCGTCAACCCTGGGCGGGGGGCGGAAAAGTTGAGCAATATCGAAATGACGGCCTTGGCCGGTGGCGAATGGCTCGTCACTTGGCAGAGTGGCGATGGGAGTAACTACGGGATCTATCAGCAGCGCTTTAACGCCCAGGGCGAGCCGCAGATTCCATTCGCCAACCAGCAGGTCAATCAAAAGTCAGAAGGTCCGCAGCGCTTCTCCGATGTCACCAAGCTCAAGGACGATGGCTGGATTGTGACCTGGGTTGACGGAGACGCCTTCAGCTCGGCGGCCAACATCCAAATGCGTCGCTACGACAAAGATGGGCAAGCGATCTCGTCTGATGTCGCGGTCACGACGGCGAGCGGAATGCAGACCCGGCCGCAGATTGCAGCCTTGCCGGACGGTGGATGGCTCGTGGTCTGGTACGGCGTCGGCGCCGACGGATCGGATGACGTTTTCTTCAAGCGCTACGATGAGCACGGCGTCGGTAGCTTGCCTCAGATCGTCAACACGACCACTGAAGGCTCACAGGAAAACCCTGATGTGGCGGTGCATGCAGATGGAAGCTGGGTGATTACATGGGAGTCCGGTTCTGACGTCCACCAGCGGCGCTACGCGGCAGATGGCTCAACCTCCGGCCCCGATGCGGTCGTTCCGGCTTGGCTCGGCAGCGAAAACAACTCACGTCCAAAAGTCATCACCCTTCCGGATGGCCGCTGGGTCGTTGTTTGGCAAACTTTAGACCAGGACGAAATCCCCGGCAGCGGCATTGCCCAGCGGATCTTCACCCCCACCACCGTGGAGTCGATCACGAATGCCATGGAATATGCAACTGGCACTGGACAGGACGAGACCCTGCAGGTGGAGCAGGGTGGGCTATCTCAGGGCGATATTATCGATGGTGGCGGCGGCATCGATACCTTGCAGATGGCGTCGGCGGGCACGATCGACCTGACGCTTCCCACCGAGCTTCTCCGCTTCGAGGCCTTGGTCGGCACAAGCGGCAACGATCGCATCGTGACGGATATGGCACGTCTCGATCAGTTCCAAACGATCACCGGCGGCGCCGGCGACGACGACGTTCTGGAACTCTTCAGCGGCGACAATTACAGCCTGCGGGACATGACGTTCACTGGCATCGAGAGGATCCTCCTGTCGGACTATGTCAACTACGTCGTGACGGTCGACAGCGTCGCGACGGCCCTCCTCATCGACGGAAGCGCGAGTTCCGGCGACACGGTCCGGCTCGTGGACAGCCGGAACTTCACCCAGGACGAGCTGATCCAGCTTTTCAGCCAGGGCGTGGATACCGTCATCGATGGAAACGGCGAGCACACCAACGCTCTGCCGCAGATAGCCGGCTTCAATGGCGACCAAAGCAAGGCACTGGTCGGCGGTACGGCCCGACTCGACACCGATGCAGCCGCAGTGGTGACTGAGGATCTGGGCCGGTTCAGGTCTCTTGCGGTGAAGATTACGAACCGCGTAGTCGGAGAGGACCGGATCGGTCTTGTTGAAACGGACGGCGTGACGCTTGTCGGAACCCAAGTCCGCGTGAACGGCACGCTCGCCGGAACGCTCGAACGAGACGGGTCCGGGCAGAATGGTCTCCTGATCAACTTCGAGGCTGCCGCCACATCCGCCATGGTCACAACCATTGTGCGGGCCCTGGCCTACGTCAACACGGCCTCTGGAAGCTTCGTCGCCAAGCAGCGCGACATCATGGTGACCCTGACCGATGCGGGCGGGGCGCAAAGCACGCATGGCGTGCAAGTCGACATCGCGCTTCCGACGGGAGGTGTCGAGAACAAGGCGCCTGTCATCGACGGGGCACCGGCGGGAGTCCAGCAGATGGCCGACACCGGCATTCTCTCGCCTTTCGCCGGCATGGTTGTCGATGATCGCGATACGAGTTCCCTCTCGGTCACGGTGGCCTTCGACAAGACAAAAGGCATGCTCATCCCGCTGGCCGGAGGCACCTACGATCCTGGCACGGGGCTTTACACGATCACAGGTTCGGCGCCTTACGTGACGCGCGCTTTGAATGCCCTGCAGTTCGACCCGAGGGACCGGAGCGGTCCGGTCGGTGCGGGCGAGGAGACAACCTTCACGGTCACTGTCACGGATGGAGCCCAGCCCGTTCAGTCTGTGGTGAAGGTCAATGCCGTCATCGCGGATCGGCCGCCGTCGCAGCCGACACTCTCCAACGACAGGATCGATGAACTGGCGCTAGACGGCACGCCCGTCGGTACACTCTCGGCCCAGGATGGCAATGGGCAGGCAGTTGCCTACTCCCTCGTCGGCGCAGGCAATGCGCCGTTCGAGATTGTCGGTAACGAACTGCGGGTGAAGAACGGCGTCGCCCTCGATTACGAGCAGACCAAGGCCTACACCTTCACCATCCGGGCCTCCGCGGGTGGGCTGTCCAGCGACCGTGTCGTCACCATCGCGGTCAATGACGTCGGCGTTGAGACGACGAGCGGCAGCGCGTCCAATGACCGGATCGTCGGCGGCGTCGCAAAGGACACGCTGGGCGGAGGGCTTGGCGAGGATACGATCTTCGGCGGCCTCGGCAACGATGTGCTCACCGGCAACGGAGGCAAGGACATCTTCGTCTTCGACACCAAGACGAACAAGAAAACCACCGTCGACAAGCTCGCCGATTTCGTCGTCAAGGACGACTCGATCTGGCTCGACAATGCGGTGTTCACCAAGATCGGCAAGGGTTCGGAGCTGAACCCCGGCAAGCTGGCGAAGGCCATGTTCTGGACCGGCAAGGCCGCGCATGATGCATCCGACCGGATCATCTACGACAAGAAGGCTGGCGCGCTCTACTACGACCAGGACGGCACCGGCCGCACGGCACAGGTGAAGATCGCCACCCTCAAGAAAGGCCTCTCGTTGACGGAGAAAGACTTCTTCGTGATCTGAGCGAAGGGATTGCTCCAACGAAAAGCCCCGGCACGCACGACGCCGGGGCTTTTTTTATGAAACGCGATCTCGTCAGCGTAGCCAGTCAGGAACCTGATCGAGGCCGATGAGGTCCTCGTAGGAGGGACGGGGCCGCACCACGGCATGATCGTCGCCGCGCACGAGCACCTCGGGCACCAGCAGGCGCGTATTGTAGGTGTTGGCCTGAACGGCCCCATAGGCACCGGCCGTCATGATGGCGATGAGGTCGCCGGCTTTCAGCTGGGGCATATCGCGGGACAGGGCCAGATAATCGCCTGTCTCGCAGACGGGACCGACCACGTCGGCGACAATGCGCGGCGTGTCGGGCGAGGCTTGCCTGACCGGCTTGATGTCGTGATAGGCCTCGTAGAGCGTCGGGCGGATGAGGTCGTTCATCGCCGCGTCGACGATCACGAAAGGCTTGTCGGCGCCCTGCTTGACATAAATCACGCGAGCAATGAGCACACCCGCGTTGCCGGCAATCAACCGGCCCATCTCGAACACGAGCTTGAGCCCCAGATCCCCCGTGTGGCGCTTGATGATCGCAGCATAGGCCTGCGGGTCGGGCGGCGGTTCGTTGTTCTCGCGATAAGGCACGCCGAGCCCGCCGCCGAGATCGATGTGATGCAGCTTGTGTCCGTCGGCCATCAGGTCGCGGGCGAGCTCGGCCAGCAGCGCCGTGGCGTTGTCGAAGGGGCTCAAATCCGTGATCTGGCTGCCGATATGCATGTCGACGCCGGTAACCTGGATGCCCTTCAGGGCTGCCGCCCGCGCATAAACCTCGCGGGCGCGGGAGATCGGTATGCCGAACTTGTTCTCGGACTTGCCGGTCGAGATCTTTGCGTGCGTCTTGGCGTCCACGTCCGGATTGATGCGGATCGAGACCGGCGCGCGCAATCCTTTGGAAACAGCGACCTCGGACAAAGCCTCGAGCTCGGGCTCCGATTCCACGTTGAAGCATAGGATGCCGCTGTCGAGCGCAAAGGCCATCTCAGACTTGGTCTTGCCGACGCCGGAGAACACGATGCGTTCGCCCGGAGTGCCGGCTGCAAGCGCCCGGCGTAGCTCGCCCTCGGACACGATGTCCATGCCGGCGCCCAGGCGGCTCAGGGTCTTGAGCACGGCCTGGTTGGAGTTGGCCTTCATGGCGTAGCAGACGAGGGCGTCCGTGTCAGCGAAGGCCTCGGCGAACACGCGGTAGTGCCGCTCAAGAGTCGCGCTCGAATAGCAATAGAACGGGGTCCCGACCTCATCCGCAAGGCGGCGCAGATCGACGCCCTCCGCATGGAGGACGCCGTCGCGATAGGCAAAATGGTGCATCGAATAAGCCTAAAGCAGCGGATCGAGAATGAAGGGCTTGTTCGGGATCGTGTAGCCCTGGCGCGGCGAGGAGCGGGGCGTCCCGACCGGGGAGGGCAGGGCGGTGTCGCTGACCGTGCTTTGCGGCTGCGCGGCCGGCGCCGAGGCGCTCGGCGGCGCCTCGAGCGCGCCGCGGCGGCCGCAGGCCGAAAGGCTTAGAACAACAAGACCCGCAACCAGGGCCGTGCGGGTGAGAGACAGGCTTGACGACATCGAGAGGCTCCGAAACGTGGCCGCACCATAACGGGAAGTCCCCAGAGATGCGAGGGGCAAGGTGTGAAAGACAACAGGCACCGCCGCCACAGGATTGTGACCTGCCAACCGGAGCCGTTCCGCCACTCAGGGCTTGAGGCTGGAGCCGAAAGGCGCCACATCTCGGGCTATGTCGAACGCAGCAAAATCCAGAAAAACCTGGCTCATAGGCCTTGCCGCTCTCGTTCTCACTGGGGCAGGCGCGGCCTGGTACGGCTTCGCGCCCCGCGATCCCATGGTGGCTGGCGTCGCCGAGTGCCGGGCCTCTCAAGAGACGGCCAAGCGCCTGAAGCCGCTGGCTAAGGGCGAGGTGGCGGCCGTCGGGGTGAGCAGCGCACCCAAGCCGCCTCCGGCGATCGCCTTCACCGGCCCCGAGGAGAAGCCGACGAGCCTTGCGGACTTCAAGGGCAAGACCATCCTGGTCAATCTCTGGGCGACCTGGTGCGTGCCGTGCCGGGAGGAGATGCCGGCTCTCGACAAGCTTCAGGCGGAGCTGGGCGGTCCTGATTTCCAGGTGGTGGCCATCAATGTGGACACCCGCAACCGGGAGAAACCGAAGGCCTGGCTCAAGGAGAACGGCATCACGAACCTTGCCTATCACGCCGATCCCGAGGGCAAGATCCTGCAGATCCTGCAGAAGTCGGGCCATGTGGTCGGCCTGCCGACCACCTTCGTGGTCGATGCTTCGGGCTGCGAGATCGCGCTGCTCAAAGGGCCGGCCGAATGGGCCTCGCCGGATGCCGTCGCGTTCATGAAGGCGGCACTGAACCGCTCTTAAGCGGCGAAGAGCTGAACCGGAGCCTCGATCCCCTTCAGCTGATACTCCCGCCCCTCGCCCCTGACCAGGTCGACCCCGGCCCGCTCAAAGACGGTTCGGGTCACCAGGATCTCGCCCGTTCCGGCGGCGGCCTGGGCACGGGCGGCCGTGTTCACCACGGGTCCGATGGCGGTGAGGTCCCGATGCGCGCGGCCGAACTCGCCGAAGCTTGCCGTGCCTGAATCGATGCCGATCCCGACACCAAGCTCACTGCCTTCGAGGCCCCCGTTCTCGGCCAGAAGGGTCCTGCTGCGGGCCTCGCAGCGGCGCTGGATCTCACGCGCCGCCCGCACGGCCTGCTCGGCGTGATTGGGCTGCTGGATCGGGAAGCCGAAGATGGCCATGACGGAATCGCCGATGGTCTTGTTGAGGAGCCCGTCGTAGTCCCAGATGGCCTCCGCGCATTCGTCATAGAAGGCATCGAGCAGGGACGAGAGCGCGTCGGGCGGGAGCGACTGCGACAGGGCCGTGTAGCCTCTGAGATCGGCAAACAGGATGGAGACGTCGACCGGGATCTTGCGGGCCTTCATGATGCGCGTGAACATGAGCTCGCACACCGTGCATGTGTTCGGGTTCATCCGGCTCGGACGAATGCCGAAAGCTCGAAATGGCACGGAGGCCAAGCCGTGCAGGGGCACGGGGATCCGCATCTGCTGCCAGCAGCCTTTGCAGATCATGGCTTGGGCGGGCGACATTCCTCAAGTCCCCTTCCAGATCGCTCCGACGTGCAGAGACGGTCAGGACAGGCTACACCCAGGTTGCCCAGGGACCAACCCAACAATCGGAGGGAATCTGGGGTAGAATGCTAGGTCGGAACAGCTCCGCCGTCGGGAACGCCGACCGTGCCGGAATAGGCCGGCTTGGAGAGCCGCCAGGGCCGGTCCATAGCCCCCTTGGCTTCCCCGCGCTGAAGCCGGCGCGGTGCTCCGTCGGCCGTGATCTCGTCGATCACCAGGAATCCCAAGGCCTGCAGCATCACGGCCGCCGTCTTGGTGGCGCGGTCATCGGCCCTCAAGGAAAGGGAGCCGGCGGCATAGACCCGCTCCATCAGGCTCTTAGGGTGATGCGTGACCGCTGCACGCGGCTTGAAGGCGACGACGTTGGTGTCCGGCTCGATCATGAAAGGCCCCCAGTCCGGCCGCCGGATTATTTTTGTCTCGGCGGCTTCGATGCGTTCAGAGCCGATAGTGTGCCGGAAACTGAGCCGTTTAAGGAATGCGACATAAGACGCCCCCTGTTCCGAGGGGCGTGAGACAAAAAAGGCGGGGCACCGGCCCCGCCTCGATCACGTCCGAGACAGTGCCTGGATCAAGCGCTCTGCTGAACCTGGATGCCCTTGTCGGTGAAGAGCTGCTGCAGCTCGCCGGTCTGGAACATCTCGCGGGTGATGTCGCAGCCGCCGACGAACTCGCCCTTCACGTAGAGCTGGGGAATGGTCGGCCAGTTGGAATAGTCCTTGATGCCCTGGCGCACGGTCTCGTCCTCAAGCACGTTGACGCCCTTATACGGCACGCCGAGATAGTTGAGGATCTGGACCACCTGGCCTGAGAACCCGCACATGGGGAATTGCGGCGTGCCCTTCATGAAGAGCACGACGTCGTTGGACTTCACTTCGTTGTCGATGATCTGGTTGGCGTCAGCCATGGGGGTTCTCCTGTTCCGCGGCGGTCAAGGCGCCGGGTTCATGCTTTCAATTGTCGGGTGCCAGCGTCGTCAATGCAAGGGCGTGCAGCGTGCCGCCCATGTGGCCCTGCAGCGCGGCATAGACCAGCTGGTGCTGCTGAACCCGGGACTTGCCCTTGAAGGCCGAGGACGTGACGGTGGCGGCATAATGGTCGCCGTCGCCCGCCAGATCCTTGATCTCCACGACAGCATCCGGCAGGGCAGCCTTGATCATGCTCTCGATCTCATGGGCATTCATTGGCATGGATCAAACTCCTCAGGACCTTCGGGTCACGCTTTGCCGGTCATGTAGTTCGGCAGCCACGCCTCGTGGGCCGCCTTCAATTGCTTCACCGATATGGCCTGCTGGCCCGGCAGAATCAACGCGTCGCCCCCGGTCAGCCCCAGGGTTACGGCCGGAATGCCCACGGCGCCCGCCTCGTAGAGAATGTCGGCGGCCACGTCCTCGTCGACGGCGATGAGGTAGCGGGCTTGATCCTCGCCGAACAGGAAGGCGTGCAGGGGGAAGCCTTCGGGGAACGCCGTGATCTCGGCGCCCACGCCGCCCGCCATGGCCATTTCGGCCAAGGCCAGCGCGATGCCGCCGTCGGAGAGATCATGCACGGTCGTCACCTGGCCTGAGCGGATGAGCTGGCGCACGAAGTCGCCGTTTCGCTTCTCGGTGGCGAGATCGACCGGCGGCGGAGCGCCTTCCTCGCGGCCGCAGACGTCGCGCAGGTAGATCGACTGGCCGAGCCAGCCTTGGGTCGCGCCGATGAGGATGATCGCCTCGCCCTCGCGCTTGAAGGCGACCGAGGCGTTCACCGTCACGTCGTCGACGAGGCCGACGCCGCCGATGGCAGGTGTCGGCAGGATGCCCTGGCCGTTGGTCTCGTTGTACAGCGAGACGTTGCCGGACACGACGGGGAAGTCGAGGACGCGGCAGGCTTCGCCAATGCCCTTCAGGCAACCCACGAACTGGCCCATGGATTCGGGCCGCTCGGGGCTCGCGAAGTTGAGGTTGTCGGTGATCGCGAGCGGCAGGCCGCCCACCGCCGTGATGTTGCGCCAGGCTTCCGCCACCGCCTGCTTGCCGCCCTCGAACGGGTCGGCCTCGCAATAGCGCGGCGTTACGTCTGTGGTGAGCGCCAACCCCTTCGGCCCGTCCTCCACGCGCACGATGGCCGCGTCGCCGCCCGGCGTCTGGACCGTGTTGCCGAGGATCAGGTGGTCGTACTGCTCCCACACCCAGCGCTTGGAGCACTGGTCCGGCGAGCCGACGAGCTTCAGCAGCGCCTCGGCCTCCGACATCGGGGCCTTCACGCTGTCGGGCGCAATCACAGGCTGCTTCGGGCTTTCCACCCAAGGACGGTCATAAAGAGGAGCCTCGTCGCCGAGTTCCTTGATCGGAAGATCGGCCTTCACCTCGCCCTGATGCTTGATGACGAAACGGAGCGTGTCGGTGGTTTTGCCGATCACCGCGAAGTCGAGGCCCCACTTGTGGAAGATGGCCTGCGCCTCCTTCTCCATGCCGGGCTTCAAGACCATGAGCATGCGCTCCTGGCTTTCGGACAGCATCATCTCGTAGGCCGTCATGCCCTCCTCGCGGCAGGGCACCTTGTCGAGGTCGAGCTCGATGCCGAGATTGCCCTTCGCGCCCATCTCGACCGCCGAGCTGGTCAGCCCCGCCGCACCCATGTCCTGGATGGCGATGACGGCGCCCGACTTCATGAGCTCGAGGCAGGCTTCCAGCAGCAGCTTCTCGGCGAAGGGGTCGCCGACCTGCACGGTGGGGCGCTTTTCCTCGGACGCGTCATCGAACTCGGCCGACGCCATGGTGGCGCCGTGGATGCCGTCGCGGCCGGTCTTGGAGCCGAGATAAACGATCGGGTTTCCGACGCCGGTGGCCTTCGCGTACCAGATCTCGTCCGTGCGGGCGAGGCCAACCGCCATGGCGTTGACCAGGATATTGCCGTTGTAGCGCTTGTCGAAGCCGAAAGAACCGCCGACGGTAGGCACGCCGAAGGAATTGCCGTAGCCGCCGATGCCCGCCACCACGCCGGAGACGAGGTGAGGGGTCTTCGGATGATCCGGCTCGCCGAAGCGCAGGAAGTTCAGCGCCGCAATCGGCCGCGCCCCCATGGTGAACACGTCGCGCAGGATTCCGCCCACGCCCGTCGCGGCGCCCTGGTAGGGTTCGATGAAGGACGGGTGGTTGTGGCTCTCCATCTTGAAGATGCAGGCGAGGCCATCGCCGATATCGATCACGCCGGCGTTCTCGCCCGGACCCTGAATGACCCACGGTGCCTTAGTGGGCAGGCCGCGCAGATGAATGCGCGAGGATTTGTACGAGCAATGCTCGTTCCACATGGCCGACACGATGCCGAGCTCGGTGATGGTCGGCTCGCGGCCGATCAGGTTCACGAAGCGCTCGTACTCATCGGGTTTCAGCCCGTGCTCCTTGACCAGCTCCGGGGTGATGGCGACGTCGTTGCGGATCATCGGGGTCTCGCGATTTGAGCATTCTTAGGCGAAGTGGAAACCGGTTCGCCGCCCGAAGAATGCGACCAATATGTTCAGTGTTCAGGCAGCGCGGGGGAAGGACGACACGAGGCTCTCGAACAGGCCGCGCCCATCGGTGCCGCCCACGAGGTCTTCGATCAGGTTTTCCGGATGAGGCATCATGCCGAGCACGTTGAGCTTGGTCGAATAGATGCCCGCAATCGAATTCATCGATCCGTTGCGGTTGGCATCCTGCGTGATGTGCCCCTGGGCATCCGCATAGCGGAAAGCCACCAAGCCTTCGCCTTCAAGCCGCTTCAGGGTCTCCTCATCGGCCGTGTAGTTGCCTTCGCCATGCGCCACGCAGACATCGATGGCCTGATGCTTGGCGTACGCTTTGGTAAACGCCGTGTCGTTGCGCTCGACCCGCAAGAACTGGCGGTGGCAGATGAACTTGAGGTTCGCGTTGCGCATCAGGATGCCGGGCAGAAGTCCCGACTCGCACAGGATCTGGAAGCCGTTGCAGATGCCGAGCACGAGGCCGCCGCGGGCTGCATGCGCCCGCACCGCATCCATGATTGTGGCCCGGCCCGCGATGGCACCGCAACGCAGGTAGTCGCCGTAGGAGAAGCCGCCAGGAAGAACCACGAGGTCCGTGCCCTGCGGCAGCTCGGTTTCGGCGTGCCAGACCTTCTCGGCCTGAGAGCCGGCGGATTTCAGCGCCCGCAGCACATCGCCTTCGCGATTGGAGCCGGGGAAGACGATGACGGCGGATTTCATGTCGGCCTCACGCGATCTCGACGCGGTAATTCTCGATGACGGTATTCGCCAGGAGCTTCTCGCAGGCGGCCTTGAGCTGGGCTTCGGCCTGGGCCTTGTCGGCGGTGCCGAGCTCGATGTCGAAGACCTTGCCCTGGCGCACGCCGTCGATGCCCTCAACCCCCAGCGACTTGAGGGCGCCCTCGATGGCCTTGCCTTGAGGGTCGAGAACGCCGTTCTTGAGGGTCACGGTGACACGCGCTTTCATGGGGGCCTCGGGCTGTTTGACGATGTGCCCCACGCCATAAAGGCATTGGGCCCAAGAAACAACGGGCTCGAAGCACGATCCGGTGAAGTGTGAGGCGGTTCACCGCAAGATCGTGCGACAAACCCAGAAACCTTATGAGCCCAATTCGCGGGCAGCGACCTGCCTGGCCGTTTCACGCACAGCATCCTGAACCTCGCCGATCGCCAGCACGACCGACAGGGTCTCGCCCTCGCGCCTGCCGAAGGCCGCGCCATAGGCCGGGCGCTTGCCGCCGTCGGCCGGGGCAAGATCGATGGCAAAGCCCGGATAGGGGCCCTCTCTCAGGCGCTCAACGGTGATCAGGGTCTTGACCGGCTTGGCCCGACCTGCCGGCGAGCGCAGGGCCCGAGCCAGGCGCTCCGGATCCTTCAGGACGGCTTCCGTAATGTCAGCGTCCTTTCCCGTCAGACGCACCACACTGACGGCGAGGCCCGGGCTGCATTCGGGTGGGGCGCAGAAGGACAGGGCAACAGGCTCGGACCGATCCTCGGCCAGCCACTTCCGCAAAGGGAGGGCATCCCAGGATGCATCCGTCGGGAGGCCCGCGACCTGCCGGGGAATATATCCGCAACTGCCAAGGGCCAGGCCGAGGGCGAGGATCAGGACGCTGAAACGCAACAGTCGGAGGAGCATGGCCCTATCTATGCGCGAAACAAGGGGAAAGGGAATGGGGATTGAGGTCGCCGTCTCCGCTCATATGTGAAAGCGCGTGGTCAGCACCTGATGTCATCCCCGGCGGCCGTAGGCCGGGAAGGGGATCACGATCAGGCTCAGCTCTATGGATTTTCTTCCCCTCCGATGGCTACGCCATCTCCGGCCGGGAATGACACCTCCTGTCTCTGAAACTCCCGCAATCCTGCCACCCTTCCCGTCATCCCCGGACTTGTTCCGGGGATCCACGTTGTGTGTTTCTCCACCCTCATCCTGAGGAGGTCGCGAAGCGACCGTCTCGAAGGAGGTTCCAGAGAGCACTGGAGCCTCCTTCGAGATGCAGACTGCGTCTGCTCCTCAGGATGAGGATTGAGGTTGCTTGAGCGGGTGCAAGACGTGGATGGCCGGGACGAGCCCGGCCATGACGGAGGGGATGTTTGTTCCTCTTTTGTTCTTGACAATCGTCCTAAGCTGAGCTATAGAGTTTCCTTAGATCTGTTCCTGAGAGGGGCGCGCTCGCGAGGCGTCGCAGTGTGGGAGCAGGCACGGTCCCGCCGCAGGGCTCGCACCCCTGTGATCGCGGGTGGCCGATCCTGGCATGCCTCCAGGTCCGCTGAAACAAACCGTGCGCGAAGAGCAGTCTGGCTCTTACATCTTCCACAACCATCGAGCCGGGCTGCCCAACGCGCCACCCTCGATCAACCTTCAGGCTCGCAGCACCCGCTGCGGGCCCACAGGTGCTGGCTCTTTGACAAGCTGATCAACAGCGTCATCCCGGACGAAGCGCAGCGGAGATCCGGGATCGTCAGACCAGCCCAGCACTGTCATCCCGGGGCTGCGCAGCAGAGCCCGGGATCCAGAACCACGACGGTGCAGAATGAGGCGCGACGCTGTTCGCGCTCTTCTGCACCCGTCGTGGTTCTGGATCCCCGCCTGCGCGGGGATGACACCGGCGAGGATCAAGCGCCCCATTCTGGGCTGCCGGAAGCAATAGAGTGCCAAGAGTTGGACTAGTCGACAAAAAGCCCGGCACTGGGCCGGGCTTCGCATTATCGATCAGGCAGAGCAGTTCATCCCTGCACGAGGCGCGGGCCGCCGGTCACCGGGTTCTCGTTTTCGGACAGGATGCCGAGCCGCCGGGCGACCTCCGTATAGGCTTCCACCAGCCCGCCCATGTCCCGGCGGAACCGGTCCTTGTCGAGCTTGTCCTTGGACTTGATGTCCCAGAGGCGGCAGGAATCCGGGGAGATCTCGTCGGCCACGACGATGCGCATCATTTCGCCTTCCCAGAGGCGGCCAGTCTCGAGCTTGAAATCGATGAGGCGGATGCCGACGCCGAGGAAGAGGCCCGACAGGAAGTCGTTGACCCGGATGGCGAGCGCCATGATGTCGTCGATCTCCTGAGGCGAGGCCCATCCGAAAGCCGTGATGTGCTCCTCCGACACCATCGGGTCGCCCAGGGCATCGTTCTTGTAATAGAATTCGATGATGGACCGCGGGAGCTGCGTGCCCTCCTCGATGCCGAGGCGCGTGGCGAGCGAGCCCGCCGCGACGTTGCGCACGACCACCTGCAGGGGAATGATCTCGACTTCCCGAATCAACTGCTCACGCATGTTGAGGCGGCGGATGAAGTGGGTCGGTATGCCGATGTCGTTCAGATGCTGGAACAGGTATTCCGAGATCCGGTTGTTGAGCACGCCCTTGCCGTCGATCACCTCATGCTTCTTGGCATTCGCGGTGACATTGAAAGCGGTCGCGTCATCCTTGAAGTGCTGGATGAGCGTACCGGGTTCGGGGCCCTCATAGAGGACCTTCGCCTTGCCCTCATAGATGCGACGGCGACGATTCATAGGCGTGTACCGTGGTTTGAGAAAATCCATTTGCCGTGGCTCCTGGGGATGGTCATTTTTAGATCCGCGGCTGGCGTCAAGCGCGGCTTTCGGCCGGCGCTCCGCTTGAAAGGGCAACCTATCCGATCCCTCGGGCAAGTACAACGCGGAGGAGAATTGAAGGCAAAAAGCCTCGCGCATCGTGCGGAAGAAGTGGATACGATTTCCGGCAAGAACGATGCGCCAGCCAAAAGTCGAAGCACCGATCTTAAAGATGGGGAGCGTCTGGCATCCGCGCGAGTGCGCCCTTATATCGCATGAAGGCTGAAATATAAGGAGAAGAACGGAATGACCGCTTTCGACGACCGGAGAAACGCCTTCGAGAAGCAGTTCGCCCACGATGAGGACCTGCGCTTCAAGGCCACGGCCCGCCGAAACAAGCTGTTCGGGCTCTGGGTGGCCGAGCGCCTGGGTAAGAACGGTGACGAGGCGGAGGCTTATGCCAAAAGCGTCGTCCTGGCCGATTTCGAGGAGGCAGGCGATGCCGACGTCCTGCGCAAGGTCCGCCGGGATCTCGACGGAGCCGGAAACACCATGGGCGATGCCGAGCTCCAGGCCAAGCTCAATGAGCTGACTGGAAAGGCCATCGAGGACGTCAAGACGAGCCGGTAACGGCTCGCTTCACCCGCCACCCTGGCTCACAAAACCTCATCATCCGTCGAAAGGGCACCATGCCGCTCCATTCATCGTTCCCCGAGCGCCTGAAAGGCGGCACACCCCTTTTGACGGCTTGGTGCGGCCTGCCGGACCCGTCCGTGGCCGGAATCCTGGCCCGGGAGGATTTCGACGCCGTGGTGCTGGACACGCAGCACGGCTCCATCGATTTCGCCGCCTCCGTCCAGGCCATTCCGCTGATCGCGGCAGCCGGAAAGCCGGCGATCGTCCGCATTCCCGTGGGGGATTTCGCCTCGGCCTCCCGGTACCTCGATGCCGGCGCATCGGGCATCATCGCCCCGATGATCAACACGGTGGAGGATGCCCGGCGGCTTGCCGCCTTCACCAAGTTCCCGCCTGTGGGCGAGCGCAGCTGGGGCGCCTACGGGGCGCTGGCGCTTACGGGGCTTGAGCCGGGCGACTATCTCCGGACAGCCAATGATCTGGCCGTTTCCTTCGCCATGGTGGAGACCCGGGAGGCGCTCGCGATCATCGACGACATCCTGGCGGTGCCGGGGATCGACGGGGTCTTCATCGGCCCCTCCGACCTGTCGATCGCGCTTTCCGGCGACAAAGGGGTCGATCCGACCAGCGCCGAGGTGGACAAGGCCCTGGATCACGCGCTTGCCCGGGTGAAGGCCGCCGGCAAGATCGCGGCCATTTACGCGGTGTCGGGGGCTCGGGCGGCGGAACTCTCCGCCAAAGGCTTCCACATGGTCTCCATCGGCAGCGACATCTCCATGCTGCGCGCCGGCGCCCATGCGGCCCTGACGGCGGCCCGCGCCTAAGCTCCGGCAGGGTAGGGGAGGCCGAAGGACTGCGCGAGGAAGAGTCCTCCCTGGCGCAGGCCCTCGCTGTCGATCCCGTGAGCGAGCCCCGCCGAGAGGTGCCACTGGCAGGGGATCTCCGCCGCGCCCAGAGCCTCCTTCGAGAAGAAGAACATCTCGACCGGCACTACGTCGTCCTGGTCGCCATGGATCAGCAGAATGGGCGGTGCCGTCCGGGCCAGGGGCATAAGACCCTCCGGCCCCTCGCCATCCTCCAGCACGAGAAGCCCCGAATAGCCCAGGATGGCAGCCGGAGACGTTGGGCGGCGCAGTCCCAGATGAAGCGCCATCATGGCGCCCTGGCTGAAGCCCACGAGGGCAAGCTTCGACGGCGGCAAGGCATAACGGGCGAGTTCCTGGTTCAGAAAGGCATCGAGGCCCGGCGCCGCGTAGGTCACGCCGCGCCAGAACTCCCGCGGATCGGTCAGGGTGAGAGGAAACCACTCCCGGCCCATCGGCACGTTGCTGCAGGGATCGGGCGCATGCGGGGCCACGAAGGCGGCGTCCGGCAGCCAGCTGCGCCACTGGCTGCCGAGCTCGATGAGGTCGTTCCCATCCGCTCCGAGCCCGTGGAGAAAGACGACGAGCTGCTTTGCCACCCCGGATTGCGGCGCCAGGCGCGGACCGTCGATGCTTGCCATGAAGCGTACCCCCGATCATTGAAGGTGAGGCGATTGCAGAGCGGAACGGCCTGGCCGTCAAGCAGGCGCGCCCTCCCGCGCCTTGACCACCCGGTAATAGGCCCAGAGCACCTTGGCGGCGACGCCGCGCCACGGCCGCCACCGTTCGGCCAGGGCGTTAAGCGCCTTGGTATCCGGCCTCTGCTCTAATCCGTAGGCGAGGCGGGCTGCCTCCTGCACGGCGAGATCCCCGCTCGGGAAGGCATCCGGGTGCCCGAGACAGAAGAGCAGGTAGACGTCGGCGGTCCACGGTCCGATCCCTTTCACCCGCGTGAGAAGGCTGTGGGCCTCGTCGGCCGGATAATCATGGAGCTTGTCGAGGGGCAGCTGCCCTTCAATGATGTCCGTTGCCACGGCGCGAAGGGTCCGGACCTTGCCGGCCGAGAGGCCTGCCGTTCGCAGGGAGGCGTCAGAGAGCAGGAGAAAAACCTCCGGGGTTGCAGGTTCGAGAATGGCCCGCAAGCGGCCCCAGATCGCTGTCGCGCTCGCGGTCGAGACCTGCTGACCCACCACGATCCAGGCGAGCCCTTCGAAACCGGGCGGGCGCTTGCGCAGCTGCGGCGTGACGCCTTCGGCGGCCAGCCGCGCCATGACCGGGTCGGCCTTCGCCAACGCAGTCAGGCCCCTCTTGAGAACCGCGTCCGTTTCGAGGAGGGTGGCCATTCCTTCGCGTTCCTTCCAATCCGCAGGCTCCCGTGACGAAGCCCGTCTTCCGATTTGCACCCAGTCCCAACGGACGGCTTCACTTGGGCCATGCCTATTCGGCCCTGCTCAACGCCGATTTCGCCCAACGCTTCGATGGGCGCCTGCTTCTGCGCATCGAGGATATCGATACCACACGCTGCCGTCCCGAATTCGAGGAAGCGATCTACAAGGATCTCGCCTGGCTTGGGCTTGCCTGGGAAGAGCCGGTCCGGCGCCAATCGGAGCATTTCGACGATTACCACGCCGCCTTCCGCGCCCTGAAGGGGAGGGGAGTGGTCTATCCATGCTTCTGCTCACGCAAGGAGATCGCGGAGGCGGTTGCCTGTCGGGAGGCGGAAGCAAAGACAGGGGCAGCCCAGCCCTGGCCCCGCGACCCGGACGGCGCTTCGCTCTATCCCGGCACCTGCCGAGATTTATCGGCCGGTGAGATCGAGCAGCGCATTGCAGCCGGTGAGCCCCATGCCTGGCGGCTCGATGGGGCGGCTTTGCACGAACTCCTGCCAGGGCCTCATGGCTATTGCCGGTTCGACCGGGACGGCCGTGAAGAGGAGGTCGCCGCAGATCCCTGGCGCTGGGGCGATGCGGTCATCGTGCGCAAGGATACGCCGACGAGCTATCACCTCTCCGTGGTGGTCGACGATGCGCTTCAGGGTGTCACCCATGTGGTCCGCGGCCAGGATCTCGAGGCCGCCACCGATCTCCATATCCTGCTGCAGGCCCTGCTCGGGCTTCCGACGCCCCTGTACCACCACCACGGGCTGGTGCTCGATCCCGAGGGTGACAAGCTGGCGAAGAGCCGTCAGTCGCAAGCCCTGGCGGAGTTGCGGGAAGCAGGTGCTACGCCCCAGAGCATCCGGCAGCGCCTGGGTTTTTAAACGGTCAGCCGATCCCCAGCACGTAAAGCCAGACGAGGGTGCTCCCCAGGGCCAGGAAGGTCGAGAGGGTCACGGCGCTCGAAGCCAGGGCTACGCCCTCTCCGTAGCGCTCGGCAAACAGATAGGCGTTGATGCCGGACGGGCAGGAGGCGAAGAGCACCGCCACGCCGGCCCAGACCGGCGGCATCTCGAAGACCTGCGTGGCGAGCAGCAGCACCACGAGCGGATGCACCACGAGCTTCAGGAACGAGATCAGACTCGGCAGCTTCCAGCCCATCTGCAGGCCGTAGCGGCGAAGCGCAATGCCCATGGAGATCAGAGCGCAGGGCACGGCCGCGCTCGCCAGCAGATCCATGACCTGCCAGGCGGGGGCGGGCACATAGGAGACGATCGGGCGGAAGGCGGATCCCGCCAGGATGGCGACGACGATCGGGTGGGTCAGGAGGCGGCGCAGGATGACCAGAGGCGAGGCCTGCCGTCCCTCGGCCAGGATCGTCGCGAGCGTCATGGTGACGGGAAGATGGACGGCGATCAGAAGGAAGAGCGGCACGGCGCCCTCATCGCCATAGGCCTTGAGGATCATCGGGATGCCGACGAAGACGGTGTTCGCCTGGCCGGCCGAGAACCCGGCCACGACCCCGGAGACGCCTTTGATGCCGAAGAAGTGCCGGCCGATGGTGGTGGCCAGAACCCAGACCACGGCCACGCCGGCGAAATACGAGATCCAGTAGCCCCAGGGCTGAACCGCCGGGATCTCGGCCCGGACCAGGGTGCGAAAGATCAGGCAGGGGAGGGAGAGGGTGAAGACGAACTCGGACAGCCCTTCGCCGACCCGCTCGGAGACGAAGCCCGTCTGGCGCGCGACATAGCCGATGCCGATCAGGCCGAAGACCGGCAGGACAATCGCGAACAGCTCAAGCATCGGGAGTTATCGGAGTTCGGCGCGCTGGGAGAGGCTCGCGGAGGCCACGCTGTGGGACATCAGCTCGTCGACCTGCTCGCGCTGACGCTTGAACTCCACCAGGCCGCGGCCTTCGAGCTCGCGCCCGCGGGGCAGGCGGATCTTCAGCGGGTCGACGAAGCTGCCGTTGATGATCACCTCATAATGAAGGTGGGGTCCCGTCGAAAGGCCGGAATTGCCCACATAGCCGATAACCTGACCCTGCTGCACCCGCTTTCCGGGCGCAATGCCCTTGGCGAAGCTCGACATGTGCGAGTAGGCGGTCACATAGCCGTTGGTGTGCTGGAGCTCGACCCGGCGGCCATAGCCGGAATCCCATTCGGACTTGAGCACGGTGCCATTGCCGGCCGCGATGATGGGAGTGCCGACCCGGTTGGCCCAGTCGACGCCGGTATGGGGGCGCGAATAGCCCAGGATCGGGTGATAGCGCGAGCCGAACCCTGAGCGCAGAATACCGTCGGCGATGGGCTTGCGGATGAGGAACTTCTTGAGGGAGCGGCCTGCATCGTCGAAGAAGTCGATAGTGCCGTCGTCGCCCTGGTAGCGGTAGACCCGGCGCTGCTCCCCGCCCACCGTCAGGGAGGCGTAGAGCACCTCCGGCAGTCCGTTCTCGTCGTCCGAGCCGAAGAAGACCTCGAAGGAATCGCCCTGTGAGACCCGACGCTGGAAATCCACGTCGTAGCCGAAGATGCGCACGAGCTCGTCCACCGTTTCCCGGGGCAGCTCGTTCTTGAGCGCCGTCTCGTAGAGGCTCTCGTAAAGGCGTACGCCGCCGCGGGCATCCTCCTCGCCTTCCTCCTCGGACGCATCCGCGATCTGCTGCCTCGCAGGATCCTCGGGAGGCGTGACGGACACGAAGACGCCGCGGTCGTTGGTGGCGGCGATGCCCTCGATGCCGCGCTCGCCAAACGCGATCACGCGCACGATCTGTCGCGGATCCCCCAGGCGAGGACCCGGAGCGATCAGGATCCGCAGCCGCTGACCCTCGGTCATGCCCTCCACCTTGATCCGGGCCGAAAGCGCGGAGGTGATGGCGGCAATCTGCTCCGGCGTTCCCCCGTAGCTGCGCAGCACCGTCTCAAGGGTTTCCCCCTTACGGAGAACCACGTCGCGCTCCTCGATGAGGGGAGGCATGGCTTTCTGCTCGATCTTTGCAAGATCGGTCACGTTCTCCGGCACGACCCGAACCTCGATCGTGCTGAAGGGCGCATCGACCACGCGGGCATAGCCGAGAGCATCGCCCAAGGCCTCCGGCGGCCGCAGCGTTCTCGATAGCATCTGCTGGGCGGGGATCGGCACCGAGGTTCGGCGACCCGCCTCGTTGAACAGCCGGCGCTCCTCTTCCAGGATGGCGAGCACGTCGCTGTCGGTCAGCGACGGGGCACTCGCCTCGATGGCGAGCGACGCAAGATCGCGCCTGAGAACGGAAACATCGGCATCGGCGACCTCAGGGGCCGGCTCGACCCGTCCCTCCGTTTCTTCCGCGAACAGACGCAAGGGATTGAAAGGCGGGATGTCGGCCGCGTAGGTACCGGAGCTGAGCGAAAGATTAGTGGCAACGCGCACGAACTGGCGGACCTTGATGGCCTCGCGCTCGCCGTTGCGGATCGTCATCGGGGCCTTGAAGCTCTGGCGTGCGGAGACCGTGTTCTCCGTCATGTTCAGCCGATCAGCCTTGCGGGCCACGTTCGTCGCCTTGTCCTCATCCTTGTGCGAGGGTGCGCGGCCGTTGAGAGCGGCCCGTTCGGGCGGCAGCGCGGAGATCGATGCGCCTTCGAAGGTAATATAGATGGAAGCCCCGATCAGGGCGGCTCCCGTGACCCCGGTCAGAACGCTGGCGCCGAGCCAGCGCAGATTGACGTCCCACTTGTCGACCTCAGGGGCGGCATTGCCGCTGCCGTTCAGGGGTGGCTCATGCCCGAGATCAATCCCGGACGACAGATGCAACGCGCTCCTGCGAGCGCCTCTGGCATGGCTGTCATCGGGGGGGAGATGGCTCATGATCCCTGTCGAGTGTCGCTGCGGGTGGGTTGCCGTCACAGGCACTGAAGGCCTTAACACAAGAGACAGCAACCGCACAGGTCAATAGATAAGCTTGTTCAGAACGCCAACTCCATAAGAGAAGGGGCCTGCGCGGCCCTGCTTCGTGCCTTTCTGTGTCCGCAGTGAGGCAAGTGCTGAAAAACCTGTGCGGCGGCACGCCGAGCCTGCGTTTCTGCCTGCTGTCAAAAAACTTTCACAAGCCCGTTGACAGCCCAAAAGGGT
This sequence comes from Microvirga soli, assembly GCF_016734765.1. GTDB lineage: Bacteria > Pseudomonadota > Alphaproteobacteria > Rhizobiales > Beijerinckiaceae > Microvirga > Microvirga soli. Next base: position 222 of record NZ_JAERQE010000001.1, on the reverse strand, counting down.
TCAGCCTATATACCGCCCATCGACGGCGGCCACTTGGTGGCTGTCGGCAAGAACTTCCTCAGAGACCGGGCTGTTGGGCCTGACGTTAAGTCGGGAACAAGGTCTGTTCTGCGGAAGCTCTATTTTGTCTCCTGGGTGAGGCAAGTGCTCTTTGACATTGTTGAGAGGGGAAGAGAAGCGTAGGCGGCGGTGTCCTTGCGGGCGATTGGAGACAATCGCTGT
>NZ_JAERQE010000019.1 GCF_016734765.1 Microvirga soli | reverse complement strand
GTCGACTAGCACAGGGGTTACGTAGCTTTCGCCCGTGGTCGCCCAGAGAGCAATCAATCGTCAGCGCGCACATCGAAGAGATGCGGGAACTGATGGGGTTGGGAGCGAAGGTATTGATTCGGAGACTTGACGGCAGCACCGAAATGCGCGGCCGCATGCCACGGCCAACGGGGATCGTAGAGAATGGCGCGGGCGAGAGCGATCAGGTCGGCATCGCCCGTGCTGAGGATGGCTTCCGCCTGCACAAAGTCAGTGATGAGCCCCACAGCGATCACCGGCATTGTGGTAGCTGCCTTGACCGCGCGTGCGAGCGGGATCTGGTAACTTGGACCTACTGGGATCTGCTGCGCGGAGCTGAGCCCGCCACTTGAGACGTGGAGTGCGCTGCATCCGCGGGCTTCAAGCTCTTTCGCAAACGCGACGGTCTCCTCGATTGTCCAGCCGCCCTGAACCCAATCCGTGCCCGACACCCGCACTGTCACAGGGTGCTCCGCTGGAAATGCGGCCCGGACGGCATCGAATACCTCAAGCGGGAAGCGCATCCGGTTCTCAAGGGAACCACCGTAGGTATCCTCACGCCGGTTGGACAAAGGCGACAGGAACTGGTGGAGCAGGTAACCATGGGCCGCATGGACCTGAACGGCCCCGATACCGAGCCGCGCAGCACGCCTGGCCGCATCGGCGAAGGCATCGCGCACACGGGCTAGGCCGTCCTGGTCCATCGCCAGGGGAGAGACCTCCCCCAGGTCGTGCGGGATGGCTGAGGGAGCCTCCGTCTGCCATCCGTTCGGATGCTCAGGCGGGATCTGCTTTCCCCCTTTCCACGGCACTTCAGTGGAGGCCTTCCGCCCGGCGTGGGCCAATTGAATGGCAACCGGCATGTCGGACCAGCGACGAATGCTGTCCAGGACGCGCCGCATGGCAGCCTCGCATTCGTCTGAGTAGAGACCAACATCGGCGTAGGTAATACGGCCCTCGGGCACGACAGCGGTTGCCTCGATGGTCAGGAGCGCGGCACCCGAGAGAGCGAGCTGACCCAGATGGATCAGGTGCCAGTCGGTCATGCATCCATTCTCGGCCGAGTACTGGCACATGGGTGCGATCACGATGCGATTAGCGAGTTCGATCTTGCCGACCCGGAAGGGTGTGAACAGTTTTGCACGCGCCATCGGCTACCTCTCAGGTTTCAGGTCAGTTCAAGCCTCGCGGCCGCCCTCCGCTAGAACGTGCGACTAGCCGAAAAGGTCTGACTTAAACGCGACAGAACAGCGTGATCCTCATAGCTTGAGGTTTGCTCCTGCCTTTGGGCATAACGACGAACATCTGGACTGAGTCGGACTCAGCGTCCCAAGTCTTTTCAGGAACTTCCTCTGCTCCCTGCAAGAGCTGGCATTCGCTCACCTTCCAGGATGTGCCAGAGGGGAACATTCCCTATCAGGAACGACAAAGTCCGCAGCAGCCAGCGAACGCCGACGTGATATCCTGAACACTGACAATCTTTCGTAAGAGAATGATTTGGCAGGGGCACCGATAGGGCTCATCTTGAGAAATATGCGTCTGTCAACTAAGCCTGCCTTATGCCTGACCCTGACTGTTTAGGAATAGATCTCGCAGCCGGTCGCCGTCACCAAGGAACAAGCTGCTAAGCTTAGCAGCCGTTTGTTGAAATATTCTTTTATGATTTTTGCATCCAACGATGGAGCTGCCGTGTAGCCGCTGCTCAGGGTGAATGGTGGCTTCTTCTTTGTCTCGCGTGCGACTGCCTGAGGGCCACGGTCATGCCACTCCCTGAAGCCCACTTGCTACCAACCATGGGAGTCGTCGATGACTGAGCAAAACCATATGGCACACGGCGGACTGTCTTCAGGCGCAGCCAGCGGATCGCATAGTTCGCTGGATCTGAACAGCGCTAACCTCAATGCCGCGCTTCTGGCCTTTTCCGGGGCAGACCGCGTGTTCTTCGCGGACTTGAACGAGCTTAACAATTCCGAGGCCGAAGGCGGGGCGCTACTCCTCCTCAAAGGCAACCGACTGACTGTCGTCACGGCCGCGAGGGGCGTCGAGGCCGGCCAAATCCACCCGCAGCACATTCACGGTTTTGTGGACGGCAGCAACGCAACCGTGCCGACCCTGGCTCAGGACGATGACCGGGACGGGTTCATCGAGCTGGCCGAGGGTCTGGACACCTATGGTCCCGTTCTCCTCAACCTCACGTCCCCTCCTGGTGACGACTCAGGCTTCCCGAAGCCCACCGGGACCTCGTTCCTGTTCTCCCAGACCTACGACTTAACCGATCCACGGAATGGTGAATTTGCAACGCTGTTGGACGACGTGTCGCTGAACAGGCGCGAGATCGTTTTGCATGGCAAGACAGTTCTGGCCGGGCATGGCCAGGGCACGATGGGCGAGGTGGACGGAACGGCAGGCTACAAGCTCTTTCTGCCGATCGCGTCCGGTGAGATCCGGGAACTCTCCTTCAACAGCGCCCTTGCCTTGTTCCAAGATGCGGTCTCCCTGCAGGTTCGCGACGCCGTTATCGGCAATGGCGGCAACAATACCCTGAGAGGGACGGGGGACGACGATAACCTCCAGGGCCGCGGTGGCCGCGATGTCCTGTTTGGCAGGGCGGGCGATGACTACCTGAACGGTGGCTCGGACCGGGACACGCTGTACGGCGGCTCTGGCGACGACTACCTCGATGGTGGTTCAGGCCATGACAGGCTGTTCGGTGAATCCGGCGATGACTATCTTGTTGGCGGGTCAGGCAACGACGAGCTGTCCGGCGGATCCGGTCACGATCATCTCTTCGGCGGCACGGGCAACGACCGGGCATTCTTCAATGTCTCGACCGGTGGTTCGGATATCGTCAACCTCGGCTACGGCTCCGACACGGTCAGCGTCACCGCCGCCTCGGCGCGGCAGGTTCGTCTTACCTTTACAAGCACGGAGGTGGGCAACGGATCAGCGACCGATGCCGGTACGATGACCAATCAGGATGGCGGCCTCGCGGTTCGCCTCCAGTCCGAGAACAGCGCCGGCGATCTTGTCGGCGCCATCAGCCGCTTCGACGATGAAGGCATAACGTTCGATGCGGCGAGGTCCGGATTGACCTTCGACGTACGCGACCTCGTTTCGGGCGCAGCCCGCGGCGATCAGTTCGACGTTGTCAGCCTCGGCACCAGAAGCGCTGACAATCTCAAGGCTGTTCAGTCGGGTGATGCCTACTACTTCAATGCCGGCTTAGGCAATGACCGGGTGACGGGCGGGAGAGACGATGACTTCCTGGTGGGTGGTGCCGGCAACGACAGCCTCAGCGGCGGTCGTGGCGACGACACGTTCATCGGCGGCGGCGGCAATGACGTGCTCACCGGAGGAACAGGCGATGACGTGTTCATCTTCAACGCTCCTTTCGACCCGGCGGGCAATGTCGACAGGATCCGGGACTTCCGCGCCAGTGACGATACGTTGCGGCTGGACAATGCCGTCTTTGTCGGGCTGACGGATGGAGCCCTGAGTGCCAATGCGTTCGCGCTAACGAGCGCCGCCGCGGAGGCCGATGACCGGATTGTCTATGATCAGAGCACAGGCAACCTGTTCTTTGACGCCGATGGCGGAGCTCGGGACAACCAGACGCTGTTTGCAACTCTGACTAATAGGGCCAGCATCACTGCAAGCGACTTCTTCGTGATCTAGTCGCCTCATGACAACCATGGGTACCCCGGCCGCTGGTCGGGGCACCTCTGACCTGCGTTAGCCGAACTGCCAGTTTGTCCCTTCGGTACCGGGGCCGAAGCCAAACGACAGCATTTTCTTCCTTCTTCCTCAACCTCATATGTAGACACAGTTACTCAAGTGAAGCTAGTTCTCGAAGGTCAGCTCAGGGCCACTCAAGGAAATTGCGAACGCCTCGGGATGTCTGTTGTCCCCTTCGTCAGAAGACATTCGCTCTACTTCGTAAATGTGCCAGATCCTGACATTCCTGCTCACGTCTCTCCCGTCACCGAATCCTGCCAAGCCCCGGTTCCAGTCAGGCGCGCCACCAAAGTGCTCGACAAAGGGTGTCGATCAGGACACGGACCGTGCTCAGGACATAGGAGCCCAGCAGACGCACGACCTAGAGCGTCGGACCGGAAATCTGACTCCTGGGCTTCTGTTCGAGACCGAGCTGTGATTCACTTGGTGGACCGGGAGGTGGATCATGGGTCATTTCTATTCCCTGGATCTGCGGGTGCGCGTCGCCAACTTTGTCGAGACCGGTCATTCCTGCCGGGCGGCCGCCGAGCACTTTAACGTCAGCGAGAGCTTCGCCATCAAGCTGGTGCGACGCACGCGGGACACCGGCTCCCCGGCGCCAGCCCGGCAGGGCCGTCCACCGGGACACGGTAAGCTGGTGCCCTATGAGGCTTTCCTGATCCAGACGGTCGAGGCCGAGCCCGCCATCACCATGCCCGAACTGGCCGCTCGATTGCGGGAGGAACACGGGATCGTGGCAGCCCCGGCGATGCTCTCGCGCTTCCTGTGCCGGCGTGGCTTCTCATATAAAAAAAGCCCTGATGGCGGCGGAGTGCGCACGCGCGGACGTGCGGGATGAGCGTCGGGTCTGGCACACCCACCGTCAGCCGAGCATGCGCGAGCAGCCGCACCGCTTGATCTTTCTCGATGAGACTTACGTCAACACCAAGATGACGCGCCTGCGCGGGCGCTCGCGCTGGGGCTAGCGCCTGCGCATGAGCGCGCCCTTCGGCCATTGGAAAACCCACACATTCATCGCAGGGCTGCGGTGCAGTGAGCTGAGCGCGCCGTGGGTGATTGATGGTCCGATCACCCGGTTGGCGTTTGAGGCTTACATCGAGACCCAACTCGCCCCGACCCTGCACACAGGCGACGTGGTGATCCTCGACAATCTGGCCGTTCACAAGAGCAACAAGGCCGTGCAGTGTCTGAAGCAAAGAGGCGCCTGGTTCCTGTTCCTGCCGGCTTATTCGCCCGACATGAACCCAATTGAGCAGGCCTTCGCTAAGATTAAATCCCACCTGCGTAAGGCCGAAGCCCGAACCTTTGACGCGCTCTGGCACGCCCTCGGCGACATCTGCAACCTCTTCGAGCCGCAAGAATGCTGGAACTTCCTCAAGGCCGCCGGATATGCGTCCGTTTAACCGTCCGATGCTCTAAAGCATCGGACGTGAATTCGAACTCAAGTCCGATGCTTTAAGTTTTTGGTCTGACGCATCTTTTTACGCAGAACCGGTATCCACTTTTGCGTTCGATGCTTTAGATGCCGTTTTCCGTCATCAGATGATCGCTCAGGAGGGGCACAAGCGCATCGTCTCGATGGCGTCGGTGGCCAGCAGCGAGGAAGCTTGCGCGATCCCGAACGCGAACCGTATAATCCGGACAATACCTTCACTAGGACGGTTGGGCGGTCCGCCAAGCAAGAGGCGACCGTCCCGACCAGCGCCGGAAGGCACGGCTGAAGGCGATCGCCTCGGAGTAGCCGAGGGTGGCCGCGATCTCGACAAGCGGGATCTGGGTGTCCTCTAGCAACTGGCGGGCGATCTCGAACCGGACCTCGTCGCAGATCGTCCGGTAGTCCAAGTCCCGCTTCTTCAGGCGGCGGTTCAGCGTGCGCCGATGCATTTCCAGCAGCTGGGAAATATCCTCCGCCGTGCAGCGGTTGCTCGTCAATTGGGCGCGCAGCCGCCGCTGGATGTCATCGGCGAAAGCCGAGTCCGAGTGCCCCCTCATTCCGTTGATTCGTTCCTCCAGTACCGCGCACAGCAGGGGCTCGGCCCCGACCACCTTGCGGTCGAGGTCACGGGACCCGAAGACCGGGGTTGCCACTTCCTGACTGAACCGTACCGAGCCCTGAAATGGCGACGGAAGGGCTCGGATTCCGTGGGGGACACGCGGTGGGCTTTGACGTTTGAGCTGTCGAGCGCAAGCTCCTCCGGGATGGAGCCAGCAGCTGCGACTTTGGCGAAGATGCGTTTCCAGACGCCGCGTCGCGCCCAACGGGTGTAGCGATTGTAAATGGTTTTGGCTGGTCCGTATTCGGGAGGAACATCGCGCCAGCACCCCCCTGTTTTGAGGATATGGAGAATGCCGCTGATCACCCGTCGATCATCAACGCGGGGCTTGCCCGGCTGGTTGTGCGGCAGATGTGGTCCAGCGCCGCCCAGGCCTCGTCAGAGAGCCAGAACAGATCACGCATGACTTCCTCCCACCTCGTACGACCCAAGGCGAGATAGAATCACTCAATGATGTCAGTTGTTTGTTTGGGTCCCCTACGTAGTCAACCGCTATACGAAGTCTTAGGCGCAGGAACGGGACTTCCACCAGCGATGGAAAGCAGCCTGATCAATGAGATTAGTGGTGGGAGCTAAGGATCTCGCTTCCGTGGCATATGCTCCGTAGCCCACATCGCAGCTTGGGTGCGATTAGCTGCTCCTATCTTGCGCAAGATAGCCTTCACGTGAACCTTGATCGTGGCCTCAGCAACATCGAGCTTCTTTGCTATGACCTTGTTAGGCTCGCCACGCATGAGGCAGGTCAGGATCTCTACCTCTCGCTTTGATAGTTTGTGCATCTTAGGATCAATTGGAAGTGCCTCTGCCATAGGCTCGTCCTGATCTGGCTCAACGTTCGAAGCCATTTCGCTGACAAGCGAATGAACCAGCGCTCCAGGTACGAGCTTCTCACCCATCATGACCAGCTCAAGCGACTTAATCAGAACCTCGCGGTCACTCCCAGCTAAACAGAAGCCGTCGACTCCAGCGGCAAGTCCCAGTCGTATGAAGCCAAGCTCAAAATCGTGGGCGACGAAGACGATCCTCGCCTCGCCTTGCCGTTCCTTCAGCAGCCTGACAATCTCGATGAGCCTTGCAGAGGAATTGCTGGCATCCGCAATGAACAGAGCGGCTTGTGTGTAAAGGCGCGGTCGCCAGGGTGGGGGCTCATCAGTCACAGTGTCAGACACAGCGAAGCATGTATCCGCTAAGAGATGCTTGAGACCTTCGCGAAGTAATGAATTCTTGCAGATCAGAACGGTCACATACTCATTGCGTTCTTTAGCTGCATCGTCAGACATTCAACCGTTGATCCTTGTACTCGATACAAACCCTTGTTGAGAGTATGAAGGGTAGCGAGAAACGAGAGTCAATCAAGGTCAAGCTAGGAGAGTAATCACAATGGGAGGCCTCCTCCCCCTGAAGAGCACCAGTCTCTTGTGAACCATTATGACTGATTTCACGAGACGCAGCGGGAGCACGCCAAGAGGCAGAGCCTCAGCTAACAAAAGAGGCCCCGTAAGCGGGACCTCAGTTTACCAAAGGGAGAGTCCGATGCCATCGAACGCGCCTAGTGTCCACCCCATCGGAGCGCTGGTCAAATCACATATCGTGACCGTCTGTGAGTAAGCCGTTATCCCTTATTGAGCAACTATAGCAGCGGCCAGTTGATCGAGCCGCCTCCCAGAGGTTCTCTTCACCGACTAAGAGGGTTATCCTAGCAACTACGGCATGCAGCAAGGTCAATAAGAAGAGAGCCCCAAGAACACATAACTTGAGCCCCTCAACATTTTGTCTGGGAGTTCCATGAAAGGCTTGCGACATAGGGATAACTCCGCTCCAGCGCTTTGGGTCTCCTGAGGATGCTCTGAGCGGCGTCCCCCCGTTTCAGGCCAGGGCAGTTATGCACGAATCATCGGATTTGCTGCCTGAGCGCTCCATTCGACTGGGTGCGTTGTGCCCTTTCCAAGTTACTGCAACGAAGCCTTCACTAAGGCGTCTGCGGTGCAAGGCCTGCCAACCATCTCTACTTCGTCGTCCAGCCGCCCTGGCTCTCGTTCGCTGGTGTTTGCGGCCGTGGTCGGCGCTGGATCAGGGCCTCGCTACTTCCGGGAACTGAGTCCCTAGATCAGGGGTTCTCTTCTCAGCAGCCAAGCTTGTGCTGCCGGACGGCGCATGCAGCAGGTGAGACAGGAAAGGGAATGTGCCAGTGACAAGCGAACGCTACGCCATCGGCCTGGCTCGCGCCTTCGGCGGGGCGATCATCTTCGGCATACCCCTGCTGATGACCATGGAAATGTGGTCGCTCGGCTTCTCGATAGGCCGCGGCCGGCTGCTCCTGCTCATAGCCTTCACCCTCGTTCTGCTCGTCGGCCTCTCCTACTTTTCCGGCTTCGAGAAGACCTTCAGTCTCAAAGAGGATGCCATGGACGCGTTCGCCGCCCTCGGCGTCGGCGTGGTCACGTCTGCGGTGCTCCTCGTGGTGCTTGCGGTGATCACCTTCGACATGACCTGGGGCGACATCGTCGGCCGTGTGGCGTTGCAGAGTGTGCCGGCGAGCATCGGTGCCATGCTCGGGCGCAAGCAGCTCGGCGATGAGCAGGACATGGACGCAGAGGAGGAGCGCAAGCGCGAGGCGGGTTATGGTGGCGAGCTCTTTCTCATGTTGGCCGGCGCGCTGTTCCTCGCCTTCAACATGGCTCCAACGGAGGAGATGATCCTGATCGCGTTCCAGATGACGCCATGGCACGCCTTGGCCCTTGGTGTGTTGTCTATGCTGCTCTTGCACGTCTTCGTCTACAGCATCGGGTTCTCCGGCCAGGAGAGCCGGCCCGAGGGTGGCACATTCCTGTCGACCTTTCTGCACTTCACCCTAGCCGGCTACGGCGTCGCCCTGCTGGTGAGCCTCTACGTGCTCTGGAGCTTCGGACGGACCGACGGCGTATCCGTGGCCGAGATCACGAACATGCTGGTGGTGCTGGGCTTCCCAGCGTCGCTCGGGGCCGCGACAGCGCGGCTGGTGGTGTGAGGGCGCGATGAACCGGGAACACAAGCAGGGTGGCAACGAGACCGGGAAGGTGGCGGCACAGGTGCCTTGGCTCGAGTGGGTGGCCTCCTGCATTGGCCTCCTGTTGGTGCTCGGTGTCTTCGGCGTCATTGGATGGCAGCTGTTCAATGGCGCGACCGTGCCTCCGGTGATCACCGTCGAGGTTGAGAACGTAGCACCGGTGGAGGGCGGGCACCGGGTCCTGTTCCGGGCGCGCAACAGGGCGGGCGAGGCTGCCGCGCGGGTGGAAATTGAAGGAACAGTGTCCACGGCAGGTGCGGACCCCGAGACCAGCCGGGTCGTCCTCGACTACGTTCCGGGGCACTCGGAGCAGCAGGGCGGGCTGTTCTTCAGCCGTGACCCACGATCCGGTGCGCTGTCCCTGCGGCCCACCGGGTTTGCAGACCCCTGAGCAACCCACCGTCCACAGGAGGGGCAGTGAGCAAGTGGGACTACGACCGGCACGAGATCCTAGCAGACGGTATCGTCCATGCGCTGGGGGGGTAGTCTGTGGGCTCGTGGGCGTGACCGTCCTGCTTGTCCTCGCCGCGTCGGGGCCCATGGGAGTTAATCTCGGTATCGGTCTATGCAGGTTGCCTGCTGGCAGTGCTCGTCATCTCGGCGGTCTACAACCTTCGGCCTCTGTCTCCGGTCAAGTAGGTCCTGCGCCGGTTTGATCACTCCGCGATCTACCTTCTGATCGCGGGCACCTACCCGCCGTTCGTCACCCAGATGAAGGCAAGCCTCGGGTCCGTCGTCCTCCTAGCTGGTATATGGCGGAACTTCGTTGTGGAGACCGTGCTCAAGCTGATCTTTCTGGGGCGCTTCGACAGGCTCTAGATCATTCTTTATCTACTCCTGGGCTGGAGCGGCGTCATGGCCTACGGGACCGTGTTTGGCACGCTTCCCGGCTCGACTCTCCGGCTTCTCTTCGCCGGCGGTGCACACTCTACACTGCCGGTGTCGTCTTCCACCTCTAGGAGAGCCTGCGCTTCCACAACGCGATCTGGCATGCCTTTGTCTTGGTCGCAGCTGCCCGCCACTATGGGGCAGTCCTGGACTGAATAGTGATGGCGAGGGGGTGACTCTCGGCCCAGAGGGTCGCGGCTTGCCCTCGTCTGCCGCCGCTGGGGGGCGACGAGGCTGGCCTTTGCACTGGCCAAGTCGCTGATTTTCCTCGGCACGCAATATTTCGTTGACGAGTACAGAGCAGTGTTTCCCGATAATATGGCATTACTGTACCAGGGAAGCGTCTCACTGGTTTACACAATGAAGGCATTCCCCTCGTGGATCTTTTCCACGGCCACCTCATTGGGAGACCACAGACAGGATAGGGGGTGAACGCAATGAGCCTCACCGGAGCAGTGAGGAAGTGGCTGGGTGCACCCAGCCGGATGCTAGGTATCGCGGCTCAGCCCGTGCAGGAGGCGCAAGGCAAAAGAGGCGTGGTCATCCAGCCCTACCGCGGATACGGATCCCGCTCCGAGGTCTTCCTGATTGGTCGTGTGTTCAGTCAATCAAGCTCGCACTCGGAAGCGAGCCGAGGAGACCTCCTGACGAACTTGCGCGACATCGGGCGGCGCATTGCCCGCCGCACGATTTCCAATGCCATGGTGACCGCCCAGTTCTATGGAGCGGAGGAAACCGTCACCACGGACCAGGACGGCTACTTTCGGGTCCATCTCTCCCCTGCCCTGCCGCCACCGCTCGACCGTTCGTGGCACAGCATGGATCTGACCCTACCGCAGCCCCGTGCGGTTCAGGCGCAGGCCCAGATCTTCATCCCACCTACCAGCTGTCGGTATGTCGTTATCAGCGACATCGATGACACGGTCATGCACACCGGCGTCGCCAACAAGCTCAGGATGCTGTGGCACCTGTTCGTCGAAGACGCGCAGACCCGAGTGGCGTTTCCTGGGGTTGGAGCTTTGTACCGGGCCCTGCACGCCGGCGCCTCCGGCGACCAGCAGAACCCTATGCTCTATGTCTCACGAGCCCCTTGGGGAATCTACGAGGTACTGGAAGAGTTTTTCGATCGGCATGGCATCCCGGTTGGCCCAATCCTGTTCCTGCGTGAATGGGGCGTCTCCTGGACAAGTCCGCTGCCGCGCAAGGCTGAGGACCACAAGCGCGAGCTGATCCACAACATGCTGGCGCTCTATGGTGAGCTGCCCTTCGTTCTCATCGGCGACAGTGGACAGCACGATCCTGAGATCTACCGTCAGATTGTCGAGGAGCATCCTGGTCGGGTGCTGGCGGTGTACATTCGGAATATCTCCCGAAATCCTGATAGGATCAGAGAGATTGAGGATCTTGCCAAGGTGGTGGCGGGCGCGGGCAGCAGTCTGGTGCTGGCGGCCGACAGTGTAGTGATCGCGGAGCACGCCGTGAGCCTTGGCCTCGTTCCTCCAGAGGCTGTCGCCGAAGTCCGGAACGAGAGAACGGCTACCGATCCGATTGAGCCTGAGTCGCAGACCTACGGCATTCAGAAGTCTACTCCGACGAGAACGGCAGAGGCCGTAGCACAGGGTGACTTGCAGGATCTAGTTGAGACCGGATCCGAACCGATGCCGCCCAACGTGATCGTCGAGCCGGAGGCGCGGGAGCAGCCCAAGCAACCCTGATGGATGTGGGTATCTTCGGGCTCAAGATGCCGACTTCAGGCACTTGGAACCTTAGCTGTTTTCAGCAGTCGTCCCTGTGCAGCGCCTTAACCCGGATCGAGCAACACTGGAGGCTGATCGATGCATAGAGCCATATCATCCGTGATTGCACTGCTCGGCAGCATCGTCCTGACTAGTTCTGTGGCGGCTGAAGTGTCGATCGTGGTCGACAAAAAAGCCCAGCGGATGACTGTGTCCGTCAACGGGCAGCAGCGCTACTCCTGGCCCGTGTCGACGGGCACGGCCGAGTACTCCACGCCGACCGGCACCTTTACGCCATCACGGCTGGTCCGGGCGCATTATTCACGGGAATGGGACAATGCGCCCATGCCGCACTCGATCTTCTTCACCGATGCAGGCCATGCCATTCACGGTAGCGGTGCCACGAGCCACCTCGGGACTCCAGCCTCACATGGCTGCGTGCGGCTGGCGCCCAGGCATGCGAGCATCCTGTTTGATCTTGTGATGATTGAAGGGGCCGAGAACACGCGGGTCGAAATCACCGGGATGGATTCGGTCGGCACCGGGCTAGCGGGCGGTAATGGCGCAGGAGGTGACTACAGTCGCCTGACCAGCTTTGATCCGCTGTCTGTCGGCATCATTGCCGGCGGCAGTGTGCGTCGCTCTCGATCTGAAGTCAGCAGAAATCCGTGAGGTGGCTGGCCTGGTGTACCAAACAGTAGGGCGGCCATGCCGAACGGGGGCCCACGCCATATGGGCATAAACCGCACTAGCGAACTCCGGCTGAGGATCCTCGCGGGTACGACCCACGCCCCTCACCCTCTGTTAACCCTGCTTCACAATAGCTCCCGATGAACGGGAGCCTCGGCCGGCTGGAGGGGTTTGCTCTGCAGTCAGGTCCTCGAGGATGATCCAATGATCAAGTACGCCCTCCGCCTCACAGGCCTTGCTGCCCTGTTGATGAATGCGGCATGGCAGCCTGCAACGGCCGCCAGTTTTGACTGCTCCAAAGCCGAGGCTGCTGACGAGACGGCGGTTTGTGCCGATCGGCAATTAAATGACGAGGATGTCGAGATGGCCGTTCTCTACACCCAGCTCAAGCCTTTGCTGGGCATGGGCGCCCGCGGTGACATGGAGGACGAGCAAGCAGCCTGGCTCAGGCGGCGTGCGGCCTGTGGCGCCGACCGAGCCTGCTTGGGCAAGGCTTATCAAGAGCGCATCCAGCAGCTCAGAGGCGGCTTTGAGGCTCTCTCAAAGCGTGGTCCTTTCTGACCGCCACGATTAGGGAGCGCCTTGGCGGGATTGTGCACATCACCATCCCGTCACACTCGGCCTGCACGATGTCGTTCGCTGCTTATGGACAAGGAGGGCCTCGATGACCACAACGCGGTTTACGGAAGAGGAGATCACGGCACGGGCCCGGCAACTAGCTGACAAGCAGGGGCCTGGCTGGAGCGCGATCACGGCCGAGGAACAGGTTGGCAAGGACACGGCCGAACTTCGCTACTGGCGGGAGTTGGCTCTGAAGGAGCTTGAGGCCGACGAGCCGACGGTTCTGGAGGTCGAGGACAGCACCCCCAAGCCTGTGGGGCTGGACTAAAACTTCGGGTAGTTCCCATTCCATTAGGATCGGGGTTCCCCGTCCTTTCTAAGCGCCCGGTTCCCTCCTTTGCCGAGAGAAGAGATAACCCCTTTCTTCCATATAGCAGTCACCTTTTATCCTGACTGTGAATCCACACTTTTCGCGCTCGCACCTGCCCGCCGATCAATCTCAGTCGCCACCTCAGACCAGAATCGGAAGCCCTGCTCGCTTCCCCTCGCGCGGCAATAGAAGGCCTGCTGCCGGGCCCGGGCAAATGCCGCCCTTCCCTCATATGAGATCAGGCAGACAGCCTCGTACTCAATAGCCGTGAGGCCGTCTTGAGGTCGCCCCTTGCTGAGGAGGGCTGAGAAACTGCGAAGGTATCTGATCAGGCGCTTCATCATTGCCAGTATGAACACAAGATGCTGCCGGTCAATCGAAGCCGCGATGGGTGCTAACCCTCAGAGTAGTTGAGTGGGATCCGTTCGGGACCATGCGCTTGGTGCGGAACCGGGGCCAGACAGGCATCAACCGGCAGGAGCAGAGTGAGGTGTGCCCAACGAGATTGAGGCCCGCCTATCGCTTGAGGTGGTCGCGCGCGAGCCGGAGAAGGGGGTTATCGGGATCGGTGAGGATGGTGCTAACCGGCCTGCGGGCTCGGCAGAGGAGGAAATAACCGTGCGAACTCGCCCCAAGGATCTCTGTTCGACGGAGGAGTTCGTCGGCGACCCTGCCGACCATGCCTATGTGGTGGGAGGTCAGCCGGTTCGCGCGGTCGCGACCCGCATGGCGGAGTGCATCGCCGAAGGCCTCCCAAGCACCTCTAATCGCATTCCGTACAATGCGGCTTACTGGACCTACGCGCACCACGCGTCGTAATGCCTCGCGCTCGATGTCTGCTCTTCAAATGGGGTGACATAGGCAAGCGCCAGTCTGATCACCTGAGCCATCCCAGGGGAAATGCCGTCGAACTGCTCAAGTTTGTGCGCGTTCGCCTTGAGCTGGTCCACGGTCTGGATGTTCTCTCTGCGCAGCACCTCCCACGCGATGGGAGGCAGATAGAGACCCTCAATGTATCCTGGGCAGGTGTCATAAACATGTGGCATAGGACGCTCTAAGCCTTGCAGGTGGCAGGACGTTCAACTCTCAGCCGTCGGCGCCTGATCATTCATGCAGGCGATCGCCTGTTGAAGATCTTTGCCGAACATACCACCAACATGAGTCCATAAACAGTCCATAAACCTCTTATCGGAGGTTCCGGATGATCTTCTTACGCTCACGTAGTGGCGCTTTGCGGAAATTGGATTCTGCGATTAGGCTCCGGTTGAGCTGGGTGAATAATCCGCGGCTGTCACACGAGGCAAAGAACAGGCTCCTCATAGCAGTCCGCTGGACACGCCCGGTATCGTAGTCTCTCCGACAGCTTCGTGTAGCGCACCATCCGTTCCGGCATTGAGCCCCGCTACCAGAGTGCGAAGACGAACAAGATTGATCGGGAGTAGCACCAGATGGAGGATCAGGACTGGCAGATATACACCCATCGCCCCATACCCGATAAAACAGACATTCGCCGCCAGCGCGAGGATGCGCATGGGCACCATCGACCGCTGGGCAAAGGTCGCAAGCGTCAGACCGGAGGCGGCATAGCCAAGAACGTCAATCCAGCTCAGCATCATGGCAGTTGTCCTCGTCAGTTGGGCGCAGTGTTTCCTTTCCGGGCACCGGCTTTTGACCCAGGTGCTGTGTGTGCAAGGCGCTCCCTGTATTGGTTGGATTTCCTTCGTTCTGAGTGAGCGACGTGATCAGCAAGCATCCTATGATTGTCCGCTCCGCTCGCTCACAAGTCTCAGCCGAGATTGATGAGAGTCGGATTTGTTCGTTTGCGTTGTCCCTGTCACCCTGGATTTGGCTGCGATATCGGGATGCTCTGTTGATGGCACAGCGGCTTCGAGAACCTTCAGGGTTGCCGTGAACACAGCGCGCTTCCAGGCGGTAAGGCCCAAGATCACCAGGCAGCAGAGTGTGTTTGCGGCAAAGACCGCCGCCATGCGCCAGTCATCCACCACAAAGACCGCATAGGCGACAGTGGAGAGATGAGACACGCCAAAGAGCGCCCATGTGGTGTAGGAGATGGCGGTCGCGCCTTGTGTGTCGCGACCGATCTTAATCATCTGCGGCAGATAGGCGAATACCCTAGCCGTGTTGCACAAGGTGAACACGCCAAGAGCGGCATCGGCTGGCGTGATCGGCATGATCAATCATCGAGGTTGGTGCTAAATGGGCAGTACGAGATGACCTCACCTCGGGTTTCGAGGATTTTCTGTGCGACCTTGTCGAGCTTGGCGGCCCCGAAGCGCTCGTAGAGATTAGCTACGGAGACTTGGGGCTCTGATACATAGCTGCGGCCAACGAGATGCAGCGCAGCGGCTCCTTCGTCCGAGCCGAACTTGTTTGCGAAGTACAATCCCTGGCACCGGCAGCTGGGCACGGCAGCCTCGGAGATCGTTCTGCATTCCGCTTCGCTATCAAACGCCGGCTCGGCGGCCTGCAACCCGGACAGCGACAGACCCATACCAAGAGCAGTAATTATGAGCGCACGTTTCATTTGCTCGGCTCCTTCTGAAGTATGCAGATGTACGCAGCAACGTTCACGACCGCCTGTATACGCGAAAGCCAGCCTGCTGATCAGGGATGATCGGCTTCATCAGACCGCTACGAGTAACTTTACGCGCAAGTCTATCTTCGCCTCCGAGCGCCTAAGGATCTGCGCAGAGGCACGAGGAGGCTCAGGGAAAAGCAATCAGTTGGCGATCTGAAGGTGCGATCCCCGTCATCGCCCACGCCGACTCAACCAATGACTTCAGTCTACTCTTTGGACCAAAGTTGGCAATACCAAATACAGTCCAAAAGGAGCCGACTACTGTATCCGTCCAGTCTCTTGGGCGGCTAAGAAGAAATGCAGTTGCTCAGCATTTGGCAGAACATCAAAAACCCCGACCTCCATGCACAGAATGGCTCCGCAGGCGGCGGCCTGTCTGAGGCACTCCGGCAAGGGCCGACCTTGGAGCAGCCCGACGGCGAGACCTGCCGTGAAAGCATCGCCTGCTCCGAGCGAATCGATGGCTTTGACCGGAAAGGACGGCTGGTGGAGCGGTGGGGCTCTCCTCGGGTAGGCGATTGCGCCTTCGCTGCCCAGCGTCACCACGATCAGCTCAGGGCCTTGCTCCAACAGCGTGGCAGCCATGTCATCCAGACTCTCCAGCGTTCCTGGAGTTCCGAAGTCGGAGGACTTGGCGAGATGGGCGGCCTCGACACGGTTGAGGACCAGAACGGACGTGCGCTCAAGAATGCGGGGGTCGACAGGCCGATAGGGCGACGGATTGAGCACCGTCGGGGCACCGGCTGCATCAGCTATGGTAAAAGCTTCCAGTATCGGTTCATCCCCAATCTCGAATTGAGCCAGCACGAGGCCAGCCTCTCGCACCGCCTGTTCCACTGAGCGGATGTCCTGTGCTGACAGGAGCAGGTTGGCGCCAGGGCAGACCGCAAGGCAGTTCTCGCCGTGCGAGTCCGTAAAGCCAATGCCACTCCCCGTTTTTGCTTCGACTTGGCGCAACATGGACCGTGAGAGCCCCGCATGTGCAAAAGCCGACTGCGCCAGTTGCGAGAAAAGGTCAGTTCCAATAGAAAATATTCCGTCGACTTTCGCTCCCAGACGGTGTGCCCCAAGAGCCAGGTTGAGCCCCTTGCCTCCAGGCTCGGCCGTGAAGGCTTCGGCTCGCAGGGACTCGCCAGGCCGGGGGAGATGGGCGACCTTGGCACTGCAGGCGACCACAAAGCTGCCGAGAACAAAGAGTGAAGCAGGTTGGTCCATGGTAGAATAAGCCATTGTGAAGAAGCAGAAGCAGCCGCCAAAACAGCGCGCGACAGGCGGACCGCACAGTGTAGACGCGCCCACACCCCCAGCCCAGATCCCCCAGACGGGGAGGTCAACCGAGAGGCCATTGCTGCCGGACCTCCTGCAGTTGCGAGGTGACACGGCGATGCCGCTCTACCAGCAACTCGAACAGCAGCTAGAAACCCTGATCAGGAACGGAACCCTGCCCGCCGGCACTGTCCTGCCAGCCGAGCGTCAACTGGCGCAGAGTTTGGGGCTGAGCCGGGCAACTGTCCAGCGCGCCTACCACACTCTTCGGCAACGCGACCTAGTCGCGGCACAGGGCCGGCTGGGCTTTCTGATCCAGGGCGCTAGTCCGCGACCGCATCCTGGCATGGACCGGCTCAAGGGCTTCACGGAGGAGATGCGCCTTCTTGGCAAGATCCCGTCATCACGCATTCTGGAGCGCAAGGTGGTGAGCGACAGGTCGATTGCTTCGATCTTCGGTCTGCCCTCCCCGTCCCGCTTTCTGAAGCTCGTGCGGGTGCGCTATGGCGACGGCGTGCCGTTGTCGCGCGAGGTGGCGTGGTACAATCTGTCAGCAGCCCCGGATCTGGAGCACGAGGATTTGTCCGGATCGGTGTACACCTTTCTGGCCGAGCGCTGCGGGGTCCCACTCATCTACTGCGATCAGACGGTTGAGGCCACGATGGCGAGTGAGGAAGAGTGCGAGATCTTCGGGTTTGCCCAACCGCTCCCGTGTCTGCTGATCAAGCGCCGCAGCTACACGCATGGCGAAGTCATGATGGAGTATGTAGAGGGGCTGTTTCGAGGCGATACCTATAGCTACCGGCTCAGGCTTGGCACGTAACAGCTGCGCTCCTCCTCCGATAGCTTGACGGTGCCCTCCGTCACGTGCTCCCTCTCCAAGAGGAGCAATGTCAAGGGCTGTTTGGCAAGCTGATCGAAGCCCTTGAGCGGGATTGTACCTCTGCACCTGGTATCTCAGCAGAACCAAAGACTCAGCGCGCCCATGAATTGCTCGTGTGTATCGACGCTGTGTAGTCCTGTCGAGCCATCGCGAATCACAAACACGGCCCTGACGCGGCAACCGCCGTCGATCTAAGAAATCTTATGATAAAAGGCCCCAGATTTCTCCGGAGCCTTTCCAGGTAGACTGACGGGAGCAGGACTTAGAAGTCCATGCCGCCCATGCCGCCGCCCATGCCACCACCTGGCATGGCTGGAGCGGATTCCTTCTTCGGAGCGTCGGCCACCATGGCTTCGGTGGTGACCAGCAGACCGGCGACCGACGCAGCATTCTGCAGAGCCGTGCGGACCACCTTGGCCGGATCGACGATACCGGCCTGGAGCATGTCCACGAACTCTTCGGTCTGGGCGTTGAAGCCGAAGGTGTCGGAGCCTGTGTTGTCGTTGATCTTACCAACCACTGTCGATCCTTCGACACCGGCATTCTCGGCGATCTGACGGATCGGAGCTTCCAGCGCGCGGAGCACGATCTTGATGCCAGCCTGGACGTCCGGGTTGTCGCTGGTGAGCTTCGCAACAGCGCCCTTGGCGCGCAGCAGAGCCGTGCCGCCGCCGGGGACGATGCCTTCTTCCACCGCAGCGCGGGTGGCATGCATCGCGTCGTCGACGCGGTCCTTCTTCTCCTTGACCTCGATCTCGGTCGAGCCGCCGACGCGGATCACCGCGACGCCGCCTGCGAGCTTGGCAAGACGCTCCTGCAGCTTCTCACGGTCGTAGTCCGAGGTGGTCTCCTCGATCTGCGCCTTGATCTGACCCACGCGCGCCTCGATGTCCTGCGTAGAACCAGCACCATCAATGATCGTGGTGCTCTCCTTGTCGATGCGGATGCGTTTGGCGCGGCCCAGCATGTCGAGGGTGACGTTCTCGAGCTTGATGCCGAGATCTTCCGAGATCGTCTGACCGGCGGTCAGGATCGCGATGTCCTCGAGCATGGCCTTGCGGCGGTCGCCGAAGCCCGGAGCCTTCACGGCGGCGATCTTCAGGCCGCCACGGAGCTTGTTCACCACGAGGGTGGCGAGGGCCTCCCCCTCGATGTCTTCCGCCACAATCAGCAGCGGCTTGCTGGTCTGAACGACAGCCTCGAGGATCGGCAGCAGCGACTGCAAGGAGGAGAGCTTCTTCTCGTGGATCAAGATGTAGGGATCCTCAAGCTCCGCGATCATCTTTTCGGCATTGGTGATGAAGTACGGCGAGAGGTAGCCGCGGTCGAATTGCATGCCTTCCACGACGTCGAGCTCGGTCTCGGCGGTCTTGGCTTCCTCAACCGTGATGACGCCCTCGTTGCCGACCTTCTGCATCGCCTGGGCGATCATCTCGCCAATAGAGGCATCCCCGTTGGCCGAGATGGTGCCGACCTGGGCGATTTCCTCGGACGAGGCGACCTTCTTGGCACGGGATTGGATGTCCTTCACTGCCTCTGCCACAGCCAGATCAATACCGCGCTTGAGGTCCATGGGGTTCATGCCGGCGGCAACCGCCTTGGCGCCCTCGCGGACGATGGCCTGAGCCAGAACGGTCGCCGTGGTGGTGCCGTCACCGGCCACATCACTGGCCTTCGAGGCCACTTCACGCACCATCTGGGCGCCCATGTTCTCGAACTTGTCGGCGAGCTCGATCTCTTTGGCGACGGTGACGCCATCCTTGGTGATGCGCGGAGCACCAAAGCTTTTTTCCAGGACCACATTGCGGCCCTTAGGGCCAAGCGTGACCTTCACGGCATTCGCGAGGACGTCGACGCCGCGCAGCATGCGATCACGAGCGTCCGAAGAGAATTTTACGTCTTTGGCAGCCATGAGCTAACCTCCTGTGATTCTTACCTGTTTGGTCTGAGCTGTTTTAAGCGGCCTTCTGGGCTTCGGCTGTCTTCTCAATCACGCCCATGATGTCGGATTCCTTCATGATCAGGAGATCCTGACCGTCGATACGCACCTCGGTGCCGGACCATTTGCCGAACAGGACGCGATCGCCGGCCTTCACGTCGAGGGCGACAACCTTGCCGCTCTCATCGCGGGCGCCGGGGCCGACGGCGACGATCTCGCCCTCTTGCGGCTTCTCCTTGGCGGTGTCCGGGATGATGATGCCGCCAGCCGTCTTCTCTTCGGCTTCGATGCGGCGAACGACAACACGGTCATGCAACGGACGGAACTTCATGGGTGAGCCTCCTCGACATGGAATGGGAGGCACTCGTCTGCGCCGAGCAGCACTGTTGGCACTCGACGCATGGGAGTGCTAATGCGAGTTAATACCCCAATGCTCCTGGTCAGGCAAGCTCATCTCTTAGTGGATAAGCTGAGCTTTGAACGAACAACGTCCCTCTGCGCGGCGTTGGCTCTAGGCAGCGGTCGACCGCTGCCTTGGCAGCGAGGTTCAGCCGTGTTGAGTTTCGAAAGCGTTGAAGAGGTCTGTGAGAGCAGGCAGACGACCCTTGTGATCCACCCGGCCATTCGTCGGGCCATCAAAGGGTATGAGGAAAGCTTCTATGTTGGGCTGCGCTGCTTTCTGGCAGGCGAGTCCGACGGCCTTTATTTCCTCCCGCTCCAGGGCACTGGCTATGTTCGCCTCATCTTCTCGAAGCGGGTTTCGTCCGGAGGGCACAATCTTCTCAGGATCGACCCGCTGACGAAGGAGGGATTGGCACGGATCAAAGCATCCTTGGACTAATCCGCCTAACGCCACGTCGTTGCCCGCTCCCCGACGAATGTCCCGGCTGAAGTTCCAGCATCAGCGCGACGGCCGACAACCAGAGGTGCAGCTACGGGTTTTCGATAGCGTTCCGTGCAATGCCTGGGCCGGGTAATGGGAGGAGCCAGCCGGATTAGATAGTGTCATCATACTTTATCGATAACTGGACGCCTGCAATTCAAACAGTTCAGCGTAGCGCCCGCCTGATGTAACAAGCTATTCGTCCGAGCCCGCCTCGACAGCCTTATTCCTCCTGCAATTCGCCAGCTGAGTCCTTCATGTGACGTGAAACGATGGCCTCCTCGCCGAGAAGGCCACGTGGTCTCACCAAAAGAATGAGCATCAGAAGCAGACCAATGAGAACAACTTGCAGGGTCGCTGCCCTGGCCTGATGCTCGGCCGGGACGAGTTCCCGAAGCACATTCCCAGAGAGCGTCCATAAGGCCCACACGACGACGGCTCCAAGGATGGCCCCACGATTGTTGCCCGAGCCGCCCACGATCAGCATCGTCCAAAGCTGAAACGTGAGGATCGGCAGAAAATCCTCCGGAGCGATGTAGCCCACAAAGTGCGCGTAGAGCGCTCCGCCAAGCCCCATGAGCATGCAACCGATCACAAAGGCCTGGAGGCGAAACCGGAAGGCCCGCTTCCCTAGGGACTCGGCCGCCGTCTCGTCCTCGCGGATCGCCCGCAAAACGCGCCCCCAGGGGCTACGTACCAGACGCTCCAGGGCAGCATAGCTGAGACCAAGCAGCGTTGCAGCCATCGCCAGGTAAGTCAGATTCCAGGCGAGGTTATCCGCGATGATATCTGCGAATGGCTTTGGGATGAACTGCAGCCCGAACGGACCGCCCGTTAAGCCCTGGGCATTCAACGCGACCAGCTGCAGGGTCACAGCGATACCGAATGTGGTGATGGCCAAATAGTCGTGCCGCAGGCGCAGTGCCGCCACCCCGACGATAAAGGCTGCAAGGCCAGACGTCGCCATCGCTCCGAGCCAGCCGAGGGGGATAGGCAGACCCAAGCCGCCGATCTGATTGGGGTAGTCCGGCGCTGTGAGGAGAGCCGACGTGTAGGCCCCGATCGCAACGAATCCCGCAACGCCTACGTTGAACAGGCCTGTAAAGCCCCACTGCAGATTAAGGCCGAGCACCACCAGGCCATAAATCGTGACAAACACGAGAAAGAAGGTGCCGTACGAGAGCAAACCGAGCAGATCGGGCATCACGGCCTCTCACCAAAGAGGCCAGTGGGGCGAATGAGCAGAATGGCGATGAGGACTATGAAGGCGGTCGCCGCCCGATATTCAGCCCCTACGATGGGTACCGACAGGCTCTCCGCAAGTCCGACGATGAGACCTCCTGCGACCGCCCCGTAGACGCTGCCAATTCCACCAAGGATTGCCGCGGCGAAGAGCGGAAGCAGAAGGTCGAGGCCGAGTTGTGGCCGCAGTTGAACGGTAAGGCCTGAGAACACCCCCGCCACAGCTGCAAGAACGGCTCCGATGATCCAGGTGGCGCGGACCACTCGATCGACGTCGATGCCTGTCACCTGAGCGAGTTGCGGGTTGATGGAGGTTGCCCGCATCGCCTTGCCGAGGGTTGTTCGCGTGAGAAAGAGATGAAGCCCGACAACCGAAACGGCCGTCAGACCAAGGACGAAAAGTTGATCTGGGGTGATCCGTAACCCACCCAGCACATCCCGTGGGACGAGCCGGATAGCAACCTGAATCTCACGGCTGTAGTACTCTGGAACTGCCCCAAAGATGAACTGAAGCAGGTTTCGGAGCACAAGAGCGGCTCCAAAGCTCGCCATGATTAGTGTGATCGCGCTCCCGTGTCGCCGCAGCTGACGAAACAGGAGCAGATCGACCAAAAGCGCCAACGCCGCAGTGGCGATCGCTGCAACGCCAAGCGATGCAAGAAGCGTCCAGCCGAACGAGAATGGGCCAAGCGGCTCCATAGGTCCCCAGACAGCAGCAAAGCCGAGGAGCGCTGTCCATGCGAGATAGGCGCCCCAGGTCAGGAGCTCGCCATGCGCGAAGTTCGCAAATCGTAGGATCGAATAGACCAACGTCACGCCTATGGCCCCAAGCGCAATGACCGAGCCGATGACGAAGCCGTCGGCGATGAGCTGCAACACTAGGTGTCTCCTCGATAGTGTCCGAGATAAAGCGCAGCGACTTGCGGATCCTTCGCGAGCTCCCGCGCGGTGCCAACGATCCGGGTGCTTCCTTCGACCAAGACTGCGGCACGGTCGGCTATGGCAAGGGCCGCCTTTACGTTCTGCTCAACCAGCACGATTGTGACACCGGTAGCGCGAACCTCGACGAGCTTCTCGAAGACGATGCCGACGAGCTTTGGCGAAAGACCTGCCGAGGGCTCATCCAGCATCAAGACCTTCGGCTCGCCGACCAGCGCCCGAGCAACAGCGAGCATCTGGCGCTGGCCGCCTGAGAGACGACCGGCTAGGAGACGGCGCTGACGCGCAAGATCGGGGAACAGGGCATATAGTTTGTCGAGCCGCCGCTTCTTCGGCACCTTCAGGATTGAGGCAGCGAGATCGAGATTGTCGTCGATTGAGAGGTTCACGAACACGTTCTCGGTCTGTGGCACGAATCCTAGGCCTTCGTGCGGCAGTCGATGAGCCGCGCGTCCGGTGATCTCTCGATCGTGTAGGAGAACCCTTCCTGCAGAGACCGGTACGAGCCCGGCGATCGCCTTGATCAGCGTCGACTTTCCGGCTCCATTCGGTCCGAGGACCGCAAGAATTTCGTTGGATTCGACCGACAGTGACGCGCCCCGCACGATCGGGAGTCCCGGCTCGTAGCCGGCCTCCAGCGCCTCGACCCGGAGAGCCGTCACGCCGGGGCTCCGCCAAGGTAGGCCTCGACCACCCTCGGATCGTCGCGGACCTCTTGGGCTGATCCGGCCATCAAAAGGCGCCCCTGCGCCATCACCATGATAGGACTGCACAGGTTCATCACCAGATCCATGTTGTGCTCGATGACTAGGAACGTGACCCCCTGTCGGTTGAGATTCATGATTCGATCGACGATCGCGTCCAACAGCACAGGGTTGACCCCAGCTCCCGGTTCGTCGAGCAGGATCAGGCGCGGCTTGGCCACGAGAACCCGGGCGAGTTCCAAAAGCTTGCGCTGCCCACCGGACAGGACTCGGGCCGGTTGATCGGCAAGATGAGACAGTCCCACAAAGTCGATCCAGTGCCGGGCTGCGGCCGCTAGTGTCCGTTCCTCGGCGGCCACCCGGCCCGGCGTGATCCAATTGGCCCAGAACCGCTCGCCCCGCTGGTGCAATGGCGCCACCATAACGTTCTCTAGGACCGTCATCTCTGGAAATGGCCTGGGGATTTGGAACGTCCGGGCCAGTCCTCTGGCGAAGATCCGATCCGGCGAAAGACCGTCGATCCGCTCCCCCTCGAGACTGAGAGATCCGGAAGTCGGCGGGAGCAGGCCTGCCAGACAATTGAAGAGGGTTGTCTTGCCTGCCCCATTCGGCCCAATAAGACCTGTGATCGTACCCTTCTCGATCGTGAAGGACATCTCATCGACGGCACGATTGCCGCCGAAGGTCTTGGTGATCGACTGGGCTGTCAGCATGAGTGGAGCGGAGTCCCCGATTGGGCCATGTTGCGAGGGCGGCGATTTTGCGTCATGAGAATGGGCACGTGCAACAGGCAATGGACGTTGTCCCGTGGCAGATGATTCCTTTGAGCTCTATGACCTGAGGGTAGAGGTCGTCGCCCCAGACGGCGCCACGCTGTATTGTGGCGCCAAGCCCGGTGACTACTTTGAGCTCAAAGGGGAGATGCTTTACCTCCCTCCGGGCCAGGGATTCTCGATCTTTTCGCTCGCTGCGCTCTTGCCGCTTCTCCCTGCGAAGCAACGCGTCACTCATCCGAACGACTGGATGTCCACCGACGCCGAGGTCGCCTGCCCGGACCCTAATTGTCCAAGCAGGCTTCGGATCAGCCGGATGGCGAAACGTGTGTTCCGCCACGCGGAGGTCACGGCGGTCCCTTTGCCCAATGAGAGCCTGACATGACAGTTGAAACCATTGAGCTCGCCCCGGGCTACCGGATCTCTCGCATGCTGCGCGGGGGCTGGCAGCTCGCCGGCGGGCATGGTGCCATTGAGGCCGAGCGGGCGATCGCCGACATGGCTGCGTTCGTGGATGCGGGGGTCACGGCCTTCGACTGTGCCGACATCTACATCGGCGTCGAAGAGATGATCGGGCGCTTTCGTGAACGCATGCTCGCCGAGCGCGGCTCCGAAGCACTGAAGAACTTCAAGGTACACACCAAGTTCGTGCCGGACTGGGACGCCCTCTCCCGCGTCGACCGCCCCTATGTAAGGGAGATCATCGACCGCTCGCTCCGGCGGCTCAGGATTGAGCGTCTCGATCTGGTGCAGTTCCACTGGTGGAACTACGCCGTTCCAGGCGCCATCGAGACAGCTCTCATCCTCAAGGAACTCCAGGATGAGGGGAAGATCCACCAGATCGGCGGCACCAACTTCGATACACCCCATACGCGAACCTTGCTCGATTCCGGGGTGCCGCTTGTGTCGATGCAGGTCCAGTACTCGCTTCTCGATCAGAGGCCCGAGAACGGCCTTGTTGCGCTGTGCCAAGAGCGCGACATGAAGCTTCTGTGCTATGGGACGGTGGCGGGCGGCTTTCTTTCGGAGCGGTGGCTCGGGGCGCCGGAGCCGCAGGAGCCCTTCGCCAATCGTTCGCTGGTCAAGTACAAGCTCATCATCGACGATTTCGGCGGCTGGTCCTTATTCCAGAACCTGCTAGGCACCTTGCGGGAGATCGGGCGCAAGCACGTGGTCAGCCTCACGGCGGTGGCCACCCGGTGGGTCTTGGACCAGCCGGCAGTGGCAGGCGCCATCATCGGTGCCCGCTATGCCGAGCACCTGCCCGACAATCTGGATGTGTTTCGGCTTGCCCTCGATGAGAAGGACCGAGCCGCCATCGACAGCGTTCTGGCACGCAGGACTGGCCCGGAAGGAGACACCTACACGCTAGAGCGTGATCGGCAGGGTCGGCACGGTCGCATCATGCATTACAACCTCAACGAAGCGTGATCCTCATGGGCCTCGACCACCCCCTCGCCCAGGCCGTCCTCCAAGAGGTGTCCGGTCTGCATGCCTTCTTCGAAGCATGGCTCAGCGGAAAGGCCGAGAACACAAACGCGGTATTTACCCGCGTGGAGAGCTCTCTCGGCGAGGAGTTCACCATGGTGTCTCCGAGTGGACAAAGGCTTCAGCGACCGGATGTGATCGGCTGGCTGCGGGGAACCCACGGGGCTAGGGCAAGCCAGGGCTCGTTCCACATCGCCATTGCCGAGCCCGAGGTTCTGCTCTTGCGACCGCCGCTCGTCCTTCTCGGCTATGTGGAGGAGCAAACAGTGGGCGAGGCCGTCACCCGACGCCAATCGACCGCCCTATTTGAAGTTTCAATTGCGGACAGGCGGCGTGTGCGTTGGCTTGCCCTGCACGAGACTTGGATCGGTCCTAGCTCTTGAGGACCATTCCAGCTCGCCACACTTGCCAAAAGGCCGCCGAGACGAAACACTGCTGTGTGGCCAGGAGGGGCAAGTGACGTCAGAGCTCACTCCGGCGGACTAGACCAAGGGAGAGTGTTCACCGTGCGCTTTACATCCATTGTTTCAGCCGCCAGCCTAGCGATTGCTCTCGCGCCACTGCCAGTATCAGCACAGCAACCCTGCACGCACACGGTTGGCGTTGTCGTGGAGCTGACCGGTCCGGCCGGGCGCTTCGGCCAGGCTGCGGCCAAATCCATCGAACTTGCCTTTAAGGAGATCAACGAGGCGGGCGGTGCCGCCGGCTGCCAGCTCGCCGCGGACCTTAGGGACTCGCAGAGTCAAGGCTCCGTCGCAGTCGACCAAGCCCGGCAACTCGTTGACCTCAAGCGCGTGCCAGCGATCATCGGCGGCATCATCTCCTCCGTATCGCTTCCCATTCTGACCTCGGTGACAGCGCCAGCGAACGTGGTTCAGATCTCGCCCGCCTCCTCGTCGCCGACGCTCACCCGTACTGCACAAGAGGGGAAGACGAACGGTATTTTCTTCCGCACCATCACCTCGGACGCGCTTCAAGGCACAGCGGCCGCGAAATACGCGATGGATCAAGGCCTGAAGAAAATTGCGGTCATTCACGTCAATAACGACTTCGGCGTGAACATGGTGGCGGAGTTCAAACGTGCCTACGAAGCGCTCGGGGGCCAAATTACCTCCATAACGCCGTATAACCAAGGTCAGGCTTCCTATGCACCGGAGGTCACTCGTGGTCTTGAGGGAGATCCACCTGCCCTATACCTCGTCTCCTATCCGGGCGACGGCACAGCGATTGCACGCACCTGGATTTCGCAGGGCGGCGCCGCAAAGTTTCTCCTGAATGACGGCATGAACAGCGCGGACTTCATCCGCGACGTCGGGCCGCGTTATCTGAACGATGCGATTGGAACCTCGTCCGGCACGACCAAGACGCCCTCGACCGAGCATTTCGTGAAGGCTTATCCGGCAATGTCCGGCGGCTTTGATGCCAATGCTCCAGCCGCTGACAGGGCTTATGACGCGGCAGCAATCCTCGGCCTTGCGGTAGCTCAGGCCGGCAAGTTTGAGGCGGCAGCGATCCGGGACGCCATCCGCAAAGTCACCGGGAGTGACGGCGAAGTGATCTATGCCGGTCCGGAGGGCTTCAAGAAGGCGCTCCAACTCATCAAAGACGGCAAACCGGTGCGCTACGAGGGTGTCATTGGCCCTGTGAGCTTCGACCAATATGGCGATATCACCGGCCCCTTCCGGCTATGGCGAATTCAGAACGGTGAGATTACCACGGTCGGCCAGATGGGCGTCGATGAGGTCACTGCCATCAAGGCTAAGATCCCATCGCGCTAGAACCTGCTCTGTCGGTGACACAGGCTCCGCGCCCGGCGCGGAGCCTTCGCCTTTTGCCGGAGATTACCATGTCACTTCCCCCCGATCGGATACTGCTCGCACCCGGGCTTGAGATCAGCCGTGTGGTCACCGGCCTTTGGCAAGTGGCCGATATGGAGCGAGGTGGCTGCCCCTTGGATCGCGACACCGCAGCCGCCGCCATGGCCGACTATGCCCGCGACGGCTTTGACAGCTTCGACATGGCTGACCATTACGGCAGTGCGGAGCTGATCACCGGTCGTTTTTTGAGCATGCAGACTGGAGCCGAGAAGCAGCGTCCGGCGGCTTTTACTAAGTGGTGCCCCACGCCTGGGCCGATGACGGCGGACGTCGTGCGGGCTGGTATCGCTCAGCGCCTCGAGCGCCTTGGTGTCGATTCCATTGACCTCCTGCAGTTCCATTGGTGGATGTTCGAACACCCAGGCTACATTGATGCCATGAAGGAGCTTGTTGCGCTGCAGCAGGACGGGCGCATCCGCCATCTCGGCGTGACGAATTTCAATACCGACCACCTGCGCCTGCTGGTGAAGCACGGCTTCCCGATCGTATCGAACCAGGTCTCCTTCTCCCTTCTCGACCGACGCGCTGGGGAGGGCATGAGCACTTTCTGTCTCGCCGCAGGCGTGCGCCTGCTGGCCTATGGCACACTCGGGGGCGGCTTCCTGACGGACCGGTGGGTGGGTGCGCCCGAGCCAACATCTATCGAGGACTGGAGCAAGTCGAAGTACAAGCGCTTCATCGACACCATCGGAGGGTGGTCGGCTCTCCAGACGATTCTGGCGGCCGTGCACGAGATTGCTCGCAAGCACGGTGTGTCCGTTGCCAATGTGGCCACGCGCTGGGTGCTCGAACAGCCGGCCGTCGCGGCTGTCATCGTTGGGGCTCGGCTGGGAGAGCGCGAGCATCGGGCAGACAATGCTGCCCTGTTTTCGTTCTCATTGGACGAAGATGACAAACAGCGGATCGACGAGGCTTTGGTGTCTACTCGGCGCATCCCAGGTGATTGTGGTGACGAGTACCGTCGCCCGCCTTTTCTTACGGCGTCCGGCGATCTCAGCGATCATCTCGAGAGCTTCCCGCCGGTATTCGAGGCCGTCCCGATCGATGGGCGATCTGACCGCCTACGCATTGACTCCGGCAGCGTCTGGGAGCCCATCTGTGGGTACAGCCGTGCCGTGCGGATTGGCAATCGCATCCTTGTTAGCGGAACAACAGCCACCCACGGCACAGGTGAAATCATCTGTCCAGACGATCCCGAAGGGCAGGCGGTCTACATCCTGGATAAGATCGCAGCGAGCATCGCCTCTTTGGGCGGAACGCTTGCAGACACAGTCCGAACGCGTGTCTATCTCAGAAATGCAGACGACTGGGAGCCTGTTTCCCGGGTGCATGGTCGATACTTCGGAGCCGTGCGGCCTGCGAATACTTTGCTCGAGATCTCACGCTTGGTCGGGGAGTACGCAGTTGAGATCGAGGCTGAAGCTGTCGTCACTTAGATACCTTCGTCTGAAGCGGGTTCCACTCGCAGATTTGCGCATGCCTTCGTACATGCAGCTATAGCCAGTCGTATGTACCAAGTTGCTTGCTGACGACGCGACACCACTCAATCCAGAGGCTTCTATGCTGCACGTCCTCGCCTTTATCACCACCAACCCGGCATGCGCGATGCCGTGCTCCAAGAGTTCAGAGCCAACATGCCGGCTGTGCACGCAGAGGACGGATGCATCGAGTACGTTCCCGTGATCGATGTACCGACCTTCGGCCCCTTTCAGGCCGAGCTCGGGCCAGACACTTTCGCCGTTGTCGAGAAATGGGCGAGCACGGAAGCGCTCAACGCCCATGCCGCGTCTGCGCACATGAAAGCCTATGCCGCAAGGACAGCCGACATGATCGAGACGCGTATGATACACGTCCTTTCACCTGTCTAGATCCTGATCAAGTGTGGGTAGTCGGCCTTTCGGGGTAGCCGAGTGACAAAAGCTACGGAGCTAGCTCTGCCTCGGGGTTCTCCCGGCGAGAATATCCGCGGCCCAGCTCCTGTCGATGTTGCCACCGCTGAGGATAACACCGGCTTTGCGCCCCTTAATCTGGGCCTGCTCTTTGACAAGAGCGGCAAGCGCTAGAGCACCGGCTCCTTCCGCTAGATTATGAGTGTCCTCGTGATAGATCCGGACTGCCTGAGCGATATCATCCTCAGCCACTTCAACGATGCGAGCAGCGCCGGCTTTGATCAGGGCAAAGGCCGTTTCGTCAGGAACTCTCACTGCCGCGCCATCTGCGAAAGTGGCAACCTGGTTGACCGGTACGACCCGGCCAGCGTCGAACGACAGTCGATAAGAATTTGCCTCCTGAGGAACGACACCCACGATCTCTGTCTTGAGGCCCAGCAGGTCACGGGTACGGATAAGCCCGCAGATGCCGGATCCTAGTCCGATTGGGGCATACACCACGTCAAGATCGGAAAAGGCATCAAATAGTTCGTGGGCATAGGTTGCCACACCTGTTACGAGATCGGCGTGGAAGGACGGGATGAACTCATAACCTCGCTCTATAGCGAGTTCCGATGCATGCTGCTTGGCATCATCGAAGTCTCGCCCATGCTCGATGAGCTCAGCCCCGAAGGCGCGCATCGCGGCATTCTTCTCGACAGAGTTTCCTTGCGGAACGACAATGGTGACAGGCAAGTCGAAATGGCCTGCTGCCAGGGCTAGGCTCTGGCCGTGATTGCCACGTGTAGCGCTGATGATGCCGCGGACGTGCTGGCGCTCTCGCCTGAGACGATCGAGATAGACAAGACCGCCTCGCACCTTGAAAGCGCCAATAGGTGTGTGGTTCTCGTGCTTCACAACGACAGTGGATCCGAGGCGTTTGGCGAGAAGAGGCCAAGCATATTGTGGAGTCGGCGGCATCACCGAGCGCACGATGGTGATCGCCCTGTTGAGCTCATCGAGTGTGAACATCGACCTCCCCTTTGAAGCAGCCGGGATCCAAGAGACTCTTCCGGAAATTGTAAGGCAGTCGTCCCAGAGTTGCGGCTTTCAGCAGTAGCAGAGGCGTGTTTCAAACCATAGCCTCGAAATCTACTGGTTCTTCAGTCCTGACGTTGTGCTCGGCCAGACTTGGCAGGAAGCCGGGCGCAGGAAGTGCTGGAGGGCACAGGCATTGTGGTCGGCCCTGCCGCACGTCGGATCGTAGCGGAGGGAATCATCCGGGTCGATGGCAGAATCTGCTCTGCCGTCAAAGCCTGCCATCGAGCACGAGGGTGCATTCGTCCATATCGCGGAAGTCTCGGAGGTGCTCGTCATCCACGAGCCAATTGAAACAGCGTTTCCTCTGCACACCCGCATCGTCAGTCAGTTATTTGCGCCCTCCAATCCGATCTAACGATTGGCTGTGACAGTTGGGGCGGCTTGCTCCCCGAGAGCGACCCAGGCTTCGCCGCTGCTACCCTCTCGCTTGATGAAGGTATAGCCCGTCCGCCGCCAAGCCAGGATGGCATTGCGCTTGTTGTCGAGAATGAAATCGCCCTGGTCGGTGAGGACCATGAGTACCGCATGCCCCTGCCCCTGATCGTCGATGACGGCTGTCATCCGTAGAGCGCGGTGCGGCAGCCCGGCCTGGACCAGCAGCTTGCGCTTTAGAAGCTGAATGTCCTCGCAGTCCCCGAGCCCATCATCTGGATAGTCCCACCGGTCGAGAACACCCCAATGATCCTGGTCTGTGACGGCAAGGATCGACGAGTTGACGCGCTCGTTCACCTGCGTGAGAGCCGCCCAGATGCCAGGAGTTAGGGCGATGCGCGTAGGCTGTGAGAGATCGATATGACATTCACGAGGTTGGTGCTGGCAGAAGCTGACCCAAGCCTGCGTTGGTCCTGCACGTCCTACCACTTCGATACGATCGGTTCCACGCACGGAGATCAAGCTCTGGGCAGACGCAGCCTCCGAGAACCCCGAGAGGCTCACGAGGGTAAGCCCCATCAGGGTCAGCCCCAGAAGCATATGCTTGGTTTTGGCACCACGACTGAGGCGGCTGCGGAGAATCTGCTCAACCTTGACCATGATAGGCTCCGATGGCGGAGCCAACACGATGTGCTCTCACGGTAAATGAGGTCTTAACCCGCTTCCTCCTGAAGTGCGGCATAGCCGACGCACTTCCAGGATAGCGTTACAGAAGTTGGCAGAGCGGCATAGAAAACCCGGCACTGGAAGCGCCGGGTTTGAGTGAGAGAGCATCTAAACGGCTATGGCTGCTTCAAATGCTATGAGATGAACTAGGCGGCCTTTTTCGTGCGTCTGCCCTTGGCAGGCGCAGCCACTTCGTCTGATTTCGCAGCCGCCTTTGCAGCAGCCCTCTTGGGTTTGGCAGGAGCAGCATCATTGGCAGCGGCATCCACCAGAGCAGCAGTCTTTCTGCGCTGCTGGCCGAGCCCCATGGTCTTAGCAAGCTCAGAGCGCGCCTTGGCATAGCTCGGCGCGACCATCGGGTAATCGGCGGGCAGACCCCACTTGGCCCGGTACTGTTCGGGCGTCATGTCGTAGGTGGTCCGCAGATGGCGCTTGAGCGACTTGAACTTCTTGCCATCCTCCAGACAGATGATCGCATCCGCAGTCACGGATTTCTTGACCGGAACAGCGGGCGTCAACTCAGCTTGCGGCTCCTGGCTCTGGGCCTGAACTGTCTTCGTCAGAGCCGCATAAATGGAACTGAGCAGGGTCGGAAGCTCAGAGGCCGGAACGGAGTTGTTGCTGACATAAGCCGAAACAATGTCAGCAGAGAGTTCGATAAAGTTCGGAGAGGTTGTGCTCTCGCTCATAGTGCTCATGTCCTCGGCTGCACAGGAATAGGTTTCGGAAGGTGAATAGAGCTAGATGAAGTCCTAGCGGGATCAGCAGGAACGGCCCGTGCAGCACAGTAAATACCTGTAACCTTGGCTCCCCCTATGCTCCTTGCTCACCTTTGGCAAGGCACCCCCTACCGAATTCAATAGACGACTTTATCCCCTCCTTCAGCAAAAGCTGAGGATCACGCTGATGTTTCAAAACCACTGGGCCGCAAACCGCCAAGCTGAAACGCCGTCGTGAGGACGCCGTTAACGTGGCAGCAGATCGCAGTTCGCGATTGGTTCGTTGGAGAAACAGTCATGCGCGCACATGTTAGATACGCTGCTCTTGCAGCTGCCCTCCTGCTCCCGTCCCTAGCTTCAGCCGATCCAGGAGGGGCCGCAGCCGGTGCTGCCGCAGGCGGTGCAGTTGGTGCGGTTGTTGGAGGTCCAGTTGGCGCCGCAGTCGGGGCTGGGGTAGGCGGCGCAACTGGTGATGCCGCTTCAGGACCGGACCAGAAGAACGTCGTGATCGAGAACCGAGATGTCGGCACAACCGGCAGCACCGGTTGCTCGACAACCACGAAGCAGACGACCGACGCGACCGGCACCACCACAAAGCAGAAAACAGAGTGCTAGGGCTTCTGTTCCGCCAGGCGGTGCTGGTTGCTGCACCGCCTGGCCGCTGCGCCGTGCCCTGTAACATCCCAGGGTCTCGACGGGAGCTTTGAAGGCAACCCGACAATCCCAGTCTGTCAGTGATGCTCCTCATCAGAGGATTGATCAGCCAACCTTTTGATCTCGAACACCGCAGCCGTGACAAAGGCGGAGACAACGAGGAAGGTCGCAACGGTCGTGAAGGTCCCTTCCTGAACTCCCGGGTTCATCCCGACTAGCGGGATCAGCAGCAAAGCTGGAATGCCTAGGGTGATTGCGCCAAGAATGTAGACCGGGTTTGCTGGTCTTCTAGCTTCGTCGGTCTCATGCCCCCTACGCTCCGACCTCTCCTGTGCCCAGACCTTCACACGTCCTGAGGCACCTCTCACCTGTGCTGACGCAGCCTGGAGGCGTGGGCTCCACACTTCGATTGCTTGTTGAACCGTACCTTCGAGGTCAATGCTGAAAGATCTTTTCCTATCCCCTCGACTTTCCGACTTGAGGTCACGGGCCGTTAGATGACGCTGAGTTGGTTCCCGCTTTTGGGCGGCTTGCATCCCAAGCTCTTCGCTAGGCCGGGGCTGACCACTTGCAACGCCGTGATTTGGCCCCGTTGGACCGAGGCCAACCGTCTGCACCAACTGCTCGACCTCGTCTCCGATCCTGCTGGATGGCCCTTGCTGATCTGGCGTGTTCTGATTGTCTTCCGTTGCCAAGCTGCCACTTGAGGCGAGGGTGTCGCTCTGCGCGGGCGGAAGGCTGAAGCCAGTGTTCCCTTCTGGTCCCTCTAGTCTCCCATTGGGCATCTCAGCGCTCAGGGAATCCAGAGCCGTGTTCGCCTTTTTCGGCGCAGCGCGCGCCTTGCGGGGGGTGGATTTCGGGCGTTGCACACCAGCCTCGACATCCTGGCGTCCGGGATCGTCACGTCGGCTCGGGCGTTTGGGGGCTTTGCTCATAAAAGGATCAAGAGCAGATACCTTGGCTTTTTGATGACCCTGATACTGACGCTTCAGGCCAGAAGAGCATCTGGCGTGATTCTTGCTGCAGGGCTTGGACCGCGACACACGGGAACCCCGGTCCAGCATCTTTGTTGGCCTGACATGCCCCGTCAGCTAGGAGGTCGAACCAATGATCTGCCCGTTCTGCAAGCAAGAGGTCGATGAGCCCTGCCGCAACACCGTGGAGATGCAGCGGCGGGCCAGCGATCACATCGAACGATGCGATAAAGCTCTGAAGAACCTAAAGGGGATTGTGTTCGGCTAACCGTGGCGGTTGGCGTAGCGGCGCTTTTTGGTAAGTTTCTTCTGCCCTTCGAGCGTCTTGGCCGGGGCAATCACCTCCCTGTAGCGGCGGGTGTTCTTTTTGAACGAGGGTCGCATGCGCGATTTACCGGCCATGGGCTTGTCCTTCTCATCTCGTAAAGCATCGAACCACATCAGGCTGGGCTGAGCATCTCACCCTGAGTGGGTATCTGAGGCTGTCCAACGACCAAATCGTGAGGTGATAAACTCTTGCGGCTCATCCGAACGCAGTGAGCAGGGAGGGTCTGATGCCGACCTTCATTGGTTATGGACGATCCACCCGAGAGGCTATGCGCAGCATGTTGCAGACGTCTGAAGATCGGCCAGAGTCTGTCTCCAAGCTGTTCGAGCCTCTGGGGACGGCCGATCTCCTGGCACATGACCCCAGGCTGTGAGTTCGACGGGATGCTACTTGAGGTGGCCCGAGGGGGTCGTGGCCACAGACAGTCTTGTTGCAACAGGTGGCAGGGCTCAGGACAGCAAGGTAGCTCGTGCTCGTACCCCTAGGAGAAACTATGAAGATCTTCGCACTGACCGGGGCTGGCGTGTCAGCCGAAAGCGGCTTGGGCACCTTTCGCGACAAGGACGGGCTCTGGTCCCGCTTTGACCCGATGAAGCTCGCTACTCCAGAGGCATTCGCTCACAACCCGGACGAGGTGCATGCCTTCTACAACATGCGCCGCCAGAACCTCCTGTCAGCAGAGCCCAATGCCGCTCACCGGGCTCTTGCACGCTTGGAGGCTGGTCTGGCCGAGCGCGGTAGCAGTCTGTTTCTGTGCACGCAGAACATCGACGATCTCCACGAGCGGGCTGGATCGCAGCGCGTCGTCCATATGCATGGCGAACTGCTCAAGGCCCGCTGCACCGCCTGTGGCGGGACAATGCCATGGCATGAAGACTTGAGCATTGAGGTCCCCTGCCCGATCTGCCGCCGGACGGGAGGATTGAGGCCTCACGTGGTCTGGTTTGGCGAGATGCCCCTGGAGATGGATGCAATCTACGATGCTGTTCTCGGGGCGGACCTCTTCGTCGCCATCGGCACCTCGGGCTCGGTCTATCCGGCTGCCGGTTTCGTGTCGGAGGCACGGGGCCATGGCATCCGCACCTGTGAGATCAATCTGGAG
Organism: Microvirga soli; assembly: GCF_016734765.1. Lineage (GTDB taxonomy): Bacteria > Pseudomonadota > Alphaproteobacteria > Rhizobiales > Beijerinckiaceae > Microvirga > Microvirga soli. The sequence goes on along the minus strand of NZ_JAERQE010000019.1, from coordinate 61,769 downwards.
CCCTCGGATAATGCCCGCCAGTTCGATGAGGGACGGTATGGGCCAGCCAGCGAGGTCGTCCCAGCGTGGGTTGAGCAGGTGCTCTCGTCAGGATCTTCGAGCGACCAAGGCGGGTTTACGGCTCCCGGCTCATCTCATCCGAAATAGTAGAATCGTCACGTTGGGGTATGGCCTGGCGAGGAACATAGTCCTGCTCTCCCGTTCTACGTTCGGCGGAGGTGTTCATGTCCAGCCTTCTTGTCCATGTCACCTGCGGGCCTGAAAACCCCACTAAGGCTGCACTCGCCTTCTTCGTCGCGGCATCAGCCGTCGAGGCAGGGCATCAGGTTCACGTGTTCCTGGCAGGCGATGCAGTTCAACTCATCCGCGAACCCACGCGCACCGGCCTCGTCGGGCTTGGTACGGGCGCCCTTCGGGAGCATTTCGACAAGGTGATCGCCGGAGGTGGTCGGCTCTATCTCTCGGCTGGGTCCTGTGCCGCGCGGGGTGTCAGCGTTGCGGACCTTCAAGGTGTCCCTCACGAGAAGGCCGGCCCACCTATGCTGGTGCGGCTGGTGATGGAGTGCGACCGCAGCATCGTTTACTGACCCGGTGCATCTCACGAGTCAGGAGGGGAGACCTGATGGGAGACGCTGTTTCCATTTCCGTCCTTGAGGACTTTGCGGCAGCCTGGAACCGGCATGACCCGGATGCGATCCTGTCGATGATGACGGAAGACTGCGTGTTAGAGGCCAGCCGTGGTCCTGACGTGAAGGGGACGATCTTTACAGGTCAGGCTGATGTCCGCCATGGAATTGAGGAGGTCTTTGCAACCTTTCCGGATGCCCGGTGGAATGATCCTAAGCACTTCATTGCTGGAGATCGGGGCGTCTCCGAGTGGGTGTTCACGGCCACCGGGCCTGACGGTGCTCATGTGGAGGTTCAAGGCTGCGATGTCTTCACCTTCCGCAATGGCAAGATCGCAGTCAAGAATTCGTACCGGAAGCAGCGCACCGGCTGATCTCCGGAATTCCGCTTGTTCATCATCAAAGTACCGGTACGCTCGGCTCTCCAATATGTTGCGGGAGGGCACAGGCATGAACGGCGCTGTCACAGATCATCGAAGCCTCTGGTTCCTCAATACCTACGTCACGATCCGTATCTCGTCACGGGATGGTTCGGACGGCATCTCAGTGCTTGAGCACCGAGTCTCACAGGGGGACTCTCCGCCGCTGCATATCCATCATGACGAGGATGAAATCTTCCACGTGCTTGAAGGTGAGGTGCGCTACCGGGTCGGAGATCAGGAGCACCGCGCCAGCACTGGAGAAACGCTGCTCACTCCCAAAGGCATTCCTCACACTTACAGGGTGGAGTCGGCTGAGGCCCGCATGCTCACCATCACCCGCGGCGAATTCGAGACCTTCATCCGCGCCTTTGGCCGTCCTGCTGAATGGCAGGGGCTGCCTGATCCATCCGGTCCACCGACGCCTGAGCAAGCTGAGGCCCTTGCGCGTGCCTGCCGTCAATTCGGGATAGAACTCGTCGGGCCGCCGCTTTCGTAAACCGGGTTACCCGTTTGCGGGGTGCTCCTCGACGAGGGTGCCGATCAGACGCAACAGCTCCTGCTGTTCCGGCCCTGCGCCCTGCCCCAGGAAAGCCGCGATATCTTCATGTTCCACCTGCCCTCCGGAAGCGACATTGGCTTCGTGGCGGACGAACAAAGCCCCTGAAGGGTCTCGGATGAGGTACCAGCGGTCACCGCTTGAACTTTCATAGAGCTTGCGCGCCTTCTTCATGCGGGCTCCTGTCGGGTCGAGATGGCACATCCACTGTAACCCATCGCAGCAAAAGGCGGAAAGCACAGATTGATCGAGCAGGGCTTCAGGAGAATTCCCAGCCGCATGTTCAACAGGGCCTGGGACGGGGCCCTCACCGGAATGAAGCTGGATCTATCAACTGGACAGGCACTGCTGGGTGGATAGCCCAGATCGCAGGCTTGTAGACGATCTGCCTTCCATGACCCGAACAAGCCAGATCTCATGGTTTCAGGGTGCCCTCATCGATAGCCCGACGCCTGTAATTCAAACAGTTCGGCGTAGCGACCGCCTGATGCAACGAGCTGTTCGTGTGAGCCAGCCTCCACGACCTGCCCATTCTCGAGGACAAGGATGCGGTCGGCCATCCGCACGGTCGAGAACCGGTGCGAGATCAGAATGGCGGTCTTGCCCAAGCTCAGATCCCGGAATCGCTGGAAGACCTCGTACTCCGACCGGGCATCGAGAGCGGCGGTCGGCTCATCCAGGATGAGCACCTCGGCATCCCGCATGTAGGCGCGCGCGATGGCGATCTTCTGCCATTCACCTCCGGAGAGATCCGCTCCTCCGTGGAACCGCTTGCCGAGCGGCTGGTCATATCCTTGGGGTAGGCGTTGGATGATTTGATCGGCGAAGCTGCGCTCCGCCGCCTGCTGGATCCGGTTGCGATCATCGGTGGCCTCGATGCGACCTGCTCCGATGTTCTCGCCGGCCGTGAAGTGAAACCGCACGAAGTCCTGAAAGATTACGCCAATGTGGCGTCGCAGATCCGCCAGCTCATATTCACGCAGGTCATAGCCATCGAGCAGGATCCGTCCCTCTGTCGGATCGTAGAGCCGGGCAAGGAGCTTCACGATCGTGGTTTTGCCGGCTCCGTTCTCCCCAACCAAAGCTACGACCTCACCGGCTTTCAGCGTTAAGCTCAGGTGACGGAGAGCCCAGTGATCTGAATCTGGATACCGGAAGCCTACGTTCTCAAACACGATCCCCGACCGCAGCGGCTGCGGAAAGGGTTGTGGATTTGCCGGTGACGCGATGCTTGGACGGACATCGAAGAATGAGAACAGATCCTCCAGGTACAGCGCCTGCCCGGCGATCTGGGAAAACCCCAGAAGCAATCCCTCCAGCAGCCCCCGCAGCCGCAGGAAGGACCCGGACAGAAACGTCAAGTCACCGATGCTGAACTCGCCCCGGACGGTTCGCCACACGATCAGAGCATAGGCTAGATAATAGGCACATGACGCGAGCGCGGCGAAGAGCGTGCCCCATGCGGCCCTGCGGATCGCAAGCCGCCGGTTGTCCGCATACATCCGATCAGCAAAGCCTCTGAAGCGCTCGACCAGGAAGGCGTTAAGACCGAAGAGCTTGACCTCCTTCGCGGTTTCGACGCTCGAGCCGAGATAACGGATGTAGTCGAGCTGACGTCGCTCCGGGGTGCGAAAGTAGTTGAGCCGATAGCCCTGCGCGTTGAAATGCACCTCACCAACAAAGGCCGGCAGGAGAGCAAGGATGATCAGAACGATGAGCCAAGGCGCATAGACGAGCAGGCCGGCAGCGAGTGAAAGGACGGTGAGCCCATCCTGTGCCTGCCCGAAGATCTGGGTCAGGAGAGTGGTTCGCCCAGTGACCTGGCGGCGAGCCCGTTCCAGTCGGTCCTGCTGATCACTGCTCTCGAACTGCTCAAGATCCAGGGTCGTCGCATGCTCCATCAGACGCACACTGGCGAAGTTGCTGTAGCGCTCAGATAAGAGGCTGTCGACGAGGGAGCTAGCCCGCCCTAAGAGATCAGCGATGATCGCGAGGGCCAGCTCCAAAACGAGCAGCCCACCGAGAAAATCAAGGCGGCCGCTCCCGATCCAATCGCTGAGATTTGCCCCCGGCGAGGCGAGCTGTGTCTGGGCCACTACCTCATCAATGATGAGCTTTCCGATATAAAGTAGCAGAAGAGGGAGGATTGAACGCGTCAGTCGCAGCCCGAGACTTGCCCCTGTAAGAGCAGGGCTGGCCTGCCAGACCAGCCGGAACAGAGACGGAAGGTGACGTAAGGCGCCAACCCGCTCACGCAGCGAGCGGCTGGAGGGGAACACTGGAGCGACCATCCCATTAAGATGGGGGTCCAGGGCTTACTCGTCGAGCCACCTAACCGCCGCCGTGGGGTCTGGTCCCAGAACAAGGATGGAAGCCATCGCTCCGGGAGGGCGCTATGACAGACGACGATCAAGACAACTCCCCTGATCAGCTCGAACACTGGAAACACCACGGCGTTCAAGTGATCAAAGGTGACCGCCTCGACCCGAACACCGCTCAGACCCCGGGCATGTTTCGGCAGGCCGCGATCAACCATGCACGGGTTGGAGCGCAGAAGATCTGGGCCGGCACGGTGTCGATCCAGCCAAATGCCAAGACTGGTGTGCACCACCACGGCGAGTTGGAGAGCGTGATCTATGTGGTGCGAGGCAAGGCTCGGATGCGGTGGGGCGAGCGGTTGGAGTTCGTCGCGGAGGCCGGACCTGGGGACTTCATCTATGTACCGCCCTTCGTGCCCCATCAGGAGATCAACGCCAATCCGGATGAGCCCCTCGAATGCGTTCTCGTGCGCAGCGATAATGAGGCCGTCGTTGTGAACATCACCGACGTGGATCCTGTTGAAAAGCCGGAGGAGGTTTACTGGGTCGACCCGATCCACAAGCAGCCAGAATAAGGGCATTCCAGAAACACAAATCCTAGAAATCAGTATCAGCCCCCGGTGCTTTTCCTAGGCTGACTGCAGGGTCACTCAGCTCCCCGCAGAGGCGGCGGGATCAGCGCCAAGGACGGAGTTCACACCAAAATGCAGGTCTACCGCTCGCTGGAAGAACGTTTCGCACGCATCAGCTCGATCGAGGACGCGATAGGTATTCTGCAATGGGACTCTGAGACCATGATGCCGGAGGGAGCTGCCGATGGTCGCTCGGACCAGCTCGCGACGCTTAAGGGCATTGCCCATGAAATGCTCACCGCACCTGGCATGGGCGAGCTCCTGGCCGAGGCGGATCAAGACAGCGGTCAGCTTGATGATTGGCAACGCGCCAACCTGCGTGAGATGCGACGGATTTACGTCCATGCCTCCGCAGTTCCGGCGGACCTCGTCGAGGCCAGCTCCAGAGCCGTGTCCAAGTCGGAATTGGTCTGGCGGGAGGCGAGACAAAACGGGGACTTCGCCCTCCTCCTCCCGCACTTGGCGCAGGTGCTCTCCTTCCAGCGGCAGATCGGCCAGGCCAAGGGCGAGGCGTTGGAGCTATCTCTCTATGATGCATTGCTCGACAGTTACGATCCCGGCCTGCGCCAGGAGACAATTGATCCACTCTTTACAGAACTTGGCGCCGAGCTGCCGGCCCTGATCCAGGAGGCGCAGGAACGCCAGAAGGACCTTCCTGCCATCCATCCGCTCAACGGCCCCTTCCCTGTCGATGATCAGCGACGCATCGGCGAGCAGTTGATGAAGGCCGTTGGATTTGATTTCAACCAAGGGCGGCTCGATGTGAGCCTGCATCCATTCTGTGGTGGATCCACGGGCGACGTCCGGATCACCACCCGCGACAGCGAGGCAAACTTCATGAGCGCGCTCATGGGCGTGCTTCACGAGACCGGCCACGCACTCTATGAGCAGGGCCGCCCGGAGAAGTGGCGCCGTCAGCCGGTCGGTCTCGCACGCGGGATGAGCATGCACGAGAGCCAATCGCTGCTTATCGAGATGCAGGCTTGCCGAAGCCAGGAGTTCGTCACCTATCTCGCCCCTCTTGTACAGGAGACGTTCCAAGGCGAGGGCGCGGCTTGGAGCCCGGAGAACCTCCACCGGATCCTGACCAAGGTAGAGCCGGGCTTCATCCGCGTGGATGCCGACGAGATTACCTACCCGGCCCACATTCTGGTCCGCTACAAACTTGAGACGGCGTTGATTGCCGGCGATCTTCAGATCCAGGACTTGCCCGCAGCGTTCAATGAGGAGGTCAAGAAGCTTCTCGGTCTCACAGTTCCCAATGACAGCCTGGGATGCTTGCAGGATATCCACTGGCCTGGCGGCGCGTGGGGCTACTTCCCGACCTATACCCTTGGTGCCATGACGGCGGCCCAACTCTTCAGAGCGGCATGCCAGGCTGACGCGGGCATCCTTCCGGGCCTGTCGAAGGGTGATTTTGCTCCCCTTCGAGAATGGCTGCGCGCCAATGTTCATGCAAAGGGCAGCCTGATGACCACCGACCAGCTTCTGGTCGCAGCAACCGGCCGACCGCTCACCGCGGAGGTCTTCCGCACCCACCTGCAGGAACGATATCTCGGACGCTGAAGGGACCTAAGCTGCACATGAAACCTATCATCTTCACTCTGGGCCGCGCGCTCTCCCGGACAGCCATCATCCTGCTCACGATCCTCGTCTCTCTTGAACTACCTACCAGCCGAGCAGCGGCTCAGCCTGACAGTGGTCCGTGTCGGCCAATCCAATATGCCGATAGCACCTTCGTGGTTTGCACGATGGATCTCCGACAATACGAGGTGAGGCTGTTCTGGCGCGGGTCGGACGGGGAGGTCCTTGGCTCGTTCGACCGGTTGAAAGAGACACCGGAGGGCTCACGCCTTGCCGTTGCGATGAATGCGGGCATGTACCATGAGGATCGCTCGCCAGTAGGCCTTTACGTTGAGAACGGGAAGGAGCTGAAGGCGGCCAACACAAGGAACGGCCCTGGAAACTTCCACCTCAAGCCCAACGGCATCTTTTTTGTCAAAGGCCGTCAAGCAGGCGTGCTCGAGACAGGAACCTATCTGAAGCGGAAAATCAGGCCGGATTTCGCAACGCAATCGGGCCCGATGCTCGTCATAAACGGGCAAATCCACCCTCAGTTTTCAGAGCAAAGCACCTCACGGAAGATCCGGAACGGCGTTGGTGTGAAAGGCCAGGACGTGGTCGTGTTTGCGATTTCCGAAGACCCAGTCACGTTTAGCACATTCGCTCGCTTGTTCCGGGACGAGCTTGGCTGTGCGAATGCTCTGTTCCTGGATGGCAGTGTCTCCAGCCTTTATGCCCCTTCATTGCAGAGGATGGACACGATCATGCCCATGGGGCCGATCGTCGGGGCTTTGCGCCGGCGCCTATAGTAAGTGGCTTCAGCGGCAGCGCAAACGTTTCAGGTCGAAGCTGCAGGCGGAAAGGCGATGCCTTCAGGGTCCATGCACAAAGTAGTCATTCACAAAGCCGGTGGTTACGAGCGGCTTAAGCTCGAACCTCATCCCGTGCCCAAACCCGGCGATAGACAGGTTCTGATCCGCACCGAGGCGGTGGGTGTGAACTATGCTGACATCTGTGTTCGTTGGGGCGTGTACGAGTCCGCGCGCCGGTTCGTGGGCTGGCCGATCACGCCCGGATTCGAATATTCGGGCTGGGTGGAAGAGGTTGGCTGTGAGGTCAAGCATGTGAAGCCCGGCGATCCGGTGTTTGGGGTCACTCTCTTCAACGGCTACTCCACGCACGTGTGTGCTCCGGCAGATCTGGTGTGGCCTAAGCCTCAGACTCTGGACTTTGAGGCCGCCGCTGGTTTCTTAGCCGTCCACCTGACCGCGTATCATGGCTTGCTGCAGAACGTGGTGATCCGGCCCGGCATGAGAGTGCTCGTGCATTCTGCAGGCGGTGGAGTAGGCTCAGCGCTTGTCCAACTATGCAAGTTGCACAATCTGCACGTGACTGGTGTGGTGGGGAGAAGTCACAAGGTCGAGTATGTACGCCAGCTGGGCGCAGACGCCGTGATCGACAAATCCACTCAGTCGCTCTGGGTTGAGGCCAAGCGCCTATGTCTTGACGGCTACGACTTGGTCTTTGACGCGAACGGCCCTGAAACCCTGGCGCAGAGCTACGCCCATCTGAAGCCCACGGGTAAGCTGTTGGTCTATGGCTTTCATACTTTGTTGCCCAAACAGGGTGGGCGCATCAATTACCTCAAGGCGGCCCTCGGAATGCTGAGGATGCCGCGCTTCAATCCTTTGTCGATGACAAGCGAGAACAAAGGCGTGGTAGCGTTCAATCTGTCATTTCTCTTTGCCCGCACCGACCTGCTGCAGGCCGCTGTCAACGACCTTGCCACTTGGTTAGAGGCAGGGATCCTGCAGGCCCCAAAAGTCCGATCCTTTGCACTGGCAGATGTGGCTCAAGCTCATCAGGCCTTGGAGTCGGGCGAGACCACGGGCAAGGTAGTGTTGCGAACATCACCACCCTTCGTCAGTGCGGCAGCGTACGAGGCAACTGTTCACCAAGCCTCTGCTCCCGATCAATGAGGGCCAGAGTTGATTGAATGCGCTGTGGGAGAGGCTGCCTGATCACGTCCGCGTAAATTGAGCGGAGATCTTGCCCGATCCGGCGCAGGAGTTCGATGTCGGAGACTGGTGAAGGTCGTTTGCCACCATCAGGCCTGTTGTCCATCTCCTACCTCCCAATCAGCAGCCAGCCCCTGAGTACCGCTTCGCTACCCGATCGTTAACCGTCTTTCTTTTCAGCTGTGGAAATCGGGCAGAACTCTGTGAATGCTCGGGATTGGCGCTTGCATAGCCAGCACCACACCCAAATCGGCAGATTTCCACGGGAGTAGCCGAGTTAATCCGAATCGCCGCAAAAAAGCCCTGAAACAAAACCAGAACATCCGTAGCTACAGAAGGAGAGCATCCTCGTCAGCGGTGCCATCCAACGATACAGTCGGAGAGTCCAGGGACCTTTCCTGGCAGGCGCCATGAACCAGATGATTCGCCCCTCACAAATTGATCAGAGGCCGGTCCTCGAGACGCTCGCGGGTTCTGTGGAGCGCGTCACCTTCCACAATGCGGAGAACGGATTTGCTGTTCTCAAGGTCCACACGCGAGGCAAGCGTGACCTTGTGACTGTTGTTGGTCATACGCCTGCGGTTTCTGCCGGAGAGTGGATCACCGCCAGTGGGCTCTGGATCAGCGACCGCACCCATGGTCTGCAGTTCAAGGCTGAGGTCCTCAAGACAACACCACCGACCGGTGCAGAGGGGATCGAGAAATATCTTGCCTCCGGACAGATGCGCGGGATTGGGCCAGCCATGGCCAAGCGCATTGTTGCGGCCTTTGGCGTTGACACCTTTGAGATCATCGAGGCCGCCCCTGAGCGCCTGACCGAGGTGCCGGGGATTGGCCCCATGCGCGCCTCCCGCATCGTGGCAGGTTGGGCCGAGCAGAAGGCGGTGCGGGAGATCATGATCTTCCTGCATGCCCATGGGGTTGGGACAGCGCGAGCCGTGCGTATCTTCAAAACCTATGGCTATGAGTCCGTCCAGGTCATGACCGAGGACCCGTACCGGCTGGCAAAGGACGTACGCGGCATCGGCTTCAGGACGGCGGATGCCATCGCGGCCAAACTTGGGATGGAGAAGACCGCGCCTCAGCGCATCCGGGCCGGTATCTCGTTCGCGCTCCAGACGGCGACGGACGAGGGGCATTGCGCATTACCGGTCGATGCTCTCACCCGGCTGGCCAAGCAGCTCCTCGAAGTGGATGAGGCCCTGATTCGCACCGCCATCGTCGAGGAGTTGTCTAAGGGCGAGGTCGTCTCTGACTCCATTGGTGAGGAGACCTGCCTTTTCCTCAAAGGGCTCCATCTGGCCGAGCAAGCCATTGCGTCTCGGTTGATTGAGCGAGCGTCTGGATCATCACCCTGGCCCGAGATCGACCTCGACAAGGCAATCCCGTGGGTTGAAGGCCGCACGGGTAAGACCCTGGCGGCCTCGCAGCGCGAGGCTCTGAAGCTGGTGCTTGGCTCCAAGATGGCCGTAGTGACAGGTGGTCCTGGTGTCGGCAAGACAACCCTGCTCGACACGATCTTGCGTCTGCTCGTCGCCAAAGGCGTTCGTGTCGCGTTGGCGGCTCCCACGGGGCGAGCGGCCAAGCGTATGACAGAGCAGACTGGTCTGGAAGCCAAGACCATCCACCGCCTCCTCGAGATTGATCCAAAACACGGTGGCTTCTCACGCAATGAGGAGAACCCACTCGATTGCGATCTGCTGGTGGTGGACGAGACCTCCATGGTCGATGTGCCGCTGATGAACGCCCTGACCAAGGCTATCCCTGCTCAGGCGGGCCTGTTGCTGGTGGGCGACGTGGATCAGCTGCCCTCGGTTGGCTCTGGGCAGGTACTGGCGGATGTTATCGCCTCGGAGCGCATCCCGGTCGCCCGTCTGACCGAGGTCTTCCGGCAAGCAGCAGAGAGCCGGATTGTGGTGAATGCTCACCGGATCAACAAGGGTCAGATGCCCGAGGTGCCAAAGGCTGGCGAGGAGACTGACTTCTACTTCGTCGAGATCGCCGATCCCGAGGAGGGGGTGCCGAAGATCATCCAAATGATCAAGGAACGCATGCCGCGTAGGTTCGGGCTTGATCCGATGAAGGACATTCAGGTGCTCTGCCCGATGAACCGGGGCGTGCTCGGAGCTCGCAATCTCAACATCCAACTGCAGGAAGTGCTCAATCCCAATCCTCCGTCCAAGGTGGAACGGTTTGGCTGGCGCTTCTCGCCGGGAGATCGGGTCATGGAGACCCAGAACGACTATGACCGGGAGGTCTTCAACGGCGACCTTGGCATGGTAGTCCGAATCGATGACGAGGAAGGGGCGCTGATTGCCTCATTCGATGGGCGGGAGGTGTCCTATCCGTTCGGTGAACTCGACACTCTGGTGCCCGCCTACGCCACCACCATTCACAAGGCGCAGGGCTCGGAGTATCCCGCCGTGATTATTCCTGTCGTGACGCAGCATTTCACCATGCTGGCTCGCAACCTGCTTTACACTGGCGTGACCCGTGGCAAGCGCCTCGTGGTGCTAGTGGGCCAGAAGAAAGCTGTCGGGATTGCTGTCAGGGGAGGGCAGATGAAGAGGCGCTGGACGAAATTGCGGGAATGGTTAGGTGCTCACTAATCGACAGCGCAAACCTCCGTTCTCATTGCACGTTCGAGATGTGAGGTTTCAACACCATCCGCTCGTCCCGAGGTAAGCCAAGTTAGACCATGCCGCTGCTCGCATACACCTACTCAGGAGAGCCCCTCGTTGCTCCACTGATGACCGATGATGAATGGGAGCGATTACGATCCGCGCGCAATCGGGATGCGTGGATGCCATATGCGAAAGGGCGAGCAATCCCCAAAGTCTCGCGCGCCGGAACACGCTTCTTCGCCCATCCTCCTGGGCGAGCCCCTGAAGGAGCGAAGGAGAGTGACCTCCACCTCTACATCAAAGCACAGATTCTAATCGGAGCCCGGGCCGCGGGTTGGGATGCTCTGCCGGAGCAATCCGGGACGACGCCAGATGGTCAGGATTGGCGAGCTGACGTCCTGTGCCGCCGGCCTGGAAAACCCTGGACAGTCGCCCTTGAGGCCCAGGTTCAACTCCAAGGCGAGGAAGCCTACCGCCAGCGGCAAGAGCGCTATATGGCTTCAGGAATTCGCACCCTCTGGCTGGTCGCTCATGAGCCTGCAGCTCTGCATCATTACTGGTTCAGGCCTGACCAACATCTCCCGGCCTTCAAAACCACGACTTGGAAGGATCAGGATGGCCGACCGGGAGCGCACGTGCATGTCGATCGCCTGTCGCTCAGCATCTCTGACTTTGTCGCCGGTGCGCTGAGCGGGCAACTTCAGTGGTCCGGAAATGGCCGGCACGGGATCATCCCACTCTTTCTCCGCGAGGACCAATGCTGGCACCGCACATGCCGCAAAAGGGTTCTCCTGGCCTACAGGGCCGAAGCGTCACGGGGGGACCCTCTTGAAATTGAGGTGGTTCAAGCGATGGAGGGCTATGCAGATGCTTATGCCAAGGCACAGGTGGCTCTTCCCGACCTGGCAGAAAGCCCACGGGCCTTCAGAAAAATCCTCGCGTCGCGCTGCCCTCACTGCCAAAGAGAAATTCGCTATCAGCGCGAAGACTGGGCGGGCCAGACCGCCACTTATAAGTTGCCGGTCGGCATCACTATTCCGGAGCAAGGAAGCCACGTCGGCATGACGCCACATGCTCAGTGGCACTGGGGACCTGAGTCCCGGTGGCCCGACTGGGCTCCCTTCGGCGGTATTGGTCCGATCTCCCATCAGCCTCTTGAGATGCGGCCGAGGCGCCTAAATCCCAGGACAGGTTGATGGATCTTGAGCGTCGGACTTATAGCGAGAGTCACAGGTCCTGCATCCGGGATGAGGTGCTTGCGGGGGCGCAGAGCAGTGGCTAACAATCAGCAATCAGGAGATCATGCATGCTGCACGTTCTAGCCTACATCACTGCAAAGCCTGGTATGCGCGAAGCTGTGCTCCGGGAGTTCCGGGCGAACATGCCGGCCGTGCATGCCGAAGAGGGTTGCATCGAGTACGTTCCTGTTATCGATCTTCCAACATTCGGACCCTTTCAGACCGAACTTGGGCCGGACACCTTTGTCGTAGTCGAGAAATGGGCGAGCCCTGAAGCACTCAACGCCCATGCCGCGTCTCCGCACATGAAAGCTTATGCCGAGAGGACGGCTGACATGATCGAGACCCGCATGATCCACGTCCTCTCACCTCTCTAGAATCCTGCCTGACGGCCCCTGACGAGTCGTGCTTGATTGCACGGCTTACCGCAGCGGTTCCCGTCAGAACCTACCCCATGTCGTCCCCTGCTGCTGGAGTTCTCCTTTGATCACATTCTACTACAACCTTGCCCCGAACCCGATGAAGGTTGCTCTGTGCCTGGAGGAGATGAGCCTTCCGTATGAGCTCAAGCCGGTAGATACACGCAAAGGCGAGCAGCACCAGCCTGACTTTCTGGCTATCAATCCGAATGGCAAGGTGCCTGTGATCATCGACCAGGATACGGGCGCAAGGGTTTTCGACTCGAACGCGATCCTGCTCTATCTTGCGGAGAGAACCGGACAGTTCCTGCCCGACAGCACACCTGTCTCGCGTGGTGAGCTTCTCTCCTGGCTAATGTTCATTGCGACAGGCGTCGGACCGTTCTCAGGCCAGGCCGTACATTTCAAGCACTTTGCGCCTGAGCCGAAGGAGTATGCCGTCAATCGCTACTTGTATGAAGCGAAGCGGCATTACGGCATCATTGATGCGCATCTGTCCGGGCAGCGCTACATGGTAGGAGAGACTTACACCATCGTTGACATGGCCCTGTGGGGCTGGGCGCGCATGGTGCCGTTCATCCTCGGTGAGAACGCCTGGGGCGACTTCCCGAACCTCAAGCGTTTCTTCGATGAGATCAGCGCTCGCCCAGCCGCTCAGGCCACTGCCGCGCTGAAGGAGAAGCACAGCTTCAAAGCTGAGATGGACGACGAATCCCGCCAACATATGTTCCGGCACTTGGCTGCCCCGGCCAGCTGAATTCTGACGCATCCCGCCGTTCCTCCGTCCCGTTCCTCCGTCCAATAGCCAGAATGGTCACTGGGCGGAGGCAAAAGCCGCGGAGAGAATTCGATGTCCAGGGGAGTTCCTCGTTGGACGCTGGAGGTGCGGCACCAGATGTGGTGAACAACCCAGGTGCGAAGCAACTGAGGCGGCCGTCTGGCGTTACGTCCCGCAGAATGTCCGATAGACGCGCTGGTGTGGTTCCGGTGGTTCGGAATAGTGGGCGAACCCTGGCTGGTCCTCATAGGGACGCGAGAGGACCATCAGAAGCTCCTCGAACGGAGCAAAGTCGCCCTGCTCCACCGCAGCTTGTATCATCGCCTCCACGCGATGATTGCGCGGGATAAAGGCTGGGTTAACCGCGCGCATGGCAGCTTGGCGCCTGACACCACCTTGCGGTTCAAGGCTCAACCGCTCGCGCCAACGGGTGGCCCAAGCATCATAAGCAAGTGGATTGATGAAGAGGTTTCGGACGGCCTCGTCTCCCTCAAGACCAGCGGCAGCATCGCTCAGCCGCCGGAAGGTCAGGGTGAAGTCAGCCTGGTTCTCGGCCATGGCTTTCAGGAGGTCCCCGGCAAGTGTCAGATCTTCCTCTCGCTCCGTCATCAGCCCGAGCTTGCGCCTGAGCCCCGCGTGATAGGCCGCCTCGAACTTGCCCGCGAAAGCTTCGAGCGCCTCGCTCGCTTCAGCCACGGCCTTCTCCTCGTCTTCAGACAGAAGCGGCAGAAGCGTCTCGGCGAGCCGTGTTAAATTCCAGAGGCCGATGCGCGGCTGGTTGCCATAGGCATAGCGGCCCTGCCGGTCGATGGAGCTGAAGACTGTCGCCGGATCGTAGGCATCCATGAAGGCACACGGGCCATAATCGATCGTCTCGCCGGCGATGGACATGTTGTCGGTGTTCATGACTCCATGGATGAAGCCGATGTGCAGCCAACGGGCAATGAGGTCGGCCTGGGCGGCGATCACCTGGTCGAGGAAGGCGCGGTAGGGATGGTCGCTTTCGGCAGCGTGCGGGTAGTGTCGGCCGATGGCGTAGTCGGCAAGGAGGCGTAGCCCTTCCGTATCCTGCCGGGCTGCAAAGAACTGGAACGTGCCGACCCGAATATGGCTCGACGCCACCCGGGTGAGAACCGCACCGGGAAGTGGCGTCTCCCGGACAACGATCTCCCCGGTTAACACCGCGGCGAGCGCACGCGTTGTCGGCAGCCCAAGCGCGGCCATTGCCTCGCTGAGGAGATACTCACGCAGGACAGGTCCCAATGCCGCCCGCCCATCGCCGCGGCGCGAGAAGGGTGTCGGACCTGAGCCTTTGAGCTGAATGTCCCGACGGATGCCATTTTGGTCGACCACTTCACCGAGGAGGATGGCACGACCATCGCCGAGCTGCGGCACGAATTGCCCAAACTGGTGCCCGGCATAGGCCATGGCGATGGGCTCTGCCGCATCCGGAACGCGGTTGCCGGACAAAAGCTCAACTCCATCAGGGCTGGAGAGGTGATCAGAGTCGAGTCCGAGGTGCAACGCGAGGTCCCGGTTCAGCCGGATGAGCCTCGGAGCTATGACGGCTTCGGGTTCTATGCGCGCATAGAACCGATCAGGCAGGCGCGCGTAGGTGTTATCGAAGGGAAAATGAATTGTCATGGTCCAGGCTCACCATTAGGACCACGTGAAATCGTATGAGGCGCATCAGAAAACAAGAGTCAGATTGTAAATCCGGGCTGGGTTCAAAGCACTCCCGCTGTAACCTTGTATAACAGATCTGCCCCACGGTCGAGACAGACCAACCACTCCACAGTTTGTACTCCCTCCCCGCATACCTTGTGCATTAACGATCTGGCGACCCTCGCACTCTAGTCTGCCCCGCTGGGCCCCACTCGTGGGGCTGTCCTGTCGGCGGGCAGAAGGTGTGGGAATGCGAGGCCAAGCTGACCTTTTCTTGGACTATGACGCACTGCCGGGTCCGATCGAGCCGCGTCCCGTTGGTGAGATTGTCATCCAAGCCAAGCATCGCAGTGAGGCCTTCAAGGCTCCTGACTACGAGACCGCCGCCCGGGTGCTGGAGGCCACAGGCGACTATCGGGTTCTGCGCCGGTTGACACCGCGCCCCATCGTCGTGTCCCGCACTGCTCGTCAGGGCAAGAAGATCGCCGTCATCCTCGACACCGAAACCACCGGTCTGGATCACACGAGAGACGAGGTCATCGAACTCGGCATGATCGCCTTCACCTTTGATGAGGAAGGCCGGATCGGTGATGTGATTGGGACGTTTAATGGCTTACGTGAGCCGAGCGTATCGATCAGTCCTGAGATCACTCGCCTGACCGGGATCACGCCTGACATGGTCGCTGGCCAAGTGCTTGACCTTGAGGCCGTAGAGAAGTTCATCGCGCCGGCGGAGTTGATCATCGCGCACAACGCACGCTTTGATCGGCCCTTCTGTGAGCGCCTGTCCAAGGACTTCCAGGTCAAGGCCTGGGCCTGCTCTCATTCCGAGATCTCCTGGAACGGGTTCGGCTTCGAGGGGTCGAAGCTGGGCTATCTCCTGACGCAGTGTGGTTGGTTTCACCGGGGGCATAGGGCTGTCGAGGACTGCCACGCCCTGCTTGAGGTGTTGGCTTCCCCCCTGCCATCGGAGGCTGGTCTCCCCTTCAAGCACCTGCTGGCCTCGGCCCGGAAGTCGCTCGTGCGCATCTGGGCGGAGAGCAGCCCATTCGACATGAAGGATGTGCTGAAGGCGCGAGGCTACCGCTGGAATGATGGGACCAACGGACGCCCAAAATCGTGGTGGGTGGAGGTTGATGAGGAGGCCGGCGAGGTGGAGCTCGCATTTCTTCGGCGCGAGGTTTACCGGCGTGAGGTCGAGCCTTACACCCAGAAGATTACTGCCTTCGAGAGGTTCCGGTCGGCACGCTAAGCGGCACCTGCCAGATTTCTGCACAGCCGGCCTCGCCTAAGGCTTTCAGGCTTGAAATCTTGGCCGTCCGCTGCCATCTCATCGCCCGCCGGAGCAACAAGGTTCATCTCACGCCATGACGACTGCTGACACCACTCCCGCCCCTGAGAGCCACACCTTCGAGGCCGATGCCGCTAAGCTGCTGCAGCTGATGGTGCACTCGGTCTATTCCGACAAGGATATCTTCCTGCGCGAGCTGATCTCGAACGCGGCCGACGCCTGCGAGAAGTTGCGCTACGAGACGATCTCCAATCCCGCCCTGCTCGGCGATGATCCCAAGGCCCGGATCACGCTGCTAATCGATGCCGAGAACCGCCGCCTGACGATCCAGGATAATGGGATTGGCATGAGCCGCGATGAGATGATTGACGCACTCGGTACGATCGCACGATCAGGCACCAAAGCTTTCATGGATCGTATCCAGGCGGTCCAGGAGGACAAAGGGGCCCAGCTCATTGGCCAGTTCGGCGTCGGCTTCTACTCGGCCTTCATGGTGACCGACCGGGTCGACGTCGTCTCACGACGTGCAGGCAGTGATGAGGCGACGATCTGGTCCTCAGACGGCAAGGGATCATACACGGTCGCGCCCATTGCAACGGACGAGGCGCTGGCCCGCGGCACCCGGGTGATCCTGCACCTAATGGAGGACGCTGCCTCCTACACCGAGCGTTACACACTGGAACGCATCGTCAAGTCGCAGTCGGGTCACGTCCCCGTACCAATCTCCCTTATTGAGAAGCCCGGAGCGGAGCCGCAGGAGGTTACCGATGGAGCAGCGCTTTGGGTCAAGCCGCGCTCTGAGATCACACCTGAGGAGTACACCGATTTCTACCGCAGCGTGGCTGGCCAGTTCGACGAGCCGGCCCTGACTGTGCATTTCCGGGCCGAGGGGCGCCACGAATACACGGCGCTGGCTTTCGTGCCGGGCTCCACGCCGTTCGACCTGTTCGATCCCGATCGCTACGGGCGGATGAAGCTGTATGTGAAGCGAGTCTTCATCACGGATGAAGCCGATATCCTGCCGCGCTACCTGCGCTTCGTGCGCGGACTGGTCGACTCGGCTGACCTACCCCTCAATGTCTCGCGTGAGATGATCCAGGAGAGCCCTCTTCTGGCCGCGATTAAGAAGGGCGTGACCAGCCGCGTGCTCAGCGAACTCGAGAAGCTCGCCCAGAACGATGCGGAGGCCTACTCCAAGGTGTGGGAGACCTTCGGCGCGGTGCTGAAGGAAGGGCTCTATGAGGACTTCGAGAAGCGCTCGACGCTGCTGGGCTTGGCGCGGTTCAAGACCACTGCCTCCGGTCGCGTATGGCGCTCACTTAAGGACTATGTCGGCTCCCTCAAGGAGAACCAGACGGCCATCTACTATGTGACAGGGACGGATCTCGCCCGGCTCGAGGTCTCGCCGCAACTCGAAGGTTTCCGGGCGCGTGGGATCGAGGTGCTGCTGCTGCCCGATCCGGTCGACAGTTTCTGGGTGACGGCCGGCGTCGACTACGAGGGCAAGCCGTTCAAGTCGGTCACGCAAGGCGCCGTGGATCTGGCGCAGATCCCGCTGCTCGAGGCCCAGGAGAATGCGGGCGTGCTGGCGACGGAGGCGGTGATGGGCTTCATTCAAGCCGTGAAGGCTACCCTCGGGGAGGCTGTCGCGGACGTCCGCGCCTCGGAGCGTCTGACAGAAAGCGCTGTCTGCTTGGTGGCACCCGAGACTGGTAGGGACCGGCAACTGGAGCGGCTCCTGGCTCGAGCAGGACAACTAGGGTCGGCAGCAAAACCGATCCTTGAGATCAACCCGCGCCATGACCTTATTGTCGCACTGTCAAATCTCGGTGATGCCGAACAAACGCTCCGTGAAGACGCCGCCCATCTCCTGCTAGACAAGGCACGGATCTTAGATGGTGAGCAGCCGGCCGATGCGAGAACATTTTCCCAACGGCTCGCACGGGTTATGCAGCGGTGCGTTCCCAACGGGTAAACGGAAACGATTATACGCGAGAGCGCGGTTTGCACTCGCCGTGCCTCGCTGGGCCTAGTGCTACCTCTGTGTACCACCTGGCAGCTCAGTGCTAGTGACATCCCCCTAACCCGTTCTTTCCGATGGGTTACGAGCGAATCTGGCTGCCTGGAGAGGATTGTACCACAAGTGGCTTAACCCTAGCAAAATCAATAACTTATGTCCGACCCGATCTGCTCGTGTGTACCACCATTGTGTACTCATGTCGAGCCGTTGAACGGTACTGTAGGGATCTGCTGTGGGCCGCCGAAGGCGATTGCTGTGTCTGGCTGTTCGTCAGGGCTGCACACAGGCGTGCCCCTCGCCCGGGCCTTCCACAATTCAGGGAGAGGTCGAGGGCGAAGAGGCGTGAGGCTGGAGCGGCCGATCAGATCGAACGCGTGGCACCGCCATCGATGCGGATTTTCGAGCCCGTCACGTAAGAAGCGCGCTCACTGGCAAGAAAAGCTACCACATCGGCGAATTCTTGCGAGCGGCCGTAGCGGCCGACCGGAATGCTTGCCATTGAGGCCTTCGCCACAGCCTCGACGGACGAGTTGCTGCGGTCGGCGGCAGCCTTGTCGAGTTGATCGACGCGCTCGGTGTGAATGCGGCCCGGCAGCACCACGTTGACGGTGATTCCCTGTGCCGCCACTTCGGACGCAAGGGTCTTCGACCACCCGATCACTGCGGACCTGATTCCGTTGGACAGCGCCAGGCGCGGGATTGGCTGTTCGACGCCGGAGGAGGCAATGGTGATGATCCGTCCCCAGCCGCGTTGAGCCATGGGCGGCAGCAGGCGCTGCGTCAGGTGAAAGAGGTTCGCAGCCATAGCCTCGAAATGGACGAGCCAGTCCTCGCGCTTGGCCTCGCGCGCTTCCGCTGGTGGCGGACCACCGGAGTTCCCGACGAGAATGTCGACCCCACCCGTCTCAAGCAGCCGGTCGCATAGGGCATCGACGGATGCGACGTCCGAGAGATCGAGCTGCGCGGCGCTCACGCGACCGCGGATGTCCGCCGGGAGTTCGGCGATCCAACCATCGATCGCCTCCACACGGCGGGCTGCGGCTATGACGGTCGCTCCTTCCGCCGCAAGAGTCTTTGCTATTGCTGCGCCGAGACCGCGGCTTGCGCCGATCACAAGCGCTCGTTTTTCATTCAGTCCGAGGTCCATTAGCCAATCTCCGCAAGGCGACGTGTCTGGCGAGCGATCAAACGCTCGATATCGGCAATATCGGAGCTGGAGAGCTTGGGGCCAGGCTTGCGCAGGGCTCCCGAAGCAATGGCTCCGCGCTTGGCCAGCGTATATTTCCGGATCGTCAGGCCAAGGCCCGGCTGCTGCTCGTAGCGGGCAAGCGGCAGATAGGCGTCGAAGAGGTCATGAGCACGCTCCACGTCGCCCGCCGCGTAAGCTTTCCCGACATCTACCATCATTTCCGGATAGGCAAATCCCGTCATAGCCCCGTCGGCACCACGTCCCAGCTCCTCCGGAAGGAACATGCCGCCGTTTCCGACCAGGATCGAGATGCGCCTCTCGCCGTTCTCGCTCGCTGCGCGCAGAGCGGAAATCTTGGAAAGACCTGGCCAATCCTCATGCTTCAGCATCACGCAGGTCGGCAGAGCCTTCACGATGCGCAGGATCGTCGCCGGCGAGATCTGCACGTTTGTCACCAAGGGAAAATCCTGGAGCACGAAGGGTGTATTGCCGAGAGTTTCGGCGACTGCCTCATAATAATGGTAAATCTGATCGTCGGTCCTGAGGCTGCCGGGTGGCGCCACCATGACGCCGGCAGCGCCTTCGGCCATCACGCTCTCGGACAACTCGCGCATGGGTGCAAAGCCGGGAGCCGACACGCCCACAA
This sequence comes from Microvirga soli, assembly GCF_016734765.1. Lineage (GTDB taxonomy): Bacteria > Pseudomonadota > Alphaproteobacteria > Rhizobiales > Beijerinckiaceae > Microvirga > Microvirga soli. Next base: position 41,764 of record NZ_JAERQE010000019.1, on the reverse strand, counting down.
CCACCGGAACGCGGCCACCAACTCGGGCCAGGACGCGCTTCACAAAGGTGTTCGACTCCGCGCCGGTCAGCTTGGGGGCCTCGCCCATCATGCCCAGCACGGTCAGACCGGTCGCGCCCTTCCCGAGGTAGAAGTCGACCATCCGATCGGTGCTCTCCAAATCGAGAGCACCGTCATCGGCGAAGGGGGTGACAGCAATGACGTAAACGCCCTTGGCGCTTTCATCGAGCAATGCCATGAAATCTCGTTCCTTACTGTTTTTCTGAGAGAGGCAGAAGTTTGCCCGGGTTGAGGAGCTCGGCGGGATCGAACAGTCCCTTCAATGCCGCCATAAGTTCCAGTTCGATGGGAGCCTTGTAGCGCGGCATGTCGCCGACGCGCAGCTGTCCGATTCCGTGTTCGGCACTGATGGAGCCCCGACAGGCCTTGGCCTCGTCATGTACGACCCGAGTGAGCCTCGGCGCTAAAACGGTGAAATCGGCCTCGCTCATGTCGGTGGCCCGCAACAGGTTATAATGCAGGTTGCCGTCGCCGAGATGGCCGAACACCACATGCCGGACGCCGGGAGAGATGGCCGCGACGGCCCTGTCCGCAGCCGCGATGAATTGTGCCATGCGAGCGACGGGAACCGAGATGTCGTGCTTGGCGGCTTTTCCCTCGCGCACCAAGGCCTCGGATATCCCCTCACGCAGGCGCCAGAAGACTCTCGCCTGGGCGATGTCCTGGGCGATTGTCGCGTCGAGAGCAAGCTCTGCTTCGGACGCTGTGACGAGCGCATCCTCAAGCCGGGCATTCAGGGCTGCGTCATCATCCGTGTCCGACAGCTCCACCAGCACTAGTGCGGGAGGGATGGCCCCAAAGGGGATGCGAGCATCCGCGACGTGGCGAAGCACGAGGTTTATGCAAGCATCGGTCATGAATTCGAAGGCCGTCAGGCGATCGCCGCATTTGTCGCGTACGACGGCCAGCAACGAGAGTGCCGTTTCCGCATCCCGCACTGCGACGAGAGCAGTCGCCCGAGCCTTGGGTTCCGGGAACAGCTTCAGAACCGCGCCGGTGATGATTCCGAGCGTGCCTTCGGAGCCGATGAAGAGATCGCGCAGGGCATAACCGGTGTTGTCCTTGCGCAGGGCTGTGAGACCATCCCATATGCGACCGTCCGGCAGGGCCACTTCGAGGCCGAGGGTCAGTTCCCGCATCGTGCCGTATCGCAGCACGGCAACCCCGCCCGCATTCGTCGCGAGATTACCCCCGATCGTGCAGCTTCCTTCGGCTCCGAGGCTCAAGGGGAAGTGGCGACCGACCTCTTTTGCGGCCGAATGAACGTGAGACAGCACGACGCCGGCATCGACGGTGATCGTGTTTCCAATGGGATCAATCTCGCGGATCCCGTTCATTCGCGTCAACGACAGGACGACTGCGCTCCCCGATGCATCAGGAGTTGCGCCGCCCGACATGCTCGTGTTGCCACCCTGCGGAACGATCGGAGTTCCCGTCTCGCGGCAAACGGCGAGAATGGCCGCCACCTCCGCTGCAGAGCCGGGCCGGACCACCGCTTGGGCTGCGCCGTGGTATTTTCCGAGCCAATCATTGACGTACGGTGTCATCGATGCACCGTCGGTGAGAACGTTCCTCTCGCCGATGATGGCTGCAAGCCTGCTGAGGAGCCCGGTCATCGGGCTGACCCGACGGATGAACGGCCGCCCCAGCCCAGACGCACCCGGCCAACCGCCATGGTTACGGCCGCCTGCGTTGGCTCCACAACAGGGATCCCGAGCTCCCGCTCCAGCGTCTCACGGAAGCGGGCCATGCCGGCGCATCCCATGACCAGAACGTCAGCTCCGTGCGTGTCCCGGAGCGTCCGGCCGACATCGATCATGCGTCCGAGCGTGCGTTGCTCGTCCGACAGTTCAGAGACGCCCAGGCCGATGGAGAGATCGGCGGCGAACCGATCGAGCACGCCCATCGCGCCGAAATAGCGAAGATGACGCGGGATCGAGGTTGGCAGGATCGCAATGACACCGAACCGCTGGCCGAGCGTCAGGGCCGTCAGGACACCGCACTCCGCAATACCCAGGACAGGTTGCGCACTCTGCTCGCGCAGGGCATGCATGCCCGGATCGGAGAAGCAGGCTACAACGAAGGCCGCTGCCTCGCTCTCGAGCGATGCCGCTTGCTTCAGGAGCGGTCCGACGATGCCGTCCACATCGCGCTGGGACTGAATACCCGGAGGGCCTTCATGCAGGGTCACGCAGGCAATGGCGGGACCATCGGTGGAACGGAGCGGCTCAACAGCAGCGTCGATGCCCGCCGTTACGCTTTCGTTGGAATTGGGATTGATGACGTAGATCGTTCCGCTCATAGTTCACCTTCATCGTTGTCAGCCCGCACCCTCTGTTGTTGCGCGCGCCATGCGTCGTAGCTCTGCCGCGGAACCTGAAACCGGTCCCGCGTCGTGACATACCAGTCTGCTCCGTGCAGGCGGCCGACGAGATCCAGCGCGTCGATATCGACATGGAAATTGCTGTCCACGAGACCATCGCGGATGTGCAGATGGACGATTTCGCCCACGACGAGATTACGGTGGCGCGTGCCGAGTGACAGGGACACGGTCTCGCGGCACTCAAGCTGCACTGGAGACGCGGCGATCCGCGGCGCGGCGACCTGTCGGCTCGGGGCCGAGGTCAAGCCGGCGGCGGCAAGCTCGTCGATCTCGGACGGCAGATCGATGGCGCAGATCGTCATCGCCTCCACGAGAGCGCGGTCCACCAGATTGACGACGAAGCCCCCCGTCGTGCGAATGTTGCGCATGGTGTCCTTCAGCGGCGCCTCTGCCGGCTCACGACCCTCGATGCCCAGGACTACGAGCGGCGGAGCATGGCTGAAAATATTGAAGAAGCTGAACGGCGCGGCGTTTACGTTTCCGTTCCCGTCGACGGTGGTTACGAGCGCGATTGGCCGCGGGAGGACAGTGTTCACCAGAAGCTTGTACAGGTTACGGTCGGTGAGGTCGCTTGTGGCCCAATCCATGGCATCACCCGAGGGTTGCGTCGAGCCGACGCACAGTCTCGAAGAGGACGCGGGCGCCGTCGGCAGCCTGATGCGGTTCGATCGACTCCTCTGGCGCGTGGCTGCGGCCGTCGCGGCAAGGCACGAAGATCATACCAATCGGCCCGGTCAGCGCGACAAAGACGCCGTCGTGCCCTGCGCCGCTCGGCAGGTCCCGGGATGACAATCCAAGAGACGATGCAGCGGCCCTGATTGCATCCCGCACGACGGGAGCGCAGGGGGTCGGCGAAGCATGGCTCACAGGCTCTGCCTGAACTTCAAGCCTCAGTGCCTCCAGCGAAGGGCGAACCTCCTCGATCAATGTCTTGCCGAAGGTGCGGGTCGCGGCTTCGTCGCCGCACCGCACTTCAAGAACCATTTCGACTTCGCCCGGCACCGCGTTGGCCGCGTTCGGAAGAACATCCAGCTTTCCGATGGTAGCGACGAGGGGCTTGTTGCTGTCCGCCAGCGCGCGGGCATATACAGTCCCTACGATGTGAGCGGCACCGACCAATGCATCTGCCCGCAGAGGCATCGGCGTTGCGCCCGCATGATCGGCACGCCCCTTGACCGTGATGCGCTCCCGGTGAATGCCAACGATATCCGTGACGATCCCGATGGCGGTGCCCTCCTGCTCAAGCACACGCCCCTGTTCGATATGCACTTCCACATAGGCGGCCGTGCCGTCGGGGGAACGCTTGACGGAAGCGAGGCTTTCGGGATCTCCGCCGACATAGGCCAAGCCCTCTCTCAATGACATGCCGTCAGGCCGCCTGAGATCCAGCATGCTGGCAGACAGCATCCCGGCCAAAGCCCTGCTGCCGATACAAGACAGACCGAACTCGCTCGGCTCCTCGGCCAGGAAATCGTAGATCTCCAGCGGATGGCGCAGACGCTCGCCACGTTCGACGAGGCTCTGTGCAACTTCGAGACCGGCGAGCACACCGAGGATGCCGTCGTAACGGCCGCCCGAGGGCACCGTGTCGGAGTGGGAACCGATGACGATCGGCTTCAGGTGCGGATCGGATCCGTCGAGCCGGCCGACGAGGTTTCCAGCGGCATCGACCGTCGTCTCGAGCCCGCCAGCACGGAACTCGCTGACGAGCCATTCCCGCCCCTTTAGGAAGAGTGGCGAGAAGGAGCGGCGCGTCCACGGGCGGTCGGGATCGGTGATCCGCGACAGGGCCTCGATGCGTTCCCAGAGGCGATTGGCGTCGATGGCCACGGCCGTCACGCTGCCGGACGGAGGAAGCGGCCGTCCCCGGCGTTGTTGCGGATCGCCGATCCGTCCCAGGCGAGTGCGCCGCGCACATAAGTCGCCGCTACGCGGACGGTGAACTCACGGCCCTCGAAGGAGCTCCACTTGACGGCGGAGAGGCTCTTCGATGGATCGAACGGGAAGCGGCCGGGCTCCAGCACGACGATATCCGCATCGGCTCCGGCTTCGAGGCGCCCCTTGTCGGCCAGGAGGAAAGCCTTCGCCGGTCCCTCGCAGAGTTGCTTGACCGCCATGGTCGGTGAGATGCCGTGTTCCTCACAGCCCGTCCAGAAGGCCGGCAGCAGGGTTTCGATGCCCGGGCCGCCCGAGGTGTTCTTGAAGATGTTCGGATCTCCCTTCTTCTCGAGTCCCCATGAGACGTGGTCGGAGGAGACGAAGTCGCAATGTCCCGCAGCGATATGGCTCCAGAGGAGCTCCGTTTCGGCCTTTGGGCGGATCGGCGGGTAATGCTTCACCTTCGCGCCAAAGCGCCGGACATGCTCCTCTTCGTTCAGCATCAGATATTGCACGCAGCTCTCGATAGAGGCCTTGTAGCCGGCGCGCTTGTACATGTTGGCGATTTCGAAGCCACGCGAGGTCGAAACATGGACTGCGTGGGCGCGCGCGCCTGTCTCCGCGCCGATCTCGTAGATGCGGGCGGTGGCGAGGTTCTCGATCAGCGGCGTGTGCGCGCGGCCAAAGGCATCGGGCCCAGTGTCGCCGGCCTCGACGAGCCGGGCGATGTTGCGCCTCGTCATCTCCTGATCCTGGTTATGGACACCGCAGAGCAGGCCCGTCGGGGCAAGGCGCCTGAAGGCCTCGTGGATCGTGTCGTCGCCAATTCGCGGGAAACGGGTCGGATTAGCCTCGAATGTCGAGAACTTGAACGCGCATGCGCCCGCATCAACGAGACCCGGGATCGCATCAAGGCCATTCTCAACCGTAATCGTGGCATAGAGCGCCACATCGACGTGGGCGTCACGTTGGACCGTGGCGACCTTTTCGTTGAACAGGGTTGAGCTCGTAACCGGCTCCGGCTCGTCGTAGGGCATGTCGACCATGACCGTCACACCGCCTGCTGCCGCGGCGCGCGAGCACATGCCAATGCCTTCGTGGTTGGCTTGGCTGCCGGAATGAACCTGCCCGTCGATAACGCCGGGAATGATCCATTGACCACGGAAATCCTGAGACTCGCGAGCCGAGGGCGGCGTGCCTGTGCCGACGGCTGCCACTTTTCCACCCGAAACGGCGACATAGCCGTCTTCGATGATCCGGTCTGACAGAACTACGTTGCCGCGAAGGACAAGATCAAAATCGCTCATGAGAACCTACTTGTTCGAGAGTGGCGGACAAAGCCGACGTTTCATGCGGCAAGCATATCGACAGCCGTTCAAAACCGATCATGCTTATTCTGGCATGCTTCATAACAGCGTGTTATTCCTTGCCGTGGGACAACTCGGTGCGGTTCCGGCCCAGAGCATAGCTCGTCAAGTCGAGACCCAAAGCCTCCTCGACGACGGGGTACACGCTGGGATCCGACACGCTGGCGCTGAGCGGGATATGACTTTTCACAATGCGCAGGATGGCGAGTTCCATGCTTTCCCGTACATGGCCGACGCTGATCGGCGTGCCGTCGTGGTTGAGCGTGGTGATGACGTCCGGATAGGTTGCGACACGCTGCCCTTCGAGGTCGGTCACAGCCATATATTCATTCATCACGTGCAGAATACGGGCACTCTTCCCCTCACCGATCTGAATGGTACCGACATCGAAGGCCTGCCGGGTATATTCGATGGATTTCCGGATGACTTTGCCTTGGCCGACCACCACGCCCGACGTCTGGTCGCAGATCGCATCGATGACGGCGCGGCCGCCTTTCGGCCTTGCAGCCAAGATACGCTCGCCCAGCGCCAACGCCATCGAGATACCACCCAGGGCCGCGTGCTGTCGCACGTAGGAGGCAGGAACGGGGTTGCGGCAGGAAGCAATGAAGCCTCCAGACATGTCGGAGGCTGTGCGCAGGATCGGCGAGACCTTCGCAGTCGTGCCGCGGACCACAAGCTCGATGTAAGCGTTCTGGGACCGGTTCCCGCCCGCCGCCGTCTGGATCGTCGCTTCAGGGCTGCTGGCAAGCCCGATCGATCCCATGTCGCCTGTAGGATGCGCCCGGATATCGCCCACTGCATCAATGACCTTTGTGCCTAGAACCGCACCGGGCAGCCAAGCATTCAGCGTGCTCGACATACCGTTTTGACCAATCATCAGCCCGTAGACCGGCTTGCCGAGCGCGTCCTGCAGCAGCTCGACGGCACGCACGTAGTCGATCCCGAGCATCTGCCAATCGGTTGTTCCTGCCGGGGCTCCAATGGCAGCCGCTGTTGCGATGATGGCGTCGTCGGGAACCTCGTCCAGGGTGACGAGCTCAGGCTGGCCTGTCATGACCGCGGCCTGGCCCAGCATGCGGCCATGATCCGGCCAGCCGCCTCCCCCTGCCGCAAAGATCGATCCCCCGGCGATCGCCGCCTCAACATCGCCCATGGTCAGAATTCGTCTCATGTCCCCCCCTCGCCGACGCGACATGCCGCGACGTACCGGTCCATAAGAGACCATAGTGGGTGTTATCCCATCAGGAACATGCTATTTCTGCGTCAGGTCATAACCGGATGTTATCTCTATGCGCTTCAATCTACGTCAGATCGAGGTGTTCCGCGCTGTTATGGTGACAGGCTCGATTAGCGGTGCGGCTCGCCTTTTGGCGGTATCGCAACCCGCGATCAGCCGGTTGCTCGCATATACGGAAGATCGTCTCGGCCTGAAGCTCTTTGAGCGCGTAAAAGGCCGCGTCCAGCCAACCCCCGAGGCCAAGCGCCTTTTTGCGGAAGTGGATCAAGTCCACCAGGGCGTGCTTCGGGTCAACAACCTGGCGCAGGAGTTGCGTGAGCGTGGTACAGGCGGCATGCATGTTGTCGCGAGCCCAAGCGTCGGCCAGGCTTTCGTGCCTGAGGCTATCTGCCTCTTCCGGCACCACTTTCCTGATGTGCGGGTCGAGTTCGAGATTCTAACCCTGCCGGAGCTTGTAGCCCGTGTCAGCGCAAACCGGGTGGATTTAGCCCTTTCAGTCCTACCGGTCGATGAGCCAACCATTGTGGATACAACCATCCTTGAGGGAAGCCTCAGGGTCATCGTCCCGCGTGGCCATGAGCTTGCTCAGATATCCGTGATTACCCCTGCTGATCTCGCGCCTTATTCTCTAATCGGCTATGGCCCGCAAACTCCCTATGGCCTCCATGTCGAGAACGCCCTTGCGGCAAGTGGCGCATCGCTTCGGTTTGACACTGTCGTGCGGTTCACGCCCGTGGCCTGCTCCCTGGTCCAGGCCGGAGCCGGTGTCGGTATCGTGGATGAATTCGTGATCCGCGGCGGTACGTGGCCCAAGATCGAGACGCGGCCGTTCCTGCCGCACACACGGATGCACATTCACCTTCTGAAATCGCGCTTGGAACCTCTGTCGCGCGTCGCTCAGGCATTCGCGAAAATCTTGTACGGCCTCGCAGGCGAACGTGCATCGAAATCCAATGGTGACTTGAACATTGTTACTTAACATAACGTTATGCCCTGGCCATAATATAGCATGGGCAAGGAATGGGTCACTGCTGATACGCTGATCTATGGATGGGCTTTTTCCATCAAAAATTATAAGGGAACAGAGGATATGTGGATTTCGTCGATGAAGGGAATGCGCGCTGCAGCCCAAGGCCTGGCTCTCGCCGCTCTGCTCACAACTCCCGCCCTAGCACAGGATGCCGATCACCCGCAGAACGAAAAGCTGAAGATCGCATGTGACCTCGGTTTCGCTCCGTTCTGCTTCAAGAAGGCCTCAGGCGAGATCACCGGCTTCACTTATGATTTCGCGGATGCCATCGCGAAGAAGCTCGGTCGTCCAGGCATCGATGTAACCGATAGCAACTTTTCGGCAATCTTTGCAGGCCTGTTCTCAAAGCGTTACGAGATGATCCCGGCGCCGACAAACATCACCGCCGAACGTGCGGCCCAGATGTTGTTCAGCGAACCCTACATGCCGACCGGGATGGGCTTCCTGACCAAGAAAGGCGCCAAGGTCGCCAACCTTGAAGATTTGAAGGGTAAGGAACTCACTGTCAATAACGGCAGCGTCTCGGACAAGTGGCTCACGGACAATGAGGCAAAATACGGCTATTCAATCCAGCGCTACAACAAGAATGCGGATGCCGTGCAGGCAGTTATGATCGGCCGCGCGTTCGCGAATGTCGCAGATGCTCCCGTCTCGCGCTACGTCTCGACTCAGGTTCCCAATACCGAGGTTCCTTTCGTTCTCGACAGCGGCCGGAACTTCGGCATCGCCTTTCGTAAGGAAGATACGGCTTTCCGTGCCAAGGTCGAAGAAGCTGTCGAGTGCCTGAAGACGGACGGTACCCTCGCCAAAATCCATGAGAAATGGTTCGGTGTGGCGCCGGAGGAAGGGTCCTCCACCGTGAAGGTCTATCCCGGCACGGGAGCGCCCGACTTCGAGGGCTACGATGCTACCGAGCGCAAGACGTCCTGCCAGTGATGATTGCACAAGACAGCATCGGCCCCAACGGTGACGGCGACATCGTCGTCATCGATGGGCTCCGTAAATCGTATGGTGCCGTGGAAGTTCTTCGCGGCATCGACCTCAAAGTCAAGAAGGGCGACGCCGTCGTTATCGTCGGCTCGTCCGGCTCGGGCAAGAGCACCTGCCTGCGATGCATCAATCGCCTCGAGGAGCCAACCAGTGGACGCATCGTTGTCGGTGGGCACGAGGCTACGGGCAAGAACGTGGACCTTAACGCTCTGCGACGGCGTATCGGCATGGTGTTCCAGAGCATCAATCTCTACCCGCACAAGACGGCACTTGGTAACGTGACGCTAGCTCTGCGCAAGGTCATTGGTCTTTCCAAGGCCGAGGCGGATGCGAAGGCCCTCAAGCACCTTGAGCTCGTAGGCCTCGCACATAAGGCGGACTCCTACCCAGCTCAGCTCTCGGGCGGCCAACAGCAACGCGTGGGTATCGCCCGTGCCATGGCGCTCGAACCGCAGGTGATGCTCTTCGACGAGCCAACCTCTGCTCTGGATCCAGAGCTGGTCGGCGAAGTGCTCAACGTAATGGTGCGCACGAAAGAGTTGGGTATGACCATGATCGTGGTCACGCATGAGATGCAGTTTGCTCGGGACGTGGCAGATCGGGTGGTCTTCATGGATCACGGGTCGGTGCTGGCGCAAGGCACGCCGGAGGAGATCCTGGTTTCGCCGCAGAACCCCCGCATTCGCGAATTCGTCACTCGTACAAAGTCCTGACGGCAGCCGATGGATCAAATCGTTCGATACTTCTTCGACTTTCCGCTGATGGCGGATTACTGGCCGGATATTCTCAAGGGGTTTCTCATCACGGTCGAGATGTCAGTGCTGACGGTCGTGATCGGGATTCCGCTCGGGCTCCTGATCGCTATCATCCGGCTCTACGGCATCAAACCACTGAACGCGCTGATCATCTTCTATATCGACTTCTTTCGTTCGATTCCGCAGCTTGTGCTGATCGTGCTCGCCTATTTCGCGCTGCCCCATCTGGGACTCATCCTAGACCCGTTCACCGCCACTGTGGTCGCTCTTGCGATCGTTCTGTCGGCATTCGCGGAAGAGATCTTCTGGGCCGGCATCAACGCAGTCCATAAAGGGCAATGGGAGGCAGGTCGCTCGACAGGCTTAGGATTCACCCAGACGCTTGCCTATATCATCTTGCCTCAAGTAGTGCGGATATCCATTCCGCCCCTCACCAACCGCGCCATCGGCATTAGCAAGGGCACCACGCTCGGCTCAGTCATTGCTGTTCCAGAACTGCTTAGTGTCACATCGAGCATCCAGTCTAACGTTGCAAATCCGACTGCCTTGACGGTTGGCGCGCTTCTCTTTCTCGCTCTGTTCTTGCCCTTCGTGCGCTTCACACGCTGGCTTGAGCAGGCCTACGCCCATCCGAGGTCATAATGAGCGAGCTCGTCACCACCTTCTTCAATCTCGACGTTCTCCGGGAAGTCTGGCCCCTTCTCGTCGAGGGACTGTGGCTGACCCTTGCCTTGGCGGCAGTTGCGGTGCCGCTGTCCATTGTCATCGGTCTTGTCATCGCAGTGGCGCAAGATCTGCGCAGCACCCCACTACGCATGGTGCTCGTTGCCTATGTCGACACGCTGCGGGCAATCCCGCCTCTCGTCCTACTGATTTTTATTTTCTTCGGCCTTCCGTTCCTCGGACTTAACCTTGGGGAATTCTCGGCAGCCGTTCTCGCTCTGACGCTAAACGGCTCAAGCTATTTCGCCGAAATTTTCCGAGCGGGTCTTGAATCCGTACCGAAGGGCCAGCGGGAAGCCGCCCGATCGACAGGTCTCAGCTGGCTCCAAAGCATTACATATGTTGTCGCACCGCAGGGGACACGCAACGTGCTGCCGGATCTGGTCAGCAACACGGTAGAGCTCGTCAAGCAGACTTCTATTGCGTCTGCGGTGGCGCTGCAGGAGTTGCTGCGCTCGGCACAAATCGCGCAAGGTCTCCTCTACAACCCGACCCCGCTCGTGGCGGCGGCCATCGTGTACTTCCTCATGTTCTGGCCGTTCGTGCGCCTGGTATCCCGGATGCAGAACAAGACCGTTATGCATTCAGCCTGACCTTTTAGCGGCGGAGGCCGAGATCCTTATGAGCACGCAATCCTTCGACAAAGTGATCCGCGGCGGGCGAGTCGTGACTCCAAGGGGTACTGCGGAAACGGATATTGGCATCCGCGACGGGCAGATCGCGGTGCTAGGCTCAGGGCTCTCGGCTACGGCCGAGGTAATCGATGCGAGCGGTCTTCTCGTTCTCCCTGGTGGTGTGGATGCCCACTGCCACATCGACCAAATGGTCTCAAGCGGGGCCCGTACCGCGGATGATTTCGAGGGGGCGAGTGTCGCGGCAGCCTTTGGTGGAACCACGACGCTGATCTCCTTCGCAGCCCAGCACAGGGGCCAGAGCCTCCGTCACGTGGTCGAGGAGTACAAGACCCGTGCACAAGGCAAGTCGGTGCTCGACTATGGCTTCCACCTGATAGTGACGGATGCCTCGCAGCAGACGCTGGACGTTGATCTACCTGCGCTCGTGAATGAGGGCTTCACGTCGGTGAAGATCTATCTCACCTACGATGCCCTTCGTCTCGACGACCGGGCGGCGCTCGACGTTCTGACAGCAGTCCGACGCGAGGGGGCGATGCCGCTCATCCATGCAGAGAGCCACGACATGATTGCGTGGTTCACCGAAAAGCTCCTGGCATCGGGTTACGACCAGATCCGCCATCTGGCCGATGCGCGACCCAGGCTGGCGGAGCGCGACGCGGTGCACCATGCCGTCTCCTTAGCAGAGCTTGTCAACATTCCAATCGTGCTCGTTCATATGTCCAGCGCGGAAGCGGTTGAACAGGTCCGCTGGGCCAGGAGGCGCGGCTTCCCCATCTATGCTGAAACCTGCCCTCAGTATCTGGTCTTGACACGCGAGGCCCTCGACCGGCCGTCCTTCGAAGCTGCCAAGTTCTGCTGCAGCCCTCCACTGCGCGACAGGGCGAGTCAGGACGCGCTGTGGTCGGCCCTAAATGATGGCACACTGTCGATCCTGTCCTCGGATCACTCTGCCTTCGTGATGGAGGGTCCGGACGGCAAGCTGAGAGATGGTCCTGACACCGCCTTCAACCGAGTCCAATACGGCATGCCCGGCTTGGAGCTTCGGCTTCCCCTCATTTTCTCGGAGGGCGTCGGGACTGGACGTCTATCAATCGAGCGGTTCGTCGAGGTGACGGCCACCGAGCCCGCGCGCCTTTATGGCCTCGCGGGCCGCAAGGGTGTCATCGCCCCAGGCGCTGACGCCGATCTTGTCATCTGGGACCCCAAGAAGCAGATTAGGATCACTCCCGAGGCCTTGCACGACGGCCTTGGCTGGACACCCTATGAGGGACGCCATGTGACAGGCATGCCTGTGATGACGATGGCGCGCGGCACAGTTGTTTGTCGCGAGGGTGAGCGACTCGCTGCAGGTGGGCACGGCCGCCTCCTCGCGCGAGCCCGGCCGGAGGCCTGCGCCATCAACACGCCGCCGGCCACTGGATTTGATGTAGTGAGCGGCCAATTCATTTGTGACGCGCCGGCATCATAGATCGTTCAACACGACGGATCGAACTCTATGGACCACCTCGATGTGATCGTCCTCGGCACAGATGTCGTCGGACTTGTGATCGCGCGGGAACTCGCTCGTCAAGATCTCGGTGCTCGTACGTTCGCTTCTGCACCAGTGAAAAAGGCCCCGGAGTGATCCGATGGCTTTCCAGTGGGATGATAGGAGCAGGACTTAGAAGGCCATGCCACCCATGCCGCTGCCCATACCACCACCTGGCATGGCCGGTCCGGATTCCTTCTTCGGAGCCTCGGCAACCATGGCCTCGGTGGTGACCAGCAGGCCAGCCAAGGACGCTGCATTCTGCAGAGCCGTGCGCACGACCTTGGCAGGATCGACGATACAGAAAGCGCTGTCCGCCTGGTGGCACCCGAGACTGGCATGGACCGGTAACTGGAGCGGCTCCTGGCTCGAGCAGGATAGTTAGGATCGGCAGCAAGACCAATCCTTGAGATCAACCCGCGCCATGACCTCATTGTCGCCCTGGCAGATCTAGGAGATGTCGAACAAACCCTGCGAGAAGACGCGGCCCATCTCCTGCTGGACGAGGCACCAATCTTGGATGGTGAGCTGCCAGCCGACGCGAGAGCATTTTCGCAGCGGCTCGCTAGGGTCATGCGCCGGAGCCTGCCGTAAGACGCATCTACAAATGATCTTTGCGGGAGTGCAGTCGCCAACGACTGCCTCCTGCTATTTCCCACGGTGTCGGCCAACCAGTTGACCTTTAGGTCTCAAAGGCTGGGCTGAGGGCCGCCTGCACTCATGACGCTGGAGGCCAGCGCACAGCAGCGACCCACATCTGTAAACATGCATGAGGCACTTACTGCGCTTAGTCCGGGATCCCGGTTACGTCAGAACAGATTGAGACTGCCAGGTCCTAGTCGAGGCTCTGACGCATAGTTTCTGCCAGCGCCAGCAGATCGTAATCGGAAAATGGACGGCCGATGACCTGTAAGCCTATTGGGATATTGTTTGCATCAACGCCCACGGGGATTGAAAGCGATGGCAGACCCAAGAAGCTGAAAGGGCGATTCATCCTCAGGAACTCTAGGCTCAAAGCCCCTCCTGCTTCGGCATCGTCAGGAATGTGATCGACCCTAGGAGCGCTGATGCGGATTGTGGGACAGACAAGGATGTCTGCATCGCTGAGCGCTTGGGCAAGAACCTCGGCCAGATACTTACCTCTCAGCCGAAGCACGCTCTGATAATCCTCCCTCCTGACGCAGGCTGCTGTCAACAAGCGCCGTCGAACAGAAGGAGGATAGTATTCAGGGTGGCGGGCGAGGGCGTCGCCGTGAACGGCATCCGCCTCATAGGATGTTATGATTGAGGCGCAGGCATTGAGGTCGTCAATCGATGGGAATGGTATTTCCACCAACTCCGCGCCCAAGCTCACCAATGCATCGCACGTTCTACGAAACGCTCCTGTAACAGCATCGTCCATGCCGGCGAGCAGCTCGGCGGTGTTCGTTCCAATCTTAACACCTTCCAGCGTCACTCCAAGGCTATGTCGCGGATGGGATTGCCCCTTATCCTCCACCTTCGCGGTGGCGTCTCGCGGCCAATCGGAGATAACGCCCAGAACTCGCCCTATGCGAGCAGGACTTTCGGCAAGGATTCCGATCGTATCGTGAGACGCAGAGAGCGGCACGACCCCGGGATCTTGGATGAGGCCGTGCGTTGGCTTCAGTCCATAAACACCGCACAGAGAGGCTGGAATTCGGACTGAGCCACCAGTGTCAGTTCCAAGAGCGAAAGGCACGATCCCTGCGGCAACTGCGGCAGCGGCACCGCTCGACGATCCGCCGACAGCGTAGGCAGGGCCGTGCGGATTTAGAACTCGACCATGATATGAGTTGAAGCCAGTAGCTGTGTAACAATGTGGGTCGAGATTAAGCGCCCCAATCGGAATCGCGCCAGCGTCTACAAGCCGCATCAGCGCCACACTGTGCGATTGGCTTTCCCACTGGTAGCCCTGCCCGACTCCCGCTGTTGGATGCCGGTCCGCCGTAGAAAGCACATCCTTATAAGCGAATGGGATGCCATAAAGTGGGTATTGCGTGCTGTGGTTCTCCTCGTGAAGACGCCTTGCGAGCTGTTCTGCTTTTCTCGGGAAAATCTCGATGAAGCAGTTGAGCTGATGGGCAGTATCAGCGGCTCTTTCTAGGGCACGATCCGTTGCAGGAACCGGTCCATCTCGATTGGCTTCCCACTCCATCCACGCGGAGGAGCTTGAGACTTGAGGCCTAGAGAACGTCTCGAGCATCCGACCGAAAGCGTTCGTATCGTCGCTTGCCTTAAGTGTCGGCTCAAGACGCTCCATCATAGCAGATATGCGGCCAAGGTCAGTGGTAACCGCTTTCACCTCGTCGTTCGTCACCGACAGTCCACGCTCAGTGAGCCGCGCCGAAACTTGATCCTGTGACATGCTTAAGAGTTCTCCCGTCGCACGATCAGACATGACCAAACTTCTTGAGTGCCTCTGCGAGCGTCATCCCCGCGGATAGCTCTGCCCGAATCGAGACCTCTGTACTGGTTAGCCTCTCTGCCTCTTCAAGGACATGTTCGACAATCGCAGCCGGGATGGTAAGGACGCCATCCTCATCGCCGAGGATGAAATCACCTGGCTCAATCTTCACAAGGCTGGTCGTTGCGCCCCGTAAAAACACGGGAGTCTGCCACGCATTGACCTTCCAACGTCCAATGGACTGAATCGGTGTTCTGTATCTCGCAAAGACGGGAAATTCATGCTGGCCGATCCAGCGGACATCCCGAATACCTCCGTCGACGAGAGATCCCACGCAGCCACGTTCCTTCATCCCGATGGCGATGAGTTCTCCGAAATAGCAGATACCCTCCCCGTCACCGCTCCAGACAGTAACCTCGCCAGGCGAGATGCCCTGGCAAGCCTTCATCTTTTCTGGATCTCCGCCGAGCGGAAACGGCGTCATCTGACCCCGAATTGTATATGCCCAGCCCGCCAGGCGACCGCTGGTCGCTGGGAAAGGTGAGAACTCTGCTGCCAGTCCTTGATTTGGATAGCCCAAATTGTCGAGAACATCGGCGACATTAGAGGTGTCGACCTTGAGAAAGCGGAGGCGAATCTCCTCTTTCTTCTGATGATCGATTGTCGGGGCGATCGAATCCATCATGGCATTTCCTCTTTGAATAGCTCTGGATGTCGCAGTAGATCGACAACCCGGGGTTGAGCCGTCGGTACTGGTGAAAGGGTTTCAGGCGCTGACTATGAGCCTACTCGCAGAGGGGCCCTCATCTTCCGGAGGCATGCGATAACGGAGAGGGCTGTAATCCGCCCTGTCTTCGGGTTATCTGATGGTATATTCTCAATCGACATCGAAAAACTCGCTGAGTCCGAGTCCACCTCGATGCGGTGCGTATTGCGCTTAAGCGACGGATCTGCCCAGATCTCCAGCGTCGTCCGATCAGGGCCGATCCCCGCGAGCGACAGTGCGACAGCCACGTTCAAATTGGCCGGAAAACCAATAGCGGCTTCTCGCGGAGTGCCATTGAATACCCGGACCGGCTCTCTGATATGTTCAATCTCGATATTGTTCTGAACGAGATAGGGTGCTCCAACCAGTCCTTTCACGGGCTTGCGTGTGATCATCCGGACTGAGTGAATGGTGCCCTCAGCCGCAGCCGTAACAGCATCGAGTCCGATTAGGGCACCCGTTGGTACGATGATCTGCCCCCCGTGCTCCCGCGCCACCTCAACTAAGGCTTCGTGAGACAGGATCGCACCAGCACTTAGCACGATCACAGTCTTGCCTGCCTTCAGAAACGGCTCCGCTATAGTGGGCAAGAGCTGCGCAGGTGCACACTCGACAACGACGTCGGCGAGGGGCTCGAGCTCCTCGATGGCAACCACCGGCACCCGCTGCTTGAGTTGGGACAACCGCTCCTCGGCTCTCTTGCGATCATTGGCCGAGACCGCCGCGAGCTTGCAACCTGGCAAGCCTTCGTCGAGAACCTGTGCAATCTTTTGGCCCACTGCACCTAGGCCGGCGACTGCCACCCGCAGCGACGGACGTGCCGCTGCGTTCGAAACTGTGCTCATGATCTAAGCCCTCTAGTGATCGCTGCCGGGTGGTGGAAACCGCGATGCGTAGTGATCGGCGATCTGCCCCGACGTTGTGAACCAGACCTCGTCCTTGTGTTGTGCCAAGTGCTCGAGGACACGGCGGAACTGTTTGATTCGGAACGGCTGTCCGATGATGAACGTGTGAATGGTGATGCCGTAGACGAGGGACTGGTGCTTTGATTGTGCCAGCAACTCGTCGAAGTTATCGATCGCCATGTCAGCGAATGCTGGGGCAGTACCATCGTGCATGACGATCATCGGGACGTCATTCACCTCATGTGGGTAGGGGACGCTCAGAAGCGGTCCTCCACGGGTCTGCATCCAGACAGGCTGATCATCCATCGGCCAATCAAGCGTATAAGCGTAGCCGGCCTCAGCGAGGAGATCCTCGGTGTTGGCGCTGGGATGGGCACCAGGACTCATCCAACCGCGTGGCGGCTTCTCTTCGTGCTTCCTGATCGCATCTGTCGCCTCTTGAATGAGGCCCGCCTCCGCCTCAGGAGACATTCCATTCTGGTGTTCTGAGTTCGTGCGGCCATGAGCGACGATCTCGTCGCCGCGCTTGCGATGTGCGGCGACAAGTTCCGGACAATGGTCATAGCATTCGGTGTTCAGGAGAACGGTGATCGGCAGCTGGTACTCTTCGAAAAGCTCAATGAGTCGCCAGCCCCCGACGCGATTACCGTACTCGCGCCACGCCCAGTTGTAGGTGTTGGGGTGGCTTAAGCCTGGTGAATATGGCAGGCCGAGCCCAGTCCCATAAGAGAAGTGCTCCACACAGAGCGCGAAATAGACGGCCAGCCTCTTGTCACCCGGCCATGTGAAGGCCGGGCGGTTGACGATTCCTGAGTATGGGAAACGACCGTGCGAAGGAAGCATTGTTGCCTCGCTATAGATTAGGGACGGTAATCGCTCGGCGCAACGACGTTGCTCAAGTCGACGGAGGACAGGTTGTCCGAAGTGACCAGGAGCGCCGGTAGCACCACTTCCTTTTCGACAGGCTGCTTGTTGGCTGCGGCCACGGCCTGCTTCAACGCGGCGCGGCCCTGCGCCACGACTTGCTGGATCGACGTACAGACCAGCTCACTGTCCTTGAGGAGTTGTTGCGCCGTCGGGCTCAGGTTGGAAGCTGAGACCCTGACGCCCTTCAGCTTTCCAGCCGACTTCAGCGCGGAGACCACGCCAGCCGCCATGTCATCCGTTGCGGCATAAACGCCGTTCAGATCAGGAAACCGCTGCGTCCAGTCTTCTGCAGTTGTGAGTGCTGCATTGCGATTGTCCGCAAGACGAGACTCGGCCACTATTTTCATGTCCGGCGCCTCCTTGGACAGGGTATCTTTGAATCCTTTTGCGCGTTGATCTGACCAGGCCTGTCCAGTCGGGCCAGCCATCATCGCGACATTGCCTTTGTTCCCGAGCGCCTTTGAAAGGCACTGAGCCTGGAGCTTGCCCATGTCGTAGTGATCTGCACTGACGGTCGAGGCGAGCTTTGGTGTGTTTGGCGGGGACGAAATTCCAACGACGGAAATTCCTCGCTCAATCGCCTGCTCGACAACTGCTTTCACCGCGTCTCCGTTCGTCGCCCCGACGATGATTGCGTCGGCCTTGCGCTGCATCAGGTCCTGAATCTGGGCGATCTGCTGACTCGAATTGGCGTCGCCACCGGCGTTCAGCTTGAGCACCTTGGTCCCAGATTTCTTTGCTTCGTCCTCGATTCCATACACGGCAGAAATCCAGAAGGACGAGGCAAGATTGGGAACAGCTACACCAATCGTCTTTTCTTGAGCCACGGCTGTGCTTGCCATCGTCGCGATCGAGGCAAGAAGGCTGAGGCCTCCGAGAAGCGTTATCGTCGTCTTTCTCATGTTCGACTCCTTGAGTTGACTGGGGCGAAGTACCGGACGGCATATTCGAGGAGGCCTGAGCCAATGATCACCAGGCCAACCGCGATCTGGGCAACGAAGGGCGAGACGCCCTGAAGGTTCAGGCCGGTGAGGAGAACCTGAACAAAAGCTGCTCCGAGCACGACGGAGGACACGCGGGCGACTCCGCCTGACAGCGCGGTTCCGCCAATTACAGCTGCCGCAATGGATTGTAACTCCATGCCCGTTCCCTCGGTTGGGAGACCGGTTCCCGCCCGAACGGTCAGCAGCACACCGGCAAGGCCGGCATAAAAACCGCAGAGTTGGTAGGCTCGGATCTGCGTGCGGGCATAGCTGATGCCGACCAAATGAACCGCGTCAGGGTTCGAGCCCAGCATGAGGATGCGCCGTCCCACTGCGAGGCGGTTCAGAATCCAGGCAGCGAGCCCGACGAAGGCAACAGCTCCCCAATAGGCCGGCGGCAATCCAAGAACCGGATCGAATGCCAGCCGAGCGGCTGTGGCTGTGTCATTGAGCGGCACAACCTGCCCGTCGTCCGTGAGCAGCAGCGAGAGGCCGCGAACCCCGACCAACATTCCCAGGGTGGCAACAATCGGCTGGACGCCGACGAACCCAATGAGAACCCCGTTCAACGTTCCAACGCCAAGACCGGCTAAGGGACCGAGGAAGAGACCTGGTAAGCCGAAGAAATTGGCGCCAAGCGCAGCGATGGTGCTCGATAGTGCAACCGTCGCACCCACTGAAATATCAAAGCCGCGGGACGCGATGGCGAACATCTGACCGACGGCCAAGAGCCCCAGAATCCACATCTGGGCGACAATGCTCTGAAGATTGCCTGTGCTGAGAAACTCGGGTGCGGTGGTCGCAAATGCGACGACCCCAATCCCAAGACATAAGGGTGCCACAAGGAAACGTCCGCCGGAGCGAAGGACCGGGGCATGAACTCTCATTGTGACCCGCCTCTTCTGGCGAGGAGATGCCACATCACTTGGATTGGAGCGGACGCTCTTTGCAAAACAACTGTTCCAAGAATGACAGCTGCCATCATGAGCTGCTGGTAGGCGACAGGGAGGTTCAGCAGAACGACTGCATTGTTCATCATGGCGATGATCAGCACGCCGCAGAGGACCTGTGAGGCGCGCCCCTGCCCTCCCGAGAGCGGGATACCTCCGATGGCGCAGGCCGCGATGGTTTCGAAGGGCAGATTGGGAGCAAGGCCCGGCTGGCCTGATCCAACACGGCTTGTCAGGATAACGGATGCTAACGCACAGAACCCTGAGGCAACGATGTAGCCCGCGAAAATGGTAAGCCTGACCCTGATCCCTGACAATCTCGCAGCTTCGGAATTCGCTCCTACGAGATACCAGAGGCGACCTATGTGGGTGTGGGTAAGAAGTCCATAGAGAGCAATGAGGCTCAGGACCGCGGCGATGATCGGCACAGGCACACCGCCAACGCGACCACGCGCGGGCCAGGTGAAGGCGTCGGTGAGGGGAGCGTCAATCGGAAGCCCGCCGGCTAACGTTGCAGCAAAGCCGGCCACGGCCATAAGCATACCCAGTGTGACTAGAAAGGGTGGGAGATCAAAACGTGCAATGAGCGCTCCATTCAAAGCACCAACGAGCAAAATGACGCCCGCTCCCGCGGCAAAACCTCCAGCAACTCCGAGGTCGGGTAGCATCAGGACCGTCATGATGCTCGCAAGTGCGACGGACGATCCGAAGGAAAATTCGATCCCACCAAGGATGAGCACAATCGCTTGGCCACATGCCACGATGCAGAGAATAGAGGCGATGCGTAAGACGTTCTCTATATTGCCGAAGGTTGCAAAACGGGGGACAGCAAGTGCAAAGAGCACGAAGACGGCAAGCGTGAGCCAAGCAGATGTCGGAGGAATAAACCGGTTTTTCATGCTTTGCTTCATGGGAACCGTAAGAGCCGTCAAGCAGCCGCCCTCCCTGCCAGGGATTGCATGAGAGCAGCTCGGCCGGCTCCCCAAGGAAGTTCACATTCAACGTTTCCATGGCGCACGACCAGGATACGATGAGAGAGAGCCATCACTTCATCGAGGTCGCTTGAAGCCAGCACAACAGCAGCTCCATTTCGAGCGGCTTCAATGATCGCTTCATGAATCGTCTCTCGGGCCGCAATATCAACGCCGCGGGTTGGCTCAAGAACGATTAAAGCACGGAGCTGCGGCAAAGATAGGCTGCGCGATATGAGGAGCTTTTGCTGGTTGCCACCACTGAAATTTCCAGCCTGCAGATCTGGTTGAAAGGGATGCAGCTTAAGGCGTTGCAGCCATGGCAAGATGCTTTCACTCTCTACCTCTCGGTGAAGAATGCCGTGAGTTGAGAAGCTTTTGATTATGGATGCAGAGGCGTTTTGCAGCGCCGTCAACATCGGAAACAGTCCTTCCGCATGGCGGTCGCTGGGAACATAGCCAATGCCAGCAGCAACGGCTCTTCCACGATCACCCAGAGGGATGGCCCGCTCGCCGACCTTCAACGTGCCTGAGACTGCAGAGCGAGCCCCAGCCAGAGCCGATGCTAGTTCAAGCACCCCCGAGCCAACCAGGCCGGCAAGTCCAACGATTTCACCGGCGCGAACTGCAACGTCAAATGGCGATGAGTTCGCGTGAAGTTGAAGCCTGCTCGCGCGGACCGTGACGTCTCCAGGGGGCGGCAGATCTCGGATCGCGATATCGACGGCCTCTCCGAGCATCGCGCGAACGAGATCTGTGCGGGTCAGATTTGCGCGTGGCTCCCCATCGATGACCGTCCGACCGTCCCGCAGCACTGTAACATCGTCGGCGAGAGCATCGATCTCATCGAATTTGTGGCTAATGAACAGAACGGCAGTTTGTTGGGAGCACAGAGTGCGGACGACGCCAAAGAGGCGCTCAGCCTCCTCTTGGGTCAGTGCAGCGGTCGGCTCATCAAGCACCAGGACCTTGCACTTCTGCCCAAGGCCGCGGGCAATCTCCACAAGCTGCCGTTCGCCGAGTGAGAGAGCTTCAACAGGCGTCTCGGGATCCAGATCGAGCCCGACGGCTTTGAGCCAGGTCTCTGCTTCTTGGCGGCTGATGGTGGCGGACTTCGCCGAAAGGCTTCTCGTGCTGCCATACGAGAAGGCCGAAAGATTTTCGATGATGCTGAGATGGGGAAATAGGCTCAGGTGCTGGTAGATCGGAATGATTCCGGCTGCGATAGCCTCCTGGACTGAGCGGAAGCGTACAGCAGAGCCATCAATCGTGGTTGCGCCTTGTTCGTGCTGAATGGCCCCGACAATGATCTTCACCATCGTACTCTTGCCGGCCCCGTTCTCTCCAAGAAGAGCGTGAACCCGTCCGGGAAACAGGCGTAGGGACGCATCGCGAAGAGCGCAGGTTGCACCGTAGTGCTTTGCAACTCCCTGGACCTCGAAGACAGGCGCAACGTATGTTGTCACAAGCCGTCCCCTTTGTCGGGTCTGGCTCTGGCTGCAGATGCCTTGCGGCTCTCCTCAGCCAGAGCATCCCTGGAATAGGATCAAAGCTAGAGGACTTCTCGATGCACCAACAAATGATTAATTGTGCGCCATGGATGACAATAGCTCATGCATGAGCAAGGGGGCGGGGCTGGATCTTCGAACAATATGAGGTAGGCTTGCGATAAGATGGCCTCGGGATCCAGGACCATGCGACGCAAGCTTCCTCCATTATCCGCTCTGCGAGCTTTCGAGGCTGCTGCACGAACTTTGTCGTTTACTAAGGCTGCAGAGGAATTGCTGGTCACTCAGGGTGCCGTCAGTCGCCAGATTCGGCTTCTGGAGGAGCATCTGGGCGTGGCGCTGTTCACGAGGTCGATCCGCAAGGTTGAGCTCACACCTGAGGGCGAACAGTATTTTATTTCGATAGGAAGGGCCCTCGACGAAGTTGAGAGTGCAACCGGACGCCTGCGATGCGAGGGACGCCGGGAGGTCATAACGATCAGCGTTCTCCCAACGATCTCGTCGTTCTGGCTCATGCCCCGTCTAGCTGCATTCTCGGAAGCACAAGGCAAAGCCGAGGTGCGCATCATCAACTCAATTGAGCCGGTAGACCTTCAGGCAAAAGGCGCGGATCTGGCGATCCGTGTCGGTCGTATCCCGGGAGAGGAATTCGGTTCCGACAACCCGAGAATAGAAATGGACATGGTCACGGATTGGCGTGGCATCCATTCGGACTTGCTGTTCCCCGATGTACTTGCCCCTGTCTGCGCTCAGCAACTGATCGATGTAAATGGTCCACTTATGTCGATTGACGACCTCGCGCGTTACCGGCTTATTCATGTCACGACGCGCCGATATGCCTGGCATGACTGGCTCAGGGCGAATGGATCCTCGCTAGTTCCCGACCGGGATGCGCTTTATTTCGGACACTTCTTTATGGCCATGGAAGCGGCGCGTTCTGGTAAGGGGGTCGCGATTGTACCAACTGTGCTTCTCAGACATTACGAAGCAGCCCGCGACCTGATCTGTCCGTTCAAGCCCGGAATACGCAGCGCCGGAAACTATCACCTGCTCTTCCATGGGAGCCGTGCGACGGATCGGCACCTAACACTGTTCAGACAATGGCTGGCCGAGGAAGCGTCAGCCGAGCGTGAGGCGGACCTCTACGTCAAGTAACATCGACGGCGCTATTGTGAACTGCTGCCCAATTCCTAAAAGAAAATAGCTTAATTTCTTGGTGGGGATCATGAACCTGCACGTAAGGCGAGGCCCCTCCGTCGCGCAAAAATCCCGGAACTGGCAGACTAGGAAAGCTCTCTGAATTCTTGGTCTGCACCCAGGTGAGGATTGTACATCCGCCCCTGAGAATACAGCAGAATCAACCACTTACGTCGCCCTCAATGGCGCCGTGTGTATCACTCTTGTGGACTACCGTCGAACTCTATCATGGGGCTCTCCGTCCAGTCTCGTGCGAGGCAATGCCCCGCCTGTGGCTTGTTGCGCAACTGCTCCATCAGGCAGGGCGCACTTTTTTCCGGCGCGAGGTCTACCGGCGCGAGGTCGAGCCTTGCACCCAGAGGATCACCGCCTTCGGGAGGTTCCGGTCGGCGCGCTAGCCTGCGTCAAGCATTCCTCCAAGGTACGCGCTTGTTTGAGGCATACGCGAGACTTGAAATCTTGACCGTCGGCAGCCATCTCATCGCCCGCCGGAGCAACAAGGTTCATCTCACGCCATGACGACTGCTGACAGCACCCCCGCCCCTGAGAGCCACTCCTTCGAGGCCGATGTCGCCAAGCTGCTGCACCTGATGGTGCACTCGGTATATTCCGACAAGGACGTCTTCCTGCGCGAGCTGATCTCGAACGCGGCCGATGCCTGCGAGAAGCTGCGCTACGAGGCGATCTCCCACCCTGTCCTGCTCGGCGATGATCCCAAGTCCCGGATCACGCTGCTGA
The DNA here is from genome assembly GCF_016734765.1 of Microvirga soli. Lineage (GTDB taxonomy): Bacteria > Pseudomonadota > Alphaproteobacteria > Rhizobiales > Beijerinckiaceae > Microvirga > Microvirga soli. The sequence continues at coordinate 17,805 of NZ_JAERQE010000019.1, read as the reverse complement.
TCGATGCCGACAACCGCCGCCTGACGATCGAGGATAACGGCGTCGGTATGAGCCGGGACGAGATGATCGAGGCGCTCGGCACCATCGCCCGCTCGGGCACCAAGGCGTTTATGGACCGGATCCAGGCGGCTCAAGGCGGCGAAGGAGCCCAGCTAATCGGCCAGTTCGGTGTTGGCTTCTATTCGGCCTTCATGGTTGCCGACCGGGTCGATGTCGTCTCACGCCGGGCCGGCAGTGAGGAGGCTACGATCTGGTCGTCCGACGGCAAGGGCTCCTATACGGTCGCGCCCGCGGCACTCGATGAAGCCCCGGCCCGCGGTACGCGGGTGATCCTCCACGTGATGGAAGACGCAACATCCTACACAGATCGTTACCGGCTCGAGCGCATCGTCAAGGAGCAGTCGGGCCACGTCCCCGTGCCCATCTCCCTTGTCGAGAAGCCCGGAGCGGAGCCGCAGGAGGTCGCCGACGGCGCTGCTCTCTGGGTGAAGCCACGCTCCGAGATCACGCCTGAGGACTACACCGACTTCTACCGCAGCGTGGCCGGCCAGTTCGATGAGCCGGCCCTGACGGTGCATTTCCGGGCCGAGGGCCGCCACGAATATACCGCCCTGGCCTTCGTGCCGGGCTCCACGCCGTTCGACCTGTTTGATCCCGACCGTCACGGACGGATGAAGCTCTATGTGAAGCGGGTCTTCATCACCGACGAGGCCGAGCTCCTGCCGCGGTACCTGCGCTTCGTGCGCGGACTGGTCGACTCGGCCGACCTGCCGCTCAACGTCTCGCGCGAGATGATCCAGGAAAGCCCACTTCTCGCTGCCATCAAGAAGGGCGTGACCAGCCGGATCCTGAGCGAGCTTGAGAAGCTCGCCCAGAACGATGCGGAGGCCTACACCAAGGTGTGGGAGACCTTCGGGCCGGTGCTGAAGGAAGGGCTCTACGAGGATTTCGAGCGGCGCCAGAACCTGCTGGGACTGGCCCGGTTCAAGACCACCGCGTCAAGTGGCGGGTGGCGCTCGCTCAAGGATTATGTCGGTTCCTTTAAGGAGAACCAAACCGCGATCTACTACGTGACGGGAACGGATCTCGCCCGGCTCGAGGCCTCGCCACAGCTCGAAGGATTCCGGGCCCGCGGCATCGAGGTGCTGCTGCTGCCGGATGCGGTTGACAGCTTCTGGGTCACGGCTGGCGTCGATTACGAGGGCAAGCCGTTCAAGTCGGTCACCCAGGGCGGTGCCGACTTGGCGCAGATCCCGCTGACCGAGGCCAAGGAGAATACGGGCGCGCCGGTGCCAGAAGCGGTGACGCAGTTCATCCAATCCGTGAAGGCCACCCTGGGCGAGGCCGTCGCCGATGTGCGCGCCTCCGAGCGGCTGACGGAAAGCGCCGTCTGCCTTGTGGCGTCTGAGACCGGCATGGACCGCCAGCTCGAGCGGCTTCTCGCCCGCGCGGGTCAGCTGACATCTGCAGCCAAACCCGTTCTCGAGATCAACCCGCACCATGACCTCGTGATGGCTCTCGCCAACCTTGGCGAGAGTGAGCAGACGCTTCGTGAAGACGCGGCTCATCTCCTGTTGGACGAGGCTCGGATCCTGGACGGTGAACTCCCGGCTGATGCAAAGGCATTCTCACAGCGGCTCGCTAGGGTAATCCGGCGGTGCGTGCCGTAAGAGGCAATCGCAAATGATCTTTGCGGGAGTGCGGTCGCCAACGACTGCCTCCTGCCATTCCTCAGAAATTCGTTCATACCGCCTACCATTACGATCGGAGCGCCTTTCGCACCTCCGGCGCCACCCTCGTTCCGAAGATTTCAATCGCCTTCATCAGCTTGACGTGGTCCATCACGCCAATGGCCATCTGAATCAGGAAGCGGTCGAACCGGAAGATCTCATGCGCGGCCAGGATCTTGTCTGTCACCTCTGCAGGGCTTCCGACGAAGAGCGCCCCGCGGGGTCCCCGTGCCACGTCGAACTGCTGGCGGCTGGTCGGCGGCCAACCGCGCTCCCGCCCAATCCGGTTCATCACCTCCGCCTGCGGGGCATAGAAGGTGTCGGCAGCCTCTTGCGTAGTCGTGGCGACAAAGCCGTGCACGTTGATCGATGTCTTTAGGGCTGTCAGATCGTGGCCTGCGCGCTGGGCCGCCTGCCGGTAGAGGTCGAACAGGGGTGCAAAGCGCGCTGGCTCTCCCCCGATGATGGCGAGAGCCAGTGGCAGACCGAGCACCCCGGCACGAGCGAGGGACTGCGGTGTCCCACCGACCGCGATCCAGATCGGCAGTTTCTCCTGATAGGGCCGCGGATAGACACCACGGTCTGTGATCGGGGGAGTATGTTTCCCGCCCGGCCAGCTGACCTGCTCGCTTTCGTTGAGTTGCATCAGGAGTTGCAGCTTCTCGGCAAAGAGCGTGTCGTAATCATCAAGGTCGTAGCCGAAGAGCGGAAAAGACTCGATGAAGGAGCCGCGGCCGGCCATGATCTCGGCTCTCCCCTGGCTCAGATTGTCGAGGGTGGCAAACTGCTGAAACACGCGGATAGGGTCATCGGAGCTAAGCACCGTCACCGCACTTGTCAGACGAATGCGCTTTGTCTGGGTCGCTGCGGCTGCCAGCGCTACAGCAGGCGCTGAAACGGCATAGTCGGGCCGGTGATGCTCGCCGAGACCAAACACATCCAGTCCCGCCTGGTCGGCCAGGACAATCTCTTCCACCAGGTTGCGAAGGCGCTCCGCCGGGCCAACCCGGCGTCCCGTCACCGGATCGGCGCCCACGTCGCCGAAGGTGTAGAGTCCAAGTTCCATAAGAATCGTCCTCCCATAGGGCCTTTGCCCCAGTCATAGTCCCGACGTCACAGCCATCAGCTGCCCTTCAAATGGCAACCCCGCAGTGCCCTTCCGATGACCCGTGCGCCAGACACGAGTTATGGCTGGCTGCTGCACGCTTCCTTGGGAGGGTACCTCATGCACCCAAGTCTTTCGACTCGGGCCACAACATACTTCACTCCCCGGCCGGCCGACTTTGTCCACTTGCGCAAGCTTGTGTCTCCGCAAGGCAAGCAGCTCAGTCTGAAGGTCGATTTCGCCGCCCTTAACGAGGCGAATAATAGACCGGAAGTACCCACCAGGGTTTCGGATGCTGTGTTTGCCACTCGAGACATCGTCGTCATAGAGTTGCAGGACGTAGATCACAGCTGTTGCAGCATGGATGGCTCCGATGGCCTCGACGGCCTCAGTCCAGGCGCTTGGGTGAGCCCCCAAGGAGGCTCGAAGAAAGCGCCCGGCCGAAACAAGGTCGGCAGCGTCTCGGATCGGGTGAGCACAATCGGAGATCACGGGGCATGCTTCGACGATCAAGGTTGGTAGCGACAGCTCAGTGGGTAAAGCGGTCTGAGCAGCAGGCTCCATGTCATCCTGGCGGCCATTGTGACAAGTCTTACTCAAGGATTCATTCTCTGCCTCTATGTGTCGGCATGTCGTGCCGTCACAGCTTGCCTGATAGAAGGCTTCTTCAGCGAGCTGTCTGATCTCGTTCCAGACCTCGACGAGCCCAGCCGGGAGTGTCGCCCCGGAGCGTTTTGGGGTGCGAGCTTTCAGTGTACTGAGGTGGTTCTCAAGAGCAGCACGATCAACAGCGGGGTAGTACTGGGCCAGTGCACTCAAAGCCGCTTCGGTGGCACGACGGCAGACCGTGATCTCGTCAAAGGAGCGCTTTAGAAGTTCCTTTCGCTGCTGTTGCTCAGCGGTGGCGGCGGCCCACTCGCCTCGGCGTGCATAGAGCGGCGTTAGATCGAAGCCGAAGGCATCGACAACATTCCCCTTTTCGTCCCGAACGGCGTAGCGCTTGCCATTCGGGGAGTCCTTCGGGATGAGCACTTGAAACTCAATCAGCGCCCGGATGGCATTGCGGACTGACCGCTCCGACAGTCCGGTGGCCGCCGTCAGCCGCTGGTTGGACGGCCAGACGAGCAGCCTGTTGATGTGCTGTTCGCCCCAACAGACGACAAGCTGGCTCAAGACCAGTCGTTGCGGCGCGCTCAGACGGAGCGCCCTTTCAGCATCACGAGCAGAGGCTGAAAGCTCCTTTCGTGTAACAGTGCGCCCGGATTCGAGCGCAAACTTCCTCGCAGCCAAAGCAGCGTGTCTCAGCCGCCGGCCTCCAGACGATGCGGGTTGCATCGTGCCCTCCATTGTGAGGGCAAAGCGGGAGCGTTCACCGAAACCGATGTTCTTGACACACAGCTTGTCGGGATGGCATAAGGAGGTTGCTACACCATTCCTGTCGCCGATCCCTCGGTGACTCCAAAGGCCCTCGAAGTTTCCAGCTTCGTGGGCCTTTTGCTTTGCCTAGCCTTAGTTCACGGTTGTCTTCTCCCGTTCGAAGAGTGTCGCGAGGTCGGGGATTAATCGCAGTCCGATGAGACCGATGCCCTCTCTTGTGCGGGCACTGATCTCGCCACCGGCTTCTTCAAGCACCAACACAACAATCTCCCGGAAGCCCGTCTGGCGAGGGACCTCTCGGAAGCGCTGATGATCTTGCTGCCTTAAGCTATCGGACGTTGTTTACCCCACTCTCTCCCAACACATGAGAGATGAACCGATTCGGTGTTACGTGTGGAGTCGCTCTGTAAGAATCGATTAATCCTGGTTACGATTTCCACTGAAAAGCTGAGTCAGAATGAGTCGAGCGCTTGGATGGATCCAGTCACGTTGCAGTGGACTTACCGCATTTCCGCCATTTAATACTCAAGCTAGATTCTAGCTCTGACAGAGAGAGATTCAAATAGACTCTGTATTGCTAAATATTCTTCGTGCTATGCAGCTCAACGACAACAGACTACTTTCAAACTTCGTCGTATATCTCCAAAGCCCCATGACCCAAGAGGCCTGCTCCTGGCGCATGAACTAAGGCACTCTATTTTAGAACCTTCTGACTCAGGATGCGGGGCAATCCCACATCCCAGTCTCTTCTCCCGCGCCTCTGGGAGGGATCGACCAGTCAGCTCACAGGCTCTGTGTTCTTGGCCGAGCCGAACCAGCTCTTGATTTTGGCGAACATGGGATGGTCAGCCACGGAGGTAGGTGTTGCAGCGTTCTGCTTAACGACAGCCATGCGTGTCCTCACCTCCTCGGGCGCCAGCAGGTCAGCCTGCCGTCCGATGGTGAGCGCACCCCTGAGGATTTCGAGCCGTCCCCGGAACGGAACATGGTGCCTCAGGCGGGAAGCGATGTAGACCTCCCGCTCCCGCTCAATCTCTGGCGTGTCAGCGCAGGCCAGGCGGGTGACGAAGGGCAGCAGGTGCTGGCGCTCCTCATCGGTAGCTTCATCGTTCAGTTGCATCACGAGCGCACAGATCGGGCGCGAGAAGCAGTCCGGCATGTCCTGCACGGAGCGGACGGGCCGGTATGGAAAGCCTGCCGCGACGATAGCCGCTTCGTTAATGCAGGTTCCGCCGTCCTGGCCGGGAAAGGTGTGCGAGCCCTGCTTCAGCTTCCAGTTCAGGATGTGGTCGAAAGTGTCCATGGCAGCCATCCTTGTGGCGCCCCCCACCGTCGAATGGTGATCCTGCGCCACGTCAGCTGTCAATTGCCGGGTACGACACGGCCGGCGGGTCTCAGGAAGCCCAAGCATTCGATCTGCAGTTTTTCAGAATGGACCAGGAGAGGACTGTGAACACCTCCACCAGCCCCCTCCCCATTGGGTGTACTTCGCCCAACTGAAGCGGCTCATGGTGTTTGCGGGTCAGGGTCGCATTCAGAGTCGAAACTTGAAGTGCGAGACTCGCACCCTGCCCAACCTGTGGGCTGCCGTGTATCAGGGAATTGGGATTACGGCGCGTGGCGCTGATCGGCATCACAGGCACAACCGACCACTGGTGCGTGGTGTACCGGGTCACGCCAAAGACCCTCTGGCTCCTGGAATCGTCAGGCCAGATGCGCATCAACCGCTCGCGTTGCACGACCGTATTGACCCGGACCTGCTACTGTCTCGATGCAAGCGAGATCCTGCTGATTGAGCGGTCGCCTGCTCTGAGGTGGATCATGATCCCGACCTGATAAAATCAGCAAAGCTCCCCTTCCCTGCCTGACAGGCGGAGCTTTTCTGCTCAGCGGGTAAGCTGTGGATGTCCATCGAGGCCCATTCCGGCAGACTCCCAAGACAATCCTCGGACGGGTCTGTCGGTTGCTCAGTTTGCGCAGGCAACCGCAAAAAAGGGCTGCGCCTTGAACCGCCCCTCCTCCCGCGTTGGTATGGATTACTCGATCAACCCGATGACCCGGTGGGTCCGCGGATCAACCAGCACGGCGCGCTGTCAGAACCGAGTACTGATACTGCGTGTTCACGCCCGTACCCGCAGGAACTGGGTAAGAGTTCACCGTCCGTGGCAGAGGCGCTCCCACAATAACCTGGTCCTGAACATACGCAGACGGCGTGCCTTAGGTTACGGCATACTGCTGAACCTGAGCAGACTGGGTGCTGAAAGCGTCCCACCAACAATCGCGCCAATCGCCCCACAGAGAGCCACTCCAAATGGACCACCAACGATTGCACCGTCGACAGCACCCGTCGTCAGACCGGTTCTGTCGCAAATTCGGTCTTTACTTGTCGATAGTGGCGAGTTCGCGCTGACCGGCTGTTGTAAAGTCAACGGCTTAGCGCCGCTGCCAGGACCGGAAATGGCGCTGAAAATTGCCTATACTTCAAGTTTGCGACAGAACCCAGAGAAAACCGGCATAGCGTTGTAGGCGTTAGCTGTGCGGTTTGTAACAGCCCCAGCAACGAACTGAACCGCACAATGGGGCGGGGTATACGATGACCAGCATCTCAGGGGATTGATCGACAGACTTACTGCCGGTGATAAACGCGATGGTCGTGCCGTCCACATCGTGCCAGTAAGGCGTTAAAGTTCCTGGATGCGTTCCCCGTCTTCTGAACGCGCCCCAACTCCCCTTCCAAATGAACAAAACTCCTTGATGCTGGCACGGCCGCGGGCGTCGCTCGTCGAAGGCTCCGCACCGGATGCTCCCAACCGGTGACGGGCCACTCCATGCCGCATACGAATACCGTCAGAGCCCGGTGAAGACACCGAGGCAAACGATGTGGGCTGCGAGTTCTTGCTTGGCTGTCAAAGCTTGGCTTTTCATTGGCACCACGACACTTGACCCCTATGAGTAATAATCCCTATGCGCCAATCACGTGCCACCGTGTCGCCTCGCTTTGGAATTCAGTGTCAGGAGCTTTGTCCGAAAGCTTCACTCGCCATGTTGCGGTCCCACCTGCTCTGACTCTGAAATGGAAACCCACGGATGCCGACGATCTCTGCCTTGGATTATGGCGCCACCCCCAATAACACCACAAACGATTCCGCCGCCATCAACGCCGCGATCAGGGCGGCGAATGCCCAGTACCTCAAGAACCCATCCGCTGGGCCCGTCACCGTTACTCTCCCGACCGGCACCTATATCGTCTCAGGCACAGGCGACAAAAGCGATGGCGCGATTAAACTGCTCACCGGCACCATCCTTCAGGGCGCAGGCCTGGGCCAGACAATCCTCAAGGTAGCCGACGGCTGGTCAGGCGACATCACCGGGGTCGTGCGAACGCCGTACAACGAGGTCACCAGCGATGCGGGCCTGTTGAACCTGACCATTGACGGCAACCGTGACCAGACGACCGGCAAGATTGACGGGTTCTACACCGGCGTCCGTCCCGGCAGCACCCAGAAGGATGCCGATATCCGCGTGTCCGGCGTGGAGATTCTGGATTGTTCCGGTTACGGCTTTGACCCGCACGAGCAGACCATACGCCTGACAATCGAGAACTGCGTCTCGCATGGAAACGGCCTGGATGGCTTCGTCGCCGACTACATCATTGATGGGGTCTACCGCAACAACATCGCTTACGACAACGATCGCCACGGCTTCAACATCACGACGACGGCAACGAACCTTCTGCTCTCCAACAACGAAGCTTACGGCAACGGCTCAGCCGGCGTCGTCGTGCAGCGCGGCTCCGAAAACATCGCATGGCCGAGCGACATCCAGATTGTCGGGGGCAAGTACCACGACAATGCCCGCGAAGGCATCCTGACCAGGATGGCTGACGATGTCAGCGTTGACGGAGCGACAGTTTACGGCAACCAGCGGCAGGGGGTGCGGATCGAGGGATCAACCGATACGACCGTTCAGAACAGCACCATCTACAACAACTCGCAGGCAGGCCATAACACCTACGATGAAGTTCAGATCATTCAACGGGCGGACAGCACGACTGGGCGAACATACTATTCAACCAACGCGCAGATCCTGAACAACAAGATCTATTCCGACGGCACGATTGACGCCCGCTATGGTGTTCGGGAGGAGCCGACAAACGACGATGCCGGGGTGACGGGCACTCTGGTCTCCGGCAACACCATCACCGGTATGGCCTCAGGCACAACCTCTGTGCCCAGCACAGCCGATAATCCGGTGGTCGCAGGGGACGACACCTACAGCGCCACCGAAGACGCGGTCCTCACGGTTGGAGCGGCTCAGGGAGTTCTGGCCAACGACACGGCCTCCGATGGCGGCAAAGCGGCGGTTGCGGGGCAGATCACAACGGCTCAAGGCGGCACCGTGGCGCTCAATAAAGATGGCTCGTTCTCTTACGCGCCAAAAGCCAACTTCTTCGGCTCCGACAGTTTTGTCTACACCGCTGTCGATGGGGACGGTGATCAGGACACCGGCACTGTGACGCTGAACGTCCAGGATGTTCCGGAGACCAATCCACCGCCACCCACAACACCGTTTCCGGCGATTGCCGTCGGCACCACCCAGATGGAAATGCTGGCCCTGAACAGGTTCACTCTTGTCAGCCTCGGCTCGGCACAAGGCGGTCAGGCGGTGGAGAACCGGAACAAGGATCTTGAGGCCACGGCCAAGGGGACGTTTACGGGGGAGAGCGGCACCTACAAGATCAAGGTCGTCTACTACGACGAGAGCGATGGCGCGTCTCCCATGGGCATTCGCGTCAACGGCGCAACAGCAGCGTCATGGATCGCTGACAAGCAACTCGGCTCCACAGGATCTGACGCCAAGACGCTAACCTCTTATGAGGTGCAACTTCAGCTGACAAAGGGTGCCACCATCGAGATCTATGGCACCCGCAAGGATGCTGAGTTGGTCCGGATTGATGCGCTTACGGTCGAGCCTGCCAGCACCCCAACGCCTCCTGCCGACAATCCCGTGGTTGCAGCGAACGACACCTACAGCGCGACCGAAGACACCGTCCTGACTGTCAGTGCCGCACAGGGTGTTCTGGCCAACGACACGGCTCTGGACGGCGGCAAGGCAGCCGTTGCAGGTCAGATCACCACTGCTCAAGGCGGCACCGTGGCGCTCAACAACGATGGGTCGTTCACCTATACGCCGAAGGTCGACTTCTTTGGCTCTGACAGCTTCAGCTACACGGCGTTTGATGCGGATGGTGATAGAGCCACCGGTGCCGTGACGCTGAACGTGCAGGATGTCCCAGAGACCAATCCTCCGCCGCCCACAACACAGTTTCCGGCGATCAGCGTCGGCACAACCCAGCTCGAGACGCTTGCGCTCAACAAGTTCACCCTGATTAGCCTCAGCTCGGCTCAAGGTGGTCAAGCGGTTGAGAACCGGAACAAGGACGTCGAGGCGACCGCCAAGGGGACATTCACGGGTCAGAGTGGCACCTACAAGGTCAAGGTCGCCTACTATGACGAGAACGATGGCGCGTCTCCCATGGGTATTCGCATCAACGGTGCGGCAGCAGCTTCGTGGATCGCTGACAAGCAACTCGGCTCGACAGGATCTGATGCCAAGACCCTCACTTTCTACGAGGCTCAGCTTCATCTGACCCAAGGATCCATCTTTGAGATCTATGGCACTCGCAAGGATGCCGAACTGGTGCGGATTGACCACGTCTCAATTAGCGACTGGCAAATGATCGCCTGATGCCTGAGCTGCACGCCCACACCCTCAGGCGTGCAGCACCAGCTGGCCGCTTGTCGTCGACGAGCCTCCCCTCGGTCACAGCAGACGCCATGTTGGGCCAACCGCTGTCGCTGCATACAGGTTTGTCCTTTCATTCCTCGCGTGGCACAATCTTGCCGGACAGCGTCCGCTTCCACCGGCTCCTGCGTCCAAAAGGTAAGGCCCGTGCCGGAGCCTCTGCAGCTGTGTTGCACGGATCGTGCAGGGAACCACATTGAGCCCGCGCCAAGCCTTCACTTAAGCGATGCGGACGGACTTCGGCTTCCGAATTCAAGCATCCGGTTCAAGGTCTGACCTCCGATCGCGATCTCAGTACCACGACGTCGGTTGGTCCGTGAACGCAAGGCGTCTCCGATCACTCGTTTCAGCCGGCTGATCGCAGTCTCCACCAGAGCCTGACGCGTGTACCCGGACCGCTTCTGCCAGCCCATGCGTCCATGCTCGGCGATACTTTGGAGATGCCAGTTGCGCTGGGTCGGAGCGTTCTCTACCGTCTTGCGCGGCACTGCCGTTGATCGGGGCGGAATGATCACGTCAGCATCAGGATGACGTTGGGCGACGGTAGCGTAGATGCTCTCCTGATCGTACGCTCCATCGCCGGTGAGTGAGGCGAGTGGACCGGAGATCTGCCCGAGCAGGGGCGTGACCTGCGAGCCGTCTTCGACATCATGGGGCGTCAGCTCTGAGGCGAGAGTCCGCCCAGTGCTTGCATCCAGCCCGATGTGCAGCTTGCGCCAGGATTGGCGTCTGCGGGTGCCATGCTTCTCGATCAGCCACTCGCTGGACCCACGCAGCCGCACCCCTGTGCTGCCGACCAACAGATGGATCGGCCCGGTGCGTGAGATTGATCTTGGCACCTCGAGGGCCTCGGCGCGACGGCTGAGGGTCGAATGATCCGGCACCGCCAGATCCAGGCTCAGGAGTTGTAGGATCGAGGCGATCGGGCCCTCCGTCTGACGCAGCGCCAACTGAAACACCGCCTGGAGCGTCAATGCCGTGCTGATCGCCAAAGCCGAGTAGTGGGCTTGACCACCTGGTGTGGTGCGCGGCTCAGCCCGCTAGGCGGCAATCGCCTCCTGTGAGAACCAGACCGTGAGGCTTCAGCGCTGACGTAGACTGGCGTCGTACCCGGCCCAATTCGTCACCCGGTATCGCTGCTTAGGAGTGTAGTGACGGCGAGCAGCATTGGCCTTGAAGGGCATGGTGGAAATATTAGGTCAGAAGAAGAACCAGCCTCTACGTTACCCAGTCCCGGTTACCAATTTGCTCATTCATGTAACATGGCGCCGTCAATCCTCATCAGCCATACTTTTCCATTCAGCGACTTCCTCGTCGGTGGCTTTCCGCTTGCTCACCAGATCAGCCACCAGGGCAACAGGAAACGAGGCACTTTGTAGTGCCGTCCTGATGAACCCATACTGATCCAACTCCAACAGACGAATTGTCAGCGTCTCGGATTGGTCCGAGTCGTACTCAATGTCGAAAGAGTGATACGAGCAGTTCTGCCCCTCCTCCATCGCGAGCGGAACGTTAAGCGAAACAACCTGATCCTCAGGTCCAGCGAATCCGAGACAGGCTTCAGGGATGAGATCATCGCTCATGTTGTCGTCTGCAAGCTTTCGTTCGTTCGAGATGATTTGGCGGGTTAGTTGTACCGGCTCCCCAACGCTTTGTGGCGAAAAGAAGTTCCGCCATGAAAATTGCACAATCTTGTCTTTCAGGAAAGATGCAGTTTAGTAGATAATTACGGCTGCTCTTCCTCTATTAGGAAACTATGCAATACTGGTAAGTTTATTTATGCAGCGTGGTTTTCGTATCTCATGCAACCGGCTTCTGCTCGTCAGGTGATGCCTTGGATTGGGTTCAGAGTGGCTTGCAACTCACCATGTGTTAGCCACTGGCTGTAGCAGCAAGCATGGTAGTCACTCAGTGATTTGATCCGCCGGTTCTAGGTCGACTCTTAGAAACGTTGTCCAAGCGTGTCTGAACCTCATGGCTAAGACGTTTCAGGTCATGCAGTAATAGCTCCAGCCGAGCGATCAGCTCAGCATCAGTCATTTGCGCCGAGACTTGGCCTTTCGTCTGCTCTAATCGGTTCTGCATGATAGCCTCCAACTCCGTGAGCAGGGTCTGCCCCACGCCCGGAACCTTCAGCCACTGTTTGGCAGGAATGCTGAACACTTCCTGAAGTGTTGGGCAGCGCCCTTGAAACTCGCCTAGGATTGCGTTCCTCAGCCGTGGTGAACAATCCCCGATCGGGAACGGATTAGCTAAGCGCATTAGGGCCATCACGACGGCGTGAATGAGATGCAATCCTAGCGATAAGCCCAGGCCGCAACAGCATCGGCATCCCTATGACCTATGCCGTTATCCATGTGGAAGCATCGGCCGAACGGGGGTACGACGGAAGAGGGTTCGGGCGGCAGAAGAAAATGCCCTATCAGATTGCTTGACCGGTAGAGCTGGAAAGAATGGCACTTGGCAGCACCAGGAGCGCACTTTGATCAGCGTCGGCGATCTCATCGACCATGAGCCGGAGCAGTTAGAGACCGTGGAGATCCTCCGCCGAATGCACGATGGGGGCTTCGCCCATGTGACAATAGGCAATCATGAACACAATGCAATTGGGTGGTCACTGACCGATCCGGCTGATTCCGCAAAGCCTCTGCGGCCCTACAGCGCCAAGAAGCGCAAACAGCATGAGGCGTTTCTCACGGCAGTCGATGAAGGCTCGCCCCTCCATCATGAGCTCGTCTCTTGGTTTATGACACTGCCCCTCTGGTACGAAAACCCTAAGCTGCGGGTGATTCACGCCTGCTGGTACCCCCGCGAGATCGCGATCGTCCCTCCCTATGTCGATGAGCATTGATTCCTGGCAGAGGACGGGATCTACACTTTGTTAAGAAAGCCCATCCGGCACACAATGCCGTCGAGATCCTACTTAAGGGGCTCGAGATCGCCCTGCCGAAAGGTGTCTCCTTCTTTGACAAGGATGGGCACGAGCGGACCAACACCCGCATTCGTTGGTGGGATGATGCGGCCATGACCTACAAGACTGCGGCTCTTGTCGATCCGGAAACGACGGCTCTCCTCCCCGATATCGAACTCGGCCCAGATGATATTCTCGCCTACTACCACGCCGCCCCGGTTCTCTTTGGGCACTACTGGATTCAAGGTGAGCCTATCGTCACTGACCGGCGCCGGCTGTCTCTCGACTACTCTGTGGCCAAGGGCGGCCATCTCACGGCCTACCAGTGGGATGGCGAGACTGAGCTCGATCCCAGCAAGCTAGTGTACGTCAGCTAACCAGATGCGCAGGTCTGTAATGGCAGGCCTGCTTTACCCTGGAGCTAAAGAGACTTCAATTCTGAACAAGAGATTCCGTTCACTACGATCAGGATTAACCATGGCGCTCAAGTTGCTACGGATTGATTGTGGTGCCGCGCAATCGGTATTAGACGTCGGCTAAGCAAAACTTTATGATTTGCGTTTCATATGGCGGATTGGAAGCTCGCTGATTTGAGCCCGATCCAAAGGCATGATGCCGCCCCGCCATACCGGTGCAAACCCGGTATATCGGAACTGTTGAAGCTATTTCGAGTTCAAGCACCAAATGGCCGCTGACGCTCGGAGGTTGATGCGGGCATCAAATGCTGACCATTCAGGAATTTGTTTTCACAGAGCGATCCGCTCTCCTGACCGCAGTGGGGGTTGCAACTCTCGTCATTGCCTGTCTCACGAGCGCCCATCAATGGACCGAGGCTCGCAAGGCCCGCGGCATCATGCGTATCGTTCTGAAAGGGATATCCGTTTCATCGGGCCTGTTCGCCATCTGGTCCACCTACTGGGTCTCGAGCAGGGTACTCTCGCCTCCTCCTCCGGACGGCTTCGGAATCAATCCGACCCTGTTGACCTACGTTGCAGGGGTCGTTCTCACGGGCATCGGCGCCGGTATGGGAATCCGGGATCGCTGGAGCCGAACGCGGGATCTCGTCACAGGCCTTGAGAACCGAGCGAACTTTATCGACAGGGTTGATCGTGAGATCACAGGGCATCAGGCCAGGAGCCAGAAGCTAGCAATCCTCTGCCACGACATCGATGGGTTCAAGAACATCAACGATCTTTATGGGCATACGACCGGCGATCACGCCCTTCGAGAGGTTGCTGGGAAGCTCTCTGCAACGCTCAGCCGCGGGCAGACTCTCGCACGGCTCGGAGGAGATGAGTTCGCAATCCTGATGCCCAACATTGAAAGCCCGACGGAAGTCAGGCTCCTGGTTGAGAGGCTCCAAAGAAACGTGTCAGCCGGCACCAGCGAGATTGGCCTCCCTGGATCTAATTCCGTTAGCGTCGGCATCGCCTTGTATCCATCCGACGCTTCTGATCGCGCCGAATTGCTTACGTACGCCGACACGGCTCTTCATCGAGCCAAGGATGAGGAGAGCGGATCCTGCCGCTTTTTCGACCCCGTCATGGGCCAACAACTGCGCGACCGAAGGGCCATCGAAGAGGATCTGGCTAAAGCTATTCATGATGGCCAGTTTCATCTCGTCTATCAGCCTCAGGCCAAGATCCGCACAGGCGAGATCACCGGCTTCGAGGCTTTGTTGCGCTGGACGCACCCTACCCGCGGAGATGTCTCCCCCGGGCTGTTCATCCCAATTGCCGAGGAAAGCAGCTTCATCCTCACCTTGGGTGAATGGGTGTTACGCAATGCGTGCCAAGAGGCCGCAACCTGGAAGCGGCCTCTCACCGTCGCCGTGAATGTTTCCGCCCGGCAGCTAATAGACACGGGTTTGGCCGACCTAGTTCGGAATGTCTTAGCGGAGAGTAATCTCCCACCCAGCCGCCTTGAGATTGAAGTGACTGAGACGGCGCTCATCAGTGATCCGAATCGAGCGTTGCAAACTCTCAACAAGCTCAAGTCCCTCGGCGTCACCATAGCGATGGACGATTTTGGAACCGGTTATTCCTCATTATCGAACGTGAGGGAGTTTCCACTCGATAAAATCAAAATCGACCGATCATTCATTAAGTCGGTTCATGCCAATAAGCAGACCGCATCAATCGTTCGCGCCATCCGTCTCCTGTGCCATGGCCTCGGCTTGCCGGTGATTGCTGAAGGTGTAGAAACAGCCGACGAACTTAACTTCCTGATAAAGGAAGGGTTCACCGATGCTCAGGGGTATCTTCTAGGACCTCCCGTTCCCGTCAGTAAGATCGCCGCCTTCGCGTATGACAATGTCATCCCGCTGCCAAACACGCGCGTTCGGGTCCTCAGCGAGGTGGCCGCTCAATGATCCGTACCCTCCTAAGATCAGCCAAATCGATGAGCCCCACCGCATCGAGACGAACTCGCTCCCTCAGTCGGTTCAAGATCATTCTCGTTCCTCTTGCAGCCTGCTTTATCGTCTCGGCTGCCTATTTGTCCTGGCTCATTGCTGAACGTCAGGCACGCCTTGAACGGGTCTCACGCTTAGATATTGCATGGGTGGCAAACAAGGCGGAGTCCGAGTTCTTTCGCCTTCAACAGGTCCTTCTTGCCTATCGCACAGGGATCGGAGGCGTAACGGCTGATGACGTTGTTTTAAGATTCGACATCATTCACAGCCGCTTCAAAATGCTAACGGAGGGCGACTCTGGCATCTTCGCGCGAAGTACAAATGAAATCCAGACGACAGCGGACCGCTTGATTGAGATCCGCAAAGCCGTGGAGCCATTTATAGATCGCCTTGAGGAACCCGGGGCAGCTGAGCAGGCAGCGGCACTGCTTGAGCCGATTGAATCTATTCTGCCAACCCTCGTCGGCATGGCAAACCAGTACGTTGCCGGTTTGATCACCGAGGATCATGCATCCCTGTCAAGCTTGCATCGAACTTTCACGCTCTTGATGATCGGAATGATCGCATGCGGCTTCGGCCTGATTGCCTTTATGAAGCGACAGAACGATCTTCTGGAGAGCGCCCATGGCGAGGTTCAGGACCTTGCTACGAACCTGTCCCACCTTGCCCATCACGATGCCTTAACGGGGTTAGCTAATCGCATTCTCTTCCGCCAGTGCGTGGACAATGACCTCGACGCGCTGCGCACCAAGGGGCAGCCGTTGACGGTCTTGTATCTCGATCTGGACGCCTTCAAGCAGGTCAATGACAGGCTTGGACATGCCGCAGGCGATGAACTTTTGCGAATCATCGCGAAGCGTCTTCAGAATTCACTCCGATCCGGCGATGTCGCTGCCCGTCTGGGTGGTGATGAATTCGCTGTTCTGCTCCGAGACCCTATTTCGGTCGAGATTGTTGAGACGATCTCACAGCGGATCATTGCAGCCGTCAGTGCCCCGATCGGATTGGAGCGTCAGGAGATCACGATTGGGACAAGTATCGGGATCTTCATGGCCAGGGATCACACGTTAACCCGCGACCAGATCATGCGGGGAGCAGACAAAGCCCTGTATCAGGCGAAGTCTGAAGGCAGAGGACGCTACCGTTTGTTCGATACCGTCCCTCAGCCTGAGCAAAAGGTCGCCTGAAAGGGAAAGGCCGGTCATCATGACCGGCCTTGTCGCCTGTTTACGCCGCGTCGTCTACACCTTGATCGCCAGTGTCGTTCGCCTGCAGGTCATTGATGAGCAGGCCTGCGTTCTGGCGGATCTTGGCCTCGATCTGGCCAGCGATCTCCGGGTTCTCCTTCAAGAAGGTCTTGGAATTCTCACGCCCCTGCCCCAGCCGCTGACTGTCATAGGAGAACCAGGCGCCAGACTTTTCGACTACGCCAGCCTTCGCACCAAGGTCGATCAGCTCACCCATCTTAGAGATGCCTTCACCGAACATGATGTCAAACTCGACCTGCTTGAAAGGCGGAGCAACTTTGTTCTTGACCACCTTCACACGTACCTGATTGCCAATCGGCTCATCGCGATCCTTCAGGGTTGACGTCCGGCGGATGTCGAGGCGCACGGAGGCATAGAACTTCAGTGCATTGCCACCTGTCGTCGTCTCAGGGCTTCCGTACATGACACCGATCTTCATGCGGATCTGGTTGATGAAGATCACCATCGTCTTGGTGCGGCTGATCGAACCGGTAAGCTTGCGCAGCGCTTGACTCATTAGGCGCGCCTGCAGACCAGGACGGCTCTCCCCCATCTCGCCCTCAATCTCGGCCTTTGGCGTGAGAGCCGCAACCGAGTCGATGACGAGAATATCCACGGAGCCTGACCGCACCAGCGTGTCGGCAATCTCAAGCGCCTGCTCGCCATTGTCCGGCTGAGACACGAGGAGATCGTCCAGATGCACCCCGAGCTTACGAGCATAGACCGGATCCAGGGCATGTTCGGCATCGATGAAGCCGCAGACGCCACCCTTCTTCTGAGCCTCAGCGATGGTCTGGAGCGCAAGCGTTGTCTTGCCGGACGATTCCGGTCCGTAGACCTCAATGATCCGGCCGCGTGGCAAACCGCCGACGCCGAGCGCGATGTCGAGTCCGAGTGACCCCGTGGAAACCGTCTCTACTTCGACAACCTGATCGCCACCAAGGCGCATGATGGCGCCTTTTCCAAAGGCTCGCTCAATCTGACTGACGGCAGTCTCGATCGCTTTTGTCTTATCCGTAGTCATCCCAAATCCAGTGCTTAACAGAAGAACCGGATCTTAAGGATTTATGTGGCGAAACAAAGAACAAATGGCGAACATGTTGTCGCGCCTTTGCGTTGAGACGGCAAGCTGAGCCATCGTGACCTGCCACTGAAATTTTCCTCCAGGTTGAGTTAGAGTCCGGCCCCTCACAAGGACGGACAATGAAGCGTTCACG
>NZ_JAERQE010000018.1 GCF_016734765.1 Microvirga soli | reverse complement strand
ACCATCACGGCAAAAGATGCCAAAGGCTGGATCAGGCATGCCGGCTATGCCCTACACTGAGACCAAAAGCGCTTTAGTGCGCCGGACACAATGCACATGGAGGCGATAGCAGCGCAGCGCAGCCTACTGCACCCCATCAATCGGTGGGGGGTACCTTGCCGAAAGTGGGGCTTGGCCGTCTTCTTGCCCTTTTACGGACGAGCCATCGTGAACGTAATGGGTGAGATCCCTGTGTGAGACAAGGGACCTTCAAGAGCGTTGAAGGATTAGAAAAGTCGTTGATCAGAAAGGCGTTGGACCATCTAAGAAAGATGGTGCCCAGGAGAGGACTCGAACCTCCACGGTGTTACCCGCTGCTACCTGAAAGCAGTGCGTCTACCAATTCCGCCACCTGGGCCTGCCTGTTCGGCGAGGCTTCGTTTACGGTGGTTCGCAGGCTTCGTCAATCGTTGAAAATGCGACGGATGCGCTTTCTTGAAGCTGCACCTCTTCACAGGGCAGCGGCGTTTGACTAGAGACGTTCTACATTTCCCACCCAAGCTCCATGCAAGTCCCTTGCCGGGCAGGAGAGTTTCATGATCGGTGCCCTTCGCACGCCTGAGCAGCAAATCGTCACCGTCTTCGGCGGGTCAGGCTTTCTCGGCCGCTATGTGGTGAGCTGTCTGGCCCAGCGCGGCTATCGGGTGCTCGTGCCGACCCGGCAGCCCAACATGGCGAACTTTCTTCCCTTGGGGAAGGTCGGCCAGATCGCGCCGATCCATGCCAATCTGCGCCATGAGGATTCGGTCGCCCATGCGGTGGCCCGGGCCGATCACGTGATCAATCTCGTGGGCATCCTGCAGGAGACGGGCCGCCAGCGCTTCGACACCCTTCAGGCCCAGGCGCCCGCCATGATCGCGCGGCTGGCCAAGAAGGCGGTCTCGATCACTCATGTCTCGGCCATCGGGGCGGACGCCAACTCGGAATCGGACTATGCCCGTTCCAAGGCCGAAGGCGAGGCCGCTCTGCTTCGGGAGCGCCCGGATGCGGTGATCCTGCGCCCCTCCCTGCTGTTCGGCCCGGGCGACGGCTCCTTCAACCGCTTCGCGACACTGGCCCGCATGCTGCCGGTGCTGCCTTTGCCCGGAGCCGAGACCCGCTTCCAGCCGATCTATGCGGGCGATGTGGCCGCGGCCATCGTGGCGGCGGTGGACGGCCAGGTGCCGACCGGTCGGGTTTATGAGCTCGGCGGGCCCGAGATCCGCACCCTGCGCCAGATGATGGAGCTCGTTTTCGAGGTCACCGAGCGCAAGCGCGCCATCGTGCCCGTGCCGGCAAAGGCCGCCAGGGCCATGGGCAGCGTCATGGGCGCCCTCGACTGGCTGACCCTCGGCCTCCTGCCGAACGAGCTCGTCACCACGCGCGACCAGGCGATCCTGCTCGAGAGCGACAACGTGGTGTCGGACAGCGCCGTTACGGAGGGCCGCACGCTTCAGGGAATGGGCATCACGCCCACTACCATCGAGGCCATCGTGCCGAGCTACCTGGTGCGTTTCCGCAAGACCGGCCAGTTCGACCTCAAGCGCAACGCCACGCAGACGATGCCGGACCTGCTCGCTCCCCGGTCAGGAGGAGCTGAATCCGACTTCCATCCGGAGCGGGCGTCCGGCCCGGCCATCGGCCAGCAGGCGAGCCGCTGAGCGGCTTGGCCCCTTAACGGTTCCCGAGGGAGGCTTGGCCCTCCCGGCGATCCGGGATCACCGCCCGGCCGCGGGTGAGTCTCTTGTGCAGGTGAACCATCATCACGGCACCGAAGACCGGCGTGATGAGGTTCACCACCGGCACAAGCACCAGGCCGGCCAGCACGGCACCGGCGGCCAGCACCGTGCCCCGGTGCTCGGTGCGCAGGCGCGCCACGTCCTCCGCAGGCCAGAAGCGGCCCGCCGCCAGCTCGAAATATTCGCGTCCGAGCAGATAGGCGTTGGCGACGAAAAACGCCCCGATATTGATGCCGGGAATGAAGAACAGCAGCAGGGCGACGAGGTTCACAAGCAGCGACAGGCCGGCAAAGCGGATGCCGTAGAGAATGGCCTTGCCGAAGGGCAGCGCCCGGCCCGGCTCATCGGCCGGATAATCCTTGTGCTCCACCACCTCGGCGACGTCGTCGAGAAAGTAGCCCGCCACGATGGCCGAGACCGCCGGCAGCAGATAGATCAGCGCCACGAAGAGCCCGAAGCCCGCGAGGAAGAACGCGAAGCTGTCGATGATCGGGTAGCTGGCGCTGAGATCGTGATTGGTGAGAAAGATGTCGAAGAGCTTCGTCAGGCCGAGCCAGACCAGGACGAGCAGCGCCAGGGTCAATCCGATCGATTTCCAGAGGATGCGCCGCAGCGCGGGCGAGAAGACCTCGCGGGCTGCCGCGAAAACCGATTGGATGAGCATCTGTCGTTCGTCTCCAGGAGAATTTACGGCCACGCTTGATGCGTGGTGCGGAGCTTACTTATGAACGAAGCCGCTGCAAAGCGAGGGGTGGGGAGCCTGTGCCGTTGAAAACCGAATCGTCGACTACGCCTGCGGCGGATCCGGACGTGATCATCGTCGGCGCAGGCAGCGCCGGCATCGCGGCGGCCCGGCATCTCCTCGCCCATGGGCTGACTGTCACGATCCTTGAGGCCAGAGACCGCATCGGCGGGCGCACGCTCACGCGGAGCTTCAAGGGCCATCCACTCGATCTCGGCGCCCATTGGCTTCATGCGGGCCCGATCAATCCGCTGGTGAAGCTCGGTCGCGTGCGGCGCGAGCCCCTGCGCCGGGCACCTGTCGACGGGCATTTTTTCGTGCGCGGCCGGCCGGGGCGCCCGGCCGAGAGCGCGGCGCTTGACCGAGCGTTTGCCATGGCCGACCGGGCCATGACGCAAGCGGCGAAGGCCCGCGAAGACCAGGCGGCCGCAAGAGCCCTGCCCCCGATGGGCCCGCAGGGGCGGCGGGTTGCCGCCATTCATGGGCTGGTCTCAGGAAGGCCGCTCGACGAAGTCAGCCTGCACGATTTCCCGAGCATGGAATATGCCGACAACCTCTTCATCGCCGGCGGGCTCGGCGCCTATGTTCGCCGCTTGGCACGAGGTCTGCCGATCCGTCTCGGGGTCATCGTCCGGTCCATCAACTGGTCGGCGGAAGGTGTGCGGGTCGAGAGCAGCGCCGGAACGATGCGCGGGAAAGCCGTCGTTGTGACGACCCCTATGGCGGTGCTGCAGCAGGACACGATCCGCTTCGCGCCTGCCTTGCCGAACGCCGTCCAGGAGGCAATCCACGGCTTCACCCAGGGCGTCTACGAGCATGTGGTGCTGCACTGGCCGGATTCGCCGTTTCGCGGCGCCGACCGCTTGGCCAGCCTCACCGGCCGGCATCGGGAGCCGCCGGGGCTTCTTACCCGCATCGACAACACGCCGTTCCACTTCTTCGAGCTCGACCAGCCCATCGCTGCAAGCTTCGACCGGCGGGACGCTCACGCGCCGCACCGCTATGCGCGCATGGTGCTGGCGGAGCATTTCGGCCACCAAGCCATCCGCAATCTCTCGGCCTTGCACAGCACCGCCTGGCGCAACGACCCCTGGTCGCGCGCCTCCTGGGCGGTGGTGCCGCCGGGGCTCTCTGCGGTTCGCGATGCGCTGAAGGCGCCGGTCGGCGAGATGATCTGGTTTGCCGGAGAGGCGCTGTCGCGGGCGCAATGGGGCACGGCGGGCGGTGCCTGGGAGGAAGGCGAGCGTGCTGCCGGCGAGATTCTCGCTAAGCTTACCGGTCCTCGTTCTGGAGGCTGAGATAGGTGGAGGTGAACTCACCCACTGTCTTCAGCCGCTCCCAGTCGAGGATTGTCAGCGCATCGCCCTGGAAACGGATCAGCCCTTCCTTGCGCAGTTCCTGCAGCACGCGGTTCACGTGGACGGTCGAGAGCCCGAGCGTGTCGCCGAGCTCGGCCTGCGTGATGGGCAGTTGGACCGTATCGCCTTCGGCACGGCCGACCAGCTTGAGACGCAGATAAAGCTCGCAGATCAGGTGCGCCATGTGGGCGGTCGCCGAGAGTCGTCCCATGGCGGTGAGCCATTCCCGGTGGATGGCGCCGTCGATCAGCGTGTTCAGCCAGAGCATCCGGGTGAGGTGCGGATACTCGTCGGTGATCTTCTCCAGCGTCGCATGCGGAACGGCCGCGATGCGGCAGGTGGTGAGCGCCAGGACGCCATGATCCATCGTCTTCAAGAGGAAGCTGTGCAGATCGAGGAAGTCGCCTGGAACGTGGAGGGCGGATATCTGCCGGCGGCCGTTCGACACGATCTTGTAGCGGGCGGCAAAGCCATCCAGGAGCAGGGAGCTCTCGTTTGGGCGGTCTCCCTCCCGCACGATGTCTTCATCGGCTTCGACAACCCTGACACGCGAAATCGCGGTTTCCAGAGCTCTCTTCTCGGCATCAGAGAGCTGGTCGCGCTGTTCGAGCTTTAAGATCAGGGGGTTGGTCATACGGGTCATAGCTGGGGGTAGGAACAGCCCTGTACTGGCCAAACTCCGTTCTTAGCCGCACTCACATATGTTTATGCTTGAGTTTGATTTTGGTTTCACAATGTCGCGGCCCACACCTTCACGTCCTCGTGGGCTCTCGGGGCCGATCATGCGCATTGCTCATGAAGCAGGTGAGGGGTTCAGCTTCTATCGGGCCTAAAACAGCAAGGACTGAATTACCTTCGCGGGAGCCTGCTCGCTATAAGGCTTGGCGATGAAGACCGCCTCTTCCGGCAGGTGGCCGCTCTCCGGATGCAAATGACCTGACGTGATGACGACCGCAATATGGGGCCATTCACGGCGCACGAGGGATGCGAGTTCCAGCCCATTCATAGACCCCGGCATCTGCACGTCCGTGAAGAGAATGCGGATATCGGTGCGATCCTTAAGAGCCTCGTGGGCGGCCTGGGCATTGGCAGTCTCGATCACTTCGAACCCGGCATCCGTAAGGGCATCGGCGGTTGCCATGCGAACGAAGAGCTCATCCTCGACGAGAAGAACCACAGGACGTGAGGGGATTGCATGGCCGTCCATCAAAACTGATTTCTCGCGCCAAGAACGCGGGTCGGAGTGGCGTGGATCGGCTCACGCGATTCGTCTCGATTAACATATGTTAGAGCATCATGAGAGCAAGGGTCGAGACCGGAAAATTAACCGTCCCAAGCTTTCCACTCGCCTCGGAACAGGCTCAGAGCATGCTCGGCAGCACGCGGTCCGGCGGCTTGTGGCCGTCGACAAAGGCGCGGATGTTGACGATCACCTTCTCGCCCATGGCGACGCGCCCCTCATGCGTCGCCGAGCCCATATGGGGCAGGAGCACCACCTTGCCCTGCTTGGCGAGCCGTACGAGGCGCGGATTGACGGCGGGCTCCTCCTCGAACACGTCGAGGCCCGCGCCCGCGATGGCGCCGGCCTCGATGAGCTTGGTCAGCGCCCCCTCGTCGATGATCTCGCCGCGGGCGGTGTTCACCAGGATCGCGTCGGGCTTCATGAGCTTCAGGCGCCGCGCGGAGAGCAGGTGATAGGTGGCGGGCGTATGCGGGCAGTTCACGGACACGATGTCCATGCGGGCCAGCATCTGGTCGAGGGATTCCCAATAGGTCGCCTCGAGCTCCGCCTCGATCTTCGGCGGCACGTGGCGGCGGTTGTGGTAGTGGATCGACAGCCCGAAGGCTTTCGCACGCCGGGCCAGTGCTTGGCCGATGCGGCCCATGCCGACGATGCCGAGGCGCTTGCCCGTGATGCGCCGCCCGAGCATCCAGGTGGGCGACCAGCCGGACCATTCGCCTTCGGGGATCACGCGGGTTCCCTCTGGAAGACGCCGGGCCACCGCCAGGATCAGCGCCATGGTCATGTCCGCCGTGTCCTCGGTGAGCACGCCGGGGGTGTTGGTGACGGTGATACCCTTGGCGACCGCGGCCGACACGTCGATGTTGTCGACGCCGTTGCCGAAATTGGCGATGAGCTTCAGGTTCGGACCGGCCTGTCCGATAATGCCCGCATCGATCTCGTCGGTGATGGTGGGAACCAGCACGTCGGCCGCCCTGACCGCCTCCGCGAGCTCTTCGGCTGAGAGCGGCTTGTCCTCGAGGTTAAGGCGCGTGTCGAACAATTCGCGCAGGCGCGTCTCGATCACGTCGGGCAGGCGGCGGGTGACAACGACCAAGGGTCTTTTTTTCATCGGCTCAGAAGCCCCTAACACTGAAAAAACCGCGAACTGTAATGAGTTTCACGCTCTCTTAACCCTGGCTCAGTCATCAAAGAGGACGACCCGCCGCGCGGCGGCCTACGTCAAGCTTCTCTACCAGAGCCGGCCATCCAAGACAAAGTCATGATCGGAAGAACCATGCGCAAGATCATCCTTGCCCTTGCTGTCGTGAGCCTGAGCACCGGCGCAGCCCTGGCGCAGCAGTCTCCGGGCGGACGCCTGGGCACCGGCCTGCCCGTGCCCCGCTATGTCAGCCTCAAGACCGACCGGGTGAACCTGCGCGAAGGTCCCTCCAAGGACCACCGGACCGCCTGGGTGTTCCAGCGCGCGGGCCTTCCCGTAGAGATCATCGCCGAATACGAGACCTGGCGGCGCATCCGCGA
The DNA here is from genome assembly GCF_016734765.1 of Microvirga soli. GTDB lineage: Bacteria > Pseudomonadota > Alphaproteobacteria > Rhizobiales > Beijerinckiaceae > Microvirga > Microvirga soli. The sequence continues at coordinate 92,241 of NZ_JAERQE010000018.1, read as the reverse complement.
TTCGGAAGGCACCGAGGGTTGGGTTCTCCATTCGCTCCTGTCGGGACGTCGCACCGCCTTGGCCATGCCTTGGGCCAAGGGTAATCAGCCCCCGATCAGCCTGTTCGACCGCGCCGACGAGAAGAGCGGCGTTGTGGCCCATCTTCAGCCAGGCGTGATCACCAACGTGAACGGCTGCGACGGCCGGTGGTGCCGGGTGATGATCAGCATGGACGGCGCCCGGGACGTGGACGGCTACATCCAGCAGGAGAAGCTGTGGGGCGTTTATCCCAACGAGACGGTGGAATAGGGCTTTACCGATTTTTCAAGAATTACAGAGCTAGAAGGCAACATCGTAACCCGATCGATGGAAGCCTTCTCCCATGAGTCTGAACCTGAGCTTCAAGCTGCTCCCGATCCTGGCCATCGTGCTCGGCATCGCCTCCCTGGTGGCACCCCGTTTTCTCAACGTCTTCGTGGCGATCTTCCTGATCGTCTACGGCCTCGTGGGCTTCGGCTTCATCCGCTGAGGGCTACGGCCCGTCCTAAACCGTCCGGCGCCCCATGAGGCGCGGGCCGAACACGTTGAAGGCGAGACCCAGCACGATCACGGCCCCGCCGGCGGCCTCGATCGGGTGTACGGCCTCGCCCAGGATGAGGACTGAGCCCAGGATCCCGGCGACCGGCACGAAGAGCGCGAAGGGCGTCACCGTGGCGGCCGGGTGGCGGGAGAGCAGATAGGCCCAGATCCCGAAGGCGAAGATCGTGGTCGGATAGGCAAGATAGGCCACGGCCGCGAGGGTCCCGCCGTCCATGCGGGTCAGCGCGGCGAGCACCTGATCCGGACCATCGAGCCACAGGGACAGCCCCAGAAGCGGCAGCGGCGCGACCAGGCTCGACCAGACGATGTAGCCCAGCATGTCGACCCGGCCGGCCCGCTTGGACACGATGTTGGCCACGCCCCAGCACACGGCGGCGATCACCGTCATGAGGAAGGGCCCAGCGCCTCCGCCGGTCATGCGCGGCCAGGCGATGAGGACGAGGCCCAGGCCGGCCACGATGCCGCCGACGATCTGATGCGGCCCGGGCCGTTCGTTCATAAGGACGGCGGCGAAGAGGATCGTGAAGAAGACCTGCGCCTGCATGACCACGGAGGCGAGGCTTGCCGGCATGCCGAACGCGATGGCGGCAAAGAGGAGCCCGAACTGCGCGACGCCGAAGGCCACGACATTCGTCCAGCGGGCTTTCGGGCGTGGGACGAAGAAGATCGCCGGAATGGCGGCGAAGAGGAAACGAAGGGCTGCCAGCAGCAGGGGCGGCGTGGTGCCGACACCGAGCTTGATCACGACGAAGCTCAGGCCCCAGATGACCGTGACGAGAAGGGCGGCAAGGCTGTGGCTGAGCGGCATCTGGAGCATCGGACCCCAAAGTGGAAGGCACTTTTGGGATTGATCCGATGCTCAATCCTTTAAGCGGCCCATCGTTGAATGCGGAAAACCGGGGCCACTTTTCGCTCGATGCGCTAAACGGGCGCGCCGCTCTCCCGAGAAGGACTTAGGAGTCTTACGCGCTCTTGCGGCGCAGGCGCACGATCACCTCGACGCCCGCCACTTCCATGCCCTCGGGCGGCTGAGGCAGGTCGGCGACGCTGATTCCCGAGGCCGGCATATCCACGATCTCGCCCTCTTCCTCCAGGAAGAAGTGGTGGTGCTCGGTGGGGTTGGTGTCGAAATAGGCCTTGGCGCCATCCACCGCGAGCTGACGCAGGAGGCCGGCTTCCGTAAACTGGTGCAGGGTGTTGTAGACGGTGGCCAGGGACACCGGCACGCGGGCGCGGGTTGCCTCGTCGAACAGCATCTCGGCCGTGAGGTGCCGGTCGCCCTTGCCGAACAGAAGCCAGCCCAGGGACACGCGCTGCCGGGTCGGGCGCAGGCCCACGCGGCGCAGCTTGTCCCGCAGCTCGGATACGGGACAGCCCCTCCGGCTCACTGGAGCGGTCGTGGATGCGATGTAGGCAGACAAAGGATCGGTCATATCACGGAACTGAATGGACGAATGCGGGCTTCTACCATCACGATAATAAGAAAGCGAGAGGGTTGCCGCAAGGCACACCCCAAGGCCCCAAGGGGCGGCTTTTGGAGCGACAGGGATCTTGCAGAGTTCTCAAGGATCGAAAAATCCCGGCCGGGGTCCCTTTGATGGACGGCCAAGCCTGTGCTACCAGAGCCGCACCGAGGCCCCGAGGCTTTCTTGAGGCCCTTTTTGAGACGCTAGGGAAAGGATCGGCACCCGGCATGGCCCGCCAGTCCAGCTTTAATTATGAAGAGCTCCTTGCCTGCGGGCGCGGAGAATTGTTCGGTCCCGGCAATGCGCAGTTGCCGCTCCCGCCCATGCTGATGTTCGACCGCATCACCTCCATCGGCGAGGATGGCGGCGCCTATGGCAAGGGCCATGTGGTGGCGGAACTCGACGTGCGGCCGGACCTCTGGTTCTTCCCCTGCCACTTCAAGGGCGATCCGGTGATGCCGGGCTGCCTCGGCCTCGACGCCCTCTGGCAGATGACCGGCTTCTTCCTCGGCTGGGGCGGCTCCCCGGGCCGCGGCCGGGCGCTCGGCGTCGGCGAGGTGAAGTTCTCCGATCAGGTGCTGCCCACCGTCAAGAAGGTGGTCTACGGGGTCGATCTCAAGCGCGTGTTCCGCTCCAAGCTGGTGCTCGGCATCGCCGACGGCTGGCTCGAGGCCGACGGGCGCCGGATCTATGAGGCCAAGGACATGCGCGTCGGGCTGTTCCAGGCCGAAACGCCCGCCGGCGGGTAGTTCCGATCCAAACTGTTGACAAAGCGCAATCTTTTTTAAAGAACCGGCCCTGTCGTTCCACGACAGGGCCTTCGTTCTTGGGATCACGCTTTATCCCATTCGCATGGCTCACTGTTGAGAATGCGCGTCGTCGGCCTTACGTGTTGAAGCGTTAAGACCGGCCGTGAAGGTCCTTTGAAGAGGTAGGCTATGAGGCGCGTCGTCGTCACCGGAATGGGCATCGTGTCGTCCATCGGCAACAACACGCAGGAGGTGCTGGCCTCCCTGCGCGAAGCGAAATCCGGCATCAGCAAGGCTGAGGATTTCGCGAAATACGGCTTCCGCTGCCAGGTGCAGGGCGCTCCGACCCTCAACCCGGAGGAGCTCGTCGATCGCCGCGCCATGCGATTCCACGCCAAAGGCACGGCCTGGAACCATGTGGCCATGGATCAGGCGATCCGGGATTCCGGCCTTGAGGAGAGCGAGATCTCCAACGAGCGCACGGGCATCATCATGGGTTCGGGCGGTCCGTCCACCCGCATCATCCTGGAAGCCGGCGACATCACCCGCGAGAAGGGCCCCAAGCGCATCGGTCCGTTCGCAGTGCCCAAGGCCATGTCCTCAACGGCATCCGCGACGCTCGCCACCTGGTTCAAGATCAAGGGCGTGAACTATTCCATCTCGTCGGCCTGCGCGACCTCGAACCATTGCGTCGGCAATGCCTACGAGATGATCCAGTACGGCAAGCAGGACGTGATGTTCGCCGGCGGCTGCGAGGACCTGGACTGGAGCATGTCCAACCTCTTCGACGCCATGGGGGCCATGTCCACCAAGTACAACGACACCCCGTCGCGCGCCTCGCGCGCCTATGACGTCAACCGCGATGGCTTCGTCATCGCCGGCGGCGCTGGCGTACTGGTTCTGGAGGAGCTGGAGCACGCCAAGGCCCGCGGGGCCAAGATCTACGGCGAGATCGTCGGCTACGGCATGACTTCGGACGGGTACGACATGGTGGCGCCGTCCGGTGAGGGCGCGATCCGCTGCATGCGCATGGCCCTGAAGGACGTGCACAACCCGGTCGACTACATCAACCCGCACGCCACCTCGACCCCCGTGGGCGACCAGAAAGAGATCGAGGCGATCCGCACGGTCTTCGGCTCGGGCGACAAGTGCCCGCCGATTTCTGCCACGAAATCGCTCACCGGCCACTCGCTCGGCGCCACCGGCGTCCAGGAGGCGATTTATTCTCTGCTGATGATGCAGAACGGCTTCATCTGCGAGAGCGCTCATATCGACGAGATCGATCCGGAATTCGCCGACATGAACATCGTGCGCAAGCGCGTCGACGACGCCAGGATCGACACGGTCCTGTCGAACTCCTTCGGCTTCGGCGGCACCAATGCCACACTCGTCTTCAGCCGTCACAACGGGTAAGACTGAGTCATCAACCTGAGACAGGTCCGTGCGATGCCCCGGTGATTCCAAGGGGGACATCGCATGGACATGCTCATCGACACCATAATTCCGGCTCGCGATGCACACTTTCATAACAATTGGCGTCGCACCCTGGAGCCGATGCAGAGGGGGACCCACGTGAGCGGTCTGATGCAAGGAAAGCGCGGCCTCATCATGGGCGTCGCGAACGATCACTCCATTGCCTGGGGCATCGCCAAGGCCGTGGCCCAGCAAGGGGCGGAGCTCGCCTTCACCTATCAGGGCGAGGCGCTCGGCAAGCGCGTGACGCCCCTGGCGCAGTCGCTCGGCTCCAACCTGGTTATCCCCTGCGACGTGGAGGATCTCGCCTCCGTGGACGCGGTGTTCGACACCCTCGACAAGGCCTGGGACGGCCTCGACTTCGTGGTCCACGCCATCGGCTTTTCCGACAAGTCGCAGCTCAAGGGCCCTTATGTGGACGTCACCACCCGCGAGAACTTCTCGCGCACCATGGTGATCTCCTGCTTCTCCTTCACGGAGATCGCCCAGCGCGCCGCCAAGCGCATGCGCCAGGGCGGATCGATCCTGACGCTGACCTATGGCGGCTCGACCCGAGTCATGCCGAACTACAACGTCATGGGCGTGGCCAAGGCGGCGCTCGAGGCTTCCGTGCGCTACATCGCCAACGATCTCGGCCCCGCCGGCATCCGCTGCAACGCCATCTCGGCTGGCCCCGTACGGACGCTCGCAGGCGCGGGCATTGCTGACGCGCGCCTCATGTTCACCTACCAGAAGGCCCATTCGCCCCTGCGCCAGAACATCACCATCGAGGATGTGGGCGGCGCTGCCCTCTATATGCTCTCCGACCTTTCCAGGGGTGTGACCGGCGAGATCCACTACGTGGATTCCGGCTACAACATCATCTCCATGCCGCGTCCCGAGGTGCTGAAAGCGCAGGACGCCGCCGGCGTGACGGGCGAAGAAGGCTAAAGCCGGACTTTCCCGCCGCTACTGATCGATCCCTGAAGATGTTGGGGCCGGCCGTTGCAAGACGGCCGGCCTTTTCGCATGCGATCCGGCCGCCATCTGAAATTCTGCAGATGTCCTTAACGAAGCCGCTTCTGCCCTGCGTTCCCTCTGCAGGCGAGCATCACAAGCCTTCGGAATGCCGTAAGGGAAAGCCCGAACGTCAACTTAATTAACCCTTGCAACGGCAAGATGTCTTTTGCCGGATGGACAGATGGAGCTATGTCGGCCAAGATTTTTGTCTTCATCTTGTAGTATTATCAAGTTCGTTCAATGCATCGCAACCGGTCCAGCTCTCCCTTTGAAGGAGGTAGTCTTTATCGAGAGACGGTATTCGATGATGCCTGCAATGTTTTCTACGAAAAAGAGAGTTTATACCGTTACGCCATTGAGCTGAGCCACCAGATCCCCTGGGTTTCGGATATGGAGGGCAATATCCTCTATATCGGGCCTGGCTGGGCGGAGATGATCGGCTATCCCCTCGAAGACCTTCTGGGGTATGGCTGGCTGCAATTCGTGCATCCGGACGACGCCGCCCGCCTGAAGCAGGCCCGGCGCGAGACCCTGACATCCGGTGCGTCCTACGAATGCGAGTACCGGATCAAGACAGCCGACGGCAGCTACCGGTGGTTCCGCTCCAGCGCGGGAGCGCGCCGGAACGAGGCCGGGGCGGTCATTCTCTGGTACGGCACCACCCAGGACATCCAAGACCGCAAGCTTGCCGAACTGACCCACCAGGGGCAGACGCGGGTCCTGGAGATGATCGCTGCCGGACGACCGCTCGCCGAGGTGCTGACAGCTCTCTGCCGTCTAGCCGAAGACCAGATTGCCGGGGCTCGCTGCTCGATCCTTCTCTTCGATCCTGAGCGCGGGCTGCTCAGGCAAGGAGCTGCCCCCAACCTTCCCCCGGCCTACAACGCGGCCATCGACCCCTTGCCCATCGGGCCGTCGGTCGGGTCCTGCGGCACGGCCGCCTATACCCGCAGCAGCGTCATCGTGTCGGATATCGCCAGCGATCCGCTCTGGGCTCCCTGGCGCGATCTCGCCCTGAAGCACAGCCTGCGGGCGTGCTGGTCGAAGCCGATTCTGTCGCGTTCCGGCGATGTGCTCGGCACCTTCGGCTTCTATTATGACGAGCCGCGTTCTCCGAATGAAGGAGAGATGGCGAGCATCGACGCCGTATCGCATCTGGCGGCCCTGGCCATCGAACGGCAACGGAGCGAGGCGGCCCTGCGCGAGAGCGAGGAGCACTACCGCTATTCGGTCGAGCTGAACCCGCAGATCCCCTGGACGGCTGACGCTGAAGGCCATGTCCTCAGCACCTCCACGCGCTGGAACGAGCTGATGGGAATCCCCCATGAAGATACAGTCGGCTTGGGCTGGGCCACGGTGCTGCACCCCGACGATCGGTCGAACGTGAAGCAGAAATGGATCGAAGCTGTTCGTACGCAGGAACCCCTGGACGTGGAATGCCGCGGGAGCCTTGCGGATGGAAGCTACCGCTGGTTCCGGAGCAGAGCGATCCCGCGTTTTGCCGAGGACGGCACGGTGATCCGCTGGTACGGGACCGTCGAGGACATCCACGACCGCAAGCTCGCCGAGGAGCAGCTGCACCGGGCGGCCTATCATGACGACCTCACCGGGCTTGCCAACCGGAGGTTCTTCCGCGAGCGCCTCAAGCAGGTTCTGGATGAGGCGCCAGCCAAGTCCCATGCCGTCGGCCTCCTGGTCATGGATCTCGACCACCTGAAGCAGATCAACGACCGGTTCGGCCACGATGCCGGCGACGATCTCCTGAAGGAGTTCGCCCAGCGTCTGCGCGAGACAGTGAAGGCCAATGCGGTCGTGGCCCGCTTAGGCGGCGACGAGTTCGCCGTGATCCTGCCCGACGTCGCCGGCGAAGAGGAGGTTTCCGAGACCGCCCGGGCGATCCTGTCGCGGATGCAGGAGCCGCTGAGGCGCAGCGGCAAGGCGCTGGACTGCCGCACCAGCATCGGCGGCGCAGTCGCGCTCGGGGCAGGAACCAGTCCCGAGGATCTCCAGAAGCAGGCCGATCTGGCGCTCTATTACAGCAAGACCTCGGGGCGCGGCGCGTTCAAGATGTTCGTTCCGGCCCTGCGCCAGGAGGCGCAGAGGACGGCCTCGGCTCTGGAAGTAGCGGCGAAAGCCCTGGAATCCCGCTGGATCATGCCGTTCTACCAGCCCAAGGTGGTGCTGGCCTCAGGCGCCATCGGCGGCTTCGAGGCCCTCCTGCGCTGGCAGCATCCGCGCGGCGGCATCCAGTCGCCGGAAAAGATCGCCCCGGCCTTCAACGATACCGAACTCGGCACCGCTATCGGCGAGCGCATGCGCGCCTGCGTATTGTCCGACATGCGCCGCTGGCTCGATGCCGGATTGTCCATCGGGCGCATCGCCGTCAACGCGTCGGCGGCCGAGTTCCGGCGCGGCGATTACGCCGAGCGCGTGCTTGAGGAGCTGCGGCAGGCGGGCGTGCCGGCGTACTGCCTCGAGGTAGAGGTGACCGAGAGCGTGTTTCTCGGATCCAGCACCCAGCTGGTGGAACAGGCTCTGCGGACCTTGAGCGTCGAAGGCGTCACCATCGCGCTCGACGATTTCGGCACGGGCTATGCCTCCCTGTCCCATCTCAAGCGCTTCCCGGTGAACACGCTCAAGATCGACAGAACCTTCGTGAGCGGCCTGGAATCCGATGCCGGGGATACGGCCATCGTGAAGGCCGTCGTGAGCCTCGGGCACAATCTCGGGATCGAAATCGTCGCCGAGGGCGTCGAGACGGCCTTCCAGGCCTCCCTCCTGCAGCGCATGAGCTGCGACCTCGTCCAGGGTTACCATTTCGGACGCCCGATGCCGGCGGGCGACGTGCCGTCCTTCATCGCATCGTGGCAGGGCATGTGATCCCTGCTCATTCAGGCACCTCATCGTAGGACAGGGCCCAGCCCGATCCGGTGAAGCAGCATCGTCCAGGCGGGGCGCTCTCCCGCCAGACGAGGCTGCGCACGAATTCCATGCCGCCGCGCTCGAAGGCGGCCTGCAGCGCCTGCCTGTCTTCGCCCGGCTGCGACAGGCGCCCTTCTGCACAGACGAAGGACACGTGACCCAGCCATTGCACGGCAAGGCCGGTGCTTTTCCGTGTCACGCACAATCCCGCGCCATGAAGCGAATGCGTCCCTCCCCGTGAGCTCGGCTTCGGCCGTGGAATGCCAAGCGGGAAGATCAGCCGGCCGCTCTGTTTGAGGCGTTCGATCCAGGCCTCGGCCGGCCGCTCGACGGCGAAATTCACATAAACCGCATCCACGTCCTCGCGCGGCCATTCGGCACCGTCGCCCTGAACGACGGTGACATTGGAAAGATCGGCCAGATTGCCCCGGGCGCGCTCGGCCAGAACAGGGTCGAACTCGACGGCGAGCACATGGCCGTTTGCGCCGACGAGATGCGCCATGAGCGCCGTGTAGTAGCCCGTGCCCGCGCCGATATGGGCCACGCGCTCGCCTTCGCACAGCGACAGGGCGTGAAGGCAGTGGGCATGAAGGGACGGACTGCCGTTGTTGACGCCCTGTCCGGACGCGAGAGCGAAGAGCGCATCCTGATAGATCACAACCGGATCGTGCGATGCGACGGCCTCGTATCTGGCCCCGCGCGACATCAGCCACGGCGGCGCGCCCAGGAAGCGCTCGCGCTGAACGGCCGCGAAGGCTTCCTCCAACCTTGGGTCATTCGCGATGCCCGAGAGCGTGAGAATCTGCTTGGCATAGGCGCGCCGGATTAGGGCCAGTTCGTCCTGGCTGAAAACGGAACTCATCGGGCTTTTCCTCACCTCTTGGCCCGATTGTCCGCAGGAACGGCGAGAAGTGCAACTGAATAGCCGAGCTTCGTACCGGGTCTGGCTTTTCACAGGCTCGCGAGATCGCAAACCTTGGCCTTGCCATCGCCACGATCGGGCGTCAGGACGGGCTTCCCTTCAGCCGAGTCACTTCGTCATGATCCTGTCCCGCCGCACCCTTCTGGCCGGCCTTGCCGCCTCCAGCGCCAGCATCCCCGCCTTCGCGCAATCGGCCCCGGAGCCGCAGCTCGTTCCCATCGAGCTGGTGGAGGACACGCTGGCCCTGCCGTCCGCCGTGCGGCTCGGTCACAAGCACGGCGACGTGATCATGGTGGAGTATTTCGACTACAACTGCCCCTGGTGCAAACGCTCGGCCGGGGACCTGCCGGCGCTCCTGAAGGCGGAGCCGGACCTCACCTACGTGCTGGTGAATTTCGCCGTGCTCGGCATCCCGTCGGTGACGGCCCACAAGGCGGCGCTCGCCTATCTCCAGCTCCACGGCCCCGAGCGCTATCTCGACCTGCATCTCGCCCTCTTCCGCCTGCGCGGCGCGGTGGATGGGGGGCGGGCGCTCGCGGAAGCCGAGCGCCACGGCGGCAATCGCCAACGCCTGGAGGAAGCGGCCAATGGCGAGCGCACTACACAATGGATGAAAGACACCCTCAAGCTCGGTGAGTCGCTCGGCTTCGTCGCCACCCCGTCCTTCCTGGTCGCGACGCAATCCTATGGGGGTGGCATGACGCTGGCCCAGAAGCGCGAGGCGATTGCGCAGGCAAGGGGGTAAACGCTCTCTTTCGATTGTCCCTTCACGTCATCACCGGCCTTGTGCCGGTGATCCACGTATTCAATCCAATTAGATTTCCTCTGTCCTCATCCTGAGGAGGATTGCGCCAGCAATCCGTCTCGAAGGAGCTTCCAGTGGTTTCTGGATCCTCCTTCGAGACGCAGCCTGCGGCTGCTCCTCAGGATGAGGTGTGGTGTTTCCTCAAACGTGGATGGCCGCGACTGATCTATGGATCAAGTCCGGGGATGGCCACTGCGGGAGGGTCTCATGCAGTCGCACCCGTAAGGGAAAGTTGCACGAGACGAAGCGATCCGGCTAAGTCCGAAACGCATGTCGCTCCTCCGCTCCTCCCTTCTGGTCGGCCTCGGCTCCATCGTGTCGCGCATCCTCGGCTTCGCGCGCGACGTGCTGTTCGCCCAGGCTCTGGGCGCCGGCCCGGTGGCGGATGCGTTTCTCGCGGCGTTGCGCCTGCCCAACCTCGTGCGCCGCGTTGTCGGTGAGGGCGGTCTCAATCCGGTGCTCGTACCGGCCCTGAGCCGCCTGGAGCCAGACGAGGCAGCGACAATGGCGGGCGATGCGCTCAGCGTCTTCGCCCTTGTGCTGCTGGCCCTCACCGGCCTCATTGAGATCGGCGCGGGCCTCATCGCCCTTCTCCTCGCACCGGGCCTGCACGATGACGGCGAGACATTGGCGCTGGTCGCGCTCTATACCCGCCTGTCCTTTCCCATCGTGATCTGCGTGACGCTGGCCTCCATCGGGGCTGCCGTTCTCAACGGGCGCGGGCGCTTCACCGCAACGGCCCTTGCGCCGCTCGCAGTCAATGGCGGGCTGATCCTGGCGCTCGTGGTGATCGAGAGCGGGTTCGATCTTCCGCTCGCCCAAAAGGCCGCATGGCTTGCCGCCGCCTCATCCCTCGCCGGCCTGATCCAGCTCGCCATCATGGCAGCCGCGCTCCTGCAGGGCGGCTCGCACCTCGTGCGTTTTCGCCGACCGCGCTGGTCGCCTGTGCTGAAAAGCCTGCTGCTGGCCGGGCTGCCCGTGCTGGCAGCGAGCGGCGCGGTGCAGATCTACTTTCTCGCCGCCACCCAGATCGCCTCGTTCTGGCCCTCAGGTGTTTCCTGGCTCTACTACGCCGAGCGTGTGATGCAGCTGCCGCTCGGGCTGATGGCGGGCTTGAGCGCGAGCCTGCTCCTGCCTGAGTTGGCCCGGCGGTATCAGGCTGGCGAGCACCAAACCCTCGTGGATGCGCAGAAAAGGGCCCTGGAAGTGGCGTTGCTGCTCGCCCTGCCGGCCAGCGCCGCCCTGTTCATCCTGGCCCGCCCCATCAGCACGGTTCTCTTCGAGCGCGGTGCCTTCGGATCCGCCGACACGGAGGGCACCGCCCTGGTGCTCATGGCCCTGAGCCTGGGGCTTCCCTTCGCCACATTGGCGAAGGTTCTGAGCCAGACTCTCTTCGCCCTGGGTTCCTTGAGAACAGCGCTCGCCACCGCCTTTGCGGGTCTCGTAGTGACCGTGATCGCCTCCCTCCTGCTCGTGGGGCCGTTCGGCCCGGCCGGGATTGCGCTCGGGGTCAGCCTCGGCTGCCTTGCACACACGGGCGCGGTGATCCTGGGGCTGTCCCGAATCGGCCTCTGGTCGCCGGATGCGCAGGGCCTGGGACGCCTTGTGCGGATAGGTGCCGCAACCCTGGTCATGAGCCTGGGGCTCCTGGGCGCCAGACATGCGCTTCCCGAGGCGGAGCCCCTCGTGCTGGCGGCCTTCTGCCTCGGCGGCCTCATTCTTTATGCGCTTGCCGCCCTCGCGACCGGCGCCGTGACCCGCGACGATTGGGCCTCCCTCACGAAAAAATCGTCAGAACCCTTGCGTCCCGACGCGGGCCTGTCATAACCCGCGCCGCAGAGAAGCACGTTCCGGGAAGGCAGGTCTTTCGCCTTCCGTCAGGACGATGCATTGAAAAAGAGTTTGGGGCAGCGCGCGGGTTATCTGGCTCGCCTATGTGTCCCTCGGGAGTTCAAGGCGATGGCGCAGTTCAAGGAGCTGGTGTTCTCGGGCGTTCAGCCTACGGGAAACCTTCATCTCGGGAATTATCTCGGGGCCATCAAGCGCTTCGTGGCCATGCAGGAGACGCACGACTGCATCTACTGCGTCGTGGACATGCATGCGATCACGGTGCCGCAGAACCCCGGTGATCTCACGCGCCAGATCCGGGAGGTGACCGCCGCGTTCCTCGCAGCCGGCATCGACCCCAAGCGCCACATCGTCTTCAACCAGTCCCAGGTGCCGCAGCACGCTGAGCTCGCCTGGGTGTTCAACTGCGTCGCCCGTCTCGGCTGGCTCAACCGCATGACCCAGTTCAAGGACAAGGCCGGCAAGGACCGGGAGAACGCCTCTGTGGGCCTCTACGCCTATCCGAGCCTGATGGCGGCCGACATCCTGGTCTACCGCGCCACGCATGTGCCGGTGGGCGAGGACCAGAAGCAGCATCTGGAGCTCACCCGCGACATCGCCCAGAAGTTCAACAACGACTGGGCCGAGTCGATCGCGGCCCACGGCTTCGGCGAGGCCTTCTTCCCGTTGACCGAGCCCATGATCCAGGGCCCGGCTACCCGGGTCATGTCGCTCCGCGACGGCTCGAAGAAGATGTCGAAGTCGGACCCGTCCGATTATTCGCGCATCAACCTCACGGACGACGCCGACACCATCGCCCAGAAGGTTCGCAAGGCGAAAACCGATCCCGAGCCCCTGCCCTCCGAGGTCGAGGGCCTGAAGGCCCGGCCCGAGGCCGAGAACCTCGTGGCGATCTATGCGGCCCTCATGGACACCACCCCGGAAGAGGTGCTGCGCCAGCATGGCGGCGCGCAGTTCTCCGGCTTCAAGGCGGCACTGGTGGATGTCGCCGTGACGAAGCTCTCGCCGGTTGCCGACGAAATGCGCCGCCTCATGGGCGATCCCGGCCATATCGACGCGGTGCTGTCGGACGGCTCCGCGCGGGCGCGGGCGTTGGCCTCCGTCACCATGGACTCGGTCAAGGACATCGTGGGTTTCGTACGGTCGCGCTGACCTCGGGCGCTGCTTAAAAGAGCGGCATGCGACCCGCTTGCCCTTGCCCCAAAGGCAGGGCAGCATCCCGGGTCATCAGGAGAGCGTTCCGTGAGCGACAAGCGTCGATCTTACGAATCGGGCCACAGGCCGAAATTCATGGTGGTGGTCGACAAGACCCCGGAATGCGCCCGGGCGGTGCATTTCGCCTCCCGCCGCGCGGCCCGCACGGGCGCCAGCATGGTGATGCTCGCGGTCGTCGACCCGCCCGATAATTTCGAGTGGATCGGCGTGGGCGAGGCCATGATCGAGGAGGCGAGCGAGGAAGCCCAGAAGCTTCTCGATACGGCTGCTCGCGAGGCACGCAACGCGGCGGGCGTCGAGCCCGAGCAGATCATCCGCGTCGGCACGCGGGCGGACGAGATCATGAAGCTGATCCAGGAGGACGAAGACATCTCGTTCCTGGTGCTCGGCGCCGGCAGCAGCAAGGAAGGCCCCGGCCCCCTGGTCTCGACTCTGGGCGGGCGCGCCGCCGCCTCCTTTCCGGTCCCCATCGTGATCGTGCCGGGTGGCCTGTCGGACGAGGAAATCGACGCGCTCGCGGGATAAAGGTCTCCGTCATCCCGAACGGCGCAAGCCGATCCGGGATCGTTCTCCGAATGAGGCGCTATGTCCGTCCAGCGTTCCCGGGTTCTGCTGCGCAGCCCCGGGATGACGTTTGAGCATCGCTTCTCCCCTTGGAATCCGCCCCGATTCGATCCACATTGGGAGAGGAACCTGTTAGAACAATTCTAAATCCACCACTCGGCCGGCCTTGAACCGGCGCAGAGGACACGCGACGATGTTTATTCAGACCGAAGCCACCCCCAATCCCGCCACCTTGAAGTTCCTGCCCGGCCGCGTGGTCATGCCAGAAGGCACCTTTGAGGCTAAGAATCCCGAGCAGGGTGAAGTCTCCCCGCTGGCCGAGCGCCTCTTTGCCGTGCCAGGCGTCACCGGCGTGTTCTTCGGCTACGACTTCGTCACCGTGACGAAAGCCGATGGCGAGTGGCAGCACCTGAAGCCGGCGATTCTCGGCGCGATCATGGAGCATTTCATGACCGGCGCGCCCCTCTTCGCCAACGGCTACGGCGTCAGCCAAGAGGACGGCGAGGAGTTCTTCGACGACGCGGACGCCGCCACCGTCGAGACCATCAAGGAGCTGCTCGAGACCCGCATCCGCCCGGCGGTGGCCGGGGACGGCGGCGACATCACCTTCCGGGGCTTCAAGGATGGCACGGTCTATCTCGTCATGAAGGGCGCCTGCTCCGGCTGCCCATCCTCGACCGCAACGCTCCGCCACGGCATCCAGAACCTGCTGCGCCACTTCCTGCCGGACGTGCGCGAGGTGCAGGCGGTCTAAAGGGCTGCTCCGGACAAGCCTGAGAGTACAAAGATCGAGCGCGGCTCTTCTGGGCCGCGCTTTTTGTTTGATCCGGGCCTTGGCTGTCCGCCTGAGGCTGGGCGGGCTCAAATTTCCAAGGAAACGACAAATCGGGTTCCCTCTCCTCGGCTTCATGCTCTAAAGAAACGTCACGACCTGACGGAGACAGATGTTGCGCGTCCTTGCCATCGATACCGCCCTCGGCGCCTGCTCAGCCTGCATCGTCGAGGCCGGAGAGACCGTGCCGCTGGCCGCCGACACCATCCCCATGGAGCGCGGCCACGCGGAGGCCCTGATGCCGCTTCTCGACCGGCTCTCCGCCCAGGTGGACGGCGGCTTCGAGAGTCTCGACCGGGTCGCCGTGACGGTCGGGCCCGGCAGCTATACGGGCCTCAGGGTCGGCATCAGCGCCGCCCGCGGCATCGGCCTGGCGGCCGGCATCCCCGTCGTGGGGGTTGCGACGCTCTCGGCCTTCCTGGCCCCGCTCATGGTGGGCGACAGGCGCGGGCTCTTCACCGCCGCCATCGATGCCAAGCACGGACACCTCTACATCCAGGCCGTCGCGCCGGGCGGGCGCGCCATCATCCCACCGGGGCTGATGACCTATCGCGAGGCGATCCGGCTTCTCGGCTCGGGACCGATCGTCGTGGCCGGATCGGCCGCCCCCATGCTGGCGGCAGAGGCCCGGATCCAAGGGGTCGAGGCGCAGGTCAGCGACATGTCGGCCTTCCCCGATATCGCCTGGGTGGCGCGCCTCGGGGCGCTCGCCGACCCGGCCCAGGCCCTGCCGAAGCCGCTCTACCTGCGCGAGCCTGACGCCAAGCCGCAGGACGGGGCGCGGATCGCACGGCAATAGGAACTCTCCCAGCATAAGCCGCGCGATGAGCATTATCGACCGCTTCCTCCATCCGCCTGCGCCCCATGTGGAGCCCGTCGGCACCGCCGCCGCCGCCCGGCTCGCGGCGATCCACGCCTCGGCCTTCCCACGGCCGTGGGGCACCCTCGACTTCGAGCGCATGCTCGGGGAGCGCGGCATCGTGGCGGACGGGCTCTTCCTCGGACGGGCCAAGAAACCGTCCGGCTTCGTGCTGTCGCGGATCGTGCTCGACGAAGCGGAGATCATCACGGTGGCGATCGCCCCCGAGGCGCGTGGAAAGGGCCATGCCCGCATCCTTCTCACCCCCCATCTCGACGCCCTGTCCCGCCGGGGTGTCGCCCGCGTGCACCTGGAGGTCGAGGAGGGCAATGGGCCGGCCATCGCCCTCTATCGCCGGGCAGGGTTTCGCGAGACCAGACGGCGGGCGGGCTACTACCACAAGGCCGACGGAACGAAGGCTTCGGCCCTGACCATGGCGCTCGACCTATAGCCCCTTCCGCTCACCTCGCTTATAAGCCTCCTCAGGGAGTCGCTTAACCTTGGCCACACGCAACAGCACATCCGCCAGAACGCGCCGGTCGGACGCCATCGAGCGCGCCTGCCGCGACAAGGGCCTGCGCATGACGGGTCAGCGCAAGATCATCGCGCAGGTGCTCGATTCGGCCGAGGATCATCCTGACGTGGTGGAGCTGCATCGCCGCGCCGCTGAAGTCGACGACCGCATTTCGCTCTCCACCGTGTATCGCACGGTGAAGCTGTTCGAGACGGAAGGCATTCTGGAGCGGCTCGATTTTCGCGACGGGCGCTCGCGCTACGAGCAGGCGGCCCGCGAGCACCACGACCACCTGATCAATCTCGAAACCGGCGACGTGATCGAGTTCCGCTCCGAGGAAATCGAGGCGCTGCAGAACGAGATCGCCCGGCGGCTCGGCTACAAGGTGGTCTATCACCGGCTCGAACTCTATGCAGTGCCGCTGGACAAGGACGACGCGTGACGAAAATCGCCGTCGTCTTCCGGCTTCTGCTGCTCGGCCTGTGCAGCCTCGTGCTCGTGCCGCTGCAGATGCTTGCCCTGCGCCTCGGCTGGTCGGCCATTCTGCATGTGCTGCCGGCGTGGTTTCACCGGGCGTTTCTTAAAATCTTCAACGTGCGCGTGATCGAGCGCGGCACGCCGCCGGGCCGGGCGGCCACCATCGTGGTGTCGAACCACGTCTCCTGGCTCGACATTCCGGTGATCGGATCCCTGCACCCGCTTTCGTTCATCGCGAAATCCGAGATCGAGGGCTGGCCGGTGGTGGGCTTCATGGCGACGCTCCAGCGCTCCGTCTTCATCGACCGGCAGCGCCGCAAGGCGACGGCGGAGGTCAACGATGCGCTGGCCCACCGGCTGGTGAAGGGCGAGGTGGTCGTGCTGTTTGCCGAAGGCACCACGAGCGACGGCAACCGGCTCCTGCCCTTCCGCTCCTCGCTGGTCGGCGCGGCCCAGACGGCTCTCATGCATGACAGCGTCGAGCGCGTGCTCATGCAGCCGCTCGCCATCACCTACACCCATCGCCACGGCCTGCCCGTCACCCGGCGCGACCGCCCGTTCATCGCCTGGTACGGCGACATGGATCTCGCGTCCCATCTCAGGATGTTCATCCAGGGCATCCCGCTCGACGTGGTGGTGACCTGGGGCGAGCCGATGCCGTTCAACGGCAACCGCAAGCAGGCCACCGCCTTCGCCGAAGCCGAGGTGCGGCGGGCGCTGAGGGCGGCTTAAGAACCTTCCGAAACTAGGACGATTGGATAGCATCGCGCTTTGTTGTAACAATAACATCGGAGTAACGCGGAGTAGCCAATGCGCTTTCTAGGATTGGTCTATGCCCTTCTCCTGGGAAGTCCCTTGTTGGCTCTAGAGAGTCCCTTATCGGCTCCGGTCTCATGCGAACGCGAAGCGGATTGCTTGGCTCAATTGAACGGCCTCGCCATTCGTGAAGGCGATGTTCTGATCCTGAAGCTGGAATCTGGAAAAACCAAAAGCTACCGGGACGACCGCGAAGCCTGTGAAAAAGGCGTGGCGGCCGATTGCGTGAAATATGAGTTGCGCGGCTATAGGCAGGATCAGAAAACGTATGTTGTAGGATACTCTCTGTATGAGGGAGGGGGTGCAAACATTATCAGCGCCCAATCAGGACACACTGTGTTTCTGAGCAGCCTTCCCGAGTTTTCACCGAACAGTCGATCCTTCGTGTCTGCCGACAGCGACCCCCATTTTGAACGCGCATACGAGATCGCAATTTGGTCCTTTACTTCCGATAGTCCCAAACAGGAATTTCTTTACAGCACCCCAAAGGGTCACCCTGAGGAATCTTGGGAGGTTCTAGGTTGGGACGGCAATGACCGCATCAACCTCAAAGTCGGAATCTTAAACGAAACTGATTCAACCCAGGAACTCGAAACGAGCGTCATTCGTACTGAGCAGGGCTGGAAGTTGAATTGGCCTCTATCCAACTTGAAGTAGACATCATCCCCTAGTCGACCATCAATCCCGATCTACATCGGCCTCCGCCGCCTGCGCCTGCGCCTCGTCCAGCAGCCAGGCGCGAAAGGCTGCCAGCGCAGGCCGGTCCGCCGTCGCCTCGGGGCAGACGATGTAATACTGGTAGGCACCCTTCACCTGATGCGGGAAAGGCCGGACGAGGCGGCCCGCCTTCAGGTAATCGCCGATGAGCACATTGGTGGCGAGCGCCACGCCCTGCCCCGAAGCGGCGGCCTGCAGGCAGAGATAGGTGTGGGTGAAGCGGGGGCTGCGCGAGGTATCGATCCCCGAGACACCGACCTCTGCCAGCCACCGGTCCCAGGTGGTGTAGTCCGGGACGCCGTCGACGGCCTCGTAGATCAGGGTGTGACGCAGCAGATCAGCAGGCTCGCGCAGAGGCCGGTCCGGGTTGTTGAGCAGGCCGGCGCTGCACACGGCGAAGAAGAACTCCTCCATCAGCAGGTCCGTGCACAGGCCAGGATAGTTGCCGCGCCCGAAGCGGATCGCCACGTCTACGTCCTCGCGATCGAAATCGGTGAGGTGACCCGACACCGAGACGCGGACATCCAGCTCCGGGTGACGCTCCCGAAAGGCGCCGAGCCGCGGGATGAGCCAGTTCGAGGCAAGGCTCGGCATGGCGCTGACGGTGATGACGTTGGAAGCCTCCGGACGCAGGGCCCGTGCCGTTGCCTCGTCGAGCCGGTTAAGCGCCTCCGTGACGGACACCGCATAGCGCTCGCCCAAGGGCGTCAGCACCACGCCCCGGCTTGGCTGGCGCAGGAAGAGCGGCCGCCCGATCCAGGCTTCCAGCGCTTTCACCTGCTGGCCCACGGCGCTTGCCGTCACGGCGATCTCGTCGCCGGCCTTCTCGAAACTGAGGTGACGGGCTGCGGCCTCGAAGGCGCGTAGAGCATTGAGGGGCGGGAGACGGCGACGGGACATGGGGACCTATGAGGTGCTCTGCCCAAGTTCTGCTTGGGCAAGACGCAAGAACTTCTCGTTTGCTTGCAACCTACCACGGGAGCACATTCATCTCCAGAGAAATGCCATTGAAGGAGAACCGTCATGGCGACCGGATATGCCACAGCAAATCTTGGGTTTCATACCACTCACCGCAACCATGGGAGCACGCTCATGAACCTGCTTTTGCGCTATGAGGCCTGGCTTGACCGCCGCAGGACCTTGAAGACCCTTTACGCGCTCGACGACCATGCATTGCATGATATCGGGTTGTCGCGGGCCGACGTGGAGGGCTTGAATGAGGCCTCCTGGCAGGATCACCTCCCGCCGTCGATCAGCCGCTAACCTTCTGAAAGCCTCCGATGAAGCTCTATTCCGGCCCCGTCAGCCTCTTCTCGCGCAAGGTCGAGATTGCCCTTTACGAGAAGGGGCTCGCCTTCGAGCGCATCGGCGTCGCCTTCAGCCAGACGAAGGGCTATGCCCCCAAGCACCCGGACGTGCTGGCCATCAATCCCAAGGGACAGGTCCCGGTTTTCGTCGACGAGGATCTGTCCCTCTACGATTCGACCGTGATCATCGAGTATCTGGAAGACGCTTACCCTGAGTCGGCGCTCTACCCTGGCGATTCGCGCGAGCGCGCCCGCTGCCGCCTGCTCGACGTCTTCGCCGATGAGATCATGCTGGCGCCTTTGCGCTTCCTCATGCACCGGACCGAGCCGAAGCCGGACGATCTGGAGCGCTGGGAGGCCAAGGAGCTGAAGGCCCGCGAGGCCGAGCCTGCGTTGGCTGGCCATTTCGCCACCCTCGACCGGCAGCTCCAGGGCCGGGATTATCTCTGCGGCACATTTTCGGCGGCGGACATCGCCGTGTTCATGACGGTGTTCTGGACGCGGCGCCTGGGTGGGCCCTCCTTGAGAGGCCATGAGAGCCTAGCCGGTTGGTACGATCGGCTCAGCGCGCGCCCGGCCTTCGCGAAGGTCGTTTCGGAAATCCTCGCAGCAGACGCGGAATTGTCGGCGCCGGTTGAGGGCGCGTTCCGGGATTGACCAGTCTCGTCATCCCGGACGGCGCAGCCGATCCGGGATCGCTCAAACCAGTCCAGCACCGTCAGTCCGAGGCCGCGCAGCGGAGCCCGACCCGAAGGGCCGCGCCGCAGGCGTGGAAATCCATAAACACAAGTCTATTCGTGTAAGGCGATTCGAACATCGCATCGCCCTATCCTGCACTGTCGGCGGGTATGGATTCCCGCCTTCGCGGGAATGACAATGTCGAGGCTCCGGCATCTTATTCTGCTCGCGATCCCGGATCTTCGCTTATGCTTCGTCCGGGATGATGCCATACGAATAGATCCTTGAGCCAAACGGCCGCTATTCTCTTGCGTGATGAAAAGGCTTAAAAGGGCGCTCGATTTTTAATCCGACAGGCCGACCTCGTGAAAAAAGTCTTCGTCAAATCCTATGGCTGCCAGATGAACGTCTATGACGCCGAGCGCATGGCCGACATGCTGACGTCCGAGGGCTATAGCGAAACCAAGGCCATGGAGGAGGCGGATCTCGTCATCCTCAACACCTGCCACATCCGCGAGAAGGCCGCCGAGAAGGTCTATTCCGAGCTCGGCCGCGTGCGCGAGCTCAAGGAAGAGCGCGAGGCGGCAGGCTACGAGACGAAGGTCGTGGTCGCCGGCTGCGTCGCCCAGGCTGAAGGCAAGGAGATCCTGCGCCGTGCGCCCGCCGTCGACGTGGTGGTGGGCCCCCAAAATTATCACAACCTGCCGAGCCTCTTGAAGAAGCCGCGCACCGAGCGCGTGGTCGACACGGAATTCCCTATCGAGGACAAGTTCGACCACCTGCCCAAGCCGTCGAAAGCGGCGATCCGCAATCGGGGCGTGTCGGCGTTTCTCACCATCCAGGAAGGCTGCGACAAGTTCTGCACCTTCTGCGTGGTGCCCTATACCCGCGGCGCCGAGGTCTCGCGTCCTGTGGCCAAGATCCTGGACGAGGCCCTGCGCCTCGCCGATGCGGGCGTGCGCGAGCTGACGCTCATCGGCCAGAACGTGAACGCCTATCACGGCGAGGGGCCTGACGGCTCCGTCTGGTCCCTCGGCCGGTTGCTGCATCGCCTGGCTGAGATCCCCGGCATCGCACGGCTTCGCTACATGACGAGTCACCCGCGCGATATGGACGACGAGCTGATCGCCGCCCATCGCGATCTGCCTGACGTCATGCCCTACCTGCACCTGCCCGTGCAGTCCGGCTCCGACCGCATTCTCGACGCCATGAACCGCCGGCATACGGGCGACGAGTACCGCCGCCTGATCGAGCGCATCCGCACGGCCCAGCCCGATCTGGCGCTCTCGTCCGATTTCATCGTGGGCTTTCCCGGCGAGACGGATGCGGAGTTCGAAGACACCATGCGGCTCGTGGCCGATGTAGGCTTCGCCAGCTCGTTCTCGTTCAAATACAGCCCCCGCCCCGGCACGCCCGCGGCCGATATCGCAACTCAGGTCTCCGAGGCCGTGAAGGCCGAGCGTCTGGCACGGCTGCAAAATCTTCTCGAAATGCAGCGGCAGGCTTTCAACCACGGAACCGTCGGGCGGAGTCTCGACGTTCTCTTGGAGAAGCCGGGTCGTCACCCGGGCCAGATGGCCGGCAAGTCGCCCTACCTGCAGCCGGTGCAGTTCGAGAGCGACCGCCACGCGGTCGGCGAGATCGTGACGGTGCGGATCATGCGAGCAGGCTCGAACAGCCTGTTCGGGGAATGGATCGGACCGGGCAGTCAGGCTGCCGCCTAGTCTATTGCCTTATGAGGCCCCATATTCGTCCGTCGCCAAACCGGCAGCGGATCATCAGAGGAGAGGCATTTGAGCCCAGCGGACAACGCGACCGCACGTGCACAAAAGGGACGTAACCCCGGCGGCCTGCACCCCGGCGTCGTCGAAGAGGCCGAAATCATCCTCACGTTCGAGGACAACCGCCTCGCCAGCCTCGTTTTCGGACAATACGATCAGAACCTCGCCCACCTGGAGCGCCGTCTCAACGTGACCGCCATTGCCAACGGCAACCGGGTCACCGTGAAAGGCACGCCGGAAGCCTCCGAGATGGCCCGGCGCGTGCTGGAAGGCCTCTACGAGCGCGCCCGCCAGGGCAGAGCCCTCGGAACGGGTGACGTGGACGGCGCCATCGAGGAGAGCACCCTCCAGGGCAGCCTCTTCCCGGCCGCCGAAGAGCAGCCGGCAGCGGGGCTCACCGCCTTCGACCAGATCTCCACGCGCCGGCGCGGGGCGGTGCGCGCCCGCAACGCCGCGCAAAACACCTATATCAAGGCGCTGAAAACCAACGAACTCGTCTTCGCCGAGGGCCCGGCCGGCACCGGCAAGACCTGGCTCGCGGTGGGCTATGCGGTCTCCCTGCTCGAAGCTGGGCAGGTGGACCGCCTGATCATCTCGCGGCCTGCCGTGGAAGCGGGCGAGCGCCTCGGCTTCCTGCCCGGCGACATGCGCGAGAAGGTCGATCCCTATCTGCGCCCGATCTACGACGCGCTCTACGACTTCATGGAAGCGCGCCACGTGGACCGGGGCCTGCAGACTGGCATGATCGAGATCGCGCCGCTCGCCTTCATGCGCGGGCGCACGCTGACCAATGCCCTGGTGCTGCTGGATGAAGCCCAGAACACCACCACGATGCAGATGAAGATGTTCCTGACCCGCCTCGGCGAGGGCTCGCGCATGATCATCACTGGCGACCCCTCGCAGATCGACCTGCCACCCGGCCAGAAATCGGGTCTTGTCGAGGCCGTGCGGATTCTCGACGGGGTGGAAGGCATCACCCGGGTGACCTTCAAGGAAGTGGACGTGGTGCGCCACGACCTCGTGCGCCGCATCGTGACCGCCTACGACAAGGCTGCCCGCGAAGCGCCGCCGGAGCCGCCGCGCCAGGATTACCGGGACCGCAGGCCGTGATCACCCTCGACACCATGATCGAGGCGGGCGACTGGAGCCGCCTCGAAGACGCAGAGGCTCTGGCTCAGAAGGCGGCGCAAGCCGCGCTCGCCGTCACCTACGAGTCGGACGGGGATTTCGAGGCGAGCGTCATGCTCACCGACGATGCGCAGATCCAGGAGCTGAACCGCACCTGGCGGAACAAGGACAAGCCCACCAACGTGCTGTCCTTCCCGGCGCCGGAGCAGCCGGGCTTAGGCGGCCCTCGCCATTTGGGCGATATTGCTCTAGCGTACGAAACGCTGGTGCGCGAATCCGAGGAGGAATCCAAGGAGCTTGCGCATCATTTCGCCCATTTGATCGTTCATGGTGTTCTGCATCTTCTCGGCTATGACCACGAGGTCGAGGCGGAGGCGGAGATCATGGAAGGTCTCGAAGTCAAGGCGCTCGCCACCCTTGGCATCGCCAATCCCTATCGCGATATGGCAGCTTGAAGCGCTGACAACCCACGGCAATGAACGAAGATCGAAGTCGTAGCGAACGCCCTGTCCGAACCCTTCCCGAGACAGACGACACACGCGACCACTGGTACGACCGGGTTTTGACCCGTCTCGGCCTGAAACCCCGCGAATCCATCCGCCACGATCTGGAGGATGTTCTCGCGGAAACCGTTGCAGACACGGACTTCTCGCCCCAGGAGCGGGCGATGCTCAAGAACGTGCTCTCCTTCCACCGGATCCGGGTGGAGGACGTGATGGTGCCCCGCGCCGACATCGTGGCGGTGGCATCCGAGACCAATCTCGGCGAGCTCCTGAACCTCTTCCGCACCGCCGGCCATTCGCGCCTGCCCGTCTATGGCGAGACCCTGGACGACCCCAAGGGCATGGTTCACATCCGGGACTTCCTCGACTTCATCGCCATGAGGGCCGATGGCGGCGCCTCGGAAGCGGGTGCAGGTGACGAGACCCCTCCCCCGAGCCTCGGCCAGATCGACCTGTCGATGACGCTCGCCTCCGCCAATATCCTGCGCCCGGTGCTCTTCGTGCCACGCTCCATGCCGGCCATCGACCTCTTGGTGCGGATGCAGGCGACGCGCACCCACATGGCCCTGGTGATCGACGAGTACGGTGGAACCGACGGGCTCGTGTCCATCGAGGATCTCGTCGAGATGGTGGTGGGCGACATCGAGGACGAGCACGACGAAGATGCGACGCTGACTATCGTGGAGGCGGGCGATGGCACCTACATCGCCGATGCCCGTGCGAGCCTCGACGAGGTGAAGGAGACGCTCGGCGTCGACCTCACTGAGGAAGAGGGCGCCGAGGACATCGACACGATCGGCGGCTTCATCGTGACGCTGGCGGGCCGCGTACCGTCCCGCAGCGAGGTGATCGTGGGCCCGGCTGGCCTCGAATTCGAGGTTCTGGATGCCGATCCACGGCGTGTGAAGCGGCTGCGCATCCATCGCCGGGCTGTCGCCTCCACGGAGGTGGAAATCACGGAAGGCCAACCGGTCGCCGCGCGTCCTGAAAGCGCTGCCGCCGAATGATCCTGCTGGCGAAGCGCACCAGCCTCCTGCGAGGCTGGCGCCGATGGCTCACGGCCTTCGCGGCCGGGGCTGTCGGTGCCCTCGCCATGCCGCCCTTCGGATTTCTGCCGGCGCTCGCCCTGTCCCTCGTCCCTGCGATCTGGCTTCTCGATGGGACCATGGGGCAGGGCCCGTCCCGCTGGGCTCCGTTCAAGGCTGCGGCATTTCTTGGTTGGTTCTGGGGCTTCGGCTATTTCGTTGCTGGCCTGTGGTGGCTCGGCGCGGCCTTCCTCGTGGAGGCCGACCAGTTCGCCTGGGCCATGCCCTTCGGAGTTTTGGGCCTGCCGGCGCTACTGGCCTTCTTCTCGGCCTTCGGCTTCGCGCTCGCCCGCCTGCTCTGGCTTCCCGACGCCTGGCGTATCCTTGCCTTTGCGTTCGGCCTTACCGTGGCCGAGTGGTTGCGCGGGCATCTCTTCACCGGCTTTCCCTGGAACAGCCCCGGCATGGCGCTCGGCCAGAACCTCTGGCTGGTGCAATCCGCCTCCCTGGTCGGGCTTTACGGCCTGACCTTCCTGAGCCTCTGCATCGGGGCTGCTCCGGCTGTCCTGCCGACGGGACAGACTGTCCGTGCCCGCTGGACGGCCCCGGCCTTGGCGGCGGCAACGCTCTTCGGTCTTGCTGCTTTCGGCTTCTGGCGGGTGCCGACGGAGGCGTCCGCCACGGTTCCCGACGTGCGCCTGCGCATCATGCAGCCGAACTTAGCCCAGGACGCCAAGTTCAACCCGCACAACCGCGACGCCATCATGCGGCATTACCTGACCTTGAGCGCGCGACCGACGCAAGATGGATCGGCTCCGACGCATATCATATGGCCGGAATCGGCCTTTCCCTTCCTGCTCCATCGCGATCCCGCCTCATTGGCTCAGATCGGGGCCCTTCTGGAGCTCGGCTCCGTTCTGATCACGGGGGCGGCCCGCATGGACGAGCCGCTGCCCGGTGAGGCAGTCGGCAAGTTCTACAACGCCATCCAGGTCATCGACGACCGGGGCACGATCCTCGGCTCCTACGACAAGGTGCATCTGGTGCCCTTCGGCGAGTATGTGCCCCGGGCCCTGGATGCCCTGATCCGGGCTATTGGCCTGCGCCAGTTCGTGCACATTCCGGGCGGGTTCGAGCCTGCCGAAAGACGCATGACGCTCGCGATTCCGGGCTTGCCACCGGTCGCTGCGACGATCTGCTACGAGGCGATCTTTCCCGGGCAGATCCTTGGCGACGGCCCGCGTCCCAATCTCATCCTGAATGTGACCAACGATGCCTGGTTTGGACGAACTCCCGGCCCCTACCAGCATTTCGCGCAGGCGCGGCTTCGAGCGGTCGAGGAAGGCCTGCCGCTGGTGCGGGCTGCCAATACAGGTATCTCGGCTGTGATCGATCCTTTTGGCCGCGTCGTGGCGCAGATTCCACTGGGAGTTGAACATGTAATTGACTCCTCTCTTCCAGTTGCGGAACCGGCCACTCTTTATGATCATTGGGGTAGGTTTTCTTTGACGGCCACGCTTCTGATCTGCTTTATGACCTTGATTGTACGTCGTGGGCATCAAAGAACTTTTCTCTAAGCAAACCATGACCTTACGATACATAATCCTTGGGAAGGAAGTGGGGCCCTATGAAGAAGTCGACAGGCTCTATCGATAAGGAAGTCGGAAGCCGCGTGCGCATGCGCCGTGTGTCCATCGGCATGAGCCAGGAGAAGCTTGGCGACATGCTCGGGCTGACCTTCCAGCAGGTTCAGAAATACGAAAAGGGCATGAACCGGATCAGCGTCGCCCGCCTCATCGAGATCGCCAAGATCCTCGGCGTCGACATTCACTTCTTCCTCGATGGGGTCACGAGCACCACATCCACCCCTGGCTTTGCGGAAGAGAACCCGCCCGCCTATGTGGCCGACATGATGTCGACCCCGGAAGGCCTGCAGCTCGTTCGGCATTTCACCGGGATCAGCAACCCCAAGGTGCGTAAAAGCATCGTCCAGCTCGTCGTCTCCCTGGCTGCTCAGGACGTAGCGGAACGTTCGGCATAAAGAACGCGTTCGCTTGACCTTTCCTTGAGCCTGCGGCATGAGCATGGTTTGAGACCCGCGGGGAACTCGCGGGCTTCCCTTTTCCATTGCCTGAAGGAATTCCGTCGTGCGGCGTTCGAGCTATCTTTTCACCAGTGAGTCGGTGTCCGAGGGGCATCCGGACAAGGTCTGCGACCGGATTTCCGATGCCATCGTCGATGCCTACCTGGCCGCCGAGCCGGAGGCCCGGGTAGCCTGCGAGACGCTCGCCACCACCAATCGCGTCGTCATCGCCGGCGAGGTGCGCGGTCCTGATTCGATCACCAAGGACACAGTGATCGAGCTCGCCCGGGACGCCATCAAGGACATCGGCTACGAGCAGGACGGCTTCCACTGGAAGAACGCTGAGGTCGAGGTCTACCTGCACGCCCAGTCGGCCCACATTGCTCAGGGCGTCGATGCCTCCGGCAACAAGGACGAAGGCGCGGGCGACCAGGGCATCATGTTCGGTTATGCCTGTAACGAGACGCCCGAGCTGATGCCGGCGCCGATCTACTACGCCCACAAGATCCTTGAGAACCTGACCGCTGCCCGCAAAGGCAAGGTGGGCGATGCCGCCAAGCTCGGCCCGGATGCCAAGAGCCAGGTCACGGTGCGCTACGAGAACGGCCGGCCCGTCTCGGCCACCCAGATCGTTCTCTCCACCCAGCACCTCGACGAGAGCCTCTCCTCCGAGGACGTGCGCAGGATCGTCGAGCCCCATATCCGCCAGACCCTGCCCGAAGGCTGGATCTCGAACGATACCATCTGGCACGTGAACCCCACGGGCAAGTTCGTGATCGGCGGTCCCGACGGCGATTGCGGTCTTACCGGCCGCAAGATCATCGTCGACACCTATGGCGGTGCGGCTCCCCACGGCGGCGGCGCCTTCTCCGGCAAGGACCCGACCAAGGTGGACCGTTCGGCCGCCTACGCCGCCCGGTACCTGGCCAAGAACGTGGTGGCGGCCGGCCTTGCCGACCGCTGCACCCTGCAGCTCTCCTATGCGATCGGCGTGGCCAAGCCCCTGTCGATCTACGTGGACCTGCACGACACCGGCCATGTGGACGAGGGCAAGCTCGAGGCCGTGCTCATGGACGCCATGGACCTCTCGCCCCGCGGCATCCGCACCCATCTTGGCCTCAACCGGCCGATCTATGCCCGCACCTCGGCCTATGGCCATTTCGGCCGCAAGCCGGATGCCGATGGCGGCTTCTCCTGGGAGCGCACGGATCTCGCCGATCGCCTGAAGGCGGCGTTCCGCTAACGGCCATTCCGCAGGCCGAGAGCAGCTCGGCCGCACAAACCCACTGAAAAGAGCCGGTTCCCCGTGAGGAGAATCGGCTCTAACTGCATCAGCCGGCCTAAATACGCCGAGTCCATGAATCATATCGTGCCGTCTGCAGGAGCATTTGTCCTATGAGCGAAGCCTCGGAACGCGCCGGCGCCTTCTTCGGGCGCCGGAAAGGCAAGAAGCTTCGCGCGGGACAGGACGAGCTCGTCCAGACTCTGCTGCCCGCGATCCGTGTGGTCCCGGGCCGCGACATTCCAGGCCAGTTCTCGAGCCCTCAGGCGCGGGAAACCTGGCTCGAGATCGGCTTCGGCGGCGGCGAACACCTTGCAGCGCAGGCCCGTGCTCATCGTGACGTCAACATCGTCGGCTGCGAGCCCTTCGTGAATGGCATGGCCAAGCTTCTGGCCGTGATCGAGCAGGAGAATCTCGACAACGTCCGGGTCTGGGACGATGACGTCACCGATCTGCTGCCGACCTTGCCCGACGCCGCCTTCGACCGGGTCTACATCCTTTACCCGGACCCCTGGCCGAAGCGCCGGCAGCGCAAGCGCCGCCTGGTTTCCGAAGAGACCCTCGAGATGCTCGCCCGCGTGATGAAGCCGGGGGCTGAGCTGCGCTTTGCCAGCGACATCGACGATTATATCGGCTGGGTGCTCGCACGAACCCTGCGCTCCCGGCATTTCCGCTGGACTGCCACCCGGGCCGATGATTGGCGAGTTCCTTATGAGGGCTGGCCGGGCACCCGCTACGAGGCCAAAGCCATCCGCGAAGGCCGTGTGCCGAGCTATCTGACCTTCGTGCGGGTCTGACATCGGGCCGCAGAACGCCGAGACGTGGCGGCCTCACGACATGACTCCCGAGGTAACTTCCCGTAAGTGACCTGAGCCGGCGAATGGCGCGATCCGACAGCTCTTATGCAGGACCCTTGCTTTTTTGGGCTTGAATCGCTATAAAGCCGATGTCAGCTCTGGTTGCAGCGTTAAGCTGCTGGTCAAGAGTGGGCCCCGCCGGGTCCGCTCTTTTTTATTGCCTGAATGCCGGAGCGTGCGGAGAGCCATGACAAACGAACGCGACAAGCGGCTGATTACCGAAAACGGCGTGGCCGCCCGAGTGGCGGCGATCGTCGAGCCCGTGATCGAGGATCTGGGCTTCAACCTCGTGCGGGTGCGGGTCACCGGCCAGAACGGATGCACGGTGCAGATCATGGCCGAGAGGCCGGACGGCACCATGTCAGTGAGCGATTGCGAGACGGTGAGCCGGGCGATTTCGCCGGTGCTCGATCTCGAAGATCCCATCGACACCGCCTATTACCTCGAGATCTCCTCCCCGGGGATCGACCGGCCGCTCGTGCGCGAGAGCGATTTCGCGCGCTGGACCGGCTATGACGCGAAAATCGAGATGGCCGTGCCGCTCGAAGGCCGCAAGCGTTTCCGGGGTTTTCTCCGGGGCGTCGAGAACGGGAAGCTCGTTGTCGAGTTGCCTGACGTGAAGGAGGGCCTCGACCCCATCGCGCGTCTGCCCCTGACGGATCTGGGCGAGGCTCACCTCGTTCTGACCGATGACCTCATCCGTGAATCGCTGCGCCGCGGAACCGCGCCGACCACGGACGATCTTGATGAAGACACGGATATGGTCGAAGCGCCCGATGAGGCGCAGGACCCCTCCGATCAGACGAAACCGAACTAAGGAGCGCCCTCGATGGCTATCAGTGCCAACAGGCTTGAACTCTTGCAGATTGCCGATGCGGTCGCCCGCGAGAAGGTGATCGACAAGCAGATCGTCCTCGACGCCATGGCGGACGCCATCGCCAAGGCGGCTCGGTCCCGCTACGGGGCCGAGACCGACATCCATGCCGAGATCAATTCCAAGACCGGCGAGCTGCGCCTGTCGCGGCATCTCCTCGTGGTCGAGGACGGCGCGGTGGAGAACGACTCCCGCGAGATCACCCAGTCCGAGGCCCGCACCCGCCACAACCCGGCGGCCCAGGTGGGCGACGTGATCGCCGACACCCTGCCGCCCTTCGATTTCGGCCGCATCGCCGCCCAGTCGGCCAAGCAGGTGATCGTCCAGAAGGTGCGCGACGCCGAGCGCGACCGCCAGTACCAGGAATACAAGGACCGGATCGGCGAGATCGTGAACGGCGCGGTCAAGCGCGTCGAGTACGGCAACGTGATCGTCGATCTCGGCCGCGGCGAGGCGATCATCCGCCGCGACGAGCTGATCCCGCGCGAGACCTTCCGCCCGGGCGACCGCATCCGCGCCTATCTCTTCGACGTGCGCCGCGAAGCGCGCGGCCCGCAGATCTTCCTGTCCCGCACCCATCCGCAGTTCATGTCAAAGCTCTTCGCGTCCGAAGTGCCGGAGATCTATGACGGCATCGTTACGGTCCAGGCCGTGGCCCGCGATCCGGGCTCGCGCGCCAAGATCGCCGTGATCTCGCGCGACAGCTCCATCGACCCGGTCGGCGCCTGCGTGGGCATGCGCGGCTCCCGCGTTCAGGCGGTGGTGGGCGAGCTCCAGGGCGAGAAGATCGACATCATTCCGTGGTCTCCCGACCAGGCGACCTTCATCGTCAACGCGCTCCAGCCGGCCGAGGTGGTCAAGGTGGTGCTCGACGAGGAAGCCGACCGCATCGAGGTGGTGGTGCCCGACGACCAGCTGTCGCTCGCCATCGGCCGCCGCGGCCAGAACGTGCGTCTGGCCTCGCAGCTCACCGGCTGGGACATCGACATCCTGACCGAGGCTGAGGAATCCGAGCGCCGCCAGAAGGAATTCGCCGAGCGCACCGAACTCTTCATGAACGCGCTCGACGTGGACGAGGTCGTGGGCCAGCTCCTGGCCTCCGAAGGCTTCCGCTCCGTCGAGGAAATCGCCTATGTGGATGCCAGCGAAGTGGCCGCCATCGAGGGCTTCGACGAGGACACGGCCGCCGAGATCCAGAGCCGGGCGCAGGAATATCTCGCCCGCATCGAGGCCGAGAACGACGCCCGCCGCCAGGAACTGGGCGTCTCCGACGACCTGAAGGAGATCGACGGCGTCACCAGCGCCATGATGGTGGCTCTCGGCGAGAACGACATCAAGAATGTCGAGGATTTGGCCGGCTGCGCCACCGACGATCTCGTCGGCTGGACGGAAGGCCGCGGCCCCGAGGCCACCCGCTACAAGGGTGCCCTCGACGGCTTCGAGGTATCCCGTGCGGATGCCGAGAACATGATCATGGCCGCCCGCGTGAAGGCGGGCTGGATCGAGCAGCCGGAAGAGACAGTTGAGACTGAGGGATCGGCCGAAGAGGCCGAGACCGAAGCTCAGCCGTCCTGACGGCAATGGCAAAGCGAGGTCAGCATTCGTGCCGCGGCATGAACCGGAGCGCACCTGCATCGTCACCCGCGAGGCGAAAGGCCCCGCGGGACTAATCCGCTTTGTCCTCGGGCCCGACCACCAGGTCGTGCCCGATCTCAGACAGAAGCTGCCGGGCCGCGGCGTCTGGGTCACGGCCCGCGCCAGCATGGTGGAAGAGGCGGCCAAACGTCGCCTCTTCGCCCGCGCCTTCAAGGCCGAGGCCAAGGTTCCGGAGACCTTAGGCCAGGATATCGAGCGTCTTCTCCGGGACGATCTCCGGCAGGGCCTGGCTCTCGCCAACAAGGCCGGATCCGTGATCACCGGCTTCCATAAGGTCGAGTCGACCATCACGGATAAGCCCATCGTTGCCCTTATTCATGCCGCAGAAGCGGCCGAAGATGGGCGAAGAAAATTGGCAAACCAGTTGCGAAAACGCTTCGGCGAGGCAATATCTAGCTTTCCGGTCATCCAAGAACTGTCGAACGACGAATTGGATTTGGCATTAGGCCGGTCAAATGTGATACATGCTGCCCTCGTCGCGGGCGCTGGGAGCGACGGCTTTCTGAACCGCTGGCATCGGTACCGCGTCTTTCGCGGCATCGACGCCGATCAAACTGGCCTCGGAAACGAGACCGGCGAACCCACGACTATGAAACCCGCAGGAACTGAGGCGGAATGACCGATACGAAAAACCAGGGCGACAAGACTCTTCATGTGTCGTCCAAGACGCTTTCTCTGAAGCGCCCCGTCGAACAGGGCGTGGTGCGCCAAAGCTTCTCCCATGGCCGGTCCAAGTCGGTTGTGGTCGAGACGGTGAAGCGTCGCCCTGCCGTTGGCCCCACCGGGGGCAAGGAAGACAGGCCCGCGCCGCAACAGGCAGCGGCCCCCGTTCCTGCGCCCAAGCCTGCCGCACCGGCTCCGACCCCGAAGCCGGCCGCGCCCGCCCAGGGCGCCCGCCCGCCGCGGTCCACTCCCAATACGCCCCGGTCCGGCGGCATGGTGCTGCAGACGCTCTCCGAGCAGGAGCGCGATGCGCGCATGAACGCGCTCGTCGACGCGCGCCGCCGTGACGAGGAAGACCGCAAGAGACAGGCCGAGGAGGCAGCACGCCGCTCCGAGCGCGAAGCCGCCGAGGCCCAGGAGCGCGAAGCCGCCGAAGCCCGCAAGCGCGAGGAAGACGATCGCCGTCGCCAGGATGAGGAGCGCAAGCGCCGCGCCGAGGACGAAGCTCGCCGCCGTCTCGGGGAGGAAGCCCCGCGTCAGGCATCCGCAACGGCTCCGGCCGGGCGTGGACCGGCCCCGCGCTCCGATGCTCCGCGCTCTGACCGGCCTCGCCAGGATGGACCTCGTCCAGCCGGCCGTTTCGATGGCCCGCGTCCCTCCGGCCCGCGTCAGGACGGTCCCCGTCCGGGTGGTTTCGGTGGCCCGCGCAGCGGTGGCGGCACCATGGGTGGCCGTCCGCCGAGCCTGAACCACATGGCCCGTCCGGCCGCACCCGTTGCGCCCGATCCGGAAACCGCGAAGCCGAATGTCCGTTCGGCTCCTCCCGTCGCAGCCCGCGCTGCCGTGGCGGATGACGAGGAGGGTGCACGCACCATCCGGCGTCCCGGCGTCCCGGCCAAGCCCGCAGCCCTGCCCAAGACCCCCAAGACGGCTCCCGGCGAGGAGAAGCGCCGCGGTCGTCTGACGCTCGCGAACGCGACCTCGGGCGAAGACGAGCGGACACGCTCGCTCGCCGCCTTCCGTCGCCGCAATCAGCGTCTCATGGGCCACCGCCAGGTGGAGCAGAAGGAAAAGATCGCCCGCGAGGTGATCATTCCCGAGACGATCACGATCCAGGAACTGGCGAACCGCATGTCGGAACGCGCCGTGGACGTGATCAAGATGCTGATGAAGCAAGGCCAGATGCACAAGATCACCGACGTGATCGATTCCGACTCAGCCCAGCTGATCGCGGAAGAGCTCGGCCACACGGTGAAGCGCGTCGCGGAATCCGACGTCGAGGAAGGCCTGTTCGACACCCCGGACGTGGATGACAACCTCGTCACCCGTCCGCCGGTCGTGACCATCATGGGCCACGTAGACCACGGCAAGACCTCGCTGCTCGACGCGATCCGCAAGACCAACGTGGTGTCCGGCGAAGCCGGCGGCATCACCCAGCATATCGGCGCCTATCAGGTGACCTCGCCGCTCGGCGGCAAGATCACCTTCATCGATACGCCAGGCCACGCGGCCTTCACGGCCATGCGTGCCCGCGGCGCCAAGGTGACGGACATCGTCGTGCTGGTGGTGGCGGCTGACGACGGCGTCATGCCGCAGACCATCGAGGCGATCAACCACGCGCAAGCCGCCAGCGTGCCCCTGATCGTGGCGATCAACAAGATCGACAAGCCGAACGCGAACCCGCAGCGGGTGCGCACTGAGCTGTTGCAGCACTCCATCGTCGTCGAGTCGATGGGCGGAGAGACCCTCGAATTCGAGGTCTCGGCCAAAACCGGCGACGGCCTCGAGACCCTGCTCGAAGGTCTTCAGCTCCAGGCTGAAATCCTCGATCTCAAGGCCAATACCGAGCGCTCGGCGGAAGGCACCGTCATCGAGGCGAAGCTCGATCGCGGCCGCGGTCCCGTGGCGACCGTGCTCGTGCAGCGCGGAACGCTCCGCACCGGCGACATCGTCGTGGCCGGCGCCGAATGGGGCCGCGTGCGTGCCCTGATCAACGATCTCGGCGCCAACGTGAAGGAGGCTGGTCCCTCCGTCCCGGTCGAGGTGCTGGGCTTCAACGGCACGCCTGAGGCCGGCGACCGCGTTGCGGTGGTCGAGTCCGAGGCCCGCGCCCGCGAGGTCACCGAGTACCGTACCCGCCAGAAGCGCGAGCGTCAGGCGGCCCGCATGGGCTCGGCCGGTCGCACGCTGGCCGACATGATGCAAGACCTCAAGGCCGGAGCGGGCCGCAAGGAATTCCCGCTCGTGGTCAGGGCCGACGTGCAGGGCTCGGCGGAAGCCATCGTGGGCGCTCTCGAGAAGGTCGGCAACGAGGAAGTTTCCGCCCGCATCATCCAGGCCGGTGTTGGCGGCATCTCGGAATCGGACGTCACCCTGGCGGAAGCCTCGAACGCCATCATCTTGGCCTTCAACGTGCGTGCCCACAAGGAAGCGCGCGAGGCGGCCGAGCGTGCCGGCATCGAGATCCGCTACTACAACATCATCTACGACCTCGTGGATGACGTGAAGGCGGCTATGTCCGGTCTGCTCGCTCCGACACTCCGCGAGGAGCGGCTCGGCGAGGCGCAGATCCTCGAGGTGTTCAACGTGTCCAAGGTCGGCAAGATCGCCGGCTGCCGCGTCCTCGACGGCGTGGTCCAGCGCGGCGCTCATGTCCGCCTGATCCGCGACAACGTGGTCATCCACGAAGGCAGGCTCTCGCAGCTCAAGCGCTTCAAGGACGATGCCCGCGAGGTCACCTCGGGTCAGGAATGCGGTATGTCCTTCGAGAACTACCAGGACATGCGCGTCGGCGACCAGATCGAGTGCTACCGCGTGGAAGAGGTGAAGCGGTCGCTGTAAGCCGCTTCGCTCCTTTTAGTCCCTGAACATTGCGTCATCACCGGGCTTGTCCCGGTGATCTCGCTTTGAGGCACGCAAGTTTACCCTCGCGAAAGGTCGGTTGATCCGGCCACCTCTCTCGCAATGGTCCGGTCCAACCCCGGAGATTCAACAATGGCCAAACGTTTCGAACAAACCACTGGACCCTCCCAGCGCCAGCAGCGCGTGGCCGAGCTTATTCGCCATGCGCTCGCAGAAGTTCTCTCCCGCGGCGATCTTCAGGATGACGTGCTGACGCGGAATGTCATCACGATTCCCGAAGTGCGCATGTCGCCGGATCTCAAGCTCGCCACCGCCTACATCATGCCGCTGGGCGGCAAGGATGAGGACGCGGTGCTGAAAGCGCTCGAGAAAAACAAGAAGCACCTGCGCCAGGAGGTAGCCCGCCGGGTGAACCTGAAATTCGCCCCCGACCTGCGCTTCCGCCGCGACGAGAGCTTCGACGAGGCGGCCCGCATCGACGCGCTCCTGCGCACCGAGCGGGTGGCCCGCGATACGGGCAGGGCCGGCCCCGCCGTGTCCGACGACGAGAACGACGAGCAGGGTTCATGAGCGAAGAACGCCCGCAGCGGAGGCCCCACGGGGACCGACCGAAGAAGCGCGACGTCAATGGCTGGATCATCCTCGACAAGGGCGTCGGCATGACCTCGACCCATGCGGTCGCGGTGGTCAAGCGCGGCCTCTCGGCCAAGAAGGCCGGGCACGCCGGCACCCTCGATCCGCTCGCTTCAGGCATCCTGCCGATCGCGCTGGGCGAGGCCACCAAGACCGTGCCCTTCGTCATGGACGGGCGCAAATCCTACGTGTTCACCGTGGCCTGGGGTGCGGAAACGAATACGGACGACACCGAGGGCGAAATCGTCGAGCGGACCGACAGGCTGCCCGATCCAGCCGACATCGAGGCGCTTCTGCCCCGCTTCACCGGTCAGGTGCAGCAGGTGCCGCCGCGCTTTTCCGCCATCAAGATCGCCGGCGAGCGCGCCTATGACCTTGCCCGCGACGGCGAGGTGGTGGAGCTGCAGGCGCGCACCGTGGAGATCGACCGGCTTGCGCTCGTGCATCACGACGGCAACCGCTCGATCATCGAGGCTGATTGCGGCAAGGGCACCTATGTGCGGGCCATCGCCCGCGATCTGGGCCGGACCCTCGGCTGCCTGGGCCACATCGCGGCGCTCAGGCGCACCCGCGTCGGCCCCTTCACGGAGCACGATGCTGTGACCGTGGATGATGTCGCCACCGACCCGGCGGCCCTGCGGCCCGTGGAAACGGCGCTCAGCGAGATCCCGTCGATCGCGGTGAGCCGCGACATGGCCGGGCGCCTGATGCGCGGCCAGTCCATCATCCTGCGCGGGCGCGAGGCGCCCCTGTCGGGGAAGGTCTACGCCACCTGCAACGGCGTGCTCATCGCCGTGGGCGACGTGGAACGCGGCGAACTCGTGCCGCACCGGGTGTTCAACCTGGGTGTCTGACATGCGTTATCCCGGGGCCGCGTCAGCGGAACCCGGGATCGTTTTACGAATACAGTGCCAGTCTCGTCCCACGATCCCGGATCGGCTTGCGCCATCCGGGATGACCGCATCGGACTTTACCGGTCGGCCTTCAGCCCCTGCGCCGAGCGCGACAGGAACTTCTGGGTGATCGGCACGATCATGTCGTAAACCGCCTGGGCGGTCTTTTCCTCTTCACGCAGGCTCTCCTGAAGAGCCGGAATGAACTTCTGGTTTCCAGAGGCTTCAGCCATGGCGATCAGGGACTTGTAGGACGCAATCTCGAAATTCTCGAAGGCGTGATTGGCGAAGGTGTTCTTCAGAACCTCGTCGGCCATCGGCATGTGGCCGGCCGCCGCCAGATTGGCCATGAACTGGGTGGCCATATCCTTCAGGATCGAGCGATCGGCACCGAAGCTGTGCAGGGCCTCGTCGAGGCGGCGGATCTGGCCTTCGGTTTCCACGATGTGCCGGCGCAGAAGGTCCGACATTTCCGGATAATTCTCGAACCGCTCGACCTGCCGCTCCATGAGCTGAATAGCCTGCTTCTCAAGGGCGTGGGCGTTTTCGAGGCCGGTGATGAAGATGTTCCGAATGTCTTCAGATGACGTAAGGTCGGCCATGCCAGTCGTGGCAGTCATGATGCTGATTTCCTATCTTGGGGGTGTCCTGTTCACCAACCGTGACCTGGAAAACTTGTTCCGCCAGGAATAGCCGAATCGGCGCATCTTATTGCTCCGCTTGGGAAAAACGATTTCTCTGGCACTTCACGGCATTTCGTGTATGGTGCGCCATCTTTTCGAGGGTCATGCCCCGAAAGACGCGTCCGAGTTCGGACCGCGCTGGACGACATCCCGGCCCGGCCCTTCCGGATGCCCCGGACCCGAAGCCCTGAAGGCCAAGGTCTCCTTATAAAACCAACCTGAAAGGACACACGATGTCGATTACGGCTGAGCGCAAGAACGCGCTTGTAAAGGAATTCGCCCAGAAGGCTGGCGATACCGGCTCCCCCGAGGTGCAGGTCGCTATTCTGACCGAGCGGATCAACAACCTGACCGGTCACTTCAAGAGCCACAACAAGGACAACCACTCCCGTCGTGGCCTCCTGAAGATGGTGTCGTCGCGCCGTTCGCTTCTCGACTATCTGAAGAAGAAGGACGAGAGCCGCTACCGCACGCTGATCGAGAAGCTCGGCATCCGCCGCTAAGCTTCTTCAAAAGACTTCCGTCCGGAGCCCGGCTCCGGACGGTTTCTACACCGGTTCAGACCACGAGGTCCCGGTGTCCTCTGAGGAGGCGGTTGACGCGATGACCATGGCAGGATCGCAAGGGACTTGATGGCGCGGCCTTAAGCCGTATCTCGCAAGTCTCTTGCCGTCTTGCTCATGGCATCGAGCCCCCGCTCCTGCTGTCATGAAAGACGAAAAAGCATGTTCGATACTCAACGCGAAGAACTGATCTGGGCCGGCCGTAAGCTCGTGCTCGAGACGGGCAAGATGGCCCGCCAGGCCGACGGCGCCGTCGTCGCCACCTACGGTGAGACCACCGTTCTCGCCACCGTCGTGTCGGCCAAGGAGCCGAAGCCCGGTTTCGATTTCTTCCCGCTCACGGTGAACTACCAGGAGCGCACCTACGCCGCCGGCCGCATCCCGGGCGGCTATTTCAAGCGCGAAGGCCGTCCGACCGAGAAGGAGACCCTGGTCTCCCGCCTCATCGACCGCCCGATCCGCCCCCTCTTCGTCGAGGGCTACAAGAACGACACCCAGGTTGTCGTGACCGTGCTCTCGCACGATCTCGAGAACGATCCTGACATCGTCGGCATGGTGGCGGCGTCCGCCGCTCTCACCCTCTCGGGCGTTCCCTTCATGGGCCCCGTGGGCGCGGCCCGCGTCGGCTATATCGGCGGTCAGTACAAGCTGAACCCGCCGCTGCAGGAAATGGACCAGACCTCGCTTGACCTCGTGGTCGCCGGCACGGCCGACGCCGTGCTCATGGTCGAGTCCGAGGCGAAGGAACTGGCGGAAGACGTGATGCTCGGCGCCGTGATGTTCGGCCACAAGCACTTCCAGCCGGTGATCGAGGCCATCATCCGCCTCGCCGAGAAGGCCGCCAAGGAGCCGCGCGACTACCAGCCGGCCGATATGTCCGAGGTCGAGCAGGCCGTTCTCGCCATCGCCGAGTCCGAACTGCGCGAAGCCTACAAGATCACCAAGAAGCAGGACCGCTACACCGCCGTCGACGCCGTGAAGGCGAAGGTGATGGCCGAGCTTCTGCCTGCCGACGGTGAGCCGAAGTTCGAGCCCGAGAAGGTCAAGGCGGCCTTCAAGGAAGTGCAGGCCAAGGTCGTGCGCTGGAACATCCTCGACACCGGCTCGCGCATCGACGGCCGCGATCTCAAGACCGTTCGCCAGATCGTTTCCGAAGTCGGCGTTCTGCCCCGCACCCACGGCTCGGCCGTGTTCACCCGCGGCGAGACACAGGCTCTCGTGGTTGCCACGCTCGGCACCGGAGAGGACGAGCAGTTCATCGACCAGTTGGAGGGCACCCGCAAGGAAACCTTCCTGCTGCACTACAACTTCCCGCCCTACTCCGTCGGTGAGACGGGCCGCATGGGCTCGCCCGGCCGCCGCGAAATCGGCCACGGCAAGCTTGCCTGGCGCGCCATCCACCCGATGCTGCCGGCCGCTCACGACTTCCCCTATACGATCCGCGTCGTCAGCGAGATCACCGAGTCGAACGGCTCCTCGTCCATGGCCTCCGTCTGCGGCGCTTCGCTCGCTCTGATGGATGCGGGCGTGCCCCTTCGCCGTCCGGTGGCGGGCATCGCCATGGGCCTCATCCTCGAGGGTGAGCGCTATGCAGTCCTGTCCGACATTCTCGGCGACGAGGATCACCTCGGCGACATGGACTTCAAGGTGGCCGGTACGGAGCAGGGCATCACCTCGCTCCAGATGGACATCAAGATCGCCGGCATCACGGAAGAGATCATGCGCGTGGCCCTGGACCAGGCTCAGGCCGGCCGCACGCACATCCTTGCCGAGATGAACAAGGCTCTGACCGCACCGCGCGCCGAACTCGGCGAGCACGCTCCGCGCATCGAGACCATGCAGATCCCGGTCGACAAGATCCGCGAAGTCATCGGTTCGGGCGGCAAGGTCATCCGCGAGATCGTGGAGAAGACCGGCGCGAAGATCGACATCAACGACGACGGCCTCATCAAGATCGCGTCGGCTGACGGCAAGTCGATCAAGGCGGCCTACAACTGGATCCGCTCCATCGTGGCCGAGCCCGAGATCAACACGATCTACGAGGGCACGGTCGTGAAGGTGATGGAGTTCGGCGCCTTCGTGAACTTCTTCGGTTCCCGCGACGGCCTCGTGCACATCTCGGAGCTCGCCAAGAACCGCGTCGGCAAGGTCACCGATGTGGTCAAGGAAGGCGACAAGGTGAAGGTGAAGTTCCTCGGCATGGACGAGCGCGGCAAGGTCCGTCTCTCCATGAAGGTGGTCAACCAGGAGACTGGCGAAGACATCACCGAGCAGCTCAAGGCCGAACGCGACGCCGAGCGCGCCCAGCGCGACCAGCAGAAGGCTGCCGGCGAGTAAGATCGGTAAGCCTGACGAATAACAAAAGGCGCGGTTTTGAACCGCGCCTTTTTCTTTGGCTCCATGAAAGACTTTACTTCAGTGGAAGATAGATGTCGGTCCGCAACTCAGTGGGAGGCGTATCGCGCGGGCTGTTGAGATAGTCTTCGAAGACAGGCGCATCGGCGGCCTCCCGCCCGGACGAGGGGAGCCACTGACCATAGAGCCAGCTATAGGCTGCATGCATGTCGCCGTAGGGCCCTTTATATTTCAGAACAGCATGATCGCCGCCCCGAACCTGCGTGCTGACGAGAGGCGCATCGACCGTCACGGGTTCATTGACGGCAACACAGGCCTTCGATCTCAGTTCGTCCTCGGGAACGCTCGTCGGATCGTCGAGATAGACTCCAACCATTGGCAGGTCCGGCCGAATGAGGCCCCGTTGCGCCAACGTCGTGAACAGCAGATCGAAGCTCTTGCCGATGTTCATGTAGGGACCGCGATGGTCAACAGCGATCAGGGTCTTCGGCGAAATGGTATCAATGCCA
This sequence comes from Microvirga soli, assembly GCF_016734765.1. Taxonomy (GTDB): domain Bacteria; phylum Pseudomonadota; class Alphaproteobacteria; order Rhizobiales; family Beijerinckiaceae; genus Microvirga; species Microvirga soli. The sequence goes on along the minus strand of NZ_JAERQE010000018.1, from coordinate 52,148 downwards.
ACGTCATACATGGTGAGAACTCCTTGGTGAGTGGGGGCCTTGAAGACGGAGTGGCTGCCGACCTCGCGGTAGGTGGCGGGAGGGAGCCCGAAGGCGGCGCTGAAGGCGCGGGTGAACGAGGCTTGACTGTCGTACCCAGCCCGTTCCGCCACTTTTGTGATTGGCATGCTGGTATGGGCCAGATGGGCAGCGGCCCGCTGCAACCTCAGACGCCGGACGGTGGCCGCAACGGTCTCGCCGAAATGGGCGTGGTAGATGCGATGCCAGTGATAGGGCGACAGGCACGCGATCCCGGCCAGCACATCGAGGCTGAGTTCCTCGTCCAGATGATCGTGGATGTAGGAGGAGACCCGCGTGAGGCGGCTGGCGTAGGTCTCTGCGGTGGCTTGTTCCATCGTGGGCATCCGTCTTTCGGCTGTTGATCCAACCTTAAGCGGAGTGCCTTTGACAAATCCTGCGATTCTTTACGACCGCACCAGGCTCCCGGCCTCCGGAATGATCCAGCTGCCCAACGGCGCCGCGCGGCCGCGGATGGTGACGATCTGGCGGTTGCGGTCGGAGAGGTCGAGACCAGCCCGGGTGGCGAGGTCCTCGGAGATCACCAGCTCCACGTCGAGCTCCTTGGCGAGCCCCTCCAGGCGGCTTGCCGCGTTGATGGTGTCGCCCACCGCTGTGAGGCTGGTGGCCTGGCCATAGCCCATCTGGCCCACGATGGCCGGGCCCGCATGAAGGCTCATGGCGATGCGCAAGGGATGCTCGAACTCGCTGGCGTAATCCTCGTTGAGGCGGGCGAGCCCCGCCTTGATCCTGAGCGCCGCATCGAGCGCCTGACGGGCTGCTTCCTGAGGCGTCGTGTGCAGGCCGAAGAGAGCCAGAACCCCGTCGCCGATGAACTTGTCGATATAGCCGCCTGCATCCTCCACCGCCTCGCCCACCGCCTCGAAATAGCGGTTGAGGATGAACACCGTGTCGAAGGGCAGGCGCTTCTCGGTGAGGCTCGTGAAGCCGCGCAGGTCGCAGAACAGCACCGCGACCTCCCTCTCCTGCCCCTGGGCTCGGCCGCCGCGCACCAGGGCGGTCACGCCGTTGCGCCCGGTGGACAGGATCGGCACGACGGCGATCTCGCCGACCGGCCTGAACTGGCAGGCGAGCCTCACATTGGGGCCCGCCTTGATGCGCGCCAGTGTCCCGCGCTCCTGGGCCGTTGGCGCCGGCTGGTCCTGCAGGCCGTCGATCACCCTCACCCGGCATGTGGAGCAGCGGCCGCGCCCGCCGCAGACCGAAATGTGCGGGATCCCGGCCGTGCGGCTGGCCTCCAGCACGCTGAACCCGGCCGGCACGGTCACGACCTGATCGCTGGGGTAGCGAATGCGGACCCGGCGCGACCACAGATTGGCGCTGCGCAATATGCGGCCGGCAATCGTCAGGGCCAGAAGGCCGCCGAAGAAGGCATACAAGCTCGGGCCGACCAGGGGCAGGAGATCGGACGCGGGTGGTGCCCGCAGGGCAAACCGCGCCGGCGCCTCGGCGATCTCCCGGCCCGCTTCCGCAAAGCCGAGCAAGGCCAGAATGGGAACCAGAATGGCTCCCGTGTAGAGCAGCAGCGCGTAGGCCGGAAACCAGGGTTTCGGCCGCAGCCAGAAATAGATGCCGAGACAGCCGTGCAGCCACGCGATGATGAGCGCGATTGCCTGACGCGCGCCGATCTCCGGGCTCAGCAGCCAAATGCTCCTGACCACTTCGGGATAGCCGGAATCATGGCCGGTCAGGGCCCATTCGATGCGGGTTCCCGTCACATGCCCGATCAGGAGAAAAGGCAGGCTTAGGCCCAAGGTCAGCTGTGCCGCCTCGCGGACAGGCATACGCAGGGTGCGGCGGCGGTAGAGGGCCTGCAGGGCGAGCAGGAAGTGCAGGAGCAGGGAGCCGTAGAGGAGAATTGTGCCGACCGGATTGCGCCACAAGCGGTTGAACCAGGCGCGGCCCGCTTCCATCGCGTCGATGGAGACGAGGCCCAGGGCGTGATTGCCGAAATGGGTGAGGAGAAAGGTTGCAAGCACGAGGCCCGAGACGAGGCGGATCTCCCGCCAGGGAGGGCGGGAGCCGACTAATGCCGCCTCGGCAGCAGGTCTTGTCTCGGTTTGCTTCATGGGCGGGCGACCGGTTTCGATCCTGCTCTCAGGGGTTTGGCTCAAGCTATGGAGGTGCAGCCGCACGGGCCAATGTCAAATCACCTTCCCTGGACCCGGGCCGCGAACCGTATATTCCTAAGCGCCACACCGGCGGAACCCGAATCATGGCGCACACCATCACCAGCCTGTCCGAACTCGAAGCGCTCTATGGCGAGGTCAACAAGGCCTCGCTCCTCAAGGAGGCGGACCGCATCGTGCCGGAATACCGTGCCCTGATCGAGGCCTCGCCCTTCGCGGCGCTCGCCACACGCGGGCCGGAGGGGCTCGATTGCTCCCCCCGCGGCGACGGTCCGGGCTTCGTGCGCATCCGGGACGACAGGACACTGCTCCTGCCCGACCGGCGCGGCAACAACCGGATCGATTCGCTGCGCAACATCGTGCAGGACCCGAGCGTCGCCCTGCTCTTCCTGATTCCCGGGGTCGGCGAGACCTTAAGGGTCAACGGGCGCGCGGTGGTTTCCACCGAGCCGGACCTGCTCGAGAGCTTTTCCGTCGACGGCAAGGTGCCAAAGTCTGTGATCGTGATCACAGTCGATTCGGTGTTCTTCCAATGCGCCCGCGCAATCCTGCGCTCGGAGCTGTGGAACCCGGCGCGTCACGTGCCGCGCGAGAGCCTGCCGAGCGCCGGGCAGATGCTGGCGGCGCTTACCAACAACGAGGCGGGCGGCGAGGCCTACGACAAGGCTCTGCCCGAGCGGCAGCGCACCACGCTTTATTGATGGTCTCCTTGTTGAGCGCATCGTTGGGAGCGCAGAACCGGGACCACTTTTGCGCACGATGCGCTTGACCTTCGGCCCCCTGCCCCCGAAAAGGCATGTCTTGTTTTCACCAGTGAGGCTCAAGGACAATCCATGACGATCCAGCGCATCAAGCCCGGCCCGCGCATGAGCGGCGCCGTCGTTCACGGCAACACCGTCTATCTCGCAGGCCAGGTCGCTCAGGAGAGCGCAGGCAAGAGCGTCACCGAGCAGACGAAGGAAATCCTCTCGATCATCGACAGCCTGCTGGCGGAAGCCGGCAGCGACAAGTCGAAGATCCTGATGGCCAATATCTGGATCACCGACATGGGCACGTTCCAGGAGATGAACGCCGTGTGGGATGCCTGGGTGTCCCCCGGCAACACCCCTGCCCGCGCAACCGTCGAGGCAAAGCTCGCGACACCCGCCTTCAAGGTCGAAATCGCCGTCATTGCGGCGAAGTAAATTCTGCAAAAAAGAAGCGGGCCAGTTGGCCCGCTTCGTTCATCTTAAGCTGCGTTGCGCTTATGGGCAGGGATGGCGCATGCCATCGTAGCCGAGATAGGTGCCCGAACGCGGATCGTAGGACTTGTAGCGCTGGGCGCAGTAAGCCGCGTTCCCGGCATAGACCGGAGCGGCCTGAGCCTGCGACTGGGCGATCGCGCCGCCGATGATGGCGCCGGTGGCGAGACCGATGGCGCCAGCAGCCGCAGCCGAGCCGTAATCACGGCGATAGTAACGACGGTCACCATAATAGCGACGATCCCCGTAGTATCGGCGATCGACATAATGGCGCCGCTGCACATAACGTGGGCTGCCGCCGTAATAGCGGCGATACTGCACATAGTCGCTGTTCACATTGCCGTTCTGGATGCCGGCGACGAGTTCATTGACCGGCGCGGTCTGCGTCTCGGCTGCGGAAGCCGGAGCAGCAAGACCGAAGGCGCCAAGAGCGGCCGTGGCAGCCACAGCCATGAAGAATTTACGCATAGGATCTCCTCCGAGGTTGGGAGGCGAACGCAAAAAGACGCAAGATCGTTCCCTATTTTGGGAATTCCGGACTATCTCTCGCGGGAACGTGAGGAGCGCAACTCGTCGGACGCAGCCTCGGATCTGACCGGCGAAACCCGCCTTCCCTCAAGCCTCCCCTGCCCGGTCGGACAGAGATCCAGCACCGCGCAGCGCTCGCAGGCCGGGTTCTTGAAGAAGCAGCAGCGCTGGCCATGCAGCATCATGACTTCATGATTGTCGTAGACCTGTTGCGCGTCCCAATCCTCCGGCAGAAGGGCGGCGAGCACCGCATGGGATGGTCCAACGGCTGTCGATTGCGGGATGAGAGCCGTGCGCTGGGCGACCCGGTGATGGTGGCTGTCCACCGGTAGCGCCGCTTTGCGCAAAACCGAGAAGGACAGCACCGCGGCACTCGTCTTCGGGCCGATGCCCGGAATGCTCTCGAGCCAGGCCCGCGCCTCCTCGACCGGCATATCCTTCAAGAAGTCGAGCGACAGGCTGCCATGGCGTTCTTCGATGGCGTGCAGCACCGCCTGCAGGCGCGGTGCCTTCTGCTCGGGCCAGGTCACGCCTTCAATCGTCGCCTCGACCTCCTCTGTCGGCGCATGCATCATCGCGTGCCAATCGGGATAGCGCGCGCGCAGTGCCTTGAAGGCGCGGCCGGAATCCGCGTTGCGGGTGCGGTGCGACAGGAGCGAGGAGATCAGCTCGCTCACCGGATCGAGGGTATGGAAATACGGAATTGGACAGCCATAGACCGCGCAGAGACGCTCATGAATGACGAGCGCCTTCGCTTTCAGATCCTGCAGGTCCGGATTCATCCCGAGGCAAGTCGCGAATCGGCAGGGTGGTTCCATACGCCGCTCGCACTGTCATTCCGGGGCGGCCATAGGACGAGCCCGGAATGACAGCGTTGAACTACAAAATAAACCGGCTCAGATCCGTATTCTTCGCCAGTTCCTCCACCTCGCCACGCACATAAGCTGAGTCGATTTTCACCGTTTCGCCGGAGCGGTCGGGCGCCGTGTAGGACACGTCGTCGAGCACGCGCTCCAGGACTGTCTGCAGGCGGCGCGCGCCGATGTTCTCGACGGTGTTGTTCACCTCGACGGCGACTTCAGCCAGCGCGTCGATGGCATCGTCGGTGAAGACGAGATCGACACCTTCCGTCTTCATCAGCGCGACGGATTGCTTGATGAGGCTTGCTTCCGTTTCCGTGAGGATGCGGCGAAAATCCTCGACGGTGAGCGGCGAGAGTTCCACGCGAATCGGCAGGCGGCCCTGCAGCTCGGGCAAGAGATCCGACGGCTTCGACACGTGGAACGCGCCCGACGCGATGAACAGGATGTGGTCCGTCTTCACCGATCCGTATTTCGTCGACACCGTCGTGCCCTCGATCAGCGGCAGGAGATCGCGCTGCACGCCCTCGCGTGAAACATCCGCGCCGGTGCGGCCCTCGCGGCCGGCGATCTTGTCGATCTCGTCGAGGAACACGATGCCGTTGTTCTCCACCTGGCGCAGGGCCTCCTGCACGATGGCGTCCTGATCGAGCATCTTGTCGGCCTCTTCGGTGACGAGCGGGTCATAGGCCTCGCGCACGGTGGTGCGGCGCGTCTTCGGCTTTCCGCCGAAAGCCTTGCCGAACATGTCGGAGAGATTGATCGCGCCCATCGATGCGCCCGGCATCCCGGGGATCTCGAACATAGGCATCCCCTGCCCGCCCACAGATTGCAGCTCGATCTCGATCTCCTTGTCGTCGAGTTCGTTGGCGCGCAGCTTGCGGCGGAAGGAATCGCGGGTCACGGCACTCGCGGTGTTGCCCACCAGCGCATCGAGCACGCGCTCTTCTGCCGCCACATGGGCTTTGGCCTGCACCTGTCGGCGGCGCTCCTCCTTCACGAGGCCGATGCCGATCTCCATGAGATCGCGCACGATCTGCTCCACGTCACGGCCGACATAGCCCACTTCCGTGAACTTCGTCGCCTCGACCTTGAGGAACGGCGCGCCCGCGAGCTTGGCGAGACGGCGCGAGATCTCGGTTTTGCCGCAGCCGGTTGGGCCGATCATCAGAATGTTCTTGGGCGCCACTTCTTCGCGTAAGGCACCTTCGAGCTGCTGACGCCGCCAGCGGTTGCGCAGCGCAATGGCGACCGCGCGCTTGGCGTCGTTCTGGCCGACGATGTAGCGGTCGAGTTCGGAAACGATTTCGCGGGGAGAAAAGGTGGTCATCAGCTGTCCAGGGTCTCAATGACGATATTCGAATTCGTGTAGACGCAGATCTCGGCCGCAATGCCGAGCGAGCGGCGCACGATGGTCTCCGGATCCGTCTCGTATTCGGCCAGAGCGCGGGCGGCTGCGAGCGCGTAATTGCCGCCGGACCCGATGGCCATGATGCCGTTTTCCGGCTCCAGCACGTCGCCGGCGCCGGAGAGCAGCAGGCCCACCTCCTTGTCAGCCACCAGCATCATGGCCTCAAGGCGGCGCAGATACCGGTCCGTGCGCCAATCCTTGGTGAGCTCGACGCAGGCGCGGGTGAGCTGGCCGGGATATTGCTCGAGCTTGGCCTCGAGGCGCTCGAACAGGGTGAAGGCATCAGCCGTCGAGCCGGCAAAGCCGCCGATCACTCCACCCTTGGCGAGGCGCCGGACTTTTTTCGCATTGCCCTTTACCACGGTCTGGCCGAGGCTCACCTGCCCGTCGCCGCCGATGACGGTGCGGCCGCCCTTTCGGACCATGAGGATGGTGGTGGCATGCATGCGAGGGGTGGCGTCATCGGACAAGGCAAGGGCTCCGGCGGGAAAGAACTGGGCGGCCATGGGCCGTTATCCGGCTGACTTAATCATTGATCGCCCAAAAGCAACGCGGGTGGCATTTCTCCGCACTCCTTGCTAGAACGCCCCGTCTCTTGTTCCGCAAAGGATTGTGATGATGCGCTCCGCGAGCGTCAGCCGTCGTACCGCCGAGACCGATATCGTCCTGTCGATCGCCCTCGATGGCACCGGCAAGGCCGAGATCTCCACCGGCGTCGGCTTCCTGGACCATATGCTCGAACTGTTCGCCCGACATGGTCACTTCGACCTCTCCGTGAAGGTGACCGGCGACCTGCATGTGGACCAGCATCATACCACCGAGGACACCGGGATTGCGCTGGGCCAAGCCATCCTGAAGGCGCTTGGCGATAAAAAGGGCATCACGCGCTATGCCGACATCCATCTGCCGATGGACGAGACCTTGACGCGCATCGCCCTCGACATCTCGGGCCGTCCCTTCCTGGTGTTCCGGACCACCTTCCCGACGGAGAAGATCGGCGTCTTCGACACCGAGCTGGTGCGCGAGTTCTTCCAGGCCTTCGCCATCCAGTCGGGGCTGACGCTCCACGTGGAAACGCTCTACGGCGAGAACAGCCACCATATCGCCGAGAGCTGCTTCAAGGGCTTGGCACGGGCCTTGCGTCAGGCCGTGGCACTGGACCCAAGGGAAGAGGGCCGCGTTCCCTCCACCAAGGGTACGCTCTAGATCTATTCAAGAGGCACCTTGCCTGGCGAGATCATTGTCGTCACCTCATTGGGCAAGGCCTGAGGAAACGTCGCCATGACCACCTATACCCTGCACCTCCCGCGCGATGCGCGGCCGGGTGATCCGAGCGCTTTGGACGAATCAGAACTCGTGAAGGACGGCTTCTCCTGGGGAGCCTTCTTCTTCACCTTCCTGTGGTTCTTCGTCCATCGCCTGTGGCTCGCCGGCCTTGGCATTCTGCTGATCGTCCTCGCCTTCGGCGGCCTCATGGCCGTGCTGGACGTGCATCCGCTGGCCGGCTCCATCGCCCAGCTCCTGCTGCAGAGCCTGATCGGCCTTGAGGCCAACAGCCTGCGCCGCTGGACGCTCGCGCGCCGCGGCCGCCCGGCGGTCGATGCGGTGACGGCCGCCGACCAGGATGAAGCGGAGGCCAAGGCCTTCGCCCGCTGGCTCGACGCGAGGTCGGCACCCCTGCCCCGCAGTTCGTCGCCGTCGCCGATCCTGTCCACCCCGAGACGATCCGCCGAGCCGGTGATCGGCCTCTTTCCCGATGCGGAGCGTCCGCGGTGAGCGTCGTCATCATCGATTACGGGTCCGGCAACCTGCACTCCGCCGCCAAGGCCTTCGAGCGGGCGGCGCGCGAGGCGGAGCTTGATCTTCCCATCACGGTCTCGTCCAATCCGAATGTGGTCGCCAAAGCCGACCGGATCGTGCTGCCAGGCGTCGGCGCCTTCGCCGATTGCCGTCGCGGCCTCGATTCCGTGCCCGGCATGGTGGAGGCGCTGCAGCGGCGCGTCCATGAGGACAAGCGTCCGTTCTTCGGCATCTGCGTCGGCATGCAGCTCATGGCCACGCGCGGCCTCGAACATACGACCAGCTATGGCCTCGACTGGATCAAGGGCGACGTGAAGGCGATCACACCGAGCGATCCGTCTCTCAAGATCCCGCATATGGGCTGGAACACGCTTGAGCTGGCCAAGCCGCATCCGCTGCTCGACGGCATTCCCACAGGGCCGGACGGGCTGCACGCCTATTTCGTGCATTCCTATGCCCTGACCCCGGCGGATCCGGCCGACGTGGTCGCCACCACCGATTACGGCGGGCCGGTGACGGCTATCGTCGGGCGCGACAACCTCGTCGGCGCCCAGTTTCATCCCGAGAAGAGCCAGGCCCTCGGCCTCAAGCTCATCGCCAATTTCCTAAGGTGGCGCCCGTGATCCTCTATCCTGCCATCGACCTCAAAGAGGGCCTGTGCGTCCGCCTGATCCAGGGCGACATGGATCAGGCGACCGTGTTCAACGACGATCCCGCCGACCAGGCCGCCACCTTCGAGGCTCAGGGTTTTGAGTGGCTGCACGTAGTCGATCTCGACGGAGCGTTCGCCGGCAAGCCGATGAATGCGGCAGCGGTCGAAAACATCCTCAAGCGCGTCAAAATTCCCGTGCAGCTCGGCGGCGGCATTCGTGACATGAAGACCGTCGAGGGCTGGCTGGCGAAGGGTGTGTCCCGCGTGATCATCGGCACGGCAGCCGTGCGCGACCCGGATTTCGTGCGCGAGGCCGCCCGCCTCCATCCGGGCAAGATCGCGGTGGGCATCGACGCCAAGGACGGTCTTGTGGCCGTGGAGGGCTGGGCCCAGACCTCGACCCTATCGGCGGAAGAGCTCGGGCGCCGCTTCGAGGATGCGGGCGTCGCGGCCATCATCTACACGGACATCGCCCGCGACGGCATCCTCAAGGGCCTCAACTTCCCGATGACTCTAGGCCTCGCCCGCGCCGTCTCCATCCCGGTCATCGCGTCCGGCGGCCTCGCCTCCATGGCCGATATCGAGCGCCTCACGGCACCAGACTGCGCCGTCCTCAATGGCGCCATCTCCGGCCGTGCGCTGTATGACGGACGCATCGATCCAGTCGAGGCGCTGACGCTGCTGAAAACGATTCGACGGACTCACGTAGAAGGTTCTGTCAAGTCTTCCTCTTGACAGTTCGCATTTTGTTCACATATAGTGATTCGCAAATGGACTGGGGGATGTTCTCGGTCGGCGTCTAGCCTCGGCTTTGTCCGGGGCTTTTCGCTTTTTAGGGGAAGATTTTCAGGCCCCATCCCAAGGTCTTACCAGTTGGGCTTCGTCGAAACTTTTCAGCAATGATTTCTCGTGTTCGGTTAGGTTGCCCAGGCCTTAAAACACCCAGACCAATCGGCCTAGCAAACAGATCTGCCAACTGTAGGCCAGATGAGTTCGCCTTCTTGTCTGCAAAGCAGATATTAAGCTCCCCCATACTGATGCGGTTATAATTTCCACGATCTTTGATACGCCTGAACTCAAGTTCCAGCATATTGTCTTCTTTTGCTCCTCGCTTCTCGAACATGCAGTGAGCAATCTTGCCGCTCTGTCCGTTTTCGAGCAGGAAAGCGTGCGTACGTTCCATGCAAAACTGCAGCCCGATGTGATAAGGATTATCAGGAGAAGCATACCGGCGTGTAAGACTTCTCTTATCGATTACGCTGGCAATAAGGGTAACGTTTGCCCCTTGGATGATCACTGATAATTCATCCATGAATTTCTGTCTGTTCTCTTGGTTCTGCAGAAATTTAAAAGGTGCCTGTTGCTTCCTGATTTCCCGTTCATGGAGAATGACCATGTCATGTCCGAACCACCGAAATTTGAATTCTTGAATGGCTGGCACGATCTCCCTAACGTAATCCGATTTCTTAAATATGCAGAATGCTAGGACGAAGAGCGGAAAATCTTCATTGATCGAAGTGAGATCATGATCACCACTCTCATCAACGTAGATGACATAATCGGAAAACAATGGCATTCGATTCCCATTCACGGGCAGGTTGTTATGTTATGTTAAAAGTTCGCCTTATTCCTTGCTTGGATGTCAAGGACGGGCGCGTCGTGAAGGGCGTGCAGTTCGTCGATCTTGTCGACGCGGGTGATCCGGTGGAAGCGGCGAAGGCCTATGACGCGGCGGGCGCCGACGAACTCTGCTTCCTCGACATCACCGCCAGCCACGAGGCTAGGGGGATCCTGCTCGATGTCGTGCAGCGCACGGCTGAGGCCTGTTTCATGCCCCTGACCGTCGGCGGTGGTGTGCGAACCGTCGAAGACATACGCAATTTGCTGCTCGCCGGCGCCGACAAGGTGTCGATCAACACGGCTGCGGTGAAGAACCCGGATTTCGTGCGCGAGGCATCGGAAAAGTTCGGCGCGCAATGCATCGTCGTGGCCATCGATGCGAAGAAAGTCTCAGGGGAGGGCGAGCCCACGGCTTGGGAGATCTTCACCCATGGCGGGCGCAACGCCACCGGCATCGATGCCATCGCCTTCGCCAAGCAGGTGGCAGCGCTCGGGGCAGGGGAGCTGCTCGTCACCTCCATGGACCGGGACGGCACCAAGGGCGGCTATGACCTCGCGCTCGTGCGCGCCATCGCGGACGCTGTCTCCGTGCCGGTCATCGCGTCCGGCGGCGTCGGCAACCTCGATCACCTCGTTGATGGCGTCGAGCAAGGCCATGCCAGCGCGGTGCTGGCTGCCTCGATCTTCCACTTCGGCACGCATACGATCTCGGAAGCCAAGGGCTACATGGCGAAGGCAGGATTGAAGATGCGGCTGGATGAGCCGGCGCACGGCGCTTCAAACCGCACAGTATGAAAGAACGCAGCCCATGACGGTCTCCAACGAGGACGATCTGAACAAGCTTCAGGAGATCGGCCGGATCGTGGCCAATACTCTTGAGGCTATGGCTGCGGCGCTCGAGCCGGGCATGACGACTGCGGAACTCGACCAGATCGGGCGCTGGCTTCTCGAAAGGGCTGGGGCTCGCTCCGGCCCGGAGCTCGTCTACGATTTTCCCGGCGCGACCTGCATCAGCGTGAACGAGGAGGTCGCCCACGGCATTCCGGGCTCCCGGCGGATCGAGGCGGGCGATCTCGTCAACATCGATATTTCGGCGGAAAAGAACGGCCTGTTCGCCGATACCGGCGCTTCCTTCGCGGTTCCGCCGATCACGAACGCCACCAAGCGCCTGTGCCGGGATGGCAAGCGCGCCATGTGGATCGGGTTGCGCCAGGTTGGGGCCAACAAGCCGATTGCGGGGATCGGCCAGGCTATCGGACAATTTGCCGAGAAGAACGGCTATACCCTGGTGCGGAATCTCGCGAGCCACGGCATCGGCCATTCCCTGCACGAGGAGCCGAAGGAAATTTCGACGTGGCCCGACCGTTCGGAGCGCCGGATCATGAACGAAGGCCTCGTCTTCACGGTCGAGCCCTTCCTGTCCCTGGGGGCGGAATGGGCCGAGGACGGCGACGATCCCTGGACCCTGTTCAGCGAGCCCCGCGCACCCACCGTCCAGTACGAACACACCGTCGTTGCCACCCGCAACGGTCCCCTTGTCGTCACGCTGCCGGGCTAGTTATCCATGACCACCTTCAACCTCGACGATCTCGCCCGTATTATCTCTGAGCGCGCCGCCGCGCCTGAGGCCGAGTCCTATACGGCCAAGCTCATCCGCGGCGGCCCGGCGAAAGCCGCCAAGAAGCTCGGCGAGGAGGCAGTGGAAGCAGCCATCGCGGCTGTGCAGGGGGACCGGCAGAATCTCACGGCGGAAGCGGCCGACGTGCTTTATCATCTTTTGGTCGTGTTGCAGGGCGCGGATATTCCTCTAAGTGACGTCATGGCCGAACTGGAGCGCCGCACGGCGCAGTCGGGGCTTGCGGAGAAGGCCGCGCGCAAGCTCTAAACAAAAGGTGGTTCGCATGGACCGGCCCAACGTGGTTTCCCCGCCAGAGAACGATGACGGGTTGTCGCCCTACCGGGTCTTCTCCCGCGACGAATGGGCCAAGCTGCGCGCCGACGCGCCCATGACGCTCACCGCCGACGAGGTGGTGCAGCTGCAATCCCGCAACGATCCGATCTCGCTCGACGAGGTGGCGGCAATCTACCTGCCGCTCTCGCGCCTGCTCTCCCTCTACGTTGCAGCCACCCAGGGCCTGTTCAAGGCGACCCAGCGCTTCCTGCTGGCCGAGCATCAGGAGAAGGTGCCCTATATCATCGGCGTGGCGGGCTCGGTGGCGGTGGGCAAGTCCACGACGGCCCGCGTGCTCAAGGCGCTCCTCGCCCGCTGGCCCAACACCCCGAAGGTGGACCTCGTCACCACGGACGGCTTTCTCCTGCCCAATGCGGAGCTGACGCGGCTTGGCCTGATGGAGAAAAAGGGTTTTCCGGAGAGCTATGACACCGGCAAGCTGCTGCACTTCCTCGCCGACATCAAGGCCGGCAAGCGCAACGTGAAGGCGCCGCTCTATTCCCACCTCGTCTACGATGTAGTGCCCGGTGAGGAGACCAACGTCGACCGGCCGGACATCCTCATCGTCGAGGGCCTCAACGTGCTCCAGCCCGCGCGCATGCCCAAGGACGGCACGGCCATTCCCTTCGTGTCCGACTTCTTCGACTTCTCGGTCTATATCGATGCCGACGAGGCGGACCTGCACCGCTGGTACGTGAACCGATTCCTGCGCCTGCGCCACACGGCCTTCCGCGATCCGCTTTCCTATTTCCGCCGCTATGCGGAGCTGCCGGAGGCCGAGGCGATTGGCATTGCCGAAGGCCTGTGGAACCGCATCAACCTCCTGAACCTGCAGGAGAACATCATCCCGACCCGCCAGCGCGCGAGCCTGATCCTGAAGAAGGGCGCGAGCCACCGGATCGAGACGGTGGCTTTGCGGCGGCTGTGAGTCCGGCGTGAAACGCTTTGCCAAGGGACTTGTCGTTCTCAACCTAACGGCCTTCGTCGTAACGGCCGTGACCGTCTGGCTCCTCGACCGGCGCTCTTCCGTCGAGATGTTCGATATCGCCACTTATGTGGGATTGGGCATGGGTGCACTCGGATCCCTCATGTTCCTTGGCTCGACCTCCCGCTCGAGCGCATCGACAGCTATCGCTGCCAGTGCCTCGGATCAGCCGAGCCGGATCATGGACGCGCTCTGGGGTGACAGGGCCTCAGGCATCTCGACGGGTGCCCTGTTCGTCCTCGCTGGTCTTACCTGGCTCGCAATCGCGTGGCCGCTGGCCCTGCTGGTCGGCACAGACACCTAAAGCCAACCATTTCGCAATCTTGAGCGTTGAACCTCCGGATGATCGGAGGATGTATGGCCACGCAGCCCGTCGACGAGAAACTGAAAGCGAGCGCCGAGCACGCGAAGGAAGCGGCCGAGCAGACCCAAGAGGCTGCGGAGAGCACGCAGGAAGCGGCAGAGCACACGCAAACCGCAGCCAGGACAACCGCCAAGGCCACCGTTCAGCTGAAGGACAGCGCCGACCGGCGCACGGAACTGGCTGCCAACCGCACGGTCTTTGCCGCCGAGCGCACCTATGCGGCTTGGGTACGTACGGGGCTAGCCTCGCTTGCCTCGGGCATCGGCGCGCAGAAGCTGCTCGCGGGTGTGGTGCCGGGTTGGATGATCATCTCCACCGGCTCGGTGCTGATCCTGTTCAGCGCCTTCTGCTTCGCATCCGCCGTCTGGCGTCAGATCTTCACCGGCTCCCAGCCGCCGCACCCGGACGTGCAGCGCATCCCGCCGTTCCTGCTCGTGCTGTTCAACGGGTTTCTCGCCCTCGTCTCGCTCGCGGCTCTGTTCGGGCTGTGGTTCGGGCAGACGGGGGGAGGTTGAGCCGCAACGCTATCCTCCGGTGTCATCCCCGCGAAGGCGGGGATCCATAAACACACCAGTCCCGAAAGAGGTGACCAGAGTTTCACGTCTTCCGGGACTGGCGTGTTTATGGATTCCGGGCTCCGCTACGCGGCCCCGGAATGATGGTGAGTATCAGCCCAACAGTCCCTGCTGCTCAGCCATCTCCTTGAGGCTCACCTGCGGGCGGGCGCCGAGATGGCTGATGATCTCGGCAGCGGCCAGGCCGCCGAGGCGGGCGCAGTCGGTGAGATCCAGGTTCTTCACGAGGCCTGCCAGGAAGCCCGAAGCGAAGAGGTCGCCGGCGCCGGTGGTGTCGACCACGCGCTCCACGGGGAAGGCCGGCACGGCCTTCGTCTCGCCGCGGCTGACGATCAGCGCGCCGTCGGCTGAGCGGGTGATGGCCCCGAGCACGTTTTCCTCACGCAGCGCCGCCAGTGCCGTGTCGGCATCCGATGTGCCGTAGAGGCTCTGCAGCTCGTGGATGTTGGCGAAGAGGATGTCGAGGCTGCCGTCGCGCATGAGGCCGAGGAACTCGTCGCGGTAGCGGTCGACGCAGAAGGCGTCGGACAAGGTGAGCGCCACCTTGTTTCCCGCCTCATGGGCAATCTTCACGGCCTTGCGGAAGGCTTCCTTGGCGGCCGGCGGATCCCAGAGATAGCCTTCGAGATAGACGATTTGAGAGGCGCGCACCGTGTCCGGGTTCACGTCGTCGGGGGTGAGGTTCTGGCAGGCGCCGAGATAGGTGTTCATGGTGCGCTCGCCGTCCGGCGTCACCAGGATGAAGCTGCGCGCCGTGGCCGGTCCCTCTTGTGCCGGTGTCACGTCGTAATGGACGTCGATGGCCTTGAGGTCGTGGGCGAAGAGCCGGCCCGTCTCGTCGTTCTTCACCTTGCCGATGAAGCCCGCCTTTACCCCGAAGGAAGCCGCGCCCGCAGCCGTGTTGGCGCCGGAGCCTCCCGACACGATGATGGCCGGGCCCATGTCGCCGTAAAGCTCTTCCGCCCGCGCCTCGTCGATGAGCTGCATGGCGCCCTTGTGGACCTTCTTCTGCAGCAGGAAGGCCTCGTCCGTATGGGCGAGCACGTCAACGATGGCGTTGCCGAGGGTAAGAACGTCGATGCGGGTCTGGGACATGAGCCACCGGGGTTATGAAATGACGGGGCGCTTTCGCATCCGGGGCAGGGGAGGTCAAGCTCTTAGGGCTTTGAGCATCAAATGGATCCTGAAAGTGCCGTCCACTTTCAGAGATGGGATTCCTACCGCGGCGAGACGGGTGCCTGGGCATCGCTCGGCACAGCGCAAGCGACTTTTCCCTCCTGCACCCGATCGAGAACGGCGAGCATCTCATCAAGCTCATCGGGGGTCAGGCCCCGGATCTCCCGCGCAAGACGATTGGCCAGGAGCGTGGCCTTGGGATCCGTGTTGGCCGTGTCGATCTTTACCCGGGGATCGGAGAGGTCGGCCAGCCGCGTGAGCTCGTCGGCCTCGTCCCAGATGATGTGGAAGTACTGCAGCACGCCCTGGATGAGCGTCCAGGTGGGCTTGCCGCGCTCGCCGCGCTCCAGCGCCGAGAGATAGGCGCTCGACACGCCGAGATGCGCGGCCATGTCCTTCAACATGCGTCCGCGCTCCTGGCGCAGCTGCCGCACCCGTTCACCGAAGGGAGTCATTGGTTTACCCCACACTCCGCCGCCGGCGGAGCCTGACATAGAGTGCACCGGATCCGCCATGCTGAGGAGAGGCCTCCTCGAAGCCGATCACGAGATGGCGCAGATCGGGCAGGCGCAGCCAGTGCGGCACCATGCGCCGCAGCACGCCGCGCTCCTCGAATAAACCATTGCTTACCGCAGCACCCCCTTTGCCGGTGATCACCAGAACGAGAGCATGGCCGGAGCCCTGCGCGCGATGCAGGAAGCTCAGCAGGGCGAAATGCGCCTCTTCCTGGCGCATTCCGTGCAGATCGATGACGCTGTCCACATCCTTGCGGCCCCGGCGCAGGGCCTGAAGCGTCTTGCGCTCCACCGGAGCCATGGGCGGCACGGCAGGTTTCGATGGGGGAAGAGGGGGCAGAGCCGGTGGGAGTTTCGTCTTCGGCGGGGCAGGGGGCTGAGCGGGCGCTGCCTCAGGCTCCGGCTCCGGCGGCAGGGCCTTGCCCTGCATGGGCTTCACATGCCGGGCCACATGGGACCAGAGCCGCTTCTCCTCGGGGCTGAGCTGGCGGGTGCGGCTTTTGCGGGTCATGAACGGGGTTTGGGCTGCAGGACCACGAAGCGCACGGAATGGCGCAGAAGCCCAGCGCGGCGACCCGCCTCCTCGCCGCTGCCAAAGAAGAAATCACCCCTGGCCGGCCCGACGATGGCCGAGCCTGTATCCTGGGCGATCATGAGCCGTTGAAGCGGCTCCGCCTCGTCGAGGGTCATGGGCAATTGTCCGTCGAGCCAGACCGGCAGACCATAGGCCCAGAGTGAGCGGTCGACGGCAAGGCTCCGGCCGGGCACGAGCGGGTGGCCTGCCCCGCCGATGGGGCCATCTTCGAGCGCCAGCTCCGTGGCCTCGCGGAAGAAGATGTAGGATCGATTCTGCCGCATCAGGGCCTTGGCCGGCTCCGGATGGTCCTTCAGCCAGCCCATGAGCTTTGCGAGCGTCATGGATTCCAGGTCCATCGCGCCCTGCTGCACCAGCACCCGGCCGATGGACGTGTAGGGCCGTCCATTGCGCCCGGCATAGGCCACGCGCATCACGGAGCCGTCCGTGAGGCGGATGCGGGCCGAGCCCTGCACATGGATGATGAAGGCTTCGCCCGGCTCGCGAAGGTACACGATGGGTTTGGCGAGATCGCCCAGAGCACCATCCTCGATGGCGGCGCGGTCCGGATAGGGCTCGTAGCCCTTGGCCTTGCGCCGTGCCGCCTGGAGGCCTTTCTCGATCCCCGGTAGGGTCTCGCCCTGCGGGATGGTGACGAGATCCTGCGGCCGGTCGAGGAGGGGAACCCGGTAGGTGGCATCCGGGGTGCGCGAGCCCTGAAACTCGGGTTCGTAATAGCCGGTGAGAAAGCCCTGACCGGTATGGGGCACCACCGCATGGGGCCTGAAGTAGGTCTCGAAGAAGCGTTTCGCCTCGGCCTTTCCGGCCTCGGGCGTCTTCAGGGCTTCGCGGCAGACTGCGAGAAGGTCCCTTTGAGGCGATTGCGCCGGCCGCAGTTCGGCGGACGCGGCCTCAAGGGCCCGGCAGGAGCGCAGGAAGGCCTGAAAGGCGGCGGCGTGATCGTCCGCCTCCCAGCCGGAGAGATCCTGGAAGGCGAGGGGCTCCAGGCGCGCGTGATCCTTCAGGGACGGTCCGGCCACGGCATCGGACATGCTCAGCGTCCAGGTGAGGAGACTGGCAGCAAGACAGGCGACAAGGACCCGCCCGGCATCCCTCATTGCCCCGCTTCGGTCGCAACAAGCAGCCAGTTCGGGTCGCGGCTGCCCAGCGTACGGGCAAAGGTCCACACGTCGGTGACGTCGGCCACGGTCTCGAGGCTGCCATCCACGACAGCGCCGGAGGTATCGCGGGTGGCGGTGATCAGCTTGGACAGGAAACGCACCACCACCTGGGCGTTCTTGCCCTGGAGCTCGGCCCCGGCCATCTCGGCCTTGTCGATGGACACGAAGGTGGTCTCCACCGTCTCGCCCCGGCGCTCGCGCTCGGTGATCGCCCGCTCGAAGCCCTCATAGACCTCCCGGGAGAGGAGATCCTTGAGGGTGTTGCGGTCGCCCTGGGCGAAAGCCGTGACGATCATCTCGTAGGCGGATTTGGCCCCCTCCAAAAATTCGGCGGCATCGAACGCCGGCTCGATACGAGCGATGCCGTCAAGCGCCTGGGCCGTGGGCGTGCCGGGCTCGGCAATGCCCTTCCAGCGCTCGGCTGGAGGAACCTCGGCGGCGGGACGGGGGCCATTGGCTCCGGGAAGGCGCACCACATTGTGATCGGGCTCGGCCGGCGCATTGCCTGGGCGTAAGGGGGCATCCCGGCGTGACATGGGATCGAAGGGCGGCTGTTCGCTTCCGGTTTTCTGTCCCAGCACCGAGCGGAGACGCCAGATTACGAATACGGCAAGAACAATGAAAATGAGGGTCGTGATGTCGAAGGAATCCTGCATCGTCGATCCGTTGTGAGCCTGCCCGCGCCCGGTTGCTGCCGGACGTTGTGTCGAGGAGGTGAAGGTGTCATCCTTCGCATATGGGGTCTTGAGGTCGTAACATCCACCTCTGCCCCCGACAAGCGAATGAGTTGGCTCAAAATCTTGCTTCCCTCATGAGAAGCATGGTAGCGCGAAGATCCATGGCCCGCCGCCGCAGACGCTCCGCTTGACGAGGCGTTCCGCCCGGGCCCGACGAGACACCCCTAGGGAGCACCACACCATGGCCGACAATGCGGCAAACAACGCAGCGCCTTTGCTGAACGCCCTTGCGCAATACTGCAAGGATTTCTCCTTCGAGAACCCCAACGCCCCCCGCTCCCTGCAGCAGCAGACGGAAGGCCCGCAGATCAACCTGCAGGTCAACGTGAACGCCAAGCAGCTCGCTGAGGCGGATTTCGAGATCGACCTCACCCTCGAGGGCGATGCCAAGATCGGCGGCAAGGACGTGCTGTTCGCCTTCGAGCTCACCTATTCGGGCGTGTTCCGCATCCAGAACATCCCGCAGGAGCAGCTGCACCCGGTGGTGATGATCGAGTGCCCGCGCCTGCTGTTCCCCTTCGCCCGCCAGATGGTGGCCGATGCGGTGCGCAACGGCGGCTTCCCGCCCCTCTACATCGACCCGATCGATTTCGTGGCCCTCTACCGCCAGCGCGCCGCCGAGGTGCAGGGCCAGGAGAACGGCGCCGGTCAGACGCTGTCGTAAGCTGACGCGCGAGCATTGGTTTTTCAGATCGGGCGAGGCGAAAGCTTCGCCCGATTTTTTGTGACTCTACGCCGTGAGATTTTTATCCTCTTAGGAGGAAGCTTCCGGCTTCGTCTCGCCGAGGTACTCGCGCCAGATCGCGCTCGGCCCGATGGACTGGATGAAGGCGTCGTGAGCGGCGCGCTCGGCCTCCGTCAGGCGGGAGATGAGGGTGCGTGGCTGAGCATTGCGGGCGGCCCGTTCCGCCGCCGCGGCACTGCGGCGGGCCGAGGGCTGTAGCGACAGGTCGAAGCCCACCTGCCGACCGCCGATCAGCTCGATATAGACTTCGGCCAGGATCTCGGCGTCGAGGAGCGCCCCGTGCTTGGTGCGCCGGGAATTGTCGATCCCATAGCGGGTGCACAGCGCATCGAGGTTATTGGCCGCGCCCGGATGCCTGCGCCGAGCCATCGAGAGCGTATCGATTGCGTCGGCGAGGTTGAACTGCGGGTGCCCGGTGCGGGCGAGTTCCGCATTCAGGAAGCCGACATCGAAGGCCGCATTGTGGATGACGAGCCGGGCATCGGCGACGAAATCCATGAACTCATCCGCAATCGTGGCAAAGACCGGCTTGTCGGTCAGGAACTCGTCCGAGAGCCCGTGCACCGCGAAAGCGCCGGCCGAGACCGGGCGTTCCGGGTTGATGTAGACGTGATAGCTCTTGCCTGTCGGGATGTGGTTGAGCATCTCCACGCAGCCGATTTCGATCACCCGGTCGCCGCTTGCATGACTGGTGCCGGTGGTTTCGGTATCGAGAACGATTTCACGTGACATCAAAAACTCTTCATCAAAAACGGTGCCGCCGTCCGGGACGGCCGGCGAGGCATGCAAGGATGGAACGCACCTGGACCTCGGCGGAAGAAAAGCCGCGGCTGGTGTCGACCAGGAAATGTGCGCGCCGACGCTTTTCCGCGTCGGGCATCTGCTTGGCCAGGATGGCAGAAAATTTCTCCGCCGTCATGCCAGGTCGGGCAAGCACGCGCTCGCGCTGAACCTCGGCCGGTGCCGTGACCACGAGGACGGTGTCGCAGCGCGTTTCACCTCCGGTCTCGAACAGCAGGGGAATGTCGAGCACGGCGATGGGCGAAGCCGAAACGCGCGCGAGAAAATTCTCCTCTTCCTCCCGCACCAGCGGATGCACGATGGCTTCGAGCTGCTTCATGCGCTCCGGGCTGTTGAGAACCGCCGCTCCGAGCTTGGTGCGATCGACGGCACCGTCCGCCACCGTGCCGGGAAACGCCTTCCCGATGAGGGGCACGGCCCGGCCGCGATAGAGCCTGTGCACGGTGGCGTCGGCATCGTGGACCGGAACACCCAGTGTCCGAAAGAGATCGGCCGTGGCCGACTTGCCCATGCCGATGGAGCCGGTGAGCCCGATCACGAAGGTCATCGGGCGCCCTCGATATCGGCGAGGATTAGGGCCCTTAAGGCAGGCGTGACCTCCGGCGTGACGCCGAACCAGCGCCGGAAGCCGGGGGCGGCCTGGTGCAGCAGCATGCCGAGACCGTCGACGGTTCGCAGGTTCTGTGCTGCAGCGGCAGCCAGGAGAGGGGTTTCCAGGGGCACGTAGACGATGTCCGTCACCACGGCATTGCGGGGCGCGCGGGACAGGTCGATGGCCAGCGGCGGCTGGCCGGCCATGCCGAGCGACGTGGTGTTGACGATGAGTTGGGCATGGGGGACTACGCGCCCGAGCGCTTCCCATGCGGCGGTCTCGATCAACACCGAGCTGCCCGGCCTGAGATCGCGGGCGAGGTCCTCCGCTTTCGACCCAGTGCGGTTGGCCACGAAGATGCGCTTGAGGGGCCGGTCCTGAAGGCCCGCCACCACGGCGCGGGCGGCACCGCCGGCGCCGAGCACGAGGGCGGTCTCCACATCCTGTTCCCAGCCTGTCCCCAGACTGGCATCGAGATTGCCGATGAACCCGAGGGCATCGGTGTTGTCGCCCCAGAGCACGCCATCCTCAACCCAGAGGGTGTTGACCGCGCCGACGCGCTGCGCCCGCTCGGTCCTGCGGGCGACGCCGAGGAAGGCTGCCTCTTTGTGCGGCAGCGTCACGTTCCCGCCCGCGAAGCCCTGCGCGTGGAAGCCTGTCAAAAAATCCCCGAAATCCACAGGCGCCACATCGATGCGCTCATAGGATCCGTCGAGACCGTAGGCTTTAAGCCAGTGGCCGTGGATCAGGGGCGAACGCGAATGCTTGATCGGGTGGCCGACGACGAAGGCCTTCGTCATGAATTCTCAAGTCCTAAAGAGCCAGGCAGCCGAGACGGCGCAGGGCGGCGAGAAGCGGCAGCAGGGGGAGTCCCAGGATCGTCGAGTGATCTCCCTCGACCGCTTCGAACAGATGGATGCCAAACCCTTCGAGCTGGTAAACGCCGACGCTTTTGAGCGCATCGGGACCGGCGAGGTCGAGATAGAGCGCAATGGCCTCGTCCGTCAGGGGCCGCAGGGTGAGATGGGCGGTGCCTGAGAAGCGCTCGACCACCTGCCCGCCGATGGCGAGCGCCCCGGCGGAATGAAGAGAATGCCGCCGTCCGGCGAGGCGCTTGAGCTTGGCATGCGCGGCGTCGCGATCAGCCGGCTTGTGAAACACTTGCGCGTCGCAGGAAAGCACCTGGTCGGCCCCGAGCACCACCCTGTCCGGATGGCGGCGGCTGACCGCCAGGGCCTTCTCGGCCGCAAGCCGTGCGGCGAGCGACGGCGGGTCGAGGCCCTCGTGCGCGGCGGCCTCCTCGACCGCCCGCTCATCGATGCTGGAATTCTGCGTTTCGACGAAAAGCCCCGCACTCACGAGCAGGGTCAGCCGGGTGGCGCTGGTGGAGGCCAGCAGCAGCTTGTCCGAGTGGGTCCAGAGGGCGGGCATGGCTCAACTCGCGTTCAGGCGCTGGCGGCGGTCGCGGTAGTGATCGATGATCGCGGCCGCCGTCTCCTCGATGGAGCGGCGGGTCACGTCGATCACCGGCCAGCCGTTGCGGGCAAAGAGCCGCCGGGAGGCCGCCAGCTCCTCGGCCACGGCCTCGCGGTCCACGTAAGAGGTGTCGTCGTCGGCGTTCAGGCTGAGCAGCCGGTTCTGCCGGATCTGCACGATGCGCTCGGGCGTCGCTACGAGGCCGACGATCAGCGCGGTCTTGGCCGTCTCCAGGATCGCCGGTGGCGGCACGCCGGGCACGAGGGGGATGTTGGCGGTCTTGAGACCGCGATTGGCGAGATAGATGGAGGTCGGCGTCTTCGAGGTGCGGCTCACGCCCACCAGAATCACGTCCGCGTCGTCGAGATCGTGCGGCAAATGTCCGTCATCGTGCAGGAGCGTGAAGTTCATGGCGTCGATGCGCTTGAAATACTCGGCGTTCAGCATGTGCTGGGCGCCGGGCCGCGCGGTCGAGTGCGTGCCGAGATAGGAGGAGAGCAGGGCGTGGACCGGCTCGAGCACGGAGAGATGCGGCGAGCCGGTGGCGCGGCAGACCTCTTCCAGGCGGCTGGCGAGGTCCTGCTCCACCAGGGTGTAGAGCACGATGCCGGGCGCGGTCTCGATCTCGTGGATCACCCGCTCCAACTGGGTGTTGGAGCGCACGAGCGGATAGACATGCTCGATGGCAGCCACGCCCTCGTATTGCGCCACCACCGCGCGGGCGACGGTGATCAGGGTTTCACCCGTCGAGTCGGAGACGAGATGGAGATGAAAATAGCTGCGTCCCACGGCCCGATGTCTCCACGTCTGGCCCATCGTGCGGAAAAGTGGACCCGGTTTTCCGCTCCGAACGATGTGCCGTTTAAGAGTAGTGCATCGAATGGATCCCAAAAGTGGAAACCACTTTTGGGTCCGATGCACGGGGAGTCGATGAGTGTGGATAAAACGCCTGGAGTCAGAGGTCCAGCAAAAGCCCCTGTGGGATTCAGGCCGAACCATCAACAGGGCTCCCGGTTGTGTGAGCTTGGAATCAGCCTTCTGGGAGAATCAGGCACGAATCAGGGCCAAGGATTTGATTCAGGTTTGGTTAACCTTCGTTAACGGGCTGTTAAGCTTTAAGATTTCGGAAAGGATTGTGGCGCCCCCGCCCCATCCCTTAATGAACCCTTAAAGCCTTGAGGTGTGTGGACCGTCTGTGGACGGGGTTGCGGCTTCGTGATTCACGGCCCAAGAGAAACATCAGATTCTAAGATTCAAAGATTCTTCTTTTAAGAGAGGGCCTGTGAGCACACGTTCCACCAAGGCGATTTTGCGCGTGCTGAATGGCGAGCCGGTCTGGCCTCTGCCGATCTGGATCATGCGTCAGGCCGGCCGCTACCTGCCGGAATACCGGGAGACCCGCAAGCAGGCGGGCTCCTTCCTCGACCTCTGCTACAACCCGAAGCTCGCCGAGGAGGTGACGCTTCAGCCGATCCGCCGCTTCGGGTTCGATGCCTCGATCCTGTTCTCCGACATCCTGGTCATTCCCCACGCGCTCGGCCAGGATGTGCGCTTCGTCGAGAACGAGGGACCCAAGCTCGAGCCGATCACGTCAGACAAGGATTTTTCCAGGCTTGCCGACGAGCTGCCCCTGGAGCGGCTCGATCCGGTTTTCGAAACGCTCGATCGTCTGAGCAAGAGCCTGCCGAAGGAGACCACGCTGCTGGGCTTCTGCGGCGCGCCCTGGACGGTGGCGAGCTACATGATTGCCGGCAAGGGCACGCCGGATCAGGCGCCCGCCCGGATCACCGCCTATCGCGATCCTGTTTTCATGGACGCCCTCATCGACCGGCTGGTGCGGGCCTCCACGGCCTATCTCATCCGCCAGATCGATGCCGGCGCCGAAGCCGTGCAGATTTTCGAGAGCTTCGGCTCCGCCCTGCCGCCCGCTCTCTTCGACCGGCTGTCGCTCAATCCGATCCGCCGCATGGTGGAAGGTCTCAAAGCGGCGCGGCCCGACGCCAAGGTGATCGTCTTCGTGCGCGGCGGCGGTGCCAATCTCCACCGTTTCGCGTCCGCCGGGATCGGCGACGGGCTGGCGCTCGACTGGACCCTCGATCCGGCCCTCGTGCTCCCGACCTTGCCGAATACGCTTGCCACGCAGGGCAACCTCGATCCGCTGGCCCTGATCGCCGGCGGTGCTCCGCTGGAGCAGGGGATCGATCACATCCTGAACGCGGTGCGCGGCCGCCCGCATATCTTCAATCTCGGGCACGGCATCCTGCCGGAGACGCCGGTCGAGCACGTGGCGCAGATGATCGCCCGCGTGCGGGGGGCTTAAACGACATGTTGTATCTGTGGCTCAAGGCGTTCCACGTCATCGCCGTCATCGCCTGGATGGCCGGCATGCTCTACCTGCCGCGTCTCTTCGTCTATCACAGCGAGACCCCCAAGGGCTCGATCCAGTCCGAGACGTTCAAGATCATGGAGCGGCGCCTGCTCAAGGCGATCATCAACCCGGCCATGATCGTCACCTGGGTGCTCGGCCTCTACCTCGTCTGGGACGGCGGCTGGTACACCTCCGGCTGGATGCACGCCAAGTTCGCCCTCGTGCTGATCATGTCGGGCCTGCACGGCGTCTACGTGAGCCGGTTGAAGGACTTCGCCGCCGACAAGAACACGCGCCCGGCGAAATATTATCGCATCCTCAACGAGGTGCCGACATTGCTGATGATCGGCATCGTGATCCTGGTGATCGTGAAGCCGTTCTGACGCCGGTCAGAGCTTGATCTCACCCTCATCCATGCCGTGCCAGTAATGGATGCGGGTTGCGTGAACCTTGATCAGGACGAGGCCCGGTGTGTCGACACCGTCCTTGAACCAGATTTCGAGATCCTTCGTCCAATGCCGCTCGAAGGTCCCCCTGTCGCGGATCAGCTCGGCGCGCCCTTCGACGGCAATGAAGATCGGGGGTTTGCCGAGGAGGCTCTTGCTGCCCTGGAAGGCCAGTGACACCTTCGGATCCCGCTTGATGTCGTCGACGGTCCGCGTGTCTTCGTAGGAGAAGAAAAACGAATCGCCCTCGTAGGCAACATCGCCGTTGTTGCTCATGGGCCGGCCCGCGATCTCGCCGCCTTCGGCATGGGTGGAGAGCATGGCGAAGTCGATGTCGCGCATCTTGTCGGACAGGTCGGCGAGGGTCAGCTGGCTCACAGCGGTTTTCTCCTTAATCGGCCAGCAATAACCTCCCTCCGGAACCTTCCGTTCCAGAGACAGGGGACGAAGGCTCTTGTGATCGCCGGAGAAAACGGCTAAATAAGAATTCTCCTTCCTCCAAGTCAGGTGCGCTGCACGGGCCCTCAGGGCTCTTCAGTCACGGTTCGTGAACCCGGCGGCCCTGTCGAACGTTTTCCCTGTCTCCTCCCGCGTACAGCCCAACCTGCCCGCGACCTTACCCCGAGAGTGTTCCCCGATGAGGGAAATCAAACTTCAAGACCTGAAATCCAAGACGCCGACCGAACTCATCGCCTTCGCCGAGGAGCTCGAGGTCGAGAACGCCAGCACCATGCGTAAGCAGGAGCTCATGTTCGCGATCCTCAAGCAGCTGGCGGCGCGCGAGGTCGAGATCATCGGCGCCGGCGTCGTCGAGGTGCTGCAGGACGGCTTCGGCTTCCTGCGCTCGGCCGATTCGAACTACCTGCCCGGTCCCGACGACATCTACGTGTCGCCCTCGCAGATCAGGAAGTTCGGCCTGCGCACCGGCGACACGGTGGACGGCCCGATCCGTGGGCCGAAAGAGGGCGAGCGCTACTTCGCGCTGCTCAAGGTCAACACGATCAATTTCGAGGATCCCGAGAAGATCCGGCACAAGGTTCACTTCGACAACCTGACGCCGCTCTTCCCGCACGAGCGCTTCAACCTCGAAATCGCCGATCCCACGCGCAAAGATTTCTCGCCGCGCATCATCGACATCGTGTCGCCCATCGGCAAAGGCCAGCGCGCCCTGATCGTGGCGCCGCCGCGCACGGGTAAGACCGTGCTGATGCAGAACGTGGCGCAGTCGATCACCACCAACCACCCCGAGTGCTACCTCATCGTGCTGCTCATCGACGAGCGCCCGGAGGAAGTCACCGACATGCAGCGCTCCGTGAAGGGAGAGGTCGTGGCCTCCACCTTCGACGAGCCGGCGACCCGCCACGTGCAGGTGGCCGAGATGGTGATCGAGAAGGCCAAGCGCCTCGTGGAGCATGGCCGCGACGTGGTCATCCTGCTCGATTCGATCACCCGCCTCGGCCGCGCCTACAACACGGTGGTGCCGTCTTCTGGCAAGGTGCTCACCGGCGGTGTCGATGCCAACGCCCTGCAGCGCCCGAAGCGCTTCTTCGGTGCGGCGCGTAACATCGAGGAGGGCGGTTCGCTCACCATCATCGCCACCGCGCTGATCGACACCGGATCGCGCATGGACGAGGTGATCTTCGAGGAGTTCAAGGGCACCGGCAACTCGGAAATCATCCTGGACCGCAAGGTCGCCGACAAGCGCACCTTCCCGGCTATCGACATCACGCGCTCGGGCACCCGCAAGGAAGAGCTGCTGGTTCCGGCCGACACGCTCAAGAAGATGTACGTGCTGCGCCGCATCCTCAACCCGATGGGCACGGTGGACGCCATCGAGTTCCTGCTCGACAAGCTGCGTCAGACCAAGTCGAACGGCGACTTCTTCGATTCGATGAACACGTAGTCGCTGGTCTGCAGCCTCTCACATCAGCCCCATCCTCTCGGTGCCGCTTTGCGGCCTAGAGGGTGGGGTTTTTGTTTGTGCTCAGAACACCCCCATGAGCGCCAGTACGATTACGGTCAGCACGGCGGAAATCAGAAGCGAGCCCCCGCAGCCCAGGCGGTTCGAGAAGAAAAAGAACATCCACGCTCCTGTGCAGACGGAAACCCGTGCATGCTCATCTCACGACGGTGGATCCGCCCTGCTTGAGAATGCCGCTCGCCAGCACAACGCCTGAGGTCGCCAGAATGATACCGATCCAGGCGGCGGGACTGGGGGTTTCGTTCAGAGCCGGGATGGCGAGAAGGGCCGCAAGCACGATGGACAGGGGCGACACGGCCGCCGCACGCGAGGCGCCAAGGCGATCGATGGCGATGCCATAGAGGACGATCCCCGCCACCCCGGACAGGAGGCCCTGAAGAAGCGCCTGCAGAATGATCGGCCCCGCCAGACCTTTGCCGAACGCGTGGACTAGAGGCGGTACACCGAGGGGCAGGAGGATGAGGAACGACCACATACCGATCAGGGCAGCGGCCTGCAGGGCCGACAAGCCGGAGCGGCGGTAGGCATGGGTGTAGACACCCCACAGACAAGCGCCGGTGAGCAGCATTAGATGGCCGCGCCAGGCACCATTGCCCGCAAGCAGCACGCCGTAGCCAGTGATCGACAGGATGCCGATCAGGATCAGGGCGAAGCCGAGGATCCGGACGCCCGCAAGCCGCTCTCCGAAAACCAGCCAGCCGATGAGGGCCACGAAAAGCGGCATGGTGCCCGGCAGGAGCGGACCGATCTCCGCCGCAGGCGCAAACTGCATGCCGAATGCGACGATGAGAAAGAACGGAGCACCGGAGCCGAGAAGGCTAAGGCCCTTCAGCAGACTCAAGCCTTTCGGGAAGAAACCGATGCGCCAGACCACCGGCGCCAGCACTAGGGCCGGGACCCCGAAGCGCAGCAGGCCCACGGCTGCGGGCGGCAGATCGTGCGTGACCGCATGACGGGTGGCGACGGCCCACAGGGCCCAGATCGTCACGGTGGCGAGCGCCGCCAGCCAGTCGACGAGAGCGGGACGGGCGGAGGGACGTGCTGATGCGCAGGCGAGATCGGACATGGCAAGCTTCCTTCGATGCCTTTGAGCATAGGCTTGCGGGGCAGGGCATGTCCTTGCGAAGTTCAGCTTGCTTGAGGCCTGTTCTTGGCAGAAGATTGCGCGAGAGTAACCCTGTGGTGAGTCCATGCCCTATATCGATCTCGACGGTATCGATCTGCGGATCCTCTCGGCCCTGCAGGCCGATGGCAGGCTGACGAATCAGGAACTGGCCGATCAGGTCGGCCTCTCGCCCTCACCGTGCCTGCGCCGGGTGCGACGCCTCGAACGCGATGGCTTCATCCGTACCTACCGGGCGGTGCTCGACCGGGAATCCGTCGGTCTCGGGCTGACCGTCTTCGTGGACATCAAGGTTGAAAAGCATTCCCGCGAGAATGCGAAAGGCTTGCAGGAGGCGCTCACCGCCCTGCCGGAGGTGGTCGCCTGCCACATGGTGTCCGGCAGCGCCGACTTCATGGCCGAGATCGTGGTGCCGAACCTCAAGGCCTATGAACGCCTGCTCACCGAGAAGCTCCTGACCCTGCCGATGATCGGCGACATCCGCTCCAACTTTGCCCTGACCCGGGTGAAATCCGACGCGGCCCTGCCGCTCACTCATCTGAGGCGGGAAGGGGCAAAGCCGGAGCCGGATTGCTGAGGCAGGGCTCTCATGCCGGACTGCCGGATTGCGGTGCCAGCATCTTCCGGATCTGCGCCTTCAGCCCTTCCGTGTCCTTGACTGGCAACGAGCAGCGCTGACCGGCGCAGACGAGGGCTTGGGCGTCCGCGCCTGAAGCGGTAAGCGCCTTGGCCGGGTGGTTGTCGTCCAGCGCTTCGCCTTCACGCAGGAGGCGGACGCTGCGGTCCGGGTAAGGGATCTGCAGGGCCGTCTCATGGAGGGCTTCGGCGTTGTTTCCCGTGACGACGATGCTCAAGCCCCTCAGGTGCAGGTCGAGGGCGTTAAGGATCGAGGTGTGGCCGAGGGGCGAGGCGCGGGCCATGCTCACGAGCCGGCTCAGGACGTCTCTCGCCCGCTCGATGTCGTCGGCCGCCTCGGTGATCTGCGCCAGCCGGACGAGGGCCTCGGCGAAGACGCCGTTGGCGTTCGGGACCGCCTCGTCATAGGTCGGCTGCGGTCGCACAACGAGAGGGTCCGCCCCCTGGGCGGTCATGGCGAGGCAGCCGGTCTCTTCCATCATAAACTCGTTGAGCAGGACGTCGCGCCAGGTTTGCGCATCCCGGAGATAGGAGGCTTCCGACGTCACCTCGAAGAGCGCGAGCGCGGCTCGCATCATGGCGGCATGGTCGAGGGCGAAGCCCGGAAAGATCAGGGAACCGCCGCGCCAGGAATGACCGAGCTGACCGCTCCGGCTCATGGACTCAGCCACGAACCGATAAGCCCGTTGCGCAAGGACGACCCAATCCGGTCGGTCGAACAGGGGAGCGGCGCGCACGAGAGCCCCGATCATCAGCCCGTTCCAATCCGCCAGCACCTTGTCGTCCAGGCCGGGCCTGACCCGCGCCTCGCGACGCTCCAGCAGCTTCGTCCGCATGGCGGCGATTCGCTCTTCGACCGCGGGCGGCGCTTCGCCGGAGATGAGCCGGTTTGGGATATTGTGGCCTTCGAAATTGCCCGCTTCCGTGATGTCGTAGACCTTCGCGAAGAAAGCGGCATCCTCCTCGCTTAAGGTCTCGCGGATCTCGGGCAGGCTCCAGACATAGAACCGGCCTTCCTCGCCTTCCGAATCCGCATCGAGGCTGGACGCGAAGGCGCCCTCGGGCGTCACCATCTCCCGCTCGAGCCAGGTGACGATGCCCTCGGCCGCCTGCCGGAAGAGGGGGCGGCCGGTCTCCGCAAACCCCAGGGCGTAGAGCTCCAGCAGCTGCGCATTGTCGTAGAGCATCTTTTCGAAATGCGGCACGAGCCAGCGCTCGTCGACGGAATAGCGGGCAAAGCCGCCGCCGAGATGATCCTGGATGCCGCCGAGCGCCATGCGCTCCAGGGTGAGGAGAAAGCGATGCCGCGCCGCGCCGTCATTGCTGCGGCCAGCATAGCGAAGGAGATATTCGAGGATCGGCGGGTTGGGAAATTTCGGCGCTCCTTGAAGCCCGCCATGTTCCGTGTCGATCAGCTCCGTCAGGCGTAAGCCCATCCGGTCGAGATCGGCAAGAACGAGCACGCCGCCATCGCCCACCTCGACCTTGGCGAGGTGCTGCTTGATGGCATCCCGGTTCTTGGAAACCCGCTCCGGCTCCGCATGATAGAGGCGGTTGATCTCGCGCAGCACCTGGACAAAGCCCGGCCGGCCGAAGCGCGGCTCTTTGGGGAAATAGGTGCCGCCCCAGAACGGCTCGCCCTCCGGCGTGAGGAACATGGTCAACGGCCAGCCGCCGGGCTCGCCCAGAAGGTGCAGGGCGCTCATATAGACATGATCGACGTCGGGCCGCTCCTCCCGGTCGACCTTGATATTCACGTAGAGCTCGTTCATGACCTCGGCGACGCCCGCATCCTCGAAGCTCTCGTGCGCCATCACGTGGCACCAGTGGCAGGCGGCATAGCCGATGGAGATCAGGATCGGCTTGCCCTGTCGCTTGGCCTCGGCCAGAGCTTCAGGTCCCCACTCCCACCAATGGACAGGATTGTCCCGGTGCTGCAGGAGATAGGGGGACGAAGCGTCCTTGAGGCGGTTCATGAATCCTGCTCCTGATTCCGGGGTAACTCGGCCGGGCTGATCGATCCGTGTTCCGGATGCCTGTTTGTTGTTAGGGCTTTGCCGGAGTTAAGTCCTGTTCTCCTCACGAGGTTCACGCCCATGCGTTCCGACGATACGATCTTCGCCATCGCTTCCGGTCACGGCCGGTCCGCCGTGTGCCTGATCCGGATCAGCGGACCTGAGAGCCGTAACCTCCTTGAGCAGGTGACAGGCGGGTTGCCGGAGCCCCGGCGCGCCGTGGTGAGAACCCTGCGCGATCCAAGGACCGGCGATCCTCTCGATCAGGCTCTCGTGCTCTGGATGCCGGCGCCGGGGAGCTTTACCGGCGAAGACCAGGCCGAGCTGCACATCCATGGCGGTCTCGCCACCCGGGCCGCCGTGCTGCGGGCCCTCTCTTCGATCGAGAACTGTCGTGCGGCCGAGGCCGGCGAGTTCACCCGCCGGGCCTTCCTCAATGGGCGTATGGACCTCTCCCAGGTGGAGGGGCTCGCCGACATCATCGATGCCGAGACGGAGGCCCAGCGCCGTCAGGCTATGCTCCAGCTCGGCGGGCGTCTCGGCAATGCCGCCGAGGGGTGGCGCGAGAACATCCTGCAGGTTCTGGCGCTGCTGGAAGCCAGCCTCGACTTTTCGGACGAAGGCGATGTTCCGGAGGATCTGGAGGCCGACATCCTGCGGATGATCGACCGGATCCAGGGGGAGATCAGCCGGGCCTTGGCCAACCGGAGCGGCGAGCGTTTGCGTGAGGGTCTCACCGTGGTGCTCGCCGGCCCGCCCAATGCCGGTAAGTCGACGCTCCTCAATGCGCTCGCCCAACGGGATGTCGCCATCGTGTCGCCGATCGCCGGCACCACCCGGGACGTGATCGAGGTCCATTGCGATCTCGGCGGCCTGCCGGTGATTATCGTCGACACGGCGGGCCTGCGGGAAAGCGCCGACCTGATCGAGCAGGAGGGCGTGTTCCGCGCCCGCGCCCGCGCACATGACGCTGATCTCGTGCTGTGGCTCGTGCCGCCGGACGGGGAGGAGAGTGCACCTCCTCCGGCGCGGCGCCTCGTGAGGGTCGGGACCAAGGCGGATATGGGCGGCGCCCGGAGCGACTGCGACGTGATGATCGCGGCCGCGACCGGGGAGGGACTGCCGGAATTGATCGCACGCCTTGAGACGGAAGCCGCGAGCCTGATGGGACAGGGGGATGCGGTGATCACCCGCGAGCGTCATCGAAAAGCCTTGGACCGCGCCCAAGGATGCCTGATCCGCGCACGGGATATGCTGACGAGCCGGGGACCTCTGGAGCTTGCCGCGGAAGAGGCCAGGCTCGCCGTCCGTGCCATTGGGGAGATTACTGGACGGGTGGATGTGGAGGATGTGCTCGACCGCCTTTTCTCCAGCTTCTGCATCGGCAAGTAAAATCTCCAAGTAATCCGGCGCGGTAACCTTTTCGCGAATCTGTGAGACCTCCGATTTCGGCTGTTCACGAATCGGTGGAAGGGTGCTGAATCCGCCCTGCACAGGCTGTGGACCAGCTGTGCAGGACTGGGGATCGCTCAAAATGTTTCACGTGAAACATTTTGCCCTTTTGACCTTGTGCCCGGCGCTGCGTAGACCCCTTGTCATGGAAACCATCATGAGTTCTTCGTTCGATGTGATCGTCGTGGGCGGCGGCCATGCTGGCGCCGAGGCGGCCGCGGCTGCAGCGCGTATCGGCGCGCGCACGGCTCTTGTCACGCACAAGGTCTCGACCGTTGGCGCCATGTCCTGCAACCCGGCCATCGGCGGCCTCGGTAAAGGTCATCTTGTCCGTGAGATCGATGCCCTCGACGGCATCATGGGCCGTATCGCCGACCGGGCCGGAATTCAGTTCCGTCTTCTCAACCGCCGCAAGGGCCCAGCCGTGCGTGGCCCTCGCACCCAGGCCGACCGCAAGCTCTATGCCCGCGCCATGCAGGCGGAGCTTCTGAACACCCCGAACCTCACGATTGTTGAAGGTGAGGCCGACGACCTTGTCGTTCAGGAGGGCCGGATCGCCGGCCTGCTGCTCACCGACGGGCGGCAGCTCGGGGCCGGCGCCGTGGTCATCACCACCGGCACCTTCCTGTCCGGCTTGATTCATATTGGCGAGAAGAAGATCCCGGCCGGACGGATGGGCGAGCGCCCGTCACTAGGCCTGCCAAAAACCTTCGCCCGGCTCGGTTTCACGCTTGGCCGCCTGAAGACCGGAACCCCGCCCCGCCTCGATGGCCGCACCATCGACTGGGCCGGTGTCGACAAGCAGGCCGCCGATGACGAGCCGGTGCCGTTCTCCCTGCTCACCACACGCATCACCAACGCGCAGATCGAATGCGGCGTTACCCGCACCACCGCCAAGGTGCACGCCCTAATCCGCGATAATCTGCACCGCTCGGCCATGTATTCGGGTGAGATCCAGGGGATCGGGCCGCGCTATTGCCCCTCCATCGAGGACAAGGTGGTGCGATTCGGCGACCGGGATGGCCACCAGATCTTCCTGGAGCCGGAAGGTCTCGACGACATCACCGTCTATCCCAATGGCATCTCCACCTCTCTGCCGGAGGATGTGCAGCTTGAATTCCTCAAGCACATCCCCGGCCTGGAGAAGGTGCACATGCTCCAGCCGGCCTATGCCATCGAATATGACTATGTCGACCCGCGCAATCTCACGGCCGGGCTTGAGACCAAGGCCGTGCAGGGGCTCTTTCTCGCCGGCCAGATCAACGGCACTACGGGTTATGAGGAAGCGGCCGCTCAAGGGCTGGTGGCCGGCCTCAACGCCGCCCGCCGGGCTTGCGACCAGGACGGCATCATATTCGACCGGGCCGAATCCTATATCGGCGTGCTCGTCGACGACCTGATCACCCGTGGCGTGAGCGAGCCCTACCGCATGTTCACGTCCCGGTCCGAGTATCGGTTGAGCCTGCGCATCGACAATGTGGACGAGCGCCTGACCGGCAAGGGCCTGGAGATCGGCTGCGTCGGCTCAGGACGCGAGGCGCATTTCCGGAACGGGCAGGAGGAGATCCGGGAGACCCGGCAGCAGCTTCAGACCCTCGCCCTCACCCCCAAGGAGGCGGCGCGGCATGGGCTGGAGTTGAACCAGGATGGCATCCGCCGCTCAGCTTATCAGCTCCTGTCCTATCCCAGCATCGGCTGGTCCGACCTGGGGCGGATCTGGCCGGATCTGGCTGCGGTGAGCGCTCCCGTTCGCGATCGCCTGGAGACGGACGCCACCTATGCGGTCTATCTCGACCGGCAGCAGGCGGATATTGCCGCTTATCGGCGCGATGAAAGTGTAGTGCTGGAGGAAAGCATCGATTTTCAGGGTCTCCCCGGCCTGTCGAACGAGATCAAGGCCAAGCTTGACCGGGTTCGTCCCAGAACCATCGGGCAGGCAGCCCGCATCGAGGGGATCACGCCCGCAGCTCTGACTCTCCTGGCTGCCCATGCCCGCAAGGCACCCGGCCGTGCGGCCCGTTCTTCCAATCCGGTGTAGGCATGACATCCCGGATATCGGCATCTGACCTGAATGTTTCACGTGAAACATTCGAGAAGCTTGAGCTGCTGGAGCGGGAGCTTCGCCGCTGGCAGGGGATCAAGAACCTTGTCGGCCCAGCCACGCTCGATCAGATCTGGGAGCGTCACATCGTCGATTCGCTCCAGCTTCTTGACCTCGCCCCTGAGGCGAAGACATGGCTCGACCTC
This sequence comes from Microvirga soli, assembly GCF_016734765.1. Classification (GTDB taxonomy): domain Bacteria; phylum Pseudomonadota; class Alphaproteobacteria; order Rhizobiales; family Beijerinckiaceae; genus Microvirga; species Microvirga soli. The sequence continues at coordinate 17,889 of NZ_JAERQE010000018.1, read as the reverse complement.
GGTTCCGGGGCTGGATTCCCGGGTCTCGTCCTTGCCATTGCGGGGGTGGAGAGGGGCCTGAAGGTGCATCTCGTCGAGAGCAATTCGCGCAAATGTGCCTTCCTTCGCCAGATTGCGCGCCTGACTGGCTCTGCCGTGACGGTGCACGAAGCGCGGCTGGAGACCGTCATTCCAGGCTTCGTCGGCAAGGCCGATGTGGTCTCGGCCCGCGCCCTGGCCGCGCTCGATCAGCTTCTGGATTGGACCGCGCCGTTGTTGAAAGCGGGGACAATCGGCCTCTTTCCCAAGGGTCGCGACGCCGAGATCGAATTGACCGAGGCCAGGAAAAAGTGGACATTCGAGGCGGAGACCTTGCCGAGCTCGACCGATTCCAGCGCCAGGATTCTTCGCATAACCTCCATTGAGAGCCATTCATGATGACCGACCGCAACGGACCCGAAGCAGGCGCGCGTGGGGTGAAGCCGCGCGTTCTCGTGCTCGCCAACCAGAAGGGCGGCGTCGGCAAGACCACGACGGCGATCAATCTCGGCACGGCGCTCGCCGCCATCGGCGAGCGGGTGCTGATCATCGATCTCGATCCGCAGGGCAACGCCTCGACGGGCCTCGGCATTGACCGGAAGAACCGGCAGACCTCGACCTATCATGTGCTTGCCGGCGAAGCCTCCCTAGAGGAGAGCATCACCGAGACAGTGGTGCCCGGATTGTCGGTCGCACCGTCGACTCTCGACCTCCTCGGCATCGAACTGGAGATCGCCAACGAGCGGAACCGGGCTCACCGCCTCCGCTCGGCCATTCAGGAACTTTCAGCCTCTGAGGTAAGCGAACCTTTTACCTATGTTTTGATCGATTGCCCGCCATCGCTTAATCTTCTGACCATCAACGCCTTGACCGCTGCTGACGCAGTTCTAGTGCCGTTGCAATGCGAATTTTTTGCTCTGGAAGGCCTCAGCCAGCTGCTCAAGACGGTTGAACAGGTCCGTTCAGCCCTCAACCCGGAGCTGACGATTCACGGGGTGGTGCTGACCATGTTCGACCCGCGCAACAACCTGTCGGGCCAAGTCGTAGCCGACGTGCGCCAGTTCATGGGTGCCAAGGTCTACGAGACCATGATCCCGCGCAACGTGCGCGTGTCCGAGGCGCCATCCCACGGCAAGCCGGTTCTGCTTTACGATCTGAAATGCGCCGGCTCGCAGGCTTATCTGCGTCTGGCCTCCGAAGTCATCCAGCGCGAACGCGCGCTGCGCGCCGCTTGAGAGCTTGAGAGACCACAATGGCTAAAGAGACGAAATCGCTGGGCCGTGGATTGGCTGCCCTCATCGGCGAAGTCGGGGAGGAGATGGGCAATCTCGAGCGCAAGGGCTTCGTGCCGAAATCCGTGCCCGTGGAATTCCTGCGCGCAAACCCGCGCAACCCGCGCAAGGTCTTCGACGATACGGATCTGAGCGAGCTGACCCAGTCGATCAAGGATCGCGGCATCATCCAGCCCATCGTCGTGCGACCGATCCCCAACAGCATCGACCAATACGAGATCGTCGCCGGCGAACGCCGCTGGCGCGCGGCCCAGAAGGCTGGATTGCACCGGGTTCCGGTGGTTGTCGTCCATATCGACGACAAGACCTCGCTCGAATACGCGATTCTTGAGAACGTCCAGCGCGCCGACCTCAACCCCATCGAGGAGGCGGAAGGCTATTCGCGCCTGATGGCCGAGTTCTCCTACACGCAGGAAAACCTCTCCAAGATCATCGGCAAGAGCCGCAGCCACATCGCCAACATGCTACGCCTCGCCGAGCTGCCGGTGACCGTGCGCAAGCTGCTGATCGACCGGCAGATCACCGCCGGCCACGGCCGCGCCCTGCTCTCCGTCAACGACCCGGTCCAAGTGGCCAAGCGCGTCGTCGACGAGGGCATGAGCGTGCGCCAAGTCGAGGAGATCGCTCAGGCAGATTCAGGCAACGCGTCGAAGGCTGCCGCGAAGGCGGCCAAGCCCGGCCCGACGGAGAAGGACCCCGACACTCGCGCTCTCGAAAAGGCCCTGCAGGACGTGCTCGGTCTGACCGTCAGCATCGATCACAAAGGCCAGGGCGGCGAATTGCGCATCAAGTACAAGACCTTGGACCAGCTCGACGGTCTGTGCCGTCGGTTGAATCCGTAATTGTTACACGGCCTTCTCTCGCACAACCTCAACCTGAGGAGCAGACATCAGTCTGCTTCTCGAACGAGGTTCCAGTGTACTCTGGACGCTCCTTCGAGACGAATTGCTAGCGCAATCCTCCTCAGGATGAGGACAATACTTTCTGTAAAGAGAAGTCGCTCAGATCTACCGCCGCGCCGTTCGGGCGATGTCGAGCAGGGTCTTGGCCGCGATCGTGTCGCCGAGATCGGCCATGCGGCGGGTCTGGAGCAGATTGGCCTGCAGAAGCGTGATCGCGTTCTTCAGGCTGTCGCCAGTCCACCGCTGGAGATGACGCTCGACCAGGGGCTTTCGCCGAAAATGCAGGCTGCGCATGGTCTCCATGACGGCCGGGATCGGGCGTCCTTCCTCGACGGAGAGGCGGGCCGTGAGCAGCATCATGGCATGGCGGAGCGCCGCGCCGAGCAGCACGCTCGCGTTCACGCCTTCGGCCGCGAGACGACGGGAGCCGGTCTCGAGGCCTGTGCCTTCACCGGCAAAGGCGGCGTCGATCACCGCATCCATGGCAAGGCTCGACACGTCGCTCATGATGGCGTCCACATCGGCCAGCGTAATCTCCCGCTGGCCATGGGCATAGAGCATCAGCTTGTTGAGTTCGCCGCGGGTGGCGAGGCGGTCGCCGCCGAGGCTCGCGATCAGGGCCGTGCGTGCGTCGCGCTGGATCGAAAAGCCGCCTGCCTTCAAGGCCTCGTCGACGACCGCGCCGAGATTTCTCGCCTCGTCCGCATAGCAGGGCAGGGCGAGTGCCTTCTGAGAGCGCTCGCAAAGGGTGCGCAGAGGGGACGATTTCTGCAGATCGCCGCCTTCAATGACGATCACCGTGTCCTGCAACTCGCCTTTGAGAACCGCGTCGACGGCCGGCGCGATGTTGCGCGAGGTGGATTTCACCCAGATGGCGCGCTTGCCCCCGAACAGCCCCATGGTGCCGGCTTCGTCCGCCAGACGTCCGGGATCGGCCGCGATGTCATCGCCGTCGATGCGGATCATCTGGAACGGATCGGACGCGTCGTCCACGGAGCGCTCGGCCACCATCCGGGCGCGCTCGTTGATGAGGCCCATGTCGGGCCCGTAGAACAGGAAGACGCCGATGCGCGGATCGGGACGCCGTAGCGCCCCTTCCACGTCGCCGGCTTTCACCGCCACCATGACGTCAGGTTCGGGTGGCGAGCACCGCCGACAGCCGGGTTCTCACCTGATCGGCCAAGTCCTTGGTCAGCCTGATCTCGGCATCGCGCGCCGCCCGGATATTGGCGAAACGCTGCGGGAAGCGGTCGAAGCTCGCGCTGGAGGTGGCGGTGCCCTGGGTGATCACCGTGGCACCGTCGAGGCTGGTGAGCGTATAGGTCAACGTTCCGCCGACAATCACCGAGCTTGCCGTGCCGTACTGCGTGTCGACAACCGGGCTCGTCTGCGATTTGGTGAAGGCAAGACGCAGGTTGTAGCGCTTCGGTGTCGCCGAGCCCGAGCCATTCAGGGCATAGATCAGCTCGCTGCGCAGGTAATGGCCCGCATTGGCCAGCTGAGGCGGCCATTCCACCTCCGGCACGTCGATGGAGGCAAGCTCCGTCTGGAGCGATTGCCCGGACGCCGTCGGGCCGTGGAGAGGCCGAAAGCAGGCGGACAGGCCCAGAGAGAGGCCTGCCACGACAACGAAGTGGGCAAGGCCCTTCAGGTTAAGCGACGACATTCACGATCCTCTGGGGAACGACGATAATCTTGCGGGCGGGCTTGCCCTCCATGGCCTTCTGAACGGCCTCGAGAGCAAGCACGGCAGCCTCGACTGTAGCCTGATCCGCGTCGCGGGCAACCGTCACGTCGGCCCGCTTCTTGCCGTTCACCTGCACCGGCAGGGTGACCGTGTCCTCGACCAGCAGCGAGCGATCCACCTGCGGCCAGGGGGCATCGGCCACGAGGCCGGATTGACCTAAGCCCTCCCAGCATTCCTCCGCCAGATGCGGCATCATGGGAGCGAGCAGCTGCACGAAGATGCGCCCGGCTTCGACAAAGGCTGCGCCGACGCCCGGCTCGTCGGCACTCTTGGCCTGGTTCGCCAGATCCTGCAGCGCGTTGGCCAGCTCATAGAGATGCGCGACGCAGCGGTTGAAGCGCAAGCGCTCCACATCTTCTTCCACGGCGGCGAGCGCCTTGTGGGCGGCCTTGCGCACGGCGAGCGCAATCGGCCCCTCGGCCGCAGCACCCTTACCGCTGCCCATACGGTCCGCGATCTCGCCGATCAGGCGCCACACGCGCTGGATGAAGCGGCCTGCACCCTGCACGCCCTCCTCGGTCCAGATCACGTCGCGCTCCGGCGGGGAGTCGGACAGCATGAACCAGCGGGCCGTGTCGGCCCCATAGGACGCGATGATCTCGTCGGGATCGACCGTGTTCTTCTTCGACTTCGACATCTTCTCGATCGAGCCGATTTCGATCGGGGCGCCGGTCTCCACATGGAAGGCCTTGCGCGTGCCGCCTTCAGTCTCGAAGCGCACGTCGGAGGGCAGCACCCAAGCGCCGCTCTGGTCCTTATAGGTCTCGTGCACCACCATGCCCTGCGTGAACAGGCCGGCGAAGGGCTCGTCGAGGCCGGCATGGCCCGTCTTCTTCATGGCGCGGGTGAAGAAGCGCGAATAGAGCAGGTGCAGGATCGCATGCTCGATGCCGCCGATATACTGATCGACCGGCAGCCAGGAATCGACGGTCGCGCGATCCGTCGGCTGATCGGTTAGGGTCGGGTCGGTAAAGCGCGCGAAGTACCAGGACGAATCCACGAAGGTGTCCATGGTGTCCGTCTCGCGCCGGGCCTTGGCGCCGCATTGCGGGCAACTCACGTTCTTCCAGCTGGCGTGACGGTCGAGCGGATTGCCCGGCACGTCGAAGGACACGTCCTCCGGCAGCACCACCGGCAGCTGATCCTTCGGCACCGGCACGACGCCGCAGGCATCGCAATGGATCACCGGGATCGGGCAGCCCCAGTAGCGCTGGCGCGAGATGCCCCAGTCGCGCAGGCGGAAATTCACCTTGCGCTCAGCCACGGAACGGTTGCCGCGGGTCTCGGCTTCCAGGCGACGGGCGACCTCCTCCTTGGCTTCGGCGATGGTCATGCCATCGAGGAAGCGGGAATTGATCATCCGGCCTTCGCCGTCATAGGCCACGTCGGTGATCACGAAGGCAGCCGGGTCCTGGTCCGGCGGGCACACCACCGGGGTGTTGCCCAGGCCATATTTGTTGACGAAATCCAGGTCGCGCTGGTCATGCGCCGGGCAGCCGAAGATGGCGCCGGTGCCGTATTCCATCAGGATGAAGTTCGCGACGTAAACCGGCAGGGTCCAATTCGGGTCGAACGGATGCTCAGCCCGGATGCCGGTGTCGAAGCCCAGCTTCTCGGCCTTGTCGATGGCCTCCTGGGCCGTGCCGACGCGCTTGCACTCCTCGATGAAGGCGGCAAGCTCCGGGTTCTTCTCGGCCGCAGCCCGGGCCAGCGGATGGTCGGGTGCCACCGCCATGAACTTCGCGCCGAACAGGGTGTCGGGGCGCGTCGTATAGATCTGCAGCTCGGTCTCGTTGTTCGGCACGGTGTCGGGCTTCAACGCGAAGCGCACCAGCAAGCCCTCGGAGCGACCGATCCAGTTGCGCTGCATCAGGCGCACCTTCTCGGGCCAGCGGTCGAGCGTGTCGAGCCGCTCGTCGAGATCCTGGGCGAAATCGGTGATCTTCAAAAACCACTGGGTCAGCTCGCGCTGCTCCACCAGGGCGCCCGAGCGCCAGCCGCGCCCGTCGATCACCTGCTCGTTGGCGAGCACCGTATGGTCCACCGGATCCCAGTTGACCTTCGCGGTCTTGCGGTCGACGAGGCCGGCTTCCAGGAAATCCAGGAACATGCGCTGCTGGTGCCGGTAATAGCTCGGATCGCAGGTGGCGATCTCGCGGCTCCAGTCGATGGCCAGGCCCATGCTCTGCAGTTGGGCGCGCATGGTGGCGATATTGGCATAGGTCCATTCCTTGGGGTGGACCTTGTTCTGCATAGCGGCGTTCTCGGCCGGCATGCCGAAGGCGTCCCAGCCCATTGGGTGGAGCACGTTGAAGCCGCGGGCGCGCTTGTAGCGCGCCACCACGTCGCCCATGGTGTAGTTGCGCACGTGGCCCATGTGGATGCGCCCCGACGGATAGGGGAACATCTCGAGCACGTAGTATTTCGGACGCGGATCGTCGTTGTTGGTCTTGAACAGGTCGCGGTCGTTCCAGACCTTCCGCCATTTCAGCTCGGCTTCCTTGGCGTTGTAGCGCTCGGGCCTCATTTTTCTCAAATCATCCGTCGTTTAGGGATTCAAGCGGCTTGCGCCGCCACGTTGCGGCGGACTAGGACACAGCTCTCCCGCGCGGTCAACGGTTTCGCGTGTAGGAGACGATCAGGTTTTGCTCTGGTGTCATCTCCGGCGGCCCGAAAGGGCCGGGAAGGGGATCCATAGCGCGGCGCCTGACCGTGGATTCCCTTCCCCTGCCATGGCTATCGCCATCTCCGGCCGGGGATGACAGGGCAGAACGAGAGAGGGTCCCATGAGCGAGAACGACGCAGTCGAAGGCTTAAAGCAGGTGCAGGAGAGCATCCGGCGCTCCGCCTCCGATTACGACCGCGACCCATCCTCCATCACCCTCGTGGCTGTTTCAAAAATCTTTCCAGCCGAGGCTATCGAGCCGGTGCTTGCCGCAGGCCAGCGGGTGTTCGGCGAGAACTACGTGCAGGAAGCCAAAGCCAAGTGGCCCGCTCTGCGTGAGCGTTACCCGGACGTGGAGCTCCACATGATCGGTCCGCTCCAGTCCAACAAGGCCAGGGAAGCGGTGGAGCTCTTCGACGCGATCCACACCCTCGACCGCCCATCGCTGGCGGAGGCACTGGCCAAGGAAATCGCCAAGCAGGGGAAGAAGCCGCGCCTCTTCGTGCAGGTGAATACCGGCGAGGAGCCGCAGAAGGGCGGGGTGATCCCCACCCAGGTCGATGCCTTCCTCGAGGCCTGCCGCACGAAATACGGCCTAGCGATCGAGGGCCTCATGTGCATCCCGCCGGCCGAGGACCCGCCGTCACCCCACTTCGCCCTCCTCAACACCATCGCCCAGCGTCATGGCTTGAAGTTGTTGTCCATGGGCATGAGCGCGGACTTCGACGCGGCGATCCAGTTAGGAGCCACCCATGTGCGGGTGGGCAGCGCGATTTTCGGGAGTCGGCCGGGGCTTTGAGGCGGCGCTAGTCAACCATCAAGACGACGTCGAAGCTTTTTGTTTTCCTGCTCCAGAAATAGAGGGACGTTCGGCCATTGCCGATCCACAAAATTCCCGGATTTTTCAATATCACGCGACTGGGATATTCGTCGCAACTTGCATCGTTGGCACTAGCAGGCATGCCGCAAATGGTATCCCAAGTGCGTGGTTCGGCATATCTAAGGCCGTCCGATGCCTCCACCAAATCTGTGTCGAGCACATGAATTCGGCCCTTCAGGATTGCGATCAGACCAAAAACCCCGTCGGATTTCCTGACAGCGATCAAAGCCTTGTCCTTCCGTCCATCGCCATCGAAGTCGGCTTCGATCATCGCGGGATCGACCGATTCAGGAGATACATTCGCAATACGGGCCTTCTCCTCCTCGGCCGTCAGTGCGCGCCAATTCCCCAGGTTCTGGGCCAGGGCTGCCGAGCCATCCATTCCCAAAGCACCGATGCTCAGGAACGCGTGCAGACATAAGGTGCGAGGTTTCATGATCAGGACAGAGCCTCTGATAGGAATCTATCCAGTAATATAGACGACCAACATGGAGGCATGCGTGAGATGGCGCACAACCCGACCGGACTGAAAGCATAGTCGGTGGCTTCCCGTTGCATCCGCGGCCTTTTCCGATTAAGCCTCACGTACTGATCCGCGTTCGAACCAGGGAGGGCTGCATGATTGAAGCGATGCATCAACGCACGTTCGGCCCTGGGCACGCCCTGCAGCAGCTTGTTGCAGGGCCGGCCATCGAACGGATCTGACGGTCTCTCAAACCACCGCCTCCATCTCTTCTGGTCAGCTCTGAACGGCTTTCCGTGCCTAACATCCGCAAGGATCCGGCGCGTCTGACACGTTCACGATTTTCGCGCTCCTTGAGGCCAAGGCCCGAGCGCGCTGCACCAGAGACCCCATCCATGACTTCCCTGAACCTTCGCAATGTCGGCGTCGTTGCCCACACGCCCCTGTTCCAGAACCTGAACCTCGTCATCGGCGAGGGCGACCGCCTTGGGCTGGTCGCCGCCAACGGCGCCGGAAAATCCACGCTTCTCAAATGTCTCGCCGGCCACATGGAGCCGACCGAGGGAGACATCATCGGCTCCCGGGGCCTGCGCGTCGCGCTGGTGGAACAGGACGTTCCCGCCGCTCTGCTCGACCTGTCGCTGCACGATATGCTGCTCACCGCGCTTCCAGCGGATGAGCGTGTCACCCAGGAATGGCGCGTCGACATGGTGCTCGACGAGTTCGATACGCCGGCCGATCTGCGCAGCCTCCCCATGCGGGCGCTCAGCGGCGGCTGGCAGCGGCTCGCGCTCATTGCCAGGGCCTGGATCACCCAGCCCGACATGCTGCTGCTCGACGAGCCGACAAACCACCTCGACCTCGAGAAGCTGTTCAAGCTCGAATCCTGGATCAACAATGCGGGCTATACCGCGCCCATCGTGGTGGCGAGCCACGACCGCGACTTTCTCGATGCCTGCACGAGCAAGACGCTCTTCGTGCGGCCGGAGGAATCCATTGCTTTCGCGCATCCCTACCGACGCGCCCGCGATCTGCTGGAGGCGCACGATGCGGCAGCGCAGGCGCAGCGGGAGAAGACCCTGCGCGAGGTCAAGCGCCTGCGCCAGAGCGCGCAAGAACTGCGCAATGTCGGCATCAACAGCGGCAGCGATGCTGCGCAGATCAAGTCAGCGCAGATCAAGCGCCGGGCCGACGCTTTGGAGCAAACCGCGCGTTCCCTGCACAGGGAACGGTCGGGCGAGATCCGGCTCGGCAATCGCGGCACCCATGCGCGGGTGCTCATGGCGCTGGAGAACGTGACGGTGCACACGCCCGATGCGCGCAAGCTCTTCACGATCCCCAAGCTCGAGGTGGCGCAGGGCGACCGCATCGTGGTGCTGGGCCGCAACGGCGCCGGCAAGTCGCAGCTGATCGGCCTGCTGCACCGGGCGATGCGGTTGCCCGACGGCTCGCCCGGCATTCGGGTGAGCCCGAGCCTCGCTCTCGGCTACGTGGATCAGGACATGCGGCAATTGCCCGACAAGGCGACGGCGCACGACTTTATCCTGTCGCGGTTTCGCCTGGGCGATCAGCGCAGCCGCGCGGTTCTGGCGGAGGCGGGCTTTTCCATCGAGCGGCAGGGGCTGCCGATCGCCAGATTGTCGCCGGGCCAGAAGGCGCGGCTCGGGCTCCTGGCGCTGCGGTTGTCCGAGCCGAATTTCTACCTTATGGACGAACCCACCAACCACGTGGACATTCCAGGGCGCGAGCAGCTGGAGGCCGAGATCCTCGACGCGGAAGCCACCTGCATCGTGGTCTCTCACGACCGCAGCTTCGTCAACGCCATCGGCACCCGCTTCCTGCTCATCGACAAGGGGAGACTGCGGGAAATCGACGGGCCGGCGGCGTTTTACGAGAGCATGCAGGGGTGATCGACGGCGACTGAACACAACCCGTTATGCCCGGCCCTGCGCCGGGCATTCACGTCTTGGATCCATCAAGTCTCCCTCTGGCCTCATCCTGAGGAGGATTGCGTGAGCAATCCGTCTCGAAGGAGCATCCAGGGTGTACTGAAGCCTCCTTCAAGATGCCGCTTACAGCGGCTCCTCAGGATCAGGTGAGTGTTTCCTAAAACGTGGATGGCCGGAACGAGTCCGGCCATTATGGCGAACCGAAATGCGGTATCTATCGAAGTCGCCGCAGGATTGCCCGCCCCATCACATCCGCGCTGCCGGGCTCGAATTCGAGGTAGAGATACGGATCGATCAGCTCCAATTCCATCAGTGTGAAACCGCTGGATCGAACAAGCCCGTCGACGCGGGCGTAAAGCGGCGTTTGCGGCAGAAAATCGATATAGGCCTGTGCCGCGTCGATCACCTCGCGGCTTACCGCGACGCGCTCATAGGTGATGCCGTATTGCGGATTGGCCCGCCATTCGCCGGCTTTAAGCACGCGACGCACCGCGTGGGAGAACGCGCCATCGATGAAGGTCATGGTCGTCTCGCCGAGCGCCCCGATATCGGCTTGAAATTCCTGCAGCAGAACTTCGCCGGGCATGCTCTCGAGCGACCATTGGGCCCGCTCCGCATGATCCAGTTTCTGGATGCCGTGTCCGTTCTGGCTGGAGACCGGTTTGAGCACGGCGGTGCCCCAGCCCTCAGACTCCATCCGCTGCGCGATCGTCTCACGGCTGGCGTCGGCTAAGTGGAAGGTCTTCGGCACGGCCAACCCCGCCGCAGCCAGCTCAAGCAGATAGGTCTTGCGGAAATTCCAGCGCAGGAGTTCGGGAGGATTGAGCAGCCTGGCGCCCTCGGCCTCCAGCGCATCGATCCAGGCAAGGAAGCGCCCGGGATCGCCGTAATAATCCCAGCAGCACAGGGGAAGCACCGCGTCGGTTGCGATGAAGGTCTCCAGTGGCGTCGTCTTCCAGGGCAGATAGGCCGCGTCCATGCCTTGTGCCTTCAAGCTGTTCACCAGGGCCTCAAGGTTTGGCGTCGGATGCGGGTACTCGGAACAGGTGGCGACCAGTATCATGCGGTCAGCCCACGATCTCGATGCGCGTGTTCGGCCCGATCCGCTCCAGAAGTCGCCAGATCATGCGGCGCTCCACGGCCACGCAGCCTTCCGTGGGCAGGAAGCCCGGGCGGGCGAGGTGCAGGAAGATGGCGCTGCCGCGGCCCTTGATGTTGGGGCGGCGGTTCCAGGCGATGTCGAGCACCACGTCGTAGAGGTGGTCGTCCCGCCACATCTTTTCGTGGCTCGTCGGGCAGGGCAGGGGGACGAGGCGGTTGTAGCGGCGGTCCCGCACGTCGTCGGACCAGCCGTCACCGGGCCGGATCGCCTTCAGGGGCAGGCCGGTGCGGGGGCGGGGGCCGTGATCGGCCCGGTAGAAGGCTTGGAGGATTTTGAACCGTCCCACCGGCGAGGCGCCGTCGCCCTCGCGCTTTGCATGGCGCGTGCCGGAGCGGCCGAGCGCGCAAGGAATCGCGAGGTTGCCCGCCTGCAGGCGTCCGCGCCGGTGGTCGAGCGGGGAGCGGAAAACACGGATAACATTGACGCGAGAGTGTTTCATCGGCAGTGGAAGGGCCTCGGACGCCCCTTGTTGTCAAGCTGGGAATGACTACTCTTATGCGTCGAGCATGATCCGCAGCTCAAGGCTCGCGCCGGCATTCAGCCAAGGCGGCGATATTCGATCCGGATCATGAGCGGCGACAGGGGGCGAACGAACCGGCTTCAGGCTTGAGGGTTTTCGTCTTCGGAAGGCCGCTTCTGCCATTTTGCGGTTCATCGTGTGAAGGGTTTCAGATGTCGAATGCCAGCCGCCTCCTCGTCGTCGATGACGATCAGGATCTGCGCGACACCCTAGCCGAACAGCTCGGATTCCATGACGAGTTCCAGATCACCATCGCCGAGACGGCCAATGGCGCCATCGAGGCCGTGAAGGGCGACCGGATCGATCTCGCTATCATGGATGTGGGCCTGCCCGACATGGATGGCCGCGAGGCCGTCAAGCTCATGCGTCAGAACGGCTTCCGCAGCCCGATCATCATGCTCACCGCGCAAGGCTCCGAAACCGATACCGTGATGGGCCTGGAGGCGGGCGCCAACGATTATGTGGTGAAACCCTTCAAGTTCGCCGTGCTGCTCGCCCGCATCCGCGCGCAGCTGCGCCAGTACGAGGCGAGCGAGGATGCGGTGTTCCAGATCGGGCCCTACATCTTCCGCCCCGGCTCCAAGATGCTCACCACCGAGAAGGGCTCCAAGCTCAAGCTGACGGAAAAGGAGACGGCGATCCTACGCTATCTCTACCGCGCCGGCCAGGCGGTGGTCGGGCGCGACACCCTGCTGACCGAGGTGTGGGGCTATAACTCCAACGTCACCACCCACACGCTCGAAACCCATATCTACCGCCTGCGCCAGAAGATCGAGACCGATCCCTCGAATGCCAGCATCCTGGTGACGGAGCCGGGCGGCTATAAGCTGATCCCGTAAAACAACCACCATGGCGCTCGAAGACGACATCGCGATCTTAAGCCAGGCTCCGCTGTTCAACCTGCTGGAGAAGGATGCCCTGCGCCTTGTGGCCTTCGCGTCGGAAACCCGCAGCTATCGCGAGGGCGATGTGCTGTTCAAGAAGGGCGACCGCTCCGACGGCGGCTATGTGGTGACGCGTGGAGCCATCGCGCTCGATGCCGCCGAGGATGGCTCGCCGGCAGCCTTCGTGGCCGGACCCGGCGCGCTGGTCGGGCAGGCGGCCCTGTTCGCCCGCATCGAGCGCCGCGCCACCGCCACCGCGCAGGAGCCCTCCACGATCGTCCGCGTGACGCCCAGCCTCATGCGCCGGGTGCTCGAGGAGTTCCCGGACGCCGCCGCGGCGATCCACGAGGCCATGGCCGACGAGCTGACACGCCTCACGGAAGGCCTGGAGCGCGTGCGCCAGCAGCTTCTCGCCATCGACGGCGGGGACAACACCCCGCCAGAGCAGCCGGACGAGGCGTAAGGGGTTTATCCCCCCTCACGCCGCCTTGACGTCGGACAGGAAGACGTCGACTTCCCGGCTCAGCTTATCGGCGTAGCGGGCCAATTCCTGCGCCGCGTCCAGCACCTGAACCGCCGCAGCGCCGGTTTCGCCTGCACCGTGCTTCACGCTATCGATGCTCTGCGTCACCTGGCCGGTGCCATGAGCCGCCTCCTGGACGCTGCGTGAGATCTCGCTTGTGGTCGCGCCCTGCTGCTCCATGGCGGCGGCGATGCCGGTGGAGATGTTGGAGATCTGATCGATGACCGTCTGGATCCCGTGGATGGCATCCACGGCTTCCTGCGTGGCGCCCTGGATCTGGGCGATCTGCGAGCCGATCTCCTCGGTGGCCTTGGCGGTCTGGGTGGCGAGGTTCTTCACCTCGGAGGCCACGACCGCGAAGCCCTTGCCGGCCTCGCCGGCGCGCGCCGCCTCGATGGTGGCGTTGAGGGCCAGGAGGTTGGTCTGGCTCGCGATCGTGTTGATGAGGGCGACGACCTCGCCGATCTTCTGCGCGCCGTCGGCGAGCGCCTGCACGATGCCGTTGGTGCGCTTGGCGCTCTCCACGGCCTCGAATGAGATCTGCGACGACTGGGTGACCTGCCGGGCGATCTCCCGGATCGAGATCGACATCTCCTCGGTGGCGGCCGCCACCGTCTGCACGCTGCCCGAGGTCTGCTCGGCCGCGGCCGCGACGCTGACCGATTGCTGGTTGGTCCGCTCGGCCGTGGCCGTCATGGTCTGGGCAGTGGCCTCCATCTGCGAGGCGGCGGCGGCAAGCCCCTGCGTCAGGGCCGACACATTGGATTCGAACTGACGGGTCAGGCCATCGAGCCTCAAAGCGCGCTGCATCTTGGCATCGCTCTCGGCGGCCTGCTCAACCGCAAGCCGCTGACGCTCGACCGTGTTCTCGCGGAAAACCTCCACCGCGCGAGCCATTTCGCCGATCTCGTTCTTCGAGGCGAGGTAGGGCACCGTCACGGCGGTATCGCCATGGGCCAGATCGTTCATGGCCGCGGCGAGCTTCGGGATCGGCCGGAACAGCATCCGGGCCGAGAGGATCGCCGCCAGGGTCAGCACGAGAACGGCCGCGAGCGACACCATGCCCATCTGCCACATGAGGCGGTTGGCCGAAGCCTCGAGCGCCGTGACCTGGAACCCGCTGCCGAGCACGCCCAGAACCTGTCCGCTCTGACCGAAGACCGGCAGGTTCACCAGGAGGTAATCGCCGCCGAGGATCTTGGCTTGGCCCACATAGGTGCCGCCGCCCGACACGATGGGGAAGACCACGCCCTTGCGGTCCATGGCTGTGCCGACCGCGCGCGTTCCATCGGGGTTGCGCATGTTCGTGGCGCGGCGGATGAAGTCTCCGCTCGCCTTGTCCTTCACGAACAGGGTCGCGGGCGCCTGGGTCGCTTCGGCGATCCGGTCGGCGAGCTCATCGCTGTAGAACACCGCATCGTCCTTCACCGTGATCCCGGTGACGGCGCCGGTGGCGTCCTTCTTGACCGTCAGGCTGTCGATGGAGCCGCGCAGGATGCCGACGAAAGTCCGCACATTGGATTGCAGCTGCGCCAGCGCCTTGCTCTGGACGTCAGAGCGGGTCTGAAGGGACACGACCGCAAAGAGAGCGGCGGCGGTCATCACGACGAAGGCCACCATGGCGGCGGTGGTGAGATGGGAAAGCTTCCGGTTGGCGAGGAACTGCACGACTATTGACCTTAGGGAAAGTTGTGCAGCGTGTTTCGCAAATGAAGGTTAATAACCTGTCAAAGGCGACCGCACGCGAAACCCTACGATCCCAGGATCTCTTCGATGAGCGCAACGACCTGGGCTGCTTCCTCAAACGTCGCCAGCCGATGGGGCCGGCCTTCCAGAAGCAGGGCAAGCTCCGCGATCTGGTTGGCATCGGCCCGCGCGGGCGCGATGTCGCCGCTCTCGTGAGTCAGGCGGTACCACTCGCTCATGACGGCCGCGCTTTTCGAGCCCTTCACCTCGAAGCGGTTGAACTCGTCCTGGTCGCCGTCCACGGCGGCGTCGATGGTCATGGTCGCGGAGGCAAACCGGAGCACGGCATGGACCCGTGTTTCCGTGCCCACGGGTCCGCGCTCGACGGTGCATTCCGCGAGGCGCCCCGGGCCGAACAGGCGCACGGCCAGAAAAGCAAAATGGGAGACGACCTCCCGGGTGAACCCGCCCTGCTCGGGGCCGGCAAGCCATGAGGCGGCGCCCTGCTGCCACTCCCTGGGCCATTGGCGGAAGCGCAGGGTCAGATGGGCCGACAGGTTTTCGCCAAAAGCCCCGGTGTCGACCAATTCCTTGAGGCGGAGAGCCGCTGGAGCGGTGGCGAAGGGAAAGTTGACGGCGGCCGGAATGCCCGCCCGCGCAACCGCATCGACACAGGCCCGGGCCGCTTCCGGCGAGGCGGCGAGCGGCTTCTCGCACAGGAGCGCCTTGCCGGCATCCGCTACTAACCTGACGATCTCTTCGTGAGTCGCGGGAGGCGTCGCCACATAGACGCAGCCGACGGACGGGTTGCCGACGAGTTCGGCGACGCTGCCTGCCATCGGGATTATCATGTCCGTTGCCGCCGGATCGTAGGCGGCCACGATCCTGAAGGCGGGATTGGCCCTGATGCTTTCCGCGAGGCGCCGCCCCATCGTGCCGAGGCCGACAATTCCAATGCCGTACATATTCAAGAATCCGCCAGGAGGGTGTGAGGTTTGGACGCGTGGCCTACAGCTCCAGCACCGCCGTCACGGGGGCATGGTCCGAGGGGCGCTCCCAGCCGCGGGTGTCGCGGGTGACGTCGATGGTGCGCAAGGTATCCTTCAGGCCTTTCGACACCCAGATGTGGTCGAGCCGGCGGCCCTTGTCGGCGGCGGCCCAGTCCGGCGAGCGGTAGCTCCACCAGGAATAGATCTTTTCGGGCTCGGGGCGCAGGATCCGCATGGCGTCGATCCACTCCGCCTCCTGGCGCAGCTCCTCGAACATCTCGGTTTCCACCGGGGTGTGGCTTACCACGTCGAGGAGCTGCTTGTGGCTCCACACGTCGTGTTCGAGGGGCGCCACGTTGAGGTCGCCGACGAGGATCGACGGCCCTAAGGTCGGCTTCGCCTTGCTGCCCCATGCGCGCATCTCGGCCATGAAATCGAGCTTGTGGCGGAATTTCTCGTTGATCTCGGGATCCGGGATGTCGCCGCCGGCAGGGACGTAGAAGTTATGGATGGTCAGCCCCGCGGCGGCCTTGGCCTCGCGGCTCAGGGTCACGGTGATGTGGCGGGCATCCTGGCGGCCGCACATCTCCATCACGCTGGTCTCGGCAAATGGATAGCGGGACAGTATGGCGACGCCGTTATAGCCCTTCTGGCCCATATGGACCACGAAGGGATAGCCGAAGGCCTGGAGGTCCTTCAGGGGCAGCTTGTCGTTCGGGCATTTGGTCTCCTGCAGGCACAGGATGTCGGGGCGGCGCTCCTTCAGGAAGCGGCCCACCTGATCGATGCGTAGGCGAACGGAATTGATGTTCCAGGTCGAGACGGTCAGTTGCACGAGATAGGCCCCTTGGAAGACCCTGTTCGGCTACGACAGATTCGGCCCGGAGGGAAGGGTACCCCGTGTCATCCCGGGCGTTCCTGAGAACCGGGAAGAGGATCCATTAATACAGTCTTCTCACGTCATCACCGGCCTTGTGCCGGTGATCCCGACTGCTTCAAGCGCAACACTCGTCTCATCGAGATGGCCGGGACAAGCCCGGCCATGACAAGAAAGTATAACGCTTCAAACGGTGGCTACCGGTTGTTGCCCGCGCCGATGACGACCTCGTACTGGATCTTGAACAGGTCCTGGTCGATGCGTCGGTCGCGCTCGACCTTGCCCAGCACCACCACGGTCTGGAACCCTTGCGCGTCGATGATGCGCCACTGGTTCAGGCTCTCCACCTGCGGGTCGAAGTAGAGTGTGATCCGCGAGGTGCCGCCCAGCGTCGACGTATCCTCCAGGTTGATCCGCACCGCGTTGCCGTCGTTGGTGATGCCGGTGATCTTGATGTCCTGGCCGAGATTGACCCGCTCGCGCAGGAGGAATTTCAGGGGCGTCTGCGAAATGGAATAGAGGTCCTGGGTGGCGAGCTTGCGGTCGCGCACCGCCACCGAGCGGCCGTCGGCGACCACCTGCAGGGTGGCGGGCGGATCGTACTCGAAGCGCACCTTGCCGGGCCGCTGCAGATAGAGCGTGCCGCCCTGCCGGCGCCCGTCGCCGCCGACCTGCGTGAAGTCCGCCACCATGGTGCTCAAGTTGGTGAAGAACGCATTGGCCCGCTCCACCACGACGCTGTTGGGCAGCGGCTGGTTGAGGGCCACCGGAATCGCCGAGGCGGTCACGATGGGCTTCGGCGTGATCGCGATGGGCTCAAGAGCCGCTTCGGGCTCCTCCATGACCGGACGGCTCGGGGGCAGGGGGGCCGTCATGGCGAGAACCTGCTCCGCGTTGGCGGGCCTGGGGATCAGCGGCCGGGCCGGCTGAGCCGCATGGTGCGAGGATCCCGCGTGACGGAAGGAGGCGGTCGGCAGGGGCGCGGCCGTGCGGCTGAAGCCTTGAGCGGCGGGCCGCACGGGTGGGAGGATCATCTCGATCGGAAGCATCTGCCCCATGGCCGGCAGGATACCCGCACACGCGGACAAGGCCGAGGCCAAAGCGACAACAGGGAGGGGACGCATCCGAAGAATCTCCTGACCGGAACGATTATGACCGCGGCTTGGCCATTGCATAGGGCTCAACAATGACGCAGGGGCGTGGCCAAGGTTCCGGATACGAGACGTTAATCCTCTCCCGCCCCATGAGATTCAAGCAGAATCTCTCTTTTCCCGGCGTGGTTTGCGGGACCGACGATGCCCTCCTGCTCCATGCGCTCCATGAGCGAAGCCG